>NZ_JAEMHM010000022.1 GCF_016458275.1 Geomesophilobacter sediminis
TCTACGCAGACGTCAAGAAAAAAATGACTGTACTGAACAACTTTTTTAAAGCAAAAAGCTAACCGGACAACACTGGGGCTGGGGGGGATTTGCCTTTGTCTGGCATGTCATGAACCCCATGCTCACCCTGACCCTCTTCTTGAAGGAGAGGGAGTTGCAGCCCCTGAGCCTCAAGCCCCTCACTCTCAGCCCTTGATACCCCCCTTTGACAAAGGGGGGCTGGGGGGATTTGCCTTTATATGGCACCCGACCCCCAGCCCCCAGCCCCATAGTTTTAGCCCCTCTGCATTACCTCATTCTGACTATTCCGTAATTTAACGTTCATAGCTCCGGTCAAATAACGTGTTTTAGCCGTGGTCAATTCGCGGCTTCATCCCGCGGCCCCGTACTTATTCCGGCGTGAAAAAAAGTTGTTTGAAAAAAGCGTATTTAATTCGATGGGTTGCGGGCGAGATCCTGGCGTCTTGCACCATGCCGAAGGTAGGTAGCGTGATTTGGCCTGTGCCTTGCAAATGACGAAAACGTAATGTGGGAGTCAGGTGAAAGTAGCCAACCGCTCAGTATCCAAACGGTGATCGTGATGAGCTGTCCAGATTAGAACGAAAGGTGGTGATTGGTAGAGGTTGGTAGTTCAGTAGTTGGAGGACAGAAGAAACGAACCTGTAGAAAACCTTGTAGCTGCTTTGTAGTTGAAATCGTTTTTGTTGTCGGCGGTGCTTTTGCACCATATTTATGCACTCAAAAGGAGAAGAAAATGAAAAAAGTCAGCTTAGCTCTCGCAGTAGTCAGCCTCGCCGCTACCGCCACGGTTGCCTTCGCTGGTCCCCAGGCCGCAACCGGTATCAATGGTTCCTGGCATGACCTCAACGCTGCTGCCGGTTACACCGGTGACTCCCTTGGCCGTACCTGCGTCTTCTGCCACACCCCGCATAACGCTCGTACCACCGACGCTCTCGTTCCGCTGTGGAACCATGCCGACAACGTCCTGAAAAACCTCGCTCCGTACAGCTGGGTTGCCCCGACCAACCAGAAGATCGCTATCAACAGCGACCCGCTGATCGGACCGAGCCGCCTCTGCATGGCTTGCCACGATGGTTCCACCGCCGTTGACTCCCACGGCTCCGCTGGTTCCTTCCCGGCTGGCAACACCAAGATGACTGCTTCTTACACCGACGCCCTCGGCGCCACCGCCAAGCGTTTCATCACCGACCTCACCGTCACCCACCCGATCGGGTTCCAGTACGACGAAGCTGCTGCCAAGCGTAACAACATCGCTACCAACGGCCAGAACGTCGCCGAGATCGTGACCAGCGAACACGGCTTCATCCTCGGCGATCTCCCCGACGCAGCCGTGTGGAACACCCAGAACCGTACCGGCGTTTCCGCAGTTGCCGAAACCGGCAAGAAAATCAAGGACACCCTCTACGGCGGGTTCATGACCTGCGCTACCTGCCACGACGTTCACAACTCCGTCAACCAGGGACCGACTGCTGCCAGCGGCCACAGCTACAACTACTTCCTCTATGCCAAGGAAGAAGGTTCTGCCATCTGCCTCTCCTGCCACATCAAGTAAGGCGCTGCGCCTTTCAGGCGCGGAGGAGAGCCCGCTTTCGAGCGGAATGTGATTATATCCTTTCGACTATCTCATAAAGGAGTTATGGCATGTTCAAAAAGACCTTAGCATCTGCCTTGCTGGTATGTACCGTCCCGGCAATGGCAAGTGGCGCGTGGTTCCTCACCACGAAAGTCACCAGTGTCGGCGGTAATCTCAGTTACAACTACAATGGCACCACCGGCTTCCAGACTTACACCTCCGGCGCCAAGACCAAGAGCTTGGATGCGAACGGCGCCGCTTCGGTGAGCGTCGCTGCTGATGCTCACAATAGCATCAAGTCGGTCACCGTCACCAAGGTCGACAAGGACGGGAACCAGACCGTCAATACCACGGCCGGCAGCAGCGTAACCTTCAGCCCGGCTGATGGCGACAACTTCACCGTCTGGGCGAACTTCCAGATCCAAGCCCTGACCGCTACCGCCAGCATAACCAACGGTGCGGTTTCCCCGAGCTCCATCGGAAACCTCTACTACGGCTACCAGGTCATGAGCGACCTCACCTTCAACTTCACTCCGAAGGTCGGGTACACCCTCGGGCCCATCCAGAACAATGGCGTAGCCCTGGCTAGCGGCGGGTACGTTGTCGTCAACAATGCCACCAAAGCCGACCAGCGCGCTTCTGTAACCTTCAAAAAAGGTTATGTGTTCACCGCCCCGATCGCCCTTTCCGCTGCCGGAGCGGCGCCGGCCAACATGGTCACTTTCAGCACCAGCGCACCGCAGAACGCTGCTGCAGGTTCTGAGAGCGTTACCCTGAAGACGACCGCGGCTAACGTAGGTACCATCTCCTGGTACTACGTCTCCGGTCCTCAGAACACCGTTGCTTACAGCACCGTCAACGGGAAGGTGATCACTACCGTGACCCCTGGTCCGGCGGTTCTCAACGGCTTCACTGTCCAGAGCGCCAACCAGTCTGGCGTTTCCGCTGACAAAAATGGCGCAACTGGCGTCATCCAGAACGTACTCGGTGGTCCGACCGGCGCAAACGTGACCCTGACCATTCCTGCTGGGTCCGCTCCTGGTCAATACAAGTTCCTTGCCCAGGCCACCGGCATCGACAACAAGGTCTATAGCTCCATCGCTACCGTCAACGTCGTGGCGCAGGCGTCCGATGTCAGCAACCAGTGCCAGTTCTGCCACACTGCGAACGGCATCGCCGGCGGAAGGAATATCGGCGCCGAATACCAACTGTCTGTTCACGGCGGTAATAGCCAGCACTCCTCCTGCGCAGCTTGCCACTTTGGCGGCACCGCTGCCGGCCATCCGGGCGACGTCACCACTGCCACCGTCAGCACTACCGATTTCACGGTTAAAGTTGCCGAGGTTACCGGCCCCTACGGCAAAGTCACTCAGGGCAACCTCTTCTGCAACGCTTGCCACAGTGGTGGGTATGCGCCGAGCCACGGCGTTCCCTACAATGTGTCGTCCATTGCGGATGCCAACCAGTCGTTCACTGGCGCTGACTGCAAACTGTGCCACACCGCTACCGGTACGGGCGATGCCCACAATATCCTCGGTGGCTGCGTGAACTGTCACTCCGTCCCGAGAACGAACTTTACCGGGCTGGTTGCCGACAACAACAACGGTGTCCGCGCCGTCGCAGACGAGTTCAAAAAATGGTCGCACCATATCGTCAACGCTAACGGCATCGAGGCACAGGATGCTCAGTGTGCCGTGTGCCACCTTGAAGGGCAGGCAGTTAACAGTGGTATCCATGTTGACTACACCAAGCACATGAAAGATAACAAGATCCATCTGCGCAACTCCGATACCGACGCGGATTTCGCATGGGATCCGGCTAACCCGGATCACTCAGGGATGGACAACTTCTGCATGAGCTGCCATGACACTAACGGAGCGACCTCTGCTGGTATTCAGGCGATCCAGACTGTCATCAACGCCAATGGAAATGCCATGACGGGGAAAGTAGCCAACGCCGGCAACCCGTTCGGCGACACCATCTCGAACCGTTACGACAAGATGATGCGCCCGGCAGTCACCAACGTCGATTCTCAGTTCGACACCAACAACAACTCGCACCACGGCGTCAAAGGCGCGCGCTACACCGGTCGTACCCGCACCGCTGGTCCGCGTCAGATCGCTTCTGCAGCTACCTTCGCGGCTAACTCTACCGCCGCCCTCCAGGGTATCCGTTCCACCATGTACGACGCCGGCAACTTCAACGGCCTCTACGTCCCGCTGGAGAATGCCGGTGGCGAAACTGCACCGCGTACCGGCGCCCAGTCCCTGGGTGACGACTCCACCCTCCACTGCGGCGACTGCCACACTGTCGGCCAGTGGAAAGTTGGTTCGTCCAAAAACATTGACGGCTCGGCTACCACCGCAGCCATCGGTGCCCACGGCTCCAACAACGAATACATGCTGCGTAACTCCATCGGTACCGACGAGCGTCACGTTGGCGTTGCCTACACCTCGGCCAACAACGTTGTGACCGTGAAAAACCCGGCCGCTCCGTTCCTCGTCTGCTACAACTGCCACACCTATAACAAGTACGGCTCCGTCTTTGTCGGCACCGGTGCTGACGCCGGTAACGCTACTTTCGCCGAGATGGGCAATATCCAGCCGCACGCTGGTGAGTACGCTTCGGCCGGTCGCTGCAACGGTCCGGGTAACACCATTTCCTTCAACGGCTACACCACCGGTACGGCTACCGATGGCACCCAGTTTGAATCCCGTTTTGCCCAGAACCCGACTGCTGCCGACGCGGCCAACGGTTTCCAGAATCCTGATTTCGGCAACATCTTCGGCATCCAGTGCCTCAACTGCCACAACTCCGGCGCTGGCAATGCCTACGGCGGTATCCACGGCTCCGCCAACGACACCGACTGGGCCACCGTCAAGGCTTCCGACCTGATCGCTGCTGCTGGCCAGACCAAAACCACCAAAGGCTTCTACGTTGACGGCATGGGCAACGCAAACTCTGTCCAGCGCTTCCTCCCGGGCCTTGGCAACGTAGCCCACGTACCGGGCACCCTCGGCGGCTTCTTCGGCGGCTCCATCGCCTTCCAGAACGGGTCCACCGCCAACTCCTCCTCGGTTGCCTACACCACCGGCGGCGTCTCCAAAGACACCAACTGGGAGCAGAAGCACTGGCAGCAGAAATCCAACACGGTCATCAACTACAAGACCGCTGCGGTCTCCAACACCCTCTCCGCAGGCGCCGGCTGCTACACCCTCGGCGCTTCGGCTACCGCGGTTGCCAAGAACCTCGAAGGTCCCTCCGTCACCGGTAACGGCGGCGCTGCTACCGAACTCCTCGACACCTGGGGCGGTTGCGAAGACCACGGCGCTGCCAAAGCCAAAGGCGATCACGGCTTCCTGAAGCGGATCGTCCGTCCGGTCACCTACTAAGACCATGCTGTAAACGAGGAGAGAGGGTGACCTCTCTCCTCACCCTTGAAATTGAATCGGCCGGCACCAACGAAGGTGCCGGCCTTCTTTTTTGTGCGGAATTGTCCCCAAACAAAGGCAATGCTGGCTCCGGCGCCAAGGCCCGATAAAGTCCCCCTTTGCGAAGGGGGATTTAGGGGATTTGGTTCTGTAGCCAACCTGGTGCTGGTGGCAACTTTGGTCAAAATCCCCCCTTGCCCCCCTTCGCAAAGGGGGGTAACTGCGCAGCTCAGAGAGTCAAAACGAATCCTCCCCGCTCCCCTTTTGCCAAAGGGGGGATCAAAGGACAGACCTTCTTTGGGGGGATAATTCCGAACAAAAAAGGAGCCCCCCCTGTGGGAAGCTCCCTATTAATTCGTTCCATGAGCTCTTGGTCTCTACTAGCCCCCAGTCCCCAGCCCCTAGCCCCTGTTTTTCACGGTACCTGGAATCCGAAGGAGGGGGACCAGGGACCGGGGCCCTTCTTAAAAATCCCCCGTACCCGCGCGCTGTAACGCTGTCCCGAGGCGAGGTTGCTCATCACCAGGAAGCCCGCCTCCAGGTAAGTCTGGAAGTGCTTCCAGTTCTGTTCGACCAGCGGATCGCCGTCGGTGATGAAAATCTCGTAACACCTGGCGTCGGGAACCTTGTTGACGTAACCGACCATGGTCCCCGGCTGGTCGCCGTGGGTGATGCTCTGGATGATGGGGGCGATCAGTGTGGCCAAAGCGTTCGCCATCGTGCGCGCCCGCTTCTTGCGCAGCGGGTATCCCGATTTGATAAGGAGGTCCTCGTTAAAGTCGGTCTCGATCTCAACGAAGTGGCCGATCTTCCGGAGCATGCGGAACAAGTTGGTGCGAATTTGTTTCTTTTCTTTTGTTTTAAAGATATCCCTTGATTGGGCGGCATAGCAGGCTGCCTGGAACCGGTTCTTCTCCTCGGCCAGTTGGGCTATGGTCGGCGTCGATCCCCAGTCCTTGTCTACGTCTACGATCGTCGGGACCCCTTCGACGACTCGCCCGGTAAAGGCAAGCAGTTCCGCATCGGACATCTTCGAGTCCCCGAAGCAGATCCTCACAGCAATGGGTTCAGAAATCATGGTCGGCCTCCATTGGTAAAGGTTAATGTGCTTTGGGGGAGTGTATCCGGGAATTGCCGAAATCCAACTGGAAATTTTCTCATCCCCTGACGTAATAACTCGGAGAAGACCTGCGGATTTGGTTCACCCGGGCGGTAAGGAAGCGGTATGGAGCCGTAACAAGGAATGCAGAAAAGATATTGCCGGTAGGTGCGCGGATAGTTTCGGCTTCAGTGAGAAATATTTCGGCAAATCGGAAGTACCCGCGGAATCGTATATTTGAGGCCGGCGAGCCCACATGGGAAAAGCGGGTAACCCATCGACAGCAGCCGCATCTCCGTTTCCTTCCTCGGGACGGATCTCAGACGGGAGCCGCTCGCGAGGGAATTGATTCCCTCTTCCTTTCTAAACTCCGGACGGGATAAACACCGTTGCGCCTGCCCCTATCCTTGCTCGCTGTTGCGAAGCCGGAAAGGCGCTTGGGGGATTCCTCCGATGGATGGGCCTTTCCGGTTATTGGAGATCGTCCCCCGCCGTCAGCTTCACCTCCGCCGAAACTCGGAACCATGCAGCCGAAACTAAGAAACGTCTTTTCCTGAATATCTCGGGCACGTCCGAAATCCCGGAGGTAGGGCTCCTGATCAGAATTGGCGTCACCTGGTTATTCATATGGCTCTAGTAAGTTCCCCCCCCTCACCCCGCCCCTCTCCCGAAGGGAGAGGGAGGTATCGGTCATCCGGTGTGAAGATTGACACTAATCAGCTCGTTCATTGTTCATAGCCGCCATTTCCTGCTTGCCAAATTCACCCTTTTTTCGCTATAGAGGTGCTGCTGCACATTGTTCCCCTAACAACGCAGGTATCGTAGCGATGCAGGTACTGATAATCGAAGACGAAAGAAAGACCGCCGCCTTTATCCGCCGCGGGCTCAACGAAGAGGGTTTTCGGGCCGAAGTGGTCCATGACGGCCGGGCCGGCCTGGACGCTGCGCAGGCGCAGACCTTCGACCTGATCCTTTTGGATGTCATGCTTCCGGGTATGGCCGGTTGGGAGGTCCTGCAACGGTTGCGCGAAAGCGGGAACCAGACGCCGGTGATTCTGCTGACCGTCCTCAACGGGGTTGAGGACCGGTCGCACGCGATGGAACTGGGCGCCGACGGGTATCTCACCAAGCCGTTCCCCTTTTCGGAGTTGTTGGCCCGGATCACGGAAGTACTGCATCCCCGATTCGAGACCAGGGCGGACCTGCTTCGGTTCGGCAACTTGGAAATCGACCTTGCCGCGGAGTGCGTGCACCGCAGGGGGACCGAGATCGCACTCACCCAGCAGGAGTTTTCCTTGTTGGCCCTTCTGGCCACCCACCCCGGTGAGCTCCTCTCCGTGTCCCGCATCGCCGAGGGAATCTGGGCGGTTCCCGGCGATGCCGCGGTTGTGGACCGCCATGTGCGACGGTTGCGGAACAAGCTTGGCGATCAGGATGGCAACGGACTGATCCATACCATAAAAGGGAGAGGGTACCTGCTTGAACAACGCTGAGCCCGTGGATAGCGGTGTCCCCTCGAGGTCCCGCAGCCGTTCTCTCACCGTCTGGTTCCTGGTCGCCAACTCGACTGCTGTCTTCCTCCTTTTTGCCTCATTCACCTCCCTGCTCTATTTCGGGCTCGCCAAACACCTCAACGATGAAAGCCGGCTTCTTTTGCAATCGGAAGTCAACGCCGTCGAGCACATCCTCAGATTTTATCCACTGGGGCAGATGCTCGAGAATGAGGTGAATCCGAGCCAGACCAGTGAGGAGTACGTCAAGCACTACATCCGCGTCCTCGATCCTGCGGGACGAGAACTCGCCGAAACCCGCGGTATGGATGCGTTCGCTCCGGCAGCCCAGTTTCGGCTTCCCCCCAAGGGCCAGCGGTCCGGCACGGTCCGGCAATGGGAAAACGCGGCCGGCGACCCGGTGTTGGGGACCGCCGTCTGGTTGAACCTCGGCAAAGATGGGGTGGGGGCCGTCGAGGTTGCCCTCGACCTCGGGAACATGAACAACATTCTCACCCGGTTCCGTCTGCTCGCTTTTGGCGCAGGGGCACTGGGCCTGCCGGTTTGCCTTTTGGTCAGCCTCGCGATCGTCCGCAGGGGGACCAGATCGCTCCGCGAAATGACCGAGTCGGTCCGGGGGATATCGGTTGCCAACCTTGGGGCGCGCCTTTCCTGGTCGGACTGGCCTGAGGAGGTAGCCTCGCTGGCCCGGGTGATGAACAGCATGCTGGACCGGCTGCAGGATTCCTTCGAGCGGCTCTACAACTCGGCGGTGAACCTCTCGCACAAGATGCGCACCCCGCTCACCATCATGCGCGGTGAGGCCGAGGTGGCCCTGGCCCACGAGCGGAGCACCGAGGAACTGCGGGATGTCATTCTTTCCGGCCTGGAGGAGAATGACCGGCTCACCCGCCTCATCGAAAACATCCTCTTTCTCGCCAATGCCGAAATCGGTAAGCTCCCCTTGGAGCGGCGCGAGATGGAGGCTGCCGATCAGGTCGAGATGGTCGTGGATTATTACGAGCCGCTCGCCGAGGAAAAGGGGATCGCGCTTTCCTGGGAGGGGGCCGCTCGGGTGGTTGTCGATCCGGCCCTTTTCCGCAAGGCGGTTGCCGCCCTGGTGGCAAACGGCATCACCTACAACCACTCCGGCGGCAGCGTCGCCGTAAAGCTCCGGCAGACCGGTGACCTCGCCTGCGAGATCCGGGTCATGGATTCGGGGGCCGGGATTCCGGTTGAGGAGCGGGAAAAGGTGTTCGACCGCTTCTACCGGATCTACGCGACACGATTTCTGGACCCCCACGGAACCGGCCTGGGGCTCCCCATCGTTCGGACCATCATGAATCTGCACGGCGGCACTGTCGCCTTGGACGGTGCCGGTCCTGGTACCACGGTTATCTTGAACTTCCCCGCCGCGGCGGTCGCTCCGGAATTGTTTCGCGGATCGACCGAGCCGATGAGTGCCCCGCACCTGTCGGCGGAGGAACATCCCCACGAGGTACGCGAAGATGTTGATTCTTATTGTTGAAGATGAGGTGAAGACTGCGGCGTTTATCAAGAAGGGGCTCTCCGAGTACGGGATCCTGTCCGACGTGGCCTACGATGGAGAGGAGGGGCTGCAGCGTGCCCTGACCGGGAAGTATGATTTTCTCATCCTCGACATCCTGCTCCCGAACCGGGACGGCTGGTCCATCATCTCGGAACTGCGGCGCCGGCGCATCGACGTGCCGGTCATCATGCTTACCGCCCTCGATGCGGTCCCGAGCCGGGTGCGCGGGTTGGAGTCGGGGGTGGACGACTACATGGTGAAGCCGTTTGCCTTTTCCGAGCTTTACGCCCGGATCCAGACCATTTCCCGGCGGGGGCCGACCTTAAAGCAGGAAGTGCTGCGGGTGGCCGACCTGGAACTCGACCTGGAGGGGCGGCGGGCAACCCGGGCCGGGAAGCGCCTGGACCTGACCCCGAAGGAGTTCGCCCTGCTTACCCTCCTGGTGCGCCGAAGTGGAGAGGTGATTCCGCGGACGCGGATCGTGGAGCGGATCTGGGACATGGACGTGGACAGCAACGCCAACATTCTCGATGTGCACATGCGTCGCCTGCGGGCCAAGGTGGACGACCCCTTCGAGGTAAAGCTCATTCACACGGTGCGTGGGGTAGGGTATGTGCTCGAGGAGCGGCAGGAGTAAAGCAGGGGCTAGGGACTGGGGGCTGGTAAAAATCCAGAAAAAACGAGATAAATGAAAAAAGGGGCTTCCTTCGGGAGAGCCCCTTTTTTGTTGCCATCGGTGCGGACCGGTAGGTCGCGTTGAGGCACGAAACGCGACCTGGGTGATCGTCACAGAGCGGACGCCGCGTTTCATTCTTCAAGAGATCTACCAACTCATGCTCAATTCTTCGGGACCGCAGCTGCTGCGGTCCTTTTTTTGGGTTCTTCCGGGAATTCGGGGGCTGTGCTTCCTTGAAGGACTAGGGGACCCCCCTTCGCAAAGGGGGGGACGCGAGTTCCCCTACGGCGCTTCGTGGAAAGATACTGCAGGTTTTCCGAAATTCCCGGAAGAACCTTTTTTTTCGGAACTATCCCCCAAACAAAGGCAATGTTCGCAATGCCCGATAAGTCCCTCTTTGCGAAGGGGGGGCCTCTAAAGTTACCGACCCCCGACCCCCCCCTTTTGGATCTGACGAAAATGACGAAAAAGTAAGACTGTAAAAAGGTTGGTGAAAGGAAATTACTGTGTTTTTACACGTGGTTACGCGAGGTCGCCGGGGAAATCCCGGACGCCCTGACCGTCAGAAAAGGGATTTGCCCGTCCGCCGAAAAAAAATCAAAAAAATTTCCTCGACAAAATCAACGGTTACGGTTCCTGGCGGCAAGAACATTTGGGGTGGGCATCCGGCTTGCTCAATAGAGAGTACGAAACGCAACGCGGAAAAGAGCCGAATCTTTAAAACCTCTCATCTTGGAACGAAGGCAGCAACAACGAAGTCGCAGCAGATGAAGTGGGAACGCAGATAAAAAAATCACGAAAGGGGGGCTGGGGAACAAGAAGAAGTAGTCGGTATCTTGGCAGTCAAACAACAAGCAGCTAGTCAAGTAGGAAGAAGTTCAGGCGTAAGACAATTTTGTTATCTCAGGTGCTCTGCACCGTCATTTGCACTCAAAAGGAGAAGAACACATGAAGAAAGTATCAGTTGCCCTCGCAGTAGCTGGCCTCGCCGTCACCGCTTCGGTTGCTTTCGCTGGCCCCCAGGCCGGTACCGGTATCAACGGCTCCTGGCACGACCTTAACTCCGCCGCCGGCTACACCGGTGACTCCCTTGGCCGTACCTGCGTATTCTGCCACACCCCGCACAACGCTCGTACCACCGACGCTCTCGTTCCGCTTTGGAACCACGCTGACAACGTCCTGAAAAACCTTGCTCCGTACAGCTGGGTTGCCCCGACCAACAAAACCATCGCTATCAACAGCGATCCGCTGATCGGACCGAGCCGTCTCTGCATGGCTTGCCACGACGGTTCCACCGCCGTTGACTCCCATGGCTCCGCTGGCTCCTTCCCGGGCGGCAACACCGTCATGACCGCTTCCTACACCGACGCCCTCGGCGCAACCGCCAAGCGTTACATCAACGACCTCACCGTGACCCACCCGATCGGGTTCCAGTACGACGAAGCTGCTGCCAAGCGTAACGTCATTGGCAACGGCCAGGCTGAGATCGTGACCAGCGACCACGGCTACATCCTCGGCGACCTCCCCTCTGCTGCCGTGTGGAACACCCAGAACCGTACTGGTGTTTCCGCTGTTGCCGAAACCGGCAAGAAAATCAAGGACACCCTCTACGGCGGGTTCATGACCTGCGCTACCTGCCACGACGTCCACAACTCCGTTAACCAGGGACCGTCCGCCAACAGCGGCCACAGCTACAACTACTTCCTCTATGCCAAAGAAGAAGGTTCTGCTATCTGCCTCTCCTGCCACATCAAGTAAGGCGCTGCGCCGTCAGGCGCGGAGGAGAGAGCCGCTTTCGAGCGGAATGTGATTATTTCCTTTCTACTATCCTCATAAAGGAGTTATGGCATGTTTAAAAAGTCATTAGCATCTGCCTTGCTGGTATGTACTGTTCCGGCGCTGGCAAGTGGCGCGTGGTTCCTCACCACGAAAGTCAATAACCAGGGTGGTACCCTGAGCTACAACATCGGCGGTGTGTCTGCATTCCAGACCTACACCTCCGGTGCCAAGACCAAGAGCTTCTCGGCAGCCGGTCCGCAGTCCGTCGCCTTTACCCCGGTCGATGCGAACCACACCCTTCAGTCGGTGAAGATCGTTTCCTCCTACGTCAACGCCTTCGGCAACATGACCACCGAGACCTCCACCTCCACCAACGGCACCGCCGGCTTCACCCCGGTTGACGGCGCCAACTACAGCATCTCGGCATACTTCAATGTGAACCGCATCTCCGTGAAGGCCGCCAACGCATACGGTACCGCTACTCCGTCCAGCGTCGGCAACGTCTACTACGGCTACGTGCTGCAGAAGGACCTGGTCTTCACCTTCTCCCCGAATGCGAACTACAGCATCACCGGGCTGACCGATACCACTGGCACCCTGAAGCTGGACGGGACCGACACCAACGTCGTCGTCTCCAACACCAAGGCTGTCAACCAGAAGGCCACCGTTACCCTGAAAGCCGGGTACACCTTCAACGGTCCGATCAACCTGGTCGCTGCCGGCTCCTCCATCGCTCCGGCACTGAGCGCCCCGGCGCCCCAGAACGTCGCCGCCGGCTCGGCTGTCAGCCTCACCCCGACCGCTGCGAACCTGGGCACCCCGACCTTCAACTGGTACTACGTCTCCGGTCCGAAAAACACCGTCAGCTATGACAATTCGACCGGCAAGATGGTCGCCACCATGACCCCGGCTCCGGCGGTCACCGGCTTCACCAGCACCCAGATCATCAACACCGGCATGTCCGCCAGCGGCAACGTCAACAACGTCTACGTTGCTGATGCAGTTGCAGCCAACGGCAAAGTCTCCATGACCATTCCGGCAACCGCTCCGGCCGGCCAGTACAAGTTCCTGGTCCAGACCGTCTACGGCGGCAAGACCTACAGCTCCATCGCTACGGTCAACGTCCTTGCTTCCACCACCGATTCCGGGACTCTCTGCCAGAACTGCCACAGCGCCAACAACATCCCGTCGGCCAGTGCTTTCGACCAGGCGATCAACACCCGTTACAAGGCTTCCATCCACGGGCAGAGCACCACTTCTTCCTGCGCTGGCTGCCACTTCAACGGCGTCAACGGCAACACCGCCGCTGGTCACCCGGGCACCGTCAACGGCGACACCGTCGACAACGCTCTCTTCACCGCTAACGTTGACGGCGTCATCGGCGGCTTCGCTGCACCGGTTGCCAAAGGCGCAGTCTTCTGCTCCTCCTGCCACGGCGCCCTCCCGCACGGCACCTCGCTTGCTAACGGCGTGACCTGCGTACAGTGCCACACCTCCGGCAACGGCCAGGGCGGCACCGGCGATGCCCACGCCATCCAGGGTCTTTCCTGCCAGGGCTGCCACGCTATCGCTCAGACCAACAAATTCACCGACCGCACCCTCGCCAGCGACGACGGCGTCAACCAGGGCGTTCGTGCAGTAACCGGCGAATTCTCCAAGTGGTCGCACCACATCGTGAACGCTAACGGGGCCGCTCCGCTGGACGAGCAGTGCGCGATCTGCCACCTCGAAGGTTCCACCCACAACTACGGCCACGGCGACAGCTTCGTTGTCGACGGCACCAAGCACATGGCTGACAAGTTCATCCACCTTCGCAACGCGCAGACCGACGCCGACATGCAGTGGGATCCGTCCAACCCGAACCACACCACCATGGACAACTTCTGCATGAGCTGCCACAGCGCAGCCGGTGCGACTTCCGCGACCGTTGCCAAACTCCAGGGGATCATCAGCCAGACGACCGGTATCGCAGCGAACCCGCTCAACCCGTTCCTCGACACCATCTCCAACCGCTACGACAAGATGCTCCGTCCGCGCGTTACCAACGTCGACAACCAGTTCGACACCACCAACAACTCGCACCACGGCGTCAAAGGGGCCCGCTACACCGGCCGTACCCGCAACGCTGGTCCGCGTCAGATCGCTTCTGCAGGCACCTTCGCTAACAACTCCTCCACCAAACTGCAGGGTATCCGCTCCACCATCTACGACGCAGGCAACTTCAACAACCTGTACGTTCCGCTTGGGCAGACCGCTACCCAGACTCCTGCTGACCTGCTGGGCGACGACTCCACCCTCCACTGCGGCGACTGCCACACCGTCGGCCAGTTCAAAACCGGCTCCGCCACCAATGCTGACGGCAGCGCTACCACCGCCGTTATCGGCGCACACGGCTCCAACAACGAGTACATGCTCCGCAACTCCATCGGCACCGACCAGCGCCACGTAGCTGTTGCTTACACCTCCTCCAGCAACGTCGTCACCGTGACGAACGCCGGCGCAGCTTACCTGGTCTGCTTCAACTGCCACAGCTACAACAAGTACGGCTCCATCTTCGTCGGCACCGGCGCTGACGCCGGCAACGCAGCTGCCTCCGAGCTGGCCAACATCCAGCCGCACGCTGGCGAGTACGCCAACGCCGACCGCTGCAACGGTTCTGCAAACACCCTGTCCTTCAACGGCTACACCACCGGCGCAGGCACCGACGGCTTCACCAGCCGCTTCGCAGTCGCTCCGACCGCGGCTGACCTTGCTGCCGGCTACCAGAGCATGATGCCCGACAAAGGCACCGGTAACGTCTTCGGCATCCAGTGCCTCAACTGCCACAACTCCGGCGCAGCCAACTCCTACGGTGGTATCCACGGCTCCGCTAACAACACCAACTGGACCGATGCTACCGGCACCCTCCACACCACCGATGCTTCCGTAACCGGCGGCGCGTACATCGACGGCATGGGCAACACCCAGAAAGTCGAGCGCTTCCTCCCGGGTCTGGGCAACGCAATGTACGTCCCGGGCAACCTGGGCGGTGCTACCAACGGTGTTGCTTCCGACACCAACTGGGAGCAGAAACACTGGCAGCAGACTGCCACCACGGTCATCAACTACAAGACCGCTGTGGTCACCGGCACCGCTTCCTCCGGCGCAGGCTGCTACACCCTCGGCACCACCACCACGGCTACCAACGTGGCCGCTGGCCTCGTTGGTCCGAGCCAGACCGGCCCGACCGGCCCGGCTACCGCCCTGATGGACAACTGGGGCGGGTGCGAAGACCACTCCGCAGCTCAGGGCGCCGGCAACCACGGCTTCCTCAAGCGGATCGTCCGTCCGGTAACCTACTAAGATGCAGTAACGAGGAGAGAGGGTAACCTCTCTCCTCAGTCTTGAAATTCAATCGGCCGACACCTCCGGGTGCCGGCCTCTTTTTTTTCCGAACTATCCACCCACAAGAAGGCCCCTCCTTTGATCCCCCCTTTGGCAAAGGGGGCAGGGGGGATTTGGTTTACAAGTTTCTCGTAAGATTCTGGACTTAGAAGCAAATCCCCTTAAATCCCCCTTCGCAAAGGGGGACTTTGTCGGACGGCTGCCCGGAGCCAGCATGGTTTTTGTTTGGGGGATAATTCTGTATTCTGTACCACCCTGGTCCCTAGTCCCCAGTCCCGGTTTTTTAACATTGACGGACCCGACGGATTGCTGATAGTATCCTCCCGTTTTTCTTACTATTCCGATGCAATGAAGGAGAAAGCATGAATCGCTTACGTATCTTGTCGGCAGTTGGCTGTGTCGTGGCTGCGGTAACTATCGTCGGTTGCAAGTCGAAGCAGGAAGCTCCCAAGGCCGCTGCACCTGCTGCAGGCACCGCCGCTCCGCAGCAGGGGGAGGCAGTGAAGAGCATTTCCGGCCAGATCGCAGCCGGTGCGGTGACCGCTTCCCCGCAGGACAAGGCTGACGCTGAAAAAGCCGCCACCCAGGTGATCGCCCTGATGGAAGCGGGCGATTTCGCCAAGGTTTACCAGCAGGCCGGGCCGGTTTTCAAACAGATCGGACCGGAAAACGCCTTCGCCGCCAAGTTCAGTCAGACCCGTAACCTCACCGGACCGCTGGCTAACCCCAAGCAGACCAGCTTCGTGGTGCTGCCGGACAAGTCCTTTGTCCTGGTTTACCGGATGGAGAATCCCCGCTACACCACCGATCGCCGCTTTACCTTCGCTCGTTCCAAAGAGGGGAAGATGGAGCTGATCGGCCTCAACCAGCATGACGAGCCGAAGAAGGTGGCGGCTAAGAAGTAAGGCAGGAACAAGCCGGGGCTAGGGATGAGGGGCTAGGGGGTAGGGAAAGCGGTTTGTAAGAGCCGCTTCCCGAGCCCCCAGTCCCCAGACCCTAGCCCCGGTTTTTTCCAAGTCTTACCAATTAATCCGGTTAATGTATACTCATAGTCGCGTTGCCATATCATTGTCGTATACAGAGCCGGCACCTAAGTGCTGGCTTTTTTTGATTCCATTTTGTCAGTGCCTTTGGTAGTATAACGAGTCCTTAATCGTAGACTGTACCAAGACTCCCCTTTGCTAGAAGGAACTGTGGACACTATGAAATCCCCGTCGTTTGCCTCCAGAGTGCTCTTTGTTTCGCCGCTGACTCTCATTGTTTTTCTCATAATTCCGGTCGCCGTCATACTTTCCTTCCGGCTTCATCTTGGAATTCCTTTCCTCAATTTCAATCTCCTTCTGGCCAATAACATCTGCTTTGCCCTCCTGGCCATCGTGCGGCTGCTCTGGTACCTGGGGCGCTCCGGGAAGGAGATCCGGTACGGCGAGGGGGGACGCCCTTCCTCCGCCTACGCCACCGAGTTGCCGCTCCCCGAGGCGCGCAGCGTGCTGGCCCGCGGCGGCTTCGTCTTTGGCGCCGACGGCACCTACGGCGAGAAACGAGACCGGGGGTACCTGGGGACGGTGCTCCTCTACGTCGGGCTTTCGGTTGTCCTGGCAACCGGTTCCTGGAACAACCTGCGCCAGTTTGCCGGCGTGGTCCTGGACGGCGTAGGCCCGGCCACCCCCCTGAGCAAGCCGGAGGCCTACCGTTCGCTTACCCGGGGACCTTTGGCCCCGAAAATGGAGAGCCTGCCGCAGCTGCGCGTCTTGAGCCAGATCCTCCCGGATTCGACCTACCTGCGCGGCGGTACCGAGATCGCCCTGATCCCGGCCGAGGGAAAGCCGGCCAGCACGGTGCTCTTGCCGCCCACCCCGTACGTCTATCAGAACTACGACATCTACATGACCAAGATCGTCTTCACCCCCGAGGTGATCATCAAGACCAAGGCGGGGGCGCTCATCTTCGACGGCTTCGTCCAGCTCGATCCCTTGGTGCAAAAGCGCGGCGTCTTCAGCTTCTACGGCCCCTTCGCCGGCGATCAGGCGGTCGGCGGGGTGTACTATGCCCCGGACAAGAACCTCATGATGATGGTCGTCACCCGCAACAACCAGAAGGTGGTCGGCGATCTCGTCTTCCAGGCGGACCAGGAGGTCACCGCCGGCGACTACGTCCTGTCCGTGGCCAAGCTGGGGCAGTGGTCGGAAATCCACATCGTGCACCACCGCAACAAGGCGCTCCTCTGGTTGGGGGGGATTATCGCGGTGCTCGGCCTGGCGGTGCGGTTGGCACTTAGGCCGCAGCGGGTCTGGCTGGACGAAGGTGAGCAGGGGTGCCGGGTGGCATCGGTCGGCCGGGACGCGAAGACGCTGCTCGCTGCTTAAGAACCCGTTCAAGGTTCAACGTTCAAGGTTCGACGTTGGACCCAGGTAAAACCCCTCAAGGTTCTACGTACTACGTTGGACCTCCGGCTGAAACATAGCAACCACGTGACTCTTACTCTTACTCTGAACGTTGAACATCGAACGTTGAACGTTGAACATCAAATGAGGTTCCAATGGCTTACTGGGAAATGATCTTTTTTTGGGTGGGGCTGGTGATTTACTCCCTGGCCTGCGGCGGGTTTGTCTACTCCTTCGTCTTCAAGAACCCCAAGGTGATGCCGAAGATGACTGCCCTGGTGGCCATCGGTTTCGTTTGCGTCACCGCCGCCATCATCGCCCGGTTTCAGGCGACCGGCCATCTCCCCTGGTCCGGCCACTACGAATACACCCTGATGGGGGGGTGGTTCATCATCGGCGGCACCCTGTTCGTGGGATGGCAGAACAAGATGCTCCAAGGGCTCGCGGTGGGGACCCTGCCGCTGGTCGTCATCATGATGGGGTACGGCTACATGCAGAACCCGGGGCTCACTCCGATGGGGGCGAGTCTCAAGACGGTGTGGCTCTACATCCACGTCTACTTCGCCTGGCTCTCTTTCGGCGCCTATTCGCTGGCGATGGCGGCGGGGGTCCTCTTCCTGCTCAAAAGCAAGCCGCGGGAGGTTCCCAATCCCGCCTACGACCGGTTCCCGAGCCTGGGGCGCCTGGACGAGCTGATCTTCCGCTACGTCGTGTTCGGCTTCATCACCGACACCATCATGATCTGCGCCGGCGCCATCTGGGCCAAGGACCTGTGGGGGAGCTACTGGGCCTGGGACCCGGTCGAGACCTGGTCGCTGATCTGCTGGCTGGTCTACGGGATCACCATCCACCTGCGGGTCACCTTCAACTGGCGCGAGAGAAGGCTTGCCTGGATGGCGGTCGCCGCCCTGAGCACCGTCATCATCAGCTTCTTCGGCGTGAACCTGGTGGTCAACACCAGCTTGCACGTGTTCCAGGTAAGATAGGCAGGGGCCAGGGGCTGGGGCTAAGGGCTGGTAAAGACTTAGGCCCCGACCCCAGACCTCCGACCCCGGACCCCCTTATTTATGTTCAAGAAGATAATCAAGCTCCTCAGCTCCCTCAAGTTCACCATTTTCCTCATCGCCGTGTTGGGGGTGATCTTCGCCATCGGCCTGTGGATTCCCCAGGCGCGCCTGGTCAAGGACATCTACCTCCAGTGGTACCGGAACTCCCCGCAGCTCGTCGAATGGCTCGACTTCTTCGGCCTGACCACCATCTACACCGGGCCGATCACGGTCACCATCTGGATCCTCTTCTTCATCAACCTGGCGCTGGTCCTCTGGCAGCGGATCCCGGTCGTGAAGCACCGGATCGCCCTTTCCGATGACAAGATCACCGATCCGGAGAAATCCCCGGGCTACCCGTTCAAGCGGACCTTTCTGCTCCCGCAGGGGATGGATGGTGCGGCCGTCCTGACCCAGCTCGGGAAAAGGCGCTACCGCGTGCTGGGCGGGCCGTCGGGATTCTACGCGGTCCAGAACCGGCTGGCACCGGTCGCCTTCATGCTCTTCCACGTGAGCTTCTACCTGGTGCTCCTGGGCGGGCTCTTCAGCGTCTACACCGAGTTCATCGCCTATCTCGACATCGCCCAGGGGGAATCCTTCCACGGCGAGGTGAGCCGCTACAACGTCAAGCCGGCGATCAAGATGCCCGCCATCGGCTCGGCCCCGGAGGCCTCCTTCACGGTCAAGAGCATCGTCCCCGAGGTGAGCGGCAATACCGCGACCGGGGTGAACGTGGAACTGGTCGATGCGGACCGCCAAAGCCACCTGGTCCACATCAACACTCCCTACGTGACCGGCCCGACCTCGTTCGTCTTCAAGCATCTCGGCATGGCGCCGCACTTCGTGCTCAAGGACCCCTCGGGCAAGGAGGTCGAAAACGCCCTGGTGAAGCTCGACGTGCTCCGCATGGTGCCGGACAAGTTCGACCTGGGTGGCTACAACTTCACCGCCACCTTCTACCCCGACTTCGTCATGGTGGACGGCAAGCGTGCCAGCCGCAGCCGCGAGTTCAAGAACCCGATGTTCTTCCTCGTGGCCGAAAAGAACGGGCAGAAGGTCGGCGAGGCGCTGGTCCCCAAAGACGGCGTGTTCCAGTTTGCCGGCAACCGCCTCGAGATGCCGGAGCTCCGCTACTGGGTGCGCTTTTACGTGATCACCCAGCGGGGGCTGCCGATCCTCTATCTCGGCTTCGCCATCGCCTGCGTGGCGGTCATCTGGCGCATGGTCTTCTACAAGCGGGAACTGGTCGGCAAGGTGGCCGAAACTCCGGAGGGGCGCGCGCTGGTTATCGCCGGACGTTCGGAATACTACAAGAGCCTGGCCGAGGACGAGTTCGTCAAGCTGTTCAGTAAAATCACCGGCGTGAAGCTGGAATCCGACAACGAGAACTGACAATCATCACGGAGGATCATATATGAAGCGTCTGCTGTTGCTCATGCTGGCCTTGGCCGTTCTGGCCGCCGGCTGCCACAAGGAAGAGAAGAAGGTCGTCCTCGACAAGTCGTACCGGCTGTTGGTCAACTTCGACGGCAAGTACGGTTACTGCGACCGCGGCGGCATCATGGTAATCCCCCCGCGCTACCCCTCGGCGGCGATGTTTTCCGAAGGGCTCGCCACCGTGAACATCAACGGCAAGGACGGCTTCATCGACGCCAACGGCAACATCGCCATCCCGGCCACCTACGATGCCGCTTCCATCTTCCTGGGGAACCGCGCCGCGGTGCGCAAGAAGGACCGCTGGGGGTACATCAACCCGGCCGGCCAGGAGATCACCGACTTCGATTACATCTCCACCTTCGGCTTCTCGGACGGGGTCGCCGCGGTCGTGGTGCAGAAGGGGGAGGGGGCGAAGGCAGGCTACATCGACCCGAACGGGAAGTTCGTCATCAAGCCGCAGTTCGACGACGCCTCCCACTTCTCCGAAGGGCTCGCCGCCGTCAAGGTCGACAAGAAGCACGGCTTCATCGACAAGACCGGCAAGATGGTGATCCCGGCCCAGTTCTACGAGGCGGCGATGTTCCGCGACGGTCTTGCCATGGTGAAGATCAACGGCAAGTACGGCAAGATCGGCTACATCGATCACACCGGGAAGTTCGTGATCCCGGCCGACTACCAGGAGGGGACCACGTTCAACAACGGCGTCGCCGCGGTCACCAAGGGGGACGGCAAGTGGAAACTGATCGACACCACCGGCAAGCCGCTTTTGGACCGCGACTTCAAGGGTCCGACCGTGTTCTCGGAGGGGCTCGCCCCGGTGATGGAGAAGGGGAAGGTCGGCTACATGGATAAAAACGGCAAGATGGTGATCGATCCGGAGTTCGAATCCGGCTCCATCTTCGTCGAGGGGCTCGCCCCGGTACAGGTCAAGGGGAAACTCGGCTACATCGACCGCAAAGGCAAGCTGGTGATCGAGGCGCGCTACGCCTGGGACCAGCGCGCCATCGACCAGTACACCCACTACTACACGCACTTCGTCAAGGACCAGCAAAAGGATAAATAGTCATGCATTTCGATATCAGCCCGGCGATGGGCGTTGCCATCATGATGAACAACTATCTCCACGACATGGCCACCGGCCTGCTCGTGGGGAGCGGGTTCGCGCTCCACGCCATCATCGGGATCCAGCGGCGGATGAACACCCCCGAGGCCACCCTGTTCTTCCTGAAGACCAACGCGAAGATGGTGAAGCTCTTCAAGTTCGCCCTGTGGTGGGTGGTCCTGGGCGGGGTGCCGCGCACCATCTTCTATACGAGCTTTGAGTGGGCCAACGCCGCCGACAAGCTCCAGGTCCCCGCCCTGGCGGTGAAGCACGTCATGATGTTCACCGCGGTGGTGTGGGGGGTAATCGCCTGGCGCAAGATGCAGAAGCGGGTGGCCGTTTTACGCGACTCGCTCCCCGCCGAGCTACGCGCTTCGCTGGACCAGTAATCACGAGGCCACGGTGCTCTTCCGCATCCTGAAAAATTCCTTTCTCAAGCGTCCCAAGGCGGTCGTCCTGGTGTTCATCTCGATCGCCATGGGGGCCGCCGTCGCTACCGCCTTTCTCGGCATCGCCGGCGAGGTATCCCACAAGATGGCCCTGGAGCTGAGAAGCTACGGGGCCAACATCCTTCTCGAGCCGGCCGCGGTCGAGGGGGGAGGGTACCTGCGCGAAACCGACCTCCCCAAGATCAAGACCGTCTTCTGGAAATACAACATCACCGGCTTTGCCCCGTATCTCTTCGGGGTCGCCGACCTCTCCGCCAACGGGAAGAAAGAGCGTGCCGTCGTTTCCGGCACCTGGTTCGCCAAGCAGCTCGAGGTGCCGGGTGAGGAGGCGAGCGTCCAGGGGATCCGGGGGATCGCCCCGTGGTGGGAGGTGAACGGCCGCTGGCCCGAAGGGCCGGACGAGGCGGTGGTCGGGGCTTCGCTCGCCAAACGGCTGAACGTCGGGCTCGGCAGCGAGGTTGGCGCCACGGTCCGGGGGCGCGCCGCCCGTTTCCGGGTCGCCGGGGTGGTAACCACCGGCGGTTTCGAGGAGGAGCAGCTCTTTGCCCCGCTGGTCACCGTGCAGGACTTTTTGGGCAAACCGGGGCAGGTCTCCCGGGTGCTGGTCAGTGCGCTTACCGTCCCGATGGACGACTTCGGGCGCAAAGACCCGAACTCCATGAGCAAGGACGAGTACGAGAAGTGGTACTGCACCGCGTACGTCACCTCGGTGGCCAAGAACGTCGAGGAGGTGATGGCGGGAAGCCGCGCCAAGCCGATCTGGCAGATCGCGAGCGCCGAGGGGGCGCTGCTCAAGAAGCTGAACGCGGTGATGCTCCTTTTGACCGTGCTCGCCCTGGGGGCCTCCGCCTCCGCCGTCTCCACGAGCCTCATGGCCTCGATGGCCGAGCGGAGCTCCGAGATCGCCCTGATGAAGGCGATGGGGGCGGACCGCTTCCAGGTCGCCGCCATCTTCCTGGGCGAGGTCCTCATCGTCTCGACCGCGGGCGGTTTTTTCGGCTACCTCGCCGGCAACCAGCTCGCGGCCCTGATCAGCCATTCCGTTTTCAACTCCGCCATCGCCTCGCCGCTGTGGCTCTTTCCGACCGCCATCGTCTCCGCGTTTCTGGTTGCCCTCGCGGGGAGCGTGGCGCCTTTGCGCCGCGCCCTGAACATCGAGGCGGTGCGGGTCCTGAAGGGATAACATGAACCGCCGCCGCTGGCTCATCAAACTGCTGCTTGCCGCCCTGGCCCACCGGACCGGGCGGACCCTGCTCCTTCTGTCGGTCCTCGCCATGGCGTCGAGCCTTGCCACCGCCCTCGGGGTGGTCTCCCTCTCCATGGGGAAAAGGGTCTCCGAGGAGGTGCGCAAGTACGGGGCGAACCTGGTGGTGGTCCCCGCGGCGGCGCGCCTCGAGGTGGGGAGCGGCGGGCTCAATTTCGGCGCCATCTCGGATCCCGCCTACCTGGACCAGGGACGGGTGGAAAAGGCCCTGGCCAGCGGCGGGCTCAAGGCGGAGCGCTCGTTCCACCTGCGCGGCGCGCTGCGGATGAAGGACGCGGACGTCCTGGTGGAAGGGGTGAACTTTGCCGACGTGCGCCGGCTTTTCCCCTGGTGGCAACTGCGCGGCGGCTGGCCCGGTCCCGGCGAGACCGTGGTGGGGAGCGACCTGGCGCAGCGCCTGAAGCTCAAGGCCGGGGATACGGTGGAACTTACCGGAACCGCCCAGACCCTGAAGCTCAAGGTCTCCGGTGTCGTCGTCACCGGCGGCGAAGAGGACGACCTCTTCTTTCTCGCCCTCCCCGAACTGCAGGGGGCGCTGGGCCTCCCGGGGCAGCTGACCGAGGTGCGCCTTCTGGTCAGCGCCGAAGGGGACACCCTGAAGGATAAGGCGGCGGCCCTGCAGCCCCTTTTGCCCGACGCCAAGGTTCGCGAGGTGCGCCAGATCGCCCGGACCAGCGAAGGGCTTCTGGCCAAGGTAAAGCTGCTGATGACCCTGGTCACCGCGGTGGTCCTGATTTCCGCCGGAAGCTCCGTGACCGGCACCATGAGCACCACCGTCCTGGAACGGAGCCGCGAGATCGGTCTCATGAAGGCGATCGGCGGCACCCGGTGGGAGGTGCTCCTCATCTTCTGCGGCGAGGCGCTCCTGCTTGGTGTGGTGGGCGGTGTGGTGGGGTATCTGCTGGGGAGCGGCATCGCCGTCTTCATCACCCGGACCGTCTTCTCCGCCGCGCCGGAGTTCATCCCCTGGCTGTCGGCGGTGTCGCTGGCGGTGAGCCTCTTCCTGGCGCTTTTGGGGAGCGTGGGGCCGATGATCTCGGTCTTCAAGCTGGACCCGGTCCGCAGCCTGAGAGGGGAGTAAAACCCGTTCGACGTTCGACGTTCGACGTTGATCACTGATCCGACTGATCCGTCGGATTCGACCGACCGGTCGGATCCGCTTTGAAGGGAAAAACTATGACTGTACCGACCATACAGACAGCCGGCCTTACCAAGGGGTACGGCGACATCTGCGCTCTCAAACCGCTCGACCTCCAGGTTGCCGAAGGGGAATGGCTCTCGGTAATGGGGCACTCGGGCTCGGGGAAAAGTACCCTGATGAACCTGGTCGGCGGGCTGGACCGCCCCAGCGGCGGATCGCTCAGCGTCGGCGGCCAGGATCTCTCCGCCCTTTCCGAGGACGGGCTGGCCCGCTTCCGGCGCGAGTTCGTCGGCATCATCTTTCAGCAGCACCACCTGGTTCCCTACCTCTCCGCGGTGGAGAACGTCATGCTCTCCCAGTACTTCCACAGTGTCCCGGACGAGGCCGAGGCGCGGCTCGCCCTGGAGCGCGTGGGACTCGGGCATCGCCTGAAAAACCGCCCCGGGGAGCTCTCAGGCGGCGAGCAGCAGCGCGTCTGCATCGCCCGCGCCATCATCAACAGCCCGAAGCTGCTTTTGGGCGACGAGCCGACCGGCAACCTGGACCACAAGAGCACGGTGATGGTCCTGGAACTCCTCAAGGAGCTGCGTGCGGAGGACCGCTTCACCGTGGTCCTGGTCACCCACAATGAAGAAGTCGCCGCCTGGGGCGACCGGACCATCTATCTCGACGACGGTGTCCTGGTCCGCGAAGAGCGGCTGAGGTCCTGATGTTCGCCGCGAAGCTCCTCCCGCAACTTTTTGCCTTCTTCGGCATCGCCGCCGTCGTCCTGCGCGGCTACCCGGAACGCCGCCGCCCCCTGGCCGTCTCGGTCGGGGCCGGGTTTGCCGTCGGCGCCGCCGTCGCCTTTTTCCTGTTCCGCAACTTCCCCGGCAGCTTCCCCTTCGAGCTGATCCGGACCGTGGTGGGGGCGAGCTTTTTCCTCTTCTGGGGCATCGCGGTGACCGCCCTGTACCGCAGCTCCGAGCGTGCCCTTCCCGACGCCTCCGGCAGGAGCTCCCGACTGGACGCCGTTGCCGCGCCCGTGATCGCCCTGGGCGCCGCCGTTACCGCGGGTGCACTCGCCGCCTGCCGCTTCTCCGGCAACGACGCCCCCCTCGGCCCGGTCCCCGCCCTGGTACTGCTCCTGGTCATCGGGGCCCTTCTTGCCGCGGCCGGCTTCTTCCTGGAGGCAAAACTCCCGGAGGCCCTCACCGTCTCCCGCGCCGGGACGCTGGGCGGGGTCGTCGCGCTGCTCCTTTTGAGTTCCTCCTACCTCGTCCGTCTCGACCTCTTCTCGCCGCTCAGCATGAAGGTCATGAAGGGGTGCCACGACTTCGTGCACCAGTTCATGGAGTCGGTGCTCATCCCGGACCACCTTTTCGTGCGCCCGCAGATCTGGGGCTACATCGGGATCCTCTTCAGCAAGGAGGTCGGCTTCTGGGGCGGGATGGTGATCTGGTTTACCCCGTTTTTGCTGGTGGCCATCGCGGTCCGCTTCGAGCTTCTCCCCTCGGTAGGTCACATCCGCCAGGGGGCTCAGCGCCGCAAGCTCCTCGCCGCGGCGATCCGCCAGCGGCGGATGAAACTGATCGTGCCGCTTCTCTCGCTCGTGCTGATGGCCGGTGCCGCCTACCGGAGCAGCTTCCCCGACGTGGAATACTGGGATCCCAAACCGATCCCGGTGGCCGCGGATCCCTCGGGAGATGTCTTCATCCCGCGCAAGGGGGGAGAGGTGGATCTCAGTGACGGCAAGCTCCACAAGTACCTGCTCAAGGGGGGCGCCCGCGAGGTCCGCTTCTTCGTGATGCTGACCCCGACCGGCAAACTCACCGTGGACCTCGATGCCTGCGCCATCTGCAAGCCGGACGGCTACGGCCAGGGCGAAGGTTCGGTGATCTGCTACTACTGCAAGACCCTGATCCCGCTGGAGACGGTGGGCAAGCCGGGGGGATGCAACCCGGTGCCGGTCGCCTTCTCCGAGAAGCCCGACGGAGTCCACATCAACGGGGTCACCCTGGTCAACGCCTGGTCCACCACCGTCCAGTCCACCGGGGCCAAGAAGGAGGGGGGCAAGTGAAGCGTTTCCTGAACGTACTCTGGGCCGCGCTCTCCTCCCGGGCGCTCACTCCCGTGGTGATCGGCTTCTTCTTCCTCGCCTATATCGTGATCGCCTTCTTCACCGAGGAGGCGCTCATCACCCTGATCGGGTTAACCGGGCACAGCCTTTTGCTCGGCATGGTGGTCGCGCTGCTGCCGCTGAATGCCGCCTGCCGCATCGTGGCGGAGGCGCTGCGCTTTCGGAAGGGGCGCCGTCTGCTGACCCGTCCCGAGACGGAGCCGGACCCCGCCCTGTTCGACGAGGTGGTCGCGCTCGATCCGTCCCCGGCCCCGTCCCTGGCCGATTTCCAGAAACGGCTCGCCGCCGCCGGCTACCGCAGCCGGATGGTCGGGGAGCGGCTTGCCGCATGGCGCGGGGTAAGTCTCGCCCCGGTGCGCGTGGTATTTTTGGCCGCCGTCTTCTGCCTCTTCGCCGGCATCCTGATCAGCGTCCAGGGGCGCGTGGTCAGCCGGCAGTCGATCATCGAGGGGGAACCCCTTCCGACCGTCACCGGCAACGGCGGAGTCGTGGAGCGGATCACCCTGCAAGACGGCACCGGGTCGATCCTCCGCAAGGAACTGATCATCAAGGTCGGCGCGGGAGGGCAGGGGGGGGCGCGGGAATTCGGCATCTACCCGCCGGGGCTTATGGACGGCGCCTTCGTCTACCCGCGCTACCTCGGCGTAGCCATGGAATACCAGTTCTCGGCACCGGACCTGCCGCTCTTCCGGCGTGCCGTGGTGCTCCCGCTGTATCCGCCGGGACGGGAGGCGACCGAGGAGCTCTCCGGCTCCCCGTACCGCATCACCTACGTGGTGGAGCGCCCCGAGGACGGCTCCGACCCCTACGCGACCGGGAAGTTCAACTTGGGCTTCAAGCTGATCAAGGGGGGGGACGTGGTCCTTACCGGGCGGGTCCCGGGGGGAGGGGAGTTTGTCCGCGACGGGTACCGCCTCGCCATCCCCGACGCCCGCCGCATGGTGGTCACCGACTACGTCCGCGACTATGGCGTCATCCTGATCTGGTGGGCCGGGTTCCTGTTCCTGTTCGGGATCCTCGCTTGGCTCCCGATGCGGCTGCTGGCCCCCCGGCGCGAGATGTTCTTCACCCCTGACGGGGGGAGCGTCCGCGGTTGGTCCCGATCCGAGGGGAGGGGGCGCAAGCATGCCGCCATCTTCCACGAGATCCTGGACCTCATTGCCACGCCGCGTTCGGCGGCAACGCAGGTCGAAGAGTGACGGTGAAGTAATGATCCCTTTCCTGGCGGGAAGGGAGGTTAATCTTTTCCTGTTTTTGAACGAGGTCGCATCATGAAAGGATTTGCTTTTTTCCTCTGCACCCTATTGCTTTTTTCCGCACGCATCGCGGCGGCAGATGACTATGACGACTGCCGCGCTGAATGTACCAAAGCAGAAACCGCCTGTGTCGATGCCATCACCCTGTACGACGAGACGGGGGTCAAGGAGGCGAAACAGGCCTGTTCCGCAGAACATGTTCAGTGTGACCGGAAGTGCCACCAGATTGAGGATGTCGGCCGTGACGCCTACGAAGCCGCGCAAAAAAAGGCGGCCGAGGAAGCGGAGCGCAAGCGCAAGCAGGAGGAAGACACCGTCAACGGGACCATTCCGATCATCCGGTTCGATCAGTAGCTGACCGATCAAGTCCCCCTTTGCGATGGGGGATGCAGGGGGATTTGCCTCTAGTTGCCAGTTCTTACGATAGTCCCAACCGAGAACCTCAGAACCAAAATCCCCCCTTGCCCCCCTTCGCAAAGGGGGGTAAATGCTCAGTCTCTCATGCCGAAAAAAAGGCCGCAGCCGGTTGAACCGGTTGCGGCCTTTTACGTGGTGTCTCGGTAAGAGAAAGGGTCAGTAGTTGCCGAGCTTGTACTTGGTGACGAAGAGGTAGTAGCGCTCGTTCATCGGAGAGCGTTTCCCGACGTTCACCCAGTTCTTGTTGAACTCGCTCCCCATATCCTTGTCGGTGCAGAGGAGCTGGTTGTCCTTGGTGTAGTTGCGCTTGCCGACGGGGCGGAATTTGCCGTCCTTCATTTCAAAGTCGATCTGGTGGTAGGAAACCTGCCCTTTCTTCTCGATGTTGGCTTTGCAGGTGGGGAAGGTGGTCAGGTGCTTGTTGTAAGCCTCGACACCGAAGGGGGTCAGCTGAAACTTTTCGGTCCAGGAAATGGTCCGGTCCTTTCCTTTGATGCTGTCAGCGTCATAGAAAGTTGCTTGCACGTTCTTGTTGGGAACATCCCACTCGTGCTTGACCCAGTTTTCTGCGTATGCCTGGGCGGTAATGGTCAAAATTGCCGAACCTAAGACAGCTGCGAGGACATTCTTCTTCATGCTAAGTCACCTCTCATGGTTTCTGAATCCAGACGGAGTCCGCACTTTAGCATTTATCGATCGGGAAGTAAATACCGGGTGGAGACGTAAACGCGGTGCCACCGTGGCTTTTTTCCCATTCACCCCCGGTGGAACCAAATTGATTATCACGGTCAAAAATGCTATGGTGCACGGTCGATGGACCGTATCCTCCCGGCGACGGGAGTCACCCTGCCGCTGACTAAACGATGGAGATGAATCCCTTGGGCACCGAGGACACACCAGAGAAAAGCCGGCCCGGCACCACGCCGCGTCAACCGTCGGCCGGGCCGGAGTTCATTTCCCCCGCCGTTTTCCGCAGCGCCGTCGTCACTTTGATGCTTTATTTCGGGGCGCGGCTCCTCTACTACGCCCTGTCGATCTCCTCGTTCGTCCCTCCCGACGAGGTGACCCACGCCCAGATCAGCCAGGTCTTTTCCACGGTCTGGCTCGCACCGCAAAATTCCCCCGCGACCTGGGAACTGGGCCCGGTGACCAACATCCCCTGGCTCTACTATTGGATGATGGGAAAGCTGCTGCACCTCAACGTCTTCGGCGTATCGGGCCTGGTTTTCCTGCGTCTGCTCAACATCCCGCTCGCCTTTGGCACCATCTGGTACCTGGACCGGACGCTGCGCCTGCTGACCGGGGACCGGTTGACCCGCCTGTTGCTGCTGGCGGTGGCGACCAACCTCGGCATGTTCACCCTGCTGTCGGCCAGCGTTTCCTACGACAACCTCGCCAACCTGTTGGCCGCCATGGCCATCTACTACGAGTTCGCCTTCCTGCGCGAGCGCTCCGGAGGAGGTTTGGCGGCTTCGTGGCTTTGCCAACTGCTCGGCGCTCTCACCAAGGTCACCTTTCTCCCGCTGATCCTGCTCCTGAACGTCGTCTTGATCCTCTTCGAGGCGAAAAGGCTCCCCCGCCTCGCTTCCGGAGTGGGGGACTATTTCCGGAAATCGCGAGGGCGTGCCGTCGCCATGGCCGCGCTGCTCCTTCTTTTTCTGGGGCTCAACCTGCAGTTGTACGCCGGGAACTACCTCACCTACCACACCATCAACCCCACGATGGAGATGCTGACCTCGAAGTCGGCGGCGATGAATTACCGGATGGCGGCACGGGGGATGATCTTCGACGATTTCCGGGACGGCAAGATCTCGTATATGGATGCCCTGGTCCTGGCGGGGGAGATCAAGCACCCGGGCGACAAGGCGGACACCTTCTACCTGCTGATGAACTGGCAGAAGCTGCAGCAGAACCCGAGCCTCTGGATGGGGCCGGCTGCCTACTCCTGGTTTTGGTTCAAGACCATGATCGGGACCACCCTGGGGATCAAGGCGCACCTCGGCATGTTCAAGAGCCAGGGGTACCTCGTGCCGATCTACCTGCTGGCGGGGCTGGGGGTGGTGGGGTTCGTGCTCTACTGGCGGCCGCGCCGCAGCGGCTGGGAGCCGCTGGCCATGGCGGGGATCGTCCTCTCCTATGCCGCAATCGTGATGTACCGGGTGAACTGGGATTCGTACCAGAACTACGGCGAGCCGGGGATTACCCTCTATGGCCGGTACCTGTTCCCGCTGTTCGCGCCGATGCTGGCGCTGTGGGCGCATTATCTTTCGCAACTTTTCCGTCCGGCGCCGGTACGGTTGGGCCTCGCGATCGCGGTGGCGCTGCTCTTCATCGGCTACGACTTCCCGTGGTTTCTGGCCCACGCCACGCCGGAATGGTTTCGATGAAGCAATGGACAATGGACAATGGACAATGGACAATTGACAATGAAAAGCTGATGAAGCAATTGACAATTGACAATGAAAAGCTGATGAAGCAATTGACGATGGACAGTTGACAATGAAAAACTGATCCGTGTCACGTGTCATTGATTCAGATCGGTCTGTGTTCCACTCAAAAAAAGCGGGGCCGGAGGAAAACCTCCGGCCCCGCTTTCGCATTCATCGTCAATGGTGATTGGTGCCGATCTTCATACGGAAGTCCGTAACCTCCCTCTACCTAAGGGGGAAGGGGACCGTATGCGTTACGTAGGCTCCATTGTCAATTGTCCATTGTCAATTGACTTTAGATGTCACCCAGCTTGTATTTGGTCACCAGCAAGTAGTACCGCTCGTACATCGGGGAGCGGAACACGATCTCGTGCCACTTGGTGTCGAACTCTTTCCCCATGTCCTTGTCGGTGCAGAGCAGCTTGTTGTCCCTGGTGTAATTGCGCTTGGTGACGGTCCGGAATTTCCCCTTGGTGATCTCGAAGTCGATCTGGTGGTAGGCGGCCGGCCCGTTCTCTTCAACGGCCTTGGCACAGGTCGGGAAGGTCTTGAGATGTTTGGTGTAGGCCTCGGAGCCGAAAGGGGTCAGCACGAACTTCTCGGTCCAGTTCATGATCTTGTGATGGGCCTTCACGCTTTTGCTGTCGTAATAGTTGGCCTCGATATTCTTATTCGGAACGTCGACCTCGTTTTTCACCCAGTTCGCGGCCTGGCAGGTCCAGGCACCCGCCAAAAGGGATGCACCCACCAATCCGGCAATCAGCTTCTTGCTCATTGTTCACCTCGGTTAGAAGTACGTTGAGAATCCGCCGGATAGTAGCATCTCTGCAAACCGGTGTAAAGGTGCATCCCTCAACTGAGGCTAAGCCCGATGAAGTCCCCCTTTGCGAAGGGGGATTTTGTTTTGTCGCAAACCTGGTGCTGATGGCGAAGGGATCAAATCCCCCCTTGCCCCCCTTCGCAAAGGGGGGTAACTGCACAACCTTCTTTTCGGAGATGATGCTGCGCCGAAATTGATTATTCCGGGCGAAGATGCTACATTCGTCCTTCCTCAATACCATAAAGGACAAGGATTTAGCATGGCTCAAAGGGAAAGCGCACCCGAAACTCCCGGCGCCTGGTATCGGCGCCTCCCCCTGGTGCTCGCGATCATCGCCCTGGTGACCGCAGCGGTATACCTGCCGGTGCTGCAAAACGGCTTCGTCGACTACGACGATCCCGACTACGTCACCGTCAATCCGATGGTGCGCCAGGGACTGACCCTGAAGGGGCTGGCGTGGGCGTTTACCGCCTTTCACGCCGGGAACTGGCATCCGCTGACCTGGCTTTCCCACATGCTGGACATCCAGCTCTTCGATCTCGCTGCGTCGGGACACCATGCGGTGAGCCTCCTTTTCCACATCGCCAACGCGCTTTTGCTGTGCCTGGTCTTGCGGGCCCTGACCGGTTCCACCGTCCGCAGCGCCTTCGTCGCGCTCCTTTTCGCGCTGCACCCGCTGCATGTCGAGTCGGTCGCCTGGGTGGCGGAGCGCAAGGACGTCCTCTCCACCTTCTTCTGGCTGGCGACGATGCTCGCCTACCTCTGGTATGTCGCCAAGCCGTCGCTTAAGCGTTACCTTGCCGTCGCTCTTCTCCTCGCCCTGGGGCTCCTGGCGAAGCAGATGCTGGTGACCCTTCCGGTGGTGCTGCTGCTCCTGGACTTCTGGCCCCTGGGGCGTCTCCGTCTGAAGGACGCCGGGGAAGGGATCCCGCTGCCGAAGCTCCTCCTGGAAAAGGCTCCGCTGCTGGGGATCGCCGGGGCCGCGGCGGCGGTCACCATCCTGGCCCAAAGCGCCGGAGGCGCGATTGCGGCGCGCCACGGCGGCTACGCCGGATCGGTCCTGGTCAACTGGGGCAACGCCCTCATCGCCTACCCGCGCTACCTGATCAAGATGGTCTGGCCGTTGGACCTCGCGATCTTCTATCCCCTGAACCCGGGGAGCGTCACCGCGGTCAAGGTTGCCGGCGCGGCGGTGGTCATCGCCGCCCTGACCGCAGGTGCGCTCTGGCAGCTGCGCCGCCGGCCCTACCTCGCCTTCGGCTGGTTCTGGTATCTCGTTACCCTGCTTCCGGTGGCCGGGTTCATCAAGGTGGGATCGCAGGCGATCGCCGACCGCTATACCTACGTCCCGCTGATCGGGATCTTCGTCGTCCTGGTCTGGGGGATCGCCGAAATCGCCGGACGCTGGACCCGCGGACCTCAGGCCGCCGTGGCGGCGGGAGTGGCGGTGCTCGCCCTTTGCTCCGCGCTTACGGTAACCCAGATCGGCTACTGGCGCACCCCGTACCAGCTCTACGATCACGCGTTGCAGGCGGTGCCGGACAACTGGCTGGCGCATAACAACATGGCGATCCTGCAGGCACAGCAGTACCGCTTCGACGAGGCGACCCGCCACTTCCAGGAGTCGCTGCGGATCAATCCCGACCAGGCCGAGGGGTACCTGAATTACGCCAACGTGCTGCAGGCAACCGGGCAGACCGGCCCGGCGCTCCAGGCCCTTCAGGAGTCGGTGCGGCTCAACCCCAGCGGGGCGCAAGGCCATTTCCGGCTCGGCTACGCCTACCTCATCGCCGGCAACCCCGACCTCGCCTACCGCGAGTACGAGCAGCTGCAGCAGTTGGACCAGGTGCAGGCCCGCAGCCTCCTCGACTCGATCCGCATGGCCGGGAGACGATGATGACGGTGAGCAGGGAGCATCTCTACCGGGTCCTCTTGATCGCCGTCGCGGTCCTCATCGCCTACGGCAACATCTTAAACCACCAGTTCGTCTGGGACGACACCTGGATCATCGTCGACAACCCGCGCCTGACGCACCTGGCCGACCTCCCATCCCTGTTCTTCACCGAGGACAAGATCGCCGGATCGACCGGCTACTACCGTCCGATCACCTACGTCTCCTTCCTGCTGGACCGCGTCCTCTGGGGGGGGAGCCCGATCGGCTTCAACCTCACCAACCTCCTGCTCCAGCTCGCCGCGGCGGTCCTTTTCTACCTGGTCGTCCTGGAACTTTTCAAAAAGCCGCGCTACGCCCTGGTCGCGGCGCTCATCTTCGCCCTGAACCCGATTGCCAACGAAACCGTCAATTTCCACTCCGGCGGGCGCAACACCCTGCTTTGCGCGGTCTTCACCCTGGCGACGGTGTGGCTCCACGCCCGCCGAAAGCCGGTCGGGGCGGCGGTTTGCTTCGCCCTGGCCATTCTCTGCAAGGAGTTCGGCCTGCTGGTGCCGGTCCTCCTTTTCCTGTACGACCGACTCATTGCCAGGGAAAAGGTGCGCTGGACGTATTACCTCGCCTACGCCGGGGCTATCGTCGGCTACTTCGTCCTCCGGAGCTCCGTGGTGCAGTCGGCAAACTTCCTGAAGCTGGCCAGCTTTTCCAACCTGGTGCTGCTCACGCCGCGCCTTTTGGTCCGCTACCTGGAGAACATGCTGTGGCCCCTGCGCCTGCAGACGATGTACGAGATTCCCGCCCCGGTTTTCGACGGCACCACGGCGCTCTGCCTGGCGGGGCTCGTCGTTTTCGCCGGCGCGGCACTCTGGTTCCGCAAGCGCCCGGAGATCGTCTTCGGGATCACCTGTTTCTTCCTGTTCATGGCTCCCGTTTCCGGGGTGCTCCCGCTCGGGGTCACCATGATGGCCGACCGCTATGCCTACTTCTCGGCCATGGGGATCGCCCTGGTCGTCGCCTACCTGATCGATCTGGCCCAGCCGAAGGTGGTGATCGCCGTTACCGCGGCGCTCTGCCTCTGGTTCGGCGCCACCGACCTCCAACGCAACGGCTATTGGCGCGACGAATTCGCCCTCTTCAACAAGATGATCGAGGACGTGCCGCAGCGTGCCGTCGGCTATTGGAACCTGGGGCTCAGCTATTACAATCGCGACGATTTCGACAATGCCGCCCGCTACTTCAACAAGGCCTGCTTTGGAACCAATGAGAACAACATCGAGCTGATCTGGCTGGGCGAGCTTTTCTGGGAGATGAGAAAGTACGACGACGCGATCCGGGTGACCCGGATGCGGATGGAGCAGGAGCCGCAGAACCCGCATCCGTACCTGATGCTGAGCCGCATCTACGGGGACATGGGAGATCGGGGGCAGGAGGCGGCCTTCCGGCAGCAGGCGCTGGCGCTCTTTGCCGGGACCGAGCAGGTGACCGCGGAGCGGGCCTCGGACGAGTGGCGCAAGGCGAAGCAGCTTGAGGCCGAAGGATCGCGTTTCTCCGCCAAGTACACCTATCAAAAGGCGCTCGGGATTGAGCCGAATTACGTTCCGGCCCTGGTGAGCCTGGGCGCGCTGGATCAGGAGCTCGGCAACCACGTTTCCGCGGAACGGTTTCTCTCCCGCGCGCTGCAGCTCGCCCCGAACGACGTCGAGGCGCAGCGGTGTCTGGCTAAGGTGAGGGAAGGCGGGGTCGGGGGGCCGGGGGCTGGGGGCGGGGGAAAAGGCCGGTAGGCTTTGCCGAGAGCGCCTACCTGGGTAGGAGTTCCGCAGGGGGCGCTTACCTGGTGGAAACTCCGTCGGGGGTGCTTACCCGGTGGGAGCGCCATTCCTGGCGCGAATCAACCCCATTTTTTCTCAAAAAACGCCATTTCTGCTGCTGCAACCAAGCATTCGCGCCAAGAATGGCGCTCCCACAGGTTCTAGCCGCCAGTTCAGCGGCGCGGTGCCGCAATCTTCTCCTCGATGGCGTCGGCGAGCGATGCCCAGGACATGCTTTTGCGGGTGAAGCGCTCGATGTTGCCGGCGAAATCCAGGTCCCGGTGCTCCAGAAACCAGCGGATTCCCTCCGCCAGGGCCTGCGGATCATTGGGCGCCACCAGCCGGCCGGAGCCGCCGTCGTCGATGTTGTCCCCGAAACCTCCCACCCGGGTGGCAAGGACCGGTTTTCCGTAACCGTACGCCGTCGCGATGATCCCCGAGGTCCGGCTCTTCTTGTAGGGAAGCACCACCACGTCCGCCCAGGAAAAATATTCTCCCATCTGCTGCTCCGGGATGTACCCCTCCACGATCTCCACCCGCTCTGCAATGCCCAGTTCCGCGACCTGCCTGCGGTACTGCTCCTCGTCCTTCCAGAATTCCCCCGCGATCTTCAACACCACGTCCCGATCCTCAAGCTGCGCCATGGCGTTCAGGAGCACGTCGAGCCCCTTGTAGGGGCGGACGAAGCCGAAAAAAAGAAGGTGCAGCTCGCGGTGCGGCTTGGCCGGCTTGGGGCTCGGGTAATCGAACAGGGGAAGGAGGTGCATGGCGACTCGGGCGCCGGGGTGGAACTGCAGGATCTCCTGCTTTTCCTGGGCCGAGTGCACGATCATGGACGGCGTCTGCCGCAGCACGCTCTTGGTGAGGAGCTTTTTGAGGAGGTTGTCTTCGTGCTCGAAGACGTTGATGCAGAGGAAGAGGACCTTGATCCCCCGGCGTTTCAGGGCGCGGAGGAGGTAGAGGTACATCGGCGCCCAGTAGACCACCCACCAGGGGAGAATGACGGCATCCGGGTTGAAGTCGGCGATGGCTGCGGCGGTGCGGCGCCAGGAGCGGGGATCGGCGGAGTCGAGGTCAAACGAGAGGTTGCGGAATTCCGCCTGGACGGAGGCGCGGTCGACGTCGGGATCGATCTGGGGCTTGCTGCCGTAGAGGAGGGGGGGGTACTGGCGGCGGTAGCTCAAGACCAGCAGGTCGTGCCGCTTTTCCAGCTCGCGGGCGAGCAGATAGCAGTATCTGGCGATGCCGCCCCGAAAGGGGGGCATCGGGCCGATCAGGCAGAGCCTCATAGAACCTCTTTTGCTTAAGTGGTAGCCGGCATCCGATCCGACGGATCCGACGCCGGCGAAAAACGAGATCAGCAGTCCTGGTCCTTGTTGCCGGTCATGATCTCCAACCGGCTCTTCCCGAGCTTGCCGAAGTTTTCCCGGTTGAGCAGGGCCAGATCCCTCAAGCGAATCCCGCGGTTCAGGCGCAGCGACCGCGCTATCGTGCAAACGCCGACTGCGGCGAGCAGCGCGACCCGGCTGGCGGCAAAACAGTTGGGAAGGTTCGCCCGGCAGCGGGCACTGCAGGTGTTGTAGACCCGGGTCAGCGGCGCCCAGCCGAAGTACTTCAGGGCAAGCCGTTCCGCCTCTTCGCAGTTGGCGATCAGGGTACGATCGCTCACCGTCTTGGACGTCTCGTGGAGCCGGTAGTTCGCCAGGGGCTTTGGGAGGTAGCGGCAGGGGAAACGGCGCGCGATCCGGACCCAAAGGTCGTAGTCCATGGCAAAGTGCAGCGTGGCGTCGAGCCCCCCGACCGCCAGAAACGCCTCCTTCCGGAAAAAGGCCGCCGGCTGGCAGATGAAATTGAACCAGGCGAGCTTGCCGTAGTCGTAGGACTGGGTCCGGTAGCGCCCGATGACCTCTCCCCGGGCGTCGCAGTACTGCGCGTCGCCATAGAGAAGCGCCGTGTCCCCCCCTTCCTCGAACCGTTCCGCAACGGCCTGCAGCGCGCCGGGGAGGTAGGTGTCGTCCGAATTCAGCCAGGCGAAGATATCCCCTTCGGCCATCCGGAATCCCTTGCCCAGGGCGTCGGTCTGCCCGGCATCCTTCTCGCTCAGCCACCGGTAGCGGATCTCTCGGCACCGGACCGGCCACTCACCTTGGTCCAGCCGCCGCTGGTACTCCCGGATCACCTCCACCGACCGGTCCGTCGACCCGCCGTCGACGATCAGGTAGTCGATGGCGAAATCCCCCGCCTGCCCGAGCACGCTCTCGATGGTTTCGGCAAGGAACTCCCCCTGGTTGTAGGAAGGGGTGACAATGGAAAAGGTAAGCTCGGCTTTCATGGCAGCGGTCACCGTAGCCCGATGAAGCGCTGCTCGGTGAGCTGTTCGAGCAGGGGGAAGTCGACCGCGGTGGTGAGGGCGAAGAGCGCCACCAGCAGGATGATCAATAGGGCGAGCCCCCGCTCGCGGTAGAGCTTCTCCGGGTTCTGCGCCGAGGACCCCGGCTTCATGGAAAGGGAGAGGTAGTGGGCGAACATGACGATGATCACCGGCATGAGCAGGATGTACTCCATCCGGTACTTGATGAGGAAGACGGCGAGGAAGAAGCTCGACAAAAGACCGTAGATGAAGCAGGAGACGGTGAGTGAGATCTCGGTGTAGCCGGCGAAACTGGCGCGGTAGCGGGTGAGCAGTTCCTTGCTGTGTGCGGCGACGATCTCACGGTATTCGGAGAGTCGCTTGGCCGCCATCAGGAAGGAGCCGGCCATCCAGTAGGTGAGGATGATGGAGCCGGGGGGGATGGTGAGCGGGTCCACCATCGCCCAGCCGATCACCAGGCGCAACGGGCTGTTGATCGACTCGGAGACGACGTCGAGGTAGGGCTGGTCCTTGGTCCGAAGCGGCGCGACGTTGTAGACCAGTCCCTGCAGGGCGAAGAGGGCGGCGACCAGGAAGGTCACCCGTCCGGCAGCAAACGCCGCGCCCAGTCCGGTGGCAACCAGGAGGAACCACTCGAACGCGACCACCGTGCCGGAAAGCTCGCACTGCACCGCGCGCCGCCGCGACTTGGTCGGGTGGAACTTGTCGAACTCCCGGTCCAGCCACTCGTTGATGACGTAGTTTGCCGAAGCGATGCCGACCGCCGTCACCACGCCCAAAAAGACGTTCAGCGCGAGGTGCTCGGTGTGGACGCCGCGCAAAAGCGCGGCCAAGACGATGCCGGGAACAATGAAGATCTGCTTGGTGACGTGGTCGAGGCGGGCAATGGCGAGGTAGTCGGCGACCTTGCCGGGCCGGGGGGGGGAAGCGGTCACGCTGTGATTGGCTGAGTCGTGAGGCACGGGTTTTCCTTCTCGGAAGGGGCGCGTCGGCGGTTCCCGATCCGCGCAAGCTCCGGAAACGATTCCCTTTGATACCATATCGGCCCGCGCTCATAAAGCTAAAACGTTCCCCCGCCCCGAACCGGTCCGGTGAACCGTGGTTTCAGGCGCCGAGGCTGCCTCGTGAAACGCAAGGTTTGCCCGGGCCGGTGCAGACGTTGCGTTTCGTCCCTCAACGCGTCCCCGCCAACTAAGAACTTCCCCCCTGGTTCGCCCCGGAAGCAGGAAACGGGGGGTGGTAAAGGGATAAATGCCTTTAATTGCCCGCGAATTTGTGCTATTTGTAGGCGTCTTTTATACATTAGCGGCCGCGGTGCCGACCGGTTGCGAAGGTTGGCCGGGCCGCGTCGAAGTCTTTCTACGCTGGGGGAGTTTTGGTAACCGACAGGACGTGGGTAGGGACCAGGGAGGCCGACACCGTTGCCGAGACGCAAAACAACGCTGCGGTGAATAACAGGTGGGTGTTGTGGATGGTCGCAGCTTTGCTGCTCATATTCACGGTCGCCGCCTACTCCCACATCGGTCATGACCGCTTCGTGCATATGGACGACGACAGCTACGTCGTCAACAATCCCTACGTAAACCACGGTCTCACTCCGGCCGGCATCGTCTGGGCCTTCACGACCGTCGACCAGGCCAACTGGCATCCCATTACCTGGCTCTCCCACATGTGCGACGTGCAGCTCTTCGGCCTCGCCCCGGGGGCGCACCACTTCACCAGCGTCGCCATTCACGCGGCCGCTTCCCTTCTCCTGCTCTTGCTCCTTTACCGGCTCACCGGCGCCGTCTGGCAAAGTGCCTTCGTCGCAGCTCTTTTCGCGCTGCACCCCATGCATGTGGAATCGGTCGCCTGGGCGGCGGAGCGCAAGGACGTGCTGAGTGCTTTCTTCTGCTTTCTGACCCTGCTCTTTTATACCGACTACGTCCGGGACCAGGACCGCTCCCGGTTTTACCTCGCCCTGGCGGCTTTCGTCCTGGGGCTGATGTCCAAGCCGATGCTGGTGACGCTCCCCCTGATGCTCCTTTTGCTCGACTACTGGCCGCTGGAGAGGACGCACGGCGCGCCGGAAAATACTTCCTTGAAGCGATGGTTCGGTCTCGTTTGGGAAAAGCTCCCGTTCCTGGCCTTAAGCTTCGTTTCGTGCCTGATCACCTTTTACGCCCAGGAGCGGGGTGGGGCGACCCGCAGTTTTGGCGAGATATCCGCGGTGCTGCGGCTGGAAAACGTGGTCGTTTCCTACGCGAAGTACCTGCTCAAGACGGTATGCCCTTTCGACCTCGCGGCGATGTACCCCTTCCCGTCGGCCATCCCGGCGTGGCAGGTGGTCGGCTCGCTTCTGCTGCTGCTGGCCATGACCGCGGCAGCGGTTTTGCTGCGGCGCCGTCTGCCGTTTCTTGCCATGGGATGGTTCTGGTTCCTGGTAACCCTGCTCCCGGTCATCGGGCTGATCCAGGTCGGCGAGCAGGCGATGGCGGATCGCTACAGCTACCTTCCTTCGGTCGGCCTCTTCATCGCCTTTACCTTCAGCGTCGCCGGCCTCTCCCGAAAGCTTCCCAACCGCCCCACGGTCCTTGGGGCCTGCGCCGGCATCCTGCTCGTCTTCTCCGCGGCGGCCACCTGGCGCCAGGTTGGGTTCTGGCACGACTCGGTGGTCCTTTTCCAACGCGCGAACCGGGTCACGCCGAACAGCTACGTCATCCACAAGTACCTGGGCTTAGCCTATGCCGATACCGACCTCGACGCCGCGATCCGCGAATACCGCGCCGCGCTGGCGCTCAATCCGCGGTATGCCGACGCCCACAACAACCTGGGACTCGCCTATGCGGCCAAGGGTGATCATGCCGCGGCGATTGCCGAGTACGACGCCGTGCTCCGGGAAATGCCCAGGCACATCCTGGCGCACCTGAACCGGGGGGCTTCCCTGGGCAACCTGGGACGCCTGGATGAGGCGATTGCCGAATTCGAGGCGGTGCTCCGGCTCGCTCCGGACTACGAGGACGCCCGGGCCAATCTCCAGCTCGCCCAGGAACAAAAGGCGCTCCGCGCGCCGGGGGGACGACGTTGAGCGCCATCGCCCTGCTCCTTCCCGTGGCCTGCTGCGCCGCGTTGCTGAGGGACCGTCTCCGCGAAGATTTCGTCAAGGGAGCGGTCGCCCTCGGACTCTTCGTCGTATTCGCCACCGAAATCCTGAGCCTTTTCAAGGCGATCGCGTTTGTCCCCGTGGTTTCCCTCTGGGTTCTCTTCCTGGCCGGGATCGTTGCCTGGCGCCGCAGCGCGAAAAGGGAGAGCCGCCCCTTCTTCATCCCGCAGACCACCATCGTCGAAAAGCTGACCTTTGCGCTGATCGCCGCGATCGTCGTCATCACCGGCGTCACCGCGGTGGTGGCCGCCCCCAACAACTTCGATTCCCTCACCTACCATCTCCCCCGGGTGATGCACTGGGTCCAGAATAGAAGCGTCGCCCACTATCCGACCAACTGCGACCGGCAACTGGTGCTCGCCCCGTTCTCCGAGTTCGGCATCCTGCAGCTGCAGGTCCTGGCCGGAAGCGACCGGTTCGCCAACTGCGTGCAGTGGTTCGCCATGATCGGGAGCGCGGTCGGGGTGTCGCTGATCGCGCGGGAGCTCAAAGGGAGCCGTACCGCGCAGTTCACCGCCGCCGCCCTCGCGGTCTCCCTGCCGATGGGGCTGCTCCAGGCAACCAGCACCCAGAACGACTACACCGTCACCCTCTGGATCGTCACCCTGATCTGGTTCATGCTCCGGGCCCGGGAGGATCACGGCCTGGCCAACGCCGCCGCGGTCGGCATGGCACTGGGGCTCGCGATCTTCACCAAGGGGACCGCTTACATGATTGCCGCCCCGCTCATGGCGGTCTACCTCTGGATCGTGCTGCGCCAGGGGGTGAAAGGCGCGCTCTTGAGCCTCGCGGTGGTTGCCGCCGCCGTCCTGCTGATCAATGCGGGCCACTTCGCCCGCAACGTCTCGGTCTACGGCAACCCCCTCTCTCCGGGGACCGGCAACGACATACTGTCCAAGAAGTTCACCCCCGCCGCGGTCGCCTCCGGGGTGACCAAGAACCTGGTATCCCAGCTCGGCGGGGAGCCGGCCGGGGTGAACCGCGTCCTTTACCTCGCCAACCGTGCCGTGCACGGGGTGCTCGGGGTGGACGCGAACGATCCGGCGCTTTCCTCCGACGAGTTCCTGGTGCTCCCGGCCCAGGTGAAATACCACGAGGACTACGCCCCCAACCCGCTGCACCTGCTGCTGATCATGGCGGCCGCGGCGGTGCTGGCGGTCGGCCGCAAGAAGCTGCCCGTCGAGGCGGTGCTCCTTTTCGGGGCCACCCTGGCCGGTTTCGTCATCCTGAGCGGCTGCCTCAAATGGACCCTCTACCTGAGCCGCTATTTCATCGCCTTTTTCGTGGTGATGGCACCCCTGGTGGCCGTGATCCTCGACGGCCCGAGGCAGCGCTCGGCGCTGGCCGGGGGGGCGCTCATCCTGCTTTTGCTGTCCTTCCCGGTGCTCACCTTCAACCAGATGCGCCCGCTGGTGGGGCCCCAGTCGGTCTTCAGCACCGATCGGATTGACCAGTACTTCAAGGCCCGCCCCGAGGCCAAACCGTACCTCGTTTCCCTGGTCGCAATGGCGCACGCGCAGCCCAACCATAACGTCGGTCTGATCAACCACGGCGGCAACGTCCTGGAATACCTCGTCTGGGTGCTCCTCAATGACGGGACGGGGACCTACCGGATCGAGCACCTGGACGTGGACAACGCGTCGGGAAAGATCAAGCTGGAAGGCTTCACCAGTTGGTACCCGATCGGTATCTGAGGTTCATGTGGCTCCGGAATCCTTTTCCATAGTCATACCTGCCTTCAATGAGGCGGAACGCCTCCCCCTCCACTTGGAGCAGATCGAGCGTTACTTCCGCGACGCGGGCACGGAGTACGAGATCATCGTGGTCGACGACGGGAGCACCGACGCGACCGCCGCGGTCCTGAGCGAACCGGCCCGGTGCAGCACGCGCCTCAGGCTGATCCGCCTTCCCGAGAACCGCGGCAAGGGACACGCCGTCAAAACGGGCATGCTGGCGGCCCGGGGGACCTTCAGGATCTTCACCGATGCCGACGGCTCCACGCCGATCGAGGAACTGCAGCGGCTTAAGGCCCGGCTTACCGGCGGGGTCGAGATCGCGATCGGTTCCCGGGCGCTGCGGGACCCGTCCCGGATGGTGCGGGGGACCCTGCACCGGAAGGTGATGGGCACCGTTTTCAACTGGATTGCGCGCTCGGTGACCTCTGCCGGTGTTGCCGACACCCAGTGCGGCTTCAAGCTCTTCACCGAACGAGCCGTGGCCGCCATTTTCCCGCTGCAGCGCATCGACGGTTTCGGGTTCGACGTCGAATTGCTCTTTTTGGCCCGCAAATACGGGTTCCCGATTGCCGAGGTCCCGGTGAACTGGACCAACGTCGCCGGGTCGAAGGTTCGGCTGATCCGGGACTCCTGGCGGATGTTCCTCGACGTGATGAGGGTGCGCGGTAATGACCTGCTCGGTAGGTACCGGTTGGGAAAACAAGGAAGGTGATGTGATGAACGCGACGACAACGGACGCCGGGACGACGCGGACCTGGTGCATCGTCGCCGCCCTTTTGTGGCTGGCGGTACTGGTGCTCCTCTTCGTCAACTGCGGCTCCAATCCCAACTTCTGGTTCGACGAAAGTGGGCAGTTCTGGATGAGCCGCGGCCAGACCCATTTCATGCCCCCCCTTACCCCGGACGGGACCCTGGCCGACGTCCTCCAGGCCAACCGTACCGCAAACAGCGACCCCGGCGGCTTCACCGTCCTTTTGCACTGGTGGCTCGCCGGCGGGAGCGCCCCCGCCTGGCTGCGCACCCTCCCTTTTCTCTTCTTCGTCGCGACCATGGCGGCCTTCGCCGCGCTGGCCCGTCTTTGGACCGGAAACCGCGGGCTCGCCCTCGCCGCCGGCTTGGTCCCCGCCGCAGTTCCGCTTCTCACCCGCTTCGCCTTCGAGCTGCGCGCCTACTCCATGGAGGCGTGCGGCGTGGCGGTGGTGCTGCTGCTTCTCTACCATGTCGGCCGGCGCCCGACCGTTGCCGGGTATCTTGGCCTCGGATGCGTCGCCGCCCTCTTTCTCACCTCCCGCTACAGCCTCATCTGCACCCTCGCCGCCGCGGCGGTGGTCGTTTGGTGGCAAAACGCCCAGCGCCCCTTGCGGCAGCGGGCCGCCTTTCTCGCGGCCTACGGCATCCCGGTCGCGGCAGCCTGCCTGGGGATCTACCTGGTCACCCTCGGGCATCCGCTCGCCCATCAGAAGCCGGAGCCGCCCGACTACGTACAGCTCTACATCCTCCACGGCAAGAGCCTGGGGGAGATCGCCGAGATCTTCGGGAAAGGGCTTGCCTCGACCTACCTCGGCTCGGTCCTCTTCGGCGCGACCTGGCTCTGGTGCCGGTTGCGGCGCGACGAGGAGAGCGGCTACCGCCTCTTTACCCCGCTGTTCATCATGGTGCTCCTGGTGAACGCGGCGTTCGCGCTCCTCTCCTTCGCGGGGAAGTATCCCTGGTGTCCCCAGCTGCGCTGGGGGATCAGCCTCGACCTCCTTGCTGCGGCAGGCATGTTCCCTACCGTCTTGATGCTCTGGAAGGGAAGCGCCCTGCGCCGGCAGGTTTCGGTCGGCCTTATCTCCCTGGTGGTCACGGTGGCGGCCGGCGCGGGCGCCCTGGCAGTGAGCGCCACCACCCGCCTTGATTCCGACGACCATATCTATGCGAACCTGATGGCGCTGGGGCCGGAGAAGCTTGCCGGCCGCCGCGTCTTCGTCGAGATTACTGCGCAGCCGTCGGTGCGGTACCTTTTCGAGTACGGGCCGCTGAAACAGTATGCCGACGGCATCTATCCCCGGAACTTCCAGTTCGAGGTGCCGGCGAATATGAACACGGCGGGGCTTCCCATCGATTATTTCCTGTCCCCCGGGACGATTCGGAAATCGGAATTCTCCCGGTGACGGGAGCCTGGGCATGAAATGGTAAAGGGGAAGAACTCGTGAACCTGGAAGGTCTCAAATACCTGGTGGTCGGTGCCGGCTTTTACGGTGCGGTGACCGCCGAGCGGATCGCCGCCGATCTCGGCGAGCGGGTGCTGGTCATCGACAAGCGCTCCCACGTCGGGGGGAACAGCTACTCCGAAAACGATCCGGCAACCGGCATTGAATGCCACGTCTACGGCTCCCACATCTTCCACACCTCCGATCCTGAGGTCTGGAGTTACCTCTGCCGTTTCGCCTCACTGAACCACTACCGCCACCAGGTCCTGACCCTTTTCGGGGACCGCGTCTTCCAGATGCCGATCAACCTGGCCACCATCAACGCCTTCTATGGGGTCAATCTCACGCCGGCTGAAGCGCGTGAATTCATCCGGCAGGAGATCGAGAAGGAGAGCATCTCCGCCCCGAAAAACCTGGAGGAGAAGGCGATCTCGCTGGTGGGGCGTCCCCTGTACGAGGCGTTCGTCAAGGGGTACACGGTGAAACAGTGGGAGACCGACCCGCGGCTTCTCCCGGCCGACATCATTACCCGGCTTCCCTTCCGCTTCGGTTACAAGAGCGACTACTTCAACGACCCGTGGCAAGGAATTCCGCTCGACGGTTACGCGCCGCTGTTTCGCCGCATGCTCGATCATCCCAATGTCGAGCTCAGGCTGGGAACGGATTTCTTCGCGGTGCGGGACCGGGTCCCGGCCGACTGCCGGGTCATCTTCACCGGCCCCATCGACCGTTTCTTCGACTACCGCTTCGGGCGGCTTGGGTGGCGTACCCTGCGCTTTGAGAAGGAGGTCTGCCCGGTGGGAGATTTCCAGGGGACCACGGTGATGAACTATGCTGACGCGGCGGTTCCTTACACCCGCATCCACGAGTTCCGCCACTATCACGAGGAGCGCGACTATCCGGAGGACCGCACCGTCATCTACCGCGAATATTCACGGACCGCCGCCGGGGAGGAAGAACCGTACTATCCCATTGGCACCGCGGCCGACCGCGAGATGCTGGAGCTGTACCAGGACGCGGCGCAAAAGCTCCCCAACGTGAGCTTCGGCGGACGGCTCGGCAACTATCGGTACCTGGATATGGACAAAGCGATTCAGGCGGCGTTGCAGACGTACCAGCGGGAAATCAAGGGAGCCGGGCCGAGGTAGGATCGGGGCTTGGTAAAACCAACGGGAAATCAAGGCGGCTTCGGTGGGAGCGCCATTGCATTCTGGGCGCAAACCGCCGGAGGCGGTACCCGTAGTCGATAGCGGCAGGAATGGCGCTTTCACAGGGCAGGACAGGGCTGGACCGGGAGGGATTGTTATGAGACATGAATTGGCGCTGGTGATGCCGGTTTACAACGAGGAGGAGTGCATCGAGCCGGTGGTTACTTCCTGGCGCAGCGAGTTCGTGAGCCTGGGCATCGACTTCGTCATGCTGGTGCTGAACGACGGCTCCAGAGACCGTACCGCCGAGGTGCTGGCCCGATTCGGGGACGATCCCCGGATCCGGGTGATCAACAAGGCGAACAGCGGTCACGGCCCGACCATCCTGCAGGGGTACCGCTTCGGCGTGGAGCTCGCCGAATGGGTCTTCCAGACCGACAGTGACGACGAGATGAAGCCGCAGCACTTCAAGGAGCTGTGGCTTCGCAGGAATCAATACGACGCCCTTTTCGGGTTCCGGCAGGGGCGGGAACAGAGCCTCGGGCGTTCCCTGATCAGCCTCGTTTCGCGCCGGGCGGTCGGGCTTCTCTTCGGCAGCGGGGTCGTCGACGTCAATACGCCGTACCGGCTGATCCGCTCCAGCCTCTTGCAAGAGATCGTTCGCGGCATCCCGGACGACACCTTCGCCCCCAACCTGGTCATCTCCGGCATGGTGGCCCGCAAGAAAAGCCGCATCTACAACCACCCGGTCCCGCACGAAGGGCGCCGGACCGGCAGCGTCTCGATCGTCCGCTGGAAGCTCTGGAAGGCGGCGCTGCGCTCGCTGTTGCAGACGGTGAAAATCAGCCGTTCCTGACCCCAGCTTGCTTTGCGACGCTCTCTCTGCGGTTTAAAACATCAGGAGCGGTGTACCTTGTATATCGTCAAATCGTAGGGTTGATGATCGAAACGCGGTACCGGCTCAAGTATCTTGATTTTGTGTTTCATGCTTCCGGCTACCAGAAAGTAATCTATTTTATTTGCCAGTAACTCCTTGGTGAGCTCCCGGTCGGAAATGCCGCTTTTGGCTTCACCGAAATATCTCGATTTCAAATAAAAAGCCAAGTCGAACATCAAATTCCAGTTTTCGTGCTCGCTGGCTATGTTGCAGCCATTCATTTTACAGCGGCATGAGAGGGTCTTGCTGAGCTGATATACCTGGTTTACACTATTTACGTGGTCGATATCCTTGTACATGCGGTATGCCGTCAGGCACAGCAACGACGAGTATAATGATATGAAGATTGCCCAGGTTTGAATCTGTTTCAATACGTGTTTGGACAATAAGTCAGTGAGAAGATATGCGCTGAGCACATACAGGATTATCACGTTTATCAGAACATATCTTTGCCCCTCGTAATACAAAGCGAAGTATCCCACCGGATAAAGTAGTAACGTATAAATGAGCAAGTAAATCTTCCGCTCGAAAACCTCCCTCAAACAAAAAAATTTGTACAGCAATACTACGAACGTGACAACAAAGATGTAGTTTGTCGCCAGTCCCGTGACATACCTCCTGACATTGTTGAGAACCAAATGCAGATAAAAGGTGAAATCGCCCGGCGACGCAAACGGGTTCCAGGCCGGGAACCTCATGTACGTTGGATCTTCGCAGACTGAAACGGCGGTGGCATTGGGCGGAGGTAAAAAACCATCGGTCAGCATCGGGGGGCCCAGTGAACCGGGCCGAACCAGTGACAGATTCACACTTCCGCCGGTCGCGACGGTCAGTTTGTGGTATTTGCTGCTCAGAAGAAAAATCCACCCACCGCAGAGCATGCCGAACACGATGATTCCACAGATGAACCTGGTAAGAATAATTCTTTTTTTATTCCGGTCCTTGGCTGAAGCCGTGCAGCAGATACCGACACTGGTGAAATGAAGTACAAAAAAGTAAAGATTGTAATTCTTAGCCAGGTAGGCAATGGCTCCCAGGATGCCTGCTTTTATTCCTGAAAGACTCTGGATCTTGCGGCCGCATGTACTGAGTTGATACAGATAATAGGTCAGTACGCATGCGCCAAGCAGGTCAGCTCCAACATCGTTTTGTGCATACCAGGCTATCACCGGGGCCAGTGAGAGCAGATACAGTATCTTGACCCGTGGAAGCACCTTTATTTCTTCGAGCAGGATCCCGATGCCCAAAAGGGACGCTAAACCGATGCAAAGGGACGCAATTCTAAAGGCGGTGGTGGGTTCCATATTGAAGTACAGGAGTGGAACCAGGAGCCATGATATCAAGGGTGACCAGTATCCGTTGACCGCATCCTTGAAATCGCCATCCAGATATTTTTGGGCGAGGGAAAGATAGCTGATGCCATCGGCGTCGATTTCATGCTGGTAGAACTTCATGAGAATCGCCGATACCACCAGATAGTGAAGAATCAGTACGAGATACCAGCCCGTTCGGTGACCTGCTGGGTTCCCGTCCTCAAGTGAAAGGCTCATTTTTTCCCCATCCCGTCCACAATGAGTGAACTGACCGGTGGAGGCACCGTTATACGGGCATCCACCGGTCAAATTGTTTGGCCCCTGGAGCGCCGTCGGGACCGCACCGGACCGTTCGAAAAGTGCTACCGCGAAAACTCTCCCTTCCGTATCTGTGTCGATGAAATGAAGTAGTCGAAGGGGCGGTTCCCCTCAACGAGGTTCGCCGGGATCTCGAACCGGAAGTTGGCCGGGTAGATCCCGTCGGCGTACTTTTGCAGCGGGCCGAACTCGTAGAGGTAACGCAGTGACGCCTGCGCCGGGCCTTCCACGAAGAGGTATTTGTCGCGTAGCGTTTCGGGCCCCAGGGCGAGGAGGTTTTCCAGGATCCGGTCCGAGGTGTAGAGGGTCGTGGTGGCGCTGTTGTAAAGCGCGACCGTGGCGCAGAAGAGGCCGGCGACGAACAGCGTCCTCGCCCGTGCCTTTTCGGAAAGTGCCGCGGCGCTGTAGACCATCCAGGCGACGGGGAACCAGGAAAGGATGGAGATGGTGTTCAGGGCAATTCCCCAGCGGGCCTGCGGACACCAGGGGTATTTCCCCAGCGCCGACAGCAGGAGAAACTCGGCGTTGAGCACGCCCGCCACCAGGAGGAAGGTAGTGAAGCGCTGGTACTGCGAACGCTTGTTTTTCCGGAAGGCGAAGCCGAGATAGACGGCCGCAAGGACGACGGTGCCGATTCCCCGGATCGAAAATAGACCGTCGGCGGCGATCCAGAGTTGGTCGACCACCGTCTTGCCGCGCATGATGAAGTCCTGCACGTAGGGGCCCGGATCTGCCTTTTGGTGGGATCCCGGATGCGCCAGGGTGATGAAATAGATCGCCGCGGAGCTGGCGAGAACGGGGAGGGCATAGGCCACGACCCGGGGCATTGCCTTGCGCAGGCCCAAGGGGCGCACCTGAAACAGGACGGCAAAACCCACCGCCACCGCCACGCAGATGAAGCTGTAGCGCCCGGTGAGAAACAGGGCCATCAGCCCCCCGAGGACCAGGTAACCGCCGACGCTCTTGCGCCGGGAGACGTACTCCAGGGTCAACACGGCCGCCGCAGTGCCGCACGTCTCCATGGAATAGGGGCGCAGTTCCAGGGCGTAACGGGTGAGCTGCGACCCGGCGGCGGGGAGCAGGCCCGCCGCGAGGCTCAGCGGGAGGTTTCCGGTCCAGAGGTAGGCCAGCGCGGCAAAGGCGGCCATCGTGCCGACGAAGAAGAGAAAGGAAAACGTGCGCAGCCATCCGGGCGAGGTACCTCCGGCCATCCACCCGTGGAGCCCCACGGTGTACCCACCGGGGTCCATGTTCGCGGTGCGGTTGGCCTGGAGCACCTCGGAAAGGGTGCCGGCGGGGGTGAGGGGAGGGGAGTAGTGGATCTGCCCGCGGCTCATCCAGAACTGCCCTGCTTCGTCGAACCAGAAGTTGGGGTTGGTCCCGCAGCGGGCATAGAGCATTACCAGCACCACGATCCAGAGTGCCATAACCAGCGCGGTCCAGATCGATCCGGAAGCAGTCTCAGTTCGCATCGTTATTCCTTTCCCACATGCATTGCATAGCACGGCCGCCGGCCCCCGGAAATCGGGGCGGCGCCGGGGCGACAACAGCGGGCCGACGGTGTCGGCACCCTTCGTTTCACTTGGCGGGGAGGATCGATCCGGCGCGGCAAACGCCTGAGACAACCGCGCCGGTAACGGTCTGGGATCTGACTGCATAATTCGTGCACATTCACCTTACGAAACGTGCACATTTGATAATCGCGCCGGATCAGCAGGTTATGGTGCAACCTTGCGAAAACTCAAGGTTCGCCCCCAAAGGGCGCGGTGATTTCACGGGATTCGGGACGATGAAATGTGCAAATGGCGGTGCCGGCTTGGGGGGGGCGGACCGGCGGGCCTGAGGGGGACGGTGCAGCGGTGGCACCCAGGAGCGGGGTACGGCAACCGTGGGGCGGGCCCGGGGAAAAGGGGGCTCGCTTTTTACCTGGCCGCGGCGGAGTCCTGCTTGCGAAGGTACATGCTCACTGAAGGGTCAGGGGCGGGGAGTTTGCGGTAACCGGTTTCCAGTATGTCTGCCACGAAGGGAGGCGGCTGGGGGTAGTCCCGGTTGGTCACGACGACCAGGCGCGGGCGGTTGGTGAAAAGGTCACGGCGGTACTGCTGCGCCATCACCGGTCCCAGCCGCGGCACGTCGAAAAGGGGAATCGTGTAGTGATAGCGGGAGCTGCTCTGGCGCCCGGAGCGGTAGTAGAGCTGGGAATCGTTACCCACCACGGCGATCCGGTCTCCCGGAGCGGTGTGCGTCTTGATGAAGGCAACGGTCCGCTCCAGCGCCGGCGCCGGGCGGTAGGCCTGGGCGACGAGCTCCCGCTGCAGGGCCAGCGGCCGCAGGGACAGCAGCAGCGCGGCCGCCAGTGCGACCCGCCGTCCGAGTTTCGGGGCCAAGGTGATCCGGTGCAGGACAAAGGCGAGGGCGATGTTGAGAAACGGCAGGATGATGATGGCGTAGTGCGCATAGTTGCGGCCGGAGAGGCCGCAGCTGACCACCAGGGTCAGCACGAGGCCCGCCAGAAGCGTCAGGTGGAGCGCCGGCCGGTCGCTCCCCCGGGTCGCCACGACCCAAACCGCGTAGAGGAAAAGGGGGAGGGTGGCCAGAGTGCGGTTGAGGTTGTGGATGGTGTAGTAGGTGCCGCGCGCCACCGAGGCGAGGGTGGGCGGGGCGTAGGACCGGTTGAAATCCCAATAGCAGGCTACGGCGTCGGAAAGGATGCCCTGGTGCAGGGCGTACCAGAGGAAGGGGATCAGGACCAGGACCGCCGCCAGCCCCGCCGCGAGCGCCGCCACGGCCAGCTCCCGGTAGCGCTGCCGGTACAGGAGGGTTCCTGCCGCCGCGCTGCCGAAAACGAGCCAGGGGACCACCAGGTTGGGCTGGAGCAGGAGAGTCAACGTGCCGCAGGCCGCAAGGCCCATGGTTGCCGCGGCGGAGAAGGGACTCCCCTGTTGGAGGCGGGTGGTCCAGACGTACAGGGAAACCGCCAGCAGCGGCAGGGTGTAGAACTGGGACCCACCCCCCGGCTCCAATGCGCAGAGCGCGCCCAGGGACAATATCACCGCGAGGAGGGCGGCAAACGGAGTAGTCAGCCGCCGGGCAGTGAAATACATGGCGGCGGCGGCCGTGGACAACGCGGCGAGCTCCACCATCCAGATGCCGATGGTATCCCGGTTGAAAAGGTAGAGGCCGGCGGCGTGCAGCAGATGGAGGAGCGGTCCCTTGTGGTCGAACAGGTCCCGGTAGATCAACTCCCCGTCGAGCATCCGTTGGGCGCAGTAGGTGTAGACCCCAGGGTCGTAGGGGGCGTCGCCGTTGGCAAAAGGGGCGAATGTCTCCTGCAGCAGGACGAGAATGCAGGTAACGGCGATGACGAGCAGGGGGACCCTAGAGCGCATCGGTCGGGCTCCCGGCCCTGCCCCATGAAAACCATTCCTTCATTTTCCCCGCCACCTTCAAGTACCACTCCTTCCGCATGCACGGCTTCTCGACCAGCGCGAACAGCGCGCATCCCACGCCAAGGACCGCGGGGAGCGCCGCCGCTGCGAGAACCACGAGCCGCACCCCGACCGGGAGCCCGGGCAACAGGCCGGCCCGCTCCAGAATGCGTCCGACGATGAAGATGACCGGGTAATGGTAGAGGTAGAGGGTGTAGCACATCCCGCCGACGATGTAGATTGCCGGCCTGCTGAAGAATCGGTTACTCCAGGTGCCGCGGAAGGCGCAGTAGTAGGCGAGGAACATCGGGGCGGCGACGAACAGGTTGCCGGTCTTCCCCTGGGCATGCAGGAGAAAAACGGCGGGCCAGGCGAGCGCCGAGACGAGGTCCCATCGGTACGACTTCACGATCCCGTCCCGCCACTCGCCGAGGTAGAGGTCGACCAGCAGGAACCCGGTCAGGAAAAAGTGGGCGGAGGCCACGATGGAAAGGGTGAGCCGTGGGGTGTCCGGCATCCGGTAGGAAATCACGGCAAACAACGCGATCAGCCCGAGCAGCAGCGAGCGGCGCGGCCACCGGGAGCGGATCAGGAAAACCGCCGCGATCAGCGGCGCCAGCACGTAGAACTGGAGTTCCACCTCCAGAGACCAGGCGACGAAGTTCACCGCGCTCATCTGGGCGTAGATCTGGGAGTGGAGATAGCCGAGGCTGGCCGCGAGGTGGGGGAGGAGTTCGCGATAACTGAGATGGATGACGGAGGCGGAAAAGGGGAATAGCAGCAGCAGGGAAAGGATGTAGGGGGGCTCCAGCCGGGTGAGGCGCCTGAGGTAATAGGAGCGGAGGGTGGGACGGGTTGCCTGTCCCAGGTACCCCCGGGCGAAGGGGAGCGCGATGATGAAGCCGCTGATGACGAAGAAGAGTTGGACCCCGAGGTCGCCGGTCATCAGCACCGCGGCCAGCGGGTCGGCATCCACCTCGGCAGGATTTTTGCGGGACACGAAGGTGTAGACGTGAAAAAGGACGACGGAGAAGATGGCGATGAAGCGCAGCCCGTCGATGACCGGGATGAACTGCCCCGAGCTCGTCTCGCGTGAGGCGTGGCGCACCAACCAGGCCGCCCACTTGCCTCTCGGTGCTGCCGCACGTTCTTGGGAGATTTTTCCCACCTTCCACCACCAGTGCCCGCATCGGGCATAAATAAAGGCGCAACCGGACCGACGGGGGCGGGCCGGTCGACAACGGAAGGGGAACCGGGTAAACGACAGGACCGTCCGATGGCGCCGGTTGGGCATCCATCGCAGGTGCAGCTACCCTTTCATGCAAAATTCGTGCGGATTTCGTGCACATTTCGTCCTCATTTGCAAGGGCGCGGCAGCATTGCGGTTTTTTTCTTCACCGGGGTTTTGACGGGCGGTACAGCGGGTGGGAGGACGGCGCTTTGGCGGCAGGATGTGGCAAAACGGCTGCTTCAAGCTGCCGGGGGAGTCGGAGGATCAGCCCTGGCGGCGGGAGAGGAGGCGCTGGTAGAGCGCCCGGTACCTCTGGGTCATCGTCGGGAGGGAAAAGGTCGCCAGGACCTTCTGGCGGGCCCGCTCGCCCAACTGCCGGCGCCGTTGTGGGTCGGCGAGCACCCAGCCGATTCCGGCGGCGAGATCGGCGGGGTCGTGGGCCCGGGCGAGATAGCCGTTCACCCTGTGATCGATGAGGTCGGGGACCCCACCCTGGTCGAAGGCCACGCACGGGGTGCCGCAGGCCATCGCCTCCATCACGGTGAAGGGGAGGTTTTCCTGAAGGGACGGCAGGACGAAGACATCGGCCGCCGCATAGAGCCGGGCCAGGGCAGCGTCCTCGTTCTGCCAGCCGACGTAATGGGCGGGAATGCCGAGGTCGGGACGCGGCTCGCCCGGCGCGCCGCCGAAGACGACTACCTCCATTGCGGCGGCCGGGGCGGCTGCGGCGAGCTGTTGCAGGGCCTGGGTCAGCAGGTGAAATCCCTTGTTGGCGTCGCTGGTTACCCCTTTGGCGCCAAACAGGACGAGCATCTTGTCTTGGGGGAGGGAGAGCTCGCGCCGGGCCTGCTCCTGGGGGACGGGACGGTAGCGTTCCACGTCGATGCCGTTGGGGATCACCTCCACCGGCGCATCGCGGAACAGGGAGCTGAGCCGGGCGCGCTCCGCCATCCACCGGCTCGGGGCGACCAGGGTGAGGTCCAACCCGTTCCAAGCCGCTTTCTTGCGCCGCAACACCGCGGCCGACAGGTCGTCCGGCTGCCGGGAGCAAAGAACGGGACAGGCCCCGCAGGCGTCGGCGTAACGGGTGCACTCCCCGGGGAGGTAGCACCCCCCGGTGAAAGGCCAGGAATCATGCATGGTCCAGACGATGGGGCGCCGGATTCGGGAAAGGGTTTCGATCCGCATCATGCGGGCCACCCAGTGGAGGTGGACGAGGTCCGGCGCGAATCGCTCGATCTGCGGGAGCAGGCGGTCGGGAAGGTATGCGGCGCAGAAGGGGCCGCGCAGCTTCGCGGGGCGGATGCCGAGGATGGCCTGTTCGATGGTGGGGCGGGCAAAGCCAAAGGCCCGGGCGAGCCGGTTGGCGGGACCGACCACGGCGGGGTCGGTTCCGAATTTGCGCTGCACGTAGAGGGCGCCATCCACCCCTTGCGCCCGCATCCCGTGCAGCAGGCGGAGTGCGGCTTTGGCCGCACCCCCTTCGTTATCGGCGCCGTTGAGGTAGAGAACCTTCATCTGGGTGGGCAACTCCGTCCGGTAGGATGATTCGGCCGGCAGCAGTTGCCCGACGGGAAACCGCGGACCCGTCTTGCCGAAGGAAACTGGCCAGTTATACAACTTTTGCCGAGCTGCTGTCTACCGATAGGAGCGGGAGGGGGGATTTTCGCGTTAATGCAGACCCAACTCGTGCATCACCTTCAAGGTGGCACGGTCGAACTTGCTGTAGAGGCTCCACCAGCGGGACCCCTTTTCTTTGGGCGAGGGCGGAGGCTGCAGCCGGAGGGCGCGGGTGTGGAACTTGCGCTCCAACTGGGCGATGAACCCCTCGAACAGGTCCAGGTCCGGGTTGGAGTAGCCCGGCGAACGGGCGAGAAAGATCCGCTTGGGAGAGAATTGCCGATCGAGGATCTGCGCGGTGAGCTGGCGTACCAGGTTGAGGTCGTAGTCGGCATGGGCGAGGCCGTCCCAGTCGATGTCGAGCTGCTCTTCCGGGAGGGGCCCCCCCCAGGATTCGAAGGTCTGCTCGACGTAGTCGATCGGTTGCCACTGCAACGACCGGCGGCGCCGGTAGGGGAGCGCGGTGAAGTCGGATTCGTATTTCACGCAGTGCACGTAGTCGTATTCCCGGCCGCCGAACTCGTCGTGCACCCAGCGGAGCTTGGTCACGATGCCGTTCATGATGGCATGGGAGAGGTAACTGCCGGAATCGTTGCGGTGCACGTAGGGGATGTGCTTGGTGACGAAGCGTGCCCTTCCGGATCGCCGGTCGATCAGCAGCCCGCGCATGTCACAGTGGAAATCGATGTGACAGACGGAGAGGTTGCGCTCCTTGCGCTCCAGCCACAGATCGTAGATTTGACTGTGTTCTTCGGCAATGACCAGCTCAGTCATCTTCTCGAATGCTCCTGGCGCGGCTCGGGATCGGGTCGCCCCGCGCGACGGCTGCAGTGCGGAGGGGGTCGCCCTGATTGAGGCACGCTGCGGGTTACTGGGGTGACGGGGGTACCGAAAGGGCCGGTCCGCGGTGCTGCTTGCGGTGGCGATGGTGCTGCGAGGCGCAGTGTGGAGAGGAAATGTGGAGATAACGTGAAAGGACTGAGGATTCAGTGGGGAAACAATGAGGAAGAAATTAGGACGGAGGGGGGTGATTCGGTAGGGTGGGTGCGGCAAGAAGCCGGTGCTGGCGGTCGGTTATGGCGGGATTACCTGGTCCAAAATGCCCGCAGCCGTGGCACAAACTCCGCCAAATGCCAGTTCCGGACCAGGTGGCGCGGCACCTGGTAAGGATCGGTCCAGCGGTGTGCTTGGCCGGGGAAGTTGGACGCGACCTTGCGGAAGCCGGCCTCCCGGCAAAGCGCGATGCTGTCCCGGTTGTAGTGGCAGCGTCTGCCGTAGGGATAGGAGAAAACGGAGACCTCACCGCCGAGCCATTGCTCCAACTGGCGTTTCGAGGCGAGGATCTCCTCGCGCTGGGCGGGCTCGCTCAGCGCGGAGAGCCGGGAGTGGGTGACCGTGTGGGCGCCGATGGTGACCAGGCGGTTCGCCGCAAAGCGGCGCAGCTCCTCTACGGTAAGGGGGCGGTGCCGGTCGTCGCACCCCGGGACCGTGGCGCTCCAGCGGCGGATTTCGGTGCGGATCTCTTCCCGGTGCCCGGTCGGGGCCGCCACCAGATAGGGCACCAGTTCGCCGTAGAGCCGCTCCCGCTCTGCCGCCGTGCGGGTCGGCCAGAACCCCTTCCCCACGCCCGGGAGAGTCAGTTCTCCCGGGAGCTCCCGGTGTTCGACGAGGATGCGGTGCAGCTCATCCCACCAGAAGCCGCCGGTTGTTGCGATGGGACCGGTGCTCACGAAAAAGGTGGCCGGGACCTGGAACTCATCCAGGATGGGAAGCGCTTCCAGGAGGTTGTCGGCATAGCCGTCATCGAAGGTGATGCAGACCGCCGGCTTGGACACCGCATCCCAATCTTCCTCGAAACGCACGATCGGGAAATGCTCGGCAAGGTAGCCCAGGTGGGCGCGGAAATTTTCCGGGGTGACGGCCAAAAGCTCGGGATCTTCAGGGAGGGTGGTGACCCGGTGGTAGAGGAGCACGAGCACCGGGGGATCGATGCGGTTGAGCACGGTCTTGATCGGGGTGAACACGGCCCTGCGTGCCAAGCCCAGGATTGCGCCGGCGCGTGGGGTCATGGCTGCGTTTGGTTGCGGTAGATGAAGAACCGCAGCGGGTGATGGTCGAATTCCCGGATTTTGAAGAAGTGGGCGCCGGCGATGACCTCATCGTGGAACTCGGGGTTGAAGTAGATGACGGTCGCCGGCCGGGGGCGGCGCGCCAGCGAGGCGCAGATGTTGTCCATGACCGCGCGCATCACAGCGCCGGGGAACGGGCTGAAAAAATAGAAGTAGTTGAAGTCGTCGAGGTCGGTGAAGTCGGCGGCGTCGGCCACCACCATCTCGACATTGGCGATGCCGAGCTTGGCGACGTTGTTTCGGGCAACCGCCACCAGCTCCGGCGCAATCTCCACCCCGAGGATCCGGGCGAAGGGATAGCGGGAAAGGGTGATCAGCGCCCCCCCCTTGCCGGAGCCGAAATCGATGACCGCGTCCCGGGCGGTGATCCCCAGCGCCCTCAGGACCCGGTGCAGGTGCAGACCGCCGGAGTTCGCGTAGTAGTGGCACCGGTCCTCGGGGAGCTGCAACTCGTCGAGGTAGGTGTTCCTCAGGTCGATCTTCTGCCGGTGGATCCGGATGCGGAGGATGAACTCGCTCCACTCTCCGCAGGCAAGAAGGGACAAGGCGTTTTTGGCATCGAGCAGCATGCTCATCGGGTTACTCCAGGATTCGGCATCTAATGGTCCGGATGATCCTCGATCGGGTCGAGGTAGCCGCCCCTGCTCCGGGAGCGGGTCAGCTTGCCGATGATGCCGTTCCAGCCGCCAGCCAACGCATGCCGCACCGAGCTGCGGAAACCTTGATAGGCAATCCGCGCCGTCAGCAGGTTGCAGTTCGCTTTGCTGGAGTCCGCCCGGGCGGGAGAGCCGTTTCGGGCCAGGTATTCCTTGATGAACCGCGAAAACAGCCGCAACCTTTTCGCGCTGTTGCACCTTTCGTATTCATCCAGGGAGATGCCGGTGGTTGCTTCCCGCCAGGCACTCCAGGCCTCGATCAGTTCCGAAGGCTTAAGCCCCGGCAATTTGGCCAATTCGGCGTAATTTCTCCGGACGTAGATCAGGAAGGCCTCTCTGAACAGCTCCTTGGCCCTGATCATGTCGGTGTAGGAGAAGGTGCTGTTCTGGACGACGATGTGGGGCGGGGTCGGATGAAACAGCATGCCGTGCTCTCCGGCATTGTCGTGCAGGGCGCTCCCCGGCAGCAGCTGCAGCTCGAACACCTGCAGCTTGTCCGGAGCGAGATTCAACACGTAATCCATCGAGGTCTTGAAGGTGCTCAGACTGTCGCCGGGAAGACCGATGATCAGCTGGATGACGTAGTTTATCGGGCTCTTTCGAAGCAGGGCGATCCCCTGCTCGAATTTGGCGAAGTTCGTTTCCCTGCCGATGATCTTCAAGGTCGCCGGGTTGGTGGACTGCAGGCCGATTTCCAGGAAGCCGACCCCCGCTTGCTCCAGCAAGTCGATGGTTTCCTGATCCAGCAGTTCGGCGCGCAGTTCGGTGTTGATGGAGGCGGTTTTGTTTATGGAGCAGATGTACTTCAGGATCTCCTTGGCCCTTTTGGGGTTGAGATTGAAGGTCGGGTCGGCAAGGTAGAGACGTTTGACCCCGGAATCGATGAGATGCTTGAGGTCCCTCTTTACCCGTTCCAGGGAAAAACAGCGTACCGACTTGAAGTTCTTGTGGTAGGAGCAGAAACCGCACTCGAAGGGACATCCTCTTTGGGTTTCGATGAGGATGTCGTGCGATTCGCTGTAGGCCGCCGCGTCGAAGGGGGAGGGGATGTCGTCCAAATCCGCGATGAGCGGCCGGGGCGGATTGGTTCTTATTTCCCCGTCGACCCGATAGCTTATCCCCCGTACCTCCTCGATCGCCGGCTCGTCCTTCACGTAGTGTTTCAGAAGCTCGGCAAAGGTCTGTTCGCCTTCGCCCCGAACGATCACGTCGACGCTTTGGTTTTCGGTCAGGATGCTGTCGGGGGTCGAGGTCACCTGAGGGCCTCCCAGCACGATCTTTAGCGCCGGGTTCAGGCCTTTCAGGAGGTGGGTGATGCCGAGGATCTTCTTGATGTTCCAGATGTAGCAGGAAAAGGCGATTACATCAGGGTTTCGCCGGAGCAGGTCGTGGATGATGTGGTTGGAAGCCTCAACCGTGTTGTAATTCTCGATTGAGATATCAACGTCGTCACCCAGCTCTTTCTTTGCGTAGGCTTTGAGGTAGTGTAAGGAAAGGGGATAATAGTAGTTCTGGTTGAAACCGGTGGTCTGATAGATTGATACGAGAATTGACTTCATCTTAGCCCGCCATCTGCACGTTTCATTTTCATGTCAGGTCCATTTACAACTGGCTCAGCAGTTAGATCAATGGCAATACAGGTTCGGAGCTGAGACAGGTTGTGGGGGTAATATGTCAAAAACGTAATGTAACCAAAGGGTTTCTGCGTCTGTACTCTAGCACCATTCCTTGGTGAGTAATAGAACTTTTTTAGGTTCGTCCCTTTCGGGGACCGAACCGGTTCCCGGTCAGAAGATAGGTGGCTTGCCGCCACCGGTCCACGAAATCGTCGGAAAGGTGACTCTTGATCCAGTGCACGGCCTGCAGCCTCGTTCGCTCCACCCCCTTCCGGGACTGCCAGCGGGCGGCCTCGATCCGGGCGGTGAAGCGGTTCGGCCAGATGCGCACCTCTTCGCAAGGGACGGGCGTGGCGCGCCAGTTGGCCTTGTAAGGCTGATTGCCGCGCGAAAGGTCGAACGAGGTCAAGCCGTGGGCGATCGCGTGCCGGATGGCCACCATGATGGAAAGGTTCCCCGGAGGGAATTCGGTTACTTCCGGGTCCATCCCCGCGAGGTACGAGTAGAGCGTGCCCCGGTCCACGAACTGGTATTCGACGGCAATGGGGGCGCCGTCCAGTTCGAGCCAGAAGAGAAACAACTGCCCCCGCTCCAACAGCTTTCCGGCCACCGTGCGGTGGAAGTTTCGGAACCGCTCGTCGCTGAAGCAGCCCAGCGGGTGCCTTCGGTCGCCCCAGCGGGCGCCATGCAGCCGGAAAAGCACCTCGAACCCCTCTTCCAGTCCCGCGGCATCGTCCACCTGACGCAGCCGCACCCGCCCCGAATCGAGATAAAGCCGCTCCCACTTCCGGCACCGTTTCCGGTGTGACCTCGAAATCATCGCGAGAAAACCTTCCCAGGTCGATGGCAGGGCGATCTGCCAGCAGCTGTGGTGGTACGGCGCTCGGTGGACGAGGAGGTCCCGTTGCGAAAGAGCCTCCAGCGTAGCGTGTACCGCCCCGTCATCGCTGTCGATCCAGTCCAGTTCGATAGCGTCCCAAAACGAGGCCCACTCCGACAGGGCCTGCGCCACCGCCGCTCCCACCAACCGCTCCCGTCCCGGCGGTGCAAGCCAGGTGCTGTGGGCGGTCGCCGCGTCCCCCGAGCCGAGCAGCGCCAGGGTGGCGCGGCCCCCGGCCACGTGCCGGTAAAGGGGAGCCAGCCCGACCAGGGCGCCGTGCGGGTCGTGAACCAGCAGCACCCACAGTTCGTCGTCGGAGGTCGCGTAACCGTCCCACCAGCTTAAAAGCCACTCCGGGGAGAGCATCGGGTTTCCGGCGGCAAGGGCGCGCCAGGCATTGCCTTGCCGATCCAGTTCGGAGCGGTTGCCGACCCGGGTGATGCACAGGTCGCCGAAATGAACCGGTGGCGGCGCGGATCGGGCTACCAATAGCAACCCCTTTCGATCTTCTCTTTGTTCACCGGGGTTTCCCCCGCCGACGGGCGGACCCAGTGCTCGTTGAAGAGCTTCATCGTCGAATCCGCGTACTCCCGCTCCCACCGTTTCCCCTTGATGCCAAAGAGGACCTGGGTCACCCCTCCCAGGTGGACCGCCGGTCTCCCCATCTGTTTCACGAAGGAGGCGAGGGGGAGGCCGTAGGCGCCGGCGCCGACGATGCAGATGTCGAAGGTCTCCGCGGCGATGGCGTCGCACATGGAGCGGTAGGCGTCGAACCAGGTGGCAAAGCCGGTCGAGGCTCCCCCGATCGACTGCACCGCCTTGATCGTTTTCAGTTCGAACTCCGGCAGTACCTCCGGGTCGGCGAAGAGGAGCTCCCGCTTTTCCCGGTACTGGCTCCGGATCGAATCCTCAAACGGGTGCACTACGAGTACCGTCTTCCCGGCCAGAAGGGAGCTCCAGGGGTGTGCGAAGCGGAACGGCTCCAGGCAGTCGAGATCCACCAGGGCGGCCCGGGGGCAGTGGTCGTTGCAGACCACGTTTTCGTACTGGTTGAACCAGACCCCCATCACGTCGACGGAGGCGATGTGCCCCAGGAACATTTCGGCGAAGGCGTCGAGCGAGGCGTCGTCGGCGGGGAAGAATCCGGCCTGGTTGGACATCGTGGTCCGGATTTTACGCGGATACGGCGTTTGGCGGGTCCGCCGCTTTTCCAGGTAGTGGCGCAGGCAGGTGAGCTCCACCGCCCCGATGCGCGAGATCATCAGCGGCTCCCGGCGCGCGAGAAGCTCCTTGACCCGGTCGTGCCCCGGCTGGCCGTAGAGGATCTGCTGCCGGTAACCGGGACCGCGCCACTTGATCAGGTCTTGCTTCTCGATGACGATCAGGTTCAGGCGGTCCAGGGTGTCATGCAGCCGGTTGATGCGGATCAGGGCCCGCTTGACCATGTCGGATTCAATCAGGGGCATCTTCTTCCTTTCGCTTGGCTTGCCCGCCAGCGCCCGCCGCGCCATCGGCAGCGGCCAGCCGCGCGCCAAAAAAGGCGGCCTGGTACAGCTCCCGCAGATCCCTGCGCAGCAGGCACGGCATCAGGACCACCGCCGTCGCCTGGCCGGCGATGCTGGATAGGGCGGCGCCCACCACCCCGAATTTGCCGATCAGCAGGGCGTTGCTCCCTACGCTGACCACCGCTGCGACCACCGTGCTGGCGAGGATGACCCCGCGCAGGTCGTCATTGATCACCCACATCGACTGGGCCATCCCCTGGAAGGAGAACAGCACCACGAAGACCAGCAGGCTCAAGACGGTCGCCGTCTGCCGGTATTGCACCCCGTAGAGGAGTTCCACCGCCCACGGCGCGGCCAACGCCGTCAAAAGGGCCACCGCCAGGGAAACGACCGCGAAGAGACGAAAGACGGTCACGAGCGCCTGCCGGTACTCCGTCTCGCTCCGCTCCTTCTTCCGGGCGATGAACGGGGAGACGCTCGCGATGAGGGTGGTCGGGATCACGTTCCAGACCTGGGAAAGCGGGACCGCTGCCGCATAGATTCCGAGTTCCTTTTCCCCGAGCAACTCCCGGAGCATGATCTGATCGATCCGCAGGTACGCCGTCATCATCAGCCCGCTGATCAGGAACGGCCAGCTCAGGCCCAGCAGCCGCTTGGCCTCGTTGAGACTGGGAGTCCACGCCTCGGGGGTCGGGAACCGGCGGTAGACCAGGGCCAGTCCCGCGGCAAAGATGGCCGCTTCCACGGCCATGACCACCGCGAAGGCGATCAGCGGTGCCTTCAAAAGCAGCAGGATCACCTTGATCCCGTTTGCTACCAGGTAGGAGTAGAGCTTCACCTTCACGGTGCGCTTGCTCTGGCTTTGGCTTTGAAACCAGCAGTCGATGAGGTCGGTGGTCTGGAATACCAGCATGGCGCCGACGACTGCGGCCAGCAGGATCAGCCGGGGCTCCTCGGGATGGAACAGGGCCATGGCGGCGATGACGCAGAGCCAGGAGCCGACGCTCGTGACCAGCCTGAGCCGCATCGCGGTCCCCAGGACCAGCCCCGCCGGCACCGTCTCGCGGGAAAGGTCGCGGAGCACGAACCCCTCGGCCTGGAGGTCGGAGGTCATCTGGAAAAAGGCGATGAAGGAGAGGACGTAGGCCAGTTCGCCGAACTGGGTCGGGCCGAGATGCCGCGCCACCCATGCCCCCACGGTGAGCCCGATGACCATGCGGGCAATCCGGTCCAGGAAGAGCCAGCCGGTGTTCCCGATCGCCCTCTGGAACTGGAGCCGGCCGTCGAGCCACTCCCGGACCGTTTCCGGCAGGTAGGCCATCCACCAGGAATTCATCGCGAAAGGCCCCGCATCGGCGTCTGAGGTGCGGCGTTCATGCCGACCTTCCCGAGACGGCGTCGCGTACCAGGATTCGGAGCATCGGCACGAGGATCAGGAGGTCGTACAGGAACAGAACCGTGGGCGCCGGTATCCCGAACCGGCGGCGGAGCGCCTTGGGGATTACCGCCGCCTCGTGGAGGACGTTTTTCAGCGCCGGGTGTTCGGAAAGCCCGCCCCTTTCGCAGTAGAAGCGGCGCAGCCGCTCGTGGCGGAGCCGCCAGTCGGCGCGCTCCGGGTCGCTGAGCTCCCGGCCGCTGAAGTTGTTCGCACCGTGAACGCGGTAGTTCACCCCCAGCCCCGGCAGGTACAGCTTGTGCGCCCCCAGGATCGAGGCGCCATAGATCAGCACGTCGTCGGCCCGGGTCACCCAGTCCTTCTCGAAGGGGTAGGGGAGCAGCGCATGGAGGAGCGATCCGGCGACCGAGACGCACGAGGTCGCCTCCCCGATCCAGCAGAGGGTTTTGCGGGTGAGCGCCGAGGTGGCAGGGAAGGGGAAAGGGGGGGCGGCGCCGATCCGTGCCGAGGCGAGGGTGGGGGCGCCGTCTCGAAACCGCACCGGCTCGACGAAGACGAACTCCGCCTTGCCGCTGCCGATCGCTTCCTGAAACCGCTCCAGGTAATCCGGAGGATAGCTGTCGTCGGCATCCAGGAAAAAGACCCGGTCCTGTCGGCCGATATGCTCCAGGGCCGCCTGGAACGCGGAGAGCTGGCCGCCGTTTTCCTTGTGGATCGCAACGGCGCCGGGGCACTGAGTGCAGAAGGCGGCGATCACCTCGCCCGAGGCGTCGGTGGAGCCGTCGTCGACGATGACGATCCGGTCAAAGGGCCGGGTCTGGGACGCCGCCGAGTCCAGGCACTCCCGAAGGTAGGGAGCGTAGTTGTAGTTGGTCACCAGGCAGACGTTCATGCAACCAGCTCCCTCAGATACCCAGCCCGGAACGCCTCGAGCCGGTACTGGTCGCGCAGGGGGGGGGCGGGACGGGGGTGCTCCAGCTCGTCGAGGATCGCCTGCGCCAGGGCTGCGCGGTTGCCGTAGGTGACGGTGCGTCCGTACTCGTCACCGGCGAGGATCTCGCGGATGCCGTCGGAGTCGGTCCCGACCACCCGGGTCCCGGCGGCGATCGCCTCGATCACCGTGATCCCGAAACCTTCGAAGACCGAGGGGACCACCACGCACTGCGCCTTGTTGTAGAGCGCGTTCAGATCCTGATCGGGCACGAACCCCAGAAAGGTCACGTTTTCCGCGATCCCGAGCCGGCGGGAAAGCGCCCGCATCCGCTCCAGATGGCTTCCCTTCCCGCCGACGTAGAGGTGGACCCGGGGGCGCCGGGCCACTACGGCCGGGAAACTCCGGATCAGAAACTCGATCCCCTTGCGCCGGTCGATCCGCCCGACGTACACGACGGTATCGGGATCCTTTCCGGCGGCCAGAGGATGAAAGCGGGTGGTATCCACGGCGTTGAAGATGGTGGTTATCTTTTCCGGCGCGATGCCGTAGTCGTCGATCAGTGCCTGCCGGGTCGCGTCGGAGACGGCGACGATCCGGGTGGCGAGCTCATAGCTCCGCTTCTCGAAGGGGATGAAGATGCGCTTCCAGAACTGCGAGGCGAGGTGGCGGCACTGCTGGCGGTAGGTATGGTGGCAGGTGACGATGACCGGGATGGGGAGGCGCCGGGCCAGGAGGACGCCGCCGGGACCCGTGTGGAGGTTCAGCCGCTCGAGACCGAATTTCTCGATGACGCGGTGCGCCTCCAGGTGGAGCCAGAGGGAAACCCCGACCTGCTTCAGCCAGCGGACCGGTGCGAAGTCGATCCGGACGTGGCGGGGGAGCGCGTTTCGTGCCGGGGAGAAGAAGAGCCAGCCGGCATCCTGAATCTCCGAATACATCAGGTGGGTGTGTCTCCCTATGCCGCCGATCAACGGGAAGAAATCATAGGTGATAATGCCGATCTTTATGACGCACCTCAACCCGCTGCAAAGTCAATACCCAGCGCACTATAGTACAAATGACCGGGCAAGTCCATAAATACAAAGGAGCTTTCAGGCTTCCGCCCGCACTCCGGATCGGGCACGCGCCAGAAGTTTCCGGTACCACTCCTTTTTCATGCACGGTTTTTCCAGAGCCACAAAGAAGAGTGTCGATAGCAACAGGATCAGCGGCACCATGATCAGGCCGGCAATGAGTATTTCGGCCCACACCGGAAGGAGATGCCAGAAGCCGAACTGTAACAGCGGACGGATCAGCGCGGAAATGATGGTGTAGTGGTAGAGATAGATCGTGTAGCACATCCCGCCGATGATGTAGATCGGGGGGGCGGTGAAGAAGCGGTTGCTCCAGGTGCCGCGGAAGGCGCCGAGATAGGCCAAGAACATCGGGAAGGCGATGAGGGCGCGGGCGTTGCCGCCCAGGCCGAGGCAGACGCAAAACGCTCCCCAGCCGGCGAGCGAAGCGAGGTCCCCGCCCAGGGAACGCCGGGGGCGCTCGCCCCAGTCGGCCAGGTACAGATCGACCAACAGGAACCCGGTCAGGAAGAATTGGGCGGAAGAAAGGAGCGAGAGGTCGAAACGCGGTGTTCCCCCGAGGCGCTGCGCGGCAAGCGAGAGCACCACGATGGTGCCGACCAGCACGAGACGGCGCCAGGTCTTGGAGCCGATCCGGAACACCGTGCTGATGATCGGGGCCAACAGGTAAAACTGGAGTTCGATCTCCAGCGACCAGGCGACGAAGTTGACCGAGCTCATTGCACCGTACACGGCGTTGTGGAGGTAAAAGACGCTGGCCAGCAGGTGCGGCAGGAGCTGGGCCGGGCTCTCCCCGGCGACCAGGGTCAAAAGAAGGAACCGGATCAGGAGGTTCGCGATGTAGGGGGGCTCCAGGCGGGTGAGGCGGCGCAGCAGGTAGCTTTTCAGCGGCGGAACCTGACCGTGGCCGAGGTGTCCCTTGGCAAAGGGGAGGGCGATCACGAAACCGCTGATGATGAAGAAGAGCTGGACCCCGATGTCGCCGTAGGAAAGTACGACGGCCAAGAGGTCGGCGTCTTCGGTCCGCCCCGTCTTGGAGGTGATGAACCAGCTGAGGTGGAAAAGGACCACCGACATGATCGCGATAAAGCGGAGTCCGTCGATCTCGGCGATGAACTGCCCCGAGGCGGTATCACGCGATGCCCTGGCGATCAGCCATCTGGTCAAGGAGCGCATGGTCAAGGGCCCCGCCGGCGAACTTTGGACGGCGCCGGAACGTCCCGGTGCCAGGGGCCGCCTTCGCGTAGTGGGGCGAAAATGCAGCGGCTTTTTGGCGTGCGCCGGCCGATGATTCCTTTTTTATTCATCATTGTTTTCATCTTTCTTCGGTATTTGGCTGGGCAAGGTAGGGCGATGTCGAACTCCCTGCCCAAGACCTTGGAACCCCGCGCTACCGGGACCGATCCTCTTTACGGAACCGGTCAAATCACCGTATCCCCGTCGCCGGTTGCCCTTCCCACCGCCCCCCAAAAAATCCGGAAACGTTCCCCACTGATCGGCTTGATCAAGATGCTGTTGCCGGTTGCCGACCTCTGCCTGGCGCCTTTTGTGTATCCGTCGGCCTTTCTGCTCAAGCTGGTACGGAGCGCCGGGGTGCACCGGATGCCGCTTTGCCGTCGGGCGCTTCTTGCCGTCGGCGTCTTCCCGATCCGCAACCACTACTTCGAGCCGCTCTTCGACACCCGGGCGCTCAGGCATTCCCTGGAACAGGGGCGCCGTCTTCCCGGCATCACCTGGAACGTCACGGAACAGCTCCGTCTGCTGGGGAGCTTCCGCTACGCCGACGAGATGAAAGGGATCCCGGATCATCCCGCCGGAAACCTCGATTTTCACTTCAACAACGTCGCCTTCGAAAGCGGCGATGCCGAATTCCTCTACAGCCTGATCCGCCAGAAAAAGCCCGCCCGGATCTTCGAGATCGGCAGCGGACATTCCACCCGGATGGCGCGGCGCGCCATCAAGCGCAACCGGGAGGAAACCCCCGACTACCGCTGCCAGCACGTCTGCATCGAGCCGTATGAGCAGCCCTGGCTGGAGCAGGTCGGGGTGCGGGTCGTGCGCCGGCGAGTCGAGGACCTCGATCCCGCTTTCTTCGCGGTGCTGGAGGAAAACGACCTCCTCTTCATCGACTCCTCCCACGTGATCCGCCCGCAGGGGGACGTCCTCTTCGAGTACCTGGAGCTTCTCTCCACCCTGAAGCCGGGGGTCATCGTCCACGTGCACGACATCTTCTCGCCGCGCGACTACCCGAAGGAGTGGGTTGCCGACGAAGTGCGGCTCTGGAACGAGCAGTACCTCCTGGAGGCTTTTCTCACCGGCAACCGCGACTGGAAGATCCTCGCCGCGGTCAACTACCTGCATCACAACCACTTCGAGGCGCTCAAGGCCGCCTGCCCCTACCTGACCCGGGAAGACAACCCCGGCTCCTTCTACCTCCAAAAGGTCGCCTAGACCTCGCTACGGTGGGCACGCCGTGCCCACGCCGATAACCCGCACAGCAAAGAAAGTGCCACCGTCGATCCTCACCCCGGGGGTGCCGTTGCTTTGGGGCCGGCTGAGCCGCACGGCCCCTATCTGCGCCATTTCTCAGATCTTTCCGGCCCGATTCTTTTCGCTCCGGCTGCAGCGCACGGCGTCCGGGTAAAGGTAGGTGCCGGTCATTTGGCGAAGTGATCTGGTGCGGGGCGACGGCGCGGATTGGGCGTTGATCGGCGGGTGGAGTCTTTGGGAGAGGTACGGCGAATTTCCCGTTTACCCGCCCTGGCCGGGATGCTGGGGGCGCAGCCGGCGGGATTCCAGGCGCTTCACCCGGTACTGGACGTCCTCCATGAGGCGCCGGTTCACCGCGAGGAGGTCGGCGAGAAAGGCGGTCAGCATGGTCTGGAAGCCGACGCCGAGCAGGATCGAGGCGAGGATCAGGGACTGGACGTGCCCGGAGCCGTCGCCGGAGAGGTAGAACCAGAGAAAACGCAGCCCCACCACGAGGCCGATGCTGAAAAGCGCCACCCCCACCGACATGAAGAAGCGAAACGCCTTGTAGACGACGAAGATCCGGATGATGGTGACCACGGACTTCCGGATGTAGCTGGGGATGCTCTTCACCAGGCGGGAGGGGCGCAGCTCGTCGTTTACCCGGACCGGAACCGAGGTGATGGCGAGGTTCTTCTGCCCCGCCTGGATGATCGTTTCCAGGGTGTAGGTGTATTCGTTGAAGACGTTGATCCGGCGCGCCGCCTCGCGCGACATGGCGCGAAAGCCGCTCGGCGCGTCCTCGATGCTCGTCTTGCTCACCGTCCGCACCACCGCCGAGCCGAAGCGCTGCAGCATTTTCTTCATCCAGGAGAACGACTCGATCTGCCCGATGGGGCGCTCCCCCACCACGATGTCCGCCTTGCCGGCCACAATCGGTGCGGTGAGCAGGGGGATGTCGGCGGCCACGTACTGGTTGTCGGCGTCGGTGTTGACGATCACGTCCGCCCCGAGGATGATGGCCGCGTCCAGGCCGGCGAGGAAGGTCCGGGCCAGCCCCTGGTTCTTGGTGAAGCTCACCACGTGGTCCACGCCGCAGCGCCGGGCGACTTCCGCGGTGGCGTCGGTGCTGCCGTCGTTGATGACGAGCCACTCGACCTCGTCGAACCCGGGGACCTCGCGCGGCAGGTCCTTGAGGGTGACCGGGAGGGTCTCCGCTTCGTTGAAGCAGGGAATTTGGATGATCAGTTTCATACCTGGGTTCCGATCCTGGTGAGTCTGAAAAACGTAGAACCTTGAACGTCGAACGTGGAACCTTCTCAAGAGTAGCCGGGGGAGTATGACACAAAGATGAGCGCAGGTAAACCTGATTGCTTTCAGACTCATATGGCTTCAGCAACGGCGATTCTCTGTATTGGAAAAGTGTAATGCAATGAGTGCTCATTTGTCGGCTGATCCGGCTGAAGTATTTGGAAACGCGTCCGATAAGTAGTGAGGTTGTATCTGAATTGTATTGACGGGTTCCCGCGCCGGGGTGTACTCTCCGGCGGTGGCGCCCCGTAAAACCTTCTCCCGCCGGGAGCCGGGCGGGCGTCAGGCCGGGTGAGGGGTGGCAACCGCAGCGTGGCGTTTTCCCTCACCCCGACCCTCTCCCGAGGGGAGAGGGAGGTACTGGTGATGAGTGCCGCGGGCACCTGGCGCGTCGCTTATCCGAGCAAAGCAACAACAGGGATTTCATGTCGAACTGGGAAACGATTTTCTTCTGGGCCGCGCTGGTCACCTACGCCATCTCCTGCGGTGGATTCATCTACTCGATCGTGTTCAAGAATCCGCGGGCGCTGCCGAAGCTGACCTGCCTGGTCGCCATCGGCCTGGTCGCCCACAGCGCGGCCATCGCGTCCCGTTTCTATGCCACCGGGCATCTCCCCTGGTCCGGCGACTACGAGTATTCGCTCATGGGCGGGTGGTTCATCGTGGCCGCCTCGGTCTGGATCGGGGTGCGCAACAAGGGGCTGCAACCGTTGGCGGCGGCCACCGTCCCGCTGGTGGTGGTGATGATGGGCTACGGCGTGATGCGCCATCCGGCGCTCACCCCGATGGCGGCGAGCCTCAAGACGAACTGGCTCTACATCCACGTCTACTTCGCCTGGCTTGCCTTCTGCTCCTACACCCTCGCCATGGCGGCGAGCGTCCTGTTTCTCCTCAAGGAGAAGGGGGGGGCGGGGGAGCATCCCCTCTACGACCGGTTTCCCTCGCTGGAGCGGCTCGACGAGCTGATCTTCCGTTACCTCGTCTTCGGCTTCATCACCAACTCCATCATGCTGGTCGCCGGTTCGATCTGGGCCGAGGGGCTTTGGGGGAGTTACTGGAACTGGGACCCGGTCGAGACCTGGTCGCTCATCTCGTACCTGGTCTATGCCATTGCGATCCACCTGAGGGTGGCGATGGGTTGGCGCGGGGCAAAGCTTGCCTGGATGATGGTGATCGCCCTGAGCACCGTGGTGATCTCGTTTTTCGGGGTGACCTTCGTGGTCAATACCAGCCTGCACGTCTTCCAGGTGCGGTAGAGACCGATTCAGGGGACTGGCTCCGCAAGGTGCCAGTCCCCCTCTCAACCAGACGAAAAAGGGGGACCGGCACCTGCGGAGCCAGTCCCCTAGTGGGTTGGCAAGAACGAAGTAGTTGGAGGTAGTAAGTAGTGACCGGTATCTTGTTGCAAGCCGTAATCTGGATGAACCTGGCGCTCATCTTCTATACCTGGGCGGTCTTCAGCGGCCGAAAGCAGGGGCTGCACCGCAAGCACCTCATCATCTTCGGGATCGGCCTTTTCTGCGACTACCTCGGCACCCACCAGATGAACGTCTTCGCCCACACCTTCGGCAAGGCGCCGGAGTGGCACAACATCACCGGCATCGCGTCGCTTTCCGGGATGGCCTTCCACTTTCTGCTGGCCCTGATCGCCTCGCTGGCGCAGCGGACCGAGTCGGTAAATCGCGTATTCCACCGGGTCAGCCTCAGCATCTACAGCTGCTGGCTGGTCGCCTTCTTCTCGGGCGCCATCTCGGGGATGATGCGCATGCACGGCTGAATGTCAAATTCCCGTCTCCGTCAATAAGCGGAACTGGTCATTTAGGGATATCACCCCGCTATTTAGCTCCCTTTTGTCGGGGGCGGTCGGCTAAGTCATCGAAAAGACAGTATCTGGTTTCCTGGCACGCCGCTTGCTAAGTGAGGGTTGCGTCTGGGACATGTTCTACGGCCCCAGCCCCTGCCGGTGTTGAGCGCCATAACCGAGGGACGCAGGACCAGCACGTTGAACGTTGCACTTTCGAACGTTGAACCTTGAACGCCTCTAGGGACAGACATGGAATCCGCCATCGACAAGAAGATACTCTTCGTTACTCCCCCGTATCACTGCGGTGTCGTCGAGGTTGCCGGCCGCTGGATCCCCCTCAACTTCGTCTACCTGGCCGGTGCGGTCCGCCAGGCCGGCTTCAGGGCGGAAATCTACGACGCGATGACCAAGCACCACACCTTCTCCGAGATCGCCCTGCGGCTCGGCGAGGCGAAGGCCGACTACGTCGGGGTCACCGCGATGACCTGCACCATCAACGACGCGCTGCAGACCCTGGAACTGGCCAAGCGCATCAATCCCCAGACCGTCACCATCCTCGGCGGGGTCCACCCCACCTTCATGTACCAGGAGCTTCTCACCGGGAGCAGTTGCGTCGACTACATCATCGTCGGCGAGGGTGAGGTCTCCCTCCCGGAACTCCTTACCGTCCTGGAACAAAAGGGCGATCCCGCTTCGGTTCCCGGCGTCGCCTTCTGGAACGGCGAGCGGGTCGTCACCACCCCCAAGCGCTGCTTCTTGCAGGACCTCGACAACCTCCCGGCCGCCTGGGACCTCTTGGAGTGGAACGACTACCAGTACTTCATCATCCCCGGCTCCCGCCTGGGCGCCGTTTCCACCTCGCGCGGCTGCGAGCACGCCTGCGTCATCTGCGCCCAGGACAAGTTCTGGGAGAAGTCGTGGCGCCCCCGTGACCCGCAGAAGGTCGCCGACGAGATGGAGCACCTTTCCAGAAGCTACGGCGTCAACGTCATCCTGATCACCGACGAGAACGCCTCGCGCGACCCGAAGCGCTGGGAGGCGCTTTTGGACGCGGTCATCGCCAAGGACCTCGGCCTGCACCTCATCATGGAGTCCCGCGCCGCCGACCTGGTCCGCGACCGCGACATCATGTGGAAGTACAAAAAGGCCGGCGTCGCCCACATCAGTATCGGTATCGAGGCGACCGACCAGGCGCAGTGGGAGCAGATGAAGAGCGGGCTCTACGTCGACGAGGCGAAGATGGCCCTCGACCTGATCCACGAGCACGGCATCGTCTCCGAGGCCGCCTTCGTGCTCGGCTTCCCCGACGAGACCTTCGAAAGCGCCAAGTACATCTTCAAGCTGGCCCAATACTACAACCCGGACAACGCGCACTTCATGGCGGTCACCCCGTGGCCCTATTCCGACATGTACCAGGAGATGAAGCCGTACATCCGGGAGTGGGACTATTCCAAGTACAACTGGATCGATCCCATCATCCAGCCCAAGACCATGAGCATGCTGCAGATCGACGTCGCCATCGTCGACTGCTACCGCAAGTTCTACATGGAAAAGATGATCGACATCATGGTCATGAAGGACGAGTTCAAGCGGAACTACCTGTTGCGGGCGATGAAGCTGATCATGGCGAGCCCCTTCATCATGAAGAAGCTCAAGGTAGGGATCATGGGCAAGGTCCCGGCGAAGCTTGGCGAGTTGAAACAGCGCTTCACCTGAAGGTCTTAAGCCTCCCCGCGGTTGGCACCCCGCATCCTCCCTCGCCATCCGTCGGTTCTCACCGATCTGCATTGCAATGTAATCATTTGGTCTACGACATAGCACACTGATTTGCACGGGAACTGACGGATTATTCCTGATCCAGCTTTTTGCGTTGTTCTACTTGTCTCATGTCATGTCATCCCTTCCATGTTTCTGTAATGCGTGTGAATCCGTGTGCGCTTTTGTCGCCCGGACCAGATCCATGAGGGCCGGCGCCTTCCGGCGCCTGTGTCAGTTGTTGGACCTCCAAAGTAGAGTGAAACCGCCTCCTTCAGTGAGAGGGGGGCCGCACCTGCGGAGCCAGTCCCCCTGGGACGTACTATTTGGTTGCGCTTTTTACATGAAACAAGTTAATATCGCTATCAAAATTGTAAGCTGTCGGTGCCGTAACGACCGCCGGCAAGCCTTAAGGCACCCGCCGGCAGGCTATCTTTAAAGGGAGAATCGGATGAGTAAGATACTTTTTGTCACAGCGCCATATCACTGCTGGGGAGTTCAGGTCGTGGGGACCTGGCCGCCGCTGCACCTGACCTACCTCGCCGGAGCCGCCATCGACGCCGGGATCGAGGCCAGGATATTCGACGCCATGAACAAACGGCTCGGTTTCGACGAAATCCGTCAGGAGATCGAGCGCTACCAGCCCGATTACGTGATGACGATGGATTACCTCCCGGTCACCGGCGCGATCAGTACCGCGACCGTCCCCGACTCCCTCAAGATCCTCAACATCGCCAAGGAAGTGAACCCGAAGATCACCACCCTTTTGGGCGGCCCGCACCCGAGCTTCATGTACGGCGAGATCTTTGAAGACAAGGCGAACCAGGTGGATTACATCCTCTGCGGCGAGCCGGAGCAGACCCTGAAGGACCTGATCAAGGCGATCCCCGAGGGGACTGCGACCAAGGTCGCCGGCATCGCCTTCGTCGACGGCGAGGCGGTCAAGGCCAACAAGCGGCACCACCACATCGTGAAGCTCGACGACCTCAAGCCCGCCTGGCACCTTCTGGACTGGGACGACTACCAGTACCTCGTCGAGCCGTACGGCCGGATGGCCTCCATCCTGACCTCGCGCGGCTGCGACATGGGGTGCGCCTTCTGCAGCCAGCGTCTGTTCTGGCGTGAAGACTGGCGCTGCCGCACCCCGGAAAACGTCATGGAGGAGATCGAGCATCTCATCGACACCTACAACATCAAGTTCTTCACCATGATCGACCCGTACCCCACCAAGCACCGCGACCGGTGGGAGCTTCTCCTGGACAAGCTGATCGAGGCCAACCTGGGCGTGTACTTCCTGATCGAGACCCGGGTCGAGGACATCATCCGCGACGCCGACATCCTGGACAAGTACCGCAAGGCGGGGATCATCCACGTCTACCTGGGCGCCGAGAGCGCCGAGAAGGACGTCCTGAACTCCCTGAACAAGGGGACCAGCTTCGAGCAGAACAAGCAGGCCCTCGACCTTCTGCGCGAGGCGGAGATCATCACCGAGGCCTCCTTCATGATCGGCTTCCCGCACGAGACCTGGGAAACGGTCCAGAACACCATCGACTCCGCGATCTATCTCAACCCGGACATCGCCGTCTTCCCGGTGATCACCCCGATGCCGTTCACCCCGCTCTTCAAGGAGATGTACGACCGGATCCGGGTGTGGGACTACTCCCAGTACAACCTGGTGACCCCGATCGTCGAGCCCCACGAGATGGACATCAGCGAGATCACCGTCGCGCTGGGCAAGTGCTACATGGAGTTCTACACCAACAAGATGCACGAGGTGATCAACCTCCCGGACGGGTTCAAGCGCAAGTACATGCTGAGCGCGTTCAAGCTCATGATGAAAGACCACGGCGCGAACTTCGACTTCGCCGGCAGCGGCCTGATCGACGCCGAGACCATGAAGCGGATGCAGGCGAAGATGGCCTCCGTCGCCTAACCGTCGGTTAAAAAGGATGCAAACAAGAAGAGCCCTTGGCGTCGGCCAACGGCTCTTCTTGTTTGTCCTCAGGTTTTTCGGCGGGTGCCGAACGGTCCGGCCCGGTTTGCCGGAGCCCGCGGAGCCCGATCCTGCTTTTGGCGGCCCGGGCCGGCGCCTGGTTCAGTGCCCCTTGAGCATCGGATAATGCTCGATGCTCTGCCAGATGGCGCCGCTGCAGAAGGCGACCAGCCAGCAGCTGTAGATGCTGAGGCTGACCTTGTCGAAGACGCGGTTGATCCCGCCGTTTCGTGAGGTGAACGAGGCGGCTGCGGCCAGGAAGAAATGAAACGCCATTCCCGAGATGGAGGCGATGCCGCTGATGGTATGCCAGATCGGCACCGGGCCGTAGCTGTTGCCGAACCCGTTCATCAGGTGGGTGCCGAGGTAGTCGCAGAAAAGGCCGGTTCCGAAGATGGCCAGGTGTCTCCGCTGCAGCCCCCGCTTTCGTGCGCTGAAAACGGCCCAGGTGTAGAAGACCAGGGCCAGGTTCATCCAGATGATTGCTTGTACCAACATGTAAATTCCCATCCCATGCGCTTTAGTTCCTGGGGAAGATAGCACCGAGCCGGCGACGGAGTCAATTCCATTCCCATGGCGCCCCCGGCCGGGAACAGGCGCCACTTGTAAAGGATGCAGCCTTGCTCAACGGAAAAAAAATAGTGGTCGTTTTGCCCGCCTACAACGCAGCAAAAACCCTCGAAATGACCTACCGCGAGATCCCCTTCGAATTCGTCGACGACGTCGTCCTGGTTGACGATGCCAGCCGGGACGAAACGGCGGAGGTGGCCCAGCGGCTCGGGATCACGACGGTAATCCATCCCCGCAACCGCGGGTACGGCGGGAACCAGAAAACCTGCTACAAGACCGCCCTGGATCTGGGGGCGGACGTCGTCGTCATGTTGCATCCCGACTACCAGTACACGCCCCGGCTGATCACCGCGATGAGCGCCATGATCGCCTACGGCGAGTTCGACGCGGTGCTGGGGTCGCGGATCCTGGGGGTTGGCGCCTTGAAGGGGGGGATGCCCCTCTACAAGTATCTCGCCAACCGTTTTCTCACCTGCGTCGAGAACCTGCTTTTGGGACACAAGCTCTCCGAGTACCACACCGGCTACCGGGCTTTTTCGCGCGAGGTCCTCACCGGCCTTCCCCTGGAAGCCAACTCGGACGACTTCGTCTTCGACAACCAGATGCTGGCCCAGGTGATCTGGTACGGCTTCAACATCGGGGAGCTCTCCTGCCCCACCAAATACTTCGAAGAGGCCTCCTCCATCAACTTTCGGCGCAGTGTCGTCTATGGGCTCGGGGTGCTCGGGACGGCCCTGCAGTTCCGGCTTTGCAAGCTGGGGATGGCAACGGCGAAGATATTCCAGAAACCGGCCCGGAGCTAGGCGTTTCCCCCCGGCGCGCCTGAGCGGCCGCTGCGGTTGGCTTTCCGTTCCGACGCTTCCCGGCGGGGCAAAGCGGGGTAGGGGGGGACCCGGTGCCCACGCGGCAGCACCGTTACCGACTGACCACGAACGTTCAAATAAGAAAGGGGCCAGGAAATCGACATTTCCTGGCCCCTCTTTCGTTGGTGGCGGCGACTGGTTCGGGCCTTGGCCCCCAGCCCCAGTCCCGGGTTCTAATTCCCTGCCGGTCCGTTCGAGAAGATGATCTTGTCGAAGGTGCGGTTGAGGCTCTTGCTGGTGAAGTTCGACATGGTCATCCCCGGCTGGAACGCCATCGTTTCCCCCACGGTGACCTTCATGGCCGGTACGGCAAGCCAGGTCTTGCTCCCCTGGTTCTCGACGCAGACGTAGCTGTACCCGCCGGAGTTCATGGTCTCAACGACCTTCCCTTTGACCGGCTCGGGCATGGCCGCCGGAGCAGGCTTGGCGCTGGCGTGGGGCTCGGCAGCTTTGGCTTCTTCCTTGGCCGGCTGCTCAACTTTGGCACCCTTGATGCCGCCGGAGAAGTAGATGCTGGGGAAGGTGCGTTTCAAGGTATTGCTGGTGAACTCACCCATTTCGGTTCCCGGCTGAAGCTCGACCTCGTCTCCCACGTTGACCTTGGTCGCGGGGACGGCAGCCCAACCTTTCTTCCCGTCCTTCTCGATCTGCAGGTAGGTATAGTTGCCGGCACCCATCGTCTCCACAACCTTCCCGGCCAGGATCGGCTTCTCGGTGACATTGGCTTTCACCACCTTGTTTTGGGAATCTGAGGACTGGGTGGCCTGGGCGGACTGCGCGGGCTGCGCGGCGGCCTTCGGGGCATGGGCGGCATCGATCGGCCCGCCGGAGAAGATGATCGAGTCGAAGGTGCGGCCCAGCGAGGCACTGGTGAAGCCCTTCATTTCCCCACCCGGCATCAGCTCCATCTCCTCTCCGACCTTTACTTGCATGGTCGGAATCGCCGCCCAGATCTTCTTTCCGCCCTTTTCCAGGCAAACGTAGGTATAACCACCGGCGTTCGCCGTTTCCACGACCTTGCCAGCAACCTTGATGAAATTTTCGTCCTCTGCGGAGGGGGCGGGAGTTTTGGCGTTTTTGGGGGCGGTGGCGCATCCGTTCATGGCGAGCGAGAGCAGCACCACCAAAGACCCGACTGCGGCGGTATTCAGCATCTTCTTCACAGTAAACTCCTAACAGGTTGAATTGTCTGGCGTTGGCCAGAGTAAGACAGCGCGGGTGGCGCTGCCGAAAAAATGGGTGACGCTACTTTGTCTCGAGCGGTGTCGTCAACGGGGCGGCCGGAGCAGGCGCCGCGGGCGGCAAAGCGTTAGGTGCCGGCGGTACTTTGGTACCGGGGGCTGCCGGAAGGGGCCCCGAAGGAGGCGGAACCGGTACCACCGGGGCAACCATTGGGCTGGGGGGCACGGCCACATCCGGAGTGGGCGCCGTCGGGGCGCCAGGTGCGCCAGGGGCCGCAGCCGGAGCGGGCGAAGCCGGGGCTCCAGTTGCACCAGGGGTCGGAGCCGGAGCGGGCGAAGCCGGGGCCCCAGGTGCGCCAGGAGCCGGAGCCGGGGCCCCAGTTGTACCAGGGGCCGCAGCCGGCGCGGGTGACGCAGGCGGAGTGGCGCCGGTTGCAGGGGCGCCGGTTGCGGGGGCGGCCGGTGCCCCTCCGTAGGGCGACTTGCCGGGGACATCGACATCTTGAAGCACCGGAATGGCCGGCCCCGTCGGCACGACCGTCTTCGTTTTGGGGAGTTTCTTCCTGGGCTCCCTGCCGAACAGGTACGTCAGGCCCACGCTCAATTCGGCGTTGTTCTTGGTGTTGATGTGCTCGTAGACGACGATATGGCGCGCATCGAGCCGAAGCGCCAGGTTGTTGTCGATGAAGTACTTGAGTCCGAGCCCGTAATTGATCAGGAAGTTGGTCTCTTTGGTCAGCCCGTAGGTCTTGGAATCGGTGCTGGCGTTGCTGGCTCCAATCCCGGTCGCCAGGAAGGGGACCCAGGTCTTGCCGGGAGTGAAAGGAAAGAGGGCATCCAGGCGCAGCAGATAGCCGTGGGGGGTGTCGCCGGAACCGCTCTTGAGACCGTAATAGTTGACGGTCCCCTCTACGTCGATGCTGTCCGCGATGTTCTGACCATCCCGGTCATAGCCGATCTTCAGCCCGTAGAGCGGTTCGATGTGTTTGGCGCCGGGGGTGACGATGCCCCCCAACGTCGGAGTCAGGGTCACTGAAGGGGGGAGCGATTTCCCCGCCGCGGCAAGACTCAGCGTCGGAAACGACAGACATAACATCGATATCAAAGCTACCTGACGTAACAAAAAGAAGCTCTCCTGTGTCCCCGATATTGGCGCGTATACTACCATCATTACTTCGATTACTTCAACTCATAAAGCGCCCGCCCCGGAAATCGCTTTAGAACTCTCTTATCCAACCCCGGCATTCAACGATCCCTCTCTCTCGAAAAGCCCTGATTGTTTCCTCCCGGCAGCTGACAGCAGGTGTCTATGCACATTTCCCTCCAATCTGGCCATCTCAGACAGGGAAAAAAGCAAAATTTGCATAGCTCGGTGTTCTCTGTTCAAACGGTGCACACGGTTTTTATGAAAACAGATGTCCAAATCAAAAATAGTGAAGCTTTTTTAGCATGTAAAAACAGATAGTTACAACTCATTTACCGACAAGTTCACGGCTCGGCACTCCCTTTGTAATGGTTATGGCAACAGGCAAATGGAGGCGAGCTATGTGGAACCTGAGAACGAACAAAAAAATTGCAGCAGCTTTGCTCATCGCAACTGCTATGTCGTCTTTCAGCCAGACCGCAGGCGCCGAATTCTGGGCTCCGCAGAAAAAACTCGAAGCGACCGGCCCCTGCCTCTTCTCCGAACAACTCAAGGGTTCTGAGCCGGCCCGCAAGAGCTATGTGGCCCGCGTGGCCCGTGCCCTGGGCAAATCCCAGACCGCAGCCAACTCGGTCGAGGAAATGTACAACAACATCCAGCCGGCCTCCTACACCGTGGAAAGCAACGACACCGAGCCGACCACCAACATCTGGGGATTCAGCCTCAAGGAGAGCTCCACGACCGCCAAAACCAGCATCGATCCGCTTTCCCAGGATTGCCTCGGCTGCCACGACGGCGTAGGGGCGGTGGCGGTGTCGGCCGTTTTGCGCAACAACCCCTTCGACCAGAAACACGGCGCTTTTTCCGGTGCCGACCATCCGATCGGGATGGATTACAGCCGCTATACCGCCGTGAAGCGGACCGAGTACAAATCGGTGTTCGCCGGAACCAACCGGATGATCTTCGTGAACGGCCGGGTCGGTTGCCTCACCTGCCACGACCCGCTGAACCCGGAAAAGGGCCACCTCTCCATGAGCGACGAGCGCAGCGCCCTTTGCCTCACCTGCCACAACAAGTAGCGCGCCAGGTAACCAACGGACCGGTTGCACCGCCCGCGAATGAAAAATCCCTCCTTGACCCCAAGGAGGGATTTTTTTTTGCCGATCATCTGGTAACCGGTCCACCCTCCCCCGGCGGTAGGGGGAAATGCGGTGTTCAATATTTGCGCAATTCACCCCGAGCTATTTCACCCCCCCCGCTGACGCGACATCGGTCAGCGGCATTCCCTTCACCTCGACAAGCTGCGCCGCCTGCTTGGATCCCTCCTGAGAAAATCTCGTCGCCTCGTCCTGGGATGCCCCGGTTTTTTCCAAAGCGGGGAGAGCCGGGGGAAATGCACCATGAAGCGGACCACCAGGGGGCCGGCCAAGGGTGGTGATTTGGCGCGGTGATTTGGCCATATCACCGTGAAGCCACGGCCGCTGCCCCCTTTGTTTACGGGATTTCAGCGCGTTATGCCAGTGGAATGCTTTTTGCAAAAGTTGATCAATTTTTTATTATGAATGCTATTTACTGATATGAAGATGAAGATCTGACATTACTTCAGGAGGGAAAATGCTCAAAAAACTGATCGCCGCAATGTTCTTGATCTGCGCTTTGCCAATGATGGCAAATGCCGCATGGTTTTTGAACACCCAGGCAAAAAATGGTGGCGGCACCATTGAGTCACGGAACATGTCTGCCCAGACCGTGCTCGATGGCCCCATCTACCGGTCCTACACGACTGCCGCCGACATTCCGGTGACCGTCAAGGCCGGTGATGGTTACACCATCCGGTACCTCGTGATCAACGGCGATCTCTCAAACCCGGTCTATCCGGACCGGAGCAAGGGGCAGGACACCAACTGGACCTACACCCTCCCCGGGTCCTACGACAACAAGGACCTCGCTGCGACCTTCCTTCCCAAAGCTATTTCCGTGACCGCCGCCATCGACAGCGGGACGGCTACCCCGTCGAGCATCGGCAACGTGACCTACGGTTACAAGCTCGCCTCCCCGGTAACGTTCAACTTCATCCCCTCCAAGGGTGGAGAAATCACCAACGTGGCCAACGTTCCCAGTGACCCCCTGGTAACCACCTCGGGCTTCTCCCGCGGGGCGGACAAGCCGGTATGGGTCAAGTTCTCCCCGGGCTACGTCTTCGTCTCCGACATCAACCTCGCGGCAACCGTCGTGAACACCACGCCGCGGCTCAACGCCATTCTCGCTCAAAACGCGCTTCCCACGGACCTGGTGCAACTCAGCGCGTCCGGCAAGTATCTTCCTGCCGATGCGGTCTTCACCTGGAACTACGTCTCCGGCCCCGCGAACACTCCGAAGACCGTGTACGAAAACGGCAAGCTCAAGGGGTACTCCGTCGATCCGGGGCCTGCGCTGCCCGGCTTCCCCCAGGTCGGCACCGCATCCTTCATCGCTCCTTCGGTCCCGGGGCAGTACAAATTTTTGCTGACGGTCAGCTCTCCGACCACGCCGGCCTTCAACCTCAACTCGGTGGCCACGGTGAACGTCTTCGCTTCGAAGGTATCCACCGCCCGCAACCAGTGCCAGTTCTGCCACAGCGCGAACCGGATCGGTCCCCAAACCCCCAACGGTCCGGACACCCTCTACCTCAACTGGTCCAGCTCGATGCATAAAGTCAACAACGTCATGTGCGCCAACTGCCACGTCGGCTCCAGCACTGCCGGCCACATGGGGACTTTGATCGGTGGCCAGGTGAACGAGCGGACCTTCTCCTACACCAACGGCAGCGGCAGCTTCTGCCTCAACGGCACCTGCCACAACACCACCGCCAAGCCGTTCGTTACCCACAAAACGGTCGGCATCACCTGCGCCTACTGCCACTACAGCGGTGAGATCCACAACATCAACGCCAACTTTGCCGACGACATGAGCAACGCGGTCTGCTTGAACTGCCACAGTTCCGCAAACGCACCGCATTACTTCACCTGGCTCAGCCTCAAAAACGACTGCCTGAAGTGCCACAACACCAGCTGGATGCCGCACACCGACGTGAAGGCGGCCTTCTTCAAAGGGGTGGTGCCGCCGGCTCACTTCAACGGCTACACCTCCTACGTTAACCCCAACTACGCTGCGGCCTACGTGACCCCGACCACCGCCTGCTCCAACTGCCACGTTGCCGGCAATCCCGATCCGGCCAGCGCCGACAGCCAGTACTACCAGTACCGGATGGACTGGTCCGGCTCGGCCCACGGCGACGTCAAGGGTGCCGCATGGCTCAATTCCGCCACCCACAACTGGAAGGCATCCGGCCAGGCCGGGGTGGACGTAAGCCAGGCGGGGAACCCGACCGACTGCCAGCGCTGCCACACCGCGAAAGGGTACGCCCTCTACAACATCTCCAGCTCGATCGCTCCGATCGACGCCTCCAAGCCGATCTACTCCGAGCCTTTGACCTGCAACGGGTGCCACAACCCCGACTTCTCCGTTCGCAGCATCTCCGCCCGGACCGCATACTACAACTACTCCAGCCAGACCACCGGCAAGCTCCTGGTCTCCCGGACCTTCCCGGACAGCGGCTTCTCCAACGTCTGCCTCGGCTGCCACATGGGTCGCCAGGCCGGCGCCACCATCAACGCCATGGCCGGCGCCGCTGCCGCCAAAGGCGGTGCCACCGCCGACGCCTTCTGGGGCAACGTGAGCTTCGTGAATTCCCACTACCTCGCCGCCGGCGGGGAGGTCTTCCGCACCATCGGCTACGAGTTTGCCGGGCAGACCTACAGCAACGCCGTGGATCACTCCCTGGTCAACAACGGCAGCGACGGCCCCTGCGTCACCTGCCACATGCAGACCAAAAACGCCGTCACCCACAGCCACACCCTCTCCCCGTCGGTGGCCAACTACGCGGTCTGCCAGAACTGCCACGGCTCCTCGTTCAACGATGCCTTCGTCCAGGCCAAGAGCGCCGACTTCCAGGCCGCCCTCCAGGCGCTGGGCAACGCGCTGACCCAGAAAGGGTTCGTCCCGAACCTCGTCAACGGCCAGCTCGCCTACCCGTACTTCGCCGCGAAGAACTGGGGCGACCGGAACACCGGCCCGAACAACATGGGCGCCGCCTTCAACTACAACCAGCTGATGCACGATCCGGGCGCTTTCGCCCACAACCCGACCTACGTCAAGCGTCTGGTCCGCGACTCCATCGACTACCTGATGAACGGCAGCGTCAACCGCAGCCGCGACCTGACCTCCACCGTCGCCGCGCTCCTGAGCAGCGACCCGACCGGCGTCTCGGCGCAAAACGCGGCCCTGTTCCTTTTGGATAGTTCCAACGGCTCCTCGGCCTGCGCGACCTGCCACAGCAGCACCACCGATCCGGTCCACAACGACCCGATCGTTTCCACCTACAACAACAGCAAGCACGCCAGCGTCGCCGGCGGCGCGAGCTGCGGCGACTGCCACCTCCCGACCGGGACCACCTCGATGGCCCACCCGCCGCAGTTCAAGATGTACAGCTCCGCGTCGTTTATCGCGGTCAACTGCTACAACTGCCACACCACGGTCGATCCGACCTTCAACAAGACGACCCACGCCTGGCCCAGCCAGGGGCTCTGCATGAACTGCCACAACCCGCACAACCCGTGGCCGCCGAGCATGAACATCTACCCGCACTTCAGCTCGTACTCGACCGCGCAGTACATCATGATGAACAGCCAGAACGCGAAGAACGGCAATGCGTGCCAGGACTGCCACTACCAGGCGAGCGCCCCGAACACCTTCACCGTCTTCTCCGCCAACCGCCAGTGGGCCAAGTCGAGCCACGGCGATCCGAAAGGGACCGGCTACGTCGGCCCCGGTCCGGTGACCGAGGCGAGCCTGGAGGCAAACGACTTCAAGTTCCTGGGCACCGCGGCTGCGCCTGTCTCCATGGCGGCCAGCACCAACCCGGCTACCGCCGCGGCGAAAGACTGCGCGCGCTGCCACACCTCGACCGGCTTCATCAATTTCGTTACCCCGACCAATCCCAACGATCCCACTACCGCCCTGAAGAACATGGCGGCCTGGGGCACCGCCGGCGACCGGTCCCGCGAAATGGTCTCCTGCCCGACCTGCCACACCCCGGCACCGTTCAGCGACACCTTCAGCCGCCGTCCCGTTGGGCTTAGCTTCAACAACGGGGTCAACGACATCGCCACCGTGGTTGCCTACTTCAACTACTCCTCCAAGGCCACCAAGTTGATCAAGCGCAGCAAGACCATCTACGATCCGGGCAACTCGAACTACGTTGGCCCCGGCGATTCGAACATCTGCATCGCCTGCCACGCCGGGCGTGCCGCCGGTGACCTGATCAAGACCACGGTCACGAGCTGCACCAATTCACCCACCATCGCCTGCCGGCTCGGCAACGGCAACCAGACCCAGGGGGCGACGAACAACGCCGCCAACACCGACCCTGCCTTCTGGAGCAACGTCGACTTCATCGACCCGCACCGCGGCACGACGGTCAACATGATGTACCCGGACAACCTGCGCCCGGCCTACGAGTACGGGAAGTCCGCCACCGCCAATACCTACCACCTCAACATCGGCTACGACAACCCCGATGCGCCGCAGGGCCCGTGTGTCGGGTGCCACATGGCCTCGATCAACAAGAAGCACAGCTTCTCGCCGATATCTACCGCATCCAACGGCTCCATCGGCGGGCTCACCACCGACCTCTGCCTCGGGTGCCACGGACCGACCGGACAGAACAACGGCTTTGATTTCGGTGCCAACCTGTCCACCCTGCAGGCCAAGAAGACCGGCTACTTCGCCGCTCTTTCCTTCATCAAGGCCCAGCTTGCCGCCAAGAACATCTTCTACAACCCGAACGCGGCGCCGTACTTCTTCACCACCTCCGTCGCGGCACAGCAGACCTACGCCAACCGGGTGACCAACTGGTACTTCTTCGACACCACCCTCGGCAAGGCGTTCCAGGGAGCCGATCTCATGGGGGCCGCCTTCAACCTGAGGCTCCTTGACTCCGACAACGGGTGGGTCCACAACGGCGTGTACTCGAAGAGGATCTTGTTCGATACCATCGACTACCTGGACGATGGGGTCGCCAACAGTGTCTACACCACCCTTACGACCTCCTCCCTGACCGATGCTACGACCAGGCTGAACGCTCAGGTGTACATCTTCGGCAGCACCACCAACCAGACGCGCCCGTAAAAGTCGCGTCGGTTCCCGGTAAAACGGCCCTCCGCAAGGAGGGCCGGATTAATCCCACCCCCCGTCGTAATCGGCGGGGTCTGTTTTCGGTTGCCTGTTACATTGAATTGATTCTGGTGAAGCCCTCTCTCGTGGAGGGCTTTTTTTTTTCGGAACTAACTCCTCAAAGAGGGTCCATTGATCCCCCCTTTGACAAAGTGGGGATGGGGGGATTTGGGGGAAGCGGCACTCCATCCAACCGGATGTCGTGGACGGATGTGTGACTCAGAATATTTTTTGCCTCTAGGGGATATTTGTGTGTATCTGCCAATTAACTTTTACACGAAATAGTGTATGCTCTGAAGTACTGTCTCTATCCATGTTTAAAAATATTTCATTTTAAGGAGGGCGGCGTACCGGTAGCTGCAGTGAGGTCCTCTCTGACAGTTGCCTAAGAGAGAACCACCGATTCAGGCTGGCGAAGTTGCATGATCCACCCAACAGCAAAGGAGCCCGTTATGGTAAAGCGTTTCCTCGCTGCACTCATGGTAATGGTGATTCTCCCGGTAGCCGCTCACGGCGCCTCGTGGTTTTTCAACACGCAGGCGAAAAACGCGGGGGGAGTCATCAACTCCCGCAACATGCTGAACCAGACCTCGACCGCCGGTTCCGTCTTCAAATCCTATACGACCCATGCCCAGCTCCCGGTCACCGTCGTTGCCAACGTCGGGTACACCATCCGCGATGTCACGGTGAACGGCGTCAGCAACCCCAACCCGCCCAGCCCCTTCTCTACGACCGTCCAAGGCTTCAACCAGCAGACGGTGACGGCGACCTTTCTGGTGAACACTCTCAGCGTGACCGCCAGCGCCGGATACGGCGGTTCCGTCACCCCGACCAGCGTCGGCAACATCTACTACGGCACCAAGGTCGCAAGCGCGATGCGGTTCACCTTCACCCCGATCTCGCGCTACAACGTAGCCTCCATCACCGGCGTTCCCGCCGGGGCCACGGTGAGCGCACCGCTGCCGGCCGCGCCCAATACCTCGGTTACCGTCACCTTTCCCGTCGGCTATGTCTTTACCTCCAACGTGGCCCTTTCCGGCACCTTCACCGGCCCGCCGGTCGCGGTGATCGCGAACCCCGGAACCGTCCTGCCCGGAACCCCGGTCACCCTGGACGGCACCGGCAGCACCGGGGCCATCTCTTCCTGGAGCTGGACCCAGATCAGCGGCCCGGTGAAGCTCTTCCCCGACGCCACCCAAGGGAGCACGTTCACCGTCACTCCCACCGTCGTCGGCACCTACGGCATCCAGCTCACCGTCACCGGCGGGAGCGTGGCGACCACCAACCTCATCGTCACCGACGACCCGGCTGCGGCGGCCCGAAACCAGTGCCAGAACTGCCACCAGGGGAACGGGATCGGGACGAGCGTGGGGGTCTTCGGGCACTGGTCCAGTTCCACCCATCGGGCCAAGATGGTCCTTTGCGTCACCTGCCACTACGGCACCGGACCCATCAACCACCCCGGGGCCTACACGAGCGGGATGGTCAGCGAGACCACCTTCGTCAAGACCTACGGCGGAGACAATTTCTGCCTCAACGGCACCTGCCACAATCCGGGTGTCACCCACAAGACCTCCGGCATGGCCTGCGCCTATTGCCACAACAGCGGTGACCTGCATTACCCGGATACCACGCTCGCCCAGGCGATGAGCCAGAACGTCTGTTTCAAATGCCACGGCGCGGTCAACACCACCCACTATTTCACCAAGGTGAGCCTGGCCAACGACTGCCTCAAGTGCCACAACAACGGGTGGGATCCCCACGCGCAGACCAAGGCGACCTTCTTCCCTGCCGGTGTCGTCGTCCCCCCGGCCCACTTCAACGGGTACACCTCCTTTGCCAACCCCAGCTACGCCGCGGCCTACGTGACCGCCGCCACGGCCTGCGCCAACTGCCACAAGGGGGGCGATCCCAACGACGCGGCAGACAAGAACGACGTCCTGAAGCAGTACCGAAACGACTGGGCCGGCTCGGCCCACGGCGACGTCAAGGGGGGCGCCTGGCTCAACTCCGCCACCCACAACTGGAAGGCGTCCGGCCAGGCCGGCGTGGACATAAGCCAGGCGGGTAACCCGACCGACTGCCAGCGCTGCCATACCGCCAAGGGGTACGCCCTCTACAACATCTCGAGCTCCATCGCCCCGATCGACCCCTCCAAGCCGATCAACTCCGAGCCGCTCACCTGCGACGGGTGCCACAACCCCGACTTCACCGTCCGCAGCATCGCGCCCCGGACCGCCTACTACAACTACTCCAGCCCGGCCACCGGCAAGCTCCTGGTCTCCAGAACCTTCCCGGACAGCGGCTTCTCCAACGTCTGCCTCGGCTGCCACACGGGACGCCAGGCCGGCGCCACCATCAGCGCCATGGCGGCCGCCGTCGCGGCGCAAGGGACCGCTGCCGCAGATAGCTTCTGGGGGAACGTAAGCTTCGTGAACTCCCACTATCTCGCCGCCGGCGGAGAGGTCTTCCGCACCATCGGCTACGAGTATCCCGGCGCGGTCTACGGAAACGCCGTCGACCACTCCCTGGTCAACAACGGCAGCGACGGCCCCTGTGTCACCTGCCACATGCAGCAGAAGGACCTGGCCGCCCACAGCCATACCCTCAACCCGGCCGTCGCCGGTTACGCCGCCTGCAAGGGCTGCCACGCCCAATCGGTCGGCAACTTCGACGCCGACTTCCCCGGCTTCGTCCAGACCAAGAGCGCCAACTTCCAGGCCGCGCTGCAGGCCCTGGGGAACGCCCTGAGCCAGAAAGGGTTCGCACCCAATCTCGTGAACGGCCAGCTTGCCTACCCGTATTTCAATGCGAAAAACTGGGGCACCGGCGCCACCGGCCCGGGCAACATGGGGGCGGCGTTCAACTACAGCCAGCTCATGCACGACCCGGGCGCCTTCGCCCACAACCCGACCTACGTGAAGCGCCTGGTGCGCGACTCCCTTGACTACCTGGTGAACGGCAGCGTCGACCGCAGCCGCAAACTCACCGCCACCGATTTTTCGAACCTCCTCCCGAGCGACCCCACCGCCGCCGGTAACGCATACTCCTTCGTCCTGGAGAGCTCCAACGGTTCTTCGGCCTGTGCCGCCTGCCACGGCTCCAGCATCGATCCGGCCCACCAGGACCCGATCGTCGCCACCTACAACAACAGCAAGCATTCCTACGTCAACGGCGGGGCGAGCTGTGGCGACTGCCATCTTCCGACCGGGACCACCTCGATGGCGCACCCGCCGCAGTTCCAGATGTACAGCTCCGCAGCCTCCATCGCGGTCAACTGCTACAACTGCCACACCACCGTCGACCCCACGTTCAACAAGACGACCCACGCCTGGCCGAGCCGAGGGCTCTGCATGGAGTGCCACAACCCGCACAACCCGTGGCCGCCGGCGATGAACATCTATCCGCACTTCAGCTCCTACTCCACCGCGCAGTACATCATGGCGGGGAGCCCCAACACGAAAAACGGCAATTCCTGCAAGGATTGTCACTACCAGGCCGGCAACGCCGATATCTTCACGGTCTTCTCCGCCAACCGCCAGTGGGCCCGGTCGGGGCACGGCGACCCGAAAGGGGCAGGCTACGTCGGCCCCGGTCCGGTGACCGAGGCGAGCCTTGAGGCGTACGACTTCAAGTTCCTCGGCACGGCCGCTGCGCCTGCCGTCATGGCGGCCAACACCAACCCGGCAAGCGCCGCGACAAAAGACTGCGCGCGCTGCCACACCTCGACCGGCTTCATCAATTTCGTTACCCCGACCGACCCCAACGACCCGACCACGGCGCTCAAGAACATGGCGGCCTGGGGCAGCGCCGGCGACCGGTCCCGCGAAATGGTCTCCTGTCCGACCTGCCACACTCCGGCACCGTTCAGCGACAGCTTCAGCCGCCGCCCGGTGGGGCTCAGCTACAACAACGGGGTCAACGACATCGCCGCCGTGGTTGCCTACTTCAACTACTCGTCCAAGGCCACCAAGTTGATCAAGCGGAGCAAGATCATCTTCGATCCTGCCAACCTGAGTTACCTCGGCCCCGGCGATTCGAATCTCTGCATTGCCTGCCACGCCGGGCGTGCCGCCGGCGACCTGATCAAGACCACGGTCACGAGCTGCACCAATTCACCCACCATCGCCTGCCGGCTGGGCAACGGCAACCAGACCCAGGGGGCGACCAACAACGCCGCCAACACCGATCCGGCCTTCTGGAGCAACGTCGACTTCATCGACCCGCACCGCGGCACGACGGTCAACATGATGTACCCGGACAACCTGCGCCCGGCCTACGAGTACCGCGGCAGCACCACCGCCAGCACCTACCACCTCAACATCGGCTACGACAACCCCGATGCGCCGCAGGGGCCGTGCGTCGGCTGCCACATGGCATCGGCCGACAAGAAGCACGCCTTCTCGCCGCTATCGACGGCGACCAACGGCGCCATCGGCGGAGTCACCACCGACCTCTGCTACGGGTGCCACGGACCGGGCGGCGCCTTTGACTTCGGCACCAACCTCTCCACCTTGCAGACCAAGAAGACCGGCTACTTTGCCGCCCTGTCGTTCATCAAGGCGCAGCTTGCCGCGAAGAACATCTTTTACAACGCCGAGGTGGCACCGTACTTCTTCAAAACCGCTGACGCGGCGCAGCAGAGCTACGCCAACCGGGTGACCAACTGGTACTTCTTCGACACCGCCCTGGGCAAGGCGTTCCAGGGGGCCGACCTGATGGGCGCCGCCTTCAACTTGAGGCTTCTTGATTCCGACAACGGATGGGTCCACAACGGTACCTATTCGAGGAAGGTGCTCTTCGATACCATCGATTATCTGGACGATGGGAACGCCAACAGCGTCTATACAACCCTTACCACCTCCACCTTGTCCGACGCTGCGACCAGGCTGAACGCACAGGTGTACATCTTCGGCAACACCACCAACCAATCCCGCCCGTCACCTTGACAAGCACCATGGCGGGTAGTCATTGCTTCAAGAAAAGCCCTCGTCCAGAGGGCTTTTCTATTGGGATAATGCCCCAAACAAAGGTAGCGGAAATAAATTCAGCCAGAGTGCCGACTAAGGCAGTGGTATGAAGTCCCCCTTTAACAAAGGGGGATTTGCCTCTAAGGTTTTGACTCTATGACAGTCCAGTCCGAGAACCTCAGAACCAAATCCCCCCCCGTCCCCCCGCGTATGCCTCAGACAGTGCTCAATACCTCCTGTTACTGTACCTGGTGAGACATGTCCCGAGGAAAATCGGGTTTCCTCCGCCAGTCAATCATGCTATAAGAGAAAGCCCCTTTTCGGCGCAACTACCTATCGCCTGACCTCGTTATTACCTGCCGTCTTTCCGGAGTTCTGAAACATGAAAAAGCGCATCATTCTTACCGTTCTCGGCCTCATCTCGGTCGTGTTCCTGCTGGGCGGCGTCAAGGCCCTCCAGATCGGCTCCATGATCAGCGCGGGGAAGAAGTTCGTCCCCCCGCCGGAAACCGTCACCGTCGCCTCGGTGAAGTCGGAAACCTGGGACTCCAGCCTCACCTCGGTCGGCACCCTGACCGCAGTCCAGGGGGTGACCGTCGCCCCGGAGCTGCCGGGCAAGGTGGTCCAGATCCTGTTCCAGTCCGGAGCGAGCGTGCACAAAGGGGAAGTCCTGGTGCGCCAGGACACGAGCTCGGAACAGGCGCAGCTCCCGGGTCTCCTCGCCCAGGTGAAGGTGACCAAGTCGGCGCTGCAGCGCGCCGAGAAACTCTTTGCCGACAAGATCATCTCCCCCTCGGACTACGACAATGCGGTGGCCGCCCATGACCAGGCCCGCGCCGCGGCGGAGAACCTCAGGACCACCATCGAGAAGAAGACCATCCGCGCCCCGTTCAGCGGCCGGCTCGGCATCCGCCAGGCGAACCTGGGGCAGATCCTCAAGGAAGGGGACCCGATCGTCGGCCTTCAGGCGCTCGACCCGATCTTCGTCGACTTCACCTTGCCGCAGCAGCAGCTCGCCCAGATCCACCTGGGACTCCCGGTTCGCATCACCTCAGACGCGCTCCCCGGTGTCACCGTGGCCGGAAAGATCAGCGCCATCAACCCGCAGGTCGATGCCGACACCCGTAACCTGAAGGTGCAGGCGACCATCGCCAACGCGAGCGAAAAGCTCCGCCCCGGCATGTACGTAAACGTCGCCATCGCGCTCCCGGTGAAGAACAAGGTACTCACCCTCCCGGCCACCTCGGTCCTCTACGCCCCCTACAGCGACTCCGTTTTCGTGGTCGAGCCGGCTACGGGGAAAGGGCAGGGGCTTGCCCTGCGCCAGCAGTTCGTCCGCCTGGGCGCCAAGCGCGGCGACTTCGTGGCCATCGCGAGCGGCCTCAAGGAAGGGGAGAGCGTCGCCTCCACCGGCGTCTTCAAGCTGCGCAACGGGCAGTCGGTCGTGGTGGACAACAAGCTCGCACCTTCCTTCGAGAAGGCGCCCGTACCCGAGAACAAGTAGATGAAATTCACCGACATCTTCATCCGCCGGCCGGTCCTGGCCATCGTCGTCAACGTCATCATCGTCATCGCCGGGCTGCAGGCGATCCGCACCTTGAACGTGCGCCAGTTCCCCCGAAGCGACAACGCCGCGGTCACCGTCACCACCGCCTACGTCGGCGCGAGCGCCGATCTGGTGCGCGGCTTCATCACCACGCCGCTGGAGCGCGCCATCGCCGCCGCCGACGGGATCGACTACATGGAGTCGACGAGCGCCCTCGGCGTCTCGACCATCAAGGTCCGTCTCAAGCTCAACTACGACGCGACCCGGGCTCTCGCCGAGATCAGCTCCAAGGTCGACCAGGTCCGGCGCGACCTCCCTCCCGAGGCCGAGGTCCCGATCCTCAACGTCGAGTCCGCCGACAGCCAGTTTGCTGCCGGCTACCTCTCCTTCACCTCGGACATGCTCAAGGACAACGAGATCACCGAGTACCTGGTCCGGGTGGTCCAGCCGCGGCTGGCCGCGCTCGAAGGGGTGCAGCGCGCCGACATCCTCGGGGGGCGCACCTTCGCGATGCGCATCTGGCTGAAGCCGGAGAAGATGGCGGCCTTGAACGTGAGCCCGGCCCAGGTCCGCGCCGCGCTTGCCGCGAACAACTTCCTGGCCGCGCTGGGGCAGAGCAAGGGCTCCTACATCCAGGTGAACCTCACCGCGAACACCAACCTGAGCACGGTGGACGAGTTCAAGCGCCTGGCGGTGCGTGAGCAAAACGGCGCCATCGTGCGCTTGGGCGAGATCGCCGACGTCGTGCTGGGGGCCGAAGACTACGAGAGCGAGGTCCGTTTCACCGGGCAAAACGCCATCTTCATGGGGATCTGGCCGCTCCCCAACGCGAACACCCTGGACGTGATGAAGCGGGTGCGCACCGAGATGGCCAACATCCAGCGCGAACTTCCCTCCGGATTCAAGGCGCAGATCGCCTACGACTCCACCCATTACATCAGCGCCGCGATCAACGAAGTCTTGAAGACGCTCGGGGATACCCTCCTCATCGTCGTCGTGATCATCTTCCTCTTTTTGGGAACCTTCCGGTCGGTGCTCATCCCGGTCATCGCGATACCGGTGTCGCTCATCGGCGGCATCTTCCTGATGCAGGCGTTCGGCTTCACGGTGAACCTTTTGACCCTGTTGGCCGTCGTCCTCTCGGTCGGTCTCGTCGTCGACGACGCGATCGTCGTCGTGGAAAACGTGGAGCGGCACCTGCGCGAAGGGAAATCCTCCACCGAGGCGGCGATTCTCGGCGCGCGCGAACTGGTCGGGCCGATCATCGCGATGACCATCACGCTCGCCGCGGTGTATCTCCCGATCGGCCTGCAGGGGGGGCTGACCGGCGCGCTCTTCCGCGAGTTCGCCTTCACCCTGGCCGGCGCGGTCACCATCTCCGGGGTCGTCGCGCTCACCCTTTCGCCGCTCATGTCGTCGCGGCTTTTGAAGGCCGGCGACGAAACCCACGGCTTTGCCGGGCGGATCGCGCGGGACTTCGAGCGGCTCAAGAACTTCTACGGGCGGCTTCTGGACAAGACCCTCGCCGCCCGTCCCGTGGTCTACTCGGTCTGGGTTTTCATCTCCCTTCTGTGCATCCCGCTTTTTTCCATGTCGGCCCGCGAGCTCGCCCCGGCCGAGGACCAGGGGGTCATCTTCGGCATCGTCGACGCCGCGGCGAACTCGACGCTGGACCAGAACATCAAGTATGCCGATGCGATCTACAAGGCGTTCATGACCGTGCCGGAGACCAACTTCACCTTCCAGCTCACCATGCCGAGCTCCGGCTTCGGCGGGATGGTGGTGAAACCGTGGGAGAAGCGCAAGCGGACCATCTTCCAGATCCTCCCCGACGTGCAGCAGAAACTCTCGAAGATCCCCGGCGTGCAGGCCTTCCCGGTCACCCCGCCGGCGCTTCCCGGCGGCGGCCAGTTCCCGGTCGAGTTCGTCATCGCCTCGACCGCCGACACCGGCGAGATTCTGGAATTGGCCAAGAAGGTCCAGGAAAAGGCGGCCAAAAGCGGTATGTTCGCCTTCCCGCCGCTCATCGACGTGAAGATCGACCAGCCCCAGACCCAGTTCCAGATCGACCGCGACAAGGTCGCCGAGCTCGGGCTGAACCTGGAGCAGATCGGCGGTGACCTGGGGGGGATGGTCGGCGGCAACTTCGTGAACCGCTTCGACATCGCCGGGCGCAGCTACAAGGTCATCCCGCAGATCCAGCGGGTAGGAAGGCTCAACCCGGACCAGCTCCAGGACGTCTACGTCACCGGTCCCAACAACAAGCTGATCCCGCTCTCCACCATCGCGACCATGAAGGAGAGCGTCGTGCCGCGATCTTTGAACCGCTTCCAGCAGTTGAACGCGGTGAAGATCTCCGGCGTCGCGATCCGGCCGCTGGACGAGGCGCTCAAGTATCTGGAAGGGGAGGCGGGCAAGATTCTGCCCAAGGGGTACGTGCTCGACTACACCGGCGAGTCGCGCCAGCTGCGCACCGAGGGGAACAAGTTCCTCCCGGCGTTCACCCTGGCCGTCGTGCTGATTTTCCTGGTGCTCGCGGCGCAGTTCAACAGCTTCCGCGACCCCTTCGTCATCCTGGCCGGCTCCGTGCCGCTCGCCATGTTCGGGGCGCTCGTCTTCACCTTTTTGAAGATGCCCAACCCGAACATGCATTTCTGGACCGACGGCTGGACCACCACGATGAACATCTACAGCCAGGTCGGTCTGGTCACCCTGATCGGTCTCGTGTCGAAGAACGGGATCCTGATCGTCGAGTTCGCGAACCAGCTGCAACGAAAGGGGCTGACCAAGCTCGAAGCGGTGCGCGAAGCGTCGATGACCCGTCTGCGGCCGATCCTGATGACCAGCGCCGCGACCATTGCCGGCCACTTCCCGCTCACCCTCGTCACCGGCGCCGGCGCCGCGGCGAGGAACTCGATCGGTCTGGTTCTGGTCGGCGGGATGTTCATTGGTACCATGTTCACCCTGTTCGTCGTTCCGTCCATCTACATGCTGATAGCACGAGACCACGCGAAGGATCTGGCCCACGAAGCCGAAGCGACCATCGCCCTTCCCGAAGAAGCGTGATTAAAGCCGAACCGCAGAGGGGCACGGAGTAACACAGAGGAATGAAGGAAGGGGCTGCCAACTTCAGAGATCGGCAGCACGTGGGGAGTAAGGAAGGTGGGAAGCTGCAGCCCTCAAATTTAACGTTGAACGTTGAACGTTGAACGTTGAACAAAAAACACGCGCCCGTAGCTCAGCTGGATAGAGTACCTGGCTTCGAACCAGGGTGTCGGGGGTTCGAATCCCTCCGGGCGCGCCAGCTTTACCTGCAAGGGTGACTCTTGGCGTTACCGCGTTGGGGACTACCGGATCATCTGCGACATAAAGGACAACATGGCCACCGTTCCGGTGCTGCGGGTCCGGCACGACAAGGGTTGACCACACTGCCTCAAAGCATTGAGCCAACCCGACCTCATCCATTACGGTCTGGAGGAACCATGCAGTCGTTCAGCTATTTCCCCACCCCTTTATTTGCTTCCAAGATGGCGAAGATCGAGAAGCATGATCCGCCGGGGTATGCTCGCATCTTCAGCGTGATCGACCGGCTCCTTGACAACCCCGGCGATGCCGATGGCTGGATGCATGGCGGCTTCCACGGAAAACTCAAAAAGTACGTTGGACGGCGCGACTATCGTCTCATCTACCATTGGTGCGAGCTTTGCCGAAAGGAAGGGAAAAAGCTGGAGGAGCAGTGCGGCTTTTGCCATCAAGTCGGTGACAACAGTGTGATCTTTTTCGATGTGTACCATAAGAATGAAGCCAATCGCATTTGACCCTTGCCCCGGCGCAGACCGTGCCTGGGAACCATGCCCATGAATGAAAATAATGATGTGACGATAGAGTACGACCGCCAGGATGGCCAATTCGAGGAAGGGGTCATCGTACCGCACGACCGCATCAGTCCGGACACGCTACGGAAGATGGTGGAGGAGTTCGTGACCCGGGATTGGTCGGAGTTGGCCGATGCCGGGAGCACCTTGGACGGGAAGATCGAGCAGGTACTTCAGCAGCTGAAAGATGGCAGGGCGAAGGTGGTTTTCGACCTGACGACGGAGACCTGTAACATCATCCCCGGGGATTCCAGGGGGGCGCTTCCTGGTAATTAGGGCGCTTACCCGTTAACGTCAGATCGTTTTGCCAGTTCACATTTTCATCAAGATCGGCGCGCCAAAATAACGAGCTTTTCCTCCCGATGCTCTCTTGAGGGTATCGGTGTCATGGAAAGCTCGGTAACCAACAACGGAGGTAATGTAATGAAGTGGATCCATCGTTTTGTTCGTCCTGCAGTTTGTCTTTTTGCGTTGTGTGCCTTGGTTGCTGGCTGTGACCGGGGGAGCTCAAACGTCGGCAAATACGTCAATGAGAAGCGTCAGGCCGACTACACTGAACTCCAGCCGGGCAATGTCTGTGTGATTAAACAGGGCACTGCAACCGTTAAAGGCACCTATGCTGTCGAGGGTAAAACCCTTACCATCAAGATTGAGAACTTCGAACCCGCCAAGGGAACCATCGAAGGGAACACGATCACCGACAACCAGGGCGAGCACTGGGTGAAAAAGTAAGAGGCGCCTTCTGGTGCCTTGACCTCTTCTAAGCACCTGTAACTTCTGAAGGCACACAGATCAGTCTGTGTGCCTTTTTTCATATCATTCGCGGGGTGGGGGAGGGGCCCTTTCAGACTTTGTGATGCAACTATCACGTCCTCTCTCCTTCAAGGGTCGCGTGCGAGAGCACGGCTTGCGACGGCCAGGGTGAGTATGGGGTGCTGAGCACGCCCCTTGAAGCTCGACGCGGCGAATAACGCTCCGGCGGAACTGTTGCGAATCCTGACCGCGAGGGGAAGTGACGGTCGGGAAGACCGGCCATAGGGACCACAGCACGCTGCATCCGTAAGAACGAAACAGATTGCAGTTGCCAGATTGGCACCTTAATAGATACACTGTCTTCCAAAGGGGGGCGTGAAATGGGAACCGCTGCTAAAAGACCTGAGCCTGCTGACGAGAGGATCACTGCGAGATTGCCGCGTTCCACCCGTTTAATAATCGAGCGGGCGGCAGCCATATATGGGGCAAGCATCAATCAATTTCTGGTGCAGGCCGCAGTGGAACGGGCCAATGAAGTGTTGCGGAGCATGGAAGCGGTAAAGCTCTCCGCAGTGGATGCGCAGGCGTTCATGGATGCCCTGGCACATCCTCCCGAGCCGAACCAGGAGTTGCTGAAAGCGGTGGACACCCACGGCCGGATCGTTGAATCCCGGGACTAACGTGGCTGGGGATTTCATAATCACCCTTCTGGACGTAGACCGGCATGACCGCTCGGCCTTCGACTGCGGAGAAACGGAGTTAAACCGTTATTTGCAGATGACAGCCCGTCAGCACCTGCAGAAGGGGATTGCCAATACCTATGTTCTGGTGAGACGGGAAGAGCCAAGTAAAATACTTGGCTACTTCACCCTTTCCTTTCTCCAAGTTGACCTGACGGAACTTCCCGCCCAATACCGAAATAAACTGCCGAAGACCTCACTTCCCGCCGCCAAACTTGGCCGTCTGGCCATTGACCGTAAGTGCCAGGGGAACAACTACGGGAGACTTCTCCTGGTCGATGCGATGCGCCGGGTGGCCGGAACCATCCGGAACGCTGCCGGCGTCATCGGCCTCTTCGTGGATGCGAAAAATCCGCACGTAGCGGCTTTTTACCGAAAATTCGGCTTCATCCCCCTGGAAGAGAATCCTCTTTTCCTGATGCTCCCCCAGCAGACCATCCTAGCGGCATTCCCCGAGCGTAAAGCAGCTCATAATTCCTCAACATGACCGCTCAAGCGTGGTTTTCTTCTTACACTCGAAAAAGGGCAGGCTACTTTTTAGTTCGAAAGTAGCCTGCCCCCGGTTTGTTTCCTGTCGAATAACAGGTTTTTCCCTCTGTGTTCCTCCGTGCCCTCTGCGGTTCGGCTTATATATCACCCTTCACTGGTTTATGACTGCTCCAGAAGGCTGTGTTCCTGCAGCATTTCGAGCAGCTGCCTGGGCTCGCACGGCTTGATGATGTAGCCGTCGGCGGCCTCGTCCAGCAACGTCTCCCCCGACTCCCAGGCCGAGGTGCCGGCAGTTACCACGAAGATCTTGGTTGCCGAAGCTCCCGGCCGGCAAGCCGTTTCTTCCAAAGCGCGTATCTTCCTGATCAATCCATGCCCGCTCAACTGCGGCATTTCAAGATCGCAGCAGATGAGGTCGAAAGAATCGCCTTGGTGCCAGTTCGATTCGATGATCTTCCAGGCCTCTTTGCCGCTGGTTGCCGTTTTGCATTCGAAATGGTCTCTGAGCATATGCGCCAGAAGATCGCCGCTGAGGGTTTCGTCGTCAACTATCAGGCATTTTTTCATCTTGGTTCCTTTCCGCGCCAGGTCCGCTCTCGGCTACCACGCTCACCGCATGGCCGCCAGCCGCCGCATCCTTCACTAACCCAAAACGTATCGGAGCTTCCGGCCCAAAGCTGAAGGAGAACCTTTAACACCCCACCCTAATTCCAAGTGCTGGCTCTGTCACGCACACCCTTGGCGCCCATAAGGCCGACGTCCCCCTCAGCTTTTGTCCTCGTAGACGACTACTCTCTTGTTTATTTGTGTTTACAAAGTGACTGGTCTCCAGTTATTTTGTAAGTACAATATTGCGCATGCGCTACGAATGGGACGAGAACAAGCGGCGGGGCAACGTTGACAAGCATGGCGTCGACTTCAGCGCGGTCTATGGATTTGATTGGGAATCCGCGCTTGTTGTCGTTGATAAGCGAAGGGCGTATGGCGAAAAAAGGTATGGCCAATGTCAGGGAGATTAAACGATATGAAGCGTACCAGCAACGAGCTTGACGAGGCGCCCGAATGGACCGAAGAAACATTCGCGCATGCCCAAAAAGCTATGGATATACCGGAGATAGCTGCCATCGCCCGAAAAGGTCGAGGGCCTCAAAAAAAACCCACCAAGCGTGCAACAACCATTCGGCTTTCTCCCGAGGTACTAGACTTTTTCCAGGCCCAAGGCGACGGCTGGCAGGGGAGAATTGACAACGCCCTGAAGGAATATGTGAAGGAGCATCGTAAGCGGGCTCCCGGCTCTGCCGAGCCGCTGCCATTGGGCTTTAAGGCACCGAAGCCTGAACCGTGCGCCGTCGTGAAAGAAGCTGATGAGGATTTTCAGAAGAGGTAAGAAGCCCCGAGAATTCCGACATGATTTGTGTCGCTCAAGTCCGATCAAGTCCCCCTTTGCGAAGGGGGATTTAGGGGGATTTAGCCCTGTGGCAAGCCTGGTTGCCGAGGGCCTTTGGGATCAAAATACCCCTTGTCGCCGTTCGCAAAGTGGGGTAAAAGCGCAGCCTTTCTTTGGGCGATGGTTCCGAATGAAAAGGCCCGGTAGCTTTGTCAGGAAAAGCTGCCGGGCCTTTTCTCTTTGCTGCACTCCTGCCTGCTCCTTTAACTCTCTCCTTCGTCTGATCACATCTCTCAGTCTGCCAATCCCCGTACTAAAAGACCTGGTGACACTGCTGTAACATAATGAACTGTCCATTTTGTTACAAATCTTTACAGGTCAATATCTTATCCGGAAAAACGTAACAAAGTGGACAGTAAATGAGTTTTAATCAGCACTCCGGTTGTACTGACGGTTTATGTAACCGTTGAATACTATTAACGCTGATGTCTTCGAGCAAAATCGGCATGGAACTTGATAAATGCAGGGGTTAATTCAGGAACTTGGAGACGATATCCCAAGCATCATCGGTCAATGCCAGTGAAACAACCATTTTAATCCACGCTCCACAGACGAGGTCATCATGCTCTTCACGATTGCGTGCACCCGAGACATCATCGGTTACCAGATCGACGTCCAGGTGAAGGCGGAGGGAAGTGAAACGATCTCTTCCGTTACCACCACCTACGAAGACTCCGATTTGGCCACCGATTTCCTCGCGCCCTCCGAGGTTCAGTACCAGCGGACCTTCACCCAGGTGGGCGGGTACACCCCGGGAGTCTCACGGACGGTAAAGGTCTCGGCGGTGAACGACTCGGGGCAGGAGCGCACCGCCAGCAAACGCTGGCAGGACTAGGACCCGATCACATGGCATTCACGACTCCGGATTATGAAGCCCCGACGGCGAACAACGAACGTTCGCTCCTGATCGACGTCAGCCCCATGAACCAAAGCGTCGAGCACATGGTCGGCTCTATCGTCGGCTACCGCTCCACGCTGGAGATATTCCGCCAACGCTATGACAGCTGAGGTGTCAGGTCTGGACATGGACAAAAGGAAGGTGACGAAGGGCGGGGTCCTTTCATTTGCTCTTTGATAACCGACATAGCGAGCAGGCCATCAACGGATTTTGCCGGCTCTGGCTGAAGTTTTGGCCTCACCACGACCGAGGGCTCGCAAAACGTCTTCCACCTTGTCACGGATGCCCGTTTCGCTGTTGAAGCGTATCTCCAACCGAGTACTCGCCTTCACCACCGCTGAGTCGCCGAATCCGAAGTGTGCGCCGATATTCTTCAACGTCTCGCCGCTGTACCGATGGCAGATATGCACCGCAACTTCCCGGGCAAGCTTTGGTTCGTCGACGAGTTCATGCGTTTTTGCAATAATATTTTCGACGGCAAACCTTCTGATCAATGCCTTCAGAGCCGGCACGTCTGGACGCGTGATGTCTGGCTCCAGGTGGTCAGCGATGATGGTCTCAACGAAGTCCGCACCGCCAAGGATAGTGGATGCGACGGTATGTATAAGCGGCGAGTCATACACTTTCCCGATCAGATCCTCAACAAACTCCCGATACCGCTGCCGGGCGACAGTCAAATCCGGACCGAACATTGACAGAACGAAGGCGACGTCAAGCCAAGGTGGGCGCTGCGCGGTGCCGATATAAGAGGGGTAACTGCACCATCTGTAATCTTCAGGGGCGTCAACGATTCCGGCGCGGAGGGGATTCAGATGAACGTAGCGCGACAGTTCGAGCGCGTACTGATCAGCCTCGACAACGATAGCTTTATACCGGCCTTGAAAGAGATGTCCCGCATGATGCCTCTTCACATTGTAGTAAATGGTGTAAGCGCCATTGATATGCCGCATAATCTGGGACAAGTTGCCATGAGGAGTTTGCAGGAAGAGGTGATAGTGGTTTCGCATCATACAGAAACAATGGATTAGCGCACCGTACCGGGTTGTCGCCGATGACAGGTACTCCATGAATTGCAGGCGATCGGAGGTTGTCTTGAAGATCTCCTTTCGCTCATCTCCTCTGGAGGTTACGTGATAAAAAGCGCCATTAAACTCAATTCGAAGCGGACGCCCCATAGCGGTTCCTCCCGTTGAGGCGGTATACCATTTTCCAAAGTTTTGTCCATGTCCAGACCTGACACCTGAGGTAGACTCATCTCCTCTGGAGGTTACGTGTTGAGTGCCAAGACATCGTGGACACGTTTTTGTGCCACGACATCGTGGACAGTTAGTTCTCTGACAATCGAATAGCCACCACGTGTTAATCATGAACATCCAAAACTCGGAGGTGTTCATGAAGGACAAGTCGGAAGCGGACCGGATCTGGGCGGTCCAGCGGTTTCTCAATGGTGAGAAGCCAGAAACTATCTGCTCCACCTTGGGCAGGTCCAGAGCGTGGTTGTACAAGTGGGTTGATCGACATATCCAAGGTGACGACTCTTGGTGCGAGAGCCTCTCACGACGACCACTGTCATCGTCAACACGAACTTCTTCGGAAATCGAAGAGATCGTAAAAATGATCCGTCTAAGCTTGTACAATCGTGACCAATTTTGTGGTGCTCAAGCGATTCTCTGGGAACTAGAGGATCTCGACGTGGAGCCGTTGCCTTCTCTGCGCACCATCAATCGCATCTTGAGTCGTAATGACCTCACCCATCGGCGAACTGGCAAGTATGAGCCGAAGGGGAAAAGTTATCCGAAGCTACCAGCAATGCTGCCAAATCAGACACACCAGGCAGATATCGTCGGCCCGTGCTACTTAAAGGGGCCTGTGCGGTTTTACGGGCTCAACGTTATTGACACTGCCACTTGCAGGTGTGGCCTCCATCCCGCGATGTCAAAAGCGGCAACGGACATCCTAGAAGGGTTCTGGGGTATCTGGACTCGCATGGGTCTACCTGAACGGATTCAAGTCGACAACGCGATGACGTTCTTCGGCAGCTATGCTCACCCAAGAGGAATGGGGCAGTTCATTCGACTCTGCCTACACAATGGCATTGAACCCTGGTTCATCCCAATGGCCGAGCCATGGCGCAATGGCATGGTGGAGAAGTTCAACGATCATTATCAGCAAAAGTTTCTAGCCAAGGTCGCTATGACTTCTGAAGAGGATCTCAGTGCAGGATCATCAAGTTTCGAGCACCGCCATAACAGCACTTATCGATACAGCAAGCTTGGCGGGAAAACGCCACTCAAAGCACTGGCGTCCGCCCAGAAAAGCTTACGCTTCCCACGAGAAGAGAACCTGCCGCAGATGCCGTTAGAGAAGCCGAAGGCCGGCAGGTACCATATCGTTCGTTTCATACGCAGCGACAGGAACCTGAATCTCTTCGGGGAGATATTCAAGCTGCCTCCGGAGCTGGCCCAGGAGTACGTGGTGGCTACCATCGATGTCAAAGAGCAGAAGATGAAGCTCTTCCTGGATCGGACCCAGGTGGAAGAGTACGACTACAAGCAGTGATTGAAACGAGTGTCCACGATGTCTTGGCACTGAAATCTGTCCACGATGTCGTGGCACTCATCAGTTACGTGATAAAAAGCGCCTTTAAACTCAATTCGAAGCGGACGCCCCATAGCGGTTCCTCCCGTTGAGGCGGTATACCATTTTCCAAAGTTTTGTCCATGTCCAGACCTGACACCTCAGGTGGTTCCTTGGCGAATAAACAACAAGATGCCAACACTCGGCGTCACGCGATCAGTGCTTCGCTCCGCCGGTGCGCCTCAAACCGTTGATGCTCTACTGAAAAATTCAAATGGAGAAAACGTATGATAATTAATAGATTAAACATAAAAGGTGGACAGTCAGTTGAAATTGGAAAATTCACTATTCTTATAGGCCCTAATAACGTGGGCAAATCACAAACATTGAAGGATATTCACAGCAAACTGACAACAAATGATGGTATTTCCTGTACTTTGGTTTCCTCGTTAGAATTTGATAAAACACCAAGTTTTGAATACTTTCTAGACGGTTTGACAATTAATCAGCATCCGAGTAGCGTCGGTGTTGAGCAGATTTCCGGCATCACGTCAAAACTAAATACCAATGAAACTATAAATTTTCAAAGAGACTATTTAGAACAACAATATAAGGAAAAAGGTATTAATGCTTTATTTGGTAATATGACAAAATTTAGAGTTTCATACCTTGATGCCGAATCAAGATTAGCCGTAGCCAAAACAGCACAATCCGCTAATTTGCATAAATTCGCACCACAAAATCTATTACAAGCTCTATATGGCGCAGATCATAGCGTAGAACAGCAGTTAAGAACTACATTCAACGAGATATTCAATAAAGACCTAAAACTCGATTATAGTGGTTTAACCGAACTAGTGTTCAGAGTCTCTGACGAATTCAAAGATGTCCCTGAAGACCCAAAAGTAGCAATGAAATACTTTGAAAATTGTTCTATACTTGATCAACAAGGTGATGGATATCGTAGTTTTGTAGGGGTGGTATTGAGTTTGCTGCTTTCCAGTAACAGAATAGTACTTCTTGATGAACCGGAGGCGTTTCTTCATCCAGCACAAGCAAGGCAACTAGGCCATTGGATGTCAAACTTTATAGCTACAATTCCAGGTCAAGTTATCATATCTACTCACAATTCTAATTTTATTGCAGGAATTTTAAGTGCGAACCATCCAGTTGATATATATCGTCTTAACAGGGTAGATGATCAAACTACCTACAACCAAATTCCTCCCAAATCCATAGAATTGTTGGCGAAGTCACCTATTTTGTCAAGTCAAAGAGTGCTAGAGTCGTTATTCCATAAAGGGGTGGTAGTGTGTGAAGCAGACTCAGATCGTATTTTTTATAGTACTATAGCCAGTTCAAATATCACCACACAAGAAACTCTTTTCATTCATGCACACAACAAACAAACAATACATATTGTTTTAGGGCTATTAAAATGTGCAAATATACCCTGTTGCTGTATCGTAGATATTGACATACTAAACAGCAAAGATGATTTGAACAAATTATTGATTTCCTTAAAAAGTCCACTTATAAATGCAAACCAGTTGAAAACATTGGAGTGTTTAGCTGAAGAAGTAAAAGCAGGTAGTGATGCTAAAGCAATAGAAGCCATTATAAACAATATAGAGGAATTTTTAACTCAGCTTAAAAACAATGAGCATAATTTTTCTGGGGCTAGGGGAGCTATAAATAGAATAAAGAAAGAAGCAACCAAATGGGCAACTCTCAAATCTTCAGGCCTAGCTGTGTTAAAAGGGACTCTGAAAGACGATGTGGAACATCTGATTGAGGAATTAGGCATCTTAGGGATTTTCCCAGTGCCGGTTGGTGAATTAGAGGGATGGATCGACTTGGGTGAAGTAAAGAAAAATAAATGGATAGTGCCAGCCCTCGAACATCTAGCAATCCATGGAGCACCAGATGAAGTTAGACAATTTGTAGCGAAAGTATTAAGTTATTTATCTTAAAAAAATCAGTAGAATTAGCCACCTTTTCCAATCTTTGAACTTTCAGGAAAGTATCACCAAGCGTAACAGCGGCCACTAGGTCCTAAGGGGACGTTCCTGATAAACAACAAGATTACAAAGCTTTGCAACGGGGGCTAATGCAAATTGTGCTGAGGCTTGGACGGTGCAATGAATATCAATATATCAGGAACGTCCCCTTGATCCCCCCTCAGGTCCTCAGGTGAGGCACCTCAGGTGATGCCTATAAAGCTACCAATGGACCAATAGATTTTGAAGTAATGGGATCCATCCAGCGCAATAACTAGGTATGTCAGGAGTCATAACGCGGGCTAGTTTTGCATCTAAAAAGTGCATTATAGGAAAGCAATAGCTACAACCTTCCCTTTCATCATTATGCCAACAAAATAAAAGTCAGTGTGTTGTACATTACAATAATAAATTGGAGAAGCTATGTTGATGATTATTCTAAAATGGTCTTTGCGAACAACTTTATATCTCTTCTTCAGTACTTTTTTGTGGGGGTGCATTTATTTTGTTTTCGATAAACAAATTACTGATCGTTGCATTTCCTTCATAATTAGTGAAGTGGCAGCAGGTGCTATTGCTGGCTTAGTTGGAGCCTTTATTTATGACAAGTACATGGAGCTTACAAAGTTATATTTTCAGCTAGATCCTTCTAGTAATACTGCTAGTAACAGTAATTGCACTTCAAATGTCTCGCTAAGCAAAGGCGTTGACCTAATATTTTACATACTGCCTTTTGTTTGGTTCTTTATTCGTTTTGGGACCGAAAAACCAATAGTTATTGCTAGGTCCGAGTTTGTGTCTGCTATATTGATTGGAGGATGGATTGCGCTTGGATTTAATAGTATGTTTTTGCAAGGGATATTTAGGAATAAAATTCAAAACGCAATTTCTGGAAGGTAGCCATGATGCCCTCTATAAATACAAATGTACATAAAATGAATAAACTTGCTCAGTATGGCTTTGCTATAACAGTTCCATCGTCTTCTATTGGAGGAAAGATTCTTTTGGTGCTGAAATTTGCGAAACGAATAACGAGACATATTTTTCTTTATACTGCAGATCTGGCCTTTTCATTATTTTTTCCTGAATGCCGGATTTTGTCCAGGATGCCACTTGATGTCTTTTACTCACGTACTGGAAAGTTCAGAGAACACCCATTGAGCAATTTTTTGGTAAAGTGGGATCTGCCAAGTATCTCATCTACCTACTCTGCGCTTACCATCCTTAGCTTATTTAAGGGGATTTCACCGGATACTGATTTGAAATATGCAGCTACCCTCTTGTTTCAAGCATTGCATAACAGCTATGACCAGGATTCCGGAGCTTTTTTAGACTACGGTACAAAAATGCCCGACTTTAGAGCAACATACTATGGGATACGCTCCATAAAACTGCTAGAAGAAATATCTGGCATCACAAAAGAATGCCTATTATCTGAGCTAAGTATTGATTCAGAACAACTTTGTAGCTTTTTGTTGCTCAAAGGTCAATCCACTGAGTATTTGCATCTCTGGGAAAAAATACAACCAAATTTTTCTATTTTGGAAAAATCTCTCTCGTCTATTTCATATATTAGTAATGACCTGTTTAAGCTCGGATATGTTTATAGCCTGCATGATCTTGGGGATTATATTCTTGAGAAAGATGGACAAATTCAAGGATTTAAGCTTTTTATATCGGACAAGCATCCTAACATTTCGGCAAATAAGTCAGGCATGTTGTTGCTTCCGGTGCTAAATAACCTGCGCGACTCCCCGATCAGGCCTGACAATATAGACGTGGAAGCCATTATGCGGACAGCAGTTATCAGCTTGCACACATATGATAAGGGCAATATATACAGTCAGTTATTCAATATTTACAACACTATAATAACTATAAAGCTTATTGAAGACTGTTGCAATATGTCTAGTGATAATATCACTCACGTTGAGGAAATTATGTACTTGGTCGACTCAATGCTGGACATCCTTAACCAATCCCTAAATTACAAAGGAGGCTTTTTATTTAATACCGAATTTTACTCTGCACCGAATCTTTACGCCTCTCGTTTATTTGTCGAAATTCTACATTTGCGTTCAAAGCTTCGCATAATTAACAAAACAGGTTTAGAAAATTTCATTTACGACACCTTCGATTTTCAGAGTGGGCTTTTTAGGAATTACCCATATAGATCTTGGTACTATTTGCGGAATATTAAAGCAGGCCGTCAAATAGCAGCCCCTAGGTTGTAAGATCTTACCTTTTGAGGTAGTTCAGATCTCTGGATGTATTGGAGCCATGATTCACTGTTTAACTATGTCTGGCTGAGGTGTCACGAGCGCTATCGGTACCGGGTCTACACATTGCACATCCGTCAAATGTGTACGGCCTGTTGCCCAAAAGGCATCTTTACCCACTCGCTTTTCTCGGAATTGCTGTAACGTACCGAAAAATATGGAT
>NZ_JAEMHM010000023.1 GCF_016458275.1 Geomesophilobacter sediminis
CTCACCACTCCGGTATCCCTGCTCACCACTCCGGTATCCCTGCTCACCACTCCGGTATCCCTGCTCACCACTCCGGTACCCCTGCTCACCACTCCGGTATCCCTGCTCGCCACTCCGGTATCCCTGCTCACCACTCTGGTATCCCTGCTCACCACTCCGGTATCCTTGCTCACCACGCCGGTATCCTTGCTCACCACGCCGGTACCGGGCCTGTAAGGAATTTTGTGTAAATGGCGTGGTTATGATTTGGCAGTCTATCCTCGGTGCCCGGGGAAAAGGAGGAAGATGAAAGGCGGGGAAGGAGGGAATTAATTTCGGTTTGCCTGAACTGCTCTTGACCCATTGTAGCTATATGATATTAACTAGACCTCATTGGACTGCGGTACGCCACGCAAAGGAGGCTGGCACCTATGCTGAATTTCCTCGATTCCCTCGATACCTGGTTCGGGAAGCTCACTAACTTCGAACTCATCGTGCGTTTTGCGGCCATCGGAGATCTTCTGGCGGTTCACCCGGCTTACCAGGATCCTTTTCCTGATGGTCTTGCGGATGCGGCACAGATCAAGGCCATGGTTGCCTCGTTCAAAGTTAAGGTGGATGCCGCGGCCGGGCAGGACCGGGCCCGGGTGGCCGAGCGCAATAAAGCCCGCGAAGAGCTGGTCTTGGCGGTGACCCTGGTCGCCAGGTACATCGAGATTCGGGCGACCATTCGGCAGGATCCCAGCATGTTGGAGCACACCGGGTTCCGCATCAAAAGCAGGGGCTCCAAAAGCTCTGCCGCCGCCACGGTCAGCCCGGAGGTCTACAGCCTCAAGAAAGGGAATGAAGACGGGTCGGTGGTCGTGACCGCGAAAAGACACCCTGGCAAGGTTTCTTATATCATCGAGATGTGCAAGGGAGACCCGGCAAACGGCGGGATTTGGACCTACATCGGGCATTTCCTGCAGTGCAAGAACGTGATCACCAAGCTCGAAACGGCGATGAAGGTTTACTTCAGGATCAGGTACGACATCAATGGTAACCTCAGCGAATGGTCCGCTCCGGTGGGGATCATCGTCACCTAGGAAGGGCGGTTGGAAGAGCAAAGAGCCTCAACAGAAAGGGCACTCGGGTTTCGGGTGCCCTTTCTCATTGCCTGTTATTAAACCGAATAGTTCATCTGCTCCAGATCGGCAATCATCCCCGGGCCGGTCGGATTCCATCCCAGTTTCTTCCGGGTTAGGGCACTGGAGGCTGCGAGATCGGTGCTGGCGAACGTGCTCAGGAATCCGAAATGTCCCGGGGCTTCTTCCGCCGCTATTGACCGCACCGGCACCTGCAAGCCTCGCCCGATCGCCTCGGCAATTTCCCGCAGGGCGATACCTTCCTCCGCCACCGCATGGTATTTTGCTCCCGCCTCGTTTTTCTCCAGCGCAAGCCGATAGAGGCGCGCGACATCGAGAACGTGCGCTGCCGGCCACCGGGTCTGGCCCGCGCCGACATAAGCGGAGACGCCTTTTTCCCGCGCCACGTTGATCAGATAGCTTACGAACCCCTGCTTCACGGTGTTATGAACCTGAGGCAGGCGTACTATCGAAGCGCGGACCCCTTTCAGCGCGAGGGCGGTTTGTTCCGAGACGCGAGGGAACGGCGCATCCGCCGGGATCTCCATGTCCTCGGTCGCCAGCCGGCCCGGGGCAAGTAATCCCGTGCCGGAGGTGACGATCAAAGGACGATCCGAACCTGCCAGCGCGGCCCCCAAGGCCTCTATGGCCCGCTGGTCGATCTGGCAGTTTTCCTGGAATTTCGAGAAGTCGTGGATGAAGGCCAGGTGGATGACGGCATCGGATGCCGCCGCACCGCGGCGCAGACTTTCCGCGTCTTCCAGGGTGCCGCGCTTGACCTCGGCTCCCAGACTTGATACGGCGTTGGCCCCTGCGTCGGACCGGGCCATGCCCAGGACCTTATGCCCGGCCGCGATCAACTCCTGGACGACCGCGTTACCGATAAACCCCGTTGCTCCGGTGACAAAAACTCGCATAGTTTTTCTCCTGTATGATCCTCTGGTTTACATCCCGCCCGAAACTTCAATCCGCTGGGCATTCACCCATCCGTTTTCCTCGGAGAGCAGGCTGGCTATGACGGGGCCGATGTCCTCGGCGGTGCCGATGCGGCCCAGCAGGGTGTGCTCGCCGATGGCTTCTCTTTGCGCGTCGGTCCGGCCGCCGCCGAAGTCGGTGTCCAAGGCGCCGGGAGCTACGCAGTTCGCGCGAATCTTGCGCCCCGCATATTCTGCCGCGACATACCTGGTGAGGACTTCGATGGCCCCTTTCACCGCGGCGTACACGGCCACGCCGTTGGGGTAGGTGACGCGGGTCAACGCTGACGAGACGAATATCACGTGGCCGCCATCGGCCATGAGCGGGATCAGTTTCTGGGTCAGGAAAAAGACCCCTTTGAAATGGACGTCGACCAGGCCGTCGAACTGCGCCTCGGTAAGGTCCTTCATCAAGGTCCGCTGCGCGGTGCCGGCGTTGTTGACCAGGTAGTCGAAGCTCTTCTGGTTCCATTCCTTTTCGAGGGCGACGGATACCTCCCTGGCAAATGCGTCGAACGAGTCGACGCGCGCTACATCCAACGGCAACGCTACCGCTTTGCCGCCGCCGGATTTGATCTGTGCTACCACCGCCTCGGCTTCTTCCCGATGGGTGTTGTAGGTGAGAATGATTCCGGTGCCGCGCTCGGCAAGACTCAAGGCGGTGGCTTTGCCGACACCGCGGTTCCCGCCGGTAACGATTGCGATTCTCATGACGTGTTCTTCCCCCTTTTCATCAATTTCGGACGCCCATCTGGCGGCTTTTGGGCGGTATACCTTGACAAAAGGCGCCAAACGGAGGTACTCTCCGCTTAGATAAAAAACTACCGGAGACTGTCTCCGTTTGCAAGGATTTTTTACGTGGAAAGAAAAAAAGCGCCCCCCGTGGCCAAAAGAACCCGCGCCGACGCGCAGCAGAATCGCGAGCGCATCCTCGAAGTTGCCAAGGAGGCCTTTAAGACATCGGGGGCCAACGCCAGCCTCGATGACATCGCCAAACAGGCCGGAGTCGGCCCCGGCACGCTCTACCGTCATTTCCCGGCACGCGAAGATCTCTTGAAGGCGGTCTATCAGGACACCGTGGAGAAGCTCGCCGCGGCGGCGTATGACTACGCGAAGACGTTGCCTCCCGTTGAGGCGCTGCGTGCTTGGATGTTGCTGTTTGTCGACTACATTGCCGAAAAGCGCATCATCGCCACCGCACTTTCCGCCTTGGTCGGAGACCCCAAGACGGTTTTCGAGTCGAGTTATGCCCAAATCTGGGAAGCCGTTCGTGCTCTCGTCAAGCGGGCGATCGAAGCGGGCGAGATTCGGGAAGATCTGGATGCCATTGACCTGTTGCGCGCCCTGATCGGCGTTGCCTTTATCGGCACCGCACCGGACTGGGAACAAAGCGCGCGCCGACTGGTCGATATCCTCATTGCGGGATCGCGGCCCAACAACTGACGAGCGGCTCCCGAAGGGGAGGACCGGTCCCACAAAAGAAAAGGCCGATCCGGATATATATTCCGGATCGGCCTTTTGCTTTCGGATCTATCCCCCAAAAGAAGTCTGCGCAGTTACCCCCCTGAGCGAAGGGGGGCAGGGGGGATTTGATTCAATGACCCGCAGCAACCTTGCTTGCCGCAGGGGCTAAATCCCCCTAAATCCCCCTTCGCAAAGGGGGACTTGTCGGGCTTGAGTGACACGAATCATGTCGGTCTTACGGGCGCAGCATGCTGCGCCCCTACGGGTGGGAGTGGCCGGGCTCGCTAGTGGGAGGGGACCTTCAAGGCGCACAGCAGACTGAGAGATGTGATCGGACGAAAGAAGGAGTCGAGCGAGTTGGCAGAGTGCAGTAACAGAAAAGGCCTGGCAGCTTTTCCTGACCAAGCTACCGGGCCTTTTTCATTCGGGACTATCCCCCAAAAGAAGTCTGCGCAGTTACCCCCCTGAGCGAAGGGGGGCAGGGGGGATTTGATTCCATGACCCGCAGCAACCTTGCTTGCCGCAGGGGCTAAATCCCCCTAAATCCCCCTTCGCAAAGGGGGACTTGTCGGACTTGAGTGACACGAATCATGTCGGTCTTACGGGCGCAGCATGCTGCGCCCCTACGGGTGGGAGTGGCCGGGCTCGCTAGTGGGAGGGGACCTTCAAGGCGCACAGCAGACTGAGAGATGTGATCGGACGAAAGAAGGAGTCGAGCGAGTTGGCAGAGTGCAGTAACAGAAAAGGCCTGGCAGCTTTTCCTGACCAAGTTACCGGGCCTTTTTCATTCGGGACTATCCCCCAAAAGAAGGCTGCGCAGTTACCCCCCTTTGCGAAGGGGGGCAGGGGGGATTTGATTCAATGACCCGCAGCAACCTTGCTTGCCGCAGGGGCTAAATCCCCCTAAATCCCCCTTCGCAAAGGGGACTTGTCGGACTTGAGTGACACGAATCATGTCGGTCTTACGGGCGCAGCATGCTGCGCCCTTACGGGTGGGAGTGGCCGGGCTCGCTAGTGGGAGGGGACCTTCAAGGCGCACAGCAGACTGAGAGATGTGATCGGACGAAAGAAGGAGTCGAGCGAGTTGGCAGAGTGCAGTAACAGAAAAGGCCTGGCAGCTTTTCCTGACCAAGCTACCGGGCCTTTTTCATTCGGGACTATCCCCCAAAAGAAGGCTGCGCAGTTACCCCCCTTTGCGAAGGGGGGCAGGGGGGATTTGATTCAATGACCCGCAGCAACCTTGCTTGCCGCAGGGGCTAAATCCCCCTAAATCCCCCTTCGCAAAGGGGGACTTGTCGGACTTGAGGGCCCGGCAGCGGATCCCTAGGAAATCAGCGGCGTGGACTCCGCGCCGGGCTCCGCGCCCTCTTCCAGGCGGAAGCGTCCCATGATCCCCCTCAAGTCGCCGGACATGGTCACCAGCTCCTTGCCGATGGTGTTGATCTGCTGGATCGACGCGGACACCTGACGCGCCCCCTCCTGGATGTCCTGCAACGCAATCACCACCTGGCTGCTTCCGATCTGCTGCTGCTTGGTGGCCAGGGAGATCTGCTTCGCGACGTTGGTGGTGGCGGTGGCGCTGTCCACCACGTTGCCGAGCAGTTCCATGGTCTGCCCCGAGTAATCCAACCCCTCGCGGATCCCTTCGGACCCCTTCTCGGAAGCGTTCACCAGCCGCTCGACCGATTCCATGATCTCGGTGATCTTCCCCTCGGTCTGGCCCGCCGATTCCACCACGCTGTCCGCCAGGCGACGGATCTCCACCGCTACCACCCCGAACCGCTTCCCGGCTTCACCGGCGCTGGCCGCCTCCAGCGCGGCATTGAAGGCGATCAGCTTGGTCTGATGAGCGATGTCGCCGATGATCTCCATGATTTTGGTGATCTCTTTCGACTTGCGCCCCAGTGCCACGATCTCCTGAAGGCTGTTCTCGTTGTCGCGGCTGATGGCGTCCATTTTCAGGGAGAGGGTTTCCACCCCGGTCGCGCCGTCCTTGGCGTTTTGCAGGGTCCGGTCGGCGATATCCACCACCGCGTCGCTGTGATTGGCGATCTGGCTGGCGGTCGAGGAGAACTCCTCCATGGTCGCGGAGATCTCCACCATCGAGGTGGCGAGCTGGGTGGAGAACCCCACCTGTTGCTCCACGCTGTTCGACAACTTCTCGGCAAAGGTGATGACCTTTCCGGTCACCTCGGTGAGCGTGACGATGATCCGGCGCAGATTCTCGGTCATGACCTGGAACATCTGCGCCGTCTCGCCCAGTTCGTCCCGGGAGGACTGCGGCGTCTGCACGGTCAGGTCCCCGTCGGCGACCCGGACGGCCACATCCCGCACCGAGGTGATGCCCTCCCGTACCGAGAGGAAGCAGCCGATATTGAGATAGATGCCCAGCAAAAAGGCCAGGAAGGAGATGGAGAGGTAAAGGTACATCCGCATCCGGAAGGTGTGAATGCGCTGAACCAGGAGCCCGTCCAGGGCCGGCGAGACACGGTCCATTGCGGCGAAGACCGCGTCGGTGGCGCTTTGGGCGGCCTTGGAGATCTCGCGGGGCAGCGGGACGTGGCCGGTTGCGGACGTGGCGGCCGACACGCTCTTCAATAAGTACGCGGACGTTGTCTCCACGTCCTGAAAGCTGCTTTGCAGAAGCGGGGTCAGGGCCGGGTTCTTGACGCAGGCCGCGTGGATGTTCTTGTTGATGGCATCCACCAGCGTCCTGATCTGCCCGGAAAGCACGATGAGATCGGTGCGGTCGCCAACGGCGGACCGGTCTGCCGCCAGGTGGGTCGCGACCTGGTCCATGCGCGCCAGGGCATCCGCCAGCGGCGGGAGCTTGGTGGTCAGGGTGTCCATGAGGTAGTAGCTGTCGATATCCGGATCGAGGGTGAGGTTGGAATTGTCCGCTACCAGCACGATCATCTCCAGCAGCTCATCCGCCAGCGCCGTATGCGCGCTGAACGTCTGCCGCGGCGTTGCCCGGGGCCGGGCGTTCACCTCGGCCACCCTGGCCTTCAGTGACTGGAGCGATTTTCCCGTGGCCAGTTCGCCGCCAAAGAGCGACTCGGCCCGGTTCAGGTCCGCGAGGGCCCGGTCCGGAGCAGGCGTCGCCTTGCCGGGGTCGAGCGCCGCGCGACGGCTTTCCAGCAGGTACGACAGCATATTCCGGAGCGGCACGATGTAGTGGACGCCGGAGCGCTCCTTCGCCGCGAATTCCACCTGCTCGCGTATGTTGGTGACGAGGAAATATGCCAGAAGGACCAGGGGCAGGCAGAAGAAAAAGCCCGCGACCAGCATCTTGCGTGAATAGGACAGCCGTTTCATCAGCTGAATGGCGGGGGTGAAAAACATCATTGCTCGTACCTCCATATGGGCATCGACAGCCTTTGTTCCCGTTGCAGGCGTGGAAATATAACTACGGGATCATCCGGTCGTCGTTGACCATGTCCTGCCGCCTGCCTTTACCGGGTCGACTGACCCGAGGTAACCGGCGGAGGTACTGAGCAATCATCGTTGATTGTGAAAAAGTCCGCAGCCTCAGGTGGAACAGGCCGAAGCTTTGGGTAGCTTTTCGGCCGAAACACCTCGTTACTTAAGAAAATCCCATCAGCTGGCGGAAGTGAGGCAAGGGGGGAGCTGGACCCAAGGCCGTCTAGCAAAGCAAAAGGCCGATCCGGTTGGTACTGGATCGGCCTTTACTTGGGGCTTGGCGAAGGTGGATCTATTTCTGCTTGTACAGGTCGGACTCTCGATAGGCCCAGTGCTGAGCGAAGATGGCTATTACGGTCATTGCGGCGAATGCTGCCAAGGTGAGTTCAAATGGGTTGGACATGGTGCACCTCCTGAGTTATTGATCGCCTGGAGACGCTTAATGCTCGATCTGTGCCATTATGTAAAGCACGTATTTATAGCTGGTTACAGCATTCATTCTCCAATGTCGTTGTTCATCCAGAGTACAGCTATGCGTAAACAGAACAGCGAGGTCATTTCCTGAGATTGTGCCGAGGAAACACAAAATGGTTAGTAGTGACACGAACAGGGATGAATGGGATGAAGGGGATGAATGAGTCTGATCGCGCCCGGAAGGGCGCTCCCACAGAGTAAGGCTCATGTTGCTGGAATTGAGGTAGCTATCGTTTGAGAAACTATCCTCTTCGTCCTGTTCATCCCTGTTCAGATGTCATTCAATTCATCTCAAGGTTAAGGACCCCAGCCTCTCCCTGTCCGTTGCAAGCTCGCGCTCACGCACGCGACCCTTGAAGGGAGGTGGCGCTGAAGGGGAGGTTGCGCTGAAGGGGAGGGGACCTGAGGTTTGCCCTTCGTGATGCTACTTGCTACCGGGCTGGTGCGGAGTGGGGGTGAAGGATGGCGGTGCTTCGGATGCCGCGGTCGGTGAGCTCGCGGTACTTCAGGCAGTCGGCGTGGCTTCTCATGCAGTAGCGGATGATCGTCTTGACGTCGCAGGATGATATGTAACCGCAACCGACGTCGCAGTAGTCTTCATTTTTGGCGTAGTATGGACACATTTCTCTGATTGGTTCGTCGACTGCTCTTACTGGTGGATTCTCTCAGTATCACCTGTTGCTGAGACAACCTCGGTATGCCAGACCGGCCCATGCATAAGTCGTTATGCAACGGCGGATCTTCTTGCACGAGATAGCTTTCCCTGTTAGTATAACGACGATTTATTTTTTGCCGCGGTAGGATCTGGAGCGCCGGCTGACCGGCGGTTCACGCGCACGTGGTTCCCGTTTCCGACGGGCCATGAAGGAGAGCTGCTTGAAAGAGACGGATGAAAGTACCGTGGTAGTGTCGGAGAGGAAGAGGAAGACGTATGTGGTGGCCCCCCTGGTCGGCGTCTACCTTCTTTCGATGGCCTTCAATCTGTCTCAGCTTGGCGAACCGCTTGCCTTCATGGGGGCAGAATACTCCGCTGAAGCCAGCGAATCAATAATCTTTGTCAACAGCATCATCTCTTTGTACCTCATTGTCGGCATCCTCAAGCGGCAGCAAATCACTTTGTGGCTGCTCATGGTCTTCAACTTCCTGCACAGCCTCAACGGGCTTTCCAACCTCCTCATGCTGCCGGTCAAGCACATCCCCGCGGTTTCCGGGGGCATGGCGGCCGTCTACGAGTACCGCCTCAATTCCTTCTGGGTCTTTTTCCTGTTCCTGCTTTTGAACGTGATCCTGTATTTCAACCGGCAGCAGTTCGACAATAAGTCCTTTTATCTCTGGTAAGCCTTCAAAATAAAGTCCCCCTTTAGCAAAGGGGGATTAAAGCCTCAGCAGCAAATCCCCCCGGCCCCCCTTTGTCAAAGGGGGGAGCAATGGGCGTAAGGTGGGCATAGGGTGCCCATCCTGCAGCACTGTTACCGCCTTCTGCGGATCGCGCCTGGAAAGGCGCTCCCACAGTAGTAAATGGCTTTCCGATGCATATCCGCCTCAGTTATTTGGAGAGGGGTTCCTGCTTCTGCTGGTGATCGCGACAGGAATGTCGCTCCTACAATCTTGGGCGTCGGATTGCGGTTCTGATTGAATCGTTGACAAAGAAAGGGCGATGCCGGTTGGCATCGCCCTTTCTTTTAGAGTCTTATTGGCCACGAACGATATGGATCGGTCTCAACCCCATCCTCACCCTGTCCCTCCCCTTGAAAGGGAGGGGACGGTATGGCACCCGTTTCTCGGAAGGAGAGAGGGGTGTGGGGGCTTTGACAATTTCAGAACTATCGATTAAGCGGCAACTTTCTCGGCGGCAAGGACTTCCTTGGCGGGTGCCTTGTCCTTGATCCAGGCTTCGCCGACCGGAAGCTTGATGCCGGATTCGGCGTAGACGGCGACTGCCATCAGGTACAGCGCGGAGAAGGCGCAGATGAGCAGGTCGTAGGCGGCGAAGGTCCCGGCAAGGGCGCTACCGGCAAGTTCCTTCAGGTCCAGACCGATGAAGCCGAGCAGCAGGGTCAGGAAGATGAAGGCCAGGGTCGCGTGATGCTTCATGGAAGCGATGAAGAGGATGAAGGTGAAGACGGTCCAGGCAACCAGGTAGAACCCGAGGTCGTTGGCGTTGAAGGCCAGGGTCGGGTACGCCTTGACGAGCTCAGCGTTCTTGCCGAAGATCACCATGAGGCACAGGGAAATCCAGAAGGCACCATAACCGGTGAAGGCGCAGAAGCCGAAGTTGTTCCCGGTTTTGAATTCCATCAGCCCGGCGATGAGCTGCGCGGTGCCGCCGAAGCAGAGCCCGAGCCAGAGGACCGGGGCGATACCGCACCAGCCCAGGTTGTGGCACTGCAGCACCATGGTGGTGAGTCCGAAGCCGGCAAGGCCTACTACCGCGGGATTTCCAATTTTCATGTCAGTCACTTCACCCTCCTATTTTTACGTTGGTTTGTCACATCGATGACCTCTATCAGCAACTTGCATACCAGCGTTATAACATTTTGTATTCGATAAAAATAACGCGCATAAACGGGTAGTTAGCCTGCGCGATGGGAGAGGTCGGCGGATTTTTATTTTTGCATTTTTGCAAAAAAAACATCGCTGACTTGCCGGAGGCGCAGGCCGGAGTGAGGATAACCCCGCTAATTTGGGTGAATCAGCTGCCGTGTGTCGGCGTTTTGCAGATAGGCGAAAAAGGAATCGGCGATTTTTGCAAATGTGAAAAAATGTCCGGGGCAAAATTCTTATCCCCTTCATCCTCTCCATCCCTGTTGGGGGGGCGCTTCTTCCCCAGGGTTTGGAAAACAATCCTAAAGCTTTAGCCGGCTATTCCGATGTAATGGCTAGAAGGGGAGTAGCTATGATCATCAACGAAGATGTCTATAAGATTGTTGCCGAAATGGTGGTGGAAATGGTCCGTTCCGGGGACGCGGAGGCTCGCCCGGACCAGAAGGCGCCGGTAGCACCGGTTCGGAGGGGGTGACGCTATGCCGATGGTCGCCTGGGATGACGCCTACTGCGTCGGGGTCTCTGAGTTCGACGAGCACCATCAGCGCCTGGTGGAGCTCCTCAACGGTGCCTACGACAGCTTCACCTCGGGGCATTCGACGGACGCCATCGAGGCGATCCTCGAGGAGCTGTTCGATTACGCCACCTATCATTTCACCGCGGAAGAGGCGTGGCTCAAGGAGCAGGGGTACCCCGACCTGGAGTCCCACTGTGCCGAGCATGCCCGCTTTGCCGCCCAGATCCGGGAAATCGCGCGCGAGCATGCCCCCGACGAGACGGTGCGGCTCATGGAAGTCCTGACTTTCCTGAATGAGTGGTTGATCGACCACATTCTGGAGTCGGACGCCGAGTACGGGCGTTTCATGGGGACGCTTCCCGAATCCCGCCGTTAATCCCACCCGCGCCGCTTCAGTTTTTCCACCGAACAATGCAAAAGGGGCAGGACGCTCGTTGAGAGTGCCTGCCCCTTTTGCGTTCTCCTCCTTTTTACGGAACCTTTCCTCTCGTTTCGAAGCTCCAGCTCGGGAATGTCATCGTCTCGGGAAGCTCCGGCTTGTTCACCAAGCTGGAGCTTGGGAACGAGGTCTCTTGGACTGTATCGAGCGGAGTGGGGACACTGTGTGAGTCGGAGGCCGATGTGGCTCAGCTGGTCAATCAAGTGATGAATGCTAGAATCATCTCTGTTTCTCATTCTCACAGCTACAGACAAAGGAGACCACCCATGAAATCGGCTGTCGTCACGTTGTTTTTCGTCCTGCTCATGTCGGGGTCCGTTTTCGCGGCTGACACACCGGTTGCTCCCAACGGGATCGCTCTATTCAAGAATTACCGGAGCTGGCAGTTGATCGCCCCTTCCTATCGGGAGGACAAACAGCACATCCGGGTGATCCTGGGCAATCCGGCCGCGGTCCGGGCGATGAAAAACAAGACGCGGCCGATGCCGGATGGCGCCGTCTTGGCCAAGATCGCCTGGACGGTAAAGAAGCATCCGCAATTCCCGGTGGCGACCGAGCCGGCGGAGTTCGCGCAGGTCGAATTCATGGTGAAGGATTCGGTGAAATACAAGGCGACGGGCGGGTGGGGATTCGCGCGTTTCGTCGGCCCGGGGTTGAAGCCGTACGGGAAGAACGCGGATTTCGTGCAGGAATGCTTCGGCTGCCACACGCCGGTGAAGGGTAACGACTACCTCTTCACGGATTACGCTGCGGTGCCGTGAAAGAAAGCAGACCGCAGAGGGCGCGGAGGAGCGCAGAGGAAAAACTCTGACCGGGATAAAAGGGATGAAGGGGTGCTTTACCTGCAGAGGGGAAAGGGTAGGAGCGACATTGCTGTCGCGATTGAATCTCTTGAAAAAACGAGGGGGGCAGCCTGACTACCCTTGGGAGCGCTTTTCCGGGCGCGATTACCCGCAACCGCTGTCACCGCCTGCGGCGGATCGCGCCTGGAAAGGCGCTCCCACAGTGAAAAAATGGTGTTCCTCCTGAAGGAGGGCCATTCCGGTAATAAATTACGTCCCTTCCACTCGGTACTTCTGGAGCGACCTCGTTCGTCTTTTGCTGGCGAACGGGGTTAGCGGAAGCTGCCGGGTTGGACGAGGGAGATGGTTGCTACCAGCTTTCCATCGGGTGTCGCGTTTTCACACAACGGAAACCGTACTTTCACGGCCCCGAAATACCAGGCGCTTGCCGCCAGAATGATCATCCCGATCAGGATCATCCTTCTATCTCCTTGACGTTGCAGGGCTTTTTGTCTCTTTGATTCCCATCCCATCTGAGCACCTCCTCTGCCCCCCGAAGGGGTCCGCTGCGGCTGTTGCGGATTAATTAGCGGGAATCGTGCCAAGGTGAAATGGGAAATTTACTATGAATATCCATTACTTTTGCGTCCGGGAAGCGGTGTTGCCGGGGAGTTTGACGGCGGGAACCGCAAGGGGGGCGTTCCGGTGAAAAGGGAGGGAAGCCCGGCGGCAGGAGCGCGCTCCGCCGGGCTCACCTCGATGGTCTCGTGTCCTGCTACACCCGGAACCGCCGCACCAGGTCCTGCAGTTCGACGGACAGGCGGGAGAGGTCGGCGGAGGCCCGCGATATCTCCATCGAGCTCCGCGCTTCGCCCTCCACGACTTCCGAGATCTGCTGGATGTTGTTGGAAATCTCCTGGGTGGTGGCGGTCTGCTCTTCCGCGGCGGTCGCGATCTGGCTGATCTGGGTGGTCACGTCGTTGATCTTCTCCTGGATCTCTTCCAACGCCTGCCCCGATTTCGACGCTTCCCGGGTCCCCTTCTCCACCTCGCCAACCCCCTCTTCCATCACCTGTACCGCCTGCCGGGTCTCGGACTGGATGTTGCGGATCATCTCACTGATTTCCTTGGTCGCCTTTGCGGTCCGCTCGGCGAGCGCCCGCACCTCGTCCGCCACCACGGCAAACCCGCGTCCCTGGTCGCCGGCCCGGGCCGCCTCGATCGCCGCATTGAGCGCGAGCAGGTTGGTCTGATCGGCGATCTCCTCGATGGTGGCGACGATCTCGCCGATCTGGTCGGACCGGGTGCCGAGCTGTTCCACGACCGAGGCGGAGCTGCGGACCTTGTCGGCGATGCGGTTCATGCCTTCGACGGTGTTCCGGACGATGCCGGCGCCGCTGTTCGCGGTGATGCTGGCCTGGCGCGAGCTCTCCGCGGCCTGGTGACAGCTGTTGGCGATGTCCTGGCTGGTCGAGGACATCTCTTCGCTCGCGGTGGCGACGGTTTCGGCCTGGCTGACGATCTCGTGGGAGGCGGTGGCCATCTGTTCCGCGTTGGTGTTCAGCTCTCCCGAGGCCGAAGCGACCATGAGCGCGCCCTCGTTCACCTTCCCCATGATCTGGCGCAGGTTCCCCACCATCAGGCGCATCGCCCCGTAGATGCCCCCGTGCTCCGGGTTGAGCTGCACGGTCAGGTCGCCGTCGGCGACGCGGGTCGCGATCTCGGCGAGTTCTTCCGGCTCGGACCCGAGGTGGCGCAAAAGCCTTTTGGTGATGATCACGGAGGTCACCGAAATCAGCGCTACCAGGACGACGGTCACCCCGATGATCAGATAGATTCCCTGCCGGATGTGCTGCATGTTTTCGTCGGCAGTCTTGGTGACGATGGCGTCCAGGTCGTCGACGTAGTTGCCGGTTCCGACCACCCAGCCGAAGGGGGCAAAAAGCAGGGAGTAGCCCCGCTTGGGAAGGGGGGTGTCGCTCCCCGCCCTCGGGAACCAGTAGTCGGTGAATCCGCCGCCGGGCTGCTTCCCTTTCTCGATGATCTCGCGGATCAGGAACTTCCCCTTCTTGTCCTGGGTGTCGATCCGGGACTTCCCTTCCACCGGTTTTCCGAGCAGGACGACGTTCACCCCCTCGGTGGTGTCGGCCCAGAAATAGCCGTCCTTGCCGAACTTCAGGGCCCGCAGCTGGTCGGCACCGACCTTTTTCGCCTCATCCAGGGTGATCTCTCCTTTTTGGGAGCGCTCATAGACCTGCTGCAGCATGCTCACCGCAGTATCGACCTCGGATTTGGCGAGGTTGTCGAAGTCAGAGTAGAGGGATTTTTTGTATGACGATATGAAGTTATGGTATGAGCCGAGGTACTGCCTCATCGTGATCAAGCAGGTGATAAGTGCCAGCCCGACACTGCTCACCAGAACCAGGGTGAGGATCTTCATTCCGAAGGGGACTGTTGCTTTAGATTCCGACATAAGCACTCCTGTTGTTTTTCGACTCGTATGAATGAATGAGGTTTTTCTATCAGATGAATGCCAGGTTGCAAGTGCGGTACATCGCCGATGCCGCTCAAGCTTTCTTCAGGTGTTCCCTCTGTCATCTCACGGGAACCTTTTGTCAGTGCGGGCCCGGCCAATGAGGGCGCGGGATCGGGCTGTTGCGATTGATCAAATAATCCAATCATGCTACTTTGCCGGCCATTCGCGCCTTCCCGATCGGCGCGAACCGGGTCCACCTGATCCGAATCGGCGAAAACTGAAAATAGTTAAGTAAAAACAGAGAGATAAGGAAAGTGCCATGAAGCGTTTCAATGTCGCGGGGCGGCTCCTCGCCCTGGTTTTGCCTCTGCTTATTTCGGCCTGTGCCGGCGTCGAGGTCAAAAACATCGCGCCGCCCCCGCCCACGGCGAAGCTGCGGGTTTACGTCCAGGCGATCTCCGCGCAGCTGCCGCACGGCCACTGGCAAACCCCGCATGAGGAGTTCGTCGAAAAACAGGTCGCCGTCGTCGAGCGCCAACTGCGCAAGACCGGGATCTACGAACTGGTTTCGGACGAGGATGTCGAGGCGGCGCTCGGGGACCAGATGCCGACCCGGTGGCAGTTGGCCCGAAACGAGTGGGAGCTGGCGCGCCGGATCGGTCGCGCCGTTCATGCCGACTACGCCCTCATCGTGGAACGGGGGGCGCGCGGGGGGAAGGACTTTTTCTGGGAAACGGTGCTGGTGAACGTGGAGAGCGGTCGCGACTTCGGGGTGCTGATCCCGATAACAAAGACGCGCGACCGGGACGAAAACAGGCGTCTTTTCATGGCGGCGGCGCGAGCGTCCTATCCGGAACTTTTCAAGGACGCCAAGCAGGACATGCTGGCCACCGCGCTGCGCAAGGGACATCAGATGAGTGAGGCTCAGTCGCACGTCGGGCCGGACGGGGATACCTCGGTGGCCGCCCGGGCGGACCAGGAACGTCGGGAGCGCCAGGCCCGGGAACAGGCGGCGGCTCAAGAACGGGAGCGACTGGCCCGGGTGCGGGATGCAGAGGAACGGCAGCGGGTGCAGGAGGCTGAGCGGGAACGGCAGGCGAAGGAGCAAGCTGATCGGGAGCGGGCGGCCCTGGAGAAAGTTGCCCAGGAAAGGGCAGCCCTGGAGAAAGCTGCTGAAGAGAAGGCTGCGCTGGAGAAAGCTGCGCTGGAGAAGGCTGCGCTGGAGAGAAGGGCGGCTGAGGAGAGAAGGGCGGCTGAGGAGGCCGCACGGGCTAAGGTGGAGGCCGAGCGGGCCGCGCAAGCCCGGGAGGCGGCGCGCCAGGTCCAGCAGGAACAGGCGTTGCGGGGTACGGTCGTCCAAGCGGAGCCGCCGGTCGCGGAGGGGCACAGCCGAGTGGTCCAACTGGAGCAGTTGGCGCAAAAGTCGGTGCCGGCGTCCGGGGAGCGGATCGTGGTGTACGACTTCGAGGCTTCCGCCAACTACCGCCCGGTGGCCCTCATCCTGAGCGAGTCGCTTCGCGAAGAGGTGAGCAAGCTCGATGGGTTCCAGCTCTTGAACCGGGAAAACCTGGAGCAGGTGCTCCAGGAGCAGAAACTGCAGCAGTCGGGCCTGATCGATGAAAAACAGGCGGTCGAACTCGGCAAGGGTATGGCGGCGCGCCAGATCATGACGGGAAGGTTCGGCGCTTTGGGCAAAAGTGCGGTACTGCAGGCGAAACGGGTCGACGTGGAGACCTTGGGGGTGCTGGGGATGCAGTCGCTCAAGTGTCTGCAAGGGGAGGAGGAGCAGTTGCTGGACCGGATGCCGCTCTTTGCCCGGGAATTGACCAGGAAACATTAAGACGGAGACGGTGCAACGTCTTTAGTTTCATTGAAAAAGTAAAGCGGCTTCGGCGTTGGTTCCGAAGCCGTTTTTGTTTTCGGGCAATGGTTTGAAGTCCCCTTTGACCAAGACGGATATACGGAGATTTGCCGTAAAGGTTTTGACCTCCGGTCTCCCCCATCCTGCATGACTCCACCCCGGAAACCATGTGGTATGTCCCTCGGAGGGACGTTCCGTTCCCCGACGGTACACCGGTGAAAAGCGTTGCCGGCCTAACTTGTCCTTTTCTTTGGTATTTGCGTGCTGGCATGCTCCCTGCTCTTCTCCGACTGGCATTTGTGGCACCGTGGCACAATTCCCAATCGGCAAAACAGGAGAGGGCATGAAGAAGAGGTGTTTGATTGTTGACGACGATCAGTTCAGCCGCGAGTTGATGAGTCGATTGCTTGAGCCCCATTTCGATTGCCGGACGGCGGTCACCGGCGAGCACGCCTGGGAACTCATCGACGCCAACTGGCATCGCGGGGAGCCGTTTCAGCTGATCTGCTGCGAACTCGCGATGCCGGGGCTGAACGGCCACCGGCTGATCCGGAAGGTGCGTGAACTGGAAGCGTCAGTTCCGGTCGCCGGCAACAGGCGGAGCAGGATCTTCGTGGTCAGTGCCAGCAACTCCCCTTGGGATAGGGCGGAGACTGTCCTGGACGGTATCGCCGAGGGGTACATCGTGAAGCCTTGCCACCCTGCCCAACTGCGCGAGTTGCTCATCGAGAACGGACTGGTCGAACATTAGCAAGCTTTTCCGTTGCCGGGCCAGGATGCCACGGCAGTCGGGAAAACCCATCGGGGATGGTCGTGCTCCCTTTTCTGCAGAGAGGAAATTTGAATGAACAGTTCGGTAAAAATTCTGATCGTCGACGATGAACAGCTCAACCGTGAAATATTGACGATCATGCTGCATGAGCTTGGGGAGATCGTCACCGCAAAGGACGGAGCGGAGGCGCTGACGCTGCTGCAAGAGACCCCCGACGTCGATCTGGTGCTTCTTGATTTACAGATGCCGGTTCTGGACGGTTTCCAGACCCTGGACTTCCTCAAGAAACACCCTGAGTTGCGTGAGGTCCCGGTGATCGTGATAACGGCAAGCAAGTCGGAGATCACCCACACGTTGTCCCTTGGCGCCAACGACTTTCTTGCCAAGCCGTTCGACCGGGAGGAGTTGCGGCTGCGCGCGATGAACCAGGTCCGGACGAAAAAGCTTTACGATATGGCAAAAAATCTCAATGGGATCCTGGAGGCCGAAGTCCTGCAAAAAACTGCGGCGCTTCGGGAGACCCTGGCGCTGGCCCAAGATGCCGAATTTGAGATTTCCCTGCGGTTGGGGCGGGCCGCCGAGTTTCGGGATCTGGAAACCGGGATGCATACCCGCAGAATCAGCGAGATGTCAGCGGAACTGGGGAAACTGGCCGGTCTGGGGGGCGGTGACTGCGAACTTTTGCGCCGCGCCTCCCCGCTCCATGACGTTGGCAAGGTGGGGATTCCGGACCGGATCCTCAACAAGCCGGGGCCGCTTACCGACGAGGAGATGGAGGTCATGCGCCAGCACACGGTGATCGGCGGGCGCATCCTCGGTGACGCCGCGCGCTTCCCTTCGCTGGAAGCGGGGCAGCTCATCGCGATGCAGCATCACGAGAAATGGGACGGAACCGGGTATCCGCACCGCCTTGCCGGCAACGATATCCATCTCTTTTCCCGGATCGTGGCGGTCGTCGACGTATTCGACGCACTTGCCTCGGAGCGTCCCTACAAGAGGGCATTCCCCCTGGATCAGGTGGTGTCGATCATGCAGGAGCAGCGGGGGACCGCGTTTGACCCGGGCCTGCTGGACCTTTTTCTGGATCACCTGGCCGACTTCGTCCGGATCAGGGCCGACTTCCGCGATTGATCGGAGGGGTAGGGAAGAGCCCATCGGTGCAGGTTGATCTTTTCATCGTCCTTCTTTGGTTGTGACATATTCTGTCGCGGAGCCGTGGTACGGTTCAAGAAAACGAAGGAGGTGCCGCATGATCTATCTGACCACTGACGCTTTGGAGCAAGGAGTCTATTTCGATTTTCGTTCCCATCAGCCCTTGGGCAGGGGAACTGCGCCGTCCTATGTCGGCCTTCTCGGCAATGGCGTTCATGAGGTCCCGGTGCAGCTGAAAAGGTACCGGGGGAGCCTGGAAGTCATCTTCGGCAACAGCGAGCTTTTCCGCTTCGTCGATGAGGAGATGCTGCGGGGCATGGTACAGGAAGTGGTTACCGCTACCATCCACTGACGCGGCCTCTTTTTTCCAGCCGATGTATCGGATGAAGATAGGTTGCCCGCTGCGCGGGATCGCGACAGGAAGGGCGCTCCCACCGGGTAGGGGGAGGTGTCGCTTTTCTATGGTTTGCTGTCCTTTCTGGTGGGCTTGCGCTTCGGGGATCGCGTCAGGAATGTCGCTCCTTGTGGGACGATAGGGGCCTTTCCTGTGGGAGCGCCATTCCTAGCGCGAACCGCCGGAGGCGGTGACTTCGGTTGCGGGTATTCGCGCCTGGAAAGGCGCTCCCACAGGGTAGGCCAGCCGGGCAAGCCCAAGGTAAGCAGCTGCCTTCCTTCATCGGGAGATGGATCGCGACAGGAATGTCGCTCCTACAAGTCGGAGCGTCGATTGCGGATGGGTGAGGCTTGGAGCAGGTCTTTAATCGCGCCCGGAAGGGCGCTCCCACCGGGTAGGGGGACGGTGTCGCTTTCCTATGGTTTGCCGTCCTTTCTGGTGGCCTTGCGCTTCGGGGATCGCGTCAGAAATGTTGCTCCTTGTAGGACGAAAGGGGCCTTTCCTGTGGGAGTGCCATTCCTGGCGCGAACCGCCGAAGGCGGTGACTTCGGTTGCGGATATTCGCGCCTGGAAAGGCGCTCCCACAGGGTAGGCCTGCAGGGCAAGCCCAGGGTAAGCCCAGGGTAAGCAGCTGCCTTCCTTCATCGGGAGGTGGATCGCGACAGGAATGTCGCTCCTACCAGTCGGAGCGTCGATTGCGGATGGGTGAGGCTTGGAGCAGGTCTTTAATCGCGCCCGGAAGGGCGCTCCCACCGGGTAGGGGGAGGTGTCGCTTTCCTATGGTTTGCCGTCCTTTCTGGTGGCATCGCGCTTCGGGGATCGCGCCAGGAATGTTGCTCCTTGTAGGACGAAAGGGGCCTTTCCTGTGGGAGCGCCATTCCTGGCGCGAACCGCGGAAGGGGCCTTTCCTGTGGGAGCGCCATTCCTGGCGCGAACCGCCGGAGGCGGTGACTTCGGTTGCGGTTATTCGCGCCTGGAAAGGCGCTCCCACAGGGTAGGCCAGCAGGGTAAGCCCAGGGTAAGCAGCTGCCTTCCTTCATCGGGAGATGGATCGCGACAGGAATGTCGCTCCTACCAGTCGGAGCGTCGATTGCGGGTGGGATGGGCGAGGTGGGATGCTGCGGGAGCAATGGGTGCGGGGTTGACACGGGGGAAGCCGCTGTGATACCTAAAATGAACAAACTGAGTACCCGGGGGTTATCCCAGCGCGGATAACCCCTTTTTCTGTCCGCGCTCCGGCGCGGGGTTGCCACCCCGCCGCCACGGCGGCGCGACCAAAGGATGTGAGGAACCGGTGTCCAAACGCGGTAAGCAGAAGAAGTCGGAAAATGTCGAAAAACGACGGGTCCAGATGGAAGAGGCGCTCGAATGCCTCGCGGTAAAGCAGGCGGCGGAACGGGAGATGGCTTTCACCGTGAGCCGGCAGCCGAAACAGTGTACCTTTCGCCACTGCCTTCAGTTCGTCGATCCCTCCTGCACGGTATGTCCCTACTGCGGTAATCCGCTGCCGCCGGGACCGGAGCACCGGGCGGCGGTCCCGGTGCCGACACCGGCGCTGCGCAGTTACTGATCCCCACCTATTCCTCAGGACAATCCCCCCGACTCTCAGAAAAGCCCGGCCACTGAAGGAGATATCTCTCCGTGGGCCGGGTTTTCTCTTTCTGACTTCAGACAATCTGTAACGTATTGAATTTTTTTGCTTCCCTCTGAGAGAAGTTCTGCTAGATTCTGTAACAGCTTTGCGCAGTTCCTCCCCCTTGTAAGTCCCGCGCAAACCAGAGTGAGGGCATCGGTTTGTTCTTCTCCAACGGACATCCATCGATCCGGTCCAAATTGGCATCCCTGGTGCTGGTTTGCGTCGTCCCCTTCTGGTTCATCGCCGCCCTCATTTCCTTCAACGTCTACCTCTACCAGGTGGAGCAGGCCAGCCGTGAGATGCTCGTCGCCGCCCGCCAGATGTCGCAGACGGTGGATCGGGAGCTGGTGAGCGTGATATCGGCGCTTTCCGCCCTGGGGACCTCCCCCTCCGTCGCCCGCGGCGATTTCGAGGAGGTGCGGCACCAGGCGCTCGACCTCCTCAGGCTCTATCCCGATGCCGACATCATCGTCGCCGACGCTTCGGGCCAGCAACTCCTCAACTCTTTTCGCCCGTTGGGCACTCCCCTTCCCAAGCGCAACAACCCGGAGCAGGTACGGCAGGTTTTCGCCACGGCGAAGCCGGTGGTGAGCAACCTCTTCCAGGGGGCGGTCACCAAGCGGCTCCTGATTTCCATCGACGTGCCGATCCTGCGTGACGGCAGGGTGGTCTACGATCTGTCGATGACCTTCCCGGCGGCCCGGTTGTCTGCGCTCCTGGCGCGGCAGAAGCTTCCGGAGTCGTGGTATGCCTCCATCATCGACCGCAACCAGGTCGTCATCGCCCGCACCATCGGCGCCGATCGTTTCGTCGGCAGACGGACGAGTCTCCGGTTTACCCAGACCGCGTTCGGCGCCTCCGAAGGAAACGTCCGGATGAAAAACATCGAGGGGATCGACTCGGTGAGCGCGTTCAACCGCGTCGCGGCCTCGGATTGGCTCATCGCGGTGGGGGTGCCTCGGGCAACCTTGATGGCGGACATCTATCGCTGGGTCGCCTGGGTGGCCCTGGCGGCGGTCCTGATCTCCCTGACGGCGGGTGCGCTCGCCTGGGGCATCGGGCGCCGCATCGCGCAGGATCTCCAGTCGCTGGTCCAACCGGCCCTTGCCATCGGCCGCGGGGAGAGCCTGACCCTGGGCTCCGCCGGATACCTGCAGGAGACCTTTGAGGTGGCCCAGGCGCTGACCCAGGCTTCGGAGCTGCTGCAGCGCCGCGAGGCGGAGCGGGACCGGGCCGAGACCGAGCTTTCCCAGGCCCTGGTGAACCTGCAAAAGGAGACCGCGGAGCGGATCCGGGCGATCGAGGACTTGCGGGAACAGGAGCAGGTGATGATCAAGCAGAGCCGTCAGGCGGCACTGGGCGAGATGATCGGCAACATCGCGCACCAGTGGCGCCAGCCGCTCAATTCCCTGGGGCTCATCGTGCAGGGGCTGCCGCTCTACCACGAGGCTGGGCTGATCACCCGGGACCTGATGGACCAATGCGTGCATGATGCCATGGCGCACATCAACCACATGTCCCAGACCATCGAGGACTTCCGCAACTTCTTCAAGCCGGAAAAGGACATGGTCGACTTCGACGTCAACCAGGCGATCCGGCAGGCGCTCTCCCTGGTCGAGGGAAACTTCTCCTCCCAGGCGGTCGAGGTGAGTCTCGACCTCACCCCGGGACGGACCGTGCGCGGCTATCCCAACGAGTTCGCCCAGGTGCTGCTCATCCTGCTTTTGAACGCGCGCGACGAGATGATCCGCCGCCAGGTGGTGCCCGGGCGGGTCACCATCAGGACCTTCGCTGACGGCGGGCACTGCGGCATCACGGTCTCCGACAACGCCGGGGGCATCTCCGGCGACATCATCGACCGGATCTTCGAACCCTACTTCTCCACGAAGGGGGTGCAGGGGACCGGCATCGGCCTCTACATGGCCAAGAACATCATCGAAAAGAACATGAACGGAAGGCTCACCGTGCGCAACAGCGGACCGGGAGCCGAATTCACAATCGAGGTATGACATGGAAGCCAACGAAGCGGTGAAATCCGGAACGTCGATATTATTGGTGGACGATGATGCCGCTGCCCGGGACACCCTGGGGAGCCTCCTGCCGATCCGTTTCCCGGGGGTGGCGGTCTTCTCCGCGGGGGATGGGACGGAGGGGCTGGCCTCGTTCCAGGAGCACCGGCAGGACATCGTGATCACCGACCTCAGCATGGCGCGGCTGGACGGCTCCCGGATGGCTGCCGAGATCCTCAAGATCTGTCCGACCGCCACGGTCATCGCCATCACCGCCCACACCTCCGGCCCCTCTCTCTCCGACGCACGCGAGGCGGGGATTGCCCATATCCTCAAAAAGCCGCTCAATCTCAAGGAACTTTTGGGACTGTTGGAAGCCATCGTCGGGCGGTGCTAAAGGAGAGCTTTCCGCTGTCATCGTGACGCCGTTTTCTGTACAATGGACTGAACATCGCTTGGTAACGCAGACGCTTCAGACGATGAACTGTCGGGAGATGTGAAGGCAGGAGTCACAACAGCACCGGTTACGGTCTCTTCCCTTTCGTCGCCTGCATGAAAGGGGGGTCCAATGACATCCAGATACGACAAGAAGGCCGCCTCACTTGAGGATATCCTCCGGAAGCTGGAGGCCGATAGATACCACGGCAATATCACTATCCATTACACCCACGGAAAGCCGAGGAAGATTGAATACAAGACGATGGAGGATCTTGACTGAACCGGAGCTCGTCGGGCCAGATAGTGTGCCTTGGCTAATAAAATTGTTGGAAATGGGCGAAGTCCTATGGTAAGGTAACTCCCTGCCCGGGCTTCCCTGCCAAGTCCCGAGCCAAACCTGTTTTGGCTTATCGTAATAAGAGGCCGAACGTCTGCTTTCCCGCATTGCCGGGACCGACGCTCGGCCTTTTTTCGTTTGCGGAGGTGGTGTTTTTTGCCGGCGGTTCCTCCGGGCGTCCGGGCTTCGGCCGGGACCGATGCAAAAGAAGGGAAGCGGTGCAGGATATGGATTTCTTCTCCCCTGGGGAAGGATGTAATTGCGGCTGAGATGCCGATGAAATGGGGCTGGAGGAGTCACCGCATGACGTTGAAGGAGAAGAAAGCACAGTCGCTCCAGGAGATATTGAAACAGCTGGAGGAAACCAAGTATCACGGCAATATCACGATCCATTACACCCACGGCAAGCCGCGCAAAATCGAATACAAGCAGGTGGAGAATCTCGATGAGTAGGTCTCTTTCGGTGTGTACGTTTTGCGGCCGGTTTTTCCCCCGCGATCTCCGTGGGGCAGCGGCAGGGGCCAATGCGGTGTTATCCGGAATGGAGGGGTGAAATGGAAGCCGAGTCAGGGGTGAGGTCGGGCATCTCCGTGCTGGTGGTCGATGACGATGCCGGGGCGCGTGAGGCTTTGGGGCGCATTCTGCCGGTCCGGTTCCCGGGGGTGGCGGTTTTTCTGGCGGAGGACGGCGCAGAGGGGCTCGCCTCCTTTCAAAAGCACCGGCACGAGATCGTCATCACGGATTTGAGCATGTCCCGGGGCGACGGCACCTGGATGGCCGCCGAGATCCGCAAGATGAGCCCGAGGGTGGCGGTCATCGCCATCACCGCGCACACTTCCGGACCCTGTCTCGTCGAGGCGGGCAATGCCGGGATCTCGCACATTTTGAAAAAGCCGCTGAACCTCAAGGAGTTGCTGGGGATTCTGGATAAGCTGGTCGCGGCGCCACGGGGGTAAGAACCGTCGTCGCTTCTTGTTGGCGGGGTCTGATCGCGACAGCAATGTCGCTCCGAATCGAAAAACTCAGTACGGTATCTCTCCCTCCGGCGCTCTTTATTTCATACAAATCAAATCGCATCTTTCTCATAAAATCCCCTCATTCGGAACATCCAACAAAACTGTAACATTATGGACATGTCCATTATGTTACAGCCTGTGGTAACTATCTAATTTCTTAATACCAAAACGGCGGCCGGTGCGTGCCGCTGTAACAAAATGGACAGTAGCCGCTGCGGTGGCGTTTATCTGGTCAGGCTGTAACGCCTTGAATTACGGTGGCTTTTTTCTGCTTTCGGACTGGTACGCTTCTTGTTAACGAATCCTTCGTCAAACACAGGACGATGACCCGATGATCCTGTGGAAGCTTTGGAGGAGAAGGCGTGGCACTGGTCTACATTATCTGCCCACATTGCAGAAACGAGCTCCTGGTGGATGGAGATGAGCACGTCTGCGGGCGCTGCTCGTCCCGGATCGTCTTGAAAAAGGGACAGTATTCTCATTACTTCCCCGGCAACACCCCGAAGATCGATCCGGGGCCGATGGAAGCGGGGAGCGGTCCGGAACCGGCCCCGGGGTGCGCCGTATCTGACGTACCGGAAAACGGTGCGCCGGGGGGCAGCCTCCCGACGCCGCCGGCGCAGCCGCGCTGCCGGGAAAGCTTCTCCTTCCGCTTTACCGCGACCGCCAAGGAATACTTCGGCATCTGGATCGTGAACACCCTGTTGCGGATCGTCAGCCTCGGCTTCTATTCGCCGTGGGCCAAGGTCCGCCGCCGGCGCTACTTCTATGCGAACACCCTGTTGGACGGAGCTCCCTTCGACTACCTGGCCGACCCGCTCGCCATCCTGAAGGGGTGGCTGATCGCCGGTGCCTTCGTGGTCGTCTACTCGGTCTGCAACCGGAGCTATCCCGCCGTCGCCCCGTTCGTGGCGATGTTCTTCTCCGGGGTCTATCCCTGGATCCTGGTCCGCTCCCGCATGTTCAACTGCTTCAATTCGACTTACCGCAACATCCGGTTCCGCTTCACCCCCGATTACAAGGGGGCCTACCGGGAGTTTCTCTGGATGCCGCTGCTTGCGATACCGACCCTGGGGCTCATCATCCCGTACCTGCTGTGGCGCCAGAAGCGCTTCCTGGTGGAGAACACCCATTTCGGGGCCGCCTCCTTCTCCTTCGACGCGACGCCGCGTGCTTTTTACCGCCTCCTGGCGCCGGTCCTCGCCGTCGTGCCGGTCATGATCGGTTCCCTCGTCTGGATCGGCCTGGCCGCCAAGGGGGGCAAGCCGCTCGCCCATCCCGCCCTGGCCCTGGTGCCGGTGGGAACCTTTTTCCTGGCGTATTTCCTGATCCTCGTCTACGTACCGACCGTGATGGCCAACGTGGTCTGGAGCGGCACCTCGATCGGGGGGCTGCGCTTTTCTTTGAACCTGAAGGTCCGGGAGGTGACCTGGATTTATCTCAGCAACATCGTTTCCGTCGTGTTCACCTTGGGGCTCCTGGCCCCGTGGGCGGCGGTACGGATGGCGCGTTACCGCTTCGAGCGCTTCACCGTATCCGGAATCGGGGGGCTGGACAGCGTATCGGCAGGGGAGCGCCAGGAAGTGGGCGCCGCCGGTGAGGAGATCGGCGATCTCCTCGGGTTCGACTTCGGCCTATGATCCGCGGACGCGGGAAATGGTACGACGGGAAGACCTCCCGGCAGCACGAGGTGGAACTGCACCTGGATGCCGGAGCCCTGCGTGTCGTCGGGGTGGGGGTGGACCGGTGCGTCCCGGTGGGGCGTCTGCGGGTCGATCCTCGGCTGGGCAAGGCGGTGCGCGCGGTCCGTTTTCCGGACGGAGAATTGCTGGAGACGGCCGACGACGGCCTGCTCGACCATCTGGAGCGGCGGCAGGGGAGGGGGGCTTTTTTCCGGCAGGTGCACCGCTGGGAGAACAGCCCCCGCCGGGCGGTGATCGCCTTTGTGCTGCTCGCGGCCCTTTCGTTTCTGTTCGTCCGCTTCGGGATCCCGGAACTCGCCGACCGGGCTGCCGCCACCTTTCCCGCGACCACGGAAGGGCTCCTGGGACGGGAGACCCTGCAGATCCTGGATCGAACCCTGCTCGAACCGTCCCGGCTTCCCGCTGCGCGGCAGCGGCAACTGAGGCGGCTCTTCGACGGGGTTACCTCGAGCTACGCCGAGCGGGAGGGGTGGCGCTTGGAATTTCGTTCCGGCGACGTGGTCGGCGCGAATGCCTTTGCCCTCCCTGCCGGCATCGTCATCGTCACCGACAAATTGGTGCAGCTCGCCAAAAACGACCAGGAGATCGCCGGGGTGATGGCGCACGAGATCGGCCACTTGACCCGGCGGCACGCACTAAGGCACTTGCTGCGCAACTCGGCGACCGCGCTTTTGGTGGCCTCCGTCACCGGGGACATCACCTCGGTGACCTCGCTGTCGGCGACCCTGCCGACGGCACTGATCGATGCCAAGTACTCGCGCGATTTCGAGAATGAAGCTGACGACGCCGCCGTGGCGTATCTGAAGGGGATGGGGATCCCGACGCGGGTTTACGCGGACATGCTGCGGCGACTGGAGAAGGACCACGAAAAGGATTCCGGAAAAGGGGCCCGGATCGGGGAGCTTTTCCAGGACCACCCGCTGATCGAAGACCGGGTGAACCGGGTGCTGGGGCGATAGCTACCCAGCATGTTCGGCTCCACCCCGGACGCGATCGGCCGAACAAATCCCCCCTGGCCGCTTCACAAACGTGAACGCGAAGGCCTCACCAGTCGTTCGAGCGAACATCAACCCGGTTCCCCGGAAAACCCGGAAGAAAAAAAGTACTGCGCGCCTCAGCGGCCTCTGCGGTCTGCTTTGCGCCGTATTCCGCTGCCCCGATCTTCTTCTGATTAATCATGGAAAAAATGTGCACGCCGGCGGCACTCTTTCTTCCCCGCTTAATTCCTATCCGATAGACGGTTCACAACCATCGCTGATGAAACTCTTCAATATCATTTACCCATTCTCGCTTTTAGCTCCATTCTGGTCACAAGTTAAGCAACCGTAAATCCAATGAAAAATGGGGCGGTGTAGCTAATAGTCCACAGCTTTTTTCGTTGGAATCTGTTATAAGAAGGCGAACTCGCGGTCTGAGGTTGACGGACAGTTTTGCCTGCCAGGAGATCACGAAGCGGCTACAAAAAGGGGTATTCGTTTGACTATTGAAGAGGCATTCGGGGTCGTCATTCGTCGATTACGACGAGATCATGGTTTCTCCCAGGAGAAGCTGTCGGTTTACAGCGGCCTTGACCGTACCTTTATTTCCAATATCGAAGGAGGCAAGCAGCAACCCAGTCTGGTTTCCATATTCGCCTTTGCCAACGCCTTGAAAATTTCTGTCTCTGCCATCCTCCGCGAGGTCGAACTGGTTCTCGGGATGAACTCTCCGGAAACGCTGGATCCCAATGGAAAGAACGACATAATAAAGGTGTTTAATGACATGGACGCTTATCTCAATGACATCGATGCCTCATTCAAGGGATCCGAGACGATACTCTTTGCCGACGACGAGGACATGCTCCTCGAGCTCATGGAGAAATTCCTGACCGGTTGCGGGTATCGCGTGCTGACGGCGAAGGATGGTCAGGAAGCTTCCGATATCTACAAGACCCGGATGGGCGACATCAGCGTCGTGGTCCTGGACGTGCTGATGCCGGGGTTGAGCGGCGTGGAGGCATACCACGAGATCAAGAAGGTCAATCCCGATGCCCAGGTCATTTTCATCAGCGGCTATTCCGCGGATGGACTGAAGGGGCTCACCAGTCCCCGGATCCTTCAGAAGCCGTTTTCGCCGGTGGATCTCCTGCGGGAGATCAGGAGTTCCCTGGTGTAATGCCTCGCCTTCCTTCTGGGCACGGCGGTGCCGGAAGGAGTTGCCTCCCGGACCTCCCGGATTGACGGGCGCAGCAGGCTGCGCCCTTACGAGACGAACCATCCATTCTGTCCAACCGCCCGACCGCCCGCCCCCCCCCGACCCCCGACCCCGGTTTCCCCCTTTCCCTTGACTTCACTTCTGCTTCTCTCTATTGTGGGCGCCGTTTTGGTGCACATCGTTGGAGGGATCATGAAACCAATTTCGCGATGGTATTGCGCTCTCATTGCTGCCGCCCTGGTGCTGGCGTCCGGATCCGGCCACGCCGCGCCTTCCGCCGCTCCGGCGCCGGATACCCGGCCGGCGCTCGGAACGGAAGGCAAAGCCGCGGTGAGGCCGGATCCCGACCAGACCAGCCGGATCAGCGTCTCCGGCATCCTCTGCCCGACCCAGGATTCGGTGGCGCTGCAGCTGTACAACAACGCCATCGAACTCACCGCCCAGGAAAAGCTTGCCGAGGCCGAGGCGCAGTACCGGATGGCGATTGCCCGCGACGCCGGCTACTGCGACGCGATGGATAATCTCGGCCTTTTGATGCGCCGGCAGGGGAGGATCGACGAGGCCGTCACCTGGTACCAGCGTTCGCTCAAGATCAAGCCGGACAACGGCGTCGCCCACCAAAACCTCGCCGCCGGGTATCAGGCGCAGGGGAACCTGGAAGACGCCCAAGCGGAGTACGTCTGGCTGACCGAGCATCAGCCCGGGAACCCGGAGGGATTTTACGGGCTGGGGGCGTGTCTTTTGGGAGGCGGCCGGCTGGACGACGCCATTGCGCGGCTGGAGGTCGCCGAGAGGCTCTATGCCCAAATCCAATCGCCGTTGACCGTGGATGCGAAGTACCTGCTCGGGGTGGCCCATCTCAGGAAGAACGAACTCTCCCGCGCGAGGTCGTACCTGTTGCAGGTCTATCCGCAGGCGAGCGAGGAGCCGAAGCTGAACTACCTGCTCGGTCTTTGCTACCTGGACCCGGAAGGGGGGGACCAGGCGAAGGCGGCCGAGTATCTGCAGAAGGCTAAAAAGCTCGGGGTACCGCTGCCGCCGGAGGTGGAGGGGAAACTGAAGTAAGTATCAAGAAGGGGTTAGCCGGTTGCGGCTAACCCCTTCTTGCTTTCGTTGACCTACTGATGCATGGAGCGGCTCGGCATGTAGTCGTTGTGACAGACGTAGCAGTTCCAGATCCAGTAGCTGTCCCCTTGCAGCTGTTGCGGGATCACGTTGTCCGCCGGATTGGTCGAGACGTATTCGGCGTGGGTACTGTTGTGGCAGGCCTCGCAGTAAATCTGCCCGTTCATCTCCTGTTGGGGGGAGTTGCGGAAGATGGAGTTGCGGTACAAGGTCCCGGGGTTCTCCTGGTGCTTCGCGTCGTGGCAGTCGGCACAGCGCGGTTCCTCGAGCCACGGCTTGCGCCCGGCGGCCAGGGCGGTCGCCATCCCGGTCATGTCGCCGTGGCAGTCCTTGCACTCCTTGCCGGCGTGGAACATGACCCCGCGCAGGCAGTTGGTCCGGGGGCCCGGATGGCAGTTGTAGCAGTCGGGATTTTTCGGGTCGGCGCTGACGTTCACCTTGTCTTTATGGAAGCCGTGCATCGCCAGGGAGAGGTTCTTCACCCCCGGCTTGCCCGAAAGCCCCAGCGCGTTGTCGCCATGGCATTCGGCGCACAGATGGAGCTTGCCGGCGGCCTTGTCGGCGGCGAGGGTGGTCCCGTTGTAGCGGTCGTGGGTCTGCAGGATGTTGACGAAGGTGTTGGTGGCGCCGTGGCAGTTGCTGCAGTTGATCTCCGAGGAGACCGGGGCGACGACGCGGGTCGTGGCGAGGACCGAGCCGGTCCCGTTGTCGGTGACGGTGATGGTTGCGGCACCGTAGGGGTCCCAGGTCCCGTCGTCATCGTAGGGGGTGAGCGGGATGCCGGTGGCGACGAAGCCCAGGCCGTTGGCATCGGGCGCCATGTTTCCCGCCAGCGGCGAGCCGGTGATGCCGACGTTGGGGGTAACCTGCCAACCGTACTGCCGGTAGTTGTACTGCGACGAGTAGTTCCAGAAGTTGTTGTGCAGGGTCGAGTCGGTCTTTTTCGGGAACCGGTAGCTCACCGTGACGCCGCGGGTCACCAGCCCTTCGCCGCGCCGGAACACCTGGACATGGAGGGTGTTGAACGGGGGGAGGATCAAAAGGGTCGAGTAGTCGTCCTGCATGCAATGCATTCCCAGGTCGTTCCAGGCGAGGATGACGTAATCCATGCTGGCCGCCGGGATCATCGCCGACGGGGAGGCGTTGTCGTAGTTGGTGTAGGTATCGTGGCTGGCGGTCAGGGACCAGTTCATCTCGGTGGCGCCGCCCGAATTGACGGTGCAGACCCGTGATGCCGGTTCGTAGCCTGTGGCGGTTGCGACCAGGGTGCGGAAACCGCCGGGGCTCGGCAGGGTGAAAGAGCCGTTGGCATCGGTGACCACGGTCGTGGTCCCGTCGCTGATGGACACCCCGGCGACGGGGGCCCCGGTTGCTGCCGAAACCACCTTGCCGGTGATACTGCCGGTGCCGCTGCTCCCTCCGCTGCTCCCCGATCCGTTGCATCCGGGCAGCCAGCAAAGTGCGATGAGAAGAAACATTCCCCAAAGTAACGTCGCGCCTCGTTTTACCTGCTCCATCGAATACCTCCCCGTTGATACCTGATAGGTTGCCATCAGTACTTATTTGTCAGGGTAGACCTGTACAAGCGCCAATTATCAGGATGCGTGCCAAAGAGGATCGGGTCGGTTGCGGTCAATGAAAGCGTGAGGTTGCATCGCTTGCCGGTGAAGGCAGGGGATATGGAAGGGTGCGAAAAACGGATCAAATTGGTCGGAAATGGAGCGGGATGTTTGGGGGGAGGTGTAGGAGCGACATTCCTGTCGCGATCCGCCGCAGGCGGTGATTCCAGCGGTTTTTCGCGCCTGGAAAGGCGCTCCCACAGGGTAGTGTGGCTGGCTTGCTTTTTAAGGGATTAAATCGCGACAGGAATGTCGCTCCTACTTGTGAGGTCGCCTGATCCCGCAAGGATGTTTTGGGTGTGCTTGGTTCCCCCGAGGATGAAACCGCTCCTCGAAGACGGCAGAGGATTTTTACTGTGGGAGCGCCATTCCTGGCGCGAACCGCCGCAGGCGGTGCCCGCGGTTTCGGTTTTTCGCGCCTGGAAAGGCGCTCCCACAGGGTGGGGGGCTGGCTTGCCTCAGTAAAGGGAGTTGATCGCGACAGGAATGTCGCTCCTAAGGAGAGCGGACGGTACCTATTTCCTCCGCGGCATGAGGTAGTCCAGATCCTCCGGGGTCGGCTTTTGCCACTCGAAATCGACCAGGTCGGGCAGCACCACCTTGTAGCTGAGCTTCCCGTAATCCTTGAGACTGTCGGGGGCGCCGTGCTTGATCGCGTGCCAGGTCCCGGCGATCGCGATCACCTTCGCCTTGGGGGTCTTCTCCAGGTACTGCTCGATACGGTAGGCGAAGGTGTGATTGCGCAGCCCTTGGGCGGCCTCGAAGTTGGCGCGGTTCAACCGGGCCGGCCGGTTGCCGAACACCTGCTCCTGGAGCCGCTTCAAAAACTCGGCCTGGCGCGGCGCCAGGGTCCAGGGGTCTCCCGGAGGCAGCTCCTTGCGCTCCTCTTCGCTCAGCCCCTGGGGGCCGAAGCGGACCACCTTGGCGATGAGCCGTTTCGGGACGTTGAGCGCGATCATCGGGATGCGGTTGTCCCGCGCAAAGATGAAGATATCCCGGTAGAGGCGCCAGTCGTAGGACCAGTTTCGGGCGTAGATCGCTTCGAAGGCGGGCTCGTCGAGTTTTCCCCGGGTCCAGCCGTCGAGCGCCGCCTGGCTCTCGGAGGTGAACATCTCCACCCCGATGGCCAGCTGCGGGTTCTTCGCGTAAAGAGCGCGGATGAGTTCCATCTGCTTGTTATGGAGATCCGGGTCGTCGTGGGTGTCGCCGACGAAGATGACGTCGGAGCGGCCGAGCTCTTCCACGCATTTGCCCAGCTCCACCGGTTGGTGGTCGCTCATGCGCACCAGGGTGGTCGCTGCGCCAGCGCCGATGCTCGTTGCCAGGGTGAGAAAAATTCCCAAAGTCATTGCTGCGAGTGTTTTCACGAGGCTCCTCCGGAGGTAGTTCCGCGGCCAGGACAACCACGATCGGCCTGCCGTGCGGAGCTGTGATAGTAGCGCCGTTTTTGCGTAGAGATAAAGAACTATTTTCGAACCAATCCCTCGTTTCAACCAACTCCGCCGGAAACAGTAGCGCGGCCCCGTAACTCTCATTGCCGGTGCCGCGGTTAAGGCTGTGCCTGTTCCCCTGTCTTGAAAGCTCTCAATAATACGATACAAATAATACCTGTGACATGACTCTCCTGTTCCTATGAGTAAGGATCTCTCGCCAGGATGCGTCGGGTCCTTGGTCCATGAGTACCGTCGTCTGACTGCCGATAGCTGACCCCCTGCATGTCGTATCGAGTCCGTTCGCCGTACCATGGGCACCTCCTTCGGGTGGGGCGGTGGTACGGGCCGCCCGCGCCGAAATTCCGGCGGTCGCGGCCTTTCTCATCCCGGGAGGACGTGCCATGACGTTTCCGGTCCGCCTTGTCTGCCTCCTTCTCCTCGCCGCGGCCATCGGCACGGCCGGCTGCCAGCAGCACTCCAGTGAGCCGCTGCGCATCGTGAGCAGCCCCTGGGCCGGCTACGAACCCCTCTATCTCGCCCGCGACCTCGGCTACCTGGACCCCATCTCGGTGCGGATCACCGAGCTCCCCTCCGCGAACATCACCCTGGAATCCTTCAGTAACGGCTCCGCCGACATCGCCACCCTGACCCTGGACGAGACCGTGACGCTCTTGGCCAAGGGAAAGAAGCTGCGCATCCTGCTGGTCCTGGATGTCTCCAACGGCGCGGACGCGGTGGTCGCCAAGCCGGAGATCGGATCGCTCCTCGCGCTGAAGGGGAAAAGGATCGGCATGGAGAACATCCCGCTCGGGGCCTACCTTTTGAACCGGATGCTGCAGGCCGCCCAGCTCGCCCCGGAACAGGTCCAGGTGGTCCCCATGCCCGAGGACAAGCACGAGAAGGCGTACCTGCAGGGGAAAATCGACGCCGCCGTCACCATGGAGCCCTACAAGAGCAAGATCGTCCAGGCGGGCGGGGTGGTCCTCTTCGACAGCAGCCGGATTCCCGACGAGATCTTCGACGTGGTCGTGGTGCGGGAGGAAATCTACGCCAGCCGGCGCGACGACCTGTGCCGGTTGGCCCGGGAGTGGTTCCACACCCTCGACTATGTGAAGGCGAACCGCGACGAGGCCTACCGGCGCATGAGCAAGCGGATGGGGGTGGACGCGAAGACTTTCGCCGCCTCGATGGCCGGCATCAAGGTGCCGTCCCGGGAGGACAACCGGCGCCTTTTGGGGGGGCGCTCCCCCGCGCTGCTCGCTCCGGCCCAGCGCCTGGTCGACATCATGCTGCAGGCGCACATGATTCCCACCTCGGTCAACATGGCGACCGCCCTGGACCCTGAGTTCGCGGAGTGCTTGAAATGATCCGGGTCCGGCTTTCGCTGCTCATCCCGCTGCTCGTGATCCTGTCGTCGCTGGTCAGCGGGCTGCTCCTGTTCTGGATCGCCATCCACGACGCCCGCCGCTTGATCGAGAGGGAAGGGTTCAACGACCTCAACGCGACCATGACCCATCTGCAGAACATCCTCACCAGCCAGCTCACCCTGGAGAATCCCGAGGATGCCAAACTGAGCCTTTCGGTCTCCGCCCTCCATTCCGGGGTGAAAACCCTGCTCCTTGCCGACCAGAACCATGTCGTGCTGATGGCCAACCGTTACCTGTGGGAGAAGGAGCGGGCCGCCCGCGTCTCCGGCTACGACGAGCAGGCTGCGGCGCAGGTGATGCTGCGCAGCGCGAGCCGCACCGCCGCCGACCCGCAGCGCCCCCTGTTGCGCGGGTACTATCCGGTCACCCTCCGGATGGCGCCCGGCGGGGATCCCCGCATGCAAACGGGGGTCCTCTTCGTGGAGTATGACCTCACGCCGCGCCTGGCCCAGGTGCACCACGATGCCGAGGTCCAGGCCGCCACGTTCGGAGCGGTCATGGTCGCCATCGCGATCGCGGTAGCGGTGCTTTTGCACCAGCTGGTCTCGCGGCGGGTCGCGGAAATCGGCGCGGTCGCGCAACGGTTCACCCTGGGCGATGCCGAGGCGCGGGTGGGGCTGCACGGCAGCTACGAGCTGGCAGAAATCGGCAGCATCTTCGACCGGATGGCCGACAAGATCGCCGAGGACCAGCGGGCCCTGGCTGCTTCGGAACGCAAGATTTCCCTGCACCTCAAGCAGAACATCCTGGGGGTGATCGAGTGGGATCGGGAGTTCCGGGTCCGGGAATGGAACCTGGCTGCGGAAGGGATCTTCGGCTATTCGCGCGAGGAGGCGCTGGAGCGCCGGATGGCCGATCTCATCGTCGCGCCCCGGGCGGTCGTGGCGGTCGACGAGGTGTGGCGTTCGCTTTTGGCCGATACCGGCGGCGGCTACAGCATCAACGAAAACGTGACCCAGGATGGGAGGGTGCTTTTGTGCGAGTGGTTCAACACTCCGCTTCCCGACGAAGAGGGCACCGTCACCGGGGTGATGTCGCTGGTCCGGGATATCACCGAACAAAGGAAAATGGAAGAGTCGCTGCGGCAGCGGGAGGCGGAACTCAAGGAGTCACAGCGCCTGGCGCATATCGGCAGCTGGGACTGGGACGCGGAGAGCGACGTCATTTGGTGGTCCGACGAATGCTACCGCATCTACGGCTTCGACCCTACGCGCTCGCTCAGTTTCGAGGAGCACAAGCAGCTCTATACCAAGGAGAGCGCGGAGCGTCTCGATACGGCGGTCCGGTGGACGATGGAGTCCGGATCCCCCTACGAGCTCGATCTCGAGCTGGCTCATCCCAGCGCCGCGACGCGCTGGATCCTGGCCCGAGGGGAGGCGAAGCGGGACGCCTCGGGGAACCTGCGGGGGCTGCGCGGCACCGCCCTTAACATCACCGAGCGCAAGCAGGCCGAAGATGAGCTGCGCCGGATGTATCGCGACCTGGAGCAGAGCGAGGAGCGGTATCGTCTGGTTTTCGAAAGCTCGCCGGTATCCCTTTGGGAAGAGGATTTCTCCGGGGTGAAGGCGCTCTTTGACGATTTGAGACGGGAGGGGGTGGTCGAGCTCGACGCCTACCTGGAGGCCCACCCGGAGGTGCTGTCGCGCTGCGCCCAACTGGCCCGGGTGATCGAAGTCAACCGGGCCGCCGTCACGCTGCATGGGGCGCAGAGCAGGGGGGAGCTGCTCAGCGGACTGGCGGACACCTTTACCGAGCAATCCTATACCGCGTTCCGGGAGGAACTGGTCTGTCTCTGGCAGGGGGGGCGGGAGATGGTCCGCGACTCCGAGGTGAAGACGCTTGCGGGCGAGCCCCGGCAGGTGACGGTCTACTTTTCGGTATGTCCCGGGTACGAGGAGAGCCTCGGGATGGTGATCGTGTCGCTTTTCGACATCACGGCCCGCAAGCAAGCCGAAGAGGCGCTGTGGCAGCTCAATGCCGAGCTGGAAAGGAGGGTGGGGCTGCGGACTGCGGAGCTCGAGGCGAAAAACCGGGAACTGGAGCGGGTGAACCGGCTTTTCATCGGCCGCGAGCTGAGAATGGTCGAACTGAAGGAGCAGATCCGGAAGCTGGAACAGGGGTAAGCGTGCTATCGGGTCGGGGAGTGACGGGCGCAGCAAGCCGCGTCCCTGCGAGCAGGACGCGAATCGGCTTGCTCATTGATTATTGATCATGGCTCATTGAAGAGGCAGACCCGGTTTCTTCCGCCGTTCTTCGCCTGGTAGAGGGCGCAGTCGGCCTTGGAGATCTGCGCCGCCAGGTCCGACGACTCCTCCGTTACGTGCAGACCGATACTCGCGGTCACCGTGAGGGTCTGGTCGCCGGCCTGGATCGGGGTCTTCGCGATGGAGAGCCGTACCCGTTCGGCGAACTTCAGCGCGTCGTTGCGCCCGATGAGCGGCAGGAACAGGAGGAACTCCTCCCCGCCGAAGCGGACCACCAGGTCATAGGGACGGACCTGCCCCCGCAAAAGGCTCGCTACCTGCACCAGCACGACGTCGCCGACATCGTGGCCGTAGCCGTCGTTGACCTTCTTGAAGTGGTCGATGTCCAGCATCAGCACCGCCGTCGACCCGCTCTGCCTTTTGGCCAGCGCGAACAGCTTGGGTGCCTCCAGCTCGAGATGGCGGCGGTTGCTCAAACCGGTCAGATGGTCGGTGCGGGAGAGTTCGTCCAGCTGCTCCCGGGCCGCCCCGACTTCGCTCATCAGCTCGTTGAAGGTCTCGGCCAGGACCGAGATCTCGTCGTCACCGTCGATCCGTATCGAACCGCAGGAGCCGGGGTTTTTCTTCATCTGCTTGATCTGCGCCGTGAAGCTGTTCAGGTTGGCGGTGACCCGGCGGGTCAGGAACCGGACCAGGGCGACTGAGATGGCGGATACGAAAACCGCCCCGGCGACGAGGAAGAAGGAGAAGGACTTGATCTTCTCGTAGGCCTCGTCCTGGGGATACGACGCGGCGAGGATCCAGTCCGCCATCCGGAGGCGCTTCACCGAGACCACCTGGGGGATGCCGCGCGAGTTGACGGTCTCGCCGCTCCCCTCGAAGCCGGCGAGCGCCCGGTCCAGGAGCTTGTTGACCCCCGGGGGGATGTCGTGTTTCAGGATGCGGGTCTTGTCCGGGTGCAGGATCAGGTCGCGATTGCGGTCGAAGAGGTAGAGGTATCCCCGCTTGCCGATCTTGTAGCCCATCACCTCTTCCAGGAAGATGTCCTTGGTCAGGGAGATGCTCCCGGCGAGAAATCCCTGGATGCCGTTTCCCGAATCGATGGGGACTGCGATGACGATGGAGGGACTGCCGCTTTTGGGAGAGACGTAGGGCTGGGAAATGTCGGGGAGGCCGAGGCTTTCCAGGTGGGTGAGGAATTGATCCAAAAGCACCGTCTTGCTCCCCCGCCTTCCGGGGCGGAACGGGCTTTCGGCGATCAGCTGGTGCTTGCGGTCGAACAGCAGAAGGCCGTTGTCAAAGATGGATAACAGGTCGTGGTTGCTGTCGAGAAAGGCCTGCGCCCGGACCGAATCGGAGAGCGCACCGGGGGGGATCTTGTCGGCAAGCTGGGTGATGGTGAGCATGTTCGCCCCCAGCTTGTCGTCGATGCTGCGGGCGACGAGTTCGGTCAGGGCAAACTGCTGCTTCTGGATGCTTTCCCGCGCCAGCCGCGTGGAGAAAAAGACGGCACCCCAACAGCTCAAACTGGTGACGATGACCAGGTAGATGCTGATGCTGCGCGTGATTCGTCTTTGAATCCCTGTTGCCATGAACTCTCACAACCCCTTTGCCGCCAATCCGCGGGCGAGACGAAAGAGGAGGCGGTGCCTGGGACGGACGGTGAACGATGGGGTTTTTCCGGAGGATTTGATGCCGGGGGTCCGCTTGCCGGTGCGAAAATAACCGCCGGTTCGGTCCGGGATGCGTTGCGGGCGAGAGGTGACTGTAACGCGTTTTGCTTTGATAAACAAGCGCTATTGTTAGTATTTAGACGAGGTAGAGAGTTTTAATGCTAATGTTTGGTTTATGTCATGTAAACGAAGTTTTTTCATTACTTTTTATTGGCTCATTTCTGCTCTATGAGGATAGGTTCCTCTGTCGTGACAGAAAACAATGGGGCTGGCGCCTGGTGCGCCAGCCCCATTGTCTTTTTACCCGCGTCACCCTACTCGGTCAGTAGGCCCAGAACGGGCCGGTGCCCAAGGGAGAGGTGGTTCCCTCGATCCCGACGAAGACGTTGCGCCCCAGGAAGAAGGGAAGTCCCCAGTCGAACCCGCCCAACCCGGACCCGCCCAGGTCGTTGAACACGTTGTTCCCGGTGTGGAAGAGCGACGTGGCGTTGGCGACCGTGAAGTTGAGCGACAGGCTCGGGCTCCCGAAGGCCCCGGTGTTCACTGCGGAGAGGGGAGTCGCGCTCGACGGCGTGTACCAGGTGCCGGTGGAGTCGGTGGTAAAGGAAGGGTAGTCGAAGAACAGGGCGTTCGAGCCGCTGTCGATGAAGCTGTTGCTCAAGGTCGAGCCGTTGAAGGTGGTGGTGAACTCGCCCAGGCTGTCGGCCGGGAAGGTGGTTACCGAGGTGCTGCTGTTGTTGGCGCGGGTTCCGATGCCGAGGATCAGGCTTCCGCTGACCGAGGTGGCGCCGCTCGTCGAGACCGACGGCAGCTGTACCAGGACGCCGTTGTTGTCCTGGGGCAGCAGTGCCACCGGGTTTTGGACCTGGGTGGAGAGGGGCACCGTAGTCCCGGTGCAGGTGGAGCCGCTGCAGCCGTAGTACAGGCCGATGTTGGAGCTGCCCGCGCAGGCCGAGCCGCAGTCCTGGGCGAACAGGCCCACCCCGAGGATGCCGTTGAAGCCGCCGTCGGAGGGACCCAGGTCGGCGCTCTGGCAGGCGCGGGACCGGGTGCCGAAGGTCGAGTCGATCACCTGGATCGGGACCTGGACCGCGGGTTCCCCCCCCAAGGTGACGCTTGCGGTCTGCACCGGTCCCCAGTTGGAGGAGCCGTCCGCATACTGGATGCATTCGGCGAGGGACCGGGAGCCGACGGTTACCTGCGGCAGGGTGACGCTGAGCGCCTGCTTGAAGACCCGCAGCCCGGTGCTTCCGGTGTCGAGCAGGATGTCGGTTATGGTCTGGCAGTTGGAGGTGCCGGGGGTGCAGACGGTGACGCTCACGCACGGCTTGTTGGGATAGGAGCCGGACGAGCAGAGCGATCCGTTCACCGTGATGGCGACGACGTTGCTGGTGGAGCTGGTCCCGGAAACGGTGAGCTGGGTCGAAATGGAGATGGTCCCGTTGAGCGGCTGGGAGATCGCCATCGCGGCGGTGATGGTAACGGTGCCGGCGGCAACCGGCGTCGCCTTCCCGTTGGACCCGGCGGCGTTGCTGATGGTGGCAACGTTGGTATTGGAGGAACTCCAGGTGACCGAACTGGTCAGGTCCCGGGTGGTCCGGTCGGTGAAGGTTCCGGTGGCGGTGAATTGCTGCGTGCCCCCCAAGGCCAGGGTCGGGTTTGTCGGGGTGATCGCGACCGAGGTAAGGGTGGCCGCGGTGACGGTGAGCGTCGTCGATCCGACGATGCCGACGGAGCCGGCCGTGGGGGTGACGGTTGCGGTGATGGTGGTGGTCCCGACCGCGGCTGCGGTCGCCTGGCCGACCGTCCCGGCGCTGTTGCTGATGGTGGCGACCCCAGGGGCCGAGGAGCTCCAGGTGGCGATGTCGGTGACGTCCTGGGTGGTGCTGTCCGAGAAGGTCCCGCTTGCGGTGAAGTTCCGGGTCAGGCCGAGGGCGAGGCTCGAGTCGCCCGGGGCGACGGTGATCGACACCAGCGACGCCCCTGTGACGGTGAGGGTGGTCGAGGCGGTGATGTCCCCCAGGGTGGCGGTTATGGTGGTCTGGCCGACCCCGAGGCCGGTCGCCACGACCGATCCGGCGCTGCTGCCGATGGTCGCGACCGAAGTGGCCGAAGAGGACCAGGTCACGCTCCCGGTGAGGTCGGCGGTGCTGTTGTCGGTATAGGTGCCGGTGACGGTGAAGGCCTGGGTGGTGCCGAGGGCGATCTTCGGGGCCGAAGGGGCGATCGCCAGGGAGGCGAGCACCTTCACCGCGTTGCTCTTGCTGGCGGTAGATCCGCTGGAACTGCCACCGCAGCCGGCAGTTACCAGGAGCAGCAGCAGTAAAAGGAAGAACTTACCTGATCGCATCGATATTCACCCCGCTCGGTACCAGCGCCGGGGCGTAGGCCCGCCCCTGGAGCGCCCGCATGTGCCCCCATTTCTCGACCACCACGTTATCGGTGGTCACCCGCTGGCGTTTGAGTCCGCGGACCCGCTTGCCCTGCTTAAGGGCCGTCGAATATTCCCCCGCATAGCTGCCGAGGAGCTGGGTGAGGTCGGGATGCAGGTACCCCACCCAGGCGATGCCGAAGACGATCCCCGCCGGGGAGACGAACTCGCGCACCGTGGTGCCGTCGTAGGCGATTTCCTCCACGGTGTACCCCGGGCCGGAGGTGGTGGCGCGATGCGCCGCCGACAGAGCTTTGCGGTCGCTCTTGATCGAGTCGACGCTGCCACCGAGGGTAGCTCCGGCAATCGCCGGGAGGAGCAGCGCGCCGGTCAGCAGCGCGGGAAAAGCCAGGTTCGTAATCTTCATCGGAGACGCCTCCGCAGGGTCATAAGATGCTTTGTGCTATCGTTTCATTATGAATGAGCTGGGGATCCCAAATCAATGAGAATGAAAGGTGGAAAAACTCATAGGTATATTCTCACCTTGCGCCTCAGCCGAGTACGTTATGGCGGTGCCGGGAAAGCCCCGGGTAGGAGCGACATTCCTGTCGCGATGGATCGCTGTTCGACCCTGCTGCGTACACGGTGGACTCGTCTTTCCGGGCGCGAATGACGGCAACCGTTGTCACCGCCTCCTGCGGTTCGCGCCAGAAATGGCGCTCCCACCGCATCGGCGAATCGCGCCAGGGATGTCGCTCCAGAAAAGGTCCGTCGCACCGGAATAGGTTCGTCGCACCGGAAAAGGTCCGTCGCACCGGAAAAGGTCGCTCGGCAGGATCGCCACGGGGACCGGATCCGAGGCGATGGTACCGCGCCGGGCGGTAAATTTGGGTGATGCTTTGTAGGGATTTGTAAGGAAGGGAAAGAGCGGAAGGAAGCCTTGGCCCTCGCTACCCCTGCTTGTATTCGCGGGTCCGTTTTTCGAAGCAGGAAGGGCACAGCCCGTGGGTCAGGTCGATGCCGGCGTTGCGGCTCAAAAAGCTCTCCAGATTTTGCCAATATTCCTCGTCGTCGCGCACCTTGCGGCAGTCCATGCAGATCGGTACCAGATCCTGAAAGCTCGACAGCTGGGTGATGTCCTCCACGATGAGGAGGAAGGTTTCCGCATCATAGCTGCTGGTGGTGATGAGGAGCTCGATCACCTCGCCGATGGCACTGCCGCGCTGCAGCATCGCCTTCTTCCTGAGGACGCCCCCCTCCGGACAATCCAGCACCGCGTTGCGGATGACGCAGTTGCGGCAGTGCGGCCCCTTGCCGCACCCACCCGGCTCGTGGGCGTTCAGACACTTGAGGATCTCCCCGCCCAGCCGGCGGGAATACCGCACCTCTTTCAGGTCGACCCACTTGATGGCGGCGTCGTTCATCTTCCGCACCACCATGTTTCGGTCGACCAGGAACATCGGGATGGGAATGGTATTGAAAAGAAGCGCTGCGTCCTGGTGCATGGGAACTCCTCTTGGTTTTATCCGTTAACAGAGTTCTTCGGCGGTTCCTTTCGTTTTCTTTAGCGATCGATGGGAGAATGTATGGATAAGGCATCGCTCCGGCCGCGCCCGGGAAGGGAGCGGCGGCTTCGGTCGCACGCCCGACCAGCCGGCGCAGGCCGGGGTCGCCTCAGCTGATCAGGCCGCTTTTGAGGGCGTGGGTGGCGAGCTGCGCGATGCTGTGCAGCCCCAGTTTGCGCTTCACGTTCATCCGGTGCACCTCGATCATCTTGACGCTCACCCCGAGCTGGTAGGCGATCTCCTTGGTGTTGAGCCCCTGGGCGGTCATCTTCAGCACCTGCAGCTCGCGCTTGGTCAATTCGGCGGTCATCTTCGGGGGAGGGCTCGGGGCGATGCGGTGCATCATGATCTCCTGCGCCCCGGCGCAGAGGTACGGCTTGCCGCGGTGGATGGAGCGAATCGCCGCCACGAGCTCCTCGGCGGCGCAGTCCTTCACCAGGTAGGCCCGGGCGCCGGCCTCCAGGCTCTCCATGACGCAGTTCTCGTCCAGGAACATGGTCAGGATCAAAACGTTGGTGTCGGGGCGCTCGGCCAGGATGCGGCGCGTCGCCACGATCCCCCCCATGTCGGGGAGGGTCAGGTCCATGACCACCACGTCCGGGGAGAGTGCCTGCACCTTGTCGATTGCCTCGGAACCTTCACCCGCCTCGCCGATGATGTGGATGTCATCCTGGTTTTGCAGGATCGCCGAGAGCCCGTCCCTGATGATCTTGTGGTCGTCGACCAGCAGCACGTTGATGCTCATGTTCCTCTCCCCTGTGATTCGGGCTGAAGGCCCTGGTTGGTCTGCGCGGCGAGCGGCATCCTGATGCTGACCCGGGTCCCGCCGCCCGGCGCGGAATCGATCTGGAAGCTCCCTCCCAGGTGCAGGATCCGGCGCCGGACGTTGAAAAGTCCGAAACCGTCGCTTGCGGTGCCGTTGGCCGCCCGCGCCGCCGCGAAGCCGACGCCGTCGTCGGCGACGGTCACCGCGAACCGTTCCTCGACCAGCCCCACCGAAAGCCGGGCCGTCTTGGTCCCGGCGTGCTTGGCGACGTTGATCAGCAGTTCCCGCACGCTGTTGTAAACCTCCATCTGCGCCTCACGGCGGATATCTTTTTTGCGGTTGTCGTCCTGGAATTCAATCTTGAGCCCGTAGTCCTTTTCCAGCTGGCGTGCCAGCCACTTCAGCGCCGCTTCCAGGCCGGCGCTCTCCAGGATCGGGGGGGCGATCAGGTGGGTGAGCCGGCGCACCCGACCGATGGCGGTTTCCAAGAGTCCCTGGATCGTGGCCAGTTCGGCACCCTGGTTTCCGGAAAGCCCCTCCCGGGGGAGCGCCCCGAGCTTGATCCGGGCCAGGGTCAGGTCCTGTCCCAGGGTGTCGTGCAGGTCGGTCGCGATCCGGCGCCGCTCCCGCTCCTCGGCAAGCGACAGCTCCAGGGCCATGTCGCTGAGCTTTTTCTGCTGGTCCAGGAGCTGCTTCGAGGAGCGGTTGAGATCGGTGACGTCGGTACCCATGGCGAGCACGCTGCTGAGCTCCCCTTTGGGGTCCCGCTCCGGCACGAACTTGATCTGGTGGTGGATCTCCTCGTCGCCTTCGACAAAGGACATGTCGAGCAGTTCGGAACGGGCGGAGGCAAGGACCCGCTCCAGTGCCGCGACGAATTCCGGGTAGACCGCCGCATGCCCCAGTTCGCGCGGGCTTTTGCCGTACACCTCATCAAGCGACAACCCCAGCGTTCTTTCCAGGTTGGGGTTGATGTACAGGGTGCGTCCCTGCCGGTCGTAGCGCGAGATGTTCACCGGTATGTTTTCGGCCACGGTGCGGAATTTCGCTTCGCTCTCCCGAAGCGAGGTCTCCAGCCGTTTGCGCTCGGTGATGTCACGGGCCAGGGAGAGGATGTAGCGGGTGGCCCCGAACTCGAAGAGGGTGGAGGTGATCTCGACGGGGAAAACCGCGCCGGACCGGGCGCAATGGCGCGTTTCGAAACGCCGGGTGCCCATCTTCATGAGGTCGGTATAGGCCTGGGCCCTTACCTCGGGGGAATAGTCCGGGTCGATGTCGCAGACGCCGAGCCGGAGCAGTTGCTCCTTTTCGTACCCCAGCGAGCGGCAGGCTTCCTGGTTCACGTAGACGAAGTTTCCCTCCTCGTCGATCAGGAAGGCGGCTTCGCGGACCTTGTCCAGCGCCGCGCTCATCAGCGTGATCAGCTGCTGGGCCTCCCTGCGCTCGGAGATGTCCCGGGCGACGGTGAGGAGGTACTTCCCCCCGCCGTAGATGAAGATCGACGAACTCAGTTCCACCGGGAAGATCCGCCCGTCGCGGGTTCGGTGCCGCGACTCCAGCATCCCGGCGTACCCTCCGTCCGGGGTGCTCGTCAGCACTTTCTCCACCATGGCGTGGGTCACGTCGGGGTTGATGTCGGGAGGGCTCATGGTGAGGAGCTCTTCGCGGCGGTACCCCAGCGAACGGCAGGCGGCGTCGTTCACGTAGGCGAAGCGGTGGGTCTGGTCGATGACCAGAAAGGGGTCCGCGGAGCGGTTCACCGCCTCGGTGAGGATGAACAGTTCCCGCTCGATCTGCTGACGCTGCTCGTGATCGCGTACCCGCATCAGGTTCGCGTGCCCCGCCTCCGCCATCAATTGCACCAACTGGTGCAGAAAGCGGACCGTGTCGGCGACGTGGCTCCGGGAAAGCAGGGGCACCCGCTGCAGCGCGGCCAGGTACGCTTCCGTGTCGAAGCCGAACCGCTCGGCCTCGCGCCGGAACCGGGCGAGGTCCGGGGAGGAGTCCTCGTAGAAAAATTGACCGGCGAAAAAGAGCGCCAGGCGCTTGCCTTCGATCACGATCGGCATGGCGATGTTGACCATGCCGTTTTTGCAGGTACTTTCGAAGACCTCGCCGGCGAAGCTGCGCAGGGTCTCCCGGGTCTGCGGATCACCGCGCCAGCAGCGGGCGAAGCTTTCCGGATTGCTCCAATGGAAACGGGTGCAGACCTCCTCGAACCCGACTCCCAGGATCAGGTTGCCCGTTTCGTCCAGCAGGCCGCAGGCCAGCCCCGACAGGCGGGTATGCAACTGCAGCAGCCGTCTCACCTGGGCGAGATCGACCAGCTGATCGAAGGTATGTTTGGAGACTGCGGGTTCAGGCAACATAGTATGCGATCATATGCATATCCTTAAACAATTCAAGCCATTTTTGCTCATAAATTATATCACTGACTGACTGAGACACAGTCTGTGACTGTACTTCTTCTTGCAAATTCTGCGCTGAAAGTGCATAAAGTAAGGGCGTTTTTTCCGGTGCCAGACAGGGGGAGGCGCTATGTCACAAGGAGGCTTTTGCGATGGGTACTTTGGAATGGAATGATACTTTCAGCGTCAACGTAAAAGAGATCGACGAGCAGCACAAGGTCCTGCTGGGCATGATCAACAAGCTCCACGATTCCGCCAGCGCGGGGACCGACGCGCACCGTGAGATCATCCTCGGCATCCTCGCCTACGCCAAGAGCCACTTCGCCACCGAGGAAAAGTACATGCACCGGTTCCACTATCCCGATTATCACGTACACCGTGCCGAGCACCGCGCCTTTGCCGAAAAGGCCCAGGAACTGAAGCAGCGGCTGGAACACGACGCGCTGATCCTCACCCTGGAGCTGAGCAACTTCCTGCGGGACTGGCTGCGCGGGCACATCCTGGGCTCCGACAAAAGATATGCGTCCCACTTCAACGAACACGGGCTGACCTAGAGCCGTTTCGTTTTAGCGAGCACTAAAGGCCGCCGGTACCGTACCGGTGGCCTTTTTTATGGCGCGACAGGGGGGGGCGGTAGGGTGGGCGCCCCCCCTGCCCACCGTCCATCGGCCACTGTCCGTCGGCCTTGCCGGTAGGCGCGGAGGGACCACCGTGCGGCTTTCCCGGTGTGGTGGCGGTAGGGGAGGCTGGGTATAATAAGGTCTTTTACTGCGGCTGGCCCCGATCTAAAAAGCCGCGGGGGGACCGTCATGGACAAGGTCAGCGTCGTCATCACCTGCTACAACTACGGCAAGTTCGTCGCCGAGGCACTTGCCTCGGTTCGTGCCCAAACCTACCAAAACTGGGAGTGTCTCGTCGTGGACGACGGTTCCACCGACAATTCCCGCGAGATGATCGAATACTTCACGGTCAACGACCTCCGGTTCCGCTACCTCCACCAGGAAAACCGGGGGCTTTCGGCCGCGCGCAACCGCGGCATCAGCGAGGCTACCGGAGAGCTGATCCAGATCATCGACGCCGACGATCTGATCGAGCCGGGAAAGCTCGCCTCCCAGGTCCGCTTCCTCCACGAGCATCCCGAGGTGGATCTGGTCTACGGCGAGTGCCGCTTCTTTTCCGATGAAAACCGCGAGGAGCGCCGTCTTTCCATGTGGGGCCCCGAGCGTCCCTGGATGCCCAACGTTTCCGGAGCGGGACTGGAGATGATCCGCTGGCTGGTGAAGATGAACATCATGGTGGTGAGCGCGCCGCTGGTGCGCCGGTCTACCATCATCGCCGGCGGGAACTTCGACGAAACCCTGCGCTCCAACGAGGACTGGGACCTGTGGCTTCGCTGCGCGATTCAGGGTGCGCGTTTCGCCTACCTCAGCGAGCCGGATACCTACACCTTGATCCGTTACCATCCGGGAAGCCTCAGCCATAACCTTCCCAAGATGGATTCCACCTCCATCTACCTGCACCGGAAGATCCACCGGCTCCTCCCCAACCGGGAGCTCAAGAGGCAGAACCGGCTCAAGATCCGGGAGCTGCGGCACCATTACCTGCACCAGGGCTTTCTCGCCGCACTGGAGGAGATCCGGTTCCGCAGCGACTTCCGGACCGTGGCCCGGTTTTTAGGTTTCTGCGCGGCCAAGTTCGCAATCCGCCTGGCGCAGCGCGCCCGGCTCCTGCTGAAGGTGGGGTGACCCCGGTTCTTCGAGGTTGGTGCGCTCCCCTTATCGGTGCAGCAGCTTTTCCCGACGCGCCCCCTCCGGGTCGGCCCCGAACTTCTGCAGCACCGAGCGGTCCGGCAGCGGCGGCAGGGCGAAGTTCCCGGCGATCTTCCAGGCGTCCTTGAGATAGACCCAGGGGGCGAGCGCGGAGAGGGTGTAGCTGGTCTCGAGGTCGATCTTTTCCGAGCGGATCCCTACGATGGCGAGCCCTGTGCGGTCCGCCACCACCTGGTGGGAACCGGTGAAGGGGAGCGCTCCGGGATCGCCGAACTCCCAGGTCACCTGCTGTATCTGCGCCCCGTCGGGGGTGTCGTGGCATGAGACGCACGAGCGGCTTTTGCCGATCTTGTGCGAGAGCTTGTCCATCTGGATCCAGAGCAGCGCCTTGTTGTTCTCCGGAAGCCCCCCGAACAGGCCGACATACCCCCAGGCGTCGTCGGTGCGTTTGAGCTCCGGCAAGTCGAGCGGGTAGCGCCAGTGCAGCCCGGGCTTAAACGGTGCCGTCTTCTGGTTCATAACCGCCATGGGAAACGGTTTCACCGGGATCCACCGTCCGGCCTGGTCCCGGATCAGGATCGGTTCCGGGAGGTACCCGTAGTACGCCTTGAACTTGAAGTACGGGGTCGGCGTGCCGGCGACCTTGCCCGGCCCCCAGTAGGTCGCCTGGTATCCGGCCACCCGCTGGATATGGCAGGCCTCGCAGGCGAGGTTCCGGTGCCGCGAAGCGGCGTGGCTCGTGACCGCCTCCGGGTGACAGCGGCCGCAGGAGTCGCCCGCCTGCCGCTTCACCATCCCGTGCCCGAGGTTCGGGGCGCTTCTGGTGCTCTCGTGGCAATCGAGGCAGCCGACCTTCGCCTGCAGGTGGACGTCCGGCTCATTTCCTTCCGGAAAGGAGAAGGAACCGCCGAAGTATCCGGCGCCGCGCCGCCGGTCCTCGGGGCCGGCGTGGCAGATGGTGCCGCGTCCGTTGCCGTAGCAACTCTCCGACGGCGGTGTCTTGACGAAGCTGTGGGGGCCGCGCGCCGGGTCCTTCGGATCGCGCGGCTGCGGATTGAAATGGCAATCGAGGCACCCGACGTGGCAGGCGTTGCAGGTCTTCTGGTTGATCCGGCTGCTTTGCTCGGAGATGGGGACCGCCGTGGTGGCGCGCATCGTCTCGAGGTTTCCCGCGAACCAGGGCCCGCAGTTGTGGGGGCCCCGTTCGCTGAGCCATCCCCGGTATTGGCTCTGTTTGCCGTTGGTCCCCATGGTGGAGCGGGAGAATTCTCGGAACTCCCGCTCGTGACAGTTCCCGCAGCTTTTTTGCATGACGGAGAAATCCTGGGTCAGGGTTTCCCGGTTCTTGTCGTGCCAGGAGATGGCGGCCACCCCCGGGTCCCGGACCGGTTTGCCGTCCTTCAGTTTGGCGATGCCGATGCGGTTGACCGCGTTGGTGTCGTACTGCAGGGGGAGCCGCCGTGCCGAGGTGATCGTGGTCAGGCCGCGGTTGGCCACCACCAGCAGGCGCGCCATTCCCTGGTGGGCGGCGCCCGGCTCCAGGGCGGCGGCATTGCCGAGGTGACACTCGGCGCAGGTCGCCGGCATGCGCGTCTGCTCCTTCACCTCCTGCGGGTTGACGTAAAAGCCGCCGTAGCCCGCCGCTTCCATGCGCTGCCGGTTGCCGTGGCAGTCGATACAGCCATCCTGCGCCAGAGTGTTCACCGCGGTTCCTACAACCAGCACTGCTATCAGGAAGATGCGCCTCACGTGAACTCTCCTTAAAAAGGTTGTCAGCAGTCATAGCGGCAGGCAGAAAACTCACTCAGTCGCTGCAATGTAATACCAGGACGGCGCTTTTTTTCAATTTGATCGGCGACATTGTTTCTCTTTTCCGGAGAGGGTAGGTGCTCAGTGGGAAATCCCCTCACCCCGATCCTCTCCCGGAGGAAGAGGGAGCTATCGGTTTCCTTGTATGAAGAGTGACCTAATCGACTTTTTCAATGACGGGCTTTCCTTTGAGGATGCCTTGGGGGAGCTGCCAGCTCCGGGCTCCTCCGGACAGAGTATGAGGTGCATTGAACCTATGCATGAAGCTTCGACACCATACCCGGTAGCCGCCATATTGGTTGCGGCGGGGAAATCGCAGCGGATGGGGACCTGCAAGCAGCTCCTTCCCTTGGGGGAGGAAACCGTGCTTGCGCGTTGTCTGGCTGCGTTACGCGAGGGGGGCATCGCCGACATCGTGGTCGTCGTCTCTCCGGAAGGGGAGGCGGTCGCCGCCGAAGCGGCCCGTTTTGCCGTGCGGGTGGTCGTGAACCCGGACCCGGAGGCGGACATGGCTTCCTCGGTGCGGGCCGGGCGCGAAGCTCTCGCCGCCGGGGCCGGGAGCGTGGCGGTGGCTTTGAGCGACTACCCCCTGGTGCGGGGGGCGACGGTGCGGTCGCTCGTGCAGGCGGCCCGGGAGCAGAAAGGAAGGATCATCCTCCCGCTTTACGCCGGAAGGCGGGGGCATCCGCTGCTTTTGCCCCGGCCGGTACTCGATGAACTGGTCCCGGGGCGGCTGTTGCGCGACCTGGTACGCAGCGACCCGGCGCGGGTCGCCGAGGTGGCGGTGGACGATCCCGGCGTGCTCCTCGACATGGACACCCCGGAGGATTACCGGGCGATGCTGGCTTTTGCCGAGCGGACCGTCGGCACAACTCGCAGACCTTGATCTTTGATAGAGCGCGACGTTCTTTCGGTCTCCGGAGTGCTGGTCTTCTCTCTTTGGATGTCGTCTCACGTAGTTGTCGATTTTCCTTAAGCTTCGGTGATATTCAGCCGATAGAGATTTTTAACCGGAAGCGTACTTCTTCGTTATTCCTCGCCAGACCCAGAAAGGAGCGTCTCTGCAATGACTGCACTCTGGAATTTTTATCTCTGTCTCACTATCAAGACCCGCCTCATCATTCTCTGTTTCTGCTACAGCCTCTGCATTGTCGCCGCCACCATCGCCGGACGCTCTGATTCACTGCTGCTGCAGATCGGCGGCTCCGGCATGTTCATCGTCCTCGGGGCGATCTTCGGCGGCATCAACATCTGGGCCATCACCCACTCGATCGGCCGTGCCATCGGCCATCTCGAATGCATTGCCGGTGGGGACCTCAGCGGCGAGATCGTGGTCCGGCGCCGCAACGAGGTGAGCAAGATCATGGTCGCCATGAAGGAGATGGTCGGGCGGCTGACCGAGGTCCTGTGCAACATTCACGAGGCGAGCCTCCAGATGGAGCAGTCCTCCTTCCAGATCTCGGAAATCTCCGGAGAAATCTCCACGGCCAGCGTGTCGCAGCGGCAACGGGCCGCCGACGTCTCGACGGCGACCCGGGAAGTGCAGGAGATTTCCGAATCGGTCCGCGACCTGGCCGAGACGATGCGCTCCAACGCGCAGCAGACCGAGACCGAGGCCGAGGAGGGGCTCCAGGCCACCCGCGAGCACATCGACCAGATGCGCGAGACCGTTGAAGAGGTGATCCGGGCGGCGCAGGAAAACGAGGGGCTGAACCGGGTCGGCGAGCAGATCCATTCCATCATCGACGGGATCACCGACATCGCCGAACAGACCAACCTGCTGGCGCTCAATGCGGCGATCGAGGCGGCCCGTGCCGGCGAGCAGGGGCGCGGCTTCGCCGTGGTCGCCGACGAGGTGCGCAACCTCGCCTCGCGGACCGCGAAGGAGACCAAGGAGATCACCCGGATGATCGGGGAGCTCAGCTCGCAGGTGGCCCGGACCATGAAGACCATGGAGCAGGTGGTGACCCGGGTGCGCGACGGGGAGGCGAAGACCCTCAGCACCGCCGAGATCATCGAAAGCATGGTGGCGTCGGTTCGGGAGAACGCGGCGGCAAGCAACCGGATCTCCGAGGTGAGCGCGACCCAGATGGAACGCCTGCAAAGCCTGAAGGGGAGCCAGGAATCGCTTTTCTACACCATCGAGGACAACGGTTCCAAGGTCGGCGTCACCGCCACCATCAGCGCCGATCTGAACGAGGTGACCAAGGAGTTCAACCGGCTCCTGGAGACCTTCACCTTCAATACCCAGGCGATCATCGCCCCGAGCCAGAATGAGAAACGGCGCCATCCGCGGGCCCAGAACGGCCTGCTGGTGGAGGTACACCAGGAAGGGATTCTCCCCCACCTGAAGGGGGTGACCAAGGACTTCAGCCTTTCCGGGCTGCAGCTGCGGCTTTCCGGGGAGCGGGCCATTGATACCGGACGGATGGTGGAGCTCTTGATCATGCCGCCGAGCCTCTCCGTCGAGGAGTTCGGCCGGCAGGCCCCGCTGACCGTCATGGCGCGGGTGGTTTGGAGCCGCAGCGAGACCACCGGGTCGACCTGCGGGTGCGAATTCGCCAACGTAACGCCGGCTCAATTGCGCGGCATCGAATCCTGCTTTGCGCACTTCAAGAAGAACTCGCGCTTCGACCAGCTCCAAGCGGTGTCAACGTCCCTGCCGTCGGCGTACTTGTAAGCCGGCCGATCCCTACCTTGATGGCATGAATAGAAGCTCCTGTTTCGCAGTTGGCGAAGCAGGAGCTTTTTTGCGTCCGGGGACGAGCCTGGACACCCGGTGGGGAGCGCCATTTCGGGTGGGACTGGATTCCACCTCCTCAAAGGCAAATCCCCCCCAGCCCCCTTGACTCCGGTCCATACACCCTTCGCAAAGGGGGGAGCTCAAGGACCCATCGCTGCAGCTCGGGGCTCCTTGCTCTTCACTCACTCTTTGCTCATTGATTATTGCCCTGGCCGTCCTTATCTTCCCCCCTAGCCTTGGGCGAGGGAATCGTTCTATCCTACAGGGAGGCGATCGGCCCATGAGAAGGAGTACCGATATGGACGAGACGGAACGGAGCGGATTGAAACTGGTGGGTTCGGACGGGGAGTTCGGCGGCGAGGCGAACGGCAGCTGCCGGATCAAGAAGGAAGATGCCTCGGACGTGGAACTGTTGGATGCCTATTCGCGGGCGGTCATCACCGTCGTCGACACGGTCGGACCGGCGGTGGTCGGGATCGCCGTTGCCAAGCGGGGGGGCGGTCCGGAAATGAGCGGCGCCGGCACCGGGGTCCTCATCGCTCCCGACGGTTACGTCCTGACCAACGATCACGTGGTGCAGGGCTCGGACCAGGTGACGGTCACCCTGCAGGACGGCGTCACGCTCCCCGCGGCCCTGGTCGGCACCGATCCGGCCACGGACCTTGCGGTACTTAGGGCGGAAGGAGCGGGGCTCCCCTATGCCAATCTCGGCGATTCGGCTGCCTTGCGGGCCGGGCAGCTGGTGATCGCGATCGGAAATCCGCTCGGCTTCCAGTCCACCGTCTCGACCGGTGTCGTAAGCGCGCTGGGTCGGGCGTTGCGCAGCAGGGAAGGGCGGCTCATCGAAAACATCATCCAGCACACGGCGCCGCTGAACCCGGGGAACTCGGGCGGTCCGCTGGTGGATTCGCGCGGCCGCGTGGTCGGCATCAACACCGCCATCATCATGGCGGCCCAGGGGATCGGGTTCTCGGTCCCGGCCAACACGGCGCGGCTCGTGGTCTCGCAACTGCTCACCCACGGAAGGGTGCGGCGCGGCACCCTGGGGCTCGCGGCGCAGCAGCTTCCCCTGAACCGCCAACTGGCCCGTTATTACCACCTGCAGAACAAGTTTGCCGTCGAGGTGGTGGCGGTGAGCGAGCGCGGCTCGGCCTACCAGGCGGGCATCCGGCAGGGAGACCACCTGGTTTCGCTCAACGGGCAGATCGTGGAGAGCGTCGACGACGTGCACCGGATTCTGGCCGATTGGCCGATCGGCAAGGAGCTGCCGGTGGTCCTGCTGCGCGGCACGGAGCTGATGCACGTGCCGGTCACCCCGGTGGAATCGGCCGGGTAGCGGACATCAGCAGGAAGATGGGCAACGCCTGCTGGGGCGACATTCCTGTCGCGATTGACCACTGCTGTGGGAGTGCCATTCATGGCGCGAACCGCCGGAGGCGGTGACCAAGGTTGCAGTCATTCGCGCCGGGAAAGGCGCTCCTACAGGGTGAGTCGGCAGCTCCTTGTTATATGATGAGAACTGATCGCGACAAGAATGTCGCTCCTACAGTTTTTGCCTGCCGCCTTCCTGTCTCACGAAAACGGTTTGAGAATCCTGCCTCGACATCCCCTCGCTGCATCTTGCTTATCACCCTTTCTTTTTGCCTTCTGGTTTGTTGAATTCGTTCAGGATTCGTTGAACTAATGCGATTATGGTGTACTTTTGACCGTGGGCGTCAGAGGTCTTGAGGCACCGGTGTGAACCAAAGCCAGTAAGCGGCTTACGTTGTGACTGCCGAATAAATCTTTTCAGCCCGATTTGAGATAAAGCAGGAGGGTAAATGACGGACATATCAGCAAATGCGCTTCTGGATAGTCTGTTCGACGGCGTCTATTGCGTCGACGAGGAGCGACGCATCATCTACTGGAACAAAGCCGCGGAAAGGATCACCGGCTACACCGCCTCGGAGGTGATCGGCTCGCGCTGCTCCGACAACATCCTGCGCCACATCGACAACTGCGGCAACGAACTCTGCATCGGCATGTGCCCGCTCTTTGCCACCTTGCAGGACGGCAAATCCCGCGAAGCCGCCGTTTACGCCCACCACAAGGCGGGGCATCGGGTCCCGGTCCAGGTCCGCACCGCCCCCATCCTCGACGAAAACGGGGTGATGACCAGCGTGGTCGAGATCTTCACCGACAACGCGAACCAGGTCCAGATGGTCCAGGAACTGGAAAAGCTGCGCCGGGACGCCTTCAACGATCCGCTCACCGGAGTGGGGAACCGGCGCTACGGTGAGATCGCCCTCGATTCGATGACCTACGAATGGCGGATGCATTCCGTCGCTTTCGGCCTTTTGTTTGTCGACGTGGATCACTTCAAGAAGGTGAACGATCGCTGGGGGCATGACGTCGGCGACGAAGTGCTGAAGATGGTGGCACAGACGATCCGCAACGTGGTGCGGGGACTCGACATCGTGGCACGCTGGGGAGGGGAGGAGTTCATCGTGATCGTGCCCCAGGCGACACCCGAGATCCTGTCGTCCCTGGGCGAGCGGATCCGGGCCACCGTGCAGCACTGCTTCATCATGAAGGGGGCGGAAAAGGTAGAAGTTACCGTTTCGATCGGCGGCGCCGTAGCCTCCGATGACGATTCCCCGGCCAGTATCGTGGGCAAGGCCGATGCGCAGATGTACTACAGCAAGCGCCACGGCCGCAGCCGGGTGACGATTCACCAGTAGCTCTCCGGGATTTGCTGGCATCTGCCGATGAAAATCGCGCTGTTGGTCAACTTTATGCTGGATGAGGCGTTTCCTCTTAAGTATGTGCCGGCGTGAAATGGTGCCCGGCCCAATTCCAGGAGGATTGCAAACAGGGAGGTTGATATGAAGATGGGCAAGATAATCACTTTGGCACTGTGCATGATGATTGTTTCGGTTTCGGCGGCGTTTGCCGAAAGCAGCTACCTCAGTTTCAAAGGCGGCGTCTTTTTTCCCAATGCCGAGACCGACGGTCTCAACGATTTCAAGAACGGCTACAACTTCGAGGTCGCCTACGGGGTGAAGATCCACCCGAACCTCGCGCTGGAGGTCGGTACCGGGTACTACGAGTCCGAGATCAAGGATGAATTCACCAACACCTATCTGGACGCCTTCGGGACTCCCTATACCGTCACGCCTACGGTATCCGCCGTTCCAATACTGGTAACTCTAAAGGTCGTGGCACCGCTTGGCCCCGCCGCGGAGATCTATGCCGGCGCCGGCGGCGGCTATTACTACACCATGCTGGAAAACCGGGTGAAGGATCTCAACGGAGCCACCGTCGGCACCGACGAATCCTACTCGGCGAGCGCGCTGGGTTACCACTTCGTCGGCGGGGTGGATTTTAACGTCTCACCCCAGCTCTCCATCGGCGGGGAGCTGAAGTATTTCAACGTGAAACCGTCCTACGACGTCTCGGGCCACTCGCGCCAGGTCCAGTTCGGCGGGACCACCGCCAACGCCGTCGTGAAGGTCAAGTTCTAGATACTGAGGAGCTTCTTTACACCCGGCGGGCGCCGGGTGATCGCGCCTGGAAAGGCGCTCCCACAGTAATTGCCCATGCCTGGAAGTGAAAGGGCAGGCTGCTTTTTCCGGCGAACGCGGAAATGCAGCCTGCCCTATTTTGTCCCTGCTCGGCTAATCCTTATGGAGATTACCAAGCTGGAGCTTGGACGAAAAGGCTTGCGTTCCCAAGGTGGGCCTTGGGAACGCGACGGAAGCTGGAGCTTGGATGAGGCTTTGCGTTCGCACGGTGGCCCTTGGAACGAGAGGAGAACCAGGGTGGGCCCTGGGAACGGGAAGAGAGCCAGAGGCGAACGAGAGGAGAGACGGAAAAAACTAGCACGCTGCTGCCTACCCTGTGGGAGCGCCTTTCCAGGCGCGATCCGCCGGAGGCGGTGCGAACCATTAATCGCGGTGCGACCCGTTCATCGCGACCGGAATGTCGCTCCTACATACACGGCCAGGCGACACTCCCGGCATCCCCTCACGCGGCCGCGTCTATGGTTTCCCGCACCTTCCGGAGCAGCTCCATCGGCGCGACCGGCTTGAAGACGATCGGCATCTTCTCGTCCAGGAGCACCTTCTGCTGGACCAGGTCCGGTGCATAGCCGCTGGCAAAAAGGACCCTGGTCCCGGGCGCCTCTTCCCTGATCTCGTCGTACGCCTCTTTTCCCGTCTTTTTCGGCATCACCAGGTCGAACAGCAAAAGGGCGATCCGCTCCCGGTTTTCCCGGAATTTCTGCACCGCTTCCATACCATTGGTCGCCGTCAGCACCGTGTAGCCGAATTCCTCGAGCACCCCCCGGGTCAGGGTGCGGACCGTCTCGTCATCTTCGGCCAGAAGGATCGTCTCGGTACCGCGTACCTGGAAGCGCTCCGGTTCGGTGGGCCCCTCCTGGATGCTGGCGCTCAGTTGCGGCAGGTAGATCCGGAAGGTGGTCCCCTTGCCGGGCTCGCTGTACACGTTGATGAAGCCGTCGTGGTCCTTGACGATGCCGTACACGACGGCAAGCCCCAGGCCGGTCCCTTTGCCGACTTCCTTGGTGGTGAAAAACGGGTCGAAGATGTGCTCCTGGGTGGTCTTGTCCATCCCGCTTCCGGTGTCCGATACCGTGATCAGGACGTAACCCCCCGGCCGGCCGTAGCCGTGGATGGAGATGAACTGCTCATCGAAGCGGGTCGGCTCGGTGGTTATGGTGAAGATCCCGCCGGCTTCCATGGCGTCGCGGGCGTTGGTCGCGAAGTTCATCAGGACCTGCTCCAGCTGGTGCGGATCGGCCGACACCGGCATCGGCTCGGCATGGAGCGATACCCGGCACTCGACGTCTTCTCCGATGATCCGCTTCAAAAAGGTGGACGTGGTACGGATGATCTCGTTGATGTCGACGGTGCTCTTCTGGCTTACCTGCTTGCGGCAGAACAGGAGCAGGTCCTTGGTCAGGTGCGCCGCCTTTTCCGCGGCCCTAAGCATCTGGTCGATCGCATCGCGCCGGGGGTCGTCCTCGGCGCTCTGCAGCAGGGCCATGGTTCCATAACCGACGATGGCGGTCAGGATGTTGTTGAAATCGTGGGCGATTCCTCCCGCGAAGGTCCCGATGGATTCCATCTTCTGTGACTGACGCAACTGCTCTTCGAGGCGGTGGTGCTCGGTGACGTCCCGGAAATACCAGACTCGCCCGAGGTTGCGGCCGTTTTGGTCGACCATGGGGGAGGAGTACATGTCGAGGGTCCGCCCGTCCTTGAGCACCAGCTCGTCCCGACTCTTCTCCTCACCGTGCCGGTAGAGGTGTTCCAGCTTGGCCAAGAACTCGTCCGGGGCCTGGAGCTTGCCGGTAAGCGACTGCAGCACCAGTTGGTAGGCGCCGGAAGCGATCAGGTCCGGGGCCAGGTCCCAGATCTCGGCGAACCGGCCGTTGCTGGAGATGATGCGGCCGCTTCCGTCCACGGCGAGGATCCCGTCCAGGGAGGTCTCCTGCTGGGTGGACAAGAGGATGTTCTTCACCCGGAGCTCCTCCGAGGTCCGCTTCGGTTCGGATATGTCCCGTCCGATGGCGGCGGCGCCGATCACCGCGCCCGAGCTGTCGTACAGCGGCGATACGGTGAGCGAGACGTCGAACCATTCCCCGCTCTTTTTCACCCGCACCGTCTCCAGCTGGTAGATGTGCTCGCCGCGTGCCACCTTGGTCAGGATGGATTCCAGCTCGCCCTGCATCGGTGGGGGGATCAGCATCCGCACCGATTGCCCCTTCACCTCTTCCTCGGCGTAGCCGTACATGGCCGCCGCGCCGCGGTTCCAGGTGAGGATGGTGCCGTCCAGGCTCTTGCTGAAGATGGCGTCGTCGGAGGACTCGACGATGGAGGCGAGCCGGCGGATCTCCTTGATCCGCTCCAAAAGCTCGCTCTGGTAGCCGCGGATGGAGTCGCGCATCTCCGCGAACCGGTCCACCAGCTCGCCCACCTCGTCGCGCCCCCCTTTCCCCAGATCGGCATCGAAGCGCCCTTCGGCCAGATGTTTCGAGGCGCGACTCAGCGTCTTGACCGGGCGGATCACCATCCGTTCCAGGATCCAGGCGGCGCTCGCCACGAAAGCGACGATCAGGCCGAGCATCACGGTCAAAAGTTGGCGGTTTCGGTGCCTGGTCTCGGAGAGGACGGGGGCGAAGTCGACCTTGACGGTGAGGGTGCCCAGTTCCGTGCCGAGGTAACCGATGTGGCGGGTGAGGGTGCGGACGTCGTCGGAGTGGACGCCGGGGGGCGCCTTGGGCTCTTCCAGCGGGTAGAGGAGCAGGTGGTCCCGGTCCATCAGCTGGATTTCCAGCCAGTTCCCGTTCTTTTTCTTGAGGGCGTCGAGGTTTTCGTAGATGGTGTCGAGGTTGTGCCCCAAAAGCAGGGGAATCAGCCCCTCGATCACGCTGTCCAGGTGCCGCTCCGTGGCGCGCTGGTAGGTCTGCTCGATGTTTTGCAAAGACGCGGGGAGATAATGCGCGTAGAGGTAGTGAGCCAGAAGCACACTGAAAAGGGCCAGCGGGAGCAGTACCTTGCTGCGCAGGTTCATGTAGTCTCAGTCCCCTTGCGGAATCCAGTAGTGTTCCAGTCCCCAGTCGACCATCTTCAGATATTCGCGTTGCGTGGTGGGACCGATCTGCAGGAAGGGAACCTTGGCGAGAAGCTCCTTCCCCTTGGGATCGCTCCCCATCGCGATCAGCGCCTGGCGCACGATTTCGGCGTCCCGCTTGGGGACCCGGGGGTGGACGGCGACGGGGTGCGAGGGGATCGGGCGGGTCCGGTGGATGACGCGCAGGGCATCGCGCACCGCCGGCGGCTGCTCCGCGAGCGTCTTGTCGATTCCGCCTCCCGCCGCGGCCATCCCTTTCACCACGTGGAGGTACACCGAGCTGTGGGTCTTGACGTAGAGGGGGGTGATGGCGACCTGCATCTGGTCCAGATCGGCCCGCATCATGAGCGAGGCGCCGATGGCGTTGGGGGAGGGGAGGGCGACCGTCTTCCCGTTGAGCTCCCGGACCGACCGGACCGGGCCCTCCTTTTTCACCACGAGGACGCCGTGGATCTGCGTCTTGTCGCAGACCAGCGGGAGGTACCCCTGCGTCTTCCTGGTCTGGACGATGTAGTAGGGGTTCACGTAGATGAAGTCGAAGGAGCCGCGGGAGATCTCCCGGTCGAAATCCTGGATCTGGAGCGTGGTGACCAGCCGGAAGGAGAGGCCGGTCCGCCGTTCCAACTCGTCGACGATCGGCTTCCAGATCGCGTAGAGCTTACGTTGTTCGTACTGCGGCACGATGCCGATGGTGTAGCTTGACGCGGCCAGGGCGGGGGGCGCAATGTTGGGGAAAAGTATCGGCAGCAGAAACAGCAGGCAGACTACAGTCATTGCAGGGATGCCACACTTTCTCATAGCGTCCTCCTCTGCGACCCAGGCTGTTATAACTATAGACAACAATTGGCTGAAGTCTACCTGAGGGTGACTTAATATTTGAAAGCCTCGCGCACTGAGAGTTTCGAATTCGGCTCCATCGTATCTATGAGCAAAAAAGAAGGGGGGGAGCCGCACGGCTCCCCCCCTTCTTTCAGCAGCAGGACCTTTGGTGTCAGTATCTTTCGAATCCGTCCTCGGCTCCCAGGTCGAGCGCCGCCCCTGGTGCGGTCAGGCTCGGCTGCCGGGTGCGTCCGGATTTAGTTTTTTTCGGCTGCCGCAGGGGCGCCGCGGCTGCGGCGTTACGGGCCCGGGTCGTTTCCTCCAGTTGGAAAAAGTCGATGGTGCTCTGCAGCTGTTCCGACTGCGACGAGAGTTCTTCGGCAGTAGATGCCATTTCCTCCGCCGCGGAAGCGTTTTGCTGGATCACCTGGTCCAGCTGCTGGATCGCCTTGTTGATCTGTTCCGCACCGGCGTCCTGCTCTCTGCTGGCTGCGGAAATCTCCTGCACCAGTTCCGCGGTCCGCTGGATGTCGGGGAGGATGCGGTTCAGCATCTCGCCGGCCTGCTCCGCGATCTCCACGCTTGTCGAGGAGAGCTCCGAAATTTCCGCGGCGGCGCGCTGGGAGCGCTCGGCAAGCTTGCGGACCTCGCTGGCGACGACCGCGAACCCCTTGCCGTGCTCGCCGGCCCGCGCCGCCTCGATGGCGGCGTTGAGCGCGAGGAGGTTGGTCTGCCGGGCGATCTCCTCCACGATCGAGATCTTGGCGGCAATCGCTTTCATGGCGGTAACCGTCTGGGCCACCGCCTTGCCCCCCTCCTGCGCATCGGCGGCGGACTTGACGGCGATCTTTTCCGTCTGCAGGGCGTTGTCGGCGGTCTGCCGGATCGTGGAGGACATCTCCTCCATGGCCGATGACGCCTGCTCGGCCGCGGCCGCCTGTTCCGTCGCCCCCTGCGACATCGCCTCCGAGCTTGCCGACAGCTGCTGGCTCCCGGACGCCACGTTGGCCGCCGCACCCATGACATCGCTCACCACGTCGGCGAGTTTCTCCACCATCTCCGAGAGGGCGTGCATCATCTCGTCCTTGTCCGAGCGCATGGCGAGCTTCACTTTCAGGTTTCCTTCGGCGACCGCCCGTGCTCCTGCGGTGATCTGCTCGGTCGCCTGGATCAGGACGTTGAGGTTGTTCTTGATGGTGTTGAAATCACCGTTGTAGTTATCGGTGATCGGCGCCGGGAGGTCCCCCTTGCTGATCCGCTCCACGTAGTTGGCGGCGACGTTGAGCGGGTCGATCACCGCGTCGAGCGTGTCGTTCACCCCCTGGACGATCTTGCGGAAATCCCCCTGGTGCTTGCCGGCGTCGGCGCGCGTCGCCAGGCGCCCTGCCACGGCCGCGGCGGAGAGCATGTTCGCGTCGGCGATCAGTTCGTTGACCGCCCGGATTGCCTGGTTCAGGTTGTTCTTGATGGTGTTGAAGTCGCCGTTGTAGTGGTCGGTGATTTCCGGGGGAATGTCCCCCTTGCTGATCCGGTCCACGTAGGTTGCCGCCATGTTGAGCGGACCGATGACGGCGTCAAGCGTGTCGTTCACCCCCTGGATGATCTTGCGGAAATCGCCCTGGTGTTTTTCAGCGTCAGCGCGGGTTGCCAGGCGCCCGGCGACTGCGCCTGCCGACAGCTGGTTCGCGTCGGCGATCAGTTCGTTGACCGCCCGTATCGCCTGGTTCAGGTTGTTCTTTATGGCATTGAAATCCCCGTTGTAGCTGTCGGTGATCTCCGGCGGAATGTTCCCTTTCGATATCTTGTCCACGTAGTCTGCCGCCACGTTGAGCGGGCCGACCACCGCGTCGAGGGTGCCGTTGAAGCCGACGATGATGTCCCGGTAGGCCCCCTGGTGCCGGCTCGCGTCGGCGCGGGTCGACAGCTTCCCTTCCACCGCATCGGCGCAGAGCTGCCCCGCATCGGTGCAAAGGGCCTGGATGCTCTCGGCCATGGTCTGCATCGAGGTGAGGAGCTGGCCGGTCTCGTCTTTGGAGACCTCCCCGGCGCTTCCCGAAAGATCGCCCCGGGCCAGCCGGTCCGCGAGCTCCACGCCGTCGCGGAGCCTGCGGTTGATGATGCGGGCCACCCAGAAGGCGAGGAACATCCCCACGGCCACCGCAGCGGCTATGGCGCCGGCAATGAAGGTGCGGGAGCTTTGGTAGGTGGCGGCGGAATTCTTGTAGGCGGAAAGGGCCAGATCGTCGTTCAGGGCGATCTCCTTTTCCAGCGCGGCCATCGCGGCCAGGAAGGATTTGTAGGAATCGCCGCGCAGGGCGGTCAGCGCCTGCTTCTTGTCCTTGCGGGAGAGATCGATCAGGTTCTTGTGCAGCTCGATGAAGGTGACCCAGGAAGAATTGAACTGTTCGTGAAGCTTCTTCATCTCCCCGGACGGGACCAGCTTTTGATACTGGTCGTCGAGCTTCTTCAGATCGACCACTTCCTGCTGCATCCGCTTTTCATACTTGTCCATGTCCGCTGCGGATTCCGAGAGCAGGTGCTGGAACTCCGCCCGGCGGAAATCCCCCACCAGGGACTGGATCCTGCCGATGGTCCGGACCCGGGAAAGCTTGTCGGTCGCGATGTCCACCGTGGAATCGTTCACTACGGACAGCTGCCGTAGCGAAAAGATGCCTTGGACCACCGACAGCACCAGCACGACCGAAACCACCAAAACGATCTTCCCGCTGATTTTCAAATTGCTGAACCAGGCCATGTTTTGCCTCCCCACGTAATGATCCCGCCATGTTGCAGGCGGTTCCGGACTGCGGCCGTCTCCAACCGAAGTGTCGCTTCCTTAAGGTGCCAATTTAATAAGACTTTCCTGTCCCTGTTATCGGCCGTTTCCTTGCCAGCTTAAGGACGTACTTATCTGTGTTGATTATTTTCGGCTAATCAGGCGGGGCGGGGCGATGAGGAGCGGAAGCTGTCTGCCGGGGTGGTCTGCCCGCGTTTTTGCACCGGTGGCTTTTTCCGAACTCCTTTGCTAAGCTTGAACAAGAAGTTGTTGAATTATTTGTTGAACGGAGTGCGTGATGGCAACGGTCAATTTCAGTGTCCCCGACGAGATCAAGGAGCTCTTTAACGCCGCTTTTGCAGGGAAAAACCGGAGCGCGGTGATCGCCGGCTTGATGCGCGAGGCCGCCGAACGCGAGCTTGCCCTGCGCCGGCGCCGGGAAGCCGTGGCTGCGATACTCAAGGAGAGGGCTGATACACCCGTGGTTTCAACTGAGGAGGTGCTTGAGGCCGTGCAGGAGATCAGGCGATGAAGCCGGTTTTGGTGGTCGATGCCAGCGTGAGCGTGAAATGGTTTCTGTCGGCTCCTCCGGGAGAGGCTAGTGCCGCAGCAGCCCTGGCTCTGCTTGAGGCTTATTCGGAGGACCGGTTTTCCCTCTACCAACCCCCGGTCTGGCGATCCGAGGTATTGGGCGTCCTCTGCCGTTTGGCGCCACTATCGGCTTCCCGGTACGCCCAGGGGCTTCTCTCGTTCGACTATCGGTTGGCCGATGCGGACGCGGTGTACCTGAAGGCCATCGAGCTTTCGATCCAACTGGACCATCACCTCTTCGACACGATCTATCATGCCGCGGCATTGTTGCATCCCCAGGCCACATTCGTGACTGCTGACGAGAAATATCGGGCCAAGGGGGAACGTTTGGGGAGGATACTGCCGCTGGTGTCGTGGAAGGATGCTCTTTGGTAAGAAGGGCCGTCATAAACCATTTCCACGCTTGACACCTCTTGGGGCGAGGGGGTATCTTGACTCGGTTTAATTTAAATCCCGTCCGAGGGCATTCAATGAAAGGTCAAAGTCTCATCGAGTCGATCGGCTCGACCCCCCTGATTCAGATCCATTCCCTCTGCAGCAATCCCAAGGTCCGGATCATGGCGAAGCTGGAAGGGAATAACCCCGGCGGCTCCGTCAAGGATCGTCCGGCTCGGCAGATGATTCTGGCCGCCGAAAAAAGCGGCGAGCTCACCGATGACAAGGTGATCCTGGAGCCCACCTCCGGCAACACCGGCATCGCCCTGGCGATGATCGCCGCCGCGCGCGGCTACCGGATCAAGCTGGTCATGCCCGCCTGCGTCAGCGTGGAGCGGCGCAGCGTCCTGGAGGCTTACGGCGCGGAGATCGTCCTGTCGCCGGGGTGCGAGGCGACCGACGGCGCGATCCGCCTGGCACACAAGATCCTCGCCGAGGATCCGCAAACCTACTACATGCCCAACCAGTACGCCAATCCGAACAACGTACTGGCCCACTACGAGACCACCGCGCCGGAGATCTTAAGCCAGACCGACGGCGAGGTCACCCATTTCGTGGCCGGCATGGGGACCAGCGGCACCCTGATGGGGGCGGCGAAGTTCTTCCGCGAGAAGAAGCCGTCGGTCCAGGTGATCGGGGTTGAGCCGGTTTTGGGACACAAGATCCAGGGGCTCAAGAACATGCAGGAGGCGATCGTTCCGCCGATCTACGATCCGCAGGGCTACGACCGGAAACTGGTCATCGAGGACGACGACGCTTTCGAGACCGCCCGTCTGCTTGCCGCCAAATACGGTATCTTCTGCGGCATGTCCGGCGGCGCCGCCATCGCCGGTGCCCTCAAGGTGGCCTCGGAAATCGAGTCGGGGACCATCGCGGTGATCCTCCCGGACCGCGGCGACCGCTACCTCAGCACCAACCTCTTCAAGTCGATGTGCGCCCAGTGCCCCCCCTGATCGTTTCCCGTTGGCTCGAAAAGAAAGGGCGGCGCCTTACGGCACCGCCCTTTTCTGTTATGCCCCCTTTTTTTCTACTGCACTGAACTCAAATGCGCGGAAAACAGTCAGGAAGTGGAACAGATATTGCTGAACATTTACTGAAACAGATGGAATGAGACGGCTTGTGTAAAGAATGTCGACACGGTGCGTGCCGCCGGTAGCATCAGCAGACAAAGCTATTGCTAAATCCAATTGCTGCTCATGGTTGTTTGAATAATGTTCTTTGTCTGAGGGTAACCGTAGAGTATAATCGGCCCGCGATGAGCCCATCATCCAGTCAGGAGAGACGATGAAAACGCTGGCGAGAATGTTGTTACAGATTGCTGCGGTATCCGTGCTGCTGTTTGCCGGACCGGTGAATTCGCAGGCAACCCTGGTGCACCCGGTGAGCTACGACATGATGAACGGCTCGGGTGTGGCGCGCGGCGGTGAATACAACTACTGGGATGCCACCTACAGCGTGAACGGTGCGATCCCGGCCAATGCCACCGTCGACGGTGCGCAGCTGAGCGGGGGAAGCGGCAAACTCACCGACGGGGTCATCGCGGACCAGAGTCACAGCTGGGAATGGACCGACACCTCGGGGGTGGGGCACACCGACCAGAACCTGCTGGGGACCGGTCCCTACGTCGGCTGGACCTGGGGCAATCCGACCATCACGTTTCATTTCGGGCAGAAGGTGAACATCAACGACATCACCTTCTATGTGGACAATCCGGGAAACGATATTTACGGCCACCCGCGCGGCGGGGTCGCCGCACCGAACAGCATCGTCATCGGCAGCAACACCTACGACACCAATAAGCCCTCCACGGGCCAGGGACCGATGGCGATCGACATCAAGGTCGGATTGAGCGATATCGACCAACTCGTGGTGACGCTGAACCGCGATATCGCGCAAGACAAGTTCTGGCTCTTCATGAGCGAGGTAACCTTCGACGACGGCCTTTCCGATCCCGCGGCCGCGGTTCCCGAACCCTCGACCGTGGTGCTGGTGGCTGCCGGACTGGCCGGCCTGGCGATGGTGCAGTGGCGCAAAAGGAAAGCGGCGGCGCGTTGCCGGTAAGAGCGGATAGCCGGAACTGACGCAGGAGAATAAAAAAGAGACGCCCCCTTCGGTGCGTCTCTTTTTGTTTATGGGGCCCTCGTTCCCAAGGTCCACCTTGGGAAACGCACATATGGTCAAAGCTCCAGCTTTGTAATGTCCGATTGCGAAGCTGGAGCTTCGCGAGTCGGTGACGTTCCCAAGCTGGAGCTTGGGAACGAGACTACGCTTAGGCGATTAATTTGCGGATTTCGGGCGACGAATTTTCCACAAGGCCTTAACCACCGCAGAAATATCCGATGGGTACGCAACAAAGTAGAGGGCCGGCTTCAAGGTTCCCTCTCCTTCAAGGAGAGGGACAGGGTGAGGATGGGGTTCGTTCAGCTCAAGGTTTCGCCGGAAGCGTTCCCAGGTACTTCCGGTACTCCCGCAAAAGCTCGCCCGCCGCCGGCCCGGCGTCCGGGGAGAGGTAGTCGGGGACGCTGAAGGCTTCGATCCCCCCGCTGGCATATTGCGCCGCTTGCTGCAACTGCCCCTTCACCCGCGCAAACGGAGCCGGGACCGCCTTAAACGGCGCTTCCGACAGCAGCGTGAAGAGTTCCACCACCACCTGGAGCCGCTTTTGGGCATCGTCCGCGGCACCGCGCACCGCCGCCAGGTAGATCGGGAGGAGCGCGCCGGGGAGTTGGCCGGTACCGGCTCCATCCTGAAAAAGAAGTTCATCCGCCGCGCTTTCCTGCAAAAGCTCCCGCCAGAACTCACGGTAGGTTTCCGGGTCCATCCGTCCCCGGGTAAAACCGGAAATGAGCACCTCCCCCCGCGGGGTGAGCTGCTTCAGATAGGCCGAGGTCTGCGCGACGTGCCGGTACAAAAGCGTCCGTGCGGCCGGCTCGCGCCAGTTCAGGTCGTCGATCTCCTCCGGGAGGTACCACCCGGCAAAAGAGGGATAGCGCGCGGCGGTATTGACCAGTTCCCGCGCCACCCGCTCGGATTTCCAGCGCAGCCTTTTCAGGTATTCCTCACGCCGCGCCTGGTCCTTGATCTTCTCCCAGTACTGCGAATCCGCCGCCAGGCCCAGGTAGACCGTCATCTTCCGCTGCGCCGCCAGGGCCAGGATCGTCTCCACCGGCGGCTTCGGCACGGCGGCGAAGCTCCCGGTGGCAAAGAAGGCACGGTTATCCAGAAGCGACCACTGCACCACCACCCGGCGTACCCCGATCCCCTGCAGTTCGTCGAAAAGCTTCTCCCACCGGGCCGGTTCCCAATTGCCGTGCTTCTCGACGAGCTGGATGAAGGTCCCGTCCAACACGGGCTGTTTCTGCACCGCTGGGGCTGCCGGGGCGCCGGCCGGGGCCGGCTTTGCCAAAGGAGCGGCGGTTCCCAGCCTTGCCACGAAGAGCAGAAAAAGCGCGATCGCCGTCCCAGCCCGGAAGCTGCTGAACCACTTCGTCGCCGACATCATCGCCATCAGAAGTTCACCCCCACGCCGACCACCGCGGTGTCGTAGCCGCCGCGGTCGTTCCCGGTTCCCCTGCCGTAGAAGTAGCCATGCTTGTAGCTCACCGACAGGTCGACCGAACTCCGGTAGGTCTCCCCGCGCGTTTCATTGAAGAAGTACCGCAGCGAGAGGCCGGCTCCCCCCTCGGCGTAGTCGCCGCCGACCCCGTAGGGTGACTGCCAGCGCGCGTCGAGCACGAGGTAGGGGGAAAGCAAGGTGTCGGGCCGCAGGGTAAAGGCGCGTCCCTTGCGGAGTTCGGTATAGGTGGCGACGGTGTGGGCGGTGAGGTACCCGTCCAACTCCCCGTAGATGAGGTAGTAGTCGGTGCTTTTCTCCCAAGGGGTCGGTTCGAACCCGGCGCCCCGGGAGTAGAGGAGCCGGCCGAGCCAGTCGGCCATGCCGTTTCGGCCGATCCGGAAGAGCCGCTCGCCGCTGATCCAGAGGTTTTCCTCCTTGAGGAGCTTGTAACGCACTCCCAGCCCCGCCTGGGTGGAGGTCCCGTTGTAGGTGAGCCGGTCCGGATGGAGGTCGCCGAAGACCCGGCCGAACACCTCGAGGATCCGGTCGTCGATCAGGCCGATCTTCGGCGGGCGGTAGGCCGCTTCCACGCCGAGCTGGCCGTTCAGCCCCGCCACGGTGGTGCTGTTGTTGGTGACCAGGGTGGTCTGCGCCTTGCCGGCCCGGTAGGAGGCATAGGCGGTGGCGGTGAAGGTGCGGCGGAGCTTTGCCAGCTCGGAGCGGAGACGATAGGCATCCTGCTCGCGGGCGAGACTTTCCTCGGAACCGTCCGCGGCAAGCTCCGGGAGGCGCTCCAGCGCCTCGGCGAACCAGCGGTCCGCCTCTTCGTTTCGGCCCGCGTGCTCGTTGGCGTAGCCGAGTTCCTCGCGCAGTTTCACGTTGTCCGGGTTGCGTGCCGCCACCTTCTTGAACAGCGGGATGGCGTCGGTGAAGCGGTCCTCGGCGAGATAGGCATAGCCCAGCGCGAGGAGGTACTCGTCGCGCTCCGGCTCCTTTTCCCGCGCGGCGCGGAACCGGTCGATCGCCTTGGCCCGCTCCCCGGCCTTGAGGTAGAGAACGCCGAGGGCGTGGCTGCGTGCCGCGGTCGGCTGCTGTTTTCGGTTTTCCTCCAGAAGCGCCAGCGCCTCGGGGAGGTGCCCCTGCTTTTCCAGCTGGGCCGCTTTCAGGTCCTGGTATTCCAACCGGTCCTCGGGAGAAAGCTGCTTCGGGTCGACCTGATCGAGCACCGCGCCACTCTCCGTTTCTTTCCCGGCGCGCTGCAGCATGCCGGCGAGTTTCAGGTTGAGCACCGGATCCGGCCCGCCGGCCAAGGCCAGGGAGAAGGCTTGCGCCGCATTGTCGTAGGCGTGTTCTTCGGCGTAGAGATAGCCGAGGGTCGCCTCGATCCGGCGGGTAAGCTCCTTGGATTTGTCCGGCTGGCGCCGGGCGATCTGGAGGTAGTGGATGGCGACGCCGGGGCGGTCCAGTTCCTTTTGGCACAGGGCCATCTGGAGCAGGGTGGCCGGCTCCTTTGCTTCCGGGTCGGCGAGGGTGAACTGTTCCAGCGCTTCATCCCAGCGCCTTTGCTTATAACGGACCAGACCGAGATAGTAGTGCCGCTGCCGGTTTTCGCCGCACAGGCGCAGCGACGCGGCAAGGGCCGTTTCCGCCTCATCGGTCTGATTGAGTTTCAACCGGTCCTGGGCGAGCGCTTCGGCCGCCGAACAGCGATCGGCCGCTGCCGCAGCCTTTCGGGCCAGGACCTGCTGAAAGCGAGGGATGGCCGCTTCCGGTCTGCCGGCGGCGTCGTAGAGGTTCGCCAGGGTCAGGAGGGTAGCGGCAGTGTCGTCGCCCGACTGGACCAGCTGTTCGAACTGCTGCGCCGCTTCCAGGGGGTGCCGCTCCCGCTCCAGGATGACCCCTTTCTGCCGTAGCGCGTCGCGGCGCAGCGAAGGAGCGAGCGCGGCCAAGGCGAGCACCTGGTCCAGGCGGCGCAGCGATTCGGCGTGGTTGCCGCCGGCCTCCAGGAGCCGGGCCAGGCGGATCATCTCGGCCGGATCGGCCGGGCCGGAGGAGAGGGCCTTTTCCAGCTCTGCTGCCGCGGCTGCGCTCTGGCCAGCCTTCTCCAGCGCCGCACTTTTTTCCCGGTGCGCCTGAAGGGTGAGCTCGGCGGAGATCCCCGGCGTTGCCAGGGCGCGCTCCAGGCGGGAGAGCGCCTCGTCGGTCGTCCCCGCCAAGGTAAGGAGCCGGGCCTGGCGTATCAGGAGCTCCGCTCGGTGCGGGTCGCCCCCCTCGGGAAGCCCCTTTTCCAGTTCGGCCGCCGCGTCGCGGTACCGGCCGCTCTTCTCCAAGGCGAGCGCCAGGTTGGCATGGGCGTCGCGGCGCTCCTTGTCGGTCAACTCCAGGGCGAGGGCGCGTTCCAGGACCGGCACCGCCTGGGCCCACTGCTCCAGCCGGACCAGCAGGACCCCGAACCGGAACTGCGCGTCCCCATGGTTCGGGTGCCGGGCGACGAGCTGCCGGTAGGCGTGGGCGCTTTCCTTGAGATTGCCGGCAGATTCCAGCACCTGGGCGAGCTCGGCGAGCGTCTCCGCACCGGCCCGGTTCCCCTGCTGGGCGATCGCCGCTTTCAGCTGCGGGATCGCGGCGGCGTAGTCGTTGCGCTTTACGTAGAGGTTGGCCAGGAATAGCCGGTCCTGGGGAGTGGCTTTCCCGTGGCGGACCAACTGGGCCAGCCACTTCTCCGCCTCGCGCAGGTTTCCGGCGTGATAGGCGGCGTCGGCGAGGGCGCGCAGGGCGGCGCGGTTTCCGGGATCGTTGGCGGCTACCGTCTCCAAGGCGTGCCGGGCCCGGTCGGGGAGGTTCAGTTTCCTGGCCACCTCGGCCTGTTCCAGTGCGGCCGCCAGCCGCTCCGGCGCGGTGCTGGCGTGCTGTTCCGCCGCCGCGTAGGCATTAAGGGCATCGGGGAGTCGTCCCGCCTTTTGCAAAAACGATCCCGCATCGAGCCAGCGCCGGTAGGTCGGCTGCGCCTCGGCGAGCGCCACGAAGAGCCGGGCCGCCGCGGCATGGTCTTTTCCGGAGACGGCGAGATCGGCTCCCGCGGAGAGGGCGAAGATCCGGTCCTCGGAGCGGATTCCCGGGGTTGCCGCCACCTTTTCCAAAAGGGCCAGGGCCTGAACCGGATCGCCGAGCCGTCCCAGCGCCTGCGCCTTGTAAAGCGCCGCCGGGACGAAGTTGGGGAAGCGCTTCAGGACGACGTCGGACTGGGCGATCTCCTCGCGGTAGAGCCCCATCCGCTCCAAAAGCGCCACGTAGGAGAGGCGCGAGCGGATGTCCTCGGGGACCAGGGTGAGGTAGGCCTCGAATTCCGAGCGCGCTTCGGCGAGCCTGCCGGCGCGCTGCATCCGGTAGGCCCGGTCCAGGCGCGGGTAGGAGCGGTAGCGCTTGACCTCGTCCAGGACGAGCTTCTCTTCCTTGGGGCCGAGGTACTTGTGCAGGTAGTAGGCGAGGTCGGGGCGGTAGGCCGGCGTCTCGGCGGCCCCGGCCGGCGCGCCGGCGCTGAGTGCCAGCAGGAAAAGGAGAGCGGCCAACCGGGCGCCGGAGCGGGTGTGCCCCTTGCGGGATGCGCTGCGCGGGAAGGCAAAAGGGTAACGGCACTTCATGCCCGGCGCCTCCTCTGGTTGATCTCGTGCAAGAGGGCGGTGACCGTCTCCTGGGTCACCGCGCCCATTTCGGAAAGGATGTCGCCCAGCGCACGGAAACGGGTCTTTTGCAGCTTGGTGGCCCGCTCCAGCTGCTGGTCGGTGAGGAAGCCCTGGCGCACCAGGAACTCGCCCAGCCGCTCGCCGGGGTTCTGGACCTGCTGGTCGAAGGCGCTGTTCAACTCGTGGACCGTGATCATCCCCTCGTCGAGGAGGATGTCCCCCAGGCGCGCGTAGCTTTTCCTTTGCCGCTTGAGTGCCTCGCGCAGGGTCTCCGGGGTCACCAGGTTCTTTTCCAAAAGGAGCTCCCCGAGCTTGGGACGGTCGCTCTCACCCTGCTCCAGCCGCTCGTAGCCGCGCTGGATCGAGAAGGAGAGGCTGCTCTTCGCGGTGAGGCAGAGTTCGACCGGCATCGCCACCGCTTGCTCGATGGCGCTCAGCTCGTCGCGGTGCGGCAGCGCGGCGGCGGCCAGGATGAGCCGGTTTTCCTTGAGCTCGACCGGGAAGACCGAGTAGCGGACCGCGAGCTCGCGCGGCAAGAGCCGCAAAAGCTCCAGCGGCGTCTGGTACGGATCGATCTCCCGGGTGGTGATGCGCAGCTGCATCCCCAGGGTCTGCACCAGCTCGTCCTCGCTCACCAGCCCTTTTTGCATCAGGATGTCGCCCAGAAGCCGCCCGCTGCGCTTCTGTTCGGCGATCGCCTCTTCGAGCTGGGTGAAGTTGATCAGCCTGCGCTCCACGAGCATGTCGCCGATGCGCCGGCGGAAGGCGGAAAGCTCCTCCTCGGAAGGGGGGGCGTGCTGGGTGTGGTCCCACTTGATCCACTTGCCGGTGACCAGGTACTGGTAGAAGAGAAACAGCGCCCGGTTGGTGGCGAAAAAGTTGACGAAGTTGGCCCAGACGAAGTTGACCACCGACAAAAGCGCCCGCTTCAGGTCGTAAAACCGGTAGACGCAGTACATCCGGACCGCCAGGCGGAGGAACAAAAAGATCGTGGTGACCTGGATGATGTGCCAAAGGAGCGATCCCTGCTCCACCAGGGGGGGATACCGGTAGGCGTCCGGGTGGAGCCAGACCACCAGGTAGTAGCCGAGGACGAACAGGATGACCAGGTACCCCAGCATGTTCACCTGGCTGGTCAAAAGCGCCTTGCGGTCCTTGAACAGGACGTACTTGGTCAGAAAGTCACCCTCCCAGCGCAGGTTCTCCCAACCCTGCAGGGCGATCCCCGCGATCCAGCGCGACTTCTGGCGCACCGCCGCCTTCATGGTGGCCGGGAAGACGTTGCGGATGGACACCAGTTCGTCCTTCTCCACCTGGCGCGTCTTGCCGGTGAGGCGGGATTTGCGGGGGACGGTGCGCCGGATCGGGAACTTGACGAAGATGGCCCGTTCCACCCCGACCGCCTTGAGGCGCATCCCCATCTCGTAGTCTTCGGTGAGCGAGCCGAGCTTGAAGACCATGTGCTGCTCGTTGTCGCTGGAGAGGATTTCCAGCGCCTCGCGGGAGAAACCGCACCCCACCCCGGCGCAGGGGATGCCGCGGCCGAAGACTTCCCGGATCACCATGTTTTTGTGGTGGTTCTCGGCGAACTCGTCCATGTAATGGGCACGGGTGAGCTGGTACCAGTGGGCCGGCTCGAAAGGGACCACCGGGAGCTGCACCATGTTCTTGCGCGGGATCAGGTAGTTCATGAGTTTCAGCGCCAGCGGGTGGATGATGTCCTCGGCATCCTCCATGACGAAGATGGGGAACTCGAAGCCGTTGGCTTTCTCGAAGTCCTTGATTCCCCAGTAGACCCAGTTGAGGCAGTCGGCCTTGCTGGTCGGGCCGGGGTCGCGGCAGACGATGCAATGGATGTTGTCGTGCAGTTCGCGCAGCCGGGCCACCTCGCGCTGGGTGTCCAGGTCGTTGGGGTAGGTCCCGATGAAGACGTGGAAGTTCGAATAGTTGAGGGTGGCGATGGTGTTGTTGACCATCGAAAAGATGATCGCCGACTCGTTCCAGGCCGGTACCATGACGGCGATCGGCTGCTCGGGGACGGCGAGGAGTTCCTGTTCGGTCATCCGCCGGTGCCGCTTCCACACGAACAGGGCGCGGTAGATGGAACGGGTGAAGTAGATGACGTCGACGACGAGGTCGTCGATGCCGCTGACCAGGAAGATGCCGGCGACCAGGAAGAGAAGCCCCTTGAACCCGACCATGATGTACGCGAGATAGTCTACGAAGGATAAAGCCATTGATTACCTGAAACTGGCCGGCTACGGCACCAGGGTGACCGTCGGGGCCTGGAACTGCGCGGTGATGTCGTCGGCGAACTGCGTAGCGCTGTCGCCGGATGCGTGGAAATCGAGGATCTGGAAGCTGGCGGCGGGGGCGGTGACGCCGGCCGGCACTTCGCACGATAAAGTGGCAAACTCACCGGCGCCGAACGCGACCGGGCTGGTAAAGGCCAGGGTAACCGCGTTTCGGCCCGGGGAGCCGGCGGAATAGGTCCCGAACAGCGGGCGCGGAAAGAGCTGCGAGGTGACATTGGCGAAGGGGGCCGCTCCCGAAAAGCGGAATACCCCCGGCGCGGTCTGCCGCGTTCCGGTCACCGTGCGCAGCGTGACCCCTTGCGGCAGCAGCAGGGTGACGGTGATGCCCTTGGCCTGCGGCGTTTGGCCCGGCTGGGCGACCGTGGCGAGTTTCACGGCGATGGTGCTCGACCCCGAGCCTGAACCGCCGCCCCCGCAGGCACTGATCAGCGCCGCGGCGAAAAGCAGGATGATCGACGCGAGAAACCAGGCCGGCATAGCTGGGGGAGCGCCCTTACCGGTGCGAAAGGCGGTGGTCAATCGCGCCCGGAAGGGCGCTCCCACAGGGCTGGCGCTCGAGGCCCGAGATATGGACCTGCTTTCCTCCACGCCCCGATCCCCGATCCCGGACCCCAGACCCCGCTTTTTCACATTGATGGTTACCAAAGCCCTACGATCCTTTCCAGGACGGCGACGACGTCCTGCAGGTTGATCTTGGTGCGGCCGGGAGCCGGCTGCGGTTTCCCGGTGGCACGGTTCACCGGCGCCAGGATGATCCGACCCGGATCGACCGCCGGCTGCGGCTCCAGCCCTACCGCGACCCGGAAAAACTTCAGGGCGGCCGCGAGGTCGACCTTGCCGTTGTTGTTGATGTCGCCGTAGGAGTCGGTGGCGATCGGAAGGGCGCGCCCCCCGGCGACCGAGCGACCGAAGATGTCCTTGACCTGGGCGGTGACCGTGACGGTGTAGCCGGAGCCTGCGGCCAGCGGCTGGTCCGGTGTGAAGCTGGCGGTCATGGTCGCGGCGTCGTAGCTGACCGTGCCGGAGAGAACGTGGCCGGCGGCATCGGTTACGATCAGCGTCGCGGTGGTCAGGGTCGCCGGGTCGATGGGGACGGTGAAGGTCACGGTGATCGGCCGGTTGATGGGGATCGGCCCCTGCTGCCCCGCGGACGGGGTGAGGTCGTGCATCACGTAGACCTGCACGGTGTGCCTTCCCTTGGGGAGGAAGAGCCGGTACTGGCCGTAGAACGGGTAGATCGGGGCGTCGTAGGTCTGCCCGTCCACCAGGACCCGGAACGGCTCGCTGTCCAGCTTGGCGAACGCCTCGACGGTAAGGACCCCTTTCTGCCGGGGCGATTCGTAATCGGCGCTGATGCCTCCCGGCACCACCGCGGCATCGTGGAGCAGGCAACTGGCCGAGACCAGCCGGATCCCGTTGTAATACTCGCCGCGCACCAGCCGTACCGTGTGATCCCCTGTCGGCAGGAGGATGCCGTTGTCCACGCTGCTCCACCCCGGCCATTCCCTGCCGTCCAGGGAAACCCGGTCGAAATGCTCCCCTTCGAGCTTCACGGTCCGTTTCGCGGAGTAGGAGACCGTGGCCGCGTCGGGGCGGGTGACCGTGGTGTCGGCGGCCAGGGCCCACTTCAGGCGGGCGAAGTCCTCGGCCTGGACCGTGTTCTCCGAGAAGAGGGCCAGGCGGTTGCTGTCGGAGAACATGTTCTTGAGCAGCAGCGAGAATTCCTGCCCGGTCTGGATGTTGGCCGGGAAATGAAAGGCGGGGAGCCCATTGGACCCGACGTGGGACTGGGTGACGATGTTGACGTCGAACATGAGTGCGCTGGGATCAGCCTTCAGATGCGGGAATTCATTCTGGTAGGTGTTTTTGAAGTCGCCGTAGCGGTACGGATTGGAACTCCAGAACTGCCAGGGATCTTCAACCTGAACCGCGAAATCGAAGGTGTTCATGAAGCCGAGGATCGCCGGGAGATCGACGCCGGTGTCGGTAAAGCTCTTTTGGGTAACGTCGGGGTAGCTGTAGTTCTGGCTGTCCACGGCGGTCAGGATCACGTCGAGATCCGCCGCCTTCGGGTTGTGAAAAATCCCGTCGAGGAAGGTGTGGTGCAGCCCGGTCACGACGTTCTCCCGATACTGGAGAAACTGGCCCCATGCGGTCGGATCGTTGAGATAGTAATGCGGGGAGGCGGGGTCAAAGAAGACGATCGGGTCCAGACCGGAGATGGCCGCATAGTTCTGCCGGAAGTCGACGTTCATCGGGGTGAAGTACTGCAGCGAGGCCGCTTCGTTGTCGTAGTAGATCTCGGCGAGGTTGACGCCGTCCCAGTCGTAGCCGGTAAGTACGTCGTCGACGAACTGCTGGACCGACCCGAGGCAGACCGGGTTCTGCAGGTTGACCATCAGCCGCCAGAACGCATAGTTCTCGCCGGCGCCGGCGGTCTGTTCCCGGCACTCGGGTCGGGTGAACCAGAACTTCTGGCTGACGTGCGGGATTGCGAACCATGCGTAGACCTTGATCCCCCAGAGGTGACAGACGTCGATCAGGTGCTGGTACCCGAAGGTCCATTCCTGCGCGGTCTGCTCGTTGATCCAGAAGTGCCACCCGGCAGCGTAGACGGTGGTGATGCCGCGCCCGGCCCAGCCCCGCACCAGGTCCTCCACGTAGACTTTGCTCAGGTCGTAGTTCCCCGGATCGAAGTAGGCGTCGATGGAGCCGGCGGAGACGGCGGGCTTGAGGCGGAAGTGGTCCGCGAAATGGTACAGGAGGTAGGGGTGCCCCTTGGTCCCGTAGGTCGAGAAGTGGTCGTAGTAATCGGTCCCGACGTAGAGGATGGCCCCCGCCCCGTTGCGGCGCCCGATGGCGATGGGACGTCCCGTTGCCTGGTCGTAGGAAAAGACGGTGTCGCCGGCGGCGGTGTCGAAGAAATCGACCGGTTCCCCATCGGCCCAGATCTGGAACAGCTGCGGGTTCAGGTAGTCGACGAATTGGGTGACGGTGCCGCTGCCGCCGGAGTAGGAGATGCCGAGCGCCTCGCTCAAGGAGCTTTTGCCGAAGAGGAGGATCGATCCCCCTTCCTCCACATAGGAGACGACTTGCTGGACGGCATCGGCGGAGAGGGCCCGCGCCGCAGAGGACGGCAGCACCAGGATGTCGCCCACGGTGCCGGCGGCAAAGGAAGCGGCGAGGTCGTCCACGCGCTCCACGTTCAGCCCGTACACCCCGAGCATGGTAGCGAGGCTCTGCCGGTCGTTGTCCTGATCGGTGCCGGCGGCTGCGCCGGCGACCAGGGAGACTTTGGGGGTGGTCGCGACCACGGGCACGGCAGCGGCGGCCGCGACGTCGACGGTAATCTGGTTCGGGGTGCCGCCCGGGTTGTCGGCGCAGGAGAAGCTGACCGGGTAGCTCCCGGCGCTGCCGAAATCGGGGACCCAGGTGAAAAGACCGGTGGCCGGATCGAGATGGGAACCGGTGGGGAGGTTGCCGGAAGTTACCTGGGTGCAGCTTGCTGGCGCATCGGGGAACTGGACCGTGTAATGGAATAGGTCCTTCTCCTCGATGGAATACGAGGCCGCCCCCGCGGCAGAGGAGATCACCAGCACCATCAGGAACGATCCCAGCAGGGCCGGGGTATGCCAGCGCAAGGGCCTCACCGCGCCGGCTCCCCGCCGCTTTGCCGCTGTTCCAGTTCCTGCGCCACCGGCGCCATCTTGGTGGCCTCCGGCCGGGTGCCGAAGACGGAAACGACCTTGATCATGTTTCCTCTTTCCTTGCTGGGGCGAAGTATTGTCACAAGGACTCTTGGGACAGTCAGGGATCACAATCTGAAAACTAGCTTCTCTTAAAGAGAGTGTCGGATTGCTTTACACTCGTTAGCTTTTTATGCTCTATGGTGGGGCGATCATGTGTATCGTAGGAAGCGATAGTTTCGAAGTTTCAGCAAAATAACACACTTTTCCGCAAATGTCAGTAGTGAATTCTAGAGCAAAAAGTCCTCTTTGGTCCTGTATACAAAATGATTAGGCTTTGCTGAGTCAGCTTCCCTGGTATTGACACGGTCGGGAGGCACGACTATTTTGGCGGGGGCAGGGAGCGCCGCCTGGGGTGCCTGCATCGAGGCAACATCAAACTTCAATCCGGAGGCAGCATGATCCTCGGCAATCACCTTCCCGTCGTCTCTCCCTTTGTCTGCCGCTGCGTCATCGCCGCGGCCCTCGGCGCCATCTTCGGCGGGAGCTCGCTGGCATTCGCCGGCGCCCCGGTCAGCTTCCGTTTCGCGGTCACCGACGACAGCCGCGCCGAAGGTGGTTGGGCCGCGCGGGACAACGGCGTCGCCACCGTCGTGGTCAATGCCATCGCCCGGGACATTGCGGCGCAGCGGCTCGACCTGGTGCTTTTCCCGGGCGACATGGCCTCGGGGACCAACGACCCGCAGCGCGAGGAGTCGATGCTGAAGAGCTGGAAGAAGGCGATGGCGCCGGTCTACGATGCCGGGATCCCGGTCTACGTCACCCGCGGCAACCACGAGTACCGTCCCTCCCGGCACGGCGCGAAGAATCCCGATTCTCCGGTGGGCACCTTCCTGCAGAGTTTCCCCATGCCGCTCAACGGGCCGGCAGGGGAGAAGGGGCTGACCTACTCCTTCGGGTACAAAAACGCCCGGTTCATCGCCTTTGACCAGTACGCCGGGCGCCAGCCCGGTTTCGACAACACCCGCTTCGCTCCGGGAGCCAACCGCGGGCAGATGATGAACCGGTGGGTCCTGGATGAGATCGAGCGCTCCAGCTCCGGGGTGACCTTCGTGATGGGGCACGAGATGCTGACCCCTTCCAGCCACACCGATTGCCTCGCCAACGATCCGGACAGCCGCGACGCGCTGCTGCGGGCGCTGGGGAGCCACAACGGGACCTATTTCGCCGGGCACGACCATCTCTACCTGCGCGGGGTCTTCACCGATGTCGAGGGGCGCCGGGTCCCCGCTTTCGTGGTCGGCACCGGCGGGGCGGGAAACTATGACTACAAAGGGGACGGCTCCGCCGGGACCTACCCCGGGGCGCCGCGCTACCAGCTGCAGAAGGTTCTGGCGAACCGGGACAACCCCTACTTCGGATATCTCCTGGTGACGGTTTACGCCGACAACAGCTGGCGCGCCGAGTTCCGCGGCTTTCGCTTCAACAAGTGGGGCGACGCCAGCGACGTGTCCCTTTCCCCGATCACGGTGCTCGATGCGGTGACCAGCACCGAAATGGCCGCAAAATCGGTGCCGGCGAGCCGGTAGGGGAGGGCCGAGGCGCCGGGCCCGGCACCGGGCGGCGTTCATGGCGAAGAAGTCTCTTCTCTCCATCAAATGAGAGTCTCTCAGCACTCTGAGGGCAACCTGACGATTCTGAAATCTCTACCTCACCTTCCTGACATTGACTTAACTTCCTCAAGACAGTCGCTTTTTTTGCTTGTCTCCTCAAATTCCCCTGCTAATCTATTTGTCGTCCCTCGGGACAAGGTTGCTAGTAGTGTGAATGCTGGCTAATGGTAGAGTCGACCAATCCTTTTATCACATCCAATGTTGCAAATATTATGTTTGACAGAGGGAATAACATGAAAAAGTTCTTTTATGCCATCGCCGTTGCCATGCTGCTCGCCGTTGCCACTCCGGTGCTGCTTTTTGCCGGCTCCCCCGCGGACGGGGCGAATGCCTACCGCACCCTCCCCAAGCCCGGGGAGCGGGTAACCCTGGATGCGGGCCACTATTTCACCTACGGCTTCGACAAACGCCCCAAGATGGGGACCTGTATCATGCGCGTGGAGATCTTTACCCGGGACGGCAAGCGGGACACCTCCTACACCGTGATCGGCGATGTGGACATGCCGTCGATGCGCGGCGCCCATTCCACCGGTGGGCAGAAATTCTCCCTTTCCAACAAGGGGGTCTATCTCCTCCCGGTGAACATAGCCATGCCCGGGGACTGGGAGGTGCGTTTCACCTTCACCAAGAGCGGCAAGACCGTCCTGAAGGGGATCTACCTCTTCGACATGTAAGAAGGTGCCCCTCGGGGGGATGGTAAGCCCTTGAACTCCCCCCTTTGCGAAGGGGGGCGGGGGGGATTTGCCTTTAGCTGGAACCTGCAAAAAACCAAATCCCCCTAAATCCCCCTTCTCAAAGGGGGACTTCAAACCACCATCTTTGGAGCGCGGATGAAGAGAATCAGGAAAATAGTGAACTTCAGGAACCGGGCGCTGCTTTGCCTCCTTGCCCTTTTATTGCTGGTGCCATCCGTCGCCGCCTGGTCCGCTTCGGCCGATCCTAATCCGGTCCCTGCCGAGCGGCTCAAGCAGGGGGAGCGGATCTACCGCAACGGCATCCTCCCCTCCGGACAGCACGTGAAGGTGAAGGGGGACCCGGCAGCCCGCGGCACCACCTTTTCCTGTGCCAGCTGCCATCTGCGCAGCGGGATCGGGGCTTTGGAGGAAAACGTCTTCACCCCGCCGATCACCGTGAACCGGCTCTTCCAGCCGCGGCAGATCTTCTTCAAGGCGAACTACCCGGTCACCCAGCTCCGTCCCGCTTATACGGACGCCACCCTGCTCGCGGCGATCCGCGACGGGAAGGACCCCGCCGGGCGCGAGTTCAACAACGTCATGCCCCGCTATGACCTCTCCGACGCCGATGCGAAGATCCTGCTCGACTACCTCAAGAACCTTTCGGTCAACTACTCTCCCGGGGTCACCTCGAACACCCTCAAGTTCGCCACGGTGATCACCGAAGACGTCCCGCAGGAAGAGCGGGACGCCATGCTCGGGGTCCTGAACCAGTACATCGCCATCAAGAACAGCCAGTCCCGGGCCTTCGGCAGCCGGATGAACAGCCGGGGCCGGCTGATGGCCGAGAACATGCTGGGATCCAGAGACCTCACCGTCCGGCAGCTCTCCCTTTCCACCTGGGTGCTCAAGGGGGCCCCGGAGACCTGGCGGGCCCAGTTGGAGGAGCTCTACCGCAAGGAACCGGTCTTTGCCCTGATCGGAGGGATCAGCCACCGCGACTGGACGCCGGTGCACCGCTTCAGCGAGGATAACGGCCTGCCGTGCCTCTTCCCGCTCACCGATTTCCCGGCCATTACCGATTCCGACTGGTACACCCTCTACCTTTCCAAGGGGTACTACCAGGAAGGGGAGGGGGCGGCGCGCTACCTGAACGGGGAGGAGGTCGCCAAAGAGCCGAAGGTCGTGCAGCTGGTCCGGAGCTCGAACCGCGGCCGGGCCCTGGCCGCCGGTTTTCAGAAGACCTGGAGCGAGCTGGGGCACCCGGTGCCGGTGACGGTCAACATTGCGGCCGGGGAAAGGCTGGACCGGGCTCTGCTGGACAAGGTGCTGGCGCGGGAAAAGCCGGCGGTGCTTCTGGTTTGGGACGATGCGACCGCCCTTGGGGCGCTGGATTCGCTTGCCTCCCGCAAGGAGCGTCCCCGGGTGTTCCTTTCCGGGCGCTACCTCGGCAAGGGCCTGTGGAGCATCAAGGAGGAGCTGCGCGGCTTCACCTACCTCACCTATCCCTTCTCGTTTTCCCCCTACCAGCCGAAGATCGGGATGGGGCGGGTTTCGGTGCAGGGGGATTCGAAGACCGCGCTGCGCCAGGGCGAAGTGCCGCTCAAGGACCGGGTCGAGACGGTCCAGGCGCTCACCCGCGGCATGGTGGAACTGGTGACCACGGCCCTCATGGATATGCGGGACAACTACTACCGGGACGCCTTTTTGGACGTCCTCGGCGCCATGATGGACCAGTACTATCCGCTCTACGGGCGGGTCGGTTTCGGGGCCTCCCAGCGCTACGCGGCCCGGGGGTGCTACATCACCCAGCTCGGCAAGGGGGCTGATCCGCAGTTGATCAAGAAAAACGGGTGGGAACAATGAGCGGAGCGGCGATGAGACGAAAGCCCCACGATACCCGGATCGGGATGCTGCTGGCGTTGGTGCCGGCGCTGCTCCTGGTCGTCCTGGCGGCGCTGCCGGCCTTCGGCGCGGTCGGCTGCGACCTGAACGACGCGGATCGGGACGTCCCGCGGCTTTTCCCGGGGGCGACGCGTTACCAGAGCATCTACGTCAGCATTCAGAAGAAGGGGGGGGCGGCGCTGCAGCACCGGATCGAGGGGCGCCTCGGCGAGCGCCACCTGGCGCTGTATGCTCCCATCGACGTCCCCTATACCATCTACGAGATCTACAGCGGACCGAAGAAGGTGGGCTACATCCACGGGGTGAACCAGAAGGGGCAGTTCGGCGGCATCCAGGTCTTCATCGCCCAGGACCTCTCCGGCAAGGTCAAGACCTTCTACATCCAGAAGATGACCGGGCCGGCGGCGGCCAAGATGCGCGATCCCCGTTTTGCAAAACACTTCGTCGGCGTCACCCTGAAGGACTTCGACAGCTACGATCCGATCACCGGCAAGGGGACCGGCCGGCTGGCCCACGTCCCGAACCCCGCCCCGGAGATGGAGACCGATTTCTTCGGGGTGCTCAGGGGGCTCAAGAAGAACCTCGTCCTCATGGACGCCTTCATCTTTTCCGGGGGGAACCCGTGATCAGCAAGTTCCAGATCGCCTACAAGAGCCTTTTGCGCAAGAAGGTCCGCACCCTCCTCACCGTGGTCGGGATCACCCTGTCGTCGCTCGTGCTGGTGAGCCTGTTCGGCTTCAACCAGGGCTACGAGAAGGCACTCAACCACGACATCGACAACATGGGCTACCAGATCATGGTCATGGCCAAGGGGTGTCCCTACGAGGCGGCGACCCTGATGCTCCAGGGGGGGAAGGGGCTGCGTTACATGGATCCCGGCATGGTCCGGGACATCGCGAAGCGTCCGGAGGTGCAGGCGACCACCCCGATCCTGATGCAGGCCTTCTTCGATCCCAACAAGGGGGAGAGCGGCGGCATCGCTGGGTATTTCGGGGTCGACCCGTCGAGCTATCCGGCCATGAAGCCGTTTCTGCGCTTCCGCAAGGGGAGCTGGTTCGTGTCCGACACCGCCCGCGAGGTGGTGATGGGGTACGAGGCGGCCGAGCTGGAGCAGCGCGAGGTCGGCGACATGACCATGGTTCCCGAGAAGAACGTGCCGCTCAAGGTGGTCGGGATCCTGGAGCGGACCGGCACCCAGGACGACGGGACCATCTTCGTCCCGCTCAAGACCCTGCAGCAGATCGCCGGGACCGACAAGATCACTACCATCGGGATCAAGGCGAAGAAGGACGCCGACCTGGTGCGGCTGGAAAACGAGCTCTACCAGCTTCCCGACGTGCAGGTGGTGAGTTTTTCCCAGGTGAAGCAGACCATCATGAAGCTGATCGGCACCGCGCGGGTGATGGTTCTCTCCATTGCGCTGATCGCGGTCTTCATCGCGATGGTCGGGGTGGCCAACACGGTCCTCATGTCGGTCTACGAGCGCAAGCAGGAGATCGGGATCTTGAAGACCATGGGGGCGATGCCGCACGACATCTTCGTCCTGGTCTGGACCGAGACCCTCATGCTCTGCGCCGGGGGCTCCGTGGTCGGGATCATGGCCGCCATGCTTTGCAACGGGATCACCGACCTGTTCATCCGGCGCCTGCTCCCGTATGCTCCGAGCGGCGGGCTGGTGGCGATCGACTTCAGGCTCGCCCTGTATACCCTGGGGATCATCCTCGTGGTGGGGCTTTTGAGCGGGCTGTACCCGGCGTGGCAGGCAGGAAGGATGCGCCCGCTGGAATCGATCAGGAGCGAATGACATGGCCGATACCGACATCACCCTCGACGCCCGCGGCCTGAGCCGCGCCTACCGGCGCGGCAGCGAGGAAATCCTCGCCCTGGACGGCGTCACCCTCTCGATTAAGCGCGGCGAATTCGTCTCCTTCATGGGGCCGTCCGGCTCCGGAAAGACGACGCTGGTGAACCTTTTGGGGTGCCTGGACAACCCGAGCGCCGGGGAATTGCATCTGGCGGGAAAGAAGATCTTCGGGGAGGGGAAACGGCTCTCCGAGCGGGAGCTGACCGTGGTACGGCGGGAGGTGTTCGGCTACATCTTCCAGAACTTCTACCTGGTCCCGAGCCTGACCGTGCGCGAGAACGTGGCGGTGCCGCTGGCGTTCTACCGCAAGCCGGGGGCCGAGGCGGAGGTGGACCGGCTCTTGAAGCTCTTGGGGATCGAGCACCGGGCGAACCACCTGCCGCGGGAGATTTCCGGAGGCGAGATGCAGCGGGTGGCGATCGCCCGCGCCCTGGTGAACCGCCCCGAGATCCTTTTGGCCGACGAGCCGACCGGCAACCTGGACTCCCGGCGCTCCACCGAGATCGGCGAGGTGCTGCAGGAGCTGAATCGCAGTTCCGGGCTCACCATTGTGATGGTCACCCACGACCCCGGCCTGGCGAAGCTCGGCGGCCGGCACATCGAGATGCGCGACGGCCGGGCCTACGAGGGGTAGGGGCGCAGGCTTCCGCGTCGGACCGATCGGACGAATCGGTCGAATGCTAAAAGAAAAGGCCGCCTGCCTTTGGGCAAGCGGCCTTTTTTTCTGGTCGGGCTCTTTTTAGAGACCGAAGCCTTTCGGCTCCAGGGACATCACGACGGCTGTCACGCCGTGGGAAATCAGCTCCAGCGACACGAAGAGGCCGATCACCCACAGCCCGGTGACCGGCCACTGCGCCATGATCAGGAAGCCGAGGATCACGGAGAGCGCGCCTGACGCTATGGACCAGCCCCAGTAACGGTTGGTCCGGTGCTCGATCGAGAACGCCATCCGCACGAACCCGAGGGCGATCAGCGTCGCCGCCAGGAAGAAGGTGAGCTCGACGGAGCTGGCGACCGGCGTCAGGTAGATGATCGCCCCGGCAAAGAGGTACAGGACCCCCAGCAGCGCAGCCGGAAGCACGTTGCGCAACCCGTGCGCCGAGAAGCTCTGTACGAGCTGGGAGAACCCGGCGACGATACACAACCCTCCGAAGAACAACACGCTCATCAGGGTCATGACGGTGAGGTAGCCCAGCCCGATGACCCCGAGAACCGCGAACACGATGCCCATCGCGGCGAGCCAGCCCCGGTGCAACCCGGTCTCGTCATAGGCCTGCTCCGCGAAGATCCCGTGATGAAAGAAGTGGTACCCGTGCGGGGTAGTGAATCTCATACGACATCACCTCCACCCGCTATTCTACGCTCCTCGTCTCTGAGAGAAAACCGTTTAGGCCCGCCCTGCCGCAGTTAATCAAAGGGCTTCATTGTCAATTGGTAATTATTCCTTGTCAATTGCCGTCAATTGATCACTCCGCCGATCCGGTTCCAGCGCACCCGGGAGTTTTCGGAGTCCCAGGACCAGTACTTGATCATCGCCTTCCCCTTGATGTCGCTGTCGGTGACGAAGCCCCAGAAGCGGCTGTCGTAGGAGCGGTCCCGGTTGTCCCCCATCATGAAGTACGAGCCGGCCGGCACCCGGACCGGGCCGAAGTTGTCCCGGGGCGCGGCATCCCGCGGAATGATCCCGGATTCCTTGTGCACCTCGTGCGGGTTGCGGTAGGGGACCCCGTTCACGAAGACCTGCTTGTCGCGTACCTCGACCTGGTCCCCCGGCACGCCGATCACCCGCTTGATGAAGTCCTTGCTGCGGTCCTCGGGGAACTGGAATACCATGATGTCGCCCCGCTCCGGGGCGTGGATGCGCAGGATGCGCTTGTCGCTGAAGGGTAGCTTGATCCCGTACACCATCTTGTTCACGAAGAGGTGATCCCCGATGAGCAGGGTGTCTTCCATGGAGCCGGAAGGGATCTTGAAGGCCTCGACAAAGCAGTAGCGGACCACCATGGCGATCAGGAGTGCCCAAAGCAGCGATTCGATGTATTCACGGGTGGTCGATTTGGTTTTCACGGTGGCGTCCTGGGGTGCGGTGGTGGCAGATAGGTTCGACATGTCTTCTCCTGGTTGGATGAGTTCCCTAAAAAACAGGGGCGGCTTTGAGTATTCCCAGCGCGGTCCCGCCGCCGGCAAGGAGGTAGCGCAGCGGCCGGGACCAGAGCAAACGGTACAGTTGCGGCACGCGGGCCGCTTCGTAGGCATAAACCTTTTTCATGACTTTCGCGGTAAAATCCGGAGCCGGTTCATACGCTTTCATGGCCGACACCTCCAAAATGCCCTTTCCACAAGAGCCTGATCTTTTCCTTGGCCCGGAACAGCCGGGTCTTCACCGTGGCCGGTGCCACTCCCGAACGCCGCGCGATCTCTTCGAGGCTCGCCCCCTGGATGCTCATGAGAATGGTGGCGCGAAACGGTTCCGGGAGGTCCTTCAGGCAGGCCGCGAGCGCCTCCCGCTCTTCCCGGCGCAGCAGCGCTTCCTCGGCCGAGACCCCGCCGGCCGGGACCTCGTCGAGCGCCTCCGGCGCTAGCGAGTCGGTGCGGCGCAGCCGGCGCAATTCGCTGATGCAGCGGTTGCGCGCCGCGATGTAGAGCCACGCGGCGAACGGGGTGCCGCGGTCGGGATCGAAGCGGCGCAGCTCCTGGTACACGCTCAGGAACACCTCCTGCCCGATGTCCTCGGCGAGGTGGGCGTCCTGGACGATATGGAAGATGAAGGCGAGGAGGTTGCGGTGGTAACGTTCCACCAGCGTCGCGTAGGCATCGACGTCCCCCGCCTGAACCCGCCGTATCGTGATCCGGTCGTCCATCCACGCTCCCTTATTTCCGTTTCTGCTGGTTATACGCGGCAGCTGGGAAAAGGTTCCCGAAAAAATGCGACTGCCCCAGTAAACACCATCGCGGCCCGAAAATCCAGCCCGAAGCGCAGCCGCAGCCGTCGCGCTTCGGGCAACTTTCGGCTTGTCGTTCCAGCCAAGGCGTGAAATAATCACGCGTTCCCTACCGGATCCGGCTCTTCCGGCCTTCCGGAAAGACCGGCCCCACTTCAGACGCGGAGGAAGATGCAATGGACCCCAAGATGGAACGGACCGCCGCGGCGGTAGGAAAAAACGAAGAAATCGCCGACGCGCTGGATGAGCTTCTCAAGGGGCCCAACGACCGGGCCTTTGTCGTCTGCAGCTTCGACGACTGCAAATCCAACATTACCGGGCGCTGTACCGTCTATACCATCCAGAACGTGCCGCGGATGAGGACCACCGGGCCTTGTGAAGGATACGAGGCCCGCGGCGCCGACCCGGGCGGCGCGCCGAGCTGACGTTAATAATCGAACCTTCACGCTCATAGGAAGACAGAAAGAGGGGCCGGCAGTATTGCCGGTCCCTCTTTGCTTTGGTGCGCCGCGCGCCGGAGGGCGCCGACGGAGTCCGGCTATTTACGGACCTTGTACGGACGCATCATCTCGTTGTCCTCATGGTCCAGGATGTGGCAGTGCCAGACGTAACCCGGGCCGGTCGTCGGGTCAAACGGGTACAGGTTGATCCCGGCCAGGGAACGTCCCGGAATGAGGGGGGCGCTGGTAGGGGCCCAGCGCATGACGATCCGCATCACCTGTCCCGGGTTCGCCTTGCCCGTGTCCTTGAGCCCGGACTCTTCCGGGGAGGGCGGGGCAGCGTCGTTGATCAGGTACGGAGTGATGTCCGGGTTGCCCCCTACCACCGGCACCTTCTTCTGGCCGTTGGGGAGGTCGACGGTCTCGCCGGCGATCACGTAGGGAAGCGGCGGGCCGTAGGCCGGGCAGGGGTTGAGCGGATCGAGCCCGTCGCACTGGAGCGGCAGCGGCGAGCCGAACGCCTTCGCCCAGGCACCGGGGATGGTGGTGGCGGGGTTGCCGGTATCCAGCCCGATGTAGCCGTTGCCGACCCCGGTGATGGTCCCGTCGGCATCGAAGGACTGCCGGTTCAGGATCTCGAACTGCACCAGGTGGGTGTGGATCGGGTGGGCGTCACCGGTCAGGTTGATGATCTCCCACATCTCGGTGGAGCCGATCCGGGGGGTCTCGGTGATGCCGTCGGCAAAGAAGGGGGCGATGTTGGGGGACCTGGTGCCGTCCCACCGGGTGTTGTTGAGCAGGACCTCCACCGGTCCGCCCGGGCTTTCATGCTCCTTCAGGATCAGCTGGCGCACCTTGTCGATTTTCACCCCGCGGGCGAGGTTCCCCTTGCCGTCGGTCAGGCGGAGCACCGGATTGGGACGCCGGCACTCGCCGGCGGCCGGATTGCAGCTGTTGTCTCTGCCCTGCCTGCTTTGGACCTTGAACATCATGACGCTTGCCATCCCCGGCTGGTCCACCCCCGGGATCAACCCGTCCGGATACGGGACCGGCGCGTTGTTGGTGACCACGATCTCCTCGCGGGCGAGCCTGCTGAAATCGACGATGACGTCGGCCCGCTCGCCGGGGGCGATGAAGACCTGCTGCACCGGGACCGGAGCGTCGAGGTAGTTGTCGTCGGCGCCGATCTGGAAGACCGGGGCGGTGCCGAAGCTGAGCCGGAAGACCCTGGCATTGGCGCCGTTCAAAAGCCGCAGCCGGTAGCGCCGCGGTTCGACCTTCAGGTACGGCCAGGGAGCGCCGTTGACCACCGCGACGTCCCCGATGAATTCCGGGATCCAGAAGGGGTGGAGATCCGGGTTGGTCGGCGGGCCGTTCAGGTTGCTGGTAGCGACGTCGGCACCCGAGCCGTCCGGGAAGAAGAGCTGGCTGTTGGTGTCGAACTGGCGATCCTGGAAGACCATCTCGATCTCAAAGGGCCCGGAGGGGAGATTTTTCGGTTCGTTGGCCGGATCGCGGACCAGGTAGAAGGCCTCCAGCCCGCTGTAGACGTTGGTGCGGGTGGCGCCCAGGGAGTGGTCGTGGAACCAGAGGGTCCCCGGTTCCTGGCTGTTCGGGTAGGCGTAGACCGCGGTCCCGTCTCCCGCATTGTAGAGCGTGGCGTAGGCGGGCCCTTTCTTGCCGTCCTGGGTGAACCAGGCATCCGGGCCGCCGTCAAACTGGGACGGCACCTCGGCCCCGTGGAGGTGCGGCACCGAAGGGGGGGCTCCGGTGAACGGCTTGCAGCAGGGGCTATCGCTGTTTTCCGCCTTGGTGCAGTCCACCATCGCCGCCATGCACTGCAGCATCACCCCGTTGGGGTCGGCCCAGTGGATGGTCTGATCGACGGTGAGCACCCCCTGCACCAATCCGTCGGAAAAGATGTTGCCGACCAGGTTGGAGGGATTGAACTGGGGCAGCTCGTTTTGGTACTTGACCACCGTCGGCGTGTGACGCCGGATGTCGAGGGTGACGGCGGGCCAGCGTGCCGGGCCGAGGATCCTGCCGTTCTTGTCGGCGGTCTCATAGGCCCACACCCGGGTCTTCTGGACGTTCACCGCCGGGCAGGTCCCGCCCGGGTAGGGGGTCTGGTTCGGATCGGGGAGCACCTGCTGTTCGACTTCCTTCATGGTGATGGTGAGTTGGGGATGAGCCTGGGTGTCGACCCGGGGAATACCGGCAGGGCCGAACACCGGCAAAGGAACCGCAAATTTAGGAATACAATCACCGGGAAGGGCCGTCTGCGGTACCAGAACACTCGCTTGAGCACCCCCTGCGGTGGCTATGAGCAATGCTATGAGAGACAAGGTTTTCTTCAACATAAAGAATCTCCTCCTCTTACATGTTATGCAGTTGCTCCAATCATAAGCTGTGCCAATGAGGGCTTTGTCTATGTCAATGCGTTATTCGCTAGTTACCGTAGCCGGATGCCGTGAAGGTTGCGAAAAATGACTGTCAAAATCAAAATGGCCGGCCGTGCCAGGGCCTGCTGCTGCCGGTTTTCCGAGGGTGCAAAAAAAATCGCAGCTGCAAAAATCTTGGCACCCCCCCGCCCTTTTTCCCCGGGGTCACCACCCCGGCCAACGCGCGGGAAAATCTTCTGAGCCAGTGGTTCCCGCTCCTTTAAGGGGGGCGTGCGTGAGGGCGAGCTTGCAAGGGACTGGGTGCGGATGGGGTCGTTCGAGACGGGGGTTATCGGGCGCGGAGCGGGGGGAGGAATTGGCGGAGGGTGAAGTACCCCTCCCAGGGATCGCGCTCGAGGTGGATAAGCCGTTCCTTCAGGCCACGCAGGTGGAAGGCCCCCGGCGTGACGCCATCCACGAGCTCTTCCCAGGTGATCGGGACCGCGACGGGGGCTCCCGGGCGTGCCCGCAAGGAAAAGGGTTCCGCGGCATTGGCGCCGCGGCCGTTTCTCATCCAGTCGAGGTAGATCCGCTCGCCGCGCTCCTCCTTGGCGAGCTTTGCGGTCAGCCGGGACCGGAATTTCTCCTGCATCTCCGCGGAGATGCGGCGCGCAAAGCCGGTCACCTCTTTCCAGGGGGCCGCCGGAGCCAACGGGACTACCACGTAGTACCCCTTGCCGCCGGTCGTCTGGAGGAAGCTCTCCAGACCGTACCCCTGGAGATGGATCCGCAGCCGCAGGGCGGCCTCGGCGACCCGGTCCCAGGGAAAGCCGTCGGACTCGGGAGGATCGAGATCGAAGAGGAGCCGGTCCGGATGCTCCAGGTCGCTGTAGCGCGACTGCCAGGCGTGCACTTCGACCACCCCCATCCGGGCCAGGGTCAAAAGGCCTTCCTTGGAATCGACCGCGAGGTACTTTTCTTCGTGACCGGCGTCGATCGCCTTGACCGGAGCGGGGAAATTGGTGGCGTGCTTGCTGAACTTGCAGGCGTAGATGTTGGTGCGGCAGGTGATCAGGGTGAGGGGGCGGTCCTTGATGTGCGGCAGCATCCGGTCGGCCACCAGGGCGTAGTGGTTGATAATCTCCTCCCGCATGATCCGTTCGTGCGGGTAGACCGGCTGCTCCCTGGGCTCCCTGGCGCCGAAGCTGAGACGAGCGGGGGGGGCGGCAGGGGGGGAGGCCGCGGCTGCAGGTGGCACCCGTGCCGCGGTGGACGCTGTGGACGGTGTGGCCCCTTCCGCCCCGGTTGGCTCCGGTATTTCCAGGACGACTTCCCGAGCGTCCTTGTCCTCGCGCAGCCCCTTGAACGAGGCGTGGCGCAAAAGTCCCGTCCCCGAGATCTCGGTGAAGGCTACTTCGGCCACCAGTTCGGGCCGGAGCCAGTGGGGATTGCGGTACTCCACCCCGGAGGGCGGGTTGACGAAGGACGGGTCGGGCTGCTCGTAGCGGCGCAGCACCTTGATCAGGGCTTCGCTCGATCCCGCGCTGTAGCCGGTCTTGATCTTGCCGGCAAAGACCAGGTTGCCGCCGCGGTCGTAATATCCCGCCAGCAATGAACCGAAGGGGCGCCCGACCCCGGATTCGGTGTAGCCCCCCACCACGAATTCCTGGCGCTGGGCGCATTTCACTTTCAACCAGCGCCGCGACCGCCCCGAGACGTATTCCGCCTCCACCTGCTTGGAAAGCACCCCCTCCAGCTTCCGCTCGCAGGCGGCCCGGAAAAAAGCTTCTCCGCTCCCCACGACGTGGTCCACATAGCGGATCTCGTCCATCTGCGGGATCAGGTCGGCGAGCAGCGCTTTTCGCTCGGCAAGCGGGACGGAGCGCAGGTCGTATCCCTCGTAGTTCATCAGGTCGAAAACCAGGTAGACGATGCCGCGGTCGTTGCCGTTTCTGAAGGCGTTTTGCAGCGCGTGGAAATCCGTCTTCCCCTCCGGGGTAAAGACCACGATCTCCCCGTCCAGCCAGGCCCGGGTGACCGGAAGCCGGGCCGCGGCGCGGGCCAGGAGGTGGAGCCGGTCGGTGAAGTCATACCCCTTGCGGGTGAAAAAGCGGATGCCCCGTCCTTGCTTGTCGATCCGGCAGACCATGCGGAAGCCGTCGTACTTGATCTCGTGGAGCCATTCCCCACCTTCCGGGACCCGGTCCACCAGGGTGGCCGCCTGCGGCGCGATGTAATCCGGGAAACTTTCCCCCAGCGGGTGGCCGAACCCTTCCGGCTTCTCCTCGCCCCGCTCCGAGCTCCAGAGCCGGTCCCGGTCGGCGGCGATCTCCTCCAGGGTGCGCCCGGAGACGACGCTCGTCTCCTGCGCCAGTGCGTCCTCGGTGGCGGCGAATTCGTCCTCCTCCTTGATCAGGAGCCACTTCTTTTCGTCCTGCCGGATCAAAAGCCAGGTCCCGCGCAGCCTGTTTCCATGCAGCACGAAGCGCAGGCGCCCTCCGTAGTAGTCGCGCTTGCCGCCGTCGAGCGGCTCCCAGGTCCCCGTGTCCCAGATCAGAACGGTTCCCGCGCCGTAGTTTCCTTCCGGGATCACCCCTTCGAACTCGGCGTACTCCAGCGGATGGTCCTCGGTCTGGTCCGCCAGGCGGTGCTGGCTTGGGTCCAGGGAGGGGCCCTTGGGGACCGCCCAGCTTTTCAGCGCCCCGTGGAGGCGCAGGCGGAAATCGTAGTGCAGGTGGGAGGCGGCGTGCTTTTGGACGACGAAGATGTCCCCGGTCGCCGGGGCGCTCCCCGACGGTTCCGGAGTGCGGTTGAAATCCCGCTTCCGGCGGTATTCCTCCAGGGGGGGGCGGTTGTTTGAGGGGCTCATGTCTTTCCCCAACAGAGATTGGCGCCCTCCGGGCGCATCGCGCCTGGAAAGGCGCTCCCACAGGGTGGGCGGCGGTGCGTTGGTTACCCCGCTTCTCCCGCCAGTTCCCGGAATCGCTTCGCCAACTGCGGCGCCCTGGCCTCGTCCTCGTGCTTGAAGAAGATGAAGGCCTCGCTCCAGCGCTGGTCCTTGACCCGTTTGGCCCAGCGGGCGAGCTCCGCGTCGCCGTAGTCCGAGCGCCGTAGCCTCAGGTATCCGAACGGCCCGGTGGCGAGGAACGGGACCTCGATGCCGTCGTCGGTCTCGGCAAAGCAGAGTACCGCGCCGCGCTCTTTGAGGAGCCCGATGACGTCGTCATCGAACCAGGAGCGGCTGCGGAACTCGAAAGCGGCGCGGCACCCCTGCGGGAGCAACTGGAGGAAATCCCGCAGCAGGGGGAAATCCTTTTTCAGGTACGGCGGCAGTTGGAAGAGGACCGGGCCGAGCCGGTCCTGAAGGGTCCCGGCTACCTTGAAAAGGTAAGCGACCGAGTCCCCCGCGTCCTTGAGCCGTTGCTGGTGGGTGATCCGCTGCGGCGCCTTCAGCACGAATCGGAATTCCGGCGGCACTTCCGCGCGCCACTGTTCCAGAACCGATTCCCGAGGCATCCGGTAAAAGGTGTTGTTGATTTCGACGCTCCGGAACACTCCCGCGTAGTAATGCAGCATCCGCTTTTCGGCCAGGTCTTCCGGATAGAAGAGCCCTTTCCATTCCTTGTAGGCATATCCGCTGGTGCCGACGTAGAGGTTCATGGTATCTCCTTGGCCGCAGCTCCCTATGCATCCCGAGGTCTCCTGCTGCGGCGCGGGCAGTGAAGGCGGACTCTCTGTGGGAGCGCCATTCCTGGCGCGAAAAACGGTCCATCACCCCGGGGCTGGCGACTACCGCAGCATGCCGAGTCAATCCCCGTTTCAGTTAATGCTGATACAGGCCGATACATACTCTCAGGTGCCGCTTCACTGTCATTGACAATGTCAGTTTATACCGTTACGTTTCCTCATTGATTAAAATAACGCGTCAGCTCGGCAGGATGGCAGGGGAGGGGACTATGGAAGATGCTTCGGTGGTGGATATGGCGGCGCTCAAGGCCGGTCTGGCCCGGGTCCGGGCCCGGCGGCGCTATCTTTGGGCGCTGGTTATCGTGTATCTCCCCACGATGTGGCTCACCCAGCGGATCACCGGCTCCTTCGAGCAGTCGCTGCCGGTCTTCGGGATCTGGGTCGTGCTGCTGATTGTGGCCGTTGTCTTTGTCGCCAGTGTCAAATGCCCCCGCTGCGGCAACCCCTTCCATGTCAATGGAATGACAATGCTGGTCCTGCGCCGCTGCCTGCATTGCCAGCTGCACGTCACTGCCGACCGGAGCGCGGCGGTGGCGACCGAATCGGTCCCCCCGCCGCAAAAGTAAAAAAAAAAGGGGGCCCCCTTTCGGGAACCCCGCGCAATCGCAGTCCTTTTACTATCCTTTTATCCCTGTACCGCTCCAGCGTGTACTGCTGTCCTGCCTCGCTGCTTCCTGCCTCGTGCCCGTCGTCCCGATCGGCACCGTTCCCGCTAAAAGAAACCTTCGTTTCGAAAAAATCCTGAGTATCTTTAATTAAGCAACATCGGTGCCAATTCTAATGCTGGATGCCTTGCGCGGTCAGGGGCTCCTTCGGCCGGCGGCCCCTGCGATGTCCTCTTCGGTGAGGATCCCTGCGGCAGCCTTCAACTGGACCAGTCGGACCACGTTGTCGTAGAGGGCGCTTTTCAGGTCGCGCTGCGCCACCGAGTAGGCCTGTTCGGCGTTCAGAAGGTCGATCGCGGTGCGGGTCCCGATGCTGCGCCCCTTGCGCACCGCGTTGAGCTGGATCTGCGACGACGCTTCCTTCTGCTCCAGCGCCTTTACCAGGCTCACGTTGTAGGTGAGGTTGAAGTACGACTGCTTGACGTTTTCCCGCCGCTGCTCCCGGACCTGGTCCAGGATGTAGCGCCGCTCGCTCTCGTTGGCGGCCGCCCTTCGGATCCGTGCGCTGGTCTCGCCTCCCGAGTACAGGGGAAGGGTGAGGGTGGCGCCGATCTGCCATTCGTGGGTCTCGACCTGGGGCGGGAACTGGTTTCCCTTGGCGACGAGGTAGGCCGCCGAAGCGTCCATGGTCGGCAAATGTTCCGCCTTTGCCGATTTGGTCTGCAGTTCGGAGCCGGTCAGGAGTTCCCGGGCCTGCTTGATCTGCGGATCGCGCTCCTCCATCCTGGTCAGCCACCAGTCGATGTCCTCCGGCTCGGGAGTCCGCGGCTGGCGCGGCAGGTAGTCGGCGACCGTCGCAACCGGCTTGCCGACGATGCTGGAAAGCCGCTGTTCGGCAATCCGGGTCACGCTCTCGGTACGGTTCAGGTCGGCGATGACGCTGTCCAGGCGGGCCTGGGCCTCGTACACGGAGATAATGTCCCCGGTCCCGGCCTTCAAAAACGCCTGGGCCTGCTCCAGCGCCTGGCGCACCCGGGAGATCTCCTCGCGGGCGATCGCTTCGTCGGCGCGGGCTTTGAGGATGCCGAAGTAGGCGTCGACGAGCTTGGCGATCAGGTTCTGCTTCGCGGCGGAGACGCCGGCGTCCTCGCTGCGCGCGCTGGCCGCGGCGGAGGCGAGGTTGTAGATGCTGGGGACGTGCAGCAGCGGGATGCTCGCCGAGGCGCTGTAGTTGTGGCCGAAGAGGGTGATGGTCTGCGTTGAGGCGGCCCCCGGGTTGTTGTAGTAGGTTTCGTCGATGTAGTTCAGGCCGAAGCCGGCGGATACCCGCGGGTAGAAGCTGGAACGGGCGACGTCGGTGTCGGCCTGGGTGCCGGCGTAGCGGGCCTGGGAGCGCCCCAATTCCGGATCGCTCGCCTTGGCCAAAAGGTACAGGTCCCAGAGGTTCTCCGGACCCACCGGCTCCGCGGGGGGACCGGCCGGGGCGGCGGTGGCTGCCGGTGACCCGGTGGACGATGCCGACGGCCGGGTCGGAGTCGGGGCAGCGAGAACGTTAACCTGGGGGCGCGCGCCGGCGATGAAGCCGGGAGGCGTGGTCGACTGGGGCGGTGCCGGCTGCGGGGCAGGGCGCGCCGCTGCCGCGGCGGGGGCGACGGGGGGGGCCGGCTTGGCGGCGGCAACGGCCGATGCGGGGGGTGCCTCGGCAGCGTTCACCGTCAGACGAACCCCGTCGTGTCTCGGCCCCTGGTCGGGGAACAGGTAGGTGAGGCCGCGCGCGCCGGCATTCTCCCGGCGGAAGGAAAGCTTCAGCTTACCCGCCAGTTCCTGGACCACCTTCTGGGGCGGCTCGTCGCCGCGGAAGACAAGGAGGTCAACACCGAGGCTGGCGAGCAGGCGGTGGTAGGTGTAGGTTTCGTCGGCGGACAGCCCGCAGGCGACCACCACCTTGTGCGCGCCGTTGGCGGCGCCGAAAGCGGTGTCGTTGGGGAGCGGCTTTACCTGCGGGGCGACTCTGCCCAGCTGTTCGGCCACGGCGCGAGCCAGGGTGCAGGGCGGAACCCACGGCAGTGGTGCCGCGGCTGGTGCGGCCGACGCGACCTCGGCGCTGGTCATGGTGCTGAGCGCGAGGAGCGCGATCTTGGCGTAATGCTTCATCGAGTTCCTTTCCCCCGGTGGCAGTCCCCGGAGGGTTGTGGCGGTTTTAACTGGCTGGTAATCGATCTCATTGAAACTTCAGGCATATATACATTAATCATGCCGACGTCTCTTTATGACGCTATGGGTGTAAATGACCGGTATCAGGTGCTTTTTGCTGCGACGACAGGTGGGCGAGGGGAGAGGGGTACCGGGGCGGGAATCGAAATTGTGACGGCAGCCACGTCAAGGAGTTGACGTGGCGGTGGCGTCTTTCCGGATTTGTCTGGTATTTCTGCGGGTTAGGTAGCTGTGCCGCGCCTGCGGCGGGGCGCGGCACTTTCCGGGGGGACCCGTTTGGTCAAAAAGCTGACGTCTGTGGCGCGAGAAACGGTCAGCGGACCAGCTTCACCACGTAGGCGGTAGCCACGATGTTCATCGCCGTGAAGAAGAGCACCACCAGGCATATGTAGAAGAGGTACTCCCCGAAATCGGATTTGGGCGCCGCCTCGCGGGCCGCGGCCGCCTTGATCTGCTGGGCGAGGTTGTTGATCTCGGCGATGGCCCCCTTCTGGGCCTCCTTGATCCCCTCTGCGGCGGCCTGGGTCTCGGAGGCAAAGGATTCGGCGACCTGCTGGATGGTGCTCACCGCGGTGAGGCTCTGCTCCTTCAGGTCGGTCAGCATCTCGTCCTTGATCTTCTCCGAGGTTTCGACGAAGTTGCCGATGCTCGCGATGAGATCGGTGAGCATCTCGTTCTTCCCCGCCTCGGCGCCGGTGACCAGTTCGTTGATCCGGACCGCCAACTCCTCCGAGGCGCGGCTCCCACCGGTTTCGATCAGCTTTGCGATGGCGTCGGTCAGCTGGTTCAGGGAGTCGATCTGCGCCTTGAGCACCGGCTCGGTCAGGTCGTCCCCGGTATCGATCTTCCGGATCACGATGGTCTCCTGGGCGACGAGCGGGCTTGCCGGCACCGGGGCTTGCTGCGGGGGCTCGGTCTCGGCCGGCTCCGGTTCGGCGCTCACCGCTTCAGGCTCCACCTCCAGCGGCGCGGCCGGCTCCGGAGCGGGTTCGTCCAGCTCATCCGCCGCTGCCCGGGCCAGTTCCTCGGGCGGCACTGCCGGCTCTTCGGCCGCCGCCGGTTCCTCCTCCGCCGCCGGCTCCTCGGCTGCTGCCGGCTCCTCGGTTGCTGCCGGCTCCTCAGCGGAAACGGCCGGCTCCTCGGACGGGACCGCCGGCTCCGCCGCGGCGCCGCCCTGGCGCAGAGAATCCAGCGGGAAGCCGCATTCCGGGCAGGCCTCCTGGGAGAGGTCGACCGGATTGAGGCATTCCGGGCAGGTCGCCTTGCCGGCTTCGGTCGGGAAGCCGCACTCGGGGCAGAGTTCGGTCCCCTCGGGGATCTCGGAGTTGCACTCGACGCAGGTGGTGTTTGACATTGCTACCCCTTCTCACTTCATGGAAATTTTTGCGTAAACCCCGTTCAGGTACATGATCAGCACCAGCGTCACGATCAGCGATGCGATCCAGACCCACAATTTGGGAGGCCGCGCCGGGACCTCGCGGTCGCGGTGGTAGAGGTAGGCGGGGACGGCCAGGCAGAGCCAGCTCTCCCCCTTGCCGACCTCGGCTCCCCCCTTGCGGACCCGGTAGAAATCGACGTAGCAGACCAGGATGTTGATCAAAACCGTGATCCACCAGAGCTCCCCATAGTAGGCGAGCTTTCTCCGGGTAAGGGAGACGGTCGTCTCGGTGGCGACGATCTGGACGATCCCGCCCCAAAGCGGCGCGAGCGCCAGGACCCAAAGGAGATAATTCGCCGGCGCCGGTTCCGCAGCTTCGATGAGCTCCTCCGGAGCCGCCTCCACCGCCGACTCCCGGTATTCGGAGAGCAGCACCCAGTCGGCAAGTCCCGCCCTCCAGATCGGCGTCTCCGCCGCAAGGGTGCCCGAAGCGGCGAGGGTGCGGATCCGTTCCAGGCGGACCGGTCCCTGCAACCCGCCGGCGTTCACGTAGTACCATGCCTCGGCGGGGGGAAGATCGGTATCGGCCGCGATCGCCCCGGGAGCGGCGCCGTTGCCGGGGCTCGCTTTGGTGTTCCCTGCCGGATCCGGTTTCCGCTGCGGCTTCCGGGTGTCACTCGGGCGCAGTTCCGCCACCTTGGCGCGCGGCACCGACTGCTTCGCGGCGGGGGGGACCGGCGCCTCGGCCCCGGTCGCGGCTCCGCACTTGGGGCAGGTAACGGCCCGCGAAGAGATCCTGCTGGCGCATTTTTTACATGCTACTAAAGCCACCGTTGCTCCTTCGAAAACCCGGGTCCGCTACCGCGTCGTGAGCGCCTTTTGGATGTGGTGGCGCAGCGGCGCCATGATGTAGTCGAACGGCGAGTGCGGCTTGGTCCCGATCGCCACCGACGCCGACATCCCCGGCTTGATCACGTTCTTGTCCAACTGCTTGATCGAGGTCGGGTCGAACTCGAGCACCGCCGCGTAGTAGGGCTGCGGGTTGGGCGAGTTCTGCGGGATCAGCCGGTCGTCGGAGAGGTAGGTCACTTTGGCCCGGATGTCCGGCGTGTTGCGCGGGTCGAGTCCCATGATCCTCACCTCGGCCAGCTGTCCCACCGAAATCTCCCCGATGTCCTCCACCTTCACCTTCGCTTCCAGGATCAGGTGGTCCCCTACCGGGGCGATCTCCATGATCGTCTCGCGCGGCTGGACCACACCACCCACCGTGGCCACCTTGAGTCCCACCACCCGTCCGGTCACCGGAGCCCGGATCACCTGGCGCTCCAGGGTGTCGCGCAAGGGGCGCACCCGCTCCTGCTGGTCGATGCGGCGCATCGCCGACTGGCGCATCTCGTTGATCGCCCCCTGGATCCGCTCGGTGCGCAGCGCGATCATCCGCTGCTCCATCTCGGCGATCCGCTGCCGGTCGCTGGCGATGGAGGCGGAGAGCATCTCGCGCTCGCCGGCGTAGCTCGCCATCGCCCGCTGCAGGTCGAGGACCACGGTGTTGGTGACGTACCCCTGCTTCTGCAGGGTCATGTTCGCGTCGAGCTGCTGCTTGAGCGAGGCCATCTCCTGTTTCTTTGCGGCCAGCCGTTCCTGGGTCCCCCGCATCGACTCCCGGATCTCGGAGATCTGCAGCTTGATCAGCTGGACCTGGTTGCTGAACGCGGCCCGGCGCGCGGCGAAGAGCCGGTTTTCCGACTGGATGACCCGCTGCACCGCCGGATCGTTGGCCCGGTCGGTCATTGCTTTAGGGTAGGGCACGCTCCCCATGTCCTTGCTTTCGGCGTCCAGGCGCGCCATCGCGGCCACTTCGGCGAGATTCTGCTCCTCGAGCATGTTCACCAACGGCGCCACCTGGGTCGTCTCCAGCTTGATCAGGGGCTGTCCGGCCTGCACCATGTCTCCGTCCTTGACCAGGATCTCCTTGATGATCCCCCCCTCCAGGTGCTGGACCGCCTGGCGTTTGCTCTTGAAGACGATCTCGGCGGGGGCCGAAATGGCGGCACGCAGCGGCACGTAGAGGACCCAGATCAGCACTCCGGCGAAGAAGAACAGGAGGATCCCCATCCCCGCGAGGATCGCCGGGCGCGGCGACATGGCTGCCTCGCGCTCCAGCGCATCGCGGGAGCGGCTCAAGACCAGGGCGTTGGGGCCGGCGGCGGCCGGCAGCGAGTTCTCGCGCAGCTGCGGCACGGAGGCCGGTTCCGGTTGGGGTTCCTTTTTACGCAGTATTCCGAACATAGCTCGTTATCCCTGAAGCGGTCCTAGGCGGTAACCTGGGCCCGCTGTTCTCCCTGGACTTGGGTCTGATGCGCCTGGTTGAGGACGGCGTCCTTGGAGCCGAAGGCGATGGCCATGCCCTCCTGCATGACGAGGAGCTTGTCCACGTGGGCGAGAAAGCTTGGGTTGTGGGTGATCAGGATCGTGGTCTTGCCGGCGGCCTTCAACTGGAGGAGGGCGTTTACCAGGGCCTGCTCCCCGGCCGAGTCGAGGCTGGAGTTGGGCTCGTCCAAGACCAGGATCTTCGGGTTGCCGTAGAGGGCGCGGGCAAAGCCGATCCGCTGGCGCTGTCCGCCGGAGAGGATGGCGCCCCCTTCGCCGACCTGGGTGTCGTAGCCGTTGGCCATGTGGAGAATGATTTCGTGGAGCCCGGCCAGCTTTGCCGCCGCGATGACCTTGTCCGAGTCCGGCTCTTCGAGGCGGGCGATGTTTTCCGCGACGGTGCCGGCGAAAAGTTCGATGTCCTGGGGAAGGTAGCCGATATGCCGTCCCAGGCGTTCCGCAGGCCAGCTCCCCGCATCGGAACCGTCCAGGCGGATCACCCCCTGCAGCGGTTTCCAGACGTTGACGAGCAGACGCGCCAGGGTCGACTTGCCCGAGGCGCTGGCGCCGACGATCCCGAGGAACTCCCCGGCGGCAAGGGAGAACGTGACATCCCGTACCAGGACCTTGCTGGTGGCGCGGATCCCGAAGGTGACGTGCTCCACGGAGATCTGACCGGTGGGGGGGGGGAGTTCCATCAGGTGCGGCTCCCCCTCGGTCACCCGCTTGAAGAAGGCGTCGAGCCGGGTGTAGGCGGCCTTGGTTTCCAGAAGGCTCCCCCAGCCGGAGATGAGGTACTCCATCGGACCGAGCGCCTTGCCGAATAGGATGCCGCCGGCGATCATCGCTCCCGGCGTGAAACTTGGGTCCTTAAGACAAATATAGGTACCGGTAGCCATGGCCATCGACTGGATGAACTGGCGCAGGAACTTGGTGGTGCCGTTGACCGCCCCGGCGCGGGAGCTGGCCCGGGTCTGCAGCACGATGGTCCGGTCGTTGAGCCCGGACCATCGCCGGATCAGGCTCGCCTTCATCCCCATGGCGTTGACCGCCTCGGCATTGGTGACCCCGGAATTCATGAACCGCGACGCCTCCCGGTTCGCTCCGCTGGCTTCCGAGAGTTTTTGTTTGGTCAGGGAATTGCTCAGCATGGTGAGCAGCACCATGATGATCGACCCCAGCGTGAGCAGATAGAAGAGGTACGGGTTCATGACGTACAGGAGCACCATGTAGATCGGGAGCCAGGGTACGTCGAGTGCCTGCACCATCCCGTAGCCCGTGAGGAAGGTGCGGACCGTGGTGAGATCCTTCATGGCGTACCGATACTGGTCCCCCTCGGGAGAGGTCGCCTCCTCGATGGTCTTGTTGAGGACCAGCGGCGCAAGCTGCGCGTCGATGGCGTTGTTCGCGGTAACCAGGATGTGGGACCGCACGACCTCGAGAGCCCCCATCACCACCAGGGCGATGAAGAGGAGCACGATCAGAAGCCAGAGCGCCTCCTCGCTGCGGGTGTTGATGACCCGGTCGTAGAGCTGCAGCATGAAATAGGTCGGCGACAGGAGGAGTAGGTTGATGATGAGGCTGAAGAAGGCGGCGGGAACAAAGAAAGTCTTTATAAAAAACAGTTTGCTCATGGATACCTGCTGTCCTTTGGTCCTCTGGCCTCGCGGGACGGAGATGGATTCGATCGCCACTGACGGCTGCGGCCCGTTGAGCTGATCCGGAAAAGGGGCCGCGGCCCGGTGCCGGGCGTTATGATCGCGGCGCCCTTTCCGCCGGGAGTGCCGGTGTCAGAATTCCGTCGCGCAGCGCGCTTTGCAACTGGCTGAAATGACGGAACAAAAAGGCTATCCCCCGTATAAGCAATATGCAGGCCAACTGCAGTGCCTGAGGCCCAGCGCCGTGGCGTAACGCCCGGCGTGCCGGGTCCCGTTTTGGGTGGGGTGTCGTGTGGGGAAAGTTTGACTTTCGGCCGGGGGAGCGGGGGCGGCGGAGCTCTCATTATAACGATATCGTCAGAATGTGTGTGATTAAGGGGAGTTGAAAAAAATTAGCATCTTTCGTGATTTTTTTTCTTAAGTCTGCACCTTTGGCGGCCGATAACGAGAGTGTTCCCAAAAGGGTAAGGGCCGTTCCTTACCTGCAGTACGGTGAAACATCCTTGATTTTCCAGCATCTTTTTTGCCCTCGGGCAATCCAGCTCTTTCATAAACGCTTTGGTTTTATCCGCATTGCCGACGATCGACCCGGATGGTTGGTCCGACGTTACTTCCTTAAATGCGGCTGTCAAAACCTGAAAGCATGGACGCGTAAATCTCTCAAAAAACAAGGACGGGTAAGGAGAACAGGTCATGGCAACTTTTACCGGAGTACCGACGGACGTAATCGCATCCCTGAGTACGACTACCATCGCGGGGCTAACCACGGCTCAGGTGGCATCGCTTTCCACCGCTCAGGTTGCTGCCCTGACTTCGGATCAGCTGCGGGTGCTCAGCACCACCAGCATCGTCACGATGACGAGTGCCGATATCGCTGCGATCAGCAGCGATAACATCAGCGTACTTACCACGACGCAGATCAAGGTGCTCACCACGGCGGACATCACCGCCCTTGATACCGCCCACGTTCATGCCCTGACCTCGGCGCAGGTGGGGGTTCTGACGACGGCCCAGGCCAAGGCGTTGGGGGCCACCGGGGTCGGCGCCTTGGGCTCCGATCAGCTGCGTGCCCTTTCGACCGCCGATATCGCCGTCCTCTCCACGGCGCAGATCCAGGCGATCAGCACCGATAACCTGGCGACTCTGACCACCGCGGAAGTCGCGGCGCTCACCACGGCCCAGGCCCAAGCCCTCGGTGCCGCCGGGGCCGGCGCCCTGACCTCCGATCAACTGCGCGCCCTGAGCACCGCTGATATCGCGGCCTTGACCACTGCGGAAATCGCGGCGATCAGCACCGACAACATCTCGACGCTGACGACCACTCAGGTTAAAGCGCTGACCACCGCCGAGGTCCAGGCTCTCGACACCGCCCACGTCCAGGCGCTCGGGACCAACCAGGTCGCCGTCCTTTCGACCGCCCAGGCCCAGGCACTTGGCGCAGCCGGCGTCGGTGCCCTCACCTCCGATCAACTCCGTGCCCTTTCCACCGCCGACATCGCTGCCCTGACCACCGCAGAAGTCGCCGCCATCAGCACCGACAATATCTCCACCCTGACCACCTCCGAGGTCAAAGCACTCACCACCGCCCAGATCGCCGGTCTCGACACCGCCCACGTCCAAGCGCTCGGGACCAACCAGGTCGCTGTCCTTTCTACCGCTCAGGCTCAGGCACTTGGTGCGGCAGGGGTAGGCGCCCTTACCTCCGATCAGCTCCGCGCCCTGACCACCACCGACGTCGCAGCCCTGACCACCGCAGAGATCCAGGCGATCAGCACCGCTAACCTGGCGACCCTGACCACCGCGGAAATCGCGTCACTGACCACGGCTCAGGCACAGGCACTTGGCGCTACCGGCATCGCAGCGCTTGACTCCGGCCAGCTCCGTTCCCTGAGCACTCAGGATGTGGCGGCACTTACTACCGCCGAGGTAGCAGCGATCAGCACCGACAACATCTCCCTGCTGACCACCGCTCAGGTCAAGGCAATGACCACGGCGCAGATCGCCGGCCTCGACACCGCCCACGTCCAGGCCCTGAGCACCGCGGAGGTCGCGGTTCTCTCGACCGGCCAGGCTCAGGCCCTTGGCGCAGCCGGCGTCGGCGCACTTACCTCCGATCAGCTCCGTGCGCTGAACACCGCCGATATCGCAGTCCTGACCACCGCAGAGATCGCGGCAATCAGCACCGATAACATCTCCACGTTGACCACTTCCGAGGTGAAGGCCCTTACCACCGCCCAGATCGCCGGCCTCGACACCGCCCACGTTCAGGCGCTCGGGACCAACCAGGTCGCCGTTCTCTCCACTGCCCAGGCCCAGGCACTCGGTGCTGCAGGGGTTGGGGCCCTTTCCTCCGATCAGCTCCGTGCCCTTACCACCGCAGACGTCGCAGCCCTGACCACCGCCGAGATCCAGGCGATCAGCACCGCCAACCTGGCGACCCTGACCACCGCGGAAATCGCGGCACTGACCACGGCTCAGGCACAGGCACTTGGCGCAACCGGCATCGCAGCGCTTGACTCCGGCCAGCTGCGTTCCCTGAGCACTCAGGATGTGGCGGCACTTACTACCGCCGAGGTAGCGGCCATCAGCACCGATAACATCTCCCTGCTGACCACCGCACAGGTCAAGGCAATGACCACGGCCCAGATCGCCGGCCTTGATACCGCCCACGTCCAGGCCCTGAGCACCGCGGAGGTCGCGGTTCTCTCGACCGGCCAGGCTCAGGCCCTTGGCGCAGC
>NZ_JAEMHM010000024.1 GCF_016458275.1 Geomesophilobacter sediminis
TCCTACCGCAAGGTTCGGCTGCTTTCACTGTGGGAGCGCCTTTCCAGGCGCGAACCGCCGCAGGCGGTGATAGAGGCTGCTGTTAATCGCGACAGGAATGTCGCTCCCACAGCAAGGGTCGGCTGTTTCACTGTGGGAGCGCCTTTCCAGGCGCGAACCGCCGCAGGCGGTGATGGAGGCCGCTGTTAATCACGCCAGGAATGGCGCCCCCACCGGGTTTGGCGACCTGGTTGGCGATGGGTATTGGCATCTCACCGGACTCTTTCCGCCCATTTGTACTATGAAAAAATTTCGTACCTCTGTATACTGTCAACGCTTCTGTCTTCCGGTCGATGCACCAATCTTTCTCGCCTTTTTCTCAAACCTGACCAAAATTGAGGAACTCTATTGATTTCACCGCACATTGTCTTGAGCGTGTTCGCGTTTCTCTTCGGAGCCGTCGTCGGATCCTTTCTCAATGTCTGCATCTTCCGACTCCCGAAAGGGGAGTCAGTCGTCTTCCCTCCCTCCCACTGTACCCGCTGCGACTATGTCATCCGCTGGTACGACAACATCCCCATCCTCAGCTATCTTTCCCTGCGCGGAAAGTGCCGCCGCTGCGGCGAACCGATCTCCATCCAATACCCGCTGGTTGAATTGCTGAACGGCGTGCTCACGCTGCTTCTTTATCTCAAGTTCGGCCCCGGTTTTCCTTTCATCGTCCTCTTCGTTTTCTGTTGCGCCATGGTCGTCATTACCTTCATCGACCTGGAACACCAGATCATCCCGGACTCGATCACCCTTCCCGGTATCGTCATCGGCTTCATCGTTTCCTTCTTCATCCCGAGCCTCGGCTGGCTCAACTCGCTGATCGGGATTGTTGCGGGGGGGGGAAGCCTGCTGCTCGTGGCATACGGCTACCAGTTCCTCGCCAAGAAAGAGGGGATGGGGGGCGGCGACATCAAACTTTTGGCGATGATGGGAGCCTTCTTCGGCTGGCAGGCGGTGCCTTTCATTATCTTCGCCTCGTCGCTGGTCGGTTCGGTCATCGGTATCACGGTGATGCTGATTCAAAAGAAGGACTCAAAGCTGGCGATACCATTCGGCCCGTTTCTGGCCGGCGCGGCGATACTCTACATCTTCTTCGGCAGGGCGTTGATCCACTGGTATCTCAACCTTGGGCGCTAAGAGTCAATTGACAATGGAGGGGAAGGCGAATTGACAATGGACAATTGACAATTGACAATGATTTTTTCAGACAGCAGCAAGATCGTCACAGCTAAGGTTGAAAAGTCCCCGGCGTTTTCTCTTTCTGCTTCTCGTTGTCAATTGTCCATTGTCAATTGTCAATTGAGGGTTCTATGAAAGCTTTCCGCTTCAGCCTGAACTTCTACATACTATCTGTGCTGAGCTGTCTGCTGGTTTTGACGTGGATACTGCTGTCGCTTATCTCGTTCAAGACCGCCGAAAATGATCTCATCGCTCAGAAAGGGGAACAGGCCCGACTCCTCCTGTCGGCTGCGGTCGAACTGCTCCCTCGGCCTCTCGCTGCTCCGGAACCGGGCTCGGCGGCCGCGCGTTACCTCCAGCTCCTCGCCTCCGAAAAAGGGTTTGCCGGTTTCTCCGTCATCGATCGTTCCGGCCGTACCGTTTTCGGCACCGCACACTCGGCGGCCACTGACCCTGAGCTCGACATCGTCCTCAGGGGAGGGAAGGGGGGCTTCCACGTCTCCAGTGACGGCCGGTTCGTCAATCGCTACCTTGCGGTCAATGACGGGACCGGGATCGTCGGCGCCGGCCGCCTGACCCTCTCGCTTGCTCCGGAGCAGGAGCGGCTGCGCGAGTCGCGCCACCTGTTTCTCGCCTACTTCATCCTCGACTTTCTCCTGCTCCTGGTCTTAGGGTCGTTTCTGCTCACCCGCAGCGTGGTCATCCCGGTACGCAAGCTGGTGGCGGCCACGCGGCGGATTGCCGCGGGGGATCTCGAAGAGACGGTGCATGTCCCGGGAAGTACGGAGATCGCGGAGCTTTCCGATTCCTTCAACGCCATGGTGCTGGCCCTGCGCCAGAAACGGGTCGAGGTGGACGAAAAGGTTGCTTCGCTGAACCGGGCCAACAGCGATCTCGTCGCCGCGCGCAGCGAGACGATCCGTTCCGAGAAGATGGCATCGGTGGGGCTGATCGCCGCAGGGATGGCCCACGAAATCGGAACTCCGCTGGCGGCGATCATGGGCTACACCGAGCTTTTGGCCGACGATCTGGCCGGCGATGCCGAGAAATCGGATTATCTGCGCCGGATCACCGCGGAATCGAGCCGGATCGACCGGATCGTGCGCGGGCTGCTCGATTACGCTCGGCCCAGGCAGTCTGTTGCCGAGGCGGTCGAGCTGCTGCCGCTCATGGAGAAGACGGTCGAACTCCTGGACGCGCAAGGCGTTCTCAAACGACTCGACGTCTTGATCGAGGCGGAGCCGGAGCTTCCTACGGTCCAGGCCGATCCCTACCAACTGGAGCAGCTCCTGATCAACCTGATCATGAACGCCCGCGATGCCATGCCCGACGGGGGCGATCTGCAACTGAAGGGGCGTCGCGAGGGGGACGAGGTACTGCTCGAAGTAATCGACAGCGGTGCGGGGATCTCGGCCGAAAAGTTGCCGCTGGTCTTCGACCCGTTCTTCACCACCAAGGAGCCGGGGAAGGGAACCGGTTTAGGTCTGGCAATTGCGGCTCGGATTGCCGATTCCTGCGGCGGGAGGATTACTGTGGAGAGTCAGGTGGGCAAGGGGAGCAGGTTCGTGGTGCGGTTGCCGGCGTCGTCACGTATCGGTTCACCTCAGGTTCAGTTTTGCCGTTGAAACCGGGCAAGTATCATGCCTACATCGCTCGACGTAAGTTACATCATGCCGAAGTGATTTTACTCTTTGCGGGAAATAACGTACTTCACGCTCGAAACAATGTATCCCACGCGTGAAGTACGTTACTTCATCCTCGGAGTAAATTACTTCGCTTTCGAAGTAAATTGCTTCCGGCTCGGAGTAAATTACTTCATGCTCGGAACAAATTGTTTTTCGGTCGGGTAATTTTACTTCGGGCTCGTAGTGAATTACTTTTCGCTCGGAGTAAATCACTCTACGCTCCGAGGTAATTCACGGAACTATCCTCAAAAGAAGCCTGCCCAATCATCCCCGGTTGCCAGTGACCGGGGGGGAGCGGTTGCAGGTTCGGGATGCGACAGGGTCCTCGCAAGGTTGACGGTATGTCCGATAAAAAGAAAATACTCGTCGTGGACGACGAGGAAAACCTGCGCCACATGCTCCAGGCCATGCTGAAAAAGCAGGGGTACCAGGTGGATACGGCTGCCGACGGCGCCCAGGCGCTGGAGATGGCGACCCGCGGCTCGTATGCCTTCATCCTTTGCGACATCAAGATGCCGGTGCTCGACGGGCGCGGCTTTCTCCGTGGCTGCACCGAGGCGGGACTGGCCGAGACCGTCATCATGATGTCCGCCTACGGATCGGTGGATGATGCGATCGACTGCATGAAGCTCGGCGCCTACGATTACATTTCCAAGCCGTTCAACGCCGACGAGATCTCCCTGGTGCTCAAAAAAGCGGAGGAACGGGAGCGGCTCAAGGCGGAAAACCGGCTGCTGCGCGAGCAGGCGGCGCCCGGCTTCGGCGAGATCGTCAGCCGCAGCCACAAGATGAACGAAATTTTCCGGCAGACCCGGAAGCTCGCCGACTACAAGACCACCGTCCTGATCCACGGCGAGTCGGGAACGGGGAAGGAGCTCATCGCTCGCGCTTTGCATTACCACGGTGCCCGGAAAGACGCGCCGTTTATCGCGGTCAACTGCGGCGCGATTCCGGAGCCCCTTTTGGAGAGCGAACTCTTCGGCCACGTAAAGGGGGCCTTCACCGATGCCAGCAGCGACAAGGCCGGGCTCTTCGAGACCGCCAACGGCGGCACCCTCTTTCTCGACGAGATCGGGGAGCTGCCCCTTCCCCTTCAGGTGAAGCTGCTGCGGGTGCTGGAGGACGAGGAAATCCGCAGGGTAGGGGGCGGGAGCTCGCGCCGGGTCGACGTCCGGGTCATTTCCGCGACCTCCCGGGACCTCACCGCCGAGGTCGCCGCCGGACGGTTTCGCGAGGAGCTTTTCTTCCGGCTCAACGTCTTCACGGTGACGCTGCCGCCGCTTCGGGAGCGGCTGGAAGACGTTCCGCTGCTCGTGGACCACTTCCTGGAAAGCGAAGGGAAGAAAATGGGCATCAACGGGGTGCGTCCCAGCCCCGAGGCGCTGCGGGCGATGGTCCATTACCGCTGGCCGGGAAACGTGAGGGAACTTAAGAACTGTATCGAGCGCGGCTTGGTGCTTTGCGAGGAGCACGTCCTGACCCTGGCCTGCCTCCCCGAGGTGGTGCGCCGAACCGTGGGGATGGAGCGGCGCCTGCCGGCAGGCGACGACTCTCTTTCCATCAAGACGGGGAGCGAGGCGCTGGAGCGGACCCTGATCACCCGGGCCCTGGAGAAGACCGGCGGCAACCGCACCAAGGCGGCGCGGCTTTTGGAAATCAGCCACCGGGCCCTGCTGTACAAGTTGAAGGCCTACGGTATTGAGTAAAAAATTGCGTAGTTTATCGGGGGGGTCTGCAACTATTTCATAGTTGAACTCGGCTTGCCTCCGATGCTATTGTGTGGCAACTGTTGGAAATACCGGCATTTTGACCGCACTGTTACCGGCTCATGAGTCGGCACGGCTGTTGCTGGAGTTTTACGTAACCCTCGCCCTTTGGGAGAGGGTGGCCGTTTCCCTCACCCCAACCCTCTCCCGGAGGGAGAGGGAGTACTAAACGATTTAAGAGGTTAAGGATGTCGATTGCGGTACGTTTGCTGGTCGTGCTCTGTGTCATTTCCCTTGGGTCCCCTGCCTTCGCGATGAATTCCGGCAGCGGCTGCGGCGGCGAATGCGCCTCCTGCCACTCTTTGTCCAACCAGGAGGCGGCCGCCCTGCTCAAGGACCTGGGGCAGGTGAAAGCGGTCAAACCCGCCCAGGTGCGGGGGCTGTTCGAGGTCGAGGTGGAGCGTAACGGCCAGACCGGGGTCGTCTTCGTCGATTACGGCAAGAAGAACCTGATCGCCGGGCAGATCTTCGACATCGCCACGCTGAAACCGGCGGGCCCCGCTGCCGAGCCCCGCAAGAAGGTCGAGCGGCTGGACCCGAACCTGGTCCCGACCAAGGATTCGCTCCTGATGGGGAACCCCAACGGGAAAAAGCGGCTTTTCGTTTTTACCGATCCGGAATGCCCCTACTGCAAGATGCTCCATGCCGAGTTGAAAAAGCTGGTGGAGCAGGATCCCGAGGTGGCGATCTACATCAAGCTCTATCCGCTCAAGATGCATCCGCACGCCTACGACAAGGCGCGGGTGATTTTGGGAGAGGGATCGCTGGCCCTTTTGGAGCGCTCGTTTGCCGGGGAGAAATTCCCCGCCCCGGGTGCCCGTGACGGTAAAAAAGGTGTTGATGAAACGATGAAATTTGCCGAAACGTACGGTATCAACTCGACGCCGACGGTGATCCTGCCCGATGGGAAGATCCTGCCGGGGGTAAGACCGGCCCGGGAGCTGGAACAGCTTTTGGGCGGCAAGTAAGCGGGGTGCGGTTATGAAAGGTGCTGGAGCGTATCTGGTTGCGGTATCTCTGCTGGTTTCGGTCTTCGGATTCGCAGCGACGGGCTTCGCCGAAGAAGAGGTGGTGGGGAGCATTGTTTCCATGGATAAAAGCCACCTGACCGTCGAGAAAAAAAGCGGCGAGAAGCGCCGCTTCGGCTGGTCCCGGCAAAATACCAGGTTCTTCAGCGGGAGCATGCCGGTGCCGGTGCGCCACCTTGTGCCGCACACGAAGGTCCGGGTTGCTCCCAAAGACGGCGCGGCGGACGCCATCTTCATCCTGGAGGCCCCCAAATGAAAAGCATCCTGATCGCGGTGCTGGCAGCTTTCATCCTCGCCGGCTCGGCGCTTTCCGCCCAAGCCGCCCCTTCGGTCATCTGGACCTCTCCCGCCAACGGCGCGACCGGTGTCGATCCGACCGCGGTGACCTACTTCCTCGCCGAGTTCAACGAAAACACGATGGACGCGAGCTCGTTTACCGGCACCAACGCCGGGAGGATCAGCGTCAGTGCCACTAGCGGCAGCGTCTCCTACACGGTCAGCATGCTCGATTTCTCCTGGGGCGATTACGCGCTGCTTTCGCTCAGCTCGACGCTGCAGTACAGCACCACCTACACGATCACCATCAACTACCGCGTCAAGGACCTTTTCGGGTACCAGATGGGGACCAGCACCCTGGACAACTACAGCTGGAGCTTCACCACGATGGACAAGCCGGTGACCGACACCACCCCCCCCACGGTGACATCGACCTCACCGGTCTCCGGGGCCACCGGTGTGGCGCTGACCGCCCAGGTCGGGATCGCCTTCAGCGAGGTGATGATGGCTTCCACCATCAACACCAGCAACATTAGGGTGAGTGGCGGGGTAACTGGCACGGTCTCCCTCGATGGCACCGGCAAGGTGGCGACCTTCGTCCCGAACTCCAACCTCGCCGCCAACACCACCTACACCGTCACGGTCTCCGGCGTGAAAGACGCCGCCGGTAACGCCCTCGCCCAAACCTATACCTACACCTTCAAGACTCAGGCTGCCGATGTCACCCCCCCCACGGTGACCAGCGTGAGCCCGATCGCGGGGGCCACTTCGGTTGATCCCAGTGCCGCGATTACTGCCACCTTCAGCGAGGGAATCACCAGCACAACCCTAACCACCAGCTCCTTCACCGTGAGTGGTGGGGTGACCGGAACCGTGGCGTACGATCCCACCACCTTCACGGCGACCTTCACCCCGTCCTCCCCGCTCGCCAACGGCACCAACTACACGGTAACCATCAGCACGGCGGTAAAGGACTTGGCCGGCAACTCCCTTGCCTCGAGCAAAACCTGGACCTTCACCACGAAGCCCGCGGCGGTGGTCCCCCCGCTCAACGATTACTGCCAGGTTCCCCCTTACGTAACCAACGCGGGGTCCTCGCTCAAACCAAACGTCCTTCTGATCGTCGACAACTCAGGGAGCATGTACGAGTTCGCCTACAAGGCTGCGGGGGCGGGCAACAGCTCCTACGACACGAGCTACATGCCGGGTAACTCCTACTACGGCTATTTCGACAGCACCAAGATGTACTCGTACAGCACGAGCTCCGGCGGGTACTTCCAGATCGATTCCACCAAAGCCCAGGACAACACGTCGTTTTGGTCGGGCAATTTCCTGAACTGGCTCACCATGCGCCGGGTGGACGTCATCCGCAAGGTGCTCGTCGGAGGCAAGACCCAGCCCCGCTCGGCGAACACCGCCAACTTCCTGATCCCGACCGAGGACCCGGACCGCGACTTCTACAAAAGCTACGCCAACGTCAGGTACACCGTATCCGCGGGACACTCGACCGAACAGATCTACGACTCCACCCACGGGACCACCTACAACCTGCAGGTCTACGTCGGAAACCAGCCGCCGCAGGACGGACTCGTGCTCCGCTACTCGGACCGGATCAACTTCGGGATCGAGATCTTCAACGACGGCTACCGTTACGAGAACAACACCAACAGTGTCCGCGACGGCGGGAACATCGTCGCCTACGTCGGCAACACCGGTACCGACCTGATCACCAAGATCGAGGCTGCCAACCCCTCTACCTGGACTCCGCTGGCGGAAAGCCTCTATGAGGCGACCCGCTACTTCCAGGCCACCTCGAGCGCGTACAACGGCGGGACCTACTCCGGCCACGACCCGATCCAGTACAAGTGCCAGAAGAACTTCGTGCTGATCCTCACCGACGGCGAGTCCACCAAGGACGAGAACGTTCCCGGCACCGCCTTCAGCGGGGGAACCAAGGTCACCGACGCCAACTTCAACGTGAAGACCTGGATGGACAGCATCGCCTCCCAGGAGGGGTACTCCAGCCAGTACGCCACCCTGGCCAATACCGACCTCGGAACCTATTACCTCGAAGGGGTCGCCTACTATGCCCACAACACCGACCTGCGCAGCGACCTCGCCGGAAAGCAGAACCTCACCATCTACACCGTCTTTGCCTTCGACGACTCTCCGGTCGGCCGGGACCTTCTGATGAAAACCGCGAAGTACGGCGGCTTTGACGACTTCAACGCCACCGGCAAGCCGGACAGCACTTCCAAGTGGGACAAAGACGGCGACGGCGTACCCGACACCTACTACGAAGCGAGCAGCGGGACCGCGCTGGAGGGCTCGCTCGAGGCCGCCTTCAACAGCATTTTGGCCCGGACCGCTTCGGGTACCGCGGCGTCCATCTTGAGCAACAGCGAGGGGACCGGCGCCAACATCGTGCAGGCGGTCTTCTTCCCGCGCAAGTACTACGAGGACTCGACCGTGGTCGACTGGACCGGCGAGATGCACAGCCTCTGGTACTACATCGACCCCTTCATCAACAACTCCACCGTGCGCGAGGACACCGACTACGTCGCCGGCACCCCCGATCCGCCGCACTATCTGAACCTTTCCAAGGACCGGGTGGTCAACTTCTACTACGACCCGACCCAACAGCAGGTCCTGGTGAAGCGGTACAACGACCTCAAAGGGGACGGACAGCCGGATGTCGACACCAACGGGGACGGGGTCCCCGACCAGTACACCTTCGTTGACCAGGTCACCTCGGACCAGGTGCTGAGCATCTGGCGCGCGGGGAACCTTCTGTGGAACCGGGACATCTCTGCCTCCCCCCGGACCATGTACACCCAGCTCTCCGGAACGCTCACCAGCTTCACCGGGCTGGACACCTCCACGGCCACGGTGCAGTCCCTGCTCCAGGCGGCGAACAAGACCGAGGCGGACAAGATCGTCTCCTACGTCAACGGGAACGACCAGAGCGGCTACCGCAACCGCACCGTCACCATCGGGGGGGTGAGCGGGGTGTGGAAGCTCGGCGACATCGTCGCCTCGACCCCGAGGCTGCAGTCGTCGGTCCGGCTGAACGCCTACAACGTCGCCCCCACCTCGGGCTACGGCGACACCTCCTACGGCAACGACAGCAAAAGGACCGGCTACATCTATTCCTCCGCCTATGCCAACCGGGGGATGGTCTACGTGGGAGCGAACGACGGCATGTTGCACGCCTTTAAGCTCGGGACCCTCGACGTGACCGCATCCGGGGACAAGAAGGCGACCCTTTCCGGTACCGGTCTGGGGCAGGAGGTCTGGACCTACATCCCGAAGAACGCGCTGCCGTACCTGCGCTATCTCTCCGATCCCAACTACAACCATCTCTATTTCGTGGACGGGACCACGGTCCTTAACGACGTGAGCATCGGCAAGCCGTCCGGCTGCACCGAAACCAACTACTGGAACTGCGCCAAGGACATGACCAACGGGAGCAACTGGCGGACCGTCCTGATCGGGAGCATGGGGCTCGGCGGTGCGTCCAAGCTGAACGGGACCGGGTGCAAAGGGACCAGCTGCGTCGAGACGCCGATTCTCGATCCGGCCAACAATACCCAGGGGGTAGGCTACTCTTCCTACTTCGCCCTCGACATCACGAATCCCAACTCCCCGTCCCTGCTTTGGGAGTTCGGCGGACCGGGGCTCGGCTTCTCCACCTCCGGTACCGCCATCGTCAAGATCAGCGCCAAGAAGGCCGACGGGGTCACCCCGGACACGACCAAGAACGGGCGGTGGTTCGCCGTCATCGCCTCCGGCCCGACCGGCCCCATCGATACCACGGCGCACCAGTTCCAGGGGACCTCCTCGCAGAACCTGACCGTCTACGTACTGGATCTCGCCACCGGCACCGTCGCCGCCACCATCGACACCCTGGCCGACGGCACCAAGCTCGCCAACGCCTTCGCCGGGACGATCACCAACGGGGTCATCGACGCCGACCGGCGCAATACCCAGGCGGCCGGGTACTACCAGGATGACGCGGTCTACTTCGGCTATACCCAGCTCTCCGGCACCACCTGGACCGGCGGCGGGATCCTGCGCCTGATGACCGGAGAAAACCCCGACCCGACCACCTGGAAGCTTTCCAAGGTGATCGACGGCATCGGTCCGGTCACCACCAACATCGCCCGGCTCCAGGACTACCAGAACCACAACCTCTGGCTGTACTTCGGCACCGGGCGCTATTTCTACAACCTGGACGACGCCGCCAGCCAGCGGCTCATCGGCGGGCTGAAGGAGCCCTGCTACACGGCGAGCAACACCCTCAACCCGACCTGCACCACCAAGCTCGCCCTGTCCGACCTGACCAACCAGGACACCATCGGCTCCACCATCGGCAAAGGGTGGTACGTCGACCTCGACCCGCAGGACACCACCAACAACTTCGGGGCCGAGCGGGTGGTCACGGACCCGGTGGCGCTGACCAACGGGGCGGTGTTCTTCACCACCTTCAAACCGACTTCGGACGTCTGCACCTACGGGGGGACTTCCTACATGTGGGCGACCAAGTACGATACCGGGGGCCAGGCGACGGCAGCGGCACTACGGGGGAAAGCCCTGGTGCAGGTTTCCACCGGGAGCTTCGAGCAGATCACCCTTTCCTCGGCCTTTACCGACAAGTCGTACCGCAGGATGTCCACACCGATGACCGGCAAGCCCCCCAGCGACCCGCCGCCGATCGTCTCGTTCAGCAACCTGAAACCGCTCAAGAAGATCCTGCACATACAGGAACATTAACTGCGGGGTCGGGGATCCGGGGGCTGGGGTCGAGGACGGCGGCAGGCTATTTTTGCCGTCGGCACAGGGTAGGGGGGGCATTCCCTCGCCAAGCGAGTGACTATGCAAAGAAACGGCTTTACCTTGGTGGAACTGGTGATGGTGGTGGCGGTCGCGGCGATTCTCTTTTCGCTCGCCACCATGCAGTTTCGCCGCATGAACACCAAGGCGCTCATCGAGCAGCAGGTGCGGATCATGACCGGTGACCTGACCCAGGCGCGGACCCAGGCCCTTTTCAAGAAGAAGGACGTGGCGGTCAAGATCACGGCCAACGCCCTCGCGGTCTACTCCTCTGCCGTCGTGACGCCGACTCCGGTGCTGAATCGGACCTTGCGCTACAGCGTCAGCACCGGCGGGACCACCGATCCCCTCATCTTCACCACCCGCGGGATCATCGACGGGATTACCAATGCCAGTATCTGCATCGAGCCGAGCACCAACGAGGGCGCCATCGACAGCATCCTCCTTTCCACAACGCGCATCCATACGGGGAAACGAAATGCCGGAACATCCTGCGACAGTGCCAACATCGTCATCCAGTAACGCGGGGTTTACCCTGATCGAGGTCGTGGTCGCGATGGCGCTCATCCTGATCAGCCTTTTGGGGCTCTTGCAGGTGGCGGGACTCGCGACAGCGGCGAACATGAAGAACCAGCTTCGGGACGAGGCGGTACTGGTCGCCGAAAAGCAGATGGCGGACCTGATGACCAAACCGCAGTCGGCGATCTCCACCACCGCGGGCTTTTCCCCGTTCGACTCCTTTTCCACCGCGAGCCTCACCCGGGGAACCGGGCTGAAGTTCGGGGTCACCCGTGAGACCTCGCCCTTTAGCAGCACCAGCTTCCAGTACCGGGTAACCGTCACCTGGAAATACAAACAGAATGGCTATTCTCACGAGGTAGAGGCGATGCGCTCCTTCGCCACCGGGAACTGAACATGCGCAACAATAAAGGGTTCACGCTCATCGAAATCGTCGTTGCCATGGGGATCTTCGTCATCGTCATGATCATGGGGACCTACGCCTTTCAGAGGGTGCTCTCCATCTCGGGGCAGCAGATGAAATCGGCGGAAAGCAACATCGAGGGGGTGGCCGGGCTGGAGCTTCTGCGCTACGACGTGGAGCATGCCGGCTACGGGCTCCCCTGGCGTTTCCAGAGCTACTCCGGAACGATCCAGTTCCGCAACGCCACGAGAAACGTGGAGCTCGACGTTGCCGCCAACTCCACCGCCCTAGGCTTCGACCCCACCACGCTCAATGCGGTCAGCTCCACCAACATCCAGGCCTATTCCGCCGGGACCGCGACCCAGGAGGTGAACGGCGCCGCCGTGGTCAACGCGGCGGGGGGGCCGGATTACCTGGTGATCCGCTCTTCCATGGCTTCTTTGGATAAATCGGCGCGCAAATGGACCTACGTCAACTACTCGGCGAACCCGGTGACCCAGGAAAACCAGAGTTATCTCCGGCAGTGGACCAAGTACCTTGCCAAGTGGAGTGCCACCGACGATTTCTCCGCCAACGACCGCATCATCACGCTGAGCTCTACCTTCACCAGCGACGGCAGACCGGACAAGATCCTGCTGATGAACGGCAACGAGTTCGAGGTGACCGTTGCCTCCCCCGGGGTGCTTCCCGCCGGGGCCGCCTTCAAGCCCGCGGACCCCTCCCAGATCGTCGTCGCTTACGGGATCCGCAACAGCAGTACCGGCGTCCTGCGCATGCCCTACAACCGTACCGACTACTACGTGCGGCGGCCGGCCACCGGCATGCCGGGATACTGCAACCCCGGGACCGGGATTCTGTACAAGGCGGTGGTAAGCCAGGATACCGGCGGGTTCGGGACCCCCAACCCGGTGCTGGACTGCGTGGCGGACCTGCAGGTGGAGTTCGACTACGACGCTAACAACGACGGCAACGTCGCCAACAAGGACGCGACCATCCTCACCCCGGGAAGCGCAAGCGCACTGTATGCCTCCGACATCCGCGACCACGTCAAGACCATGAAGATCTACATCCTGACGCACGAGGGGAAAAAGGACCGCAACTACACCTATCCCAACGACACGATACATGTGGGGGACCCGTTGCGCCCGACTTCCGGCAGGACCCTCTCGACCGCCGAGCTCGCCAGCCTTTTCGGCACCGACTGGAAGAAGTACCGGTGGAAGGTGTACACCCTGGTAACCCGGCCGAAGAACCTGAACCAGTAAGAGGACTGCGATTAAGCCATGAAAGCGCTCAAAAACGAAAAAGGCATTGCTTTGGTGACATCGCTGATGCTGACGCTCATCTCGCTGGGGATCATCATGGCGCTTTTGTACATGATCTCGGCGCAGACCAAGGTGTCGGGTGCGCACAAGCGGTACAAGAACTCGCTGGAAGCATCCCACGGCGGGGTGCAGCTGCTCGCCAAGGAACTGATTCCGCTGATGATCACGTCGGCCGACCCGAAAACTACCCTGACCAGCCAGTACGCGGGCCTGAGTCTCAATATGGTTTCCAATCCCTGCATCACCCAAAAGCTCACCCAGCCGTCCGGGACCTGGAGCGCGGTTTGCGGCGCCAACAGCACCAACGCCGACCCCAAGGTGAGCCCGGACGTCACCTTCACGCTCCCCGCCAAGAGCGGTCCCGGCTACAAGGTCTACGCCAAGATCGTCGACACCACCCCCGGCAACTCGGACACCTCGGGGCTCGATCTGGACAGCGGTGCCGCGGTTACCGGCGGCGTCGGCTCCGGGATTTCGCCCAAGCACCTGCCGGCCCTCTACCGGATCGAAACCGAAGGGGAGAGCGCCAGCAATCCCCAGGAGAAGGCTGCCCTCACCGTTTTGTACGCCTACTGAGCCGTCGGGCCCGCGCCCCGCTGCGCGGGCCCCGGGCTCGCTCTGATCCCTACCGCCTGCATTGCTCCCCTTTTACCCCTCCCTGCCATCGTAGTGGCACCGCTTAGCACCCGCCTCCGGTCTCGCCTGAACCAGGTTCCAGCCTTTGGCGGATATCCCGGTCCTGTTTCCCCGCAGTACCTGGTCCGTCTTTACCTTTGTGGTTGGGGTGCTATCATTGGGGCCTTGTAATTTTGTCCCCGTGAAGCGATTACCTTCTCCCAGCTGACGAGGTGCGCCGCCGTGAGACGTCTTGGGGCCTTGAAAAAGATCTTCCACCCTGGGGTGCTGCCGGGGGCTGCCCTGGTCATCGCCATCCTTTGCTCGGAGTCCCTTGCCGCCAAGGTTTACCTCGACTTCGATCCTTCTCTGGGCACGGTTTATTACCGCGGGCTACCCGTAAGCCCCCCTTCGTGTACGGTTAACGGTTCCGGACCCTACACGTTCAGCATTCAGGCGAACACAGCCCTCGGTACTCTCATCACCTACGCGAACGGGCCGTTGCCCATATGGCTTCCCATTTGGGTGGTGAGCGTAGGCACCAACGGCAGCCTGAGCGTCAGGTTTTCCACCCCTCCCACCACCACCTATCCCGTCACGGTGACCTGCGACCCTGCGGTAGGATCGGTGAACGGGAGTGCCACCGTAACCGAGCAGGTGTCAGCCGGCGGGTCGAAAAAGTACGGTTTCGCTGCGACCGACCCCACCTATCGGGCTACCGGATGCTCGGTGACCCCGAGTACGGCTTTCGCTGGTTTTCAAAACCACACCTGCCTGGTGGGGCCGGTGCAAAGTGCCACCACGGTCGTCGGTACCTTTACCAAGTACTATTCCATCACCGCAACGGTCAGTACCCCCGCTTACGGCACCATTTCCCCGTCGGGACCGGGATCCTATCCGTCGACCGCTCCAGCTGTCTTCGCTCTCAAACCCAACCTCGGATACGGGGTGAAGGGTGTGCGGGTCGACAACGTTTCGGTCCCCTGGACCCAGGGCACGCCGCCCACCTATACCTTCCCCGCCCCCCTCACCAGCAATCACACGATCGAGGTCACCTTCGCTCCCGCCTACAACATATCGGCATCAGCGGGAACCGGGGGGAGCATCGATCCGATGGGAACCGTGCAGGTGATCTCGGGGCAGAGCCAGAAATTCACCATCACGCCGGGGGGCGGGTACGTCAACAGCGGGGCCACCGTGGACGGCATCCCGCGCGGTGCGATCAGCTCATACACCTTTGCCAACGTGAGCGACAACCACTGGATCAAGGCCGACTTCCTGAAATCCGGCCCGACCATGCACAGCTACTGCACCGTTCCTCCCTACGTGGCGTCGGCCAAGCCCAACGTCCTGCTGCTCCTCGACAACTCCTCCAGCATGGCGGATCTCGCCTACGCCGATCCCGATCCCGGCAGTTACTGCTACGACGACAGCTTCAGCGAGTCCGCGACGTACGTCGGGTATTTCGACCCGGTGCAGCTTTACCGCTACGACATCTCCAAAGGGGCGTTTGTCGCCGTCGATGCGGTAACCGGCTCCTGTGGGGCCGCCGCCACCTCCTACCTCTGCCTCAACCTGAGCGGCTCAATCGCGCCGAGGACGGTGGACAATTTCATTGCCCGGGGCAATTTTCTGAACTGGCTTGCCATGTCCAAGCTCGACGTCGAGAAATACGTCCTGACCGGGGGGAAGTGGGATGCGGCCACCGGGCTGCTCCAGGGCGAATCGCGCGGCTGCCAGGGAAAGCGTTTCGTCAAGGTGATCGGTGCCGTGAGCGGCATCACCTTCGCGGTGCGCGGACCCGCCGCCGCGGAAAATGACTACTCCTATGGCGGTGCCGGTGCCACCCGGATCGAGATCTACGACGGCGCCCTGAAAGCGGCCTGCCGTGCGCTTGGCGCCGACTGGTTGCGGGGAGGGAGCACGCAACTGAAAACGGACCTCGATGCCTGCTTCAACAACAGCACGGAGCTCATCCACGGGCTCTCCGTCCCCAGCAAAGGGAGCATCTACGACATCGTGATCGCGGACTGCTACAGCGCGCTCGCAACCAACACCGCCTTTCCCTTAGCGGATGTGCCTGTCCTGGAGAATGACTGTTACCAGAGGTATCAGGCGATTTACGGAAGCGACACTTCCCAGGTGTCCACCTCGCGGCTCGACGACGGGGTCTGCGGCGCCGCCATGACCCATCAATTGAGCAACGGGAACACCACCGGTTTCTTCGGCAGCTGTTACTCCAGCAATTTTTTTGACCGGCCCTGCACCGTCAGGGAAGCCGACGATTACTGCCGCGGGGTGGTCACCGGCTATGTGCAAGATCCATCCGCTGCCTTATTCATGAGCGGAACCCAGGCCAACATCCCTTCGTTCTTCGTCGATGCCGGCGTCGCGAGCCTTGGTCCCGCCTCCGGGACCTTCATGGTGCGCCTGCCGCTCCCTGCCCTGTCACGGGGGATCATCCAGGAATTCTCCGACACGATGAACCTGGGGGTGATGGTGTTCAACCACACGGGAAGCGCCTCGGAATGCAGCTCTACCGGTGGCCCGATCCCCTGCGCCACCAAGTCCTGCCGCAACCAATCCGGGGAAGGGACCCATCGCTTCTGCCTCCTCGACTCCGATTGCGTAACCGGCGAGACGTGTCTGGAGGACCCGCTTCGGGACGGGGGCCGGGTGATCTCCTACGTGGGCGAAGAGGTGGGCGACCACTCGAGCAGCGGCTTGGTGTCGGCCATCGACGGGATCACCGCCACCACCTGGACCCCGATCGCCGAGTCCTTCTACAACGCCATCGGGTATTTCGCCAACCGGACCGACCTGAGGATCCCGCAGCCCGGGACCGAGGTGGCATGGGAGGCGACCCGTCCTCCCTCCGGCTCGGACTGCCAGAAGAATCACATCCTGATCGTCACCGACGGCATGTCCACCGCGGACCAGAACCCAAGCATGGAGCAGCTCGCGTCGGTGTATGCCGCCCCCAGCGGCGGGCAAAGCGGCTATGACGCGGGCAACAGCTGTCCCGCCTATTCGGGGAGCCGCAGCCTCCGGGTCCTCGCCTGGCTGGCGAAAAATCGCAACATAAAGACCTTCAGCACCGCCTCCGCTTCCGGTGACCCCCCGAGCAAGAACAGCGAGTTCATCGCCACCCATGCCATCTTCACCGGCACGGCGACCGGCGCGCCCGGGGACTGCGATCCGGTCAACCTGCTCCAGAATTCGGTCGACCCCACCGGGCACGAGAAGGTGGTGAACGCCGCCGATCCGGCCACCCTGTACAACGCCTTCCGCAACGTCCTGACCCAGATCGCCGCCGGGAGCAAGACCGGGACCGACGCGACCGTCCTCTCTTCGGGACGCGGCAACGGTTCGGTGTTCCTGCAGGAATTCTTCTACCCGCAGGTCAGCTTCGACAACGGCGCTACCTCGGCCTCCTGGATCGGGGAGATGCAGGGGCTTTGGTATTACATCGATTCGTTCATCGGAACGGCAGGGGAGGGGAGCACGGTGCGCGACGATGCCGGCTATTCCGGCGGGATACAGCACACCCTGAACCTTGCCGCCAACCACGTGGTCCAGTATTCCTACGCACCCGGCACCAGCGCGGACCGGGTCCTGCAGGCGACCCTCTCCGGCGGCTCCGGGCCGCCCCAGACGGTGACCCCCGAGGCGGTACAGAGTCTGTGGCGCGCCGGAACCAAGCTGTGGCAGCGTGATGCCGCGGATCGCAGGATCTATACCCAGACCGACGGGAGAACGGTCACCGACTTCACCGCGCTCGACGTCACCCAGCCGGCGATCCGGGGAGTGCTGCAGGCGACGGATGAGCCGGAGGCGCGCAACATCATCTCCTACGTCCGCGGCTACGACTTTCCCCAGTACCGCAACCGGACCATCGCGTATCCCCTGCTGGGGGGCGCCGCCAAGGTCTGGAAGCTCGGCGACATCGTCTCGTCGACGCCCCGGGTGCAGTCCACCGCCCCCCTGAACAGCTACCATCTCGCCCCCTCGCGCGGCTATGCGGACCAAAGCTACGGCAACCTCTTCGGCGGCAACGGCTTCACCGATCTCCCCGATTACCTGCACCGGGGCATGGTCTACGTCGGGGCCAACGACGGGATGCTGCACGCTTTTCAACTGGGGATGCTCAACTCCTCCGGGTCCGAACCGACCAAGGCGACCCTTACCGGGGCGGACCTGGGGCGGGAGGAATGGGCCTTCATCCCCAAAAACGCCCTGCCGTACCTCAAGTACCTGGCGGACGTGCAGTACCCGCACCTGAGCTTCGTCGACGGCGGCATCACCCTGGTCGATGCCGCCATCGGAGATCCCGCCGGGAGCTGCAGCCGCTCCGCATACTGGGACTGCCCCAAGCAGACGCTGACCACCAGCGGAAACGTGCCGGCAAGTTCCAGCTGGCGCACCGTCCTCGTTGGCGGGATGGGACTGGGGGGCGCCTCGCGTCCCCTGGGGGACTCCTGCAAGGACGCCATCGCCGACAGCGGCACCTGCGTCAAGGCACCGGTTGCCGATGCCGGACTGTCCTCCTATTTCGCTCTGGACGTAACCGACCAGAGCTTCGACCCGGTCTCCGGTGCGCGATCTTCCGCGTCCCCGCCCCGGCTCCTCTGGGAACTTTCGGATCCCGATCTCGGCTTTTCCACCTCCGGGGCCGCCATCGTCCGGCTGGCGGCGCGTCGGGCCGACGGCACGCCGGATAACAGCCGCAACGGCCATTGGTATGCCGTCTTCGCCTCCGGGCCGACCGGCCCCGTCGACGGAAGCCTCTGCCAGTTCAAGGGGAGTTCCGGGCAAAACCTCAAGATCTTCGTGGTTGACCTGAACGCCGTGCCCCCCCTGGTGCGCGGGACCAACTACTGGGTCATCGACACCGGCATCGGCAACGCCTTCGGGGGAACCATCACCGGGGCCGGGATCGACGTCGACAAGTGGAACCCGTCCGCCACCGGCTACTACCAGGACGACGCCCTCTACCTCGGGTACACCAAAAACAACGACGACGGGAGTTGGGGGGGAGGGGTGCTGCGGGTCGTGACCGGGGAGGACCCCACGGACCCGTCCCGATGGAAGACCAGCATGGTCATCGACGGCATCGGGCCGGTCACCACCGCGGTGGTCAAGCTCCAGGACCGGGCCCATCAGAAGCTCTGGCTTTTCTTCGGCACCGGCCGTTACTTCTACGGCCAGGACGACATGAATTCCCAGCGGGCGATCTTCGGGGTGCGCGAGGATGCCTCCTGTTACACGGCCGACAACACCTTCAGCGCCGCCACCTGTGCCAACACCATTTCGGACTTCACGAATAGCCTCACCAACAAGACCTCGGATGGGAGCTACGACCCGAACGGGCTCCCCCTCGGTTCGCGCGGCTGGTACATCACCCTCGATCCGGCTGACGCCAATTCCGGGGCGGAACGGGTGGTGGTCGACCCCACCTCGATGACCAACGGCGCGGTTTACTTCACCACCTACCAACCCTCCACCGACCTCTGCCACCCCGAGGGGACTTCCTACCTCTGGGGGGTGCGCTACGACAGCGGGGCGAGCCTCGCCGCCCCGGGGGGGACGGTCCGGGTGAACGGCAAGGCGCTGGTGCGCCAGTCGTCCGGGGGGATGCAGGAAATCGGCCTGGGGAGCTCCTTCACCGACAAGGGGGGAAGGCGGGGAGGGGCGATCGAAGGGAGGCCCGGCGGGCTCAAGATCGTCACCAACGCCGGTCTGAAACCGGTGAAGAAGATCCTGCACATCCAGGAGCGCTGACATGGACCGGAGCGGCTTTAGCTTGATCGAGATCCTGGTCGTCCTGGCGATCACGACCCTACTGGGGAGCTTCGCCACCATAAAATACCGGGAGTACCTGCAGCGCTACAAAAGCGACCAGCAGACCCGGAGCCTGCGGGCGGAGCTGATGCGGGCCCGGATCTACGCGGTGACCCAGCAGCGGGAGGTCCTGGTGCGGTTCGCGCCGGACCATTTCCACGTCTATTCTTCCAACGTCGCCGACGACACGCCGCGCACCACGCGGCTCGCCTTTCCGGTGAGCGTAAAGCTCAGTTACGGCGCATCCCAGATCAAGTTCGACCAGCGCGGGATGGCCAACCTCAAAGGAGATATCTGCATCGAAGACCAGGGCGGGACCGGGAGCGTGGACAGCGTGATCATCTCCCCCACCCGGATCTCGATCGGCAAGCGGCAACCGGGAAAGGACTGCAATGAAGACTACATCGACCTCAAATAGTGCCGGGTTCACCCTCATCGAGGTCCTTGCCGCCGTGGTGATCATGATGATCGGCCTGTTGGGGATGCTCCAGTCGGTCAACGTCGCCATCGACCACGACCTCAAGAACAAGCTCCGCGACGAGGCCGTTTCCTTGGCCGAAGAGCAGCTGAACCACTTCCGGATGTACTCGACGAGCCTGGCTACGGGACGCTACGTTGGCGGGACGACCCGCACCATCCGGGGGATCGAAAAGCCGTTCCAGGTGACCAAGGACTGGGAGCCGATCAGCACTCCCGACGACGGCTCCGCCCGCAGGCTGACCGTCACCGTTGACTGGAGCTACAAGGGGCTGCACAGCTCCCATGCCATAAGCTCGGTGCTGCGCAGATGAACGCGCGACCGCTGGCCACGGAAAAGGGATACACCCTGGCGGAACTGCTGGTGGTGCTGGTGATCTTCGGGATCGTGCTCACCTTGACCACCGCCTCCTTCAACCGGATCGTGCTGACCTCGGGGCAGACCATCCGCTCCTCCGAGACCGAGATCGAGGGGCTGATCGGCCTGGAGGTGCTGCGGGCCGACCTGGAACTCGCCGGGTTCGGGCTTCCCTGGTCCTTCCAGAACGACATCGTCTACAGCGAGGCAGCGTCCGTTTCTGGCACCAACAAGCCACCCGATCCCGCCCCCTACAACGACGCGCCGAACCACTCCCCCAGGGCGATCGTCTCCGGTGACAATGTCGGCTTCAACCACTCCGACTACCTGGTACTGAAGGGGAGCGCCCTTGGCAGCAGCGACGCCTCCCGAAAGACCAGCTATATGACCTATGGTCCGGTGGTGCGTGCCACCAAGAACGGGGATACCGACCTGCGCCTGGGATCGTTGGACAAGGCCATCGCGCTCAATGCCACGACGCGGAGCGGGGTGGGGACCAGGGAACTGGTCATGAACGGCGCGCAGTTTTTTTTCCCCTTCGACAGCCTGGGGCACCTGGTCCAGAACTCGCCCGCCTTTTTGCCCAAGGCGCTCAACGACAACTACCTCGTCTACGGCCTCCTCGACGGCGACAGCAGCTCGGATCCGGCGGCACCGTTCAACCGTGCCGACTACTACCTTTTCCGCCCCGATGACATCAACAGCCGCTGTGCCCCCCAGACCGCCGTGCTCTACAAGGGGATCCTCAACCCGGGCGGGAGTTTCCAGACCCTGCCCCTTTTGGAGTGCGTGGCGGACCTGCAGGTGGTCTACGGCTTCACCCAGGACTCGCGCCTGAACGGAACGATCGATTTGCACGACGACAAGGTCACCGGCTTTTCCGCCGCCGCGGCTACCGCCCGGGACATCCGGGACCAGGTCCGGGAGGTCCGGGTCTACGTGCTGGCCCACGAGGGGAAGATGGACCGGGACTACGTCTACCCGAAATCGACGGTCCCGGTGGGGGAGTTCGGGCACGGAAGTCTCTTCGACCTCCCGGCGGTGATCGGCGCCAAATGCCCCGCGCGGCAGCCCGACTGCTGGAAGCACTACCGCTGGAAGGTCTACACCATCGTAGTGAACCCGAAGAACCTGAACTAGGACACGCCATGCCGCTGCCCGCACCGCTCGACAACCAAAAGGGTGCCGCCCTGATCACCGCCTTGATGCTGACCACGCTGGCTTTGGTGATCTCCACCGCGCTCATCTACTCCGTCCTCATGGGGACCCACGTCTCGGCGACCCAGAAACGCTACCGGAGCGTGCTCGCGGCGACCCAGGGGGGGGTGGAGGCGCTCGGCCAGGAGATCCTCCCCCAGCTCATGTTGAAGACCGATGCCGCGACCCTGATCGCCACCGACCTGCAGAGCCGGTTCTCCAACATCGGGCTCCAGATCGGAGCCGTCTCGGTGGACTGCCTCACCGCCAAGATGAACCTCCCCACCGGCCAGTGGAGCTCCTGCAGCCAGGCCAACCAGACCCCTTACGCCTGGGACCACCCGGACCTGGTCTTCACCCTCAAGGGGACCGACGCTAACTCCGGCTTCACCATCTCCACCAAGATCGTGGACACGGTGCCGGGGAACTCGGACCGCTACGCCATCGATCTGTTGGACCAGGGGAGCTCGGTGGCGGGGAACGAGGAGGGGGTGCACCCGGTGCACATCCCCGCTCTCTTCAGCATCTCGGTGTTCGGGCAACGGCAGGACCAAACCCGGGAAAAGGCAAGGCTTTCGGTGCTCTATTCCTATTAGGCGCAGGGCCCATTTTGGCAAAGGAAGGGGCTGTGAAATTTTTTTGCAACCCCTTTTTTTGTTGGTACCATCTAAACCTATGTCTTTAACTGTGTCATGAATTTGGCTCTGTTAGTATAAAATACCTATAACTATATATAACTGACAATAATTTCTTGACAATTCTTTCCAAATGATGCAACTCTCACCGAAAATCCGCGGAGACCAGGTGAGGAACATGACGCCATCCATCACAAACTGCGTAAAGAAGCTGCGCGAGGAGCGCCTGATCAGCAAGGCCGAGCTGGCACGGCTGGCCGGAGTGTCCCCGATCACCATCGACCGTATCGAGCGGGGCGAGGAGTGCCGGATGGAGACCAAACGCAAAATTTTACTTGCGCTGGGGTTCTCTCTTGCCGAAAAGAATCGGGTGTTCCAGGACTAGACCCCAGAACAGGACCAAACCATGCTCTTCCTGAGGAAAAAGGATGTAGTGGGGATCGACATCGGCTCGAGCGCGGTGAAGCTGGTACAGCTGCGCGAGTCGAAGGGGGGCTACCAGCTTCTCAATGTGGGAATCCTGCCGCTTCCCGGCGAGGCGATCGTCGACAACACCCTGATGGATACCCCGTCCATAGTGGCTACCGTCAAGGGGCTGGTGGAAAGCCTCGGGGTGCGCGCCAAGGACGCCGTCTGCTCCATCTCGGGCAACGCGGTCATCATCCGCAAGATCTCGCTTCCCCTGATGGGGGCCGAGGAGCTCGAGGACCAGATTCACTGGGAGGCGGAGCAGTACATCCCCTTCGACATCAACGACGTCAACGTCGACTTCGAGATCCTCTCCCCCGACGAGCAGGATCCCTCGAAGATGAACGTCCTTTTGGTGGCCAGCAAGAAGGAGATCATCAACGACTACCTCTCGGTCTTCGCCGAGGCGGGGCTGAAGCTCGTCGTGGTCGACGTCGACTCCTTCGCCGTGCAAAACGCCTTCGAAACCAATTATGAGCCGGACCCCGCCGAGGTGGTCGCGCTGGTGAACGTCGGCGCGAGCATCATGAACCTCAACATCGTGAAGGGTGGGGTCTCGCTTTTCACCCGCGACGTGCAGATGGGCGGAAACCTCTACACCGAGGAGATCCAGAAGCAGTTCGCCCTCAATCGCGAGGAGGCCGAGCACCTCAAGCTCACCGCGGCCAACTCCAACGATGAGCGCCTGGTGGGGGTCTTCCAGCGGGTGAACGACTCGCTGGCCCAGGAGATGCGCCGCTCGCTCGAGTTTTACAACTCCACCGCCGGCGAGGAGCGGATCGCCAAGGTCTACCTGAGCGGCGGGACCGCCAAGGCCGCCCTTTTGGTGGAGACCGTGCAGCAAAAACTCGCCCTCCCCGTGGAGATCCTCAACCCGTTCCACAAGGTCACCGCGAACGAGAAAGACTTCGACCCCGACTACCTCAGGGAGATCGGTCCCCTGGTGGCGGTTGCCACGGGGCTCGCGACGAGGAGGGCCGGGGACAAATGATACGCATCAACCTCTTGCCCCTGCGGGCTTCCAAGAAGAAAGAGACGGTACGGCAGCAGATCTCCATCCTGGTCCTCTCGGTGGTCGGGGTTCTGGTCGTCGCCGGCGCCCTGTACTTTCTGACCGTCACCAAGATCGCCACCGCCAAGCAGCAGATCGACAGCGACGAGAACGAACTCAAGGCGCTCAAGTCGAAGATCGGGGCGATCGACAACCTGAAGAAGCTGCAGGCCGAGGTGAAGAAGAAGCTCGACGTCCTAAACCAGCTGCGCAAGGAGAAGATCGGACCGGCCAACCGCCTGGCGGCCCTCTCCGACGCGGTTCCCGAAAAGCTGTGGCTGACCCGGTACACCGAGAACGGCCCGAACGTCACCGTTTCCGGCATGGCCTTCAGCGAGGACCTGATCGCCCAGTTCATGCGCAACCTGCAGAACTCCGGCGCCTTCAGCAACGTGGAGCTGCAGGTGTCGGAACAGGCGGAATTCGGCGGGGTCAAGGGGAAGAAGTTCGATCTTTCCTTCGTCATCGCCACGAAAAAGCCCGACACCAACGGGAAACCCGAGGGGGCCGGCAAGCCCGAGGGTAACGCCGGCAAGCCGTAACCCGAGCGAGGGATGTAATGGACCCGCAGATAGAGAAAATCCTCAAGCTCCCGACCCGGCAGAAGGTTGCCCTGCTGGTGCTGATCCTCATTCTCGAGGGGGCGCTCTTCTTTTACCTTTTCTACAAGCCGCGCATGGAAGAGCTGAGTCAGCTCAAGGGGAAGCTGGAAGACCTTGACAAGCAGATCCAGAAAAACCGGGAGATCGCCAACAACCTGCCCCGTTACAAGCGCGAGTTCGACCAGCTCAAGAAAGACCTGGACAGCGCGCTTACCGAACTTCCCAACTCCAAGGAGATCCCGTCGCTTTTGACCAGCATCTCCAGCCTCGGCAAAGGGGCGGGACTCGACTTTCTCCTTTTCAAGCCGCGTCCCGAGGAGCCCAAGGAGTTCTATGCCGCGGTACCGGTGGACATCTCCGTTTCGGGGAACTTTTACAGCGTCGCCGACTTCTTCGTCGCCGTGTCCAATCTCCCCAGGATTGTCAACATCAACAACGTGAACTTCTCCGACATCAAGAGCAGCGGGGGAAAAACCACGTTGAAGGTTACTTGCCTGGCCACGACCTTCCGCTTCCTGGATAAAAAAGAGACCAAGGATGAAAAGAAACCCGCTCCGAAATAGCACGGTCCTGCTGCTTGCTTTGGCGCTTGCCGTTGCGGCGACTGCCGGGTGCAAGAAGAAGGAGGAGCCCAAGCAGCTCACCCCGATGCCGCACCGGCCGCCCCAGGCGAGCGCGCCCCGTTCGCCTCAGCCGGCGGTCCCGCCCGTTACCGCGCCGCAAACTGCGCCCGGGGCTGCTCCAGGGGCTGCGTCCGCACCCAGCGCCGCGACCACTCCCGCACCAGCCGCCCTGCAGGGACAGGCGAGTTCCGCGGTGCGCCACCCGGTCGCGGGGACCCAGCTCAGCTTCAAAAACCGCGTCGACCCTTTCAAACCCTTCATGGTGGAACCGCCGCCGCAGGCCAAGGTGGAGCAGGCGACTCCCCAGACCGCCCCGAGAAGGGAAGGTGACCTCCTTCCGATCCAAAGCTACGACGTGAGCAAGTTCCGGGTAGTCGGGATCATCGCGGGACTCAGGGAAAACAAGGCGCTGGTGGTGGACCCGGCCGGGAAAGGGTACGTGGTCCAGGTGGGGATGCCGCTGGGGAGCAACGAAGGGCGTATCACAAGGATCAGCGCCTCGGGGGTCGAGGTCGTGGAATCGTTCAAAGAAGGAAGGGGTCACGTGAAGAAGCGAAAAATCGTGCTTACGCTGGCCAAGAAAAGGTAAGGAGCGTTTCAGATGAGAATAAGCCCGAGCAAATCCCTCCGTCAGGCCATCGCCCTGATCTTCCTGCTGGCGATCGTTCCCGGCTGCGTGAAGAGGATGTCCCCGGTCGGCGAATCCGCTCAGATGACCTCGCCCCGCGCCACCCTGCAATCCCTGCGGGTTCTCGATGAGGACACCCGCACCCGGATCGTACTGACCAGCGACAAACCGTTCACCTACACCTCCTACAAGGAGGCGGACCCGCCGCGGGTGGTGGTGGACCTTTCCCAGACCGAGCCCGGTTCGGTCGGCTCCCCGGTCCTCTCCCCCTCCGGCAACATCAAGAAGGTCGACGTCAGCCGTCAGGAAGTCGGTGGCGGGGTGTTGACCCGGGTGGAGCTCTCCCTGAACAAGGACACCGAGTTTGCGGTCAGCACCGATCCCGCGGACAAGATGGCGCTCTTCATCTCGCTGAATAAGCCGGAAGGGGAGGTGAAGACGGCCGCTCCCCAGGCATCCCCGGCACCGGCCGCGGCGGCTGCCGCACCGGCGGCGCCGGAAGCCAAGGCTGAGGTCCCCGCCGCACCGAAAGCTGCCGAGGCGCAGGCCAAGGCTGTTGAGGAGGCGAAACCGGCCGAAACGGCCGTTCCCGCGGCTGCTCCGGCGGCTGCCGAGGCGAATGCGCCCAAGGCCGAGGCGGTTGCCCAACAGCCCCAGCCGGAAGCAAAGCCGGAACCGGCGCCCAAAGCGGAGGCGAAACCCGAGCCGGAGGCAAAGCCCGAACCGGCCCAGGGACGCGCCCTCACCATGGTCACTCCGGTTTCCGACGGTGTGGAACTCACCTTTCAGGGGCACCCGGAGACTTTCAACAGCTTCAAGCTCACCAAGCCGGACCGGATCGTCCTCGATGTCTTCGGGACCCGCAACGCCGTCGGCGGCAAGGTCGTTCCCATCGGGGAGCTGGGCGTCGCCAATGCCCGCATCGGTACCACACCGGACAAGCTTAGGGTCGTGCTCGACGCCTCCCAGGAAACCCTCCCCCCGTACGACGTGGTGAAGACCGAAAACGGGTTGAAGATCCGCCTCAAAGGGGTGGGGACCAAGCCGGCACCGGTAACCCCTCCGGTTGCCGCCGCTGCCGCCCCGGCCGCCGAGGTGAGCGTATCGACCAATGCCGCGCTCCCTCCGGCCGCAGTGGCCACCGCCTCCACCCAGCCCGCTGCCGCCGAGGCGGCCCAGGCCGCCGTCTCCTCCAAGCTTGCCGCCGCTGCCGCCGCTCCCGCCGTATCGGAACCGGCTGCGGTTCCGGAACCGGCGCCCGTCAAAGAACGGGCCCGCCCCGCCTCCCGTTCCCGCGGAATGCTGGAGTCGGTCGATTTCAAGGTCGTCGACGGTTTCTCCCGCATCTTGATGAAGCTCGATCCCGAGTGCCTGCCCGGCAAGCCGGTGCACGGTCCCCAGGGGCTTTCCCTTTCGGTCCGCAACTGCCAGCTCCCCAAGAAGCTGCAGCGGGCCCTCGACACCTCCGCGTTCGGCTCCCAGGTCGTCTCGGTCACCCCTTACCAGGTGAAGACCAAGGGGGGCTACGTGGCCAAGTTCCTGGTGAAGGTGAAGGGAAATCCGCCCTCCACCTTGCGCCGCGAGGGTGACCTCCTGGTGTGGGACATCAAGAACCGCGAAGTTCCCCGCCCGATCGCGCCCCCGGTCGCCGCGCCCCGCATCGCCTCGGGCACCGTCGGCCGCGCTGCTGCCGCCAAGGCGGCCCCCGGTGCCACGGCCATTGATGAAGAGATCGTCCCGCGTCCGGAAGAGGGGATCATCGAGCTCCCTTCGTCGCAAACCCCGAAAAAGCTCTACAAGGGACGGCGGGTCACCCTCGAATTCTCCGATGCCGACGTGCGCAAGATCTTCCAACTCATCGCCGAGGTGAGTAACCTGAATTTCCTCATCTCCGACGACGTCACCGGGACCATCAGCCTGAAGCTGGTCAACGTCCCGTGGGACCAGGCGCTCGACGTCATCCTCGACGCCAAGGATCTCGGGATGCAGCGCGAGGGGAACATCGTCCAGATCAAGCCGCGCTCCCGGATGAAGAACCAGGCCGAGGAAGAGCGGGCCGCCAAGGCGGCCGCGGAGAGCGCCATGGAGCTCAAGACCATGGTCTTCGAGGTGAACTACGCCTCGGTGGGCGACGTGCAGAAGCAGTTCGAGTCGGTGAAGACCGCGCGCGGCAAGATCTCGGTCGACGAGCGGACCAGCCGGCTCATCGTGAAGGACATCCAGCCCGCCCTGGACGACATGCGTAACCTGCTCAAAAACATCGACCTCCCCGAGAAACAGGTCATGATCGAGGCGCGCATCGTCGAGGCGAGCTCGACCTTCACCCGGGATCTCGGGGTTCAGTGGGGGCTGCGCTACCGCGATGCCAACGCGCCCTTTGCCAACATCAACACCGTCGATACCGGCTTTGGCGGCGTCGTCTCCACTTCTCCTCCCGGCGCCACCGGCACCGGCGGCATCGCCCTGGGGATGTCGTTCGGCAAGCTCACCAGCAACGTGCAGCTTGACATGCGGCTTTCCGCCGCGGCGACGGTCGGGCAGGTGAAGGTCATCTCGACACCGAAGGTGGTCACCCTCAACAACAAGGCGGCGAAGATCTCCCAGGGGCAGTCGATCCCCTACCAGACCACCTCCGCCGAAGGTACCAAGACCGAATTCGTCGAGGCAGCGCTCACCCTGGAGGTCACGCCGCACATCACCTCCGATGGCGCCGTCAGCATGAAGATCAAGGCGAGCAACAACTCCCCGGGAACCGGGACCCCGCCGCCGATCAACAAGAAGGAAGCGACCACCGAGCTTCTGGTCGCCAACGGCGAGACCACCGTCATCGGCGGCATCTACCAGGACAGCGACACCGAAACCGACACCGGCGTCCCGTTCCTCATGGACATCCCGCTTCTGGGGTGGCTGTTCAAGTCCAATACCAAGATCAAGTCAAAGACCGAGCTTTTGATCTTCATCACCCCGAAGATCGTAAGCTAGTCGAGGAGCTCCCCTGTGAATATAAAAAAACTCCTGCGCGCTGCTTCCTGCCTGGCAGCTCTTGTCATGCTTGCTTCCTGCGGTGACACCAACCCCGGACCCAGCGTCGCCGTTTTCAAGACGGCCACGGTGAGCGCGTCCATCCTCACCCCGCTGGTTCCTGTCAACGTCTTACAGTCGCCGCTGCCCACCGATGTCGCACTTTCGGTGACCATCACCTCGACCCCGCTCACCAGTCCGACCTCGACTACGATTACCGCACAGCCTATCTCCATTACCGGCTACACCGTCACCTACGTGCCCCTCAACGGGGGCCCCGCCATCACCGACCCCTCCGGAGGAGGTCTGGCGCTGTTGTTGCCTGCCGGGGGGGGGACCCAGCCAGCGCAGATCTATCTTACTTCCCCGACCACAACCGCGATCGAGAAGGCCGATGCCAAGATGCAGAGTGGCACCCCCAATAGCTACAGTTACGAAGCAATCGTCACCTTCTTCGGTACCGAGTTTGGGGGAACCAACGGCAGCTTCCAGGCCCGCACCAATGTGACCTACACCAACGGTCTCTAACGTCCGCCTCTCCCGCCCGTTTCGATCGGCTGGAACCTGTTTTTTAGCTTTGCAAAGAGCTTTGCACCTGTTTCGGAGGTTTAGCATGAAAAACCGTGCAGTTGGCGTCCTCGCCGTCTTGGCGCTCCTGCTTTCTGTCTTTGCCGGTTGTACCGGCCGTCCGGACCAGGCTACCGGTTCCGGTCCCGGCAAGAGGACCTTCAAGACGATCTCCTCTGCGTTGATCGTTTCCAATGCCACGGATGATCAGCAGAATCCCCAGGTCATCTACATACCGGACAAGAAGGTGTACTTCAGCGTCTGGGAGGATTACCGTAACCGGCTCACCAGCGGGTCCGACATCTACGGGCAATTTCTCAAACCGGACGGTTCCGCGCTGGGCGCTGCCTTCCCCATCACCCAGGCACAGCAGAACCAGACGGTGCCGCAGGTCGCTTACCGGCACGATCCGGCCACGAACGGGACCGATCACAAGCTGGTGATCACCTGGCAGGACGCCCGGGGAACCAGCGCGTCGCAGGCGATCACTACCACTGCCGATCACAAGACCTTTACCGGGACCCTTACCGGCGCCGTCCTGGCCGGTCTGCAGGCTCACCCCGGCTACCTCACGGTTACCGGTGACGTTGCTGTTACCGATGACGGGGCCGGCAACCTGAGTGGCCCCAACGGGGCGACTGGTACCATCAACTACGCTACCGGTGCCCTGTCGGTAACCTTCGGCTCGGTGATGAAGTACAGCTCCCAGGTGGTCGCTTCTGTCAATTACGGATACGTCTACTTCGCGACGATCCCCAACACGAAGATCCCGGCCAGCACCGATAACAGTTACACGCCCCAGGCCCCTTCCGACGGTACCCCCATCAACTTCAACTTTCCCTCGACCCACGCCGTCGTTCCCACGTACACCACGCACGCCGGTGCCACCAAGCTGCTTGGTACCGGTGACGGTACTACCGCCACCTTCACTGGGTTCATTACCCCGGCGGTGACGTCCGGCACGGTTATCGTGACGGTCGGGCTGGGTGGGGTGACCCTGACCGACAACGGCTCCGGAGCGCTGCAGGCACCGGGCTTCGCCGGCGGGCATGGCTCCATCGACTATACGTCCGGCATTGTCTCGCTGACGTACGATGCCGCTCCGGCGAAAAACGCCCAAATCATCGCCACGTGGACCTACGTCGACACGACTTACGACTCCGCCGTGATCCCCGATCCCACCGATGGGCTGCTCTCACGCAAAGGACCCAAGGTGGTTTACGATCCGGTGCGGGATCGCTTCTGGATCGCCTGGGTAGAGTCGCGGCTGCTGCAAAACTTCTACGATGAGCTTTTCTTCCCGGGGCCGCGTAACGCGAACGGCTTCATCAGGACTTACGTCGGGGATAATACCTATCCGGCTTACGCGGTGCTGCAGGGGACCGATCTCGCCTTTACCACGAGCGAAACCGGGCTCACCGGCGCGGACATCATCCGAAACCAGCTGACCTCGACCAACCGAACCATCAGTGAGGATAAGTCCAGCACCACAATTGGTTCTGCCGAATACGAGTTTTTCATTCAGGTCACCAATATAGCCCTCGCTGCCGATTCCACCTCGCCGGAGATCCTGATGGCCTGGGACGGTATCCGGAGAAAGGCGACCTTGAGCGTCGCCTGTACCGATTCCAACAGTAACTTCAACTGTGACGCCGGCGAGCAGGTGAAGTTCACCCACAGTGAAGCCAATTACGAAAACGGCCAGTCTCACGCCTATGCCCTGTTTGAAAAGGAAGTGCCACAGGGGGTCATCTACTCCAAATACCTCGACAACGGAAACACTACGGCACAGTCAAACAACCCGTCGATCGGTTTTGACCCGATCGCCAAACGGTTCCTGACCGTGTGGGAGGACATGCGCGACGGAAAGACGCACAAGATATGGGGCCAGCTGGTGAGTTCCGGTGCCGGCCTCTACGGCAACAACATCTTCGTCGGCTACCAGGATTACAACGGAGACGGCACCCTCGACGCGAACGTGGCCGCCACTAACCAGACCAGCCCAGCGGTCAGCTATGACGCCGTCAACCAGCGCCACTTCGTCGCCTGGCAGGACGGGCGCAACAGCCAGACCTCCACGGAAAACCTCGACATCTTCGGGCAGTTCGTCGACACTGAGGGGTCGTTGCGCGGCGCAAACTACGCCATCACCGTGGCGCCGGGCAGCCAGTTGAATCCCTCGGTCGCCTACGACAACGACCTGCACCAGTTCCTCGCCATCTGGAAAGACGCGCGCAACACCGCCGTCACCGGCTCCGACCTCTACGGCCAGCTCTTCAGCCTCGGCCAGCCGCAGCTGACCGTGCTGTACCTGGACAACTCGCCGCTGATCCCGCCGGTTTTGGATTTCGGCACCGTCACGGTCGGGACCTACGCGTCCAAATCGTTCAAGATCAAGAACACCGGTGATACCACCCTTACCATCACCAACGTCTCTTCGCCGACCCTTGGCTCGTTCAGTGTCACGCCGCAAAACTCCGCAGTGCTGCCGCCGGGCGGGGAGGTCGTGTACACGGTACTTTTCCATCCGACCACTGCCGATCTCGGCAGTGCGACGAGCCTTACCTTCAACTCCAGTTTCACGGTGAGCTCCGATGCCGAGTCCACCAAGATCATCAGCCTCAATGCTGTTGCGGTTTCCGGACAGTTGACCTTGAGCTCCCAGACTGCCCCCGGGCACTCCTCCCTGGCTTTCGGCAACGTACCGGTAGGGAGCAACAGTGATCAGTTCATGACGGTGTCGAACACCGGAACCGCGCCGATCACCATCAGCAGCCTCTCCGGATTCGCGGCACCCTACAGCATCGTTTCGGGGCCGTCCCTCCCGACTACCCTCCAGCCTGGCGATTCGATGACCCTCGGGGTGCGCTTCTCCCCGACCCAGGCTGGCAGCTTCTCCGGAATCAACTCACAGATCAACATCATCACCAACAACAGTTCCTGGAATGCCGTCGTCGACCTGACCGGCACCGGCATCCAGCCCAATGCCACTGTTTCAACATCTACGCTCGATTTCGGGGCGGTGGCAATTCCTAACGGCACCAAGGATCTGACCTTCACCTTGGGCAACAGCGGAAACACGGACTTAACCGTCAACAGCTTCACCATAGGCGGATCCTCGGCATTTTCCGTCCAGGGCCCGCCGGTGCAAACGGTCACGGCGGGTGGTAAAGCCACGGTTACTGTTCGCTTTGCGCCCACCGCTCTTGCAACCTATACCGGCACCCTGACCATCCAGACCAACGGCGGCACCCAGGTCGTCAACCTCACCGGCGTCGGAGCCGGCGGCGTTCTCACCGTCTCGCCGGGCGCGTTGGACTTCGGACTGATCGCCTCCGGCAGTAGCAAGACCTTGTCGGTTACCCTCACCAACACCGGCAATTCCAAGCTGACGATCTCCAATATCTCGCTGCCGGCGGTCACCCAGTTCACCCCCGTTTTCATCGGGGCGACCCCGATTACCCTGCTGCCGAACGCAAGCCTTCAGGTGCTGGTGACCTTCGCACCCTCCGCAACCGACACCGGGACCTTCACTTCCAGCTTCAACGTGACCAGCGATGCCACCAACGGGGCCCAAACCATCAACCTCCAGGGTGCCACCACCGATTTCAAAATCAGCACCTCATCCATCGCCAACATGACCGTCAACACCCCGGTGACGGTCACCCTCGATGAGACCGGCGGCGTCGCACCGTACACCTGGTCGATAACCAGCGGCACCGTCCCTGCCGGGCTCGACGCCACCAGCAGCACCTTCTCCGGTGGCGGCACCATCTCCGGTACACCGACCGGCGCCGGCAATTACAGTTTCGTAGTCCAGGTCACCGATTCCAACGGGCTCACCGCGAAGAAGCTCTTCAATCTGAAAGTTCTCTCCCCAATGTCCTTCCAGACCACCGGACTTCCTGCCGCCGTGGTCAACACCGCCTATTCCGTCTCCCCAACCATTACCGGCGGCACCGGACCTTTCGTCTGGACGGTATCCACCGGCTCGTTGCCGCACGGCCTCACGATCGACCCGGTGACCGGTGCTATTACCGGTACCCCCGATACCCAGGGGGTCTCAAACTTCACCGTTTTGGTCACCGACCACCAGGGCCAGACCGCGTCGCAGCCGTATACCATCAACGTGACCACCTCTACTACCCCGACCATCACCACGACTGCCCCGGATGCTGCAACGGGGGGCGCAAGCTACACCTACACCCTCCAGGCCGGTGGCGGGAGCAAGCCGTATGTCTGGTCCATCGCCTCCGGTTCGCTCCCCCCGGGGCTCGCTCTTGATTCGGCTACCGGCATCATCAGCGGATCCGCCAGTGGGGCCGGTGATTACTACTTTGTCGCTCAAGTTACCGACGCCAACCACCTCACCGCTACCAAGCTGCTGGACATCTTTGTTAACACCACGACCACCAACACCGGTTCGGTCACCTTCACCGACGGGACCAACCAGGTCAATTACCTCAGCTTCGGGAGTGTCCTGACCGGCGGCTCGAAGACGATGCGTACCGTCTATCTGCACAACGGCGGCACCTCGTCCATAACCATCACCGACTACAGTTTCAGCGATCCAGGCTTCACCGCGCCCATTCCGACCCAGTACTCGCTCGGCGTCGGCGCGAACCTCCTGCTTCCGATATCGTTCTCCCCGACGGCAAACCAGGCCTACAGCGGGACGCTCACGATCAACACGCTGAGCGGGGCCAAATACACTTTCCCGGTAGTTGGGACCGGTTCCACCGCGACGGCCGCGATGTCTACCGGTTACACGGGCAGCGTCTCCTCCTCAACCATGGCCACTACCGCACCGCTCCTGAACACCTCGACCAAACCGAGCGGGTTCACCTCAACCAACGCAGTCTCCTTCCGGGTCGACAACGTAACCCCGGGCGGGACGGTCAACGTCGACATCACCTTCCAGGCTCTCCCTGCCAACCCGGTTTATTACCGCGTGGTCAACAACACCTGGACCCAGGTCACCCCGGTTTCCAGCAGCGGCAACACGGTTACCTTCGCCGTGACCGACAATGACACCTGGGATTCCGACCCGACCGCCGGATCGATCCAGGATCCGATTGTCGTGGGCACCACCTCCACCGTCACCCCCGGCAACGGTGGCACCACGACCACCACGGTTCCCTCGGCCGGCGGCAAGAGTGGCTGCTTCATCGCGACCGCGGCTTTCGGGAGCTACCTGGACCCGCACGTCAAGGTGCTGCGCGACTTCCGCGACCACGTTCTTCTGAAATCGGCTCCGGGCCGTGCCTTTGTTGCCTTCTACTACCGGAACAGCCCGCCGATCGCCGATTTCATCTACGAGCACCCCGTGCTCCGGCTCCTGACCCGCTGGGCGCTGACGCCGCTCATCGTCGCTGTGAAGTATCCGTTGGCCCTGCTTGCGCTTCCGATCTATGCCTTCCTTAGGATGAAACGGCGCGCCAGGGCAGCCGTCCGGGACCAGAGGGTGACCGCCTGAGCAGTGGTGGCCCATCTTCCCGAAAAGGAGTCGATGTTATGACCAAGAAGTACCTTGCAATGCTGGTGTTTGTTTTGCTGGCTGGATGCTCCTCCGCTCCTTCCAAGGAGCAGGTCAAGGAGTCGATGAAAAAGCTGATTCCAGTAGATTTTCAGGTGGTTGACGTGCGTGCGGTCAGCCAGGTCCCCGGGCTTGTCGAGGTGGTAATCAAAGCCGGCAACCAGCCGATGGTGATCTACATGGACAAAAAGGCCAAGTACGTCCTTTCGGGAAGCCTGATGGAAGTGGACACCAAGAAAAACCTTACTAGGGAGACGGTCACCAAGTATCAAACGAAATAGGGCCACTTCCGGCAGTTAGTTCGAAAGCAAAAGCCAGGTAAATCCTGGCTTTTGCTTTTTGTGGGTTTGGGTCCCTCGAAGAGGTAGGTAATCGCGGGATTAACCGCCCCAGGCTGGCATTGCTTTTCCCCCTGCGATATTTTTTGCCTACCGGGAAAAATGCTGTTATTATCCGGCGATGCCTGTTGCCGGCCTCGCGGCTCTTGTGCTGACAGGGTTACCGGGCGGTGATGGGTGTCGTTTCAATGTAAGTCAAGCAAGATAAGGAGAGGGCATGTTCAGATATCTGACTGCGGGGGAGTCGCACGGACCGCAATTGACCGCGATAGTGGAAGGGATCCCGGCGGGTCTCAAATTGACCGAAGAGCAGATCAACCAGGATCTGATCCGGAGACAGGGTGGCTACGGCAGGGGCGACCGGATGAAGATCGAGACCGACCGGGTCCGGCTTCTTTCCGGGGTCCGCTGGGGTGAGACGCTGGGGTCCCCGATCACGCTCGTGGTGGAAAACCACGACTGGGCGAACTGGGATGAGAAGATGTCGCCGTACGAGGAGCATCGCGACGAGAGCATCGCGGTAACCCGCGCCCGCCCCGGTCATGCCGATCTTCCCGGCGCTCTCAAATACAATCACCGCGACGTCCGCAACATCCTGGAGCGCTCCAGCGCCCGCGAGACCGGCGTCCGGGTGGCGGTCGGCGCCCTTGCCAAGGCCTACCTCGCCGCTTTCGGGATCCGCGTCGACGGCTGCGTCGTCGAACTCGGTGGGGTAAAGGCCACGCGCCCGAACGTTTCCGCCGAAGAGCTGAAAAAGCTGGTGGCGGCGTCCCCGCTTTATACCTATGATCCGGCCGCCGAAAAGGACATGATCGCCATGATCGACTGGGCCCACTCCGAGGGGAACACTCTGGGCGGTGTCGTCGAAGTCCGGGTTACCGGCGTTCCCATCGGCCTGGGAAGCCACGTCCAGTGGGACCGCCGGCTCGACGCACGTCTTGCCGCCGCGGTGATGAGTATCCAGGCCTTCAAGGGGGTGGAGATCGGCGCCGGTTTCGAGGCCGCCCGCACTCCCGGTTCCAAGGTCCACGACGAGATCTTCTACGATGCGGCGCGGAAGGGGACGCCGGGGAATCCGACCGGCTTCTACCGGACCGGCAACAACGCCGGCGGGCTCGAAGGGGGGATCAGCAACGGCGAGGAGCTCGTGGTGCGCGGCGCCATGAAACCGATCCCGACGCTCTACACGCCGCTCAAGTCGGTGGACATCGTGACCAAGGAAGCGTACGAGGCGACCGTGGAGCGCTCCGACGTCTGTGCGGTGCCGGCGGCATCCGTCGTTGCCGAAACCGTGGTTGCCATCGAGATTGCCAACGCCTTCATGGAGAAGTTCGGTGGCGACTCCATCGCGGAGACCTCCCGGAACTACGCATCCTATCTGGAGTATCTGAGGGAATATTAAAAGGATGGACGTCGCGTTTCGTTTCTGAACGCGACCTGCCAGCTATAGGTGGCCGATTCGGGGAATTGCCGGTAGGAGCGACATTGACGGGTAAGAGGACAAGGCATCCACAGAGAGGCAACTAACTACCGTAAACACCTTCACATGATCGGTAATTGATTCAAAGCATGGTGTATGATATTCTCCGGCCTCGTAGTTGAGGCCTTTTTTATGAAAGAAGAGGTACCAGTGACTGTAGAAACCATCGATGTAGCTCTTGGTGACCGCAGCTATAAGATCACCCTGGGCGCCAATATCCTTGATACCATCGGCGAGCTTTGCCAAAGCCTCGGGCTTTCCGGAACCGTCGCCGTTGTTTCCAACTCCACGGTCGCTCCCCTTTACTATGACCGGGTGCGGGTTTCCCTGCAGGCTGCCGGCTTCCGCCCGCTTCTGATCGAACTTCCCGATGGGGAATCGTATAAGAACAGCGCCACCCTCAACCTCATCTACGACGGCCTCATTGAAGGCGGCCTCGACCGCGGCTCGTTCCTCATCGCCTTGGGGGGCGGGGTGATCGGCGACATGGCCGGTTACGCCGCGGCTACCTATCTGCGGGGCATTCCCTTCGTCCAGGTCCCGACTACGCTCCTTTCCCAGGTCGACTCCAGCGTCGGCGGCAAGACCGGGATCAACCACGAACGGGGCAAGAACCTGATCGGGGCCTTCTACCAGCCGAAGGCGGTCCTGATCGACGTCGCCACCCTGGACACGCTTCCGGAGCGGGAATACCTGAGTGGTTTGGGCGAAATCATCAAGTACGGCGCGGTGCTCGACGGGGAATTTTTCACCTTTCTTGAGGAAAACGCCGGTCCCCTGCTGGACCGGGACAAGGCGGCCCTGATTCGTGCCGTTGCCTGTTCCTGTGCCATCAAGGCGCGGGTGGTCTCCGAGGACGAGCGGGAAGGGGGCGTGCGCGCGGTATTGAATTACGGCCATACCCTGGGCCATGCGGTGGAAACGCTCACCGGGTACGGCGCGTTCCTGCACGGCGAGGCCGTTGCCATCGGGATGATCCAGGCCGCGCGGATTTCCCGCGAGTTCGGGTTTTGCAACGACGACGATTGCGCCCGTATCGAGGCGCTGGTTACCCGGCTGGGGCTGCCGCGCCAGCTTCCGGTCTATCCGGCCGACTCCTATCTGGAGGTGCTGTCGCACGACAAGAAGGTGCGCCAGAGCGGGCTGCTCTTCATCTGCAATGCCGGGATCGGCCATTACAAGATGGAGCGGGTGCGGGACATCGGGGCGCTTTTGAGGGTCTGCGGTATCCAGTAACAGGTCGATCGGCGCCGGTTGTGGAGTTCTATAGGAGCGCCTTTCCAGGGGCGATCCGCCGAAGGCGGTAACAACGGTTGCGGTTGATTCGCGCCTGGAAAGGCGCGCCCCCAGAGTAGGCAGCCACCGCGCGCATTCAAGAGACGGGTTCGGGGCAGCAATGCCCGGTATGATCCAGAACCGACGGAGAACGACAGATGGTCGATGACAGCCTTTCCTTCTGGACCGATATCAAGCGCTACGAGGACGAACTGAGCGCCAATCCCTCCTCGATGTGTTTTTTGAAACTTGCCGAGGTGTACCGGAGGCTCGGGCTTTTGGACGATGCCGTTTCGGTGGCCCAGAAAGGGAGCGCCCGGCATCCCGATTCCGTTGAGGCTCTCCTGGTATTGGGGGAGGTGGCGCACGACCGGGGGCTGGTCGATGAGGCCCGACCTGCGCTCGAGCGGGTGCTGGCCGTCGAGCCGGAAAACGTGACGGCGCTGAAGCTTTTGGGGAGGATTTACGCCGCCGACGCCGAGATCGAAAAGGCGCAGCAAATGCTGGAACGGGCGCTGCTGCAGGCTCCCGACGACCCCGAGGTCTCCTTCCTGCTCGCATCTTTGGATGCCGCGCCGCCGAAGGGATCGCAACCGGTGGCGCCGGAAGAGCCGGTGGAGGAGTTGTCGGAGCCGATCGGCTCGTTTGAGGACCTGGACCTGGTCGAGGAGTTGGTCGAATTGGAGGAGGTCGAAGTGATCGACGCACTCGACGATCTGGAAGAACTGGAGGGGCTCTTTGACCTCGAGCAGTTGGAGGAGAAGGGGGCTCACCTGGAGCCGGCCGGGTTGCATGAACACGTGGTCGAGCCCGCTGCCGCGGTAACCGAAGGGATCGAGGCTCCCCGCGAGCCGTCCCCGACCCGCAAAACCGCCGCCTCGATTTCACCTGCCGCGCCGAGAAATCCTCTTTCCACCGTGACCATGGCGGAGCTCTACGTCACGCAGGGGCTGCTCGAAAAGGCCCTCGACGTCTATCGCGACCTTCTGGCTGCCGATCCCGGCAACCCCAAGTACCTCTCGCGTTCCGCGGAAATCATCGAGATCCGCGCCCGGGAGGCCGCCGTACCGCCCGCCACGGACCAGGGTTCCACCCAGGAGATCGTCAACCGTCTTACCCAGTGGCTCGACAACATAAGGAGCAGGCGCCATGGCATTTAAAGATATCCTGCGTGAGGTGGTTGAGAAATGCAGCGGCGCACGTGCCGCGGTGATGCTGGGCTTTGACGGGATCACCGTCGACGAGTATCTTGCCGAGGGGGCGAACCTGGACCTGCAGCAGATCTCGGCCGAGTACGGGGCGCTGCTCAAGGATTTGGACGAGACGGTCGGGGCGCTCAAGGAGGGAAACCTGCAGGAGGTGACGGTAGCGACCGACCTGTCGCGGGTGGTCCTGCGGCGGGTGGATGAGGATTACTTCGTGGCCCTGCTCCTGGATGGCGCGGGAAACGTCGGAAAAGGACGGTATCTGCTGCAATGCGCTGCCATTAAAATGAGGGAAGAACTGGACTAGGCGTTTGACGCGGTTGACTAAATGTTCCGGACCTGTTGACAGAAATTCCGTCTTCTGAAACCATCGTTTCATAGATAGTAAAAACAGCGTAACCACTGTAAATTCTTACTGCGAACGCTCCTTTCACTCATTGGAAAATTTGATTGTCATGGGGACGGTATTTATGTTAGAACACAGAATCTCCGCGGCCAGGAGGTGCCTCGAGCGTTTAGGCGCCGACCTTCTGATCGTTTCAAACCTCAGCAACGTCAGATACCTTTGTGGTTTCACCGGCAGCGAGGGCCTGCTGATCCTCTCCAAAAATGAAGGTTGGTTCCTCACCGATTCCCGCTACACATCCCAAGCCGGCGAGGAAGTATCCGGAGCTCGGGTGGTCGAGTTCTCGATCAAGCTCGACAGCGCGAGCGAGATCGTTTTGGGGAGCGGGGCGAAGAAGGTTGCCTTCGAGGCGGTGCACACCACCGTCGCCACCTACAGGGAGATGGGCAAGAAGATGCCGGGGGTCCGGTTCCTCCCTGCGGACAAGGAACTGGTCAGTTTGCGGAGTGTCAAGGACGCGGCGGAACTGGTGCTTCTGGAAAAGGTGGCCCAGATTGCCTCGACGGCACTTACGGAAACGTTAGCCGAGGTGAAGCCCGGGGCGCGCGAAAGCGACGTGGCCTGGGCGCTTGAGTGCGCCATGCGCCGCGGCGGGGCCGAGGGGAAATCCTTCGACTTCATCGTCGCCTCCGGCGAGCGCGGCGCGCTGCCGCACGGCAAGGCCTCGGAAAAGCTGATCCAAAAAGGGGAGCTGGTCACCCTCGATTACGGTGCCATGTACCGCGGCTACTGCTCCGACGAGACCCACACCGTCTGCGTCGGCGAGCCGGATCCCCGCCAGCGGGAGATCTATGAGGTGGTGCGCACCGCCCAGTACAAGGCGATCGACGCGGTGCGGCCGGGGCTTACCTTCAAGGAGCTCGACGAGGTGGCCCGCGGCTACATCGACGAAAAAGGTTACGGGAAATATTTCGGGCACGGCCTCGGCCACGGCGTGGGCCTGGACATACACGAACCGCCGACCGTCTCTTTCCGCTCCACCGCGAAGGTGGAGGAGGGGATGGTCTTCACCATCGAGCCGGGGATCTACATTCCCGGGTTCGGGGGCGTTCGCATCGAAGACACCGTTGTTGTGGAAGGCGGCAAAGCGCGCCGCATTACCAGGGTTCCCAAGGAACTCATGGTACTTTAATCAAAGGGAAAAAGGAGAGCAGGGTGGATATAAAAGACCTTAAGACGCTGATCAAGATGGTAACCGAGACCGACATCACCGAGTTCGAGCTGGAGAACGCTGAGGACAAGATCGTCATCAAGCGTGGCACCACCGTGGCGGCACCGCAGTTCCAGGTGCAGCAGCCGGTTCCGTTCTCCTACGCCCCGGCGGCGCCGGTGGCTCCCGCGGCCGCTGCAGCTCCGGCGGCAGCAGCACCGGCTGCGGCCAAAGAGGAAGGTGACGTCATCACCTCCCCGATCGTCGGTACCTTCTATCGCGCTCCTGCTCCCGATGCCGCTCCGTATGTCGAGATCGGCAAGGTGGTCGAGAAGGGCGAAGTCCTCTGCATCGTCGAGGCGATGAAGCTCATGAATGAGATCGAAGCCGAGTTCCGCTGCAAGATCGTCAAGATCTGCAAGGAGAACGCCGAGCCGGTCGAGTACGGCGACGCGCTCTTCGTGGTGGAAAAACTGGGCTAGGAGCCCGAATCCCCTTCATCGGAGACCAAATGTTCCATAAAATACTTATCGCCAACCGGGGGGAGATCGCCCTCCGGATCATCAGGACCTGCAAGGAGATGGGGATCAAGACGGTCGCCGTCTACTCCAAGCCGGACAGCGAATCGCTCCACGTGAAGCTCGCCGACGAGAGCGTCTGCATCGGCCCCGCGCCGAGCCTCTCCAGCTACCTGAACATCAACGCCATCATCTCCGCCGCCGAGCTGACCGACGCGGAGGCGATCCATCCCGGCTACGGCTTTCTCTCCGAGAACGCCCAGTTCGCCGAGATCTGCGAGAACTGCGGCATCACCTTCATCGGCCCCACCGCAGAAAGCATGCGGATCATGGGGGACAAGATCAGCGCCCGCCAGGCGGTGATCAAGGTCGGCGTCCCCATCCTCCCCGGTACCAAGGAGGGGGTGCACGACGTCAACGAGGCGATCAAGGTCGCCAAGGAGATCGGGTTCCCGGTCATCATCAAGGCGACCGCCGGCGGCGGCGGGCGCGGAATGAAGATCGTCCACTCCCCGGCGGCGCTCCCCAACGCCTTCGCCACCGCCCGCGCCGAGGCCCAGAGCGGCTTCGGCAACCCCGAGGTCTACATCGAGCGCTACTGCGAATCGCCGCGCCACGTCGAGATCCAGATCCTGGCCGACAAGCACGGCAACGTGATCCACTTGGGCGAGCGCGACTGCTCGATCCAGCGCCGCCACCAGAAGGTGATCGAGGAGGCCCCCTCCACCGTCACCACCCCGGAGCTGCGCAAGGCGATGGGGGACGCCGCGGTTGCCGCCGCCAAGGCCGTGAACTACTCCTCGGTCGGCACCATGGAGTTTCTGGTCGACAAGAACAACAACTTCTACTTCATGGAGATGAACACCAGGGTTCAGGTCGAGCATCCGGTAACCGAAATGGTGACCGGCGTCGACGTGGTCAAGGAGCAGATCCGCTCCGCCTACGGCCTCAAGCTCCGCTACACCCAGGACGATATCCAGATCAAGGGGCACGCCATCGAGTGCCGGATCAACGCCGAGGACTCGGTGAAGTTCACCCCGTCTCCGGGCAAGATCACCGACTACCACACCCCCGGCGGGCTCGGCGTAAGGGTTGACTCTTTCGTCTACACCAATTACAGTGTGTTGCCGCACTACGACTCCCTGATCGCCAAGCTGATCGTCCACGCCGACACCCGCGACGAGGCGATCAAGCGGATGGCCCGGGCGCTGGACGAGTACATCGTCGACGGGATCAAGACCACCATCCCGTTCCACAAGCGGATCATGGCCAACAAGGACTTCATTGAAGGGAACATCGATACCGGCTTCATCGAACGACTGGTTCTGGAGTAGCTATGGAATTTCCTGAAGAGCTCAAGTACAGCAAGGAACATTTCTGGGTACGGGTTGAAGGCGAGCGTGCCGTCATCGGGATCACCGATTACGCACAGGCCGAGCTGGGGAATATCTCCTCGGTGGAGCTCCCCGAAACCGGGGACGAACTGGAGCAGGACGACTCCTTCGGGTCCATCGAAGCGAGAAAGACCGTAGCGGAGTTGTATGCGCCCCTGTCCGGGACGGTGCTCGAGGTGAACCACGAATTGGGGAATGCCCCCGAATTCGTGAACGACGACCCGTATGATGCCGGGTGGCTCGTGGTCCTGGAGATGGCCGACCCGGAGGAGCTGAACCTCCTGATGGCGTCGGACGCCTACGAGGAATACGTGTCGGTCGCCGACGAAGAAGACTAACCGAAAACCTGAGAAGTCGCACCAGACAAAAGGCGAGAGTAAATCTCGCCTTTTGCTTTGGGGAAAGGGGATTTGTAATGCAGCACCTGCGGATCGGACACATTCACTATGCCAACTGCACTCCGATTTTCAGCGCCCTCAAAGGGCACTTCGATTGCAGTCGGTACGATTTCGTTACCGGCGTTCCGTCTCGGCTCAATGCCATGCTCCGTGCCGGTGAAATCGATCTGAGTCCCTCGTCCTCCATCGAGTACGCGCTTTCCCACCAGGATTACTCCCTGCTCCCCAATCTCTCTATCAGCTCGATCGGTGCGGTGAAAAGCGTCTTTCTCTATTCCCGGGTCCCCATTGAAACCCTTGATGGTTCCTGCATCGGTCTGACCGCCGAGTCCGATACCTCGGTACGGCTCCTGAAGGTGCTGCTGGCCAAGAAATACGGGTTCTCCAACACGTTCGAACGGACCAGCCTCATCCCGGACGATGCGCTGCAGCAGTATCCGGCACTCTGCGTGATCGGCGACGCCGCGCTGAAGGCGGCGGCCAGCCGCGGCTCGAACCTGGTGTACGACCTGGGGGAGCTCTGGTACGAGTTTACCGGCCTTCCTTTTGTCTTTGCGCTGTGGATTGTGAGACGGGAGGCGGTGCGACGGCTGCCGGCGGATCTGGCCCAACTGGCGGGGGACCTGGTGCGGGCCAAGGAATATGCCTACGCCCATTATCGGGAGATTGCGGAGAATTGCGGAGAGCGCGAATGGATGGAGCCGGCGGTGCTGGAGGACTACTGGCGGACGATTTCCTACGATCTGACCACGGCCCATCTGGAGGGCGCCCGGACCTTCTTCCGCTACGCTTTTGAACTAGGTCTGATACCCGCCGAGCCGGAGATCAGGTTCTTTGATCAATGAAACAATGAGACAATGGAACAATGAAACAATGAAAACAGCTCGTTCCCAAGGTCTACCTTGGGAACGTAATCTCTCAATGAGTTCCAGCTTGTGCATAGTGCAAAGCTGGAGCTTTGTTTTTTTGTGGGAAGGTTCCCGAACTCTAGCTTGGGAACCAGGGGGCGAGGCGGGGGCGCCTGTTTATGCCACGAACCTGCTCGTTGCAGGTAGGGGCGCAGCATGCTGCGCCCGGCAGGCCGATAATCGCGACAAGAATGTCGCTCCTACAGTGTTAGGCTCGCTTCTTTGTTGCGGCATAGTCGGCAAGTATCTTCGCGTGATCGAAGCAAAGCGGGGAGGGGAGGGCGTCGATCGGGAAGACGCCGAGACCGGCGGCGTCGTCGCCCGCCTGGGGGGTACCGTCGGCCTGGGCCACAAAAACGGTCGAGATGGTGTGGCAGCGCTTGTCGCGCTTGGGATCTGAGTAGCAGCCCAGCAGCCTGAGGTTTGTCACCTCCAGTGCCGTCTCCTCCTGGCTTTCCCGGGTTGCCGCCGCTTCCAGCGTCTCCCCGTAGTCGACGAACCCACCCGGTATGGCCCACCCGTACGGCTCGTTTTTCCTCTCGATCAGCACGATGCCTCCCGCTACCTCGATGATGATGTCCACGGTGGGGAGGGGATTCCGGTATTCCTTTACCTTGCTGCCGCAGTTGGGACAGGCGATGTACTCAAATGGCATCGAAAGCCTCCTTGAATTTCACGATATAAAGCTGGGGAACTGACTCAGGTAGAGTGGTGAATACCGGTGGGAGCGCCTTTCCAGGCGCGATTCAAATCCCGGCAGGGATAGGCGCTCCCACAACACTATAAGGAGGGGATTTTACCGAAGAAGGGTCCAGATAACAAAAAAGGGAGGATGAAACATCCTCCCTTCTCTGTGAGACTTGGGGTTTGACTACTTTTTCTTCTTGGCGCCCGCGGCTTTCTTGGATGCCTTGAGCGGGTTGATCTTCGCGTCGTCGGTCTTGATGTCGACCTTGACGTGGGTAGCAAAGTTGCAGATACCGGCAGCCCACTTCTTCTCAGGAGCCGGATAGGCCCCACAGACCTTCCCGATGCTGCTCTCGACGATCCTGTCACAACCTTCACAGTTCTCGACGATCGGCTGGCAAGAGCCCTCAGTAAACGCACAACCCTGTTTTCCCCAGAAGGTACACTCGGCACCAGGAAGAACTGTTTGACACTGCATAAAACCTCCTCTAAATTCCCCGTAATTGCTGAATACAAGTCACTCTACCAATTTCGAAAGAAAAAAGTCAACACCTAAAAACCTCCTTTCTTTTAGTCTTCCACTTGACTCTCAGAGCCCTTTGCATTACCCTCTGTTAATTATTTTCCACGCCTGCTCTGAGGGAAATGTTCCGTCCGGCACGGCGCAGAAAGCACGTTTTCCCCTTTAATGCGGCAACTTCTATCTCTCAGGAGGGTTACTATGCAACGAATTACGTTTGGCACCTCTGGCTGGCGCGGCATTCTGTGTGAGGACTTCATTTTTGACAACGTCAAAGTCGTCACCCAGGCGATTGCTGACAATCTCAAGGCCTCTGGCGAAGCCTCCAAAGGGGTTATTGTCGGGTATGACTCCCGTTTCATGGGGGAACAGTTCGCTCGGGAGTGCGCCCGCGTTCTAACCGGGGCCGGTATCAAGACCTTCATCTGTGTCCGCGACACGCCTACGCCGGTGATTTCCTTCGAGATTCTGCGCCGGAAAACGGCCGGAGCGATCAATTTTACTGCGAGTCACAACCCGCCACAATACAACGGCATTAAATTTTCCCCATCCTGGGGCGGTCCTGCCCTCCCGGAAACCACCAACGACATCGAGCGCCGCGCCAACGAGATGATGGGCGAGGTCTGCTACCGGGAGCTCTCCCTGGACGAGGCTTTCAAGACCGGCCTCCTGGAAGAGATCGACCCGATGGAGACCTACCTTGCCGATCTGGCCAACAAGGTGGATTTCAAGGCGATCGCGAAGCTCGGCACCCTTGCGGTAAATCCGCTCTACGGAACCGCCCGCGGCTATCTCGCCGAACCGCTGGAGGCCCACGGGGTGAAGGTGGTCCAGATCAACGACCGCCGCGACCCGTACTTCGGCGGTTTTCCCCCCGAGCCCTCCGAGAAGTACATCCAGGACTTCATCAAGCTCGTCAAGGAGAACCCGGAGATCCGTCTCGGGATCGCCACCGACGGCGACGCGGACCGCTTCGGGATCGTCGACGGCGACGGGAGCTTCATCGAGCCGAACTATATCATTGCACTGCTCCTCGATTACCTGGTCCGGGTGCGCGGCATGAAAGGAGGGGTCGGGCGCAGCGTCGCCACCTCCCACCTCATCGACGCCGTCGCCAAGCACCACGGCATCGAGGTGTTCGAGACCCCGGTCGGATTCAAGTACATCGGCGAACTGATCAGCCAGGGGAAAATCATTATCGGCGGCGAGGAGAGCGCCGGGCTCAGCATTCAGGGGCACGTGCCGGAAAAAGACGGCATCCTGGCCTGTCTGCTGGTAGCAGAGATGGTCGCCAACGAAGGGATGTCGGTCAAGGCCCTCCTGGAGCGTCTCTACGAGCAGGTAGGGCGGTATCTTACCAAGCGGGTGAACATCACCCTGTCCGAGCAACTGGAGGCGGCCTTCCCGCAGAAGATCGCGGCGACTCCGTCGAGTTTCGCCGGCGTTCCGGTTAAGGAGAAGATCACCATCGACGGCAACAAGTTCATCCTCGAAGACGGCAGCTGGCTCCTTTTCCGCAAGTCGGGAACCGAGCCGGTGGTGCGGCTTTACTGCGAGGCCTCCAGCGAAAACCGCCTGGAGGCGCTGATCGCCGCAGGCCGGGAGTTCATCGTCGGGTAGGAACGCGGTTTAACAGCGGGAGTCCCCTCTCCCCTGGGAGAGGGTGGCCGGAGGCCGGGTGAGGGCCGGTGCACCGGATGTCGCTGCTTCCCTCACCCCACCCCTCTCCCGGAGGGAGAGGGAGCTTACCTCCCTTTGAATGGCGAGAGACAGCCCGTGGCGTTTACCGGCAGGCATTCATGAACTGCCGGTAAACGCCGCGGGTTTTTTTTATGGATAATTTTTGTCCAATTGCTTAATATTTGCACTTGGCCTTCGTTTGCCGAAGAGCCCCTCCAGCGAACCTGAGCGGACAGCGGCGGTAGTTTTGCCTCGGCTTCAGGTTTATTCGGAAGTAAAAACTCATGCAATTCCGCTTGGTTCTCGTCATCGTAACGTTTGATGAGGACGCGAATTTTCGGCTGCGGACCGGAGTTTGCAGAAAGGCGGGAAGGGGAGGCGGGGACCACCGCCGGTGCCAGGCACCAGTTAATCCATCGCCGGTGCCAGGCACCAGTTAAGGAAGGATCCACCGCGGGTGCCAGGATCCACCGGCGGTTAAGCATGGGCATCCAACGTCGGTGTCTCAGCGTTGAATGTGCTTTGCTGACTGCCGCGCTTGGGTTTTTTGCAAGTTGGGGGTTCTCTTTCTACAATCGTTGCGCTAAGATAAGCGGACAAATCTACAGGAGGGTCTATGTGGGACTATACCGATAAGGTGAAAGAACACTTCCTCAACCCGAGGAATGTTGGCGAGATAGTTGATGCGGATGCGGTCGGCGAGGTCGGCAGCTTGGCGTGCGGCGATGCTCTGAAGCTTTTCATCAAGCTGGATGAGAAGAAAGAGCGGATCGTCGATGCGAAGTTCCAGACCTTCGGCTGCGGCTCTGCGATCGCCTCTTCCTCGGCTTTGACTGAGATGGTGAAAGGGAAGACTCTCGACGAGGCACTTCAGGTCACCAATCAGCAGATCGCCGATTTCCTTGGCGGTCTTCCCGAAGAAAAGATGCACTGCTCGGTCATGGGACAGGAGGCGCTGGAAGTTGCCATCGCCAAATACCGCGGCGTGGACGCTCCGGTGCACGGCCATGATCACGAGGCGATGGAAGGTGAGCTCGTCTGCAAGTGTTTCGGGCTGACCGACGTCTTCCTCAAAAAGGTCATCGCGTCGAACAAGCTGCACACCGCCGAGCAGGTCACCCATTTCACCAAGGCCGGCGGCGCCTGCGGCGGCTGCATCCCGCGCATCAAGGAATTGATCGCCGAGGTGATGGGCGAAGAGAAGAAGGCGGTTGCCACCCAGCGTCCGTCGAAGCTTACCAACCTGAAGAAGATGCAGCTCATCCAGGAAACTCTGGAAAACGAGATCCGGCCGCAGCTGTGGGCTGACGGCGGCGACCTCGAGCTGATCGATATCGACGGGGCCACCGTTCAGGTCGCCTTCCGCAAAGCCTGCGCCGGCTGCGCCTCTTCGGGGCACACGGCGAAATTCGTCCAGGAGAAACTCCGCGAGATGGTGTCGGAAGACATCGTTGTGCAGGAGGTCCAGGGATGAAGGAAATCTATCTCGACAACAACGCCACCACCAAGGTAGACGAGCTGGTTTTCGAGGAGATGCGTCCGTACTTTTGCGACCTGTACGGCAACCCGAGTTCCATGCACTTCTTCGGTGGGCAGGTGCAGAAAAAGGTGGACGAGGCGCGGGCCCGTGTGGCTTCGCTTTTGGGGGCGCTCCCCGACGAAATCGTCTTCACCGCCTGCGGCACCGAGAGCGATAATGCTGCCATCCGCTCCGCCCTGGAGGTTTTCCCGGAGAAGCGGCACATCATCACCACCCGGGTGGAGCATCCGGCGGTCCTGACCCAGTGCCGTAACCTCTCGCGCCGCGGCTACCGCGTGACGGAATTGAACGTGGACGGCGAGGGACAGCTCGACCTCAAGGAACTCGAAGCCGCGCTGGACGATGACACCGCGATTGTCTCCATCATGTATGCCAACAACGAGACCGGCGTCATTTTCCCGGTCGAGGAAGCGGCGAAGATGGTCAAGGCGAAGGGGGCGATCTTCCATACCGATGCGGTGCAGGCGGTGGGCAAGATCCCGCTGAACATGGCGGAGTCGGCGATCGATCTGCTTTCGATCTCCGGGCACAAACTGCACGCCCCGAAAGGCGTCGGCGTCCTGTATGTCAGACGGGGAACCCCGTTCCGTCCGCTGCTGGTTGGCGGGCACCAGGAGCGCGGCCGCCGGGCCGGGACCGAGAACACCGCATCCATCATCGCGATGGGCAAGGCATGTGAACTCGCCCAGAAGCACATGGATGACGAGAACACCCGCGTGCTCGCCATGAGGGATCGTCTGCAGGCCGAGCTTACCGCGGCAATTCCCAACACCAGGATCAACGGCGGCGGGACGAGTCGTCTCCCGAACACCCTTTCCATCGCGATGGAATTCGTGGAAGGGGAGGGGGTGCTTCTGCTCCTTTCCGAGAAGGGCATCTGTGCTTCTTCCGGCAGCGCCTGCACCTCCGGGTCGCTGGAGCCCTCCCACGTGCTGCGCGCCATGGGGGTACCGTTCACCTGCGCCCACGGCTCGATCCGCTTCTCCCTCTCGCGTTTCACCACCGATGAAGAGATCGACGCCGTGGTCCGCGAACTGCCGCCGATCATCCGCCGTCTGCGCGAGATGTCCCCGTTTGGGCGGGAGTTCCTGGATAAGAAGTAGCGACGGCTGTTCGAGACATAGGATGAAATGAGAAAGGGGTTGAGCAATTTGCTCAACCCCTTTCTTGTTTAGCGGTAGGAAAACCCCATCCTCACCCGGTCTCGCCGGATACTCCCGGGCCCAGCCATTCGGGGGAGTGGTAGGTGCCGTCGAAGTCGTGGCTGGTCTTGTACATTTCATACTCCCCGTCGGCCGCCACCTTGGCGGTCCGGGTCAAAAGAGAAGCCATTTCCCCGTGGGACAACTTGCGGAAGCTCCTCCCCGCCTCGATCGCCTGCTTCACTACCGCCAATGAGTCGCATCCGGTGATCACCACGCTGGTGGGGAGGCTCATCGCGTAGTGCAGGCACTCTACCGGGGTGACCATCTTGCTCTTCAGAATGATCCCGGCCCCCATCGGTTTCATCCCCAACACCCCGATCCGCTGCTTTACCAACACCGGGAGGACCTTCTTCTCGAAGCTGTGATAGTGGGAATCCATGACGTTGAGCGGCATCTGAACGGTGTCGAAGCGGAAGTTGTGCTTCTCCGCCGTGTGCAACATCTTCAGATGAATGTCGGGACTCTTGTGCCCCGTGAAACCGATGTAGCGGACCTTACCGGCCCGCTTCGCTTCCAACACGGCTTCCAGCGCTCCGCCGGGAGCAAAGATCCGCTCCGGATCGGGCATCCGGATGATCTCGTGGAACTGCAAAAGGTCGATGTGGTCGGTCTGCAGGCGTCGCAACGAGTCGTTGATCTGTTTTGCTGCCGTCGCCTTGTCCCTGCCGTCGATTTTGGTCATCAAAAAGGCTTTTTTCCGGTAACCGTCCCGTAACGCCTTTCCCATTCTCTCTTCGCTTTTTCCCCCGTTGTAATCCCAGCAGTTGTCCAGGAAGTTGATCCCGTTGTCCAATGCGGTCCTTACGATGGCAATGCTTTCTTTTTCGTCGGTCGGCAGCCCGATGTGGTAGCCACCGATACCGATGGCGGATACCTTCTCGCCGGTGCTCCCAAGCATCCGGTACGGAATGGATCGTTTGGGCAGTGCGGCCAGCACCCCCTTCGGGATCATCGAAACGACCGTCAACGCTGCGGCGGTGGTCAGAACTTGGCGGCGAGTGTAGCGGATCGGATGGTTCATGGCGCCTCCCTTTGAGTAGGAGAAATAGGCAGTGTCGGTCTGGACAATTAGTCGATGCTAACAACGTGCACTGATGTGTCAAGAGTGGGACATCGTTTGAGGCATCCTGCCGCGCGCCGAACCTGTAACGAATAACGACGTTCGTTCTTAATCTTGAGTGGCGGTAAACCGCCACACGATTGGCTGATTTTGGCCAATAGCGGGCGGCATATCTTCTTGGGATAAGCGGTTTTCATTGAATTTCGGGGCGCTGCCGCCGCACCTTGGTTGGCACGTTCCCTGCTCGTAAAACATCATCTTAAAATTATGTCTTACCGGAAGGCTCACCATCATTCACTAAAGGAGAGAAACATGAAACTGAAAGCTTTGCTTGCTGCAGTCCTTTTGGTCGCCTTCGCGTCGAGTGCGCTGGCCGCCGGGCCGATCGTCATCAAGTTCAGCCACGTCGTGGCGCAGAACACCCCGAAAGGGCAGGCCGCCGACTACTTCAAGAAACTTGCTGAGCAGCGCACCAAAGGGAGGGTAAAGATCGAGGTTTATCCGAACAGCCAGCTCTACAAGGACAAGGAAGAGATGGAAGCGCTGCAGCTGGGCGCCGTCCAGATGCTCGCCCCCTCGCTGGCCAAGTTCGCCCCGCTCGGAGTGAAGGAATTCGAGGTGTTCGACCTCCCGTTCATCTTCAACGACTACCAGGACCTCCACAAGGTCACTCAGGGGCCGGTCGGCGCCAAGCTCCTCAAGAAACTGGAGCCCAAGGGGATCCTGGGCCTTGCTTACTGGGACAACGGCTTCAAGGTGATGAGCGCCAACAAGCCGCTCCGGACCGTAGCTGATTTCCGCGGCCTGAAGATGCGCATCCAGTCCTCCAAGGTGCTCGACGCCCAGATGCGCGCCGTAGGCTCCATTCCGCAGGTCCTCGCCTTCTCCGAGGTTTACCAGGCGCTGCAGACCGGCGTCGTGAACGGCACCGAGAACCCCCCCTCCAACCTCTACACCCAGAAAATGCACGAGGTTCAGAAGTACGTAACCGTTTCCAACCACGGCTATCTCGGCTATGCCGTCATCGTGAACAAGAAATTTTGGGAAAGCCTGCCGAAGGACATCCGCACCATCCTCGAAGGGTGCATGAGGGACGCCACCAAGTTCGCCAACGACGTCGCCAAGAAGGATAACGACGAGGCACTGGCCGGCGTGAAGAAATCCGGCCGCTCCCAGATCATCTACCTCACCGCGCAGGAGCGCGCCGCCTGGAAAAAGGCGATGGACAAGGCCCACAGGGAAAACCAGGCCCGCATCGGTGCCGACATCGTCCGCGAAGTTTACGCAGATACCGGTTACAAGCCCTAACGGTCCCAAGTTGCAAGCAGGGGCCGCGGCCGTCGATGCCGCGGCCCCTTTTCAAGAAAAAATCCTTCGGGAGAAGACGCCATGATGAAGTATCTCGATCATCTGGAGGAAGCGATCATCACCTTCCTCATGGGGGCAGCAACCCTCATCATTTTCGTTTCGATCGTCCATCGCTATGCCGCCGGATTTCCCATTCCCGTGGTTCAGGATTGGCTGATCAACCTGAACCTGAGCTGGGCCCAGGAACTCTGTATCTACATGTTCGTCTGGATGGCGAAGTTCGGCGCCGCCTACGGGGTCCGCTCCGGGATTCACGTCGGGGTCGACGTGCTGGTGAACCGGCTCCCGGTGGATTGGCGCAAGAAAGGGGTGATGGTGGCGATCGTCTGCGGCGCCTTCTTCACCGGTATCATCGGGACCCTTGGATGGCGTTTCGTCTGGGAAAACGGCATGCACTACGCCGTGTTCCACCGCTTCGGCCTCCCGACCGGGGAGCTGCCGGAAGGACCGATCACCCCGGACCTCGAATGGCCGACCTGGGTGGTCTACTCCGCCGTACCTCTCGGCTCGTACCTGATGTGCTTCCGTTTCCTGCAGGTCGGCTGGCGTTTCATCCGGACCGGGGAGCTGCCGCGCCATAACGAGGCCCACGTCGAAGGTCTCGAGGAAGAGACCGAAGCTGTAACCGCCAAGGCGGAAGTCGAACTCGTTGCCGGAGGTGCCGGAAAATGAGCCACGTGGAAGCAATTCATGTCGTACCTCCGATGAGTAAACCCAAGGCCGCCGGATGGTTGATCGGCCTGGGGATGCTGTTCGGCGGCATCGCCGTATACTACGGCAACGTCGGGATCGTCTTCGCCCTGTTGCTTACCCTGATGCTGACCGGCGTTCCGGTTTCCATCGCGCTGGGCCTTACCGTTCTCACCTTCCTGTATCTCCTGACCAACGTCCCGATCGAGGCGGTCGCCCTGAAGCTCTTCACCGGGATCGAGAAGTTCGAGATCATGGCGATCCCGTTTTTCATCCTGGCCGGCAACTTCCTGACCCATGGCGGGGTCGCCCGCCGGATGATCAACTTCGCCACCAGCATGATCGGGCACTGGCACGGCGGCCTGGCCCTGGCCGGGATTCTTGCCTGTGCCATGTTCGCCCTGGTCTGCGGGTCGAGCGTCGCCACCGTCGTCGCCATCGGCTCCATCATCCTGCCGGCCATGGTGCGCCACGGCTACCCGATGCGGTTCGGCGCCGGGGTCATCGTCTGTGCCGGCTCGCTGGGGATCCTGATGCTGCCGTCGATCCCCAAGGTCATCTATGCGATCTCGACCAACACCTCGATCGGCGCCCTGTTCGTCGCCGGTCTGGTCCCGGGGATCCTGCTCACCATCATGCTCTGCATCGTCACCTGGTACATCTCCAAAAAACGTAACTACATCCGTCTCGAGAAGGCCACCTGGGGGCAGCGGGCCAAGGCGTTCCGCGACAGCGTCTGGGGTCTCATGCTCGTCGTCATCATCGTCGGCGGGATCTACTCCGGCATCTTTACCGCCACCGAGGCGGCCGCGATGTCGGCGGTGTATGCCTTCTTCATCTCGGTCTTCATCTACAAGGACCTCGGCATGAAGGACGTGCCCCGCGTCCTGCTCGCTTCCGCCAACCTGAGCGCGATGCTCCTCTACATCATCACCAACGCGGTGCTCTTCTCGTTCCTCATGTCGCACGAGAACATCCCGCAGGCGATGGCGGACTGGATCCTGGGCAAGGACCTGGGCGTGGTGACGTTTCTGATCTTCGTCAACCTGGTGCTGCTGCTGGCCGGTAACGTCATGGAGCCGTCCTCGATCATCCTGATCTTCGCGCCGATCCTCTTCCCGGCGGCCATGAAGCTCGGGATCGACCCGGTTCACTTCGGCATCCTCATCGACGCCAACATGGAGGTCGGGCTGTGTCACCCGCCGGTCGGCCTGAACCTGTACGTCGCCAGCGGCATCTCCAAATTGAGCATCACGGAACTGACGGTGGCCGTCCTACCCTGGTTGGGGACGATGGTCGTCTTCCTGATCATCGTCACCTACTGGCCGTCGCTTTCCATCTGGCTCCCCAAGATCATGGGGATGATGTAGGCCGGTTCGCGTTGCGGCCGGCACGAGGTTTATCATGTCCAATCATCTCTTCATCTACCTGATCGTGGCACTCAACGCGGCCTGCCACGCAATACTGATCTGGCGCTTGAAGCTGGAGCGGGGGAGTAAATGGCGTTTCTGCCTGGCGACGGTCGGCGTCCCGGCTGCCGTTGCCCTGGCGGTCCGGCTGGGTGTCGCTACCGGCATCCTGCATGCCCATCTGGCGGAACAGGTCGGGATCGAGCGGATCTTCACCAGCCTGGCCAGCATGCTTTTGATCGGAGGGCCCTGGGGGGTGACCGCGGCCGCGGTGCTTTCCCGGAAGAAGGAGCCGGTTCTCGCGGCTCAGCAGTAAGACGTTAAGAGATTCAGACATGAAAAGGGGTTGGGCCCAAAGGCTCAACCCCTTTTCCTTTGTGACAATTTTGGAAAGGCTCAGGGGGAATTGCCTTTCCCATCGAGATGGCTAGAAGCAAATCCCCCCCGCTCCCCTTTTTTCAAAGGGGGGAGTTTTAGGGCCTACCAATTTTCAGTTTCAGCGGGCATCTTCGTGGCGGAAATCCGCCAGTCTCGCTGGAGGGGGCCGACGGGTCACAGCCCGTACTTGTCCATCTTGTAACGCAGCGTGCCGCGGGGGACCTTCAGGTTGATCGCGGTCTGCAACACGTTGCCGCCGGTTTTCTGGAGCGCCTGCATGATGAGGTTTTTTTCCAGGGCGCAGACCGCCTCCTCCAGACCCATTTCCGGAGAAAGCGCGGCAAGGGGGGCCGCTTCGGCGCTCTGGGGCGGCTCGGCGGCGACCGTTTCCCGCAGCTCCTGGGGGAGGTGTTCCGGGAGCAGCGTGGGACCGGGACGCATGATGCAGATCCGTTCCATCGCGTTGCGCAGCTCGCGGATGTTTCCCGGCCAGCTGTAGCGCACCATCAGGGTCGCGGCTTCCGGAGAAACCTCACGGAAATTGCGGCCGAACGCGCGGCTGAAGTGGTCCAGGAAGAACATCGCCAACGGCGCGATGTCCTCGATCCGGTCCCGAAGCGGAGGGATGTGGATCGGGAAGACGTTCAGCCGGTAGAAAAGGTCCTCGCGGAAACTCCCTTCCTCGATGCGCCGTTTCAGGTTCCGGTTGGTAGCGGCGATGACCCGGACGTCGATCGGGAGGTCTTTCACCCCCCCGACCCGGCGGATGGTCCGCTCCTGCAGCACCCGCAAGAGTTTCGCCTGCATCGCCATGTCCATCTCGCCGATTTCATCCAGAAATACCGTGCCGTGCTGCGCCTCCTCCAACAGCCCGGACTTCCGGTTCATCGCACCGGTGAAGGCTCCTTTTTCATGGCCGAAAAGCTCGCTCTCCAAAAGGGTCGCCGGCATGGAGGCGCAGTTGATGGCGATGAAGGGCGCGTCCTTGCGGTCGGACAGGTTGTGGACGGCGCGGGCGACCAGTTCCTTGCCGGTTCCCGACTCGCCGGTAATGAGCACCGTCGAGGGGATGCGGGCGATTTCCCGGACCTGGGCGACAACCTCCTCAAATGCCTTGCTGCGACCGATGAACGGGTCGCTCCCGGGGAGGAAACCGTCGGCGCGGCGCAGGTTGCGGACTTCCCGCCGAAGGGTCTGGGTCTTGAGCGCCAGCTTCACGATGAGCCGGAGCGCGTCGGATTTGAAGGGCTTCTTCATGTAGTGGAAGGCCCCCATCTTGAGGGATTCCACGGCGCTTTCCACCGATCCGTACCCGGTGATGATGATCACCAGGAGCTCGGGATCGATCTCCTTGAGCGACTTGAGGAGCTCCAGACCGTCCTCGTTGCCGAGGTTCAGGTCGAGCAGCGCCAGGTCGATCTCTTCAGAGGCGACGATGTCGCGGGCCTCGCTGCCGGTGGCGGCGCTGCAAACCTGGAATCCTTCGTCCCCCAGGATCCGCTCCACGTTCTCGCGGATGAAGGCTTCGTCGTCGACGATGAGAATCTTTTCCATGCGTTCCTTTCTGCTGAGAAGCAAAGCCGGAAGTGGTGGCGGGATGGAACCCGGAAAGTAGTTGGAAACGGTGGAAAATAGATGCAAACGTGGTGCCGAAAAGTCCGGGCTGACCCCAACGCTGTGGGAGCGCCATGCCTGGCGCGAAGGCAATTCGGCGCTCTCTTGGTGGAGGGGCATTCCCGGCGCCTGACCTTCGGCGGATCTCTACTCCTGCAGCGGCAGGCGGATGGTGAAGCGGGTTCCCTCGCCCGGGGTGCTGCTGACCGCTATGGTGCCGCGGTGCTCCTCCACGATCCGCTGGGTGATGGAGAGGCCGAGCCCGGTTCCCACCCCTTTGCGGGTGAAGAACGGTTCGAAGATGAGCGGCAGGTCCGCCGCATCGATGCCCGGACCGTTGTCGGTGATTTCCACCCGCACGCATCCTTCCTCAGCAGCGGCGGCCATGCGGATCTCGCCCCCGTTGGGAAGCACCTCCTGCGCGTTTCGGATGATATTCATTACCGCCTGCTTGATCTTTTCCGGGTCGAAACGGAAGGTGGGAAGCGGGGTCTCGGCGAAGAAGAGCCGCACCTTTTGGCGCTCGCACTGACGCCGCATCAGGAGCAGGGTGTCGTTCAGCACCAGGTTCAGGTCGGCCTGGCGCAGTTCGGCCCGCGGCGGCGAAGAGTAGTTCAAAAGCGCGTTCACCAACCGCTCCACCCGCTCGATTTCCGCCAGGGCTCGTTTCAGGAGCTCCTGGTCCGGCGAGCCCGAGACGGCGCGGTCGTGAAGATCGTCGAGCAAAAGGAGGATCCCCGTGAGCGGGTTGCGCACCTCGTGGGCGATGCCGGCGGAGAGCTTGCCGAGGGAGGCCAGGCGGTCCAGGCGGGTCATCTCCTCGCGCAGCTTCTCGCGTTCGGTCTCGTTGCGCATGGTGACGGTGAGCCCTTGGGTGCCATCGGCGCCGATCGGGAAGAGCCCGAGCTCGAAATACATCATCTCGGCGCCGCGCTCGATCATGAGCGGCGTGCGGCCATAGCCGGAACGGGTCTCCAGCGCATGCGCGACCCGGTCCCCCAGGTTTCCCCAACCGGCGAAGACCGCACGGAAATTCGTATCCAACGGGATCTCCGCCCCAAAAAAGTTGCGCCCGGTCCGGTTGATCGAGGTGAGGCCGCCGTCGGGAGAGAAGGTGACGATGGAGCTGGAAATACTCTCCAGGATGCTGGTCTTGAAGTTCCGCTCGTCCAGGATCTCCTGGCGCGAGGTCCGCAGCTCTTCGAGGGTGGCCAGCAGGCTTTCCTTCCGGAGCTCCAGTTCGTCCGCCATCATGTTGAAGGTCTGCGCCAGTTCGCCGATCTCGTCGTTGGAGGTGACCGAAACGCGTTCGTGACTGTCCCCGGCGGCCAACCGGTGGGCCCCTTCGGTCAACTGGCGCAGCGGACGGCTGATGCCACGGGAAAGCGCCCAGGCGGACAATCCGGAGAGCAGGGCGGACAGGAAGATGATGATCGCGCTGGTGGTGCGATGCTTGCCGAGCTGCTTGTCGATGACGCGGCTGCCGCGGCGTGCCGCGTCGTGGAACTGGTCCACCTGGAACCCGATGGTGACTCCGCCGAAGACGCCATATTTACGGTAGTCGCCGGTATCGTAGTTGATCGGCGCGTACGCCATGATCTTCTTGGCGCCGCCCACGTTGGTGATGTCGACAAACCCGGTCCGGTGGTGGCGCACCGCGTCGGCGACCCTGGGGTAGCTCGGGTGGATGAATCCGGCATAGTCGAGGTTGTACGGGATGCGGCCGGTTTCGATGTCGACGGTGCTTGAGTGCTCGGTGTAAGGGGGAACGGGGACGCCGTTTCGGTCCACCCCGCGGATGTCCCAGAACTTGGGATGGGTGATGATCCACCCCTCGTCGTCGAAGAGAAAGGCGTAGTTGCCGCTTTTGTAAGATGGGAAGATGGTGGAGAAGCCGCGCCCGGGATCCACGTGCTGGGTAAATTCCATGAGGTGCCGGTGGTCCAGGGAGAGGACCACCATGCCGGCGAAGGCCCCCCTGCGGTCGAACAGGGGGGAGCCGAAACGGATCACGCCACGGTAGATGGTGCCGTCGTAGGCGTTTTCCGGGTCGGAAGCCCCGGCCAGCTGCTCCTGTTTGGAGACATGGAAGCCGGTGAGGTGCGAGACGTAGATCGCACCGCGCTTGAGCCGGCGGATCCGGTCGAAGTAGTCCTCGCTCAGGTATTCGGTCTGGCGCGGGTCGGCTACGTTGCGCAGCTGCGCTTCCGGTACGAACCGCCCCGCCCGGATCACCACCCGTTCCCGACCGTTGCGGTCGATGAGGGCGATGGAGCTGTAGATCGGGACGAGCTCCCGCTTTTCCCGGGTCGCCGAGGCGCTGCCGTTGCGCTGCCAGACTTCGGCGCGGCGGGTTTCGTAGAAGTTCAACAGGGATTGTTGGTCCAAATGGGACCGGGATAGAAAGAGGAGGTCGCTTTCGCTTTGATGCAGGAAGTCCGCAACGTCCTGGGCCACCTGCCGCGCCCGCATCTGAAGCGTTTCCGACGCTTGCAGGTCGTCGGTGGCGGCGATCTCGGCCGACAGGTGCGTATTGGTCGTCCGGAGGTTGATGAGGAGCACGGCCGACGAGATCAGCAGCGGCAGCAGCGATAGAAGCAGCGTGATGATCAGGATCTTCTTGAAGATGGTCAGACGCGGCATGGAGTACCTGGATTACCGACAGTTAGCAAACATAGTCATAGGTGTGAGTACACTGAATTGTTACAGAGGGTCAAGTTTTCATTTCATATACGGTACTGATTTCGGAGACGCTGATACAGGACGGAGTCAGGAAATAACAGTGAACCGTGCCGGCTCTTGTGGGCGCGCCGTTATTGGCGTGATTGACGGCAGCTGCGCAGGTCGCGTTGAGAAGCGAAACCTGAGGCTTCCCGTGCTCTTGGCAAACTACCCCGTGAAGAGGGGGAGAGGCACCTGCGGTGCCCGTCCCCCGTTGGTCGGCTGATGTTACGGCCGCTTTTATGATTGACTTGACCCGGTCCGTGCGTTAGGAATAATCGGTCGTTACGACGCCGGTCCGGCCCCGCAGGCCGCCACCGGCTGCGACGAAATGAATTTGGGGGGAACCTCTTGGGATACAGGAACTTACAACAGTGCGTAGCCGACCTGGAACGGCAGGGGAGGCTGATCCGGATCGATGAGGAGCTCTCGCCGGAGCTTGAGATCGGCTCGATCCAGCGCCGGGTCTACCAGGCCGGTGGGCCGGCCCTGCTGTTCACCCGCGTCAAAGGGGGCTCGTTTCCGATGCTGGGGAACCTTTTCGGTACCCTGGAGCGGACCCGGTACATCTTCCGCGATACCTTGCGGGCGGTGGAGCGCCTGGTGCAACTCAAGATCGACCCGCGCTATCTTTTGAAGGATCCGGCCGCCATCTTTTCGGTAGTTCCGGCCGCGCTGCATCTTCTCCCGAAGATGGTCGGCGACGGCCCCGTCCTGGCCCACCGCACCACGCTGGACCAGCTTCCCCAGTTGAAATCGTGGCCCGATGACGGCGGTGCCTTCATCACCTTGCCGCAGGTTTACTCCGAGAGCGTGCACCGTCCCGGGGTGCGCCATTCCAACTTGGGGATGTACCGGGTGCAGATTTCCGGCGGCGAGTATTCCCCCAACGAGGAGGTCGGGCTGCACTACCAGATCCACCGCGGGATCGGCTTTCACCACGCCGAGGCGATCGACACCGGCGCTCCTTTCCGGGTCAACGTCTTCGTCGGCGGGGCTCCGTCGATGACCGTGGCCGCCGTGATGCCGCTTCCCGAGGGGATGCCCGAGCTCTCCTTTGCCGGGCTGCTCGGGGGGCACCGGATCGAGATGGTGGAGCGGGGCGATGCCCTGCCGATCCCCGCCGAGGCCGATTTCTGCATCTGCGGGACCGTCGATCCGTCCAAGACCCTCCCGGAGGGCCCCTTTGGCGATCACCTCGGCTACTACAGCCTGGCCCATCAATTCCCGGTCCTGAAAGTAGAAGAGGTCTTCCATCGCGAAGGCGCCATCTGGCCCTTTACCACCGTGGGTCGGCCTCCCCAGGAGGACACCTCCTTCGGCGAGTTCATCCACGAGCTCACCGGTCCCCTCATCCCGACGGTCATCTCCGGGGTCAAGGCGGTGCACGCCGTCGATGCCGCCGGGGTCCACCCGCTTTTGCTGGCGATCGGCAGCGAGCGTTACGTTCCCTACGGGGAGCGGCGCCGGCCGCAGGAGCTTCTGACCATTGCCAACGCGATCCTCGGGCAGGGGCAGCTCTCCCTGGCCAAGTACCTGATGATTTCGGCGCACGAGGATTCCCCCAACCTCGATGTCCACGATATCCCGGCCTTCCTCGCCCATGTTCTGGAGCGGATCGACCTGCGTCGCGACCTGCATTTCCAGACCGCGACCACCATGGACACCCTCGATTACACCGGGGGCACCATCAACGAAGGATCCAAGGTGGTCTTCGCCGCCGTGGGACCGAAACGCCGCACCCTGGGGACGGAGCTTCCCGCCGGACTGCGCCTGGCGGAAGGGTTCTCCGCCCCGGCGATCTGTCTCCCCGGGGTCATCGCCGTGAAGGGGCCCCAATGCCTGAGCCGCAAGGACGACAACGAGGTGATGGGGCGGCTCTGCGAGGCGCTGCAAGGGGTGCCGGGACTCGATGCCTTCCCGATCGTGGTCGTCTGCGACGACAGCCGCTTCACCGCCGCGTCGCTCAACAACTTCCTCTGGGTCACCTTCACCCGTTCCGACCCCGCCAGCGACATTTACGGGGTCGGGGAACGCTTCCAGGACAAGAAATGGGGCTGCACCGGACCCCTGATCATCGACGCGCGGATCAAGCCCCACCACGCCCCGCCGCTGATCGAGGACCCGGACGTGGAGCGCCGGATCGACCAGCTTGGTGCCGCGGGCGGACCGCTGCACGGGATCATCTAGCATGGCGGCAGAGAAAGACAGACTCGACAAGCTGCTTTTCGAGCGGGGGCTGGCTCCCTCCCGGGAGAAGGCGAAGGCGCTCATCATGGCGGGGCAGGTGGTGGTGGATGACCACCTGGCCGACAAGGCCGGGCTGATGGTGCCGGTGACCGCGGAGATCCGCCTGAAGGGGGAGGTGCTTCCCTATGTCAGCCGGGGCGGCCTGAAGCTTGCCAAGGGGCTTGAGGCGTTCGGGGTCGACGTGAGCGGGCGGCTTGCCATGGACGTGGGAGCCTCGACCGGCGGCTTCACCGATTGCCTTCTGCAAAACGGAGCACGCGGGGTCATCGCCGTGGACGTCGGCTACGGGCAGCTCGCCTGGAAGCTGCGGGAAGACCCGCGGGTGGTGAACCTGGAAAAAACCAACATCCGCTACCTGGAGCCGGAGACCTTGCCGGAGATCCCCGACCTGGCGGTGATCGATGCCTCTTTCATCTCGCTGGACAAGGTGCTGCCGCCGACCCTGCGCCTGATCCGCGACGGCGGCGAGGTGGTTGCCCTGATCAAGCCGCAGTTCGAGGTGGGACGGGGGCAGGTAGGGAAGGGGGGCGTGGTGCGGGACGAGAAGAAGCACGCCGAGGTGGTGGACTCGGTGAGCGAACTGGCCCGCGGCCTGGGGCTGGAGGTGCTCGGCGTCTGCGAATCGCCGATCACCGGACCCAAGGGGAACAAGGAGTTCCTGATCCATCTGCGGAAACCGGCAAACCCATCCTCACCCTGTCCCTCCCCCTGAAGGGGAGGGGACGTCAGGGCAACGATCTCAAAAAATTCCTACTCGTTCCCCAGCTCCACCTTGGAAACGTATCCGCCCATCCAAAGCTCCGGCTTGGCAATGGTAAGAGGGGCGCTGAAAATTCATCGGTAAGAACATGTAATCACGGAGGTTCGAATGGATTGTCTTTTCTGCAAGATGGAAAGGGGCGAGATCCCGGTGAAGAAGGTCTACGAAGACGAACTCGTCTTCGCCATCGAGGACATCAATCCCCAGGCGCCGACCCACATCCTGGTCATCCCCAGAAAGCACCTGGTGAATTCCCTGGATCTCACCCCGGAGGACGACCTGCTCATGGGCGCCGTCTACCGCGCTGCCGCAACGCTGGCCCGGGAGCGCGGCATCGCCGAAGGGGGCTTTAGGATCGTGAACAACAACAACGCCAATGCCGGCCAATCGGTGTGGCACATCCATTTTCATCTGCTCGGCGGCAGACATTTTGCCTGGCCTCCGGGTTGACACCTGTCGGCGCGGTCGCTAACATAGCACTTCGCGAGGTGAGATATGAAAAAACTCCTGTTGATTCCGCTACTTCTTCTTCCGGCCACCGTTTATGCCACGACCTACGAATGGGTCGACAGCAAGGGAACGGTGAATTTCACCGAAGACCTCGGCAAGGTCCCCAAGAAATACCGGAAAAAGGTGCGGGTCATCGGTGACGAGACCGGTGCGCCGCAGATTACCGAGACTACCGAATCCACCGGCAAGGGAGCGCCCGTCACCAAGGCCTCCGAGCGGCAGCCGGAGAGGAAAACGCTGTACGGCGGCAAGGACGAAAAGACCTGGCGTGCCGACTTCGCCCAGGCCAGGGGCGAGCTGAAGGTTGCCGAGCAGGATGTCCGCGAGATTGGGACCCGGATGAAGGACATCTCCAAGATGAGCCGGACCGAGTACCTGACCCTGCAGAACTCCTTGAGACAGGACGAAGCCCGGATGCAGGGGAAGCGCAAAAGGCTGGACGAGCTGACCGCCGAGGCCGATGCGGCCGGGGTGCCGGCGGACTTCAGGCAGTAAAAGGCTTTTCGTAGAAAACTCGTAACTGGAACGAGACGGCCCGTGGAAGGAATTCCACGGGCCGTCTCGATTTATTCACTATCGGTCTAAACCCCATCCTCACCCTGTCCCTCCGCTTGAAGGGGAGGGGCCGTTGGGGGAGCGATTTAGCCGGTGCCAGTTTGATCAGCTCATCTTCTTTGTGTCTCCTGTTCACTGTCTCCTTTCCACTGAATTGACACCCCTGGCGTTTGCTGCTAGGTTAGGTGATCCTTTTTCCGGAGCGTGTCCGCATGACCTATCCTCAGATCAACCCCGTCTTCCTTAAGCTGGGGCCCCTCGAATTCCGCTGGTACGGCCTGATGTATATCCTCGGCTTTATCTCTGCCTATTTCATCATCCTTTCCGGCGTACGGCGCAAGGGGATCAAACTCAGCAAGGACGACGTGGCGGACCTGGTCTTCATCGAGGCGCTCGGCGTCATCCTCGGCGGCAGGCTCGGCTACATCCTCTTCTACAACTTCGATTACTACATCGCCCATCCCGGGAAACTCTTCGCGGTCTGGGAGGGGGGGATGTCGTTTCACGGCGGCCTCACCGGGGTGATCATCGCCGGCCTTTACTACATCCGGAAACACCAGATCCGCTTCTACCAGATCGCCGACGTCGGCTTCGTCGCCGGGCCGGTCGGCCTTTTCCTGGGGCGGATCGGCAATTTCATCAACGGCGAGCTCTACGGCCGGGTGACCGACGTCCCCTGGGGGATGGTGTTCCCGAACGGAGGCCCGCTGCCGCGCCATCCTTCCCAGCTCTACGAAGCGTTTCTGGAAGGGCCGGTGATGTTCCTGGTGCTTTTCACCATCTCGCGCACCGTGAAGCGGGAAGGGGTGGTGTTCTGGGCCTTCATCGCCTGTTATGGGTTATTCCGTTTTCTGGTGGAGTTCGTGCGCGAGCCGGATGCGCAGCTCGGCTATCTGTGGGACGGGCTTTCCATGGGGCAGCTTTTGAGCCTCCCCATGTTCGTGCTCGGATTGGGAATGGTGCTGTATCGGCTGAAGCGGGGGGAGGAGCCTAGATAAGCTTCTTCTTCATTTCCAGGACGTTCTCCCGATGGCTTTTCCAGTAGCAGACGGAGTCCATGAGGGAGCGGATCAGGAAGATGCCGCGGCCGCGGTCTTCCAACTCGTCGAAATTGGGGGGCGGGATCTCGTTGATGTCGAAGCCCTGGCCGTCGTCGTAGACCCGGATGGTCATCTCGTCGGAGATGATGGAGATGACGATCCGGACCAGCTTTTCCGGCTCATTGGGCCCGGCGTGCTTGATGGCATTCACCATCGCCTCGGTGAGGACGAGATTCAAGTGGTAGGCGAGGGTGTCGCGGTCGCCGCCGTAACGGTCCAGCTCCCGCGCAATGTCCTCGCCGATCTTGCCGATGAGGCTCAGGTACCGGGTCTTGTTCGGAACCTTGATGTCGAACTCGATCGAGTTTCCAGCCATCGAGCGCCTCGCTTACTGAAAGTTGTCGATCGCTTCGGAGGTCGACGGAAAGATCTCGAACACCCGGTGCAGTCTGGTCAGCTCGAACATGGACTTGACCTGGGACTGCAGCGAAGAGAGCTTCAGGTTTCCCTGATGCGAGATGGCATTCTTGAATCCGGAGACCAGCGCACCGAGTCCCGAACTGTCAATGAACCGGACGTCCCTCAGGTCGACCAGCACATTTTTCTTTCCATCTTCGAAAAGTTTCTGCACCGCGCTCTTTAATTCGGAAGAGTTGTGTGCGTCGAGACGCTCCTCCTTGACATAGATGATGACGACGTCGTTTCTGGTTTCATTCTGAAGGTTCATAGCCGTCTCCTTTATAATTAAAAAGATGCGCTACCAGTATTGTGCATGAAGTAGTCGCTATTATCAACCTTTAACCCAAATCGTCTCACCCCGATTTGGCCACCTTCATGACTATCATGGAAACATCGTCCTGTAAAGGACCGCCGGAAAAGGCGTTAACTTCGGACAGGACCCGATCCACAATCTCCTGAGGCTCCCGGTCAACCATGCCGGAGAGCAGGGCGCTCAGCCTCGGGATCCCGAAAAGCTCGCCGGATTTCTCCTCCGCCTCGATGATGCCGTCGGTGTAGATGAACACCAGGTCTCCCGGCTCCAACGTCATCCGCTTCTCCTCAAACACCACCTCGTGTTCGATCCCCAGAATCAGACCCTCCGCATCCAGCTCCTGCATCCTCCCTTTCCTGAAGAGGATGGGACGGGTGTGCCCGGCGTTGGCATAGCTCAGGATCCGGGTTTCCGGATGATAATGGCAACAGAACATGGTGATGAAGAGCTCGGCCCGGTTCAGGTCGTCGTAGAGGAACTGGTTCAGCAGGGCGAGGGTGTCCGCCGGCGACTTGGTTTTTCCCGACTGCACCTGGGCGCGCAGCACGCTGCGGGTCTCTACCATGATCAGCGCGGCCCCGACGCTGTGCCCGGAGACGTCCGCGATCACCAAGTCCAGCGCCCCGCTTGAGGCGGGGAAGAAATCGTAGTAATCCCCCCCGACGTGGGTGGCCGGGACGCAGCGGCAGGCAAGCCTCACTCCCGGGACGTCCGGCGGCGCCTCCGGGAGCAGGGAGAGCTGGATCTGCTTGGCGAGCTCCAGCTCGCGGGTCACCCGGGCGTTTTGCAACAGTGCTTCTTCCTTCTGGCGCCGCTCGCGCTCCCGGGCATCGCGCTCCGCCACGATCCGCACCGCCTGGGCGAGCTGCCCGGCGAGGCTTTCCAGAAGTTCCACGAACTGCTCGGTGAAAAGCCCCACCAGGGAACGGGAGAAGACCGAGAGGATGCCGACCGGGGGGATCCCCTCGCTGGCGATCGGGATGTGGGCAAAGGACTTGATCCCCTCCCGGTCCAGGATCTCGCGCGAGGTCGGCTTGGTGATGAAGGAGGCGTCGTTGACGATCTCGCTCCGCTTCCCCAAAAAGGCCTCGCCGACGTGGGTGTCGATCTCCAGGAGCCGGTCCTCGGTGGTGATGCGGGTCGCCGTCTCCCCCTTGTAGGCACGCACCTTGAGCACCCCGTCGTCGTTTAAGAGCCGGATCACGCAGAGGTCGAGCTTGAATTCCCTCAGGAGCAGGGCCAGCAGGTCGTCCATGATGATGTCGAGCTCAAGCGAGCGGTTCATGATCTCCGAGGCGCGCAGCCGCACGAAAAGCGCCTCGCGGCTCTGGTCGCGCGAGGTGCGGACCGTCGAGAAGATGTCGTACACCGATTCCATCTTGGACCCCAGGTCGGAGAGGTAGCTCTCCACCACCGCCCCCGCCGCGGCCCCCCCAAGCGAAGCGGCCAGGGTCTTCTCCACGAAGCGCTTCAGGTTGGGCAGCTCGAACTCGGAGACCCCGCCCTGGCTGTCGATCTCCTTTTCCCCCAGGTAATCCGCAATCGCCGCGTGCGCCGGGGTCTCGCCGATGAACTTCGACATCAGGTTCACAAACTGCATGATGGTGACCGGCTTGGAAAGACGCTTGGTCTCGAAATGAAGCGGCTGGTCGTGAGTGGGGGCGAACACCCGCACGAAGCGCTCCACCTGTTCCTTTTCCTTTTCGCTCTGCCCGAAGACGATGGAAAGTCCCAGGTAGGCGGTGAGGTTCAGGAACATGCTCCAAAAAAGGGTGTGGGTGAGCGGGTCCAGGCCGGAGAGACCGAACAGGGCGTTCGGTTTCAGGAAGGTGAGGTGGAACGGACCGTAGAGGAGGATTTCCGATTCCCACCAGCCGGCGTGCACCAGGGAGGGGAGGAGCAGCGTGTAGAACCAGACGGCAAATCCCAGGGTGAGCCCGGTGATGGCGCCGATCTTGTTGCCGCGCGGCCAGTAGAGCCCCCCCAGAAGCGCCGGCGCGAAGAGCGAGGCCGCGGAAAAGGAGATCAGCCCCATGTTGGCCAGCATGAAGCTCTCGCCCACGGTGGACTGGTAGAAGTAGCCCAAAAGGACCACCATGAAGATGCCGCCCCGCTTCAGGTTGATGAGCAGGGCCGGGAAGAAGCTGCGCGGCTTGAACCGGATCACGATCGGGGTCACCACGTGGTTTAAGACCATGGTCGCCACCGCGACCGACTCCACCATCACCATCCCCGCCGAAGCGGAAAGCCCTCCGAGGAAGGCCACCAGGGCGAGCCAAGGATGCCCGGCCTCGAGCGGGATGGTGAGCACGAAGTAGTCGGAGCCGGCGCTTTTCCCGGTATAGAGGAGCCCCCCCAGGGCGATCGGCATCACGAAGAAGTTGATCGCGAAGAGGTAGGCCGGGAACTGCCAGGAGGCGGAGTTGACGTGGTTTTCGTCGGCGTTTTCCAGCACCATCACCTGGAACTGGCGCGGCAGGAGCATGATCGCGCACATGGAAAGGGTGAGCATGGTGAACATGGTGCCGTAGTTGGTTCCGTCGGAGCCCAAGGTGGTGAGCCGGTGCAAAAGGAGGGGATCTTTTTGTTGCAGCCGGGTGAAGATGTCGCCTACCCCGTCGAAGATCCCGTAGGTCACGAAGAAGCCGACCGTGATCAGTGCGGCGAGCTTCACCACCGATTCCACCGCGATCGCCGCCAAAAGACCCTCGTGGCGTTCGGCGGAGATCAGGTGCCGCGCCCCGAACAGCATCGCGAAGACCCCCAGCAGCAGCGCCGAGTAGAGCCCCGGGTGGGGAAGGGGTAGCAGGATCTGGTCCATGAGCCCCACGTGGAAGTCGCGGTAGCCGGTGATGATGGTGAACGAGGTGGAGACCGCCCGCAGTTGCAGGGCGATGTACGGCATGATCCCGATGACCGTGATCAGGGTGATCAGCCCCCCGAGCCATTGGGAGCGTCCGTAGCGGGAGCTGATGAAGTCGGCGATGGAGGTGATGTTGTTTTCTTTCGAGATGCGGACCATCTTGCGCAGCAAAAACCACCAGGAAAACGCGGTGAGGGTGGGGCCCAGGTAGATGGGGAGGAAGTCGAGGCCGGTGGTCGCGGCCTTGCCGACCCCGCCGTAGAAGGTCCAGGAGGTGGCATAGACGGCGATGGAGAGGGAATAGATGCCGGCGCCGCGGGTGATGCTGCGCCCCTCCCGCTGGCGCACCGTGGCATAGTAGGCGACCAGGAACAACAGGGCGACGTAGAGGAGGGCGGTTCCCCAGACGAGGTCGACGCTCAGCATCAGTGACGGTCCTCGTCGTCGCTTCGGTGGGCAATGCTGCGTGCAAAAAGATAGGCGATGGTGATGGAAATCACCCAACCCAGGGTGAGATAGAGGTAGAGAAGCGGGATGTCCAGGACCAGGACCGGCTTGTTGAAGATGCTCAGAAACGGGTAGTTCATCATGATGAAGCCGAGCACGAAAAGGATCACCCAGGTGTCCTTGAGGCGCAGCTGGCGTTTGATATGTTCCCGCAGTTGCCGTCGTATCATGGCAGCAGCCCCATTTTCCTGAGCGCGGCATCCACCACCTGGCGGACCGGCAGCGCCCCGTCGACGGCAATCGCTTCGCCGGTTTCCGGCGCTTCGTATTCAGCCTGCTGCGCCGCGAAGAGCTCCCATCGACCGTCGGAGACCTCGTCGGGGTTGCCTTCCCGGGCGAGAAGCCGCTGGCGCACCGTCTCGGTGTCGCAGGTGAGTTCCACCACGACGCAGCGCGCCCCGTGCCGCTTTGCCAGTTCGGCGAAGGTGTGCCGGTCGCTTTTGCGGCGGAAGGTCGAGTCTACCACAACGGAACGCCCTTGGGCGAGAGCCTGCTCCGCCCGGCTGAGGAGTTCCCGGTAGGTGGCCCGGTTGCACTCCGGCGTGTAGATGCCGCCGTCGTAGGCCTCGGGGGCGCGCCTCGGGGTAAAGAGCTCCTTGCGGACGACGTCGCCCCGGTAGAGCGCGCAGCCAAGCTCAAAGGCCAGCTCGGCCGCAAAGGTGCTCTTGCCGCTCCCCATGAGTCCGCAGGTCAAGACCAGGGTGGGGGAGAGGGCGCTGCGCAGGGCATACCCCCGGCAGAGACGGAAATAACGCTCGGCCCGGGAGCGCGCTTCTTCCCGCTGCGCCTGCGGCACCTGGGGGTCGCCGGCCTCCAGGCTCTCCACCTTGCCCCGCACGAAGGCACGGTAGGCGCGGTAGAAGTCGAGGAGCCGGGGCGGCACGTCGTCGCCGGTCACCGTGCGGTAGGTGGCGAGAAAGGGGGCCCCGAGCTCGGCGCGGCCGGAGAACTCCAGGTCCATCAGGAGAAAGGCGGTGTCGGCGGCGGTGTCGCTGTAGCGAAAACGCTCGTTGAACTCGATGCAGTCGAAGATGTAGACCCGTTCGGCGAGGCAGATGTTGGCGCTGTGGACGTCGCCGTCGCATTCGCGGACGAACCCTTTCTGCAGGCGGTCCTGGATCAGGGCGCCGCTTTCGTGCAGGAACCGGTCCACGTAACCGCGCACCACGGCGAGGTCGCCTTGCGGCAGCGTGGTGCCGACGAAGGGGGCCGCCTCGCGGAAGTTCTCTTCCCAGTTGCGGGTGACCGCGGCGACGGTCCCGCAGGCATCGATTTCCGGCCCGCGGCGCGCTTCCAGATGGAACGCGCCGAGGGTGCGGGCGATCGCCTCCAGGTCCGCCGCGCCCACCGCACCTTCTTCCAGAAGGCGCGCCAGCATCCGCTCCTCCGGAAGCCGCTTCATCTTGACCGCATAGTCGATCACCGCGCCGCTGCCGTGGAAGGCGCCCCCCTCCGGGGCCTGCCTCAGTTCGACGACGCCGAGGTAAAGCTCAGGAGAAAGGCGGCTGTTGAGTCTGACTTCCTCCTCACAGTAGAAGCGGCGTCGGTCCACGGTGGAAAAGTTGAGAAAGCCGAAATTAACGGGCTTTTTGACTTTGTAAACGAAGCTGTCGGTCAGGAACAGATATGACACATGGGTTTGACGCAGGACGACGGACCCGGTCGACTCCAGGTAAGCGGCGGGTTTTAAGAGTGCCTTGATAAGCTCGGGCGTCATAGCGTACCTTTAAGCTGACGATATCACTTGAGAATACTATCATAGCCCAATTGCGGTGCAACAGCCATAGCGGATAAATGTTGTTTGACGCTGTAACCTATTTATGCTAGCTTTTCTGCTGTCCAAATCGCGTCATCTCGCGGGATATAACACCCTCGCGATGTCGCGATTTTTTAGGCTTTGCCGCCGCTAGTTAAGGAATGTAAATGCGCAGTGACAGGACCCCCATGATCAAGAAGTATCTCCCCCTACTCATGTTGTTTGCAGTACTTCCCGCCTGTGCCACCGATCGTGCGCTCAATGTCACGACGCCGGTGTCCAGTGAGGATGCGCCGCATCTCGCTCAACCGGTCCCTGTCTCTGCCGAAGCCCGCACCATGAGCCTTTTCGCCGAGTCGCACCTGCGCGCCGTCTCCGGCGACGCCGAGGGGGCGCTCTCGCTTTTGAAAAGTGCGATCGACGCCGATCCCGCCTCCCCGTTCCTGCACACGGCCGCCGCGCAGATTTACGCCCAGCTGAACCGGACCGATGAAGCGCTCGCCGAGTGCGAGACGGCGATAAGGCTGGATCCGAAGTTTCTGCAGGCCCAACTGCTCGCCGGCAACATCCTGATCGCCGCCCAGAAGGAGAAGGAGGCGATCCCTTATTTCAAGAAGGTCATGGAGCTCGACCCGACCCGCGAGGAGGTCTATCTCCACGTTGCCATCTATTACCTCAAGATCTTCGATTACGAGCAGGCGGTCAATACGCTCAAGGCGATGGTGAAGGCGGTCCCGGATTCGCCGCTCGGCTACTACTACCTCGCCAAGACCTACGACCAGATGCGGCTGCCGCGCGAGGCGCTCGGCTATTACAAGAAGGCGGTCGAGCTCAAGCCGGATTTCGAGCAGGCGCTGATCGAGATGGGGGTTTCCCAGGAAAACCAGGGGCTGATCGACGACGCCATCGAGACCTACAAGGCCCTTTTGGAGAACAACCCCGGCAACAACTCCGTGGTGCAGCATCTGGCCCAGCTCTACATCCAGCAGAAAAAGCTGGAAGATGCGCTGGAGCTCCTGCAGCAGGAGGGGACCGAGAGCGTCGAGAACTCCCGGAAGATCGGCCTGCTCCTTTTGGAGCTGGAGCGCTACGACGAGGCGGTGGACACCTTCCAGGAGATCCTGAAAAACGAGCCGGGTGCGCAGCAGGTCCGCTTCTACCTGGGCTCCGCCTACGAGGAGATGGGTGACGCCACCCATGCCATCGAGACCTTCTCCCAGATCCCCAAGGATTCCAGCTACTATGCCGACGCGGTGGGCCATCTCGCCTTTCTTTACAAGGACAAGGGGGACTCGGCGCGCGCCATCACCCTGCTGAAGAACGAGGTTGCGGCCAACCCGCTCAAGCCGGAGCCTTACCTGCAGCTGGCCGGCCTCTACGAGTCGATGGAGCGCTACTCCGACGGGATCCAGGTCCTCACCGGCATCGACAAGTCGCTCCAGGCCGATCCGCGGGTGAACTTCCGGCTCGGCGTTCTCTACGACAAGATCGGGATGCGCGAGACCTCCATCGCCATGATGAAAAAGGTGCTCGAGGCGACCCCGGACGACCCGCAGGCGCTCAACTACATCGGCTACACCTATGCCGAGATGGGGATCAACCTGGACGAGGCGGAGGCCTACCTCAAAAAGGCGGTGGCGCTGCGCCCGGACGACGGATTCATCATCGACAGCCTCGGGTGGACCTATTACAAGCAGAAGCGCTACGAAGAGGCGGTCTATCAGCTGGAAAAGGCCGTAGAGATCATCGACGACGATGCGACGGTCCTGGGGCACCTGGCCGACGCGTACTGTGCCCAGCACTCTTACAAAAAGGCGCTCCCGCTCTACAAACGACTGCAGCAGATGGAGCCCGAGCGTAAAGACCTTGCCGACAAGATCCGCCGCTGCCGGATCGAGGCTGCCGATAAATGAAACAATTCCGGTGGTTTTTCCTCCTGATCCTCCTCCTTTCGGCCGGCTGCACGGAACGTGAGCCGGCCGCGGTAGTAAAACCCCGGCCCCAGGCCGGCACCCCGGTCCACGGCGATGCCCTGGTGACCGGGAGCATCGGCGAGCCCTCCAACCTGATCCCGATCCTCTCCTCGGACAGTGCCTCAAGCGACATCAGCGGTCTGGTCTACGACGGTCTGGTGCGCTACGACAAGAACCTGAATCTGGAAGGGGACCTGGCCCAGTCCTGGGAGGTAGCCCCGGACGGCCTCACCATCACGTTCCATCTGCGCAAGGGGGTGAAGTGGCACGACGGCGCCCCGTTCACCTCCCGCGACGTCATGTACACCTACCGGGTCACCATCGACCCGAAAACCCCCACCGCCTACGCCGAAGACTTCAAACAGGTCAAAAGCGCGTCGGCCCCCGATCCGTACACCTTCCGGGTGGTCTACGACAAGCCGTTCGCCCCGGCGCTGGCTTCCTGGGGGATGCCGGTTCTCCCCGCCCATCTTCTGGAAGGAAAGGACATCACCAAGAGCCCGCTTTCGCGGAAACCGGTGGGGACCGGTCCTTTCATCTTCAAGGAGTGGATCCCGGGGCAGAAGGTCACCCTCGATGCCAACCCTGACTACTGGGAGGGGGCTCCCTACCTCGACCGCTACATCTACCGGATCATCCCCGACAACTCGACGATGTACATGGAGCTCAAGGGGGGGACCCTGGACATGATGGGGCTGTCGCCGGTGCAGTACCAGCGCCAGACCAACACGCCGGAATTCCTGAGCCGCTTCAACAAGTACCGGTATCCCGCCTCGGCCTACACCTATCTCGGCTATAACCTGCGGCTCCCGCTGTTCCAGGACCGCCGGGTGCGCCAGGCAATCACCTCGGCGATCAACAAGCAGGAGATCATCCAGGGGGTGCTTTTCGGGATGGGGCAGGTCGCCCGCGGGCCGTACAAGCCGGGGACCTGGGCCTGGAACCCGAACATCCGCGATTTCGACTACAACCCGGCGCGGGCGATGCAGCTTCTGCGGGAGGCCGGTTGGGTGATGGGGAAAGACGGCATCCTGGTGAAAGACGGGAAGCGGTTCAGCTTCACGATCCTGACCAACCAGGGGAACGACCAGCGCATCAAGGCCGCCCAGATCATGCAGCAGCGTCTGAAGGCGGTCGGGATCGACGTGAAGATCCGGGTGCTGGAATGGGCGTCGTTTCTGACCAACTTCATCGACACCGGAAGGTTCGAGGCGGTGCTGCTCGGCTGGACCATCGGGCAGGATCCCGACCTCTACGACGTGTGGCACTCATCCAAGACCGGGCCCAAGGAGCTGAACTTCATCCGGTTCAAAAATCCGGAAGTCGACCGGCTGATCGTGGAGGGAAGGGGAACCTTCGACCAGAACAAGCGGCGGGAATGCTACTACAAGATCCAGGACATCCTGGCTTTCGAGCAGCCGTACACCTTTTTGTACGTACCGGACGCGCTGCCGGCGGTATCCTCCCGTTTCCGTGGCATCGAGCCCGCCCCGGCCGGGATCATGCACAACCTGATCAAGTGGTGGGTTCCCAAGGCGGAACAGCGGTACTGAGGCTGGCGGAGGGACCAAGGCAAATCCCCCTAAATCCCCCTTTGCAAAGGGGGACTTGTTCGGTCCTGCACCACCCCCCCTTGCCAAGGGGGACTTGTTCGGTCCCGCATCACCCCCCTTTGGCAAAGGGGGGGTGGGGGGATTTGCCTTTCCGCGGTGAAATGTAGTTGGGCCTTTGCCGCATTTCGTTCTATACTGACGCTTTCACCATTTCGGGAATCAATATCGCGGGTTAGCCTAGCCCCTAGCCCCCAGTCCCGAGCCCCGGGGTTTTATGTTCCAGTACCTCGTAAAACGCATACTGATGCTCTTCCCCCTCTTTCTCGGGATCACGCTGATCACCTTCGTGGTGATTCATCTGGCCCCGGGGGAACCGGTGGAGATGCAGTCGGCGATGAACCCGAAGGTGTCCGCGGCCGCGCGGCAGCGGCTGCGGGAGTTCTACGGGCTCGACAAGCCGCTCTACGTCCAGTACGGCCGTTGGCTATCCCACCTGGCCAAGCTCGACTTCGGACGCTCCTTTGCGCCGGACAACCGGCCGGTCATCGACAAGATTTCCGAGCGGATTCCGATCACCCTGTCGCTCAACGTCATCGCGCTGATTCTGGAGTTCGGGCTGGCGCTGCCGATCGGCATCATCGCCGCGGTGCACCGCGACACCCTGGTGGATCGGGGTATCTCCGTGTTCGTCTTCCTCGGCTTTGCCGTGCCGACCTTCTGGCTGGCCCTGCTCTGCATGTACTTCTTCGGCGTGTTGCATCCGGTGCTCCCGATATCCGGGCTCCATTCGCTGGGGAGCGAGAAGCTCTCCGGGTTCGGCCGGTTTGCCGACCTGGCCCGGCACCTGGTCCTGCCGATCTCCATCGCCACCTTCGGCAGCCTGGCCGGCCTTTCCCGTTACATGCGCTCCACGATGGTCGAGGTCCTTTCCCAGGATTACATCACCACCGCCCGCGCCAAAGGGGTGAAGGAGCGGGTGGTCATTTACAAGCATGCGCTGAAAAACGCCCTCCTTCCGGTCATCACCCTGCTCGGGTTTTCCCTGCCGGGGCTGATCGGGGGGAGCGTCATCTTCGAGACCATCTTTGCCATCCCGGGGATGGGGCAGCTTTTCTATCAAGGCGTCATGGCGCGCGACTACCCGCTGGTATTGGGGATCCTGGTCATCGGCGCCTGCCTCACCCTGGTCGGGAACCTTTTGGCCGACCTGGGCTACGCGGTGGCCGACCCGCGGATCAGGCACGGGAAAGGGTAAGGAAAGGGGGACCGGCAGCTGGCGGAGCCAGTCCCCTTCCATTGGCGGTCCGATCGGCCCCGGCGCAAACAACAGTGACTTCACTATGAGCGGATACTACAAAGACTTCTGGAGGCGTTTCCTGAACAACCGGCTGGCGGCGGCGGGGCTTTTGCTCGTCATCGTCCTGTTCGTGCTCTCCGTGTTCGCGCCGTGGATTACCCCCTTCAATCCGGACCGGATCGATGCCTGGCACGTGCTCCTTCCCCCCTCGGGAACCCACTGGTTCGGCACCGACGAACTGGGGCGCGACGTCTTCACCCGGGTGGTCTTCGGCGCCCAGGTTTCGCTGAAGGTAGGCTTTGTCGCCGTCGGGATCGCGGTCGTGGTCGGAACGGTGATCGGGCTGGTTGCCGGTTTCTACGGCGGGTGGGTCGACTCCCTGCTGATGCGGCTGGTCGATATCATGCTCTGCTTCCCGACCTTCTTCCTGATCCTGGCGGTCATCGCCATGCTGGAGCCGTCCATCTGGTACATCATGATGATCATCGGCCTCACCGGGTGGATGGGGGTGGCCCGCCTGGTACGGGCGGAGGTCCTTTCGCTGAAGGGGCGGGACTTCGTCCTCGCCGCACGGGTGCTGGGGGCATCCGACCTGAGGATCATCTTCCGGCACATCCTCCCCAATGCGCTTTCCCCGGTGCTGGTTTCGGCAACCCTCGGCGTGGCCGGGGCCATCCTCACCGAATCGGCGCTCTCCTTTTTGGGGATCGGGGTACAGCCGCCGACGCCGAGTTGGGGCAACATCCTCACCGCCGGCAAAGACTACATCGAGTTCGCCTGGTGGCTCTCCCTTTTCCCGGGTCTGGCCATCCTGGTGACGGTCCTTTCCTATAACCTGGTGGGGGAGGGGATTCGGGACGCACTGGATCCGAGACAGAAAAAATAACTACATTACAGGCAGGTGATATTACATGGGCGAGTTTTGCGAAGAGGGATTCGATCAGTTGAAGATTGACAAGCGGGACTTCGTTCCGGTCACGCTCGACGATGAACTGCGGGTGGACAAGCTGTGCAGCGATCTTTTACACCGTTTCTATACCGAAAGCCAGGAAGCCGGCCTGACGCCCGAGGAGGCGACCAAGCTCGCCGGCGCCGCGGATTTCTTCGTCCGCGACTTCGTGGTGTCGATCAAGATGCGCTCCATCTTCGACGAGCGCCCCGGCATCGTCCGGCAGTTCGCCGGCAACTGGTACATCGCCAATACCATGGAGCCGCTCGCCTCGGAGATCGAAGGGTATCTCGCCGGAATCAGGGCTTTCTACCGTTTCCTGCACGGGCACCAGCTGATCTCCCTCAAGTTCCTCCAGGCTATCGAAAATGAGTGCAACGACCTCTCGTACTACGCGGAGCGGATCGAATCGTACTGGGACATCACCGGCGACGGCTATCATGCCTGGGAAAAGGAGTGCAGCCTTAAAGATGAGTGAGTTGCCGCAGGCTTTTACCTATACCATTGAACGCCTGGATCGGGTCCTGCAGCGGGTGGAGCACCTCCTGGACGGGGTCGACCCCGTTACCGCACCCGATCCGGTCATCTTCGACCGCTACTATGCCTTCCGCTGGGAAGGGCGGGGCAGGGGCGGCGCGCTGATTCCCATTACCCACCCGCACCTTTTCGACCTCGACACCCTGGTCGGCGTCGACTACGCCAAGGAAGCGCTGGTGCGCAATACCGCCCAGTTCGTCGCCGGGTTCCCGGCGAACAACGTGCTCCTTTGGGGGGAGCGGGGGACCGGCAAGTCCTCCTGCATCAAGGGGCTCCTCCCCCGGTTCGGCGCCAAGGGGCTGCGCATCATCGAGGTGCAGCGCAGCGATCTGAAGCACCTGCCGCTGATCATGGCGCAGGTCCGCCACGCCGGTTACCGTTTCATCCTCTTCTGCGACGATCTCTCCTTTGCCGAAGGCGACACCTCGTACCAGGAACTCAAGGTCCTTCTGGATGGAGGGCTCGAGGCGCGTCCCGATCACCTCGTGGTCTACGCGACGTCCAACCGCCGTCACCTCATGCCGGAGCGGATGACCGACAACCTGAGAAACGAGCCGGGCGCCGAGATCCATCCCGAGGAGGCGGTCTCCGACAAGCTGGCTCTGGCCGACCGTTTCGGCCTGAACCTCTCCTTCACTCCGTTCAATCAGCAGACCTACCTGATGATCGTAGAGCGCTATGCCGAGGCCGCCGGGCTCGACATCGACCCGGAAACCCTGCGCAAGCAGGCGATCATCTGGGCCCTCGAAAAGGGGCAGCGCTCCGGCCGTGCCGCGAAGCAGTTCGTGGACGATCTCGCCGGGCGTCATCTTCTGGGAGGGAACGCTGACTGAGGCGCTCCTGAAGAAGCTCGATCGCTCCCTTTTCCGGGAGGGTGAGACCGTCGTTGCGGCGGTTTCCGGCGGCGCCGATTCGGTCGCCCTGCTCGACCTGCTCAGCAGGTGCCGCCGCCCCGCGCTCTCCCTCGTCGTAGCCCATCTCAACCACTCCCTGCGCGGCGCCGCCTCCGACGGCGACGAGTCCTTCGTCGCCGACCTTGCCGCATCCTACCGTCTCCCCTTCATTGCCCAACGCGTCGACGTGGCCGGCTTTTCCCGCGACCAGCGCCTCTCCCTGGAGGATGCCGGACGCGAGGTCCGCTACGGTTTCTTCCGACAAGTCGCCGCCGACCACGGCGCGACCAGTATCGCCTTGGCCCACCACCGCGACGACCAGGCCGAGACGGTGCTGATGCGGCTTCTGCGCGGGGCCGGGGGGAGCGGGTTGACCGCCATGCGCCCGGTCGCCCAGGGAATCCTGAAGCGCCCCCTGCTCCGCATCTCGCGCGAGGAACTGGAACGCTACCTTCAGGCCCGCGGGCTGAGTTGGCGTAACGACGAGAGTAACGACGACACCGCCTATCTGAGAAACAGCATCCGCCACGAGTTGATCCCCATGCTGCGGCGCTACAACCCGGCCGTCTGCGACCGCCTCTGCGCGACCGCCGATATCCTCGCCGCGGACGAGGAACTGTTGCAGCAGATGACCGAAAGGGCGTTCGCCGCCTACGGCTCGGCATGCCCTGAAGGCGTTGTCCTGAAAGGTGATGAGGTAGCCCGCGAGCCGCGCGGCCTGCGGCTGCGGCTCTACCGGCACGCGATCGCCGTCGTGAAGGGCGATCTCTCCAGAATCGCCCTGACCCACCTGGAGTCGGTGGATAATCTGCTCACCGCTCCTTCCCCGAGCGCCCGCCTCGACCTTCCCGACGGCATCACCGCCACCCGTCGCTACGCCGATCTTTGGTTTTTCAGCGACGCGGTCGGCTCTGCGTCCCCTCATCTTCAAGGGGAGGGACCGGGTGAGGATGGGGTTCCTGTCCAAGGTCTCCCTGAATGGCAAGCACACCGCCGGCACCACCTGCCCACGCCAAAAGGAAGAGCCCAGGGGAGCCCCCCCCTCTCTCCCTGGTCCATCCCCGTCCCTGCCGAAGGTCGCTACCCCCTTCCCGGCGGCCGGGTCCTCCTGGTGCAGCGCGTGCCGCACCCTGGCACTCTGGTCCCCCCTTCGGCCAACATTGCTTTCATGAGTCCGGAGGGTGTACCATTTCCTCTGGTAGTGCGCGGATTTCGCCCCGGGGACCGCTTCCGCCCCTTGGGAATGCAGGGTGAGCAGAAGGTGAAGGATCTTTTCATTGACCGGAAAATCCCCCGCAGCGAGCGCCCCCTGGTTCCCCTGCTTTTCAGCGGCGCCGACCTCGTCTGGGTGGGGGGGATCCGGCTCGGAGAAACCGCGCGAATTGCCGGGGAAACGGGCGATGTAGTGCGTGTCGAGTTATTAACTTTGAATCCTTAAAGAACTTGTCAAGGTGGCACCTTTGTGGTAATGCTTTTAGTCCATTCGAAAAGCTGCATCTGCGCCGTTCGCACTGCCATCCGGCATTGGAAAATCCAGGCTTAGGCCCCCGACAGCGCGTTACAAAGACGCCGCTATGTCGAGGTTGCTAGATACTAAAAGGGGAGGTCTCTTGAACCAATTCTATAAAAACCTGGCGCTCTGGTTGGTGATCAGTTTGATGATGATCCTTCTGTTCAACCTCTTCAACAAGCCGAAACCGACGCAGGAGAAGCTTGATTACAGTGACTTCATTGAAGCGGTTGATACGGGCAAGGTCAAACAGACGCCCCGTCCTATCAGTTCCGTCACCATCCAGGGTAACGAGATCATAGGTAAGTTCACCGACGGCAAGGAATTCAGGACCTACAAACCCTCCGACGCCAACCTGACCGACCGCCTTCTCGCCAAGCACATCGCGGTTTCGGCGCGCCCGGAAGAGGAGCGTTTCTCCTGGTTCTCGCTGCTGGTTTCCTGGTTCCCGATCATCTTCCTGGTGGCGGTCTGGATCTTCTTCATGCGCCAGATGCAGGGTGGCGGCGGCAAGGCGATGGCCTTCGGCAAGAGCCGCGCGAAGCTTCTGACCGAGGCGCAGGGGAAGGTGACCTTCGAGGACGTGGCCGGCATCGAGGAGGCCAAGGAAGAGCTCGAAGAGATCATCGCCTTTTTGAAGGACCCCAAGAAGTTCACCAAGCTGGGTGGCCGGATCCCGAAAGGGGTGCTCCTCATGGGCCCTCCGGGTACCGGTAAAACCCTTCTGGCCCGCGCCATCGCCGGCGAGGCCGGGGTTCCCTTCTTCTCCATTTCCGGTTCCGACTTCGTCGAAATGTTCGTCGGCGTCGGCGCAAGCCGCGTCCGCGACCTGTTCGTCCAGGGCAAGAAGAGCGCGCCCTGCATCATCTTCATCGACGAGATCGACGCCGTCGGCCGTCACCGCGGCGCCGGCCTGGGCGGCGGTCACGACGAGCGCGAGCAGACCCTGAACCAGCTCCTGGTCGAGATGGACGGCTTCGAGTCCAACGAGGGGGTCATCCTGATCGCGGCCACCAACCGCCCCGACGTCCTCGACCCCGCGCTGCTCCGTCCGGGCCGCTTCGACCGCCAGGTCGTGGTGCCCCGTCCCGACGTGAAGGGGCGCGAGATGATCCTCCGGGTGCACGCCAAGAAGACCCCGCTTTCCCCCGACGTCGACCTCGGCGTCGTCGCCCGCGGGACCCCCGGGTTCTCCGGTGCGGACCTCTCCAACGTGGTCAACGAGGCGGCGCTCCTTGCCGCGCGCAAGGAGAAGAACTTCGTCGAGATGATCGACTTCGACGATGCCAAGGACAAGGTCCTCATGGGGGTCGAGCGCCGCTCCATGGTCATCTCCGACGAGGAGAAGAAGAACACCGCCTACCACGAGGCGGGCCACACCCTCGTCGCGAAGCTCATCCCGGGCACCGACCCGGTGCACAAGGTCTCCATCATCCCGCGCGGCCGCGCCCTCGGCGTGACCATGCAGCTTCCGATCGAGGACAAGCACAGCTACACCAAGACCTCGCTTCTGGACCGGATCGCCGTCCTCATGGGGGGCCGCGCCGCCGAAGAGATCATCTTCAACTCCATGACCACCGGCGCCGGCAACGACATCGAGCGCGCCACCGAGATCGCCCGCAAGATGGTCTGCGAGTGGGGGATGAGCGAGAAGCTCGGTCCGGTCAGCTTCGGCAAGAAGGACGAGCAGATCTTCCTCGGCCGCGAGATGGCCACCCACAAGAACTACAGCGAGCAGACCGCGGTCGAGATCGACGGCGAAATCCGCCGCATCGTCGAGCAGAACTACGCTCGGGTGCTCGACCTGCTGAGGTCCAACCTCGACTCCCTGCACAAGATCTCCCTCGCCCTGATCGAGAAGGAGAACCTGACCGGCGATGAAGTCGACCGGATCATCGCCGGCACCGATCTCGCCCCGGAAGGGCACGCCGAGGCATGACCCACGTGATCACCCCCACCTGGGAGCTTTCCCGGCGCACCCTGCCGCTGGATCGCCCCCTGGTGATGGGTATCCTCAACATCACCCCGGACTCCTTTTCGGACGGGAACCGCTTCTTTTCCATCGAGCGGGCCGTGGAGCGGGCCTTGGAAATGGAAGGGGAGGGTGCCGACATCATCGACATCGGTGGTGAGAGCACCCGACCCGGATCCCCCGCCTTGGGCGAGGCCGAGGAACTGGACCGGGTGATCCCGGTGGTCGAGGCACTTTCCGGCCGGCTCAAAGTCCCCATTTCGGTCGATACCTACAAGGGGGCGGTGGCCCGTGCCGCCTGCGCCGCCGGAGCCGAGATCGTCAACGACGTCAGCGGGCTCGCCTTCGATCCCGCCATGGCCCAGGCCGTGGCGAAGGCCGATGCCGGGCTCGTGGTCATGCACACCCGCGGTACCCCAGATAAGATGCAGCGCGACACCTCCTACGATGATCTGATCGGGGAGGTGAAAGCATATCTGGGGCGGTCCATCGAGACCGCCGTGGCCGCGGGGCTTCCCCGAAAAAGGATCGTCGTCGACCCGGGGATCGGCTTTGCCAAGGATCGCGCGGGGAACCTCGAGCTGATCCGCCGGCTTCGCGAGTTTCTCGACCTCGGGTGCCCGATCCTGATCGGCCCCTCCCGCAAGGGATTCATCGGGACGGTTACCGGCAAGAAGGTCGATGATCGCGTGATGGGAACCGCCGCGGTAGTCGCCGTCTCCATCATGAACGGCGCTTCGATCGTGCGGGTGCACGACGTCGGGGCGATGCGGGACGTGGCGGACATGACCCGGGCAATTCTCCCCCTTTCCGAACCTCTGAGAAATGACTGACCCTGGTGCCGATGACGGAGCTCCTGCAAAATAGGGGTTTGTTGCAGGACCTTCTGGACCTGGCCTTGACGGCTTTTGTCGTTTACCGGCTCTCGCGCCTGGTCAAGGGGGTCATGGCGCAGCGCATCCTGGGCGTTCTTTGCCTGCTCTTCCTCGGACACCTCCTGACCCGGTTTTTCGCCCTCAGTGCCGCCCGCCTGCTGATCGACGCGCTCCTCGCCTCCTCCGTCGTCGTCCTTGCCGTCATCTTCCAGACCGATATCCGCCGGGCCTTCACCGTGCTGACCCGTCACCAGCACGAAAAGAACGAAACGATGTCCGATGTCATCGACGAGCTGGTCTTCGCGGTGGCGAGCCTGGCCCAGAAACGGATCGGCGCTCTGATCGTCATCGAGCGGAGCATCCCGGTCGATACCTACCTCGCCGTGGGTACCGACATCGATGCCAAGGTCACCAGCGAGTTGATTTCCTCCATCTTCCTCCCGTACTCGCCGATCCACGACGGCGCGGTGATCATCCAGCGGGGGAAACTGACCAAGGCCGGGTGCTTTTTGCCGCTCACCCAGAACCCGGAGGTGAACAAGAACCTGGGCACGCGGCACCGCGCGGCGCTGGGGCTTTCCGAGCTGGTGGACGCCGTCGTGGTGGTCGCCTCGGAAGAGAGCGGCACCGTATCGCTGGTGGTGGGGGGGAAAAAGACCGACAACCTCGATCCGCCGGCGCTGGGGAAGCTTTTGCGGCGGCTCGTCGAGCCGAGGTGGCTTAAATGAGCCGGTCCGGAAAAGAGAGCCACACCCTGCTGGTGCGGGCGTTGAGCGTCGTCTTGGCGTTTCTGCTCTGGTTTTCCCTGGTGCTGGAACGCCATGACGAGCTTTCCCTTACCGTGCCGGTACAGGTCGAAGGGATAGCACCGGGATTGACGCTGGGATCGCCGCCGCCCAAAACCCTGGAGATGAAGGTCTCCGGACCGCGGATTGTGCTCTTGCGCGCGAGGCTGGGCGAAGCCCCGGTATACAGGGTCGATTTGTCCCGCTCCGGCGCCGGCGTGACCACCTTTGCGGCTCCGGAACGCCTGGTAAAACTGGATCCCGAGTTGACGGTTGAGACGGTATTCCCGGGGTCGTTTTCGGTGACGCTGCAAACGCAAGCCACGAAGTGAGCGCCAACAGGGGGGCGGCTTACGTTGCTTATCGAAAGATCTTGATCCCCGCCGGAATGTCACCCCTGCCGAATCAGCCGGGCCTCAGGACGATCAGGTTTACAAAGATGTCATCGCCCCGCAACACGCAGGCGATATTACTGTCGCACCATATACATAGATTTTTTCCTGGAAGGAGCCCATATGAAGAAACTGTTCGGAACCGACGGGGTGCGAGGCATCGCCAACGTCTATCCCATGACTGCGGAAATGGCGATGCAGATCGGCCGTGCCGCCGCGTACATCTTCCGTAACGGCAAGCGCCGCCACCGGATCGTCATCGGCAAGGACACCCGCCTTTCCGGCTACATGCTGGAGAATGCGCTGGTTGCCGGCATCTGTTCCATGGGGGTGGACGTCCTCCAGGTCGGCCCGCTCCCCACCCCGGGGATCGCCAACATCACCTCCTCGATGCGCGCCGATGCGGGGGTGGTCATCTCCGCCTCCCACAACCCCTTCGAAGACAACGGGATCAAGTTCTTCTCCCGGGACGGGTTCAAGCTTCCCGACGACGTCGAGTTGATGATGGAGGAGCTCATCTTCTCCAAGCGGATCGACGACTTCCGCCCCACCGCCAAGGAAGTCGGCAAGGCGTACCGCATCGACGACGCCGCCGGCCGCTACGTGGTCTTTTTGAAAGGGGCCTTCCCGAAGGACCTCGACCTTTCCGGTCTGAAGATCGTCCTGGATTGCGCCAACGGCGCCGCTTACAAGGTGGCCCCGGCCGTGTTCGAGGAGTTGGGCGCCGAAGTGATCGCCATCGGGGTGAAGCCCAACGGTACCAACATCAATGCCGGTTGCGGCTCGCTGCACCCGGAGGTGATGAGCGCCGCGGTCAAGGAGTACGGCGCCGACCTCGGTATCGCGCTCGACGGTGACGCCGATCGGGTCATCTTCGTCGACGAGTACGGCAGCGTGGTGGACGGAGACCGCATCATGGCCATCTGTGCCACCCACATGATGAAGCAGGGAATCCTGAACCAGAACACCCTCGTCGCGACCGTCATGAGCAACATGGGGCTCGAAATCGCCCTGAACCGGGCCGGCGGGCACGTGGTCCGGACCGCGGTCGGCGACCGCTACGTGGTCGAGGAGATGCAGAAAAACGGCTACAACCTGGGCGGCGAGCAGTCCGGTCACATGATCTTCCTGGACCACAACACCACCGGGGACGGCATCCTCTCCGCGCTGCAGGTCCTGGCCATCATGCAGCGGTACGACAAGCGGCTCTCCGAGCTTGCCATGGTGATGACGCCGCTGCCGCAGGTGCTGGTCAACGTGCGTCTGGCGCAGCGAAGCGACATCATGCAGGTTCCCGAGATCGCCTCGCTGGTGCGCGACGTCGAAGAGAAGCTCAAAGGGGAGGGGAGGGTGCTGATCCGCTATTCCGGCACCGAACCGCTGCTCCGCATCATGCTGGAGGGGCCGGACGAGCGGCTGATCAACGACTGGGCCAACCAGATCGCCTCCACCGTCTCCGGAGCCCTGGGAGGAAACGAGTAATGGCGCGTCTGGGAGTGAACATCGACCATGTGGCGACCCTGCGGCAGGCCCGCGGCGGGACCGAGCCGGACCCGGTCGCCGCGGCCGCGATCGCGGAACTGGCCGGGGCGGACGGGATCACCATCCACCTGCGCGAGGACCGGCGCCACATCCAGGACCGGGACCTGAAGATCCTGCGCCAGACCGTGCAGACCAAGCTCAACCTGGAGATGGCGGCGACCGACGAGATGGTGAACATCGCGCTTTCGGTGAAGCCGGAGTGCTGCACCCTGGTTCCGGAGAAGCGGGCCGAGCTGACCACCGAAGGGGGGCTCGACGTGCGGCTCAACATGGAGACGGTGAAGCAGGCGGTGGAAAGGCTGCAGGACGGCGGGATCATCGTCAGTCTCTTCATCGATCCCGATCCGGACCAGATCAAGGCCGCCAACAAGGTAGGGGCCGATTACATCGAGATCCACACCGGCGCCTTCTCCGAGGCCAAAGACTGGAAGACCGAGGAGCAGGAACTGATCAAGATCGAGAACGCGGTGAAGCTGGCGCGCAAACTCGATCTCGGCGTCAACGCCGGCCACGGTCTGAACTACGTGAACGTGAAGAAGGTCGCCGCAATCGGGGATATCGAAGAGTTCAACATCGGGCATTCGATCATGTCCCGCGCCATCCTGGTCGGGCTGGACCGCGCGGTCCGCGACATGTCCGAACTGGTAAGATACGCCTGAAAAGGGCGAAGGGGTGTCGATGAAAGAGGAAGGGAACAAGTCGCTGGCTTCGAAGGTATTCCGGGTCGAGACCTTTATCTTGCTGGTCGGGGTCGGCTGCATCATCGAGGGGATCGTCGACGGGATGACCATGCCGATCTTCTACGGGATCTGCATCATGCTTGGCAGCATCGTCCTCCACCTGGTCAAGAAGAAGGACTGGGAGAAGCACTGGGCCGAACAGCAGCGGATCCGCCAGAACTACGAACAGCGGATGGCCGAAGAGAAAAAACGCAAGGAATCGGGCGGGTCCACCGACCGCTGAGACGGTTCCGTTTTGCTGAAAAAAAGGAAGGCGGGGGCATTGGCTCCCGCCTTCTTTGTGTTTCAACCGCTGGGTAATGGGCAGGTCGCGTTGCGGTACCAAACGCGACGTAGTGCGCCTCAGCGGGGAGGACAGGCAGCTGCGGAGCCAGTCCCCGCTGGGGAGGTCGGGGCGGAGGCTACAGTTCCTCCGGCTTGCAGAGCACCTTGTCGGTTTTGGCCGCCCGGGCGCACTTGCGACAGACATACCGCGGCTCGGCCACCAGTTTCTTCAGCTCCTTGAAGTCGTCCTTGATGTCGTCCTTATCCCACTTGCAGAGGGTCTTTCCTTCTTTTCCCATTCGAGCACCTCTTCGTTTCCCCGGGCTTTCCCGCATGATCCCGAGTGCTGACGGTCCCCAGGTCGCGCTGAGAAACGATACGCAACCTTCCCCGTGGCCAGGGCTCTGACGGCCCGCGCGGGACCCTCCAGATTATTGCCCAATGTCGTTGTTACTCATGAATATAACACATACCGAGCTCGAAAGAATCTCCCGCCACCGCGACGCCTTTAGGAGGAGGGAGCGGGGACCCAATAGGACAAAAATTAGAAAACTCTGATAGAATCCCACCATTGTTTTTCTCGGGGGAGACCCGACGCACAAACCAGGCATTTGCTGATCCAATCATCGGCTAAAGGAGGACGGACCATGCTTTCCAAGTTCAAGATCATGACGCGGTTGCTCGGTGGGTTCGGAACGGTGCTGGTGTTGCTGCTGCTGGTGGGTATCGGGGGGATCGTGGGACTTATGCAACTGTCGGGGCAAAACGCCTCGGTGGGGCAGGGGTATGCAACGGTCGAGGCCTCGCAACGGGCGCGGGCCAACCTCAACCTGTTGCGGCGCTTCGAGAAGGACATCCTGATGAACCTGCAGTCTCCGGAGAAGGTGCGGTCGTATCGGACCAAGTACGGTGAAAGTCTGGCGCAGTACCGCAAAGGGCTGGACGAGCTGGCGCCGCTTTGCACCGACGCCAAGGAGAAGGAACTTTATGGGAACATCACCCGAAACTCCGAGGAATACAACAGCGGCTTCAACCTGGTGCTGCATCGTATCGAACGCGGGGAGATCGCCAACACCGAGGCTGCCAATGCCCAGTTGGAGAGTGTGAACCCCGCCTCGCACGCTGCCGAGGCCGCGGCAACCGAACTCGCCGATAAAAACCGCAAGGACGTCGAACAACTGGTTTCCGAAGCGGCCGGTCGGGGAAGGAACATCATCATCACCCTGGCCATCTTGCTGGTCCTGACCTGCGGCGCCGGGCTGGGGATCTGCTACGCCATTTCCCGCTCCATCATCGCGCCGGTGCAGCAGTTGACCCAGCAGGCGGACGCGCTGGCCGACGGGAATCTCACCGTCTCCTTCCAAAGTAACGGCCGCGACGAAATCGCCCATCTTGCCACCGCCTTCGGGAGGATGGCGGAACGGCTGCGGGAGACCATCTCCCGGATCAGCGACACCTCAACCCGGGTGGCCGCCTCATCGGAACAGCTCAGCGTGACCGCCGACCAGATCTCGGCCGGGGCGGGGGAGGTCGCCTCCCAGACCGGCACGGTGGCCACCGCGAGCGAGGAGATGGCGGCAACCTCCGGCGACATCGCCCAGAACTGCCTGATGGCGGCGGAGACCTCCAACCGTGCCAGCGAAACCGCGCGTTCCGGGGTCGTGGTGGTGCAGGAGACCATCAGCGGCATGGAACGGATCGCCGAACAGGTGCGGGTGGTCGCCAAGAGCGTGGAAAGCCTCGGAGCCCGTTCCGACCAGATCGGGGCCATCATCGGGACCATCGAAGACATCGCGGACCAGACCAACCTCCTTGCGCTCAATGCGGCCATCGAGGCGGCCCGGGCCGGCGAGCAGGGACGCGGTTTTGCCGTCGTCGCCGACGAGGTGCGGGCCCTGGCGGAAAGGACGACCCGCGCCACCCGGGAGATCGGCGAAATGATCAAGGCCATCCAGCAGCAGACCAAGGACGCCGTGGCCGCGATGGAAGAGGGGGTGAGCGAGGTCGAACGGGGGGCAGCGTCGTCGCTTCGTTCCAGCGACGCGCTGCAACTGATCCTGACCCAGATCGAGGACGTGACCGCCCAGGTGAACCAGATCGCCACCGCCGCGGAGCAGCAGACGGCGACCACCAGCGAGATCACGACCAACATCCAGCAGATCACCCAGGTGGTTCAGGTCACCACCCAAAGCGCTGCGGAGACGGCGCAGGCTTCCTCCGTCTTGTCGCGCGAATCGGAGCAGCTGCGGCAGCTGGTCAGCAAGTTCCGGCTCACCTAGGGGATCGGTAGCTGGCAAGCGACGGCTTCAGCCGGCGTGTACCGGGGCGGGAGGGATGGCTTTCCTTCCGCCCTGTTTTGTCCGGAAGCCCGTAGCTACGTGGACCCGGTTGCATTGTTACAACCGTGTAAAATCTGGTGCCTCCCGGAAAGTCCTTCTTGCTGCACCTCGGGATTCCGGTCTATCATTAAAACGATGATGCAATGAGTTAAAGCGATCACTGTTACTCTGACGCATAACATCCAGTAACTGTGCCACCTCAACGGTTGTCTCTCAGACAGAGAGACGGATCGACCAATTGCACAATTCTGATGTCGTGGGATAATCACATCTGTTTTGAAATAGTTTGGGGGACACTCATGATAGAACCGAATCTGCCGAAGAGTATCCTTGCCGTGATAGAATGTGCGTCCGCCGGTGCGGATAATGAGGGTACCGGCTCCGCCGATGCCGCCGGTGAGAACGACCCTGCCAATATACTGATCGAAAGTGGCATCCTCGTGGTGGATATGGAAAAGACGGAAGCATTCAACTTGAAGGTACCTGAATCCGGTGCTGCCGATGCCGCGGTGGTACTCCCGGCCAAGATCGTGCCTGCTGCCGGTCGGACCCCCCAAAAAGGGAAGAAGGAGAAGGCTGCGCCAAAAGGAAAACTCCCCGGGCGCAAAGCGGTCAAGGTGACGAAGGGGGCCCCCTCTGCCGAAGAATTGGACCTGAACGAGCATCAATGGTATCTGAACCGGGAGCTGACCTGGCTCGAATTCAACCGGCGCGTGCTCCACGAGGCCGAAGACGAGCGGACCCCGCTTTTGGAACGGCTGAAATTTCTGGCCATCGTCGGGGCCAACTCCGACGAGTTCGTCATGAAACGGATCGGGGGCCTCAAACAGCAGATCGGCGCCGGTCTCAACGAACTCACCCTGGACGGCCGCTCGCCGCGCCAGCAGGTGACCGAGTGCTACGCCGAGATCAAGGAGATCCACCTCCGGGAACGGGAGATCTTCGCGAAGCTGCGGGCCCTTCTCGAGCCGAAGGGGATCGTGATCGAGAGCTACCCCGACCTCACCCCCAAAGAGAAGAAGGCGCTTCGGGACTATTACTATGTGAACATCTTCCCCCTGGTCACCCCGCAGTCGATCGACCCGGCGCACCCCTTCCCGTTCATTTCGAATCTCTCGCTCAACCTGCTGGTTTCGCTGCGTTATCCCAAGGCCCGCGAGGTCTCCCTGGCCCGGGTCAAGGTCCCGGTGGGGCTGGGGACGCCGCGGTTTTTGCGGGTCGGCAAGGGGGACCGTTTCGTCCCCCTGGAAGAGGTGATGATGCACAACCTCGACATGCTCTTCCCGGGGATGCACATCGTCACCTGCGAGATCTTCCGGGTGACCCGCAATGCCAATACCGAAAAGGACGAGGAGGAGGCGGACGATCTGATGGCGATGATCGAGTCCGAGCTCAAGGAGCGGAAATTCGCCCCCATCGTCCGCCTGGAAGTCGCCGCGGGGATGGAGTACCTGCACCGGGGACGGCTTGCCGCGGAGCTCGAGCTCGACAACGAAAACGACGTCTTCGAGGTGCCGGGGATGCTCGCCATGCGCGACCTGTTCGAGCTGGCCCGGCTCGACTATCCGAGGCTGCACGAACCGCCGCACCATCCGATCGACCATCCCGAACTCCTCACCACGCGCAACATCTTCCACACCATCCGGGACGCCGGGGCGATCTTGCTGCAGCACCCCTACGTCTCCTTTTCCACCTCGGTGGAGCGGTTTTTGCGCGAGGCGGCCACCGATCCCAAGGTGCGCGCCATCAAGATGACCCTGTACCGGACCTCCAGCCAGAGCCGGATCATCGAGTCGCTGATCCTGGCGGCGCAAAACGGCAAGCAGGTGGCGGTCGTCGTGGAACTGAAGGCCCGGTTCGACGAGGCAACCAACATCCGGCTCGCCGAAAGGATGGAGGAAGCCGGGATCCACGTCACCTACGGGGTGGTCGGGCTGAAGACGCATTGCAAGGTGATCCTCGTGGTCCGGCAGGACTACCGCGGCATCCGCCGCTACGTCCACATCGGGACCGGGAACTACCACGCCGAGACGGCCCGGATCTACAGCGATGTCGGCATCCTGACCAGCGACGAGACGGTCGGACAGGACGTCACCGAACTCTTCAACTACCTCACCACCGGCTTCATGGCCAAGCGCAAGTACCAGTGCCTGGTTACCGCGCCGCGCTTTTTGAAAAAGGCCCTCCTGGAAAAGATCGAGCGGGAGATCGCGCTGCAGCAGCAAGGGGGGGGCGGGGTGATCCGGTTCAAGATGAACGCGCTGGAGGATGGCGACATCGTGAAGGCACTCTACCGCGCCTCGATCGCCGGGGTCCGGGTGCGCCTCTACGTGCGCGACACCTGCCGGCTGCGGCCCGGGATCCCGAAGCTCTCCGAGAACATCAGCGTGGTGAGCGTGGTGGGGCGGTTTCTGGAGCATGCCCGGATCTACTACTTTAGAAACGGCGGCGACGAGGAGTACTTCATTTCCTCCGCCGACGCCATGAAACGGAACCTCGAAGCGCGGGTGGAGATCCTGTGCCCGGTGGCGGCCCCGGAATTGCGCGCGGAGTTGGCGGGGATCTTCGAGGCTCACGACGCCGACCGCCGCTCCGCGTGGGACATGCTTCCCGATGGCTCGTACCGGCAGCGGGTGCCGGCCGAGGGCGAAAGCGCCGAGGGGACCCACCAGATCCTGATCGGGCAGGCGGAGAAGCGGCTGAAGGAGTCGCTCAAGCAGAAAAAGAAGGTGAAGTAACTAAAAGGCGTCTCACCCGGAGGCCCACGGAAAAACGGATAAAACCTCGTCGTTTCAGGGGACCCCCTCCCTGCAGCGACGAGGTTTTATTCGTTCTTTTTACCGTTATCCGTGTGCGACGCCTTGGTCTTTGGTAAACTCCCTGAAGCCGTTTTCCGGGCGGATACGGACTCCAGGATGAGGGAGGTAGGCCATGGCGAAAATGCCGGCGCAGCTTTATTTGAACCTCAAGGAACGTTATACCGGGCTGATCGGTGCGGTCGAAGCGATGGATTCGGCGGCGCGCAGCGCGGGGCCTCTCAACGACAAAACCATCCACCTGATCCAACTGGCCGCCGCCGCTGCCATCGGCTCCCACGGTTCGGTGCACAGCCATACCGCCCGGGCCTTGGAGGCCGGGGCCACCGCCGATGAGGTCCGCCATGCGGTAATCGCCCTCACCGGCACGGTCGGTTTTCCCATCATGGCCGCGGCCCTTTCCTGGGTGGACGAGGAGATCGAAAGGACCTAGGCGGTATCTCTCCACCGATTTTCACCGAAAAAAAACGGATAAAACCTTCGTCGTTTCTAAGGGGAAAACCCTTGGCGTCGACGCGGTTTTATCCGTTTTGTTGTGCCGTTATCCGTACGAGATCCCTTTCCGTCATTCCCTTTGGTGCTTGATGAAGGTCCCGGCCCGGTATTCCTCGAACGCCTCGCGCAGCTCCTCCTGGGTATTCATCACGATCGGGCCGTACCACGCCACCGGTTCCTCGATGGGGCGCCCCGACACCAGCAGGAACCGGACCGGTTCGTTCTCCGTCGTTACCTGGACCCGGTCTCCGTCGTCGAACAGCACCAGATGCTGGGCCCGGACCCGGCAGTCTTTGTTGAGCTCCAGCCAGCGCGGACCGATCTCTTCGTAGGCGAAAGGGTCGCGCCCCGCGTCGAAGTAGCCGTGCCCCTGGAACACGTAGGCGAAAGCCTTGTGGCCCCGGGGGATCGGATGGGTGAAGGTCGTTTCCGCCGGAATGGTCACGTCGAGGTATTCCGGATCGGTGACGATGTCCCGCACCGGCCCCTTCACGCCGCCGACCTCCCCGCAGATGACCTTGACGCTCACCCCGGTGGCGAAGCGCACCTCCGGAATCTGCTCGCTCATGATGCCGCGGTAGCGCGGTTCCATCATCTTGTGCGACGCCGGCAGGTTCGCCCACAGCTGAAAGCCCCACATCAGGCCGGTCTCGTCCCCTTTGGGCATCTCCTGGTGGATGATCCCGCTTCCGGCCGTCATCCACTGCACGTCGCCGGTGGCGATCACCCCCTGGTTTCCCATGCTGTCGCCGTGTTCGACGTCGCCGTGCAGCACGTAGGTGATGGTTTCCATCCCGCGGTGCGGATGCCAGGGGAAACCGGCCAGGTACTCGTCCGGGTCGGAGGAATGGAAGTCGTCCAAAAGCAGGAACGGATCCAGTTCCGGGACCTGGTAGTAGCCGAAGACCCTTCTCAGGTGCACGCCGGCCCCCTCGACGGTCGGTTTGCTTTGCCAGACTTTCTTGATCCTGCGCACGGTGCCGTTGTTGCTGTCCATCCTGAGATCCTCCACCAGAGATATGAATAAACCGGGAAAGAAACGATCGGCATAGTATAGCCGAAAGCGGATCGGGCGCCAGAAACGGGTTAGGTAGAGGTGACATGAAAACGCAAAAGGTCTAGCATGAGAGTGGACGGTGGCAGAAAGGTAGTTTGAGGACCGCCGAGGAGAAGGGGGACAGGCACCTGCGGAGCCAGTCCCCTCGAGCGCCTCCCCGGTGGGAGCGCCATTGCTGGCGCGATCAGCGAGCGAAGCGCTGCCGGGGTTCTCCAGGCTGCAATTTGTGCATGAGGAGGGAACAGGACTATGACCCCAGTAAAACCGGAAACGGACAAAACGTGCACCAGCCCGGAAAAGCACGAGCAGCACGTCTGCTGTCTGCACAGCAAGGGACTGACGAAGACGGTTGAGCAGGTCACCGACCACCCCACGGTGACCTGTGCCATCTGCCTGGTGAACGCCAACGCCCCGGAGTACGTCTGTGCTCCGACCACCCTGGGCACCGGCTACCACTATTCCGACATGCAAGGGAGCAAGAAGATCATCTGCGGGAGCGTCGATTCCACCGTAAAAAAGGAAAAACTGGGGCAGTGACCGATTGCCCCGGTTCCCTTTCCCCGCTCTGGAACCGGACCTACGCCCGCAGCAGCCTCACCCCAGGTGAGAAACGGCGCCATATTCCTGGCGCCGTCTGTTTTTTTGCCCCTTGGGCGCCCCCGCGATCTTCATTGACAAGTCAAGGCAAAAATTGTATACAGTATCCGTTTAAATGAGAGCGGTTACCTTAGTGGTTGCTTGATAACTATCTCAAATAGCAGGAAAAAATCTCGAGGAGGGGACATGATCGAAGCATATCTGAAACAAGAAGCGGAAAGAAAAGCGCTGGGCATTCCCGCCAAGCCGCTCGATCCGGAGCAGACCGCCGGCCTTTGCAAACTTTTGGAGGCTCCCCCCGCCGGGAAAGAAGCCTTCCTTCTTGAGCTCCTCAAGGAGCGCGTTTCCCCGGGCGTCGATCCGGCCGCCGAAGTAAAGGCTGCTTTCCTTGCCGAGATCACCACCGGCAAGAAGAAGTCCCCGCTCGTCTCCAAGAAAGAGGCGGTCCAGATCCTCGGCACCATGCTGGGCGGCTACAACGTCGCTCCGCTCGTCGCCGCGCTCAAAGACGCCGAACTGGCCGATGAGGCCGTCAAGGCCCTCTCCGGCACCACCCTCGTCTATGACGCCTTCGACGACGTCCTCGAACTCTCCAAGTCCAACGCTTCGGCCAAGAAGGTCGTCGAGTCCTGGGCCAACGCCGAGTGGTTCACCTCCCGCGCCGGCATCGCCGAGACCGTGAAGGTCAAGGTCTACAAGGTCGACGGCGAGATCAACACCGACGACTTCTCCCCGGCGGGCGACGCCTGGAGCCGTCCGGACATCCCGCTGCACGCTCTCGCCATGGGCAAGACCCGCTTCCCGGACGGCAACGCGACCATCGCCAAGTTCCGCGCCGAAGGGTTCCAGGTTGCCTTCGTTGGCGACGTCGTCGGCACCGGTTCTTCCCGTAAGTCCGCCTGCAACTCCGTCCTTTGGCACATCGGCCAGGACATCCCGGCGGTCCCCAACAAGCGTCGCGACGGCATCATCATCGGCGGCGTCATCGCCCCGATCTTCTTCAATACCGCGCAGGACTCCGGGGCATTCCCGATCAAGACCGACGTCACCAAGATGAAGACCGGCGACGTCATCGTCATCGATACCAAGAAGGGCGAGATCAAGAGCGAGGGGGGCGAGGTGCTCTCCACCTTCACCATCGCCCCGAACACCCTGTCCGACGAGTTCCGCGCCGGCGGCCGCATTCCGCTGATCATCGGCCGCGCCCTCACCGATCGTGCCCGTAAGGCCCTCGGTCTGGCTCCCAGCACCGTCTTCACCCTCCCGGTGAACCCGGTACCCAAGGCGGGCCAGGGCTACTCGCTGGCCCAGAAGATGGTCGGTCAGGCCTGCGGCGTTGCCGGTATCCTCCCGGGCACCGCGTGCGAGCCGAAGATGACCACCGTCGGTTCCCAGGACACCACCGGCCCGATGACCGCCGATGAGCTGAAGGAACTCGCCTGCCTGCGCTTCCAGGCTCCGATGTTCATGCAGTCCTTCTGCCACACCGCCGCCTATCCGAAGCCGGCCGACGTGAAGATGCACAAGACCCTGCCGCAGTTCATGATCGAGCGCGCCGGGGTGCCGCTCAAGCCGGGCGACGGCGTCATCCACTCCTGGCTGAACCGCCTTCTCGTCCCCGACACCGTCGGGACCGGCGGCGACTCCCACACCCGTTTCCCGATCGGTATCTCCTTCCCGGCCGGTTCCGGTCTGGTTGCCTTCGCCGGTGCGCTCGGCTTCATGCCGCTCGACATGCCGGAATCGGTCCTGGTCCGCTTCAAAGGGAAGTTCAACCCGGGCATCACCCTGCGTGACGCCGTGAACGCGATCCCCTACTGGGCCATCAAGCAGGGGCTCCTCACCGTGCCCAAGAAGAACAAGGTCAACATCTTCAACGGCCGCATCCTCGAGATGGAAGGTCTCCCCGAACTCTCCGTCGAGCAGGCCTTCGAGCTGACCGACGCCGCCGCCGAGCGCTCCGCCGCCGCCGGCTGCATCAAGCTCTCCGAGAAGTCCGTTGCGACCTACCTCCGCTCCAACGTCGCGCTGATGAAGAAGATGATCGCCGACGGCTACCAGGACGCCGAGACCCTCCAGAACCGCATCGATGCGGTCAACGAGTGGCTGAAGAACCCGAAACTCCTCGCGGCCGACGCCAACGCCGAGTACGCCGCGGTGATCGAGATCGACCTCGCCGAAATCACCGAGCCGATCCTGGCCTGCCCGAACGACCCGGACGACGTCAAGCTCCTCTCCGAGGTTGCCGGCACCCCGATCAACGACGTCTTCCTCGGTTCCTGCATGACCAACATCGGCCACTTCCGCGCCGCCGGCGAAATCTGGAAAGGGAGCAAGTTCAACCCGAACGTCCGCACCTGGATCTGCCCGCCGACCCGCATGGACCAGCAGCAGCTCAAGGACGAGGCGTACTTCTCGGTCTACAGCGCCTTCGGCGCCCGCATCGAGATCGCCGGCTGCTCGCTCTGCATGGGTAACCAGGCTCGCGTGCCCGACGGGGTCAACATGTTCTCCACCTCGACCCGTAACTTCGACGACCGTATCGGCAACGGCGCCAAGGTATTCCTCGGCTCCGCCGAACTGGGCGCGGTGGCTGCCAACATCGGCAAGCTCCCGACCCCGGCCGAGTACCTTGCCATCTACCAGGAGAAGGTCGCTCCCAACGCGGCCAACGTCTACAAGTACCTCCAGTTCGACGAGATGGCCGAGTACAAGTAGCCGATAGCAGCAGATACATAGCAAAAAGGCCCGTCGGGAAAACCCGGCGGGCCTTTTTGCTTTTTGCTTTCTTGACACGGGATAGGATTGGTATTTAATAATGTGCGTTTTCCGGAGCCGCCACCCTTCCTTTTCATGACTGGAGGTACGCCATGCCCTATCACCCGCAACTCGATATCACGCAGGTAAACGTCCGGGTAATGCCCCACCTGGAACTGGGCTATTTCGTGGTGAACTTGGCCGATGCGCTGGAGGTCCATCCGAAGTATCAAGATGAGGGTACGATTCCGTATCCACTGCTCAAGCCGCCCGAACTCAGGCAGATTGGCCTCAACCACATTGCCGCGACCAAGGCGGCCGAAGGTGGCGACCGGGGCAAAATCAGCGAACGAGACGCGCTGCGTCCGATCACGGAGTTGCACCCCGTCGCGATTATTCGCTGGGCCGTGATCCGGTCCGTGGTCGAGAACGATCCCTCACTCCTTGAGGGACTCGGATTGCCGCCCAAAAAGAAGGGGCTCCGAAGCAGTGCCGTGACGACGGAACTTTACGCCCCGCAGAATCCTTCGGCGAAGAACGGAAAACCAGGTTGCGTCCTGATCACCACCAACAAGGTACCCAAAAGCCACATCTATCAGGTGGGCGTCTGTAAAGGAGACCCGTCGGTGGATGCCAACTGGTGGCTCGTCGGACCCTACGATCACTGTCGAAATATGGAAGTTTCCGGTCTGGACTCCGGTACCCTCTACTTTTTCAGGGTCATGTGTATCGCCGGAAACCTGCAGAGCCCCTGGTCGGCAATCATAACCTTTAGAGCTCCCTGAGTTGCGTCTTCAGCTCCGTTGGTAGAGGAAGAGGCCCTGAACCATTGGTCAGGGCCTCTTCTGGGCTCGGCTCTTCCCGGTGCGTTCTTGCGTGCTTTCGCCGGGTTCCCTCCAAGCAAAGCGACGTCTCCACGGCAAAATGCAAAGTCACTGCAACGATGGGGCGGCCCTTCACAAGGTAATCGTCTGTCCGGGCAGATGACGTATTTCCGCGGCACGATGTCATGTCTCCCCTGCAATACGACATCTTCCCCCGGTCCGAGGTAATGTCTCCCCACCGAGATGACGTCTTCCCCCGGCACGATGTCATGTCTCCGCCACAAGATGACGTCTTCCCCTGGCCCGGCATCATGTCTGCCCACCAAGATGACGTCTTCCCCCGGCCGGATGTCATGTTTTCCTCAAAAGATGACATCTTGCCCCGGCCCGATGTCATGTCTGCCCACCAAGATGACGTCTCCCCCTGGCCCGATGTCATGTCTCCCCTGCAAGACGACATCTTCCCCGGCACGATGTCATTTCCCCCCCCGCAAGATTGCATCTGTGGTTCGAATCTCTTCTGGCGCGCCATATCAAAGAAAAGAAGGGGATAGGCTGCTTCTGAGAAGCAGGCTTTCCCCTTTTCTTTTACCAGGAGCCCGGAACCAGGAACCCCGTTGGGCCCTGTCCTCAGTGCTTGTTGTTATGTAAGTGTTCCATAATGTTGACCAATTAACATGCTGATTTCATTATGATTTGTTTTGTGCTATAAGGCGGCAAGAGTGGAATAGTCCCATGTCTTCAATACAAGATTTATGAAGCTGATATGTCAAGACCAGACACAGGCGAAACCGACCGAAGGAAGTGACGTGATTGCAACCACCATTCCGCTGTGAATCCGACCAGCGTTCCGGCGAAGGCGACCGAGGTCTTCTATAGTCGCAAGGTATGCCTCCTTTTTTAACGTCGTTGGGGCGCACCAGCTAAGCGCTGCGTGCTGCCGCCTTGTTAGACCTCATTCTGGTTCCGGAGAATGTTTTTCTGATTTATTAACTGATTCAAGTTTCTCTATGGTTCTAATACATGTAAAAAGAAAAAATGATAAGCCAAGCATTATAACCATGCCATTGAGTCTTATCATGTTTATGTGTCTTGATTCATAGGTTGCTTCTGGACACAATGAAAAATAAATGGCAAACATTATTCCTGTTGTGAATGCAATCATGCAAACAATGGAAATGTATCGGTATTGTTTCAAATTGTTCAGGACATTTAATTCCGCCTTATTGAATTCACTGCGCATTGGTGCCTCCAGCAGTCACTTTATGGCATGGGGAGTTATGACACTTCAGGGGAGGGGGACGTTGGTTAGTTCGTTAAGTTGCTTGAGAAACTCCATGATCATCAAAGCAGCGCCGCCCTTGGTCTGAGGAGAACCGGTTCAACTCCCTTCCGTCTCGGATTTCGCAACTGCGGCCTTGTCATACATTTCGGGAAATAGATCGAAGGCGGCCTTAATGGTCGTTGAGAGAGTGCTCTCTCTTTCTGCGGCAAGTATTACTGCAGACCGAGAGATGCCCAGTATTTTTGAGATATCAACGCCGCGGTACCCGAACCTTTTGAGGGCGATGAAGCAGATAAGTGACCTGGCCTTGGAGATCCGTGTTTGCTTGCTTCCGTGACAAAGCGATGACGATTCCACTCCGAATACGGTCGCAACCCTTTCTATAATCTCGTGGATAGGGGGCGCCAAAAGGGGTTCGTCAGTATGGGGTGGTTCGGATTCATGCCAGATTCCTTCAACAAAGCCGCCGCTGCCTAGGATTCTTTCGTCGTACGTCTCGAAGCCGTTCATGGCGGAAAGTTTGAGAAGGCGTTTCAAGCCTCCGCCAACCAGTTCGTCCCTTCTCCCAAGGGCGATCCCATCGGCGACAAAGGCGCGGTACAACTTTCGGGCTCGCCCTTTTTGCGCGCCGAACATGGCTAAGATCTCGTCGGACACTTGGCCTAGAAGCTTACTGTGACCGAGGATGACTGAATGCCCGCTCCATTGGTAGGCATCCAACTGACGCATTGAAGAGACGAGGCCGGCACGAAGTGGATTGAGATGTATGTACCGAACCAATTCAAGAAGGTAGGTGTCTTCATCGCAGACGATTGACTTGTAACGGTTTTGGAAGAGATGACCGCTGCGGTGGTGTCGGAGGTTGAAGACAACGGCGTAGCCAGTGAGTAGCCGCCGCATCATGTCGGCCAGCTTTAACTTGGTTGGACGGAGAAGAAGGTGGACATGGTTGGAAAGGAGGCTCCAGGCGAGGCAATCAGTACCTGTCTTTAGAAGCAGGCGGGAGAGACGGTCTACGAAAGCTGTTCGGTCGCGGTCATCGATGAAAATTTCCCTTTTCTCGATTCCACGGACCATGACGTGCTGGAGGATCCCAGGGATATCTAGGCGGGCTAGTCTTGGCATTGTCTAATTATGCCATACATGGTGAGTAACTCAACGAACTAACCAGCGTCCCCCTCTGCCCTTTTACCCTGTTCAGTGCCATGAGTATCATTGGCGCTCCTGAGTGCGGGGCGGTGAAGAGTCCGGCATGGGGTAAGCCTCAGGGTGCCGTTGCGGGGTCTGTGGCCCGATGATGACTTTTTATGTATGGCGCCAAGATTCACCTTTGGGGAGCCTTTGGGCTTACCCCCTCTGATGCCTTACGCTCTTGAGTCAGCGGCATGATTGCATCGACTGGGTCCCTCGTAATGGAGGTAAGGTAGGCCCCAGGTGCACATGGGTTGCTAATGCGTTCCACTCTAAAGGGGGATATGGTCGTGGGTGGAGAAAAACTACACCCTGCTGTGCAGGAATTAGATGAAATCACGTCAGCTTTTTTTAATGGGGCGGCTATGGCTGATTTGGAGGTCAGGCAACTGGCAACCACTTATCGCCAGGCCCACAATGAGACAGCACAGGCTCTTGATAGATTGAATGGTGGTCGCGAAGCCTTTCCTCATTTTTTCAATGCAGTAAATCTACTTGCTGTTGATTTGCGGACTGATAATCCCGCTAGTCTTTTACTCAGCGGAGCCGTTTGTATTGGGAGGGGACAACTCACTACTCTAAGTCAAAACTTCAATTATCATGTGTGCTGGCAAATTGTAAATGTCTACGAACTATTCGAAGTTTTCGTTAAAGAAGTGTACGCCCTTTTGGGAAAGTATGAAAATGGCTGTTGGAGATGTTCAGATTATGGAAAGATACCGCTTGGTGACGTAGCCGGTAAGAGTCTTGATTGGTTCAAGCAGGTATCAAGAACCTTTGAAGCAGAAGAAACCATAAGGCAGTTACGGCGTGTACTTCCCGTTCTGAGCGAGATAGAAAGAAACAACCCCCGCAACTTCAAGTTGCAATTTGAGCTGCTTCTTATTGCGCTGTTACGTCACATCATAGTGCACAGAAAGGGGCGCACCCTTTTTGAATTATTTACAGAAAGGCTATGTAAGAAAGCAGGTATCGCAACAAATGAGCATGTCAGGGCTGAATTGAGAACGTATCTTGTCATTGCTCCAGGCGAGGAGGAGCATTCGGTTCTTCTCGCCGATCTGGAAAATGATAAAGGCAAGAATGACAGTATATTACTTCAAAGATATGACCATATCGTTCGAATTTTAACTAGTTACGGAGCACTGCTGGGCGACCTTGTTGCAGAACGTTTCGGTTCACTACCTAAGTGGAAAAGAAACGGTGGTGGCGAGGAATAACTATTTATTGAACCTTACTTTTAGGAAACATTACCTAGAAGGAGAGCTAATGGAGTTTATTCGTACATACGGCAAAGAAATTGTTTCGCTGTTAGTCCCATTCATAACATGGTTTCTCAATGTAGGGATTAAAGCCAGGGCGAAACTGATATGGGCTAGCCCGCACTCATTTACTTTTTTGGTTCAAGAGCCTATAGTTGATACACAAGAACATATACTGAAACAAACACAAACTGTCTGCACTGCTTCGATTAGAGTCATAAATACTGGGAGAGAGACAGCCAATAAAGTTGAGCTAGTTTTCAACTGGAAACCTCAATATATTAATTTGTGGCCGGTCCGTCATTATGAACATAAGAACGATCAGGATGGTCGCCACATGCTGATTTTTGAAAATCTGTCACCTAAAGAAGAAATCGGGCTAGAAGTTATGTCTATCAATGCGGAACTACCTGCATTGCTCGTTGTGCGCAGCGCTGAGTGCACAGCTCAGAATGTGCCTCTGATGTGGACCCGCTATGTCTGCTTGTGGAAGATTAACCTCGCTCGTCTGCTGGTGCTAGTTAGTCTGAGCGCCACAGTTTATTGTTTAATTGCACTGATTCAGTTTTTGGTTCTCAAAACTCCATATGGTGGATAAAAGGCCCCGTTTGCAATCCAAGCGTGACAGGGGCGGGCCTCTGACCCTAGCCGCCGACCAGGCAGACGTTTTTCTCGGAGAGTCTATGATTTTATATAAATACCTGTCGTATGAGTCCGGATTGAAAATCCTACAAAATAACTCAATCGGGTTCTCGCAGCCGAATCACTTTAATGATCCATTCGAGCTGGAAGCTGCTTATCCATCTGAAAAGAAGGCTAATGACCCCATTCATTCCATATTTTATGGACTCCAGATCTGGGGGAAGAAAATGACCTGGAAGCGAAATACCGGTATCTTGTCTTTAACAAGGCAGCCACTTAATCCACTTATGTGGGCACATTACTGTGGTAACCATACCGGTATGGTCATAGGTATAGATTCAGCTATAAATGAATTTGCATCCGAAGAAATTAATACCATTCCTGTTCAATATGGCAGTGTAATTTACACAGACAAAAAGCCAACCAATTTATTATTGAGTAAGCCAAAAAGTACTCTTGAAGTAGGCGGAACTTTTCATTTTCAACCTGAACATCTTGAGCGGCTACAGCGTCTCTTTCTTTTTAAGCCTATGTGTTGGTCATATGAGGAGGAAGTAAGAGTTGTAAAGTGCCTGAAAGGAATTGAGAAAAATAAGAACATTTTAAGTGGGTCTTTCAGCGAGCTCGATGTGTGTGGAAGACCCCTTTATCTCCTAAAACTTCCGCATGGTGCCATTAAAGAAGTATATGCCGGACTGCGTACAAATGTCTTTGAAAGCGAGGAGCACTGCGATAACTTTGTGTCAATGGTCACTGGATACCAACCTGGTACCAGGGTTTTTGGTTGCAGCATTAGCGACTCTAGCTGGAGCTTAAAACGGGTTGCTTTGGACGAAGATTAGTATTGGGAAGAATTGACCCTTTGGGTGGCACCGGATTTGCCCTGTCCGTACTGAGCCACGTCAGGCATTAAGTATCAGGAGAGGATGATGACCGAATACCACGCGTACGACCCAATGGGGCATATCAAGGCCATATCATTGCTTTTGAAAAACGCTAGTAATTTCACAGCGGAAAAATCTGATGTTTTGAAAACCACGGACTACTCAGCGTATGGCGAGTTGGGTGAAATGATGTACGGAGAGGACGTCTACACAACCGTATACTGCGACGCTGCCTATAGCCACCTCGTAGCGTCTTCTCTAGCCACTTTTTTTGGTTCTTCCGCAGAATGTGTGGGTAACTGAGGCGTTCGCATAGGGGTGAGCAGCGCCCCCAAAATAGAGCATCCCGC
>NZ_JAEMHM010000025.1 GCF_016458275.1 Geomesophilobacter sediminis
GCGGGATGCTCTATTTTGGGGGCGCTGCTCACCCCTATGCGAACGCCTCAGTTACCCACACATTCTGCGGAAGAACCTGATTTTTAGGTGTTCGTGATATCCGTCGTTATATTCAAAATCATATGGAATCATCTTATCTCTTCTTGGGCCAACGGCGCGGGCGGTGAGCGGGGCTTCTCCGCTCTACCGGCCTGGTTGCGTGTTCTGATTGGGCTTCCGATAAAGCCTCAGATACACTATTTCAAGGACAGCGATGACTACAGCTACACCGTAACATACTTGACCAGCGAACTTTGAAGACAACTCATAGATCGCATATCCGGCAACCACTAAAGGTATTTCCACGCATAGTATGACGACTTGAAATGGTTTGATGTTCTTTGGGTTTTGATAATCAGGTGTTTCCCCGGATTCTTCTTGGACTCGCAGTTTTTTCCATTGGACGACAAACCGCCATGCATTTACGCTCACTGAAATCAGCAATAACGACAGCAGCACCCGTCCGAAATCTGCATGTGGGAAGAAGGCGAAAAAACCGCCAAACATTGAGATGAGCAATAGAAGAAGCCCACCGCCAAGAGAGAAAACGATAAATTGTAGAATAAGTTTGAATCTGTCGGGAGTGTTCTTGTGAGTTGTCATCACTGTTTCTCATGCTTCATATCGTATTCACCCAACGCTGAGAGTACAGCGGCATGGCCGCTGCTACGCTTTGTTGGCTCTTTACTGGACTGCATCATTTGTATCGTGTCCATCTACTGTTTCTGGCTGCGAAAATAGCGATTCGTATCGTTCTAAATATTTTAAAATTTCAAACGATTTTTCGTAACCAGTTTGATTTAAGACAATCTCCATCACCTTAGCATAGTAGAAGTTGCCGACCCTTAACCAAATCGCAACCATGTCTCTGTTATCCTCGCTGTCGCTATACAAACTTCCTAGATCTTTCATCCAGATTGACGGAGGAATGGAATGCACAAATGTTGAAAGGTCTGCCAGCACTCCCATCACAAAATCAGTATTTTCTCCGCAAACCCCAGATACTCGTTCACGCCGACTCCTGTAAAATACAGATTCCCCTTTTTTGACTCGTTCTATTGCCTTTGTGTAGAGGGGAGAATTTTGAATTTTAGTCCAATAGGTTTGTTGCACGTTTTTGTAAAATTGTTGAGCCTTAGGTTTATCAATGTGATTCTGAACAGCGTAGGTTCTGTTGGCAATGTAGTACCCTAAGATGTCTCTGTGGAGACAAAACTCGTCTGGTGTTTTAGTGTTTACCATCATTTCAAGAACATCGTGTGTATCTACAATATTCCGAATCATAGTTGCTATGGATCGCTTATCAAGAAGTTCTTTACTTCCATGTTTAAACCTGACGATTCGCCAAAATGTTTTAAATACAGATAGTATTGAAAACTGTCTAACACCATCCTCAAACTGTGAGCCAGACGGAAGTAGTTTGAATAACGAGATAGTAGTTGCCTGAACGGTATTCGCAAGAACTATTGTCGGCCAATCAATAAACCTTTGTTCAGCGTAATCTTTTTCGAGCCTATAAATATATGGTTCAAACGCATTGATACCAACCGCTAACATGACAGCTTCAGATAGTAGCAATCCCATTTCGGACATATTCGTTTGTTGCTCGCATTTAATCGTAGTATTTTCGCCCAACGTTTGTAGGGTGACCGGCGAAGCGCCCGGCTCCCATCGGCTTTTATCCCGCTTTACCCGACCGCGCACAGACCGGTCCTCGCGCTTGGTTGGGAGCCTCGTTTCAAATGTTGATTATTTCTTGGAGCAGCATCCGTATCTTGAATGCGTCGTAGCGATAAGCCTTCATCTCATCTTGAGAGAAAAACATCCTAGAGGACATCCTTCTGCGTCCATAGATTTGGACTCGACATTTTCCCGCGTCTTCCTCTTCTACAAGGAATTCGATGACATCCCCATAAATGTTAAGATCTTGTCGAATCTCCGTGATTCCGAACATGCTGACGTTAGCGCGATCAGAATCAACCTGGACCGATTTTCCGCCTGCTGTAACACACAGGCGGTAGATGCCCTGTGTCACAACATTTTTCGTACCGATTGCTGGGTAGGAACCGAGAGGCTTTCGGACAGTGGTACCTAACCATGCCAGCAGAGCCCAAACTCCGGTACCTGCCACAAGAAACGCCAGGTATAAAAGAGGCGGGGGAGAGGTGAGCCAATATAGGAAGGCCAGGAAAACGATGGAGCAGACAATGGCTAATGATTTGTTCAATTGCTTCAACGATAAGTCTCCTGAAAAACTTGACAGCTCTGAAGCAATCGAAGGTGCCTACGCCTTTACCAGCCAACTACCTGTTGAACAGTCCGGGTAGGTTCCTTATATAAGTAACAAATCACCTATATAGGGAACTAGGTACCTATATAGGCCACATTCAAGTTCCTTATATAGGCACCCTGGTCCTATTTGATTTAATTAGCCTGGGGGGCCAGCATGGGACCGGGTATGATCTATTGACACCCCTATGGTCCAGCCCCCCGAGGCCTGGACCAACCCATTTTATGGGTCCAGATTCCAGCCATCTTCAAGGATTTCAAAGCTTTAATACATGTAGAGATGGTTCAATGTCAACGGGAAATCTAGGGCAAAACTGTGTCAATTCTATATGTTATGCATATGATTAACCGATGAGGGCAGAAATAATTGAGAGGAAGGTGTCAAAGGCGACTCGGTCGTTCCTCTGCTTTTGGGTGGGACGAACTTTCATACAGTCGGTTGGATTTGTCGCGGCGGGAGTGATGATCGTTGCGGGGTGATTCGATGGGAAAGATGAGTGGGGTGTGTCTGCGTTAATCAGCGGATGTTTGTTGGCTTGCAGGCTAGGTGGATGTCGCGCTTCGTGCCTCAGCGCGACCTACGAGGGTGGTCGCTTTTTCTGTGGGAGCGCCTTTCCAGGCGCGATCCGCCGCAGGCTGTAACAACGGTTGCGGTTAATCGCGCCTGGAAAGGCGCTCCCACAGGGTAAGCAACTACTTTGCTATATTCCTGAGGCTGATCGCGACAGGAATGTCGCTCCTACCCGTATTAGTACCTTCACCTCCAGGGTACCGCCTGGCGGGGACATTCGATCCCAACAAAAAAGGGGGCTTTCGCCCCCCTTTCTTTTGCTGCAACTCTCTCTACATCGGATAATGTCGCGTTTCGTTCCTCAACGCGACCTACGAGGCTCAAAGTTATTCAACTGAAGGGGGACAGGCACCGTAGGTGCCAGTCCCCTTCTCTGCTCAAGTCGGCATACGCCTCACCCGGCTATTCCGACCCACAGCGCCAAGAGCTTCGTAACTGCGCCCATATCCTTGTCACTGAGCTCGCCCATAACCGTACGAACCTTTTCTCTTGGCACAGTCATAATCTTGTCGATCTGAATCTCCGAAGACACCTGGAGGCCATTTTTCACCGTAGGCTCTATACGAAGCCGATAAAGGGGAGCATCAAGCAAATGTGAGGTCACCAGGCAGACCGTGATACTTGGATGGCTACCGAAGAAGTCGGTCTGAATTACCAGGGCAGGCCGCGGCTTGCCGTAGTCTCCCGACACAGCGACCAAGACCAAGTCGCCCCGCTTCACGGTTCATCCCCCCAGTCTGCGGCAGCGGCAAAAGCTTCCAGATCCTCAAGGTTATTCACGTCCCGCTGTGCCAGAAGGGACTGCCTTTGGCACTCCTCGGCGAACCCGGGAGCCTTCGGGTCAGGAACCCAGATCTGCACCTGTTTGAAGCCTGCCGCCCGTAGTTTTTGCCGGTAGTTATGTACCCGTTGTTTATTCGCCTGCACTTCACACCTCCTAGCTTCCGGGGAATGTTACATGTAACAGGCTATATCGTCAACGAAATGGTAGAACGAGGGGGGAAGAAAAGGGGGGAGTGGCGCGGGCATAAAGGGAAAAACCGCCGACGTATCGGGAGGGAATGTCGCGTTTCGTTCCTCAACGCGACCTACCAGGGTGGTCGCTTTTTCTGTGGGAGCGCCTTTCCAGGCGCGAATCAACCGCAACCTTTGTTGCCGCCTTCGGCGGATCGCGCCTGGAAAGGCGCTCCCACAGGGTAAGCAGCTACCTTGCTGTATCCTGAGACTGATCGCGACAGGAATGTCGCTCCTACAGCATTTGCACCTCCACCAGAAAGTGCCGTCTACTGTGGACAATCCGATTCCAAAAGGATTACGAACAAAAAAAGGGGGCTTTCGCCCCCTTTTCGTGTGTCTCAAAACTTATTCAGCTGAGAGGGGGACAGGCACCGTAGGTGCCAGTCCCCTTTTCTTTGGCCGCTATTTCTCCATGAAGGCGATGGCGCGCTCTACCCGCTTGCGGGTCTCCTCCAAGCCCAGGACGAGAATCATCTCGTAGATGCCGGGGGAGGCGGTGGTGCCGGAAAGGGCCAGACGGACCGCGGGTCCGAGCTGCCCCAGCTTGATCCCCTTCTCGGCCATCACCTCGGCAAAGACGGCCTCGATCGACTCCATGGTCCAGGAAGAGAGCCCGGCCAGTTTCTCGACCACCAGACGGAGCAGCGCAGGAGCCTCGGCGTGGAACGCCTTGGCGGCCCCCTTCTCGTCGTACTCGAAGTCCCCTTTGTAATAGAAGACGGCACCGTCGGCGAGCTCCAGCATGGTTTTGGCCCGCTCCAGCAGGGTCTTGACCACTGCCACCAGCTCGGGTCCGCCCTGGGACGGATCGACGCCGCGCTCCTTGAGAAACGGGGTGACCAGCTCGGCCAGGCGGACCGGATCGCCGGTCTTGATGTAATGCGCGTTCAGCCAGAGGAGCTTGTCGGGATTGAACACCCCGGCGGAGCGTCCCACGTTCTCGACGCTGAACTTCTGGATCAGGTCCTCCAGCGAGAAGATCTCCTCGTCGCCGAAGCTCCACCCCAGACGCACCAGGTAATTCACCATCGCCTCGGGGAGAAAGCCCATGTCGCGGTAGGCCATGACGCTCGTCGCGCCGTGGCGCTTGGAAAGGCGGGTCTTGTCGGCGCCGAGAATCATCGGGACGTGCGCGAACACGGGGACCGGGAAGCCGAGCGCCTCGTAGAGAAGGATCTGGCGCGGGGTGTTGTTGACGTGGTCGTCGCCGCGGATGACGGTGGTGATCCCCATGGTGGCGTCGTCGATGACCACGACGAAGTTGTAGGTCGGGGTCCCGTCGGTGCGCTGGATGATCAGGTCGTCGAGCTCCTGGTTTTCGAAGGAGATCGGTCCCTTGATCAGGTCGTTCCAGGTGGTCGTCCCCTCCTCGGGGGCCTTGAAACGGATCACGAACGGCTGGCCCGGCCGGTCCGGTGCGTTGCGGCAGGTGCCGTCATACTTCGGCTTTCTCCCCTCTTTCAGAGCACTTTCCCGCTTCGCTTCGAGCTCCTCGGCGGTGCAGTAGCATTTGTAGGCCTTGCCGCTGTCCAACAGCTTCTGGGCGTACTCCTTGTAAAGGGGGAAGTTGTCCGACTGGTAGAACGGCCCTTCGTCCCAATCCAGGCCGAGCCAGGTCATCCCCTGGAGGATCGCGTCGACCGACTCCTGGGTGGAACGGGCGACGTCGGTGTCCTCGATCCTGAGGATGAACTTGCCGTGCTGCTTCCGGGCGAGAAGCCAGTTGAAAAGAGCGGTACGCGCGCCGCCGACGTGGAGATAGCCGGTCGGGCTGGGCGCAAAACGCAGGCGTACTTCGGACATCAGTAACTCCTTCGATCGTGATGTTTGCCGGATGCGGATGCGAGGCGGCGGGATTTATTCGGAAGGCTCTTCTTCGTCGTCGCTTCGGGTGGGGGCCTTTTCACCGGGGAAGCGGTACCCCTCCGTGGCCCAGGTCCCGAGGTCGATCAACTTGCACCGCTCGGAGCAGAAGGGACGGTTCGGGTTCCCCTCCAGGGTAGTCTCCTTGCGGCATTGCGGACATTTTATGGTGGTCATGGCGTGGCAACCTTTTTTCGTTCGGGTAATAACCCCATCCTCACCCTGTCGGTTGCCCCCGTGCTTTCGCACCCAACCCTTGAAGGAGAGGGGACGCGGCGAGATGCTTCAGGTGCTACTATAAGCATTTCAACACGTTGCCGAAAGAACTGTCAACGAGAGTCGGGTTCCACCTCCCTCCCGTTCAAGGGGAGGGTCGGGGTGAGGATGGGGTTGGATCACTGATCAGATCATGTATTTGCGGTCGTAGAAGAGAAGCGCCCGCCGCGTGCGGCTGATGACGGTGCTCTCCCGGAGCGGCTTCGTGATGAAGTCGAAAAAGCCGCGCTCGAAGGCTTTCTCCTCATCCTGCGGGTGCATCGAATCGGCAACCAGGATCACCGGTATCCGTTTCAGTTCCGGCACCGACTGCAGCGAATCGAAGAGACCGTAGCCGTCCAGCTTGGGGAGAAAAAGATCGGTGACGATCACCTGGGGGCGCTCGATGAGGACCGTCTTGTACGCCTCCAGCCCGTCGATCGCCGCTACCACCCTAAATCCGCTCTTGCCGAGGACATCGGAGAGCATGGTACGCACCAGCCGGTCCTCTTGGGCTACCAGCACGGTCGGCGCCTCCGACTGGGTGATCTCTTTCTGCAGGTAACTTCGGCAGATCGCCTCGTAGATCTCGGTGGTGGTGGCCACAAACGGAATGATGCTGAGCCCCCGATTGACCGCCAGGTTCTTCACGATCCGGTTCTCGGCGGGGTCCGCCATCGCCAGCGCCAGCCGGTTTCCCTCCAGCTTCAGGGGGAAGATCTGGTTCTGCATCGCGACATCGGCGGAGATCAGCGCCAGCAGTTCGGGGGGGAAATTGTGCTGCGCGAAATTGTTGATCACCCGGCAGCCGTGCTGCGTGGCGAGCACCTCGGCCAGCTCCTCGCTGTTGATCAGGCCGAAATCCTCGAGAACCACCCCGATCCGCTTGTGGCGCTGCTTGGAGATCTCCACCATGCGATCCACCGTTTTCACGGTCAGGATCCCCTTTTCGACCAGGATCTCCCCCACCCTTTTTCTCTGCATCACACCACCTCGTCGGATGGACCCGGGAGAACCTGCGTCACGGGCCTATTCGGCTACGACAATAGCCCCCTGCCCTGCGTTTCCGGCAAGTCCCTTGGCCTCCTCGCGGCTGAGGTGCTTCCCGATCCGGACCCGGAACCAGAGTCCCTTTTCCGGCGTGTTCGATTCGACGACGTAGGCGGCGAGCCCCTTGCCGGAGAGCTTCTCGCGTGCCGCCTCCGCTTCCTTCTTGTCCCGGTAGGAGGCGGTCTGCACCACGTATCGGGTACCCCCCTCCTTGGCGGCACCGGCAGCCCCCGCGGCTGAAGGAGCACCCGCGGCGCCGCCAGCGGCATCGGCCGGAGCCGGGGCTGCGACGGGGACGGTCGTTACGGCGTTCGACTTCTTGTCATCCTTTTTCGGATTCATGCCGCTCCCCAACGCCGCCTTCCCGCCCTGCGGCAGGGTATGGTAGAAGGTGAGCGGCTCGGCCCCGGCGGGACCCGCCTTGGCCGAAGGCTGAGGAAGCTCGTCCTTCTTCGCCGCCGGCGCAGCCGCAGCGACCGGAGCGGCGGGCTTGCGCCCCTTGAAGATGAGCCAGCCGGTGAGAACTCCGGCACCGAAACTGGTCAAAAGGGCAATCACCGAAACGAGCGCGATGAGCCCGATCGGCTCGCGACGCGCCTTGTTCTTGGCTACGGTCCTTTTTTCGGTGTTGTTTTGAATCGGTTTTTTGTCGCGGTAATCCATTACCATCAGTGAATCCCCTGCTTGTTACATCCTTTCCGGTGCCGAGATCCCCAACAAGGTAAGCGCGTTGCTCAAGGTGATGGCAACGCAGTGCAACAGGTACAGCCGGGCAGCGGTCAAGGCCGGTTCCTCGGTGATGACCCGGCTCTTGTTGTAGAAGCTGTGGAATCCGCCCGCCAGCTCCTGGAGGTAATAGGTGATCCGGTGCGGTTCGAAGTTCACCGCGCTGGACTCCAGGACCTCGGGGTACTGGGAAAGCTTCTTGACCAGGTCCATCTCCTCGGCGTTGTCCAAAAGGGAGAGATCGACCCCGTCCAGCTTGAGCTCGAAACCCCGCTCCCGGGCGGTCTCGAAGATGCTCTTGATCCGGGCGTGGGCGTACTGGACGTAGTACACCGGGTTGTCCGCGCTTTGCCGCTTGGCAAGCTCCAGGTCGAAGTCAAGCTGGCTGTCCGAGCGGCGCATCAGGAAGAAGAAGCGCGCCGCGTCACGGCCGACTTCGTCCACGACCTCTTTCAAGGTGACGAACTCGCCGCTTCGGGTGGACATGGCAACGGGAACGCCGTCGCGCAAAAGGGCGACCAGCTGGACCAGGATGATCCCCAGATCGTCGGCGCTGCGGCCGAGCCCCTGGACGATCCCCTTGAGCCTGGGCACGTAGCCGTGGTGGTCGGCGCCCCAGACGTCGATGGCCCAGTCGAAGCCGCGGGCGAACTTGTCGCGGTGGTAGGCGATGTCGGAGGCGAAGTAGGTGGTGACGCCGTTGGAGCGGACCACGACGCGGTCCTTGTCGTCGCCGAACTGGGTGGTCTTGAACCAGAGGGCACCCTCCTGCTCGTAGATGAGCCCCTTGCCCTGCATCTCCTTCACCGCCGCGTCGACCTTCCCCTCGTCGAAGAGGGACTGCTCGGAGAACCAGTTGTCGAAGCGGACCCCGAAGTCCTGGAGGTCCTCGTCGATCCCCTTCAGGATCAGGTCCCCCCCCAGCTTGGCGAAGAACTTGACCCCCTCCTCGCGCGAAACCTTCTGGTACTTGTCCGCGTACTTGGTGACCGCGTCGCGGGCGATGTCCTTGATGTAGTCCCCCTGGTAGCAATCGGCGGGGAATTCGGTGGTCTCGCCCAAAAGCTCCAGGTAGCGGAGCAGCACCGACAACCCCAGGGTGTTCATCTGGTTGCCGGCATCGTTGATGTAGTATTCGCGGGTGACGTCGAAGCCGGCAGCCTTGAGCAGCGAGGCGACCGCGTCGCCGGTCGCGGCACCGCGCCCGTGGCCGATGTGTAAAGGGCCGGTCGGGTTCGCGCTGACGAATTCGACCATGACCTTCTTGCCGGCCCCGACGCTACTCTTGCCGTACTCGGCCCCTTGGGACACGATCCGGTTCAGGGTCTCGCGCCAGGCGGAGGGCTTCAGGAAGAAGTTGATGAACCCGGGCCCGGCGATCTCGACGGACTCGATGAGATCCGATTTCCCCTTCAGGCGCGAGACGATGATCTCCGCGATGGCGCGCGGGGCCTTGCGCTCGGCCTTGGCCATCTGCAGGGCCGCGTTGGTGGCGAAATCGCCGTGCTCGGCATGAGCCGGTTTCTCGACGGTGATGGTCGGCAGTATCCCCGAGGAAAGCGTGCCGTCGGCGAAGCAACCCTCGATTTCGTTAAGGATGCATGCGCGCAGCTGCTCCTTCATATGCTCTGTTCTCCCTTCTTGGTTTCTTGGTGCTGATCCGGTTCGCTCTTGATGGAGACGTCACGGGAAAAATCGGGGCAGCGCGCCCCCCCGTCGGTCACGCAGAACTTCTTGGCGCAGTTTTCCCGCCAGGCACAGACCACACAGTGCTGCCTTTGTGTCATGGAATTCCCTCTTGCTCACGAGTGCAAACGGGGAGCCGCGGGAAGCCGTCGGCCTCGCGCCGCACCTTCCCCGCCCCCCCGTCGTACCGGAGGACTTCGATTGGCAATGTAACGGGGTGCCCTACTTTTTGGCCGGCACCGGCGCCCCCGGCGCCGCCGGCGGCTGCGCCGCCTTGCGGTCCCCCTGGGGGAACTGGTAGATCACCTCGTTGCCCCGGACCAGGCCGAAGTCTCGGCGGGCGATGCTTTCCAGGTAGCGGCGATCGCTGCGCAGCGCCTCGATCTCCCTTTTCAGCTTGTCGTTTTCTCCCTTGAGGTCGGTCAGCTTCTTCTGCATCTCCTCCTGGTCACGACGCAGGTGGCTGATCCGCAGCAGGCCCCGCTCGCCGAAAACGGTGAAGTAGAGGATGAAGAGGATGATGATCGCGGGAAAAAAAACAAACCGCTTCTGCATGCTTACCCCATTCCGAGCACGGATCGGAAATATTCCACCGTCTGCAGGAGCCCTTCCTGGAGGGGAACCGTCGGCTCCCAGTCGAGCACGGTCCGCGCCAGGGTGATGTCCGGGCGCCGCTGCTGGGGATCGTCGGCCGGCAGCGGCTCGTACTTGATCTTCGATTTGGAACCGGTGAGCTCGATGATCCTTTCGGCGAACTCGAGGATGGTGGTCTCGGTCGGGTTGCCCAGGTTCACCGGCCCGATGAAGTTCGGCGCGTTCATCATCCGCACCATCCCCTCGATGAGGTCGGAGACGAAGCAGAAGGAGCGGGTCTGCTCCCCCTTGCCGTAGACGGTGATGTCCTCGCCTTTGAGCGCCTGCAGGATGAAGTTGGAGACCACCCGCCCGTCGTTTTTCGCCATGCGCGGCCCGTAGGTGTTGAAGATCCGGATGATGCGGATGTCGACGTTGTTCTGCCGGTGGTAGTCCATCATCAGGGTCTCGGCGACCCGTTTCCCCTCGTCGTAGCAGCTTCTCGGCCCGAGGGTGTTCACGTTGCCCCAGTAGGATTCCACCTGGGGGTGCACCTGCGGGTCCCCGTAGATTTCGGAGGTGGAGGCCTGGAGAATGCGCGCCTTGACCCTTTTGGCGAGCCCGAGCATGTTGATCGCCCCCATCACGCTGGTCTTGGTCGTCTTCACCGGGTTGTACTGGTAGTGGATCGGCGACGCGGGACAGGCCAGGTTGTAGATCCGGTCGACCTCGAGGAGGATCGGCTGGGTGATGTCGTGGCGGATCAGCTCGAAGTTGCGGCTGTCCTGCAGGTGCCGGATGTTCCGCTTGCTGCCGGTGAAAAAGTTGTCCAGGCAGACGACTTCATGCCCGTCGTTGAGCAGTCGTTCACAGAGGTGGGACCCCAAAAACCCGGCACCGCCGGTAACCAGAACGCGCATGGTCATACCTCTTACCAAAGGATTTCACACCAGGCACCGTGGTGCCGAATGCGGCCGGGCCGAAGGAAAACCGCCCGGGGAGCCTGGGCTCGCCAGGACCGGTGCAGACTACACGAGTTCGCTGCAGACCTTGCCGTTGCGGCCGATCGGCAGGTACTCGAAGCCCGCCTGCTTCATCCGGTTCGGCAGGTACAGGTTACGGCCGTCGAAGATGAGCTTTTGCACCAGGAGGTTGCCGATCCGCTCGAAGTCCGGGTTGCGGTACTCGTTCCACTCGGTGATGATCGCCAGCGCATCGGCATCTTTCAGGATGTCGTACTGGTTGGTGCTGTAGGTGATCCGGTCCCCGAAGATCTTTTTGGCTTCCTTGATCGCCTCGGGATCGTGGGCCCGCACCGCGGCCCCCATTTCCAGCAGGCGCTCGATGATGGTGACCGACGGGGCCTCGCGCATGTCGTCGGTGCGCGGCTTGAAGGAAAGCCCCCAGATGGCGATGGTCTTTCCGGCCAGAGGCTTCGCCCCGCCGTTCCCCAGGCGCGCCTGGATCTTGTCGGAGAGGACCTTCTTCTGCCGGGAGTTGGCCTCCTCGACCGCCTTCAGCAGGATGAAGTCGTAGTCGCACTCCTCGGCGGTCTTGGCCAGCGCCTTGACGTCCTTGGGGAAGCAGGAGCCGCCGTAACCGACCCCCGGGAAGAGGAAGTCGTAGCCGATGCGGGAGTCCGAGCCGATCCCCTCGCGCACCGCCATGACGTCGGCCCCCATCAGGTCGCACAAAAGCGCGATCTGGTTCATGAAGGTGATCTTGGTGGCAAGCATGGCATTGGCGGCGTACTTGGTCATCTCCGCACTGCGCACATCCATCACGATGAGGCGGTTCGACTTGCGCATGAAGGGGGAGTAGAGCTCCTTCATGATCTCCGCGGTCCGCACGTCATCGCAGCCGATCACGACCCGGTCCGGTTTCATGAAGTCGTCGATCGCCGCCCCTTCCTTGAGGAATTCCGGGTTGGAGACGACGTCGAATTCGAGCGCCGCCCCGCGGCGGTCCAGCTCCTCGGCGACGGCAACCCGAACCTTGTCCGCGGTCCCGACCGGAACGGTGGACTTGTCCACGATGATCTTGAAGCCATCCATGTGCTGCCCGATGGAACGGGCGACGGAGAGAACGTACTGCAGGTCGGCGGAACCGTCGGCCCCCGGCGGAGTACCGACCGCGATGAAGTTGACCAGGGATTCCTTGACCGCGTAGGCCAAATCGGTGGTGAAGGAGAGTCGTCCCTCCTCGCAGTTGCGCAGCACGAGCTCCTTGAGCCCCGGCTCGTAGATCGGGATGATCCCCTTTTTGAGCCCCTCGATCTTCGCCTCGTCCACATCGACACAGATTACGTTGTTCCCGCTTTCCGCAAAACAGGTACCAGCAACCAGGCCGACATACCCGGAACCGATGACACATATCTTCATGGCGCCCACCCCTTAAAAATTAGAATTAGCAGTCGTATATAGCACAAAGATGCACGGTTAGGCCAGATTTTTCCCCGCCTGAAGGGCCAGGGAAAGGGCCGCGAACTCGTCCAGGGAGAGGGTTTCCCCCCGGCGTCCCCCGTCGATGCCACAGCTGGCCAGGGCATCCTGCAGGACCGCATCGTCGACGATGGCGCTTGCGCGCAGCGCGTTGAAAAGCGTCTTGCGCCGCTGGCTGAAGGCACCCTTCACCACCTGGCGGAACACCCGCTCATCGCCCACCTCCACGCGCGGGGCGGGGAGCGGAGTGAAGGTGAGGACCGCGGAATCCACTTTCGGGATCGGCCTGAACGAGCCGGGCTTCACGATGAACTCCCGGCGGATGTCGAAGTGGAGCCGCAAAAGCACGGTGAGCGCACCGTACTCCTTCGATCCCGCCTGGGCCACCAGCCGGTCGCCGACCTCCTTCTGGAGCATGAGCACCAGCCGTTCGAAAAGCTCGACGCATTCCAGGAACCGGAAGAGGACCTGGGAGGAGATGTTGTACGGGAGGTTCGCGGCCACCTTCCAACGGCCCGGATGCCGACCGGAGAGAAGCTTGGGGAGGTCGACCCGCAAGACGTCGCCATGCTCCACCTCGACCTGGGGAGAACCGGCGAACTCCCGGTCCAGGATGGGGAGGAGATCCCGGTCCAGTTCGATGGCGAGGAGCCGCCCCGCCCGCTGGGCGAGGAGCCGGGTCAGGGCCCCCTGCCCCGGCCCGACTTCCAGGATGGCGTCGGTATCGGCGGGATCGACGCAGGAGACGATCCGCTCCAGGACGCCGTTATCCACGAGGAAGTTCTGTCCAAACGATTTCTTGGCGCGGTGCCGCTGCTGCATCATCAACGCTCCCCTTGAAGCCGTGCCGCCAGTTGGTCCAGCGGCCATACCGGAAGGGCGTCGAGGTCGAACCCGCTCGCCACTCCGTTTTCGAGATAGTAATCGCCCGGGACGGCGATCATCGCCGCGTTGTCCGAGCAAAGGGGGGGGGAGGCAAGGGACAGCTCGATGCCGCGCGCGTCGCAAAGCTGCCGCATCGACTGGCGCAAGCCGCTGTTGCAGGCGACCCCGCCCGCCACCACCAGCCGCCGGATGCCGGTCGCCTCGATGGCGGCGGCGGTCTTGTGGGTGAGGACCTCGCAGACGGCGGACTGGAAGGAGGCCGCGAGGTCGTTGATCCCGGCCCCGGCCGCCTCCGGATGGTTCCGGACGTGGGTGAGGACCGCGGTTTTCAGTCCCGAGAAACTGAAGTTGAAGGTGCCGTCATGCATGAGGGGACGGGGAAAGCGGATCGCCTGCGGGTTTCCGGATACGGCCAACCGGTCGATGGCGACGCCGGCCGGATAGGGAAGCCCGATCAGCTTGCCGACCTTGTCGAAGGCCTCCCCCGCGGCATCGTCCACGGTCTGGCCGAGGGTCCGGTACCGCCCCACCCCGTCGACCCGGTAGAGATGGGAATGCCCGCCGGACACCGCCAGGGCGATGAACGGGAACTCGACCGGCTGTTCCAAAAAGACCGCCAGGAGATGCCCCTCGATGTGGTTCACCCCGACCAGCGGCACGCCGCGGCCAAAGGAGAGCCCCTTGGCAACGGAGATGCCGACGAGGAGCGCGCCGGCCAGACCGGGCCCCTGGGTGACCGCCACCCCCTCGATGTCGTCCAGCCCGACGCCGGCCTCATCCAGGGCGGTGGTCACCACGGTGGCGACCGCCTCCAGATGCTTGCGCGAGGCGATCTCCGGGACCACCCCGCCGTACTCGGCGTGGACGCTGATCTGCGAGGAGACGATATTGGAGAGGATGGAGCGGCCATCGCGCACGACGGCGGCGGCGGTTTCATCGCATGAGGATTCGATGGCGAGAACGAGCATAGCGGTCTGCCGCGCGGCAAGGCGCAGCACTACCCTCCCGGATGGAGCCTAAAAAAACCGGCCCCTGAAAATGAGCAGGAGCCGCAGAGCGGCTCCGGGTGAAAATACTTCTGACTTCTGAAACGTCCCAACACGTCCCCTCCCCTTGAAGGGGAGGCAGCCCTCCTGGTCCCCTCCCCTTCAAGGGGAGGGACAGGGTGAGGATGGGGTTACTTCAGACCGCACCTACAGCAGGTTCGCGGCGAGCTCGGCGAGCTCGGAGCGCTCCCCCTTGGTCATCGTGACGTGGCCGGAGATCTTCTGGTCCTTCAGGCGCTCGACCACGTAGGTCAGGCCGTTACTCTCCGCGTCGACGTACGGGTTGTCGATCTGGTACGGGTCGCCGGTGAGCACGATCTTGGTCCCCTCTCCGGCGCGGGTGACGATGGTCTTGATCTCGTGCGGGGTGAGGTTCTGGGCCTCGTCCACGATCAGGTACTGGTTCGGGATCGACCGGCCGCGGATGTAGGTGAGCGGCTCGATCTCGAGAATCCCCATCGCCATCAGCTCCTTGTATCCCTTGCTGTGGCGCTTTTCGTTCTCGTGCCCGGTCAGCAAAAGCTCGACGTTGTCGAAGATCGGCTGCATCCACGGGGTGAGCTTTTCTTCGATGTCACCGGGGAGGAAGCCCAGGTCCCGCCCCATCGGGAAGACCGGACGGGAAACCAAAAGCCGGTTGTAGACGTTTTCCTCGGCGGTCTTGTGCAGACCGGCCGCGATGGCCAGCAGCGTCTTGCCGGTACCCGCCTTGCCGACCAGGGTGACGATCTTCACGTCGTCGTCGAGCAGGGCGTCGAGGGCGAAAGACTGCTCCCGGTTGCGCGGAAAGACGCTCCAGACCCCTTCCTTGCCGCTGCCGCGCAGCGGGACGACCCGGCCGGCGGTGGCGTCGAAGCGGCCGATGGCGCTGTGGGAGGGGTTGCCGATCTCGGATAACGACACGAACTGGTTCGGGTAGAGCGACTCCTCCAGGTTCAAAAATCCCTGGCCGTAGAAGCGGTCGATCATCTCGGCGCCCACGGTGAAGTTCGCGACGCCGGTGAAGAGGTCGTCGATGGCGACCTTGTCCGACTCGTAGTCCTGCGCCTCCAGGCCCAAGGCGTCCGCCTTGATCCTGAGGTTGGTGTCCTTGGTGACCAGGATGACCGGAACGGCGGGCTCGGACTCCATCAGGTCGACGGCGACCGCCAGGATGCGGTTGTCGCCGCGCTCCTCGCGAAGCTCGGGTGGAAGCCTTTTGAGAACCTGTTCCTCGTAGATCTCGATGCGGAGCAGGCCGCCGCTTTCGAGCTGAATTCCCTCGGAGAGCGACCCTTCCTTGCGCAGGGAGTCCATCAGCCGCGAAACCTGGCGTGCGTTGCGCCCGGTCTCGTTCATGTCCTTCTTGAAACGGTCGATCTCCTCGATGACGGTGATCGGAATGATGATCGAGTTGTCCTCGAACCGGTTGAGGGCCTGCGGATCGTACAGAAGGACATTGGTATCAAGAACATAAATTTTCTTCATATCCACCCCTTGCATTGTATTACATCGTTCGGTAGCCAGTTTACATTCCTCCCCGTATTGGCATGAAGTGGGGAAGTGAGCATGCGGAATCTGTTTGGTCCGTTGTTTTCGTCTTCCCCCTCCCTTTGAAGTGGGTTTACCCGATGCGGTCCCAGTCAGCAGCGCTTCTGGGACGGATCATCTGATGCTTTACTGCCAGTTCAACACATCATCTCCTGCTTTTATTATCTATCGGTAGTGACGAAGCGGGCTGCAGAAATATTTTTCCGCAGCCCTTTCTCCCTTTCCGGGAGTACGTTGGTGCTTCAGCAGATACGGGGGACTGGCTCCGCAGGTGCCTGTCCCCCTTCTCGACGGCTACAGCTCCCGCAGCGCTTTCAGAAAATGTTCGATGTCCTCCGGGGTGTTGAAGAACCCCGGGCTCACCCTGATGGTACCGGCGGGATAGGTCCCGATGGTCTTGTGCACATCGGGGGCGCATTGAAGCCCGACCCGGACCGCGATGTCGTAGCTGCGATCGAGCTGGAAGCCGATGATGGCAGGGTCCTTTCCTTCCATGGTGAACGAAATCACCCCGACCCGCTCCGGAGCGTCGGTCCCATACAGCTGCAGACCGGCAATCCCCCGCATCCCTTCCAGAAGCTGTCCCGTCAACTCGCCGCTTTTCTTCCGGATCGCCTCGATCCCGGTCTGCCGGACGAATTCCACTCCGGCCCCCAGGCCGGCAATACCCGGCGTGTTGATGGTGCCGCTTTCGTAGCGCTCCGGCATTTCGGTGGGCTGTTCCCCGCTTCCGGAATTCCCTCCGGTCCCCCCGACCACCAGCGGGTCCAGATCGACCCCGGGCGCGACGGCGAGGATCCCGGTCCCCGGCGGACCGAAAAGCCCCTTGTGTCCGGGGGCGGCCAGCAGATCGATCCCCAGTTCGGCGACATCGATGGGGAGATATCCCGCGGTCTGGGCGGCATCCACCAGGACCAGCGCACCGCAGCGCTTGGCCTCGCGCGCGATCTCGGCGACCGGCTGCACCGTACCGGTGACGTTGGAAGCGTGAGCCAGGGCGACCAGCCGGGTGGTGGGACGCAGCGCCGCCGCCACGTCGGCGGCGGAGACGACCCCGTTTCGGCCGGCAGCGACGAAGCTGACCTCGACCCCGCGACTGCGGGCCAGAAGCAGCGGGCGCAGCAGCGCGTTGTGCTCCATCGAGGTGGAAACGACGTGGTCACCCGGCTTCAAAAGTCCGCTCACGGCGAGGTTGAGGGATTCGGTCGCGCTGTGGGTAAAGACCAGACGCGAGGAATCGGCAACGCCGAAAAAAGCGGCCAACGCCCTCCTCGCATCGAAAACGAGGCGCGCTGCCGCTATGGCCTGGCTATAGCTCCCTCTCCCCGGAGCGACCCCAACCTCCCGCATCATCGAATCCATGGCCCGGTAGACGGCCTCCGGCTTCGGGAAGGAAGTTGCAGCGTTATCGAGGAAGACAGACATAACCAATAACTAGCATGTAATATGCCGCTTTGGCAACCCGTTTCGCAGGGCTCAGCGAATCAGCCGATCCGGCTCGGTCACCTCCACGCCGAGCTCGGCGAGGAGCCGCTTGGTGATCAGCTCTTCCATCGCCGCGATCGCCTCCGGGAGTGCCGGGACGTGGTCGATCTTCCCTCCGGCCATCATGCCGTGCCCCCCGGCGGTGCCGTAACCGGTGACGATGGAACGGATCAGGGCCCCGGCGTTGATCGACTCGTTCGAGGTCCGGATCGACAGCGCCATCTCCTCGTTGAAGTGCCCCATGCAAAGGACCGTCTCCACCCCTTCCAACCGGAGCAGCAGGTCGGCGAGTTCGGCAACCAGCTCCGGAATCTGCACCCGTTTCAGCATGGCAACGAGGACGTTGCCGTAGCAGTGGGCGTTTTCCAGGGCGTCGTGCAGCGCGACAAAATACTCCCGCGGCAGCGGCGGATGGGTGATCCCGTTGAGGAGCACCTTGTTGGTGGTCGGAAAGAGCGAGAGATAGGCCTCGCGGTCGGGATGGCGCGCCTCGCGCCCGAGGTCCTGGGTCTCCGACTTGATGGCGTAGAAAAGCGCCGTGGCCAGCTTGGTCCCCACCGATACCCCCTGGACCTTCAGGTATTCGTAGAGGATGGTGGCCGTGGTGCCGTATTCGGGGCGGATGTCGACCCATTTGCAGGACGCGGTTTGTTCCCGCATCGGGTGGTGGTCGATGACGATGTCGACCCGGGCCTCGGGAGGAAGCGAGTTGTTCCCGGTGCCAGGCTGGCTGTCCAAAAGGCAGATGACCTGGAAGCATTTGAGCTCGATGATGGGAAACGGGGTGAGCGGGATCTGGAGCAGCGTCGCCATGGCGAGGTTCTCGCTGCGCCCGATCATGCCGGAAAAAGCGATCACCGCCTCCCGGTTCAAGCGGACGGCGAACAGGTGGCGCAGCGCCATCGCCGAGGCGAGGGCGTCGGGGTCGGGGTTGTCGTGCACCACGATCAAGATGCGTCCCCGCCCGCTCACCCAGGTGAGCATGGCATCGGTGTACCCTTTCACGTCATCCTGTCTTTGATAAGGAACCATCAGGGAACCCTTTTTAAAAGCCGTGGGATCGTTCCCACATGGGTGTTGGCCGGCTCGAAAACTCATGAAGTGTATCCTGCCCCTATCATATGGCAAGATTTCCCGGCTTCTGCTTCCATATTAGTCGCAGCAGGAGCGCGACAGCAACGGTTCAGACCGCGCCCATAAAAAAAGGGGCTTGCGCCCCTTTTGTCATCTATGTCCGTTCAACCGGTTCAGAACTTGCCGCGGAAGATCTCGGCCATCGCCACGAAGTTCGTCTGCCCTTTCGCCTCGCGGAATTCCGGCTTGATGGTCGGCATGGAGAACTTGATGTGGCCGTTGTCGTATTCAGCGAGGGACTTGGTCGCGACAACCGCACCGTAGGCCGCGCCAACCAGGACCCCGCCCGCGCCGGCGTACTCGACGTAATCCCAGTGCTTGCCGGGCTGCTTGGTGAAAACCATCGCGGCCCCGCCAACCAGCGCACCGGTAAGCCCACCGTAGAAGGCGTCCTTGAAGACGGTTTCGAAGGTGTTTTCAGCCAGGCAGGGGGTGGCGATCAGGAGCAGGGTTACGGTAATGGCTGCGGCGCGCTTGATTCGGTTCATTGGGTAGCCCTCGGTAGTTGTTTGGTTGCCGAAACAATAGCAAAAAGAGGGCCAACAAATCAGCCAGAGAGCTAAGTCATCGTTTCTATAAGAAAAGCAGGTTAGAAGCGGGCCACAGAGGCAAATGAAGGGGTGAAACTTTCGGTTCTAATGTGGCATTCCCACATCAGTAGTCCGTTATTTGACAGCAGATGTTCGATAAATCAACACCTTGATCGGTTCCGGCCATATAACGAAGCTGTGGCGTTTTCACCACACCTACCGCAGGTAGGACTTCGCCAGCGCGATTTCCTCTTCCTTACTGAAAACCACCCCGTTCAGCTTCGCGGAGAGGACGGCGTCGAGGATCTCCCGGTAGCGCGGCCCCGGCGGTACCCCGATCCGTTGCAGGTCGGTTCCGTCAATTGACGTGCGGACGCTGTCCAACTTGGTGAAATACAGGGAGATGCAGCGCTTGAGTTCGGGGTTGCCGCTCTTCGCCATCCGGTAGAGGAGGACCTCCACGGAGAGCCCCTTGAAGAAGTAGTAGATCTCGTTGTTTTCCAACCTTCCCTGCTGGGAAAGCCGCTTTTCCATGTTCGCCATCCGTTCTTCCGCCGAACGGCGCATCTCCTTGAGCTTTTCCTGGAAGTGGACGTTCAGGGCCAGACGGGCGCAGGCCCCCTCGAAGGCTTCGGAAGAAAGGGAATCGCACAGGGCGAGGAAATAGACGACCCACCGCTCGTAGCGCCGCTCCAGGAAGAGGAGTTCAAACCAGGAGATGACGTCGCGCGCCTCCTCCATGAGATCGTGACTGGGGGGGCTCGCCTCCAGCGCCGGATGGATGAACCGCAAAAGACCGAGCGACTCCAGGCGCCAGACCGCGCTCAGCGGCTCCTTTTCCTTGAGGATCTGCACCAGCTCGGCGAGAAGCCGTCTGCCCCCCAGCTTTTCCAGAAAGTCCATCTTAACCGCGTTCTTGATCAGGTTCTCCGTGTGCCGGGCGATCCGGAAGTGGAGCCGCTGCTCGAAGCGGATGGCGCGGAAGACCCGGGTGGGATCCTCGACGAAGGAGAGGTTGTGCAGCACCCGGATGACCCCGTCGTGCAGGTCGCGATACGCCCCGAAGAAATCGATGAGGAGCCCGAAGGAGGCGGCATTGAGCTGGATGGCGAGGGTGTTCACGGTGAAGTCGCGCCGGTAGAGGTCCATCCGCAGCGAGGAGCGCTCCACGGTCGGCAGCGCCCCCGGTGACACGTAGTATTCCAGACGGGTGCTCGCCACGTCGATCTTGTGCCCGTCGGGAAAGACCAGGACCGCGGTCCCGAATTTCTCGTGGCTTTTGACGCGGCAGCCGAACTCGGCGGCGAAGGTTTCCGCGAAGAGGATCCCGTCCCCCTCGACGGTCACGTCGACGTCGCGGTTCTCCGAACCGAGCAGCAGATCGCGCACGAAGCCGCCGACCGCATAGACCGGGAGATCGAGCCGGTCCCCGACCTTGCCCAGGTTGACCAGGATCTCCCTGGCCCTCGGGGGGAGGGTCTTGTTCAGCAGCGACCCGACAATCCGGTTCTTCGCCGGCCCGGTCTCCCGCGCAAGGTCGTAGAGCGCCTCCCCGCCGTAGCTGTAGCGCAAGAGGTCGGTCCGGGTGATGACGCCGACCAGCTTCCCGTCGTCCAGGACCGGCACCAGCCGCGCATCCTGCCCCAGCATGTAGGACTGGATCTCGTTGATCGGCGTATCGGTTCGGGCGGTGAGAAACTCGGAGTGCATGTAATCGGAGACCGGCACGCCACCCAGGTTGTGGTAGAGCGCCTTCTCCACGATCTTGCGGGACATGACCCCCTTCACCTTGCCGCGGGCCACCACCGGCATCGCGCTTACGTTGTAACGGACCAAAAGTTCCCGGGCGGCAGTGATGGTGCAGTCGGGAGGGAGGGTGATCACCGGGCTCGACATGATATCCTGCGCCACCCGCCGGGGATTCACCCGCCGGCGCAGCACCGTCTCCAACTGCTCCAGGACCTGGATCAGGGTCATGCCGCGCACGGTGGCCGACGCCGCGGTGGGATGCCCGCCTCCACCCAGCTCTTCGAGGATCTCCCCCACCCTCACCTCGGGAACCCGGCTGCGCGCCACGATATAGACCCGGTCCTCCATCCCGACCACCATGAACAGGGCCTGGAGGTTTTCCATGTCCCGCATCATGTGGGCCAGGGTCGCCACGTCGCCGATGTAGCGGTCGGTGGAGGCATGCGCGATGGAGACGTCGATCCCCTTGAGGGAGGTGGTCTTGAGCGACTTCAGAAGATCGTTGAGCAGGGAGACCTGCTCCACGGTGAGCTCGTGGGAGATGGAATCGGCCACCTCGTTCAGGCGCGCGCCCCGCTCCAGGAGCCAGGCGGCGGCCCGGTAGTCGTCGACCGTGGTCGAGGGAAAGGTGAGGTTTCCGGTGTCCTCGTAGATCCCGAGCATCATGACGGTCGCCTCGGCCGGCGTTACCGAAATGTCGCGCTCCATGAGGAGGCAGGTCAGGATGGTCGTGGTGGAACCGCAGTCGCGGACGACGCCGAAGGTAAAGGGGATGTCCCCCGATGAGGCGGGATGGTGGTCGTAGATGTGGGTTTCCACCCGGCCGACCAGCTCGGCGAACTTGGCGATCCGAGCGGCGCTTTGGCAGTCGACGACGATGAGCCGGGTCACCTGGGCGAGGTCGACGTCCTTGATGCGGGTGAATTCGGGGAGGGGGGATCCGCTCTTCTGAAAGAAGTCGCGGACCCCCTTTTCCTGGGAACCGGAGAAGACGAGCAGCGCGTCGGGGTAGAGCTTTCGGGCGGCCACCATCGAGCCGACACAGTCGAAGTCGGCGCTGACGTGGGTGGTGATGACGTCCATCAGCAGACCGCCACCGCGGCGTAACCGACCACCCGGTCGTAATCGCCGTTGACCTCGCCGCTGGAGGCGTAGCTGATCACTTGAGCGGAGGTGGCGCCCAGCGCCTTGGCCGCGACCAGCATGACCGTGGCCGGCACCACGCCGCACATGGTGATGTTGCGTGCCCGGCAGGTCTTGAGCAGCGCTTCCGGGTCGAGCCGCTCGATCTCCTGCAGTGCCAGGTGGTCCTTTTCCTTGGCGGCAGCCGCGGATTCATAGTGGGTCATGTCGGAGCTCGCCACGATGAGAACCGGGTCGCCGTATTCGGTGATGGCGGCGGCCAGGGCGTTACCGAGGGCGCTGCAGGACCGGAAATCGGAAAAGCCGAGGCAGATGGCGGCGATGGTGACGTGGGGGTTTTCGTGCTGGAGGAAGGGGACCTGGACTTCGAGGGAGTGCTCGAAGCGGTGTGCCGTCGGGTCTTCGGTAACGAACGGGGCGTGCTTCAGGATGAGCTCGGAGAGCCGCTGGTCGATCGCGACGCGGCCGTTGGGAAGAAGCCATTCCCCGGCGGGATAGAGTGCCGCAGGGGCGCCGACCCCGTGGTGGTTGGGGCCCAAGACCAGCACGGTATTGGGGATCTCGACCTTCCCGAAAACCCGTCCCGCAACGGCTCCCGAATAAACGTACCCTGCGTGAGGAGAGATGATGCCCAGCGCGCGACGCCGCTCGCCCGAGACGATGAACCGGTCGAGTTCCCTCCTGAGCTGCGCGGGATCGTCCGTGTAGAACTGCCCTGCCACTGCCGGATGACGTAGCATAACTCCTCCTTTCCGATGGATCGTTGCCGATTCAGCAGTCCACGAACCTCCCTCTCCCTTTGGGAGAGGGCATCGGGCACCATCTCCCGGGGCTCATCAGCAAGGTCAGTGACTTTGAGTCAGCCTCATTGTCAATTGTCCATTGTCAATTGTCAATTGACTCTGACTCTGCGGCGTCCGGTTCGAGGGGGAGCTGGGGCTGATCGGCAAACGGGTCGGGCGGAACCAGTTCTTCGATCTCTTTGAGAGTGGGGAGCGCGGAGATGTCCTTTAAGTCGAACAGTTCCAGAAACTCCCGGCTGGTGCCGTAGATGAGTGGTTTGCCCGGCACATCCTTCTTCCCGAGGATCTTCAAAAGCCTCTTCTCCAGAAGCGATTTCAGCACCCCGCCCGAATCGACCCCGCGCAGATATTCGACCTCGGAGCGGGTCACCGGCTGACGATAGGCGACGATGGCCAGGGTCTCCAGGGCGGACTGGCTGAACTTCACCCCTTTCCCCTTGGTGAGGCGTCGTATGTAGTCGGCATTCTCGGGTCGGCTGCGCAGCTGGTAGCCTCCCGCCACCTGGACCAGGACGATACCGCCGTCCGCCTCCTGGTACTTGGCGACGAGCTGGTTCAGCGCCTCACGGATGTCGGAGCGCTCGAACTCCTCGAGCAGCCCGGCCAGCCGGTCCAGGGTGAGCGGCTGGTCGTACACGAACAAAAGGCTCTCCACGATGTTTTTCAGCGATTTACCCGACAACGGCACCCTCCAAAGCTAACTCCTCGTCATCCCCCGGCCCCTCACCCTCGCCGTTGGCGACGAGCCAGATGGCGCCGAGATCCTGCACCTGGGTGATCTTGATCAGCTTGAGCCGGCAAAGCTCCAGGACGGAAAGGAAGGTAACGATCAAAAGCGGCCGGGTCGCGGTCTCGACGAAGAGCTTTTCGAAGGCGATGCTTCCCGTCACCCGGACCAGGTCCAGGACCTGGGAAATCCGCTCCGCGATGCTGATGCCGTCGGCCTCGACCTCGTGGAAAAGCGCGACCGGCGCCCGCTTCAGCACCCGCTGGAACGCCTCGACCAGCTCGAAGAGCTCCACGTCGATCTGCTCCTGTTCCGGCTCCTGTTCGGCCCGGTCCGGGGCCAGGAACTTGCGGGCAAAGACGTCGCGCCCCATGAGGTCGCGGGACACCAACGTGGTCGCTGCCTCACGATAGCGCTGGTATTCCAGCAGCCGGCGCACCAGTTCGGCGCGCGGGTCCTCGACCTCGGCCGCCTCTTCGTCGTCCGGATCGGGGGGGAGGAGCATGCGCGACTTGATCTGCAAAAGGGTCGCCGCCATGACCAGGAACTCCCCGGCGACGTCGAGGTTGAGTTCCTTCATCAGCTCGACGTACTCGAGGTACTGGGCGGTGATGGCCGCAATCGGAATGTTGTAGATGTCCACCTCGTTCTTCTTGATGAGGTGCAGCAACAGATCCAGCGGGCCTTCGAACGCCTCGAGATTGACGAGATAGGCGGGTTCGAGCGGATCGGAGAAAAGCGTGCTCTGCGGGTTTTGCTCTACCAAAGGGGAAACCTCTTACAGGTAATGCTGCGGCAATGAAAAACGTCGGCCCAAGGCGAACCCCGTCACATCATCAGGATCCGGGTGACGTCGAAAACGAGCTTGGCCTGGGGGCCGGCGACGAAACCAACGCCGTACACCAAAAGCGGCGAGATCACGTAACTGAAGACATCGGTGAAGAACACCAGCAGAATGATCAGGATCATCCCCACCGGCTCGACCCGCGCCAGGGCATACGACATCCGGTAGGGGAGTATCCCGACCGCCACCCTCCCCCCATCCAAAGGAGGAACCGGGATCAGGTTGAAGATGGCGAGAAGGAGGTTGATGTACACCGAGAAGGCCAGCATCAGGGTGATGGGGTTCAGGATCTCCACCAGGAGCGAGCCGTCCGGAACGGTGAGTTGCGCCATGAGACGAAGGGCGAAGGCGGAAACGGTGGCCAGGACGAAGTTGGTGATCGGACCCGCGGCGGCGACCCAGATCATGTCCCGTTTCGGGTTGCGCAGGTTGTTGAAGTTCACCGGGACCGGCTTGGCCCAGCCGATGTGCACGATGAAGATCATCAGGGTCCCGACGATGTCGAGGTGCTTGAGGGGATTGAGGGTGAGCCGTCCCAGGTTACGGGCCGTGTTGTCCCCGAACTTGTCCGCGACAAAGCCGTGTGAGACCTCATGGCAGGTGATCGCCAGCAACCCGGGGACCAGCATCACCGAGACCTTGAAAAAGAACGGCTGCAGGAAGGAAAAGTTCTGTAATAAGGAATCCATGGGGCCCCTGTAAACGGTCGATTGAAGCGGTTTTTTCTAACAGATTGGAAAGGTAAAGTCAAATCAGTGGACAGGAACCGTAGTCAGAGAAAAGAGTCAGTCACACCGTGATCGGTAATCGGCTCGCGAGGCTGGTGACCTTCCGCGTCGCCGCGGCTGTAGGAGGGCTGATCTTGTAGGAGCGACCTTCCGGTCGCGATTTAGTCTCTGGAAGCCGCCTACGCTGTGGGAAATCGATCCACCGGTTATACAGAGGAATGGCCCTGCTCCTGATCTCCACCTAACTGAATCATCTGATCCGTGATCTCGGTGAAGCTCACGTCGTGACTCACCAGGAAAAGCTGGTCGTACCAGTGCTCGGTGACTTCTTCCTTGCCAAGATCGATGGCGCGAAACGCCTTGGCCAGGTTCTCGCGGCGCTCGGCATCGAGATTGGACGTCGGCTCGTCGAAAAACGCGATGCGCGCCCCAATGGTCTGCAAAAGGGCCAGGCGCAGCGCCACGACGGCGCTCATCATCTGGCCGCCGGAGAGCTGGTCGTCGGACCGCTCCCGCACCGCGCCGTCCGCCATGTCCCGCAGCACCACCTGGTAATTCTCCCCCCAGACCAGTTCCTCGTCGGACTCGGCGATGCTCCGGTAGATCCGGTCGGCACGGAAGCTGATCTCCTCCCGGAACCGCTCCGAGAGCTGCGCGGAGACGTTCTTGAAGACCTGGTTGCGCAAAAGCTTTACCATCTCCCCCTGCCGGGCGAGCTTCCCGATGGCGGCGGTCTTCTTCCGTACCTCCTCCGCCATCGCGGTCAGCATCTCGACCTCCCCTTCCAGCCGTCGGGCGTTCTCCTTCAATCCGGCAAGTTCGGCCTCCAGGGTTGCCATCCGCCCCAGCAGCTGCTCGCGCGCCCCCTTGGCGGCATCGTGCCGCGCCGGGTCGTAGCTCTGCTTCAGGCTTTCCAGCTCGCCGTGCTTGGCTTCCCGCTCCTGCTGGAGCTGCAGCAGCCGCTGCTGGTAGCGTTCCAGTCGTTCCTGGTGCGCCGCCAGTTGCTCGGCCGCCGCCTCGTTGGCGATGAACGTGTCGCGGTCCTTTCGGTACCGCTCCAGCTCCCCCTCGGTGCGCGCGATCTGCGCCGTCACGTCTTCGAGCCGGGAAAGCTCGCCCAGCCGGGCCTGGAGCGTCTCCTGAAGCTCCCGCACCCGCTCGTCCCGTGCGGCGATCGCCTTCTCCCGGACGGCGAGCCTTTCCTTGCGGGCCGACAGCTCGGTCCGGAAACGACCGAGCTCGTTACCGTTAGCGTCCAGCCCGGCTTTTTTGCGCTCCACCGCGAGTACCGGCTCCCGAGCTGCGGCCTGCTCCCGGTTCAGGTCCGCCTCGACCTTGGCCGCCAGCGTTTTAAGCTTCCTCCCCCACGTTTCCAGCTGCTCGCGCCGCTCAGCAGGGGTCCCCGCCAGATCGAGAACGACCGCCCCCGCCGGCACCTGGGCCAGGGAGGTCGACGCGAGAAAGGCGTTGAGCGTTTCCAGGATCAGCTTCGGCGCCATCTGTTCCCGCCGTTCGGCAAACTCCCGCTCCAGCTGCGCTTTTTCTGCTTCGAGCTTCGCCAGATCGGCGGCGGTCGTCTCGATGGCCACCAGTTCGTTCGCGGCACGTTCGGCAGCGGTCAGGGCAGCGGCGAGATCGGCGGATTTCGCCTCCAGTTGGGAAATTTCGCGGTCCAGCCGAGCAATCCGGTCGCTGAACGGGTCGGCGCCCCCTCCGGTCTCGAGGTTGCGGCAGGGCTCGCCAAAGAAGGGACACTCCCCGGCCGACAGTTTCTCCTTCCCTTCCAGAAGGCTCTGCTTCTGGCCGAGCAGCCGCGCTTTCCCCGCCTGGACCTCGTCGAGCTGTCGCTTCAGCGCCGGGGCCTCGGCGGCCGCGCGGCGCACCGCGTCGGCACCGGAAACGGTCCGCTCCTTGTCCCCGGCTTCCCGGGCCAGTGCCGCCTGGCGATCGAGCGCCGTCAAAAGATAGGGGAGCCTGGTATCGATCTGGAGCAGCGGCAGGGATTTGAAACCGGCCAGCGCCGCCTCGGTGGCGGCCAATCCCCGGCGAGCTGCCGACTCCTCCTGCTGCAGCGCGCCGCGCGCCTCGGTCAGCGCGAGTTCCTCGCGGGAAAGCTTCACCGCGTCGGCGTCGATACCCTGGCGCAGCTCGGCAACCTCGCGGGCCTCGGCGTCCCGGGTGGCGCAAAGGGCGGAAAGTTCCTTCTCAATTTCGCCCTTTTTCCGCTCCAGTTGGAGTTTGGCCTGTTCCTTGGTCCGCAACTCCTTCAGCTCCTGCTCGGCCCGGTCGAAGCATTCCTTTCCCGCGCGGGCCGAGCCCAGAACGACCGATGCGGCGCGCGACTGCTCCACCAGCGTCTGCTGGCTCGCCACGTGCTCCTTGCCGGAGCCGATCCGCTCTTCCAGCGCCTGCACCTCGGCCTGGGCCGCGTCCAGGCGCCCCTTTTCCCCGTCCAGCGCGGCGATGCGCGCCGACACCTCGGCGACCTCGGCCTGGCGGGCGCTCAGCTCCCCCACCTTTTCCTGCTCGCCCACCTTGAGCGCCTTGAGCTCCTGGACCCGCTCGGGCAGCGCCGCCACCTGCTCTTCTCTTCCCGCGATCTCGGCCTTGAGCACCTCGCTGCGGGACTGGATGGCCGAGGCGATCGACTTGGTGCCGTCGTAGGTACGGCGCCAGGCGTCGATGCCCAGGATCTGGTCAAAGGCGTTCTGACGCGCGGTCGGCTGCTTGATGACGAAGGGGCCGAGGAAGTCGTTCTGGAAAGGACCGATCACCAGCTTGAACTGGTCGGCCAGGGAGCGCCCGTTGTTCAGCCCGAGCAGGGTCGCGATCCTCGTCTCGGTCTCCTGCAGGTTGGCATGTTCCTCGATCTCGAAGTCGTCCCCCTGCCTTTTGGCCAAAAGCCACTTGGCGGCCGGGCCGACGGTCCGGGTCACCCGGTACAGCTCGCCGTCGGCGGGCTCGAAGACTACCGAGATCTCCCCTTTTTTGGCCCCGATCGAGAGGAAGCGGTCCGCCTTGGTGACGAAATCCTGGGCGCTCACGCCGAAAAGCGCATACCCGATCGCCTCGAAGATGGTGCTCTTGCCGGCGCCGTTGGGGCCGGAAAGGACGTTGATCCCGGGACTGAAGGTAAGTTCCGTGTCGCGGTGGGATTTGATGTTCTTGAGCCGGATGGATACTAGGCGCACGGTCCCTCCCATCCTTCGAGCAGCCCGAGGAGATCGTCACCCTCGGCATCACCTTTCAGCACGCGGTCCCGAAGCGCCAGGCACAAATCGACCATCTCGGTCTCCCGCCCCTTGAACTGGTCGTGCGCCCCCACCAGTTCGGCGAGGACGTCGCGCTCGATCTCGGCCAGGCTTTTTTTGACCGTCTCCCCCTCCCCCCCCTTGGCCACCAGGGAAAGATGGTTTTTTACCTCGATATGCAACGGACGGCAGACTTCCTCGACGGCAAGGCGCAACCTCTCCCGCCCCAGCTCGAAAGGATGGAAGCGGACCCGGCCGGCAAGGCGGATTTCGAGGAGGACCCGGCGGGAATCCTCGATCCCCGCGAGCTTCTCCCCAAGTTGCGCCGCGAGCCGGGAGAGCGCCTCGTCCACGTTTTCCGCCCCTTCCAGGTCGATCTTGGTGACGAGCATCGGCCGCGGCGCGGTGGTCCGGAACTCGTGGGAGATCGGCCCCGCCTCGGGGAATTCCACCAGGTAGTATCCCTTGTCGTAGCGCTCCTCACCGAAGTTGACGCAGTCCGGCGACCCGGGATTGAAGCCGTAGGGCCGCCCCTCCGGAGTCTTGATCAGGTACGGCTTGTGGCCGTGCCCCAGCGCGAGGTAGTCGAAACAATGGGCCAGAGGCAAGGCGTCGTCCGGATGGATGTTGCCGATCTCGACCGGCGAATAGCTCCAGATGCCGACGTGGAAAAGGAGGATGTTGCGCCGGGTCTGCACCGCGTCGCAGATCCGCTCCACGTGGGCGGCCGCTTGGGAGCCGATGTACCCCAGGCCGTAGATGTTCACCCCGCCGACCTCGATCCGGCCGCCGGAGCCGGTTTCCCGGTCGAAGGGTTCGAAGCGGTAGCCCCCCTCGGAGGTCCGTTCCGGGCGCAGCAGGTGCAGGTAACCCAGTTGGGAAAGCGCCTCCATCCAGGAGATGCTGTCCCGGCGGTGGATCCAGTCGTGGTTTCCTTCCACGGCAATGCAGGGAATCCCCGCCTCGCGCAACGGCTGCAGCAGTTCGATGGTGCGCGCAAAGGTCTTGGGCAGGATCTGGCCGGTATGGAAGAGGTCCCCCCCCACCAGCACGAAATCGACCTGCTGCGCGATGGCATCGGCGACGATCCCCCGGAAGGTATCGAAGAAGTCTCCGTAGCGCTCCGCCTCGCAGCCGGCAAACCGGTAGGTCTTGCCGAGATGGATGTCGGAGGTATGGATGAAACGGACGGTCATGGATTAGGGCTCCGCGGAAAATGGATCGTTCTTGTATACCGCCGGGCACCGGGGCAAGTCAAGGAACCTTCCGGTGTTACGGCAAGGCGGGTTCATTGACAGCACCGCAACATTATATAGATTTAATCTGTCCTGAAACCCGGGATCTACGCCGCCTGACCCGCAAGGAGACCGAAATGAAAGGGAAACCGTGCCGGACCTTGATACTGACCCTGGCAGCCACTCTGACCATCTGCGCCCTCCTGGCAGCAGGTTGCGCCCTGACCCACCACACCGAGGCGCTGCCGAAGACAAACCTGCCGGTGCTGGAAGACGATTTGCGCAAGGCACAGTCGCAGGTCGAAGCCACGCAAGACGCCATGCAGGAGCTCAGTTCGGCCCAGGAGTTCGACGTGGCGGAGCTTTTTGCCGAGTACGTCGCAACGGCTGAGTTGATGGACCGCACCAGGGACCAGATGAACCGGCACCTGGAGCAGTTGCGGGTGCAGGGGATCGATTACTTCACGGAATGGGCCAAGGACCGGGGCAACTACGTCAATCCGAAGATCCGGATGCTGAACCAGGACCAGATCAACGACCTGAGCCAGCCGTTTGCGGGAATAACCGACGAGGGGGACAAGGTCCGCCGGGCGCTGACCCCGTTTGCGTTCGACGTGGATCAGTTGCGCGACAGCTCCCCGCCAACGCCGAGAAAGATCGACTACCTGGATTTTCTGATCAAGAAAGGGCAAAACGACGCCGAAAGCCTCAGCGACGCGATCGACCTGGCCTTGGTCCAGGTCCGCCTGGCTCGGGCTCAGCTGGCACAGATCGTCGTTCCTTCGGCGGCGGAGCAGAGGATGCAGCAATCGGCGCCGGGCGGGGTCAGCCCGGCTCCGCCGGAAGAAGGTGCGGCGCCGGAGCAGCCGGTCCAGGAAGGGCCGCGCCGGATGGACCAGCCGGGACTCCGACGGATGGAGCAGAGGTAATTCCCCCTGAGCCAGCCCCAATTCCCCCCTCCCCTTCAAGGGGAGGGTCGGGGTGAGAATGGGGTTCGGCTGCTTGGAAAGCCGGCATCCCCCCTTGAAGAAGGAGGGACGCATCAGCAGATGAGCAAGGACAACCCCTTCCCTACCCGTTACCCTTTCTCAGCGTCAGCCCCTTGATGAAGTTCCGCAGGATCTGGTCGCCGCACGCCTTGTAATTTGACTGTCCCTTGGCGCGGAACAGGGCGCTCAGCTCCGAACGGGACACCGGGAATCCCGCCAGCTTGAACACCGCCAGCATGTCTTCCTCACGCAATTCCAGGGCAATCCTCAGTTTTCTCAGGATCAGGTTGTTGCCCAGCTTTTCCGTCGTCTTCCCCCCGCCCCCGACCTCCCGCTTGCCGCGCTTCAGGGCGATCAGGCCGTCCAGAAAAGCGTCCAGGGTGGCCAGGTCGCAGGGCACAAAGCCTTCCTCGGTTTCCTTTTTCAAAAGGGCGATCACTTCCGGGCCTTTCAGCTCCACCCCGCTCAGCCGGAAGATCTCCGACACGGTCGGGTTGTTCAGATCCAGCGCGTAACGGAGCCGCCGCAGTACATCGTTGTTATCCAGCATTTCGCTACCTCATCTACCTACGGAGTGCGCTCCGCAGGTTCATCCTCGAATTTCCTACGTAGGGCAGCATGCTGCGCCCGTCGGACCGACGTTAATTCGCCCCTGGAAAGGCGCTCCCACAGGGTTGGCCAGCAGGGGTGGTAACCGGCGGTATCAACTTCGTGAGACCAGGTAAGGGTACGAAAAAAGGCGCCCCTTGCGGAGCGCCTTTTTTAACCGTTCCTGCTGCCACTACCTTCTGAGCAGCTTGATGATCGCGGAGAAATCCTCCTCACCCCTGCCGTCGGCGTCCGCCTGGGCGTAGAGCTTGCGGGCGGTCTCGGCGGCCGGAAGCTCGAGACCGAACTTCTGGGCGGCTTCGAGAACCCGCTCCAGCTGGCTGTGGACGTACTTGAGCGCGAGGTTGCGGCTGAAGTCGCCGCGGGCGATGCTGCGACCCTTGGAGTGGAAAAGCGGCGAAGCAACCCCGCCGGAGTCGAGCACCTCCAGGATCTTGTCCGGGGTGAACCCCATCTTGTTACCCATCACCAGCCCCTCGGAGAGGGAGACCAGGAGCTCGGCCTGCAGCATGTTGACGATCATCTTCATGCGGGTCGCGTCACCGACCTTGCCGATATGGATGATGTTGAGGCCGAAGTAGGAGAACGGCTCACGGCAGCGGCCCAAAAGCGCCTCGTCGCCACCGGCGAGGATAGTGAGCAGGCCGTTGGCGGCGTGCTCCTTGCTCCCCCAGACCGGCGCCTCGAGGAACATGGCGCGGCGCTTGACCGCTTCTTTGGACATCCGCTCGATGGTCTCGGGGCAGTGGGTTCCCATGTCGACGAAGATGGTGCCGGGATCGATCCCCTCGAGCACCCCTTCGGCGCCGAAGACGATCTGCTCGCTTTCCGGAACGATGACGATCACCAGATCCTGGCCCTTGGCGGTCTCCTTGGCAGAAGAACCGACCTTGACGCCGAGCTTGCCCAGCGCGGCTGCCGCTTCGGCATCCTCGTCCCAAACGGTCAAGGCATAGTCCGATTTGGCCAGGTTCTCGGCCATGTGCTTCCCAACGGTCCCCAAACCAACAAATCCGATCTTTTTCAGCATGCTCCCCCCAAAGTTCCCGATGCCGCACCGGCACCGGAGGATATCATTCGCTTGCTAAGGCGACGTAGGTTAATTCGTCTGTGGAAAGTTCTCATTATACTTACAACTACTTGTCCTGCAACGGCGAACCTACCGGAATTTCTTCACCCCGACCCGGTCGCACCACGGGGCAAGCGGGCAGGTACTGCAGCGCGGCGTGACCGGCAGGCACTGGTTTTGCCCGAAGGTGACCAAAAGGTCGTTGATCGGGATCCAGTACTCCCTGGGGAGTTTTTCCCGCAGCGCCGTCTCGGTGGCGGCGGGGGTCGCGGTACTTACGTAACCCCAGCGGTTGCAGATCCGGTGCACGTGGATGTCGACGCAGATGCCGGGCTTGTCGTATCCCAGCGTCACGACCAGGTTCGCCGTCTTTCGCCCCACCCCTTTGAACTTCAGCAGTTCGTCGATCTCGTCCGGGACCTTCCCGCCGTAATTCTCCACCAGTTCCTTGGCTATCTGCTGCAACTGGGCGGCCTTGTTCCGGTAGAACCCGACCGGGAAGATCGCTTCCTCGATCGTGGTCACCTCCAGCGCGGCGAGGTCCTTCGGGTTGTCGGCGAGCCGGAAGAGACGCTTTGAGGCCGCGGCGGTGGTTTCGTCGCGGGTACGCAGGGACAGGATGCAGGAGACCAGGACCTTGAACGGGGACCGGTCGTTGGCAATGATGGTCACCGCCGGGGTCTGCCACTGCTGGACCACCTCGGCGAGAACGGCCATCGCCCGGTGAATCTCGTCCCCTTTCAGTTGAGCCACCGGTTTCGGGCGATCCGCATCATCAGGACCCCGAAGATGGAGAGCCCGAGCCCGCCGAAGACCAGGAGCATCCCGAAGCTGCGTCCGTCGCCGAAGGAAAGAAACGGCCGGTTTCTCATGAAGAAAAAGCAGCCCAGCCCGGAAAAGGTGGCGAGCCCGCCGGCAACGAACACCGACAGCGCGGCTCCTGCAATGGCTACCGACGACTTTGCCGTCCGGGACCCGACTACCGATTGGGCTTTCGCCTTATTGTTCTTCAGTTCATTCACCCTTCATCGCCTGCCCGCACTGATCGTGTTTCTTTTTTCCGCACGCTCCATGCAATTACAAACAGGGCGATCCCTAAATGATTGGTATGTTTTAGCAGAAGCGCCAGTTTAAGGCAACTTCTATTTGAAACAGTGTTATTTCTTTGCACCACATAGTAAACCGCCTATACTGAAGCTTCCGCCGGCTCGGGACCGGAGCGGTCCGGGAGGCGGAAATGATCCGAAAAAGGGAGTATCCAGATGCACGGTTACGTAGATTTGCACCTTCATTCCACCTATTCCGACGGGGTGTTTGCTCCTGCGGTGCTGATCGACAAGGCCGCCGCTTTGGGGCTCAAGGCAATCGCCATCGCGGACCACGACACCGTCGACGGGGTCGATGAAGCCCTGGAGTACGGAAAGAGCGCCGGGGTGGAGGTTCTCCCCGCGATCGAGTTCTCGGTCGAGTTCGGCAACTACCACGACGTCCACCTTTTGGGATACCTGATGGACCACCGGGACGCGGGGCTCAAGGAGATTCTGGGCACCTTCCGGGAGCGGCGGGAAACGCGCGTGGACGCCATCGTGGAGCGGATCAACGAGAAACTGGCCCGCGAAGGGCGCCAACCGATTTCGGCCCAGGAAGCGGCGTCGCTTGCCGAGGGGAGTATCGGCCGGCCGCACATCGCCCAGATCCTTTTGCAAAGGGGGTACGCGAGCGACATGCAGGATGCCTTCAAGAGCTACCTCATCCCCTGCAACGTCCCGAAGCAGTATTTCGCCATCGACGAGGCGATCGCGACCGTGCGCCGTCTGGGCGGGGTGGCGATCCTGGCACACCCGGTCAGCATCAGCAAGGAGCGCGAGGTACTGGAAAGCGTCGTGTCCCGTTTGCAGGGGCTGGGTCTGGACGGCGTCGAGGCGTTCAACAACATCTGCAGCGATCAGGAGAGCGCCTTTCTCCGTTCCCTGGCCGCACGCCACGGGATGATCTGGACCGGCGGCTCCGACTTCCACGGGATCGAGGAAGGGATCGAGATCGGTTCGGGACGGGGGTCCATGGTGGTGCCGTACGACTGCGTCACCGAGTTGAAAAGGATCCAGGCCGGCCGGTAAGGGCCGGGCGCCGGGAAAGGCGCTCCCGCAGGGTAGGCAACGGCCTGCTTATTTACGGGCCGACGGAGAAGAGATATTTGATCGCGACAAGAATGTCGCTCCTATACGGCACTCCGGACGCGCGAAAGGGGGATAAGCCTGCCCGGTTTATCCCCCTTTCGCGTTTTTGTTTATGGTGCCCTCTGGGCCGGTCCTTCGGCCTAGTCTTCCCCCGGGCGGTAGCTCATCACGTTGAGCTCGCTTTCCACGTCCGTGACCCCGCTCACCTGCGCTGCGATCTTCAGCGCGGCCTCGATCTCCTCTTCGGACTGGACGTGTCCTGAGATGGTGACCAGGCCCTCCTCGGCGATGATGTGGCACTGGACGGCATTCACTTCGGTGGATTTCAGCAGTTCGGCTTCCACCCGCTTGGCGAGGATGATGTTCTCCAGCAGCTCCGCGGACTCTTCTTCGGCTTCCTTGAGCCGCGGGTCCTTGACCGCCGCGACGATGCTGTCGACCATGGTGCTCTGGGAGACGTGGGTGGTATTGAACAAAAGGTCGTACCCGAGCGGATCGCTCCAGTCACGGTTGAAATAGAAATGGATGTAACCGCCCAGCTGGTGATCGCTTTTCCGGACCAGGACCCGGGCGAGTTCCGGATCGATCCAGTCGCGCTCGGCGAGCTTTTCCACCCGGTCTTCAAAGGGAGCAATGAAACGGACCCGCAGGACGTTCCCCATCCCTTCGAGCAGATCCTGCCCACCCCGTCCGTAGAGAATGACGTTCCCCTGCTTGGCGCAGTCGAGCAGGATCAATTCAACGGTAGTCAGATAGGCGGCTTGCAGGCGGTCTTCCGCAGTCCGATACGCCGGAGGTTTCTCGTCCACGCGATCCAGAATATCGGTGGTCAGGCCGTATTTGGGAGCAAGCTCCTCCACCTTGGCACGATCGACCAGCGTGTATTTTAGCCGTTTCGCGAGTTCCTTCGATACGGCATAGGCGCCGGTTCCCATCTGCCGGGAAATGGTGATTATTGCCATGCAAGCTCCTCCTTCCTAATGAAAAATCAAGTCATGATAGCACGGTTTCTCCACTGTATACAAGTAGATAGTAACCGAGAGATCGTTCGGAAGGGGGTACGGAGCGGGGGGCAACGAAGCAACTGACAAGGAAGGAACGGCGAAAAATAAGGGACTTGAAGCGTGGTCAATGGTCCATGATCAACGGCTAATGGTCGTCATTCCACGCTCACCCGGACCACCCCGGCAAGAGCACCGAGCTTGTCGCAGATACTGCCGGTGGTCTCGTTCGCGGCCACTTTGACCTGGAAGGCCATCATCAGGCGACGGTGCTGGATGTCGCGGTCCAGCTTGAGGTTCAGCGGCACGATGCGGCAGCCGGCCAGCCCCTTCTCGATGTCGCAGATGAAGTCGGGGTTGTCCTCCCCCCAGATGCGGATGGAAAGGTACGTGTCGCGGGGGAGCAACTTTTCCACCGGCTTGAGGAGCATGAGGCTTGCCAGTGCGATGAAGGTGACCAGAAACGCGAGGGCATAGAATCCGATGCCGCAGGCAACGCCGAGGGCGGCGGCAACCCAGAGGCAGGCGGCGGTGGTGAGGCCGCGGATCGAAGTCTTGTCGCGCAAGATGGCGCCGGCGCCGAGAAAACCGATTCCCGTGACGACCTGGGCGGCGACGCGGCCGGGGTCGACGCCGACCGGGATTTTGCCGCTGAAGTCACCGTAGAGGCGGTAGAACTCGATGGAGGTGATGACGAAGAGACAGGCCCCCAGGGAGACGAGGAGGTGGGTCCGGAACCCGGCAGGCCGGCCGTGGACCTCCCGTTCGAGCCCGATCAGCCCTCCCAGCAACGAGGCCAGGAGCAGGCGCATGACGTAATGGAGATCGAGTTCGAGGCCCACGGCCCGCTACCCCTGGTCCAGGGAAACGGTGAGATTGAGGATGACGGACCGGCTTTTCCCGCCGGAGCGGACGGTAAGGGGGACGCTCAGCCGGGAACCGGCCAGTTCGACGTCGGCAGAGATCTCCAGGGTGAGCGCCTCCTCTGCGCCGGACGGCTCTTCGGTAAGCGCCACCGAGTTCACTTCCTCCAAGTCAACGGTTTCGAACGCCGGCTCCGGTTCGGGAGCGGGGGGCGCCACCGGGGAGGGCTCGGGAGCCGCCTCGGCTGCGGGGGCTACCGGGGCTAACGCCGCTGCTTCCGCAACGGCCGCCGGGGCGGGCTCTGCCGCTTCCTCCTTGCCGGCCAGAAGATCACTGTGGCGCAGGTCGATCAGCACCGCCTTGACCAGTGCCAGAAGCGTCTGCAGCACCCCGCTTCCATCCTCGCTGGCAGCGGTGAAGCTGGGAGCCCCGTTGTCGTTGAGCAGCCGGTCCAGGTCCTCTTTGGACTGGGCGTCGGCACGGTCGCTCTTGTTGTATTGGAAGACCAGCGGCTTGGAGTCGAGGTTCAGGCCGTACCCGCCCAAAAGCCCCTCCAGGGCCTCCAGGCTCCGACGGTTCTCCCCTGCCCGTTCCGCCGCGGAGTCGGCGACGAAGACGATGCCGTCGGCCCCCTTGAGTGCCACCTTCCACGCCGCGGGATCGACGTTTGCGCCGGAGATGGTATAGACGTGCACCCGGACCCGGTAGCCGCGGACCATCGATTCCCCCGGAGGGGTGAAGTCGAAGAACAGCATCTTGCCGCCCTGGACGTTCATCACCTTCAGTTTGCCGCGGAAGTCGGGCTTCAGCTTGCCGTGGATGAACTTGAGGTTGGTGGATTTGCCGGCAAGGCCGGGGCCGAAATAGACGACCTTCGCGTTTATCTCGTGCAGCGCCTGATTGATAAGAGCCATGGAAGCCCCCTTTGTTTATTTCTGAGATTTGCTCATCAAGATCCGCCGGGCTTGGGTGGCGATGACCGTGGAGACGTTCTTGCTCTTGGCCAGCATGGCCAGGTCCTTTTCCGTGAGCGTCGCCACGTAGCGCAGCGCGTTGGGGAGCGGCGTCTTGTGGTTTTCCACCAGGGCCTTGCGGATCTGGTAATTCTTCACCCATTCCTTGTTGGCGCAGATCACCCGCATGACTTCGTCGTTTTGCACCGCGGATTTCGCGATCGTCAGCACCTCGTTCTCGGTCAGGCGCGGGTTCTTGATCACCGCCCCCGAGACGAGCTTGTTGCTGTCCTTGATCAGCAGGGTGCGCCACTCCTTGTCCCCGGTCAGGGCCGCCTTGATCTTCTCGGCGACCCCCATGCTCTGGGCCATCTGGTACTTCGACTGGTACTCTTCCTCGTCGATCTCGTCGGACTCTTCCTCGGCCTCGCCCTCCCCTTCAGCCGCGTTCAAATCGGAAGGTGAAACCGGTGCGTCGGGCTCGGCGGCAGGCTCCGCGGCTCTGGGAGCCGGGACCGATGCCGGTGCCCCCTTGGCCGCAAGAAACGCCGCCGCCTGGGGAGACAAAAGCGGATGGGCGAGAAAGAGCGGGACCAGTTCGGAGCGGCCGGCGTGGAACTTCACCAGTACGTCGAGAAGTCGCCAATGCAGTGCCGGGTCCCGGAGGACCTCTTCGATCCAGCGCGAATCCAGGGCGCGCAGGGTGGCCGTGGCACGGTCGCGCACCTCGGCATCCGGATCGTTGCCCAGGCAGACCAGAAGCTGCAGCCGCTCCAGGGGCAAAAGTTCCGGCGGCCCCGCCGCCCCCAGCAGCCGCTTCTCGCGGGAAGCATCCTGGGCCAGGTACGGGGCGGCCGCGGCCGAGAATGTGAACGTCGCTTTTTGCGCCACGGGGTCCTTTATTTGCCGGTCTTCACTACCTTCGCATCAACCCCGGTCTTTTTCAGCCGCTCCAGGGCCTGCTCGGCCGAGGCCTGGTTGGGGAAGCTCCCGGCGCGGACCTTCAGCACCGCAACCGGAGCGGTGGCGGTCCGCAAAAGGAGCTTCACCCCCTTGTCGTAGAGGCGGTCCTGTTCCAGGGCGGCTTTCTTTTCGCGCAGATAGGAACCGGCGTAGACCGCGTAGCGGCCGTTTTCGGTCAGCATGAAGGCATCCGGGGCGGTCTGCTTGAGACGCTGCAGTTCCTCGGCCGCCTCATCCTTGTTGGCGAAATCCGCCAGGAAGAGCCGGTGCATCGGCTCGCCCTTTTTCATCTTGGTCTTTTCCATGCCGCTGATGCCGGCTTTCTTCAGCTTTGCGGTCACCGACCTCACTTCGCTCTCGGCGAGGTCCCCGGCAAGCTCCAGGGTGTATGCGCCGCGCGGCGCAGCCTTGGACGCCGCAGCCTTGGTCGCCTGCGGTTTCGCATCGCCCTTTTCCGGTTTGGCGGGAGCGCCCTTTGCCGCAACGGCCGTCTTGGCCGGAACCGCGCCCTTGGCATCCTTCCCGGCGGCCGGTTTGGCCGGCGCGCTCTTGGCAGCGGCGGGAGCGGTCTTGGCGGTCTTCTCCGCTTTGGCCGCGGGCTGGGCCGGTTTCTCCGCTTTGGCCTTGGCCGCCTTGTCGGCCGCGGCTACCGCAGGCTTGGACTCCTTCGCCTCCTTGCCGGCGGGGACCTTGGCGGCAGCCTCCTTGGCGGGGGCCTTGGCACCCTTTTCTTCCTTGGCTACGGCAGGCTTGGCACCTTTTTCCGCTTTGGCAGGAGCAGGCTTCGCGCCTTTTCCCGGCGGTGCCTCCTGGGCTCCCTTGTCGCCCGGCTTGGCAGCGGCAACCTTCTCCTCCTCGCCTTTCTTTCCCTTTGCCTCGCCTGCCTCTCCGCCGCGCGGCGGGAGCGGCTTTTTCACCACGGTCTGGGCCTGCTGGGGGGGAGGCGCCTCGGGACGCGGCCGGATCAGCCCGGTAAAGAAGTAGAGATAACCATAGAGAACGGCTACCAGCACCAGGAGCAAGAGCAGCGACTTCTGGGAGCTTTTGGTCTGGGCGCGTTCCTCGGTATCCGGCTGGTTTTCGTGGGCCATGTAAAGGTTCCTCCTGAACTCTCCCGGGCCGACCGGGAATCATTTGCGGTCCGCCCCCCGCGGCAATGCCGGACGAAGGACGGGGATTGCGTACTTCTGAAAACAAGCAACAGGGATAACGGGGAGCCGGGGGAAAGAAAAGCTTCCCGAGCTACGCCGCCATCCCTGCCAGACTGCCGATTCGGCGATCGGGCCGGGGCATCCCGGGGACGCCCCAGCCCCACCGGCTAATGGTTGTTGCCGTTACCCTTGTTAGCGGCCCCCGACTCGGTGATGATCTTCTGGGCCAGGTGGCTGGGCACCTCTTCGTAGTGCGAGAACTCGGAACTGAAGAGGCCGCGGTCGCTGGTCATGGAACGGAGGTCGTTGGAATAGGTCAGCACCTCGGACATCGGGACCACCGCGCGGATGATCTGCGCGTTCGCCTTCGGCTCGACCCCCACGACCTTGCCGCGCCGCGAGTTCAAATCGCCGATGACGTCCCCCATGTTCTCGTCGGGAACCGTGATCTTCATGTTGACGATCGGCTCCAAAAGGACCGGCTTGCAAAGCTCCATCGCCTTTTTGAATGCCATGGAACCGGCGACCTTGAAGGCGAGCTCGGAGGAGTCGACGGTATGGAAGGAGCCGTCGTAGAGCGCGACCTTGATATCGACCACCGGGTAGCCGGCGAGGAAACCCTCTTTGGCGGCGTCCTGGATCCCCTTGTCGACCGCCGGGATGTACTGGCGCGGGATGACCCCGCCGACGATCTTGTCCTCGAACAGGTACCCCTCGCCGCGCGGCTGCGGGGAGAGTTCGATCCAGCAGTCGCCGTACTGGCCACGCCCGCCGGACTGCTTCTTGTATTTGCCCTGCACCTTGGCGCTGGCGCGGATGGTTTCCAGGTAGGGGACCTTCGGGGTCTTCAGGAGCACCTCCACCCCGAACTTCCGCTTCATCTTCTCGACGATGACCTCCAGGTGGACCTGCCCCATCCCGGAGATGATGAACTCGTTGGTCTGCGGGTCGCGGTGCGACTCCAGCGTCGGCTCCTCCTCGATCATCCGGTGCAGCGCGGAGTGGATCTTGTCCTCGTCGTTTTTGGTCTTGGGCGCGATGGCGTAGGAGATCACCGGCAGCAAAAGCTTCGCCGGCTCGTAGACGACCGGTTTCCCTTCGTCACACAGGGTGTCCCCGGTGATGGTCTCCTTGAGCTTCGCCACCGCGACGATGTCGCCCGCCACCGCCTGCTTGATGGCGTGCTGCTTCTTCCCTTCCAGCTCGTAGATCTGCCCGATCCGTTCCTGGGTCCCCCGGGTGGAGTTGTACACGGTGGAGTCGGAGTTGAGCACGCCGGAATAGACCCGGAAGATGCTGATCTTGCCGGTGTAGGGATCGGAAGTGGTCTTGAAGACCAGCGCCGAAAACGGCTCGTTCTCGGCCGGCTTGCGCTCGACGATCTCCTGGTTGCGCGGGTCGGTCCCCACCGCGGCGGTCTTGTCCAAAGGAGACGGCAAGTAGGCGCAGATGGCGTCCAAAAGCTGGGCGACGCCGATGTTCATCAGCGCGGAGCCGCAAAGGACCGGGGTGAAGGTGCTGCGCAGGGTGCCGACCCGGAGCCCGTCCAGGATCTCGTCGGTGGTCAGCTCCCCGGTATCGAGGAACTTTTCGGTAAGGGCGTCGTACGCCTCGGCTACCGTCTCCACCATGAGGTCGCGCATCCGGCTCGCCTCGGCCTGGTATTCGGCCGGGATGTCGATCTCCTGGAACTTGCCGGAGAGATCCTTCTGGAACTGGTAGGCCTTCATGTGAATCAGATCGATGACGCCGGAGAAGTTCTCCTCGGCCCCCATCGGGATCTGCAACGCCACGCTGCGCGCTCCGAGCGCCTTTTCCATGTCGTCGATGGCGCGCAAAAAGCTCGCCCGCTCGCGGTCCATCTTGTTGACGAAAGCGATGCGCGGAATCTCGAACTCGTTGGCCCAGGCCCACACTTCCTCGGTCTGGACCTTAACCCCGGAAATGGCGGAGAGGATGACCACGGCGCAGTCGAGCGCCCGCATGCAGGCCCGGGTGTCGGCGATGAAGTTGCCGTATCCCGGGGTGTCGACCAGGTGGATCGAGCACTCCTTCCACTCGCAGTGGTCCAGCGAGGAGGTGATGGAGATGCGCCGCTTGATCTCCTCCGGCTCGAAGTCCATGGTCGAGGTGCCGTCATCGACCCGTCCGAGTCGGTCGACCATCCCGGTGTTGAAAAGGATCGCTTCACTGAGCGAGGTCTTGCCTGCGCCCCCGTGAGCCACAATTCCAAGGTTTCTCAACTTTGCCGTTTCGTACCTTCCCATAGCGCCCCCCTAGATTCATAGAAACAGGTTAAGGTTAAGGAAAACGAACTTCTTCCGGAACTATTTGAGAATACAACGATGGAGCAGGTACTGCCAGTGACTTTATGGAACGACGATCTTCCCTACTTGTTTCTGAGATAGATGATCCGCAGCCCCTCCAGAGTGAGAAATTCATCCACGTGCTCGATGGTGGTTGATTCCGGCGCAATCAACGATGCCAGCCCGCCGGTGGCGATGACTTTGGGATTGTCCTTGCCTTCGGCCTTCATCCGCTGCACGATCCCGTCGACCAGCCCCACGTAGCCGAAGAAGACGCCGGCCTGCATGGAGTTCACCGTGTTCTTCGCGATGATGCTGGGAGGGCGGGCGATGTCGACCCGCGGCAGCTTGCTGGCTTTCTGGAAGAGCGCCTCCATGGAAATGGCCAGCCCCGGGGCGATCGCCCCGCCGCAGTACTCCCCCTTCTTATTGACGTAGTCGAAGGTGGTGGCGGTGCCGAAATCGATGATGATGAGCGGCGTCCGGTATTTTTCGAAACCGGCAACGGCGTTGACGATCCGGTCCGCCCCGACTTCCTTCGGGTTGTCGTAGTGGATCGGCATGCCGGTCTTGATGCCGGGGCCGACCACGTAGGGGGTGGTGTTGAAGTACTGTTTGGCGAGCCGTTCCAGGACGCCGGTCAGGGTCGGAACGACCGAGGAGACGATGATGTCCTTGATGTTGGAGAAGGCGATGCCGGCCAGGTGGAACAGCTCGTGGAAGAGGATGCCGTACTCGTCGGTGGTTTTCGACTTGTCCGTGGAGACCCGCCAGTCGCGGATCAGGGTATCCCCGTCGTAAATCCCCAGCACGATGTTGCTGTTGCCGACATCAATGACCAGTAGCAAGCAAACCTCCTATCTCAATGGACAATTGACCATGGTCCCTCATCCGCAGTGTTACTTTATATCGGCAGCAACGCCGATTCCCTGAGGCCCGATGCCGGTAAGCTTTCAGCTCCCCCATTGGAAAAAAGAGGGCTGGGATTTAGGTTCTGAGGCGTGTCAATGCTCTGAAAACGCACTCCCTCAAAGGCAAATCCCCCTCAATCCCCCTTTGCTAAAGGGGGACTTAATCGGCCTTACCTCTACCGAGAAAGGTCCGACCCGCTGCGACAAAACGGTTTTCGTTGTCAATTGTCAATTATCCATTGTCAATTGATCAGACTTACATCTCCTGAGAGAACCGTTTCCAGCTTGCCGTCGGAAAGCCGCACCAAAAGCGCGCCGAACGCATCGAGCCCTTCCACGACCCCGGAGAACTCGCGCTCGCCGCAGCTCACCTTGACGCCTCGGCCGCAGATCCGGGAGCGCTCCAGCCATTCGGACCGGATCGGCGCCTCGCCTTCCTTCAGGAAAACCTCGTAGAGCCGGTCCAGTTCAGCCAAAAGCGTCCGGGCAAACTGGACCCGGTTCACTTCCACCCCACCCGCCTCGAAAAGCGAGGTCGCCGGATGGCGCAGGGTGGTGCCGAACTGGTCGGCACGCATGTTCAGGTTCACCCCGATCCCGAGCACGACGAAGTTCACTTTCTCGGTTTCGGCGTTCATCTCGTTGAGCAGGCCGGCGACCTTCTTACCCGACACCAGGATGTCGTTGGGCCATTTGATCTGGGGCGTGACGGTAGTGCAGGCTTCGACGGCGCGCGCAACGGCTACGACGGAGAGGAAGGTGAGCTGACAGGCGGCTACGGGGGAGATCGGGGGACGCAGGATGACGGAGCAGTAGAGGTTTACTCCGGGGGGGGAAAGCCAGACGCGACCGAGCCTCCCCTTCCCTGCCGACTGGGCGTCGGCGATCACCACGGTTCCCTCGACGCCACCTTCCTCGGCAAGCTTGAAGGCAACCGCGTTGGTGGATTCGGTTTCCTTGAGGCAGATGACGGAACCGCCGATGCGGCGGGCTGGCAGCCCTGCCATGATCTGCCGCGGGGTGAGGCGATCCGGCGCGGCAACCAGCCGGTATCCCTTGGCGGGCACCGCCTCGATGTGGTACCCCTGTGCCCTCAGCCCTTTCATGTGTTTCCAGACGGCGGTCCGGGAGACCCCCAGGTGCCGGCTCAGTTCCTCACCCGAGACGAAGCCTTCCCCCTCCCGGAAGAGTCCCAGTATCCCCTCGTCGACATCCGCCCCTTTCAACGATCCTCCATGAGCATGGAGATATCCATCGCCCGGACCGAGTGGGTCAGCGCCCCGACCGAGATGATGTCGACGCCGGTTTCGGCGATGGCGCGGATGGTCTGCAGGTTCACGCCGCCGGAAGCCTCGACGAGGGCCCGTTTGCCGATCACCAGCACGGCCTCGGTCATCTCGGCCAGCGTCATGTTGTCGAGCATGATGATGTCGGCGCCCGCCTCCAGGGCAAGGCCTACCTGCTCCAGGGTTTCCGTCTCGATCTCGATCTTCAGGGTATGCGGAACGTAGGCGCGGGCGCGCCGGATCGCCTCGACGACGCCGCCGGCCGCGGCGATGTGGTTTTCCTTGATGAGCACGCCGTCGTACAGGCCGGTGCGGTGGTTGATGCCGCCGCCGACACGAACCGCGTACTTCTCGAGCACCCGCAGTCCCGGGGTGGTCTTCCTGGTATCGACGACGCGGGCTCCGGTGCCGGCGACCTCGCGGACGTAGGCCGCGGTCTGGGTGGCGATGCCGCACATCCGCTGCAGGAAGTTGAGCGCAACCCGCTCGCCCTGGAGCAGCGCGGAGCCGTCGCCGACCACCTCGGCGATCAGGTCCCCCTTCTGCAGCTGGTAACCGTCGTGGAAATGGGCGGTGAACTCCGCAGTCGGGTCGACCATGGCGAAAACCTGCTCCGCCACGGCGATCCCGGCCAGAACCATCGACTCCTTGGCGATCAGGCGGGCGCGCATCCGGCGCGGAGTCGGCAAGATGGCGAGCGTGGTAACGTCGCCGGTATGGATGTCCTCGGCGAGGGCATTTTCTATGATGCGATCAAGTCCATTCATTAAATCTTTCCCCCAGTCGTAAGGCATATTTTTATAGCACAGCTGGACCATGCCCCGCAACCGGTAATAAAGATTGAACTACTGGCGCCAACCCGCCGGAACACCGGCTTCATCGGCATTCTGCTCCAGCACTTTGAGCTGCCTTTCCAGATCGGCCAGGCGCGCGTTGTCGGCATCGATCTCAGCCTGGGCCATGTTGACCGCCTCACGGTCCCTGCCTCTCATGAAGATGGCGCGTTTGCGGCGCAATTCCACCAACTGGGTCTGTTTCTGATCGATTGCCGCCTTCAGGTTCTGGATCTCCTCCCGCAAGGTCCGGAACCGCTCGCCCCACCACCCGCGGACATGCCCGCCGTGGCTCGGCTCCGCGTGGTTTGCCCCGGGCGGTGGTGCCGGCGGAATGGCATTTTGGGTTGCCGGGTTGGGTGCCTTCACTTTCCCATCGTTTTCCCTGCGAATCGCCTTGCCGCGGTAGGTTTTCGGGATCGAGTCGGGGTCGTCGGTGAAGTTGGTGACCCCGTTGGCGTCGGTCCACTGGTATATGGGGGCGGCCGCAATGGATGATGAAAAAACCGCGATAAAACAGAGAGCTGTGAGAAATCTATTCATGTCGCTACCTCCGGAACAGTCGACGACGGTGGAAGTAAAAAGATAAATTTGATCCAATACTTTTGAATTGACGAGTTCCGTCGCACTGTGTATATTACTGCGGCTGTAGCCAAACCCCGGGCATTTAACAAATACAACGCCTTAAGGAGAGTACCATGCAGTTTCGTCTTGCCATCTTCCTATTGATCCTGTGTACTATGCCCCTCACAGTCTGGGCGGTCGAGACTAAAGACATCAAGTTCCCGATCAAGGGCGCGGAGCCGGTTGTCTTCAGCCATGAAATTCACCTGAGGAAATATAACAACAATTGTAAGGTCTGCCACAACGCGATCTTCAATCTGAAAGAGCGTCACCACTTCACCATGGCAGAGATGGAAAAGACCAAATCCTGCGGTGCCTGCCACACGGGCGTGAAGGCATTCAGCGTAGCCGATGAGAAGGCCTGCGTAAACTGCCACAAGGGCGCTACCAAGAGCATCACCTTCAAGATCAAAAACACTCCGGACGTCACCTTCGACCACGTCTTCCACGTCAAGAAGACCGGCGGCCAGTGCAAAGCCTGCCATAACGCCAACTTCGTGCGCGGCAACGGCCACTGGTCCATGGCACAGATGGAAAAGGGCAAGTCCTGCGGCATTTGCCACAACGGCAAGCGGGCCTTCACCGCCAACGGCAACTGCAACCAGTGCCACAAGGGGATGAAGCCGCACGACATCAACTTCAAGTTCGCCGGGATCAGCCCGGTCACCTTCAGCCACGACTACCACCTGAAGAAATACAAGTGCCAGGACTGCCACACCAAGCTCTTCCCCTACAACACCGCCACGAAGTTCACCATGAACGACATGGCCCAGGGGAAATCCTGCGGTGGCTGCCACAACGGCAAGGCCGCCTTCACCACCACCGGGGCCTGCTACAAGTGCCACCAGGGCTTCAAGCCGGGCGTGGTCACCTTCCAGCTGAAAAAAGGCTACGTCAAGTTCAGCCACGACAAGCACGTCAACAACTACGGCTGCGCCGACTGCCACACCAAGCTCTTCCCGTATTCCCACGGGCAGAAGCAGTACACCATGCACCAGATGGAGCAGGGGCGCTCCTGCGGTGCGTGCCACAACGGCCAGGACGCCTTCCCGACCTCCGGCGACTGCGACCGCTGCCACAACAACTAGAAGAAGTTCTCAGATAGAAGCAAGAAAGGCGGGACCGAATCGGTCCCGCCTTTTTTTGTTCCGTTGCCCCTCGCCTTCCGGGAGAGGGTCGGGGTGAGGGAGCGGTTTTAGCTCGTTCCCAAGTTCCAGCCTTGGGAACGCAATCTTTCTCGAAGCTCCTCCTTCGTGAGGCTTCTATACAAAGCTGGAGCTTTGAACGGCAGTGTCGTTCTCAAGGTGGACCTCGGGAACGAGATTTAATAGATCCGGCTTATGCCTCTCGAAGCAGGCGCAGGAAAGATTCCTTCATCTGCGCGTTCACCGCTTCGCTCCCGTCCCTTCCGCAGGTGCCGATGTGCTCGGCAGCTACCTTGCCTTCCCCCTTCAAGAAGTACTCCGTGGCGATCTCCTTCATCCCGGCGCAGACCTTGGCGACCTTCGGGTCCCGGAAGGTGAATGATGCTTCGAAAGGAAGGCGTTCATCCTTCAATAGGCGTCCTTCCCTTTCGAAGCGCTCCCAGCTTCTCGATCCATAGAGAACGATCTGGCTGTGATAGAGAAGGTTCACGGTCCGATCCGGATCGCTCAGAAGACCGAGCTCTTCGAGAAACCGGAAGTTCTCCCCCACCTCATCCAAGGTCGTGTCGGGCTCGAACATGATGAAGCCGACGTGGAGGTTGATCCCCACCTGCTGCACCGACTTCACGGCGCGGACGATATCTTCCTTGGTAACCCGCTTGTTCATCCGCCGCAGGGCGGCATCGCATCCGGACTCGACCCCGAGAAAGATATCGGTGGCGCCGTCACTACCCAAATCCTCCAGCAGGTCCCTATCGACCGTATCGACCCGGCACTCGAATCCAAAGCCAACCCGCCTCTGAGCGAGGAGTTTCCCGATCCGCCGTACCCGCTCCTTTTCCGCGGCGCCGATGCCAAAAAAGGTGGGATCGATGAAATATGCGTGGTCGGCCTTCCTTCGGGCGAGACGGGCGTCCAGCTCGGCCTCCAGCGACTCGACGGCTCGTACCCGGCGCCCCGGAGCCCCGTAGTACGTAGGAATGAAGCAAAAACCGCAATTCCCGAAACATCCCCGGCTGGCGGCAACGTTGATGCTGCTGAGGCCGGCGTTGATGCCGACGTCATCGGGAATCGGGAGCCACGATAGGTCACGATGAACCTCCCGGCGTCGAAACGGCTCTCCCGGCAAGGCCACGCCGGCAATTCCGGTCGGTCTCCCCTTGCATTCCATGCTTAGCAGTAATTCTTTTAGGCTCGCCTCAAACTCACCGATCAACAGACAATCCAGGCCACCGGCGAATCCGAACAGGGCAGCGCCGGCCAAGGTGGGAAAAAGTCCGAAGGCACCGACGATGACGTGGCGCTCGCGCTGCAAAAGATCGATAATGCCGGCGACCCGGCCGTCGTTGCCCCAGCTGTAAACCCAATGAAAAAGGACGAGATCGGCACCGGTGGCAAGGATGGCGGCGGCAAGGGACGCGTCACCTTCGGCGGACCGGGTGAAGTCGAGATGACAGGTCTCCCAGCCGGCCTCGCGGGCGACGGCCAACGCATAGCCGCTGTTGAGGCTCGCGGAGAGGGGGGCATTGGCGACGTCGTTGTAATGCTCAATGGTGAGCGGCCTGGGATTTTCGACGATGACTATTTTCATAGGATTGGGAACCGGTGCCTCCTCGCGTGCGACATTGGTCGCGATCTGGGGGGGTGATCGCTTGCTCTGGTCGGAGCGACACTCCTGTCGCGACCTGCAGCAGGGAATCGCGACCGGAAGGTCGCTCCTGCCGCGTTTGGCGCATGCTCGGACTAATAATCTGCTCAAGCGGTCTAAGACGGTCAGCGCCCGGCTCGGGGCGCATCGCGCCTGGAAAGGCGCTCCCACAAGTGAAGGGCCCTTCTCCTTTGCGCTCCTCAGCGCGCCCTTTTGCGGTGGGCTTTTGCATTCAACTTTCAATCCACCAGCAGCATTCCTACGTACTGGACAAAATCGTCCTTTTCCTTCACCGGCCGCAGGTTGATCCCGCAGCTGGCGGCCAACTCGAAGACGTCGCACCCACACGATTCCAGCGAAGGGCGCCGCTTCTCCGGAAAGGCGCAGCGCGGTTCGGGACAGCTCTCGCACCAGACGCAGGGACCGCCGGAGAAAACCAGCGCCTTTTTCATCCCCTGCAGAAAAGCCCGTTTCTCCAACTCCAGCAGCCGTTCCTGAAAATCGCGCAACGGCGGCTGCCCCACCACCAACAAGGCACGCCGGTAGGAAGTAAGTAGTTCGGCAAACTCCCCGGCATCCATGGAGTGCGGCGGGCAGCTCCATTTCCGCCCGTAAAGGCCGCATCCGTAGCGGCACTTCGCCTTAACCCACGGCTCGACCCGAATTGAGTCGGCGGGAAGGGGCTTGGCATCGATGAGCCCCAAGGCTAGAGCCTCCCGTTGCAAGAGGGGCAACGGATCACTGACGGCGCCGACCAGTGGCCGGGCCGAGGCAACCACCACACTGGAGGCGGAAGGGAGATGGTACTCGGACGCATGACAAAATCCGGCGCCATCGAGGAGCCGCTTGGTCTCGTCGATGCCGTAGGTGCGGCCGCTGTAGGTGTTCGCCAGCATGTGCCCGTCATATAAGGCGCTGAAGTCGTTCGCGTCGGAAAAGAAGTCGTGTACCACCACCAGGCCGTCCGAAGCGACGAGATCCTTGAGCCGTCCCAGGATGTCGGCCGTTTCGGCCGCGTTATAGCAATGAAGGACGTTGGAGAAGAGCAAAACCGATGCCTGCCCCCTCCAGGCGGCGCACAGCTGCGCGCTCTCCTCGGCATCCAGGATGTTGCAAGGCCGTGTGGTTACCGCGGGATAGCCCTCCAGGGCACTCAAAGTGAGCACGTCGGCTAAATCGCACGCCACGGCGTCCCAATTCGGGTGCCGCTCCAGAAATGCCTTGAGATAGGTTCCGTCGCCGGAGCCGACATCGATGATCGTCCCGTGCTCCGGCAGAAAGTCGAGGGCGGTCCAAAGCTCATCGGCGCGCACCACGGCCGCCTGGTGCATGGCGCCCTGGAAAAGACGCAGCCGTTCCCGATACTCGGCCTCGGGAAGCTCTGCCTGGCGGGCCCCCTGCCCCTCGACCAGGACCGTGTCGAGCGCCGCCCATTTCGCCATAACCACTTCCTCGAAATTGACGACGTCAAGCTGGCTCAGGGGAGCATCCTTCAAGAGAAACTTGCGGGAAAACTGGGAGAGATAGTAGTGGTCGGCGTAACGTTCCAGCAGTCCGGCCGCGGTGAGTAGATCGAGAAACCTTTTCCCCTCCGGCTCCTTCATGCCGGTCCTTTTAATAATGCCGGCAGCGTTGCCGTCGGAGCCAACGGCCTCGAAAACACCGAGACGTACGGCATGCCGAACCAGCTGAAAAACGCGATATCCGGCAACGACTTGGGAGAATTTGAGATAGGAGTTTTCCGACGGTGCTATTTTCATTGGTCCTCTTGAGAATCCTGCATGGGGAAGCGGGCATACTACCGCATGCCGCGGCTCGAAGCAACGGGATTGGCCGAATTAAGCGAGCCGTTACCGGAAATAAACCGGTCAAGCGGCAGCACCGGAATGGGCGCAGCCAGCGGCGCCCCGCCCAATTCCGCCACCCGCCCCCCGGCCATAAAAAAAGGAGCCGGACCAGCCGACTCCCTTTGGACACCAAGATTGAAACCCGGGCCGTTGCGGGCGGCCTGGTTCACCAGACACCCAGCCGCCACAAAACCCTCAACACGACGAAATCGACCTTGCGCAGCACCTTGGATTTCTCGATCAGTTCCTTCCTCGTCTGGTACAGCCACCCGTGGAAGCGCCCGTACAGGGCTGCATCCCCCTTGCCGGTCCCCTCCTCCTTCATGACCCCGAGGTGGTTCCAAGGCTCCCACTCTTCGGCACTTTTTACCGCGCCAGGAGATAGCTTCTCGGAAACCACCTGAACCTTTCCTTTCTTTGCCTTGGGCGACTCGACATGAAGCAGCTTGCGGTAGTTGGTCTCGGAAACCACGTCGTGCCCCTCGGCCAAGGTGGCCGGCGCGTACGGAACACTGGCGCCGCAGTGCAGGCAGTACCGGTCCTGCTGGTCCTGGAAGGCGGCGGGATCCTTCTTCCACCAACCGCGCTCGATCAAAAGTCCTCCCGGCCCATCGAAAAGCACGTCCATGGCCGCGGCAATCTCACAAAAAAAGCACCCTTTGGGATTGATCGCCGCGGACCAACGCTGGTCCACCCAACATCGAGCCAGCAAGCGGGCGACACTCGCCGGATCGTCGATGACGTCGCTGATGCTCAGGAGCATGGGGTGATGCTTTTGGGTGACATCGCGGTGATCGTTGTAAATGACGTTCGAGCCGAAGGTTTTCCGGATGACACCGCGGTACTTCCCCCAGTTATGCCCTGAGGTCCACAGAAACCGGCGGTCCGGCGGCAGCATCTTCCTTACCAGGGCGCAGATTTCAACGAAACGGGGGTGCAGCGTCGGCTCCCCACCCATGATCCCGACCCCGCCCGGGAAGTCGAGCAGCGAATCGATCGCCCGCTCTACCACCTTGAACTCCATGAAATACGGCGCACGGTGGTGGCCGACGAACCTGGAGCAGTTGGAACACTGGTTCACACAGGCGTTGGTGATCTCAATCTGGACGACCTTCTTTTCTCGCACCGGTTTCATCTCTTCCTCCCGGCCGCCTGCGCCAAAGCTTCTTCGTTGCCTCGACGTTATCAGCAGCACCGGCGGCCAAACCGTTAATCAAACCTAATCATATCTCCAACGTGAACATCTTCATTCGCCCGTGCCTATGTCCGCTCTAATGGCTCACATTGCGCTGGAAGAGTCGTCAAAACGCAGTCAAGGAGCAGAGTTGAGAATGGATCTCGGCTTCGTAGCACCCGAATTCCTACTGCGCGTGCCACAAGGCCAGACACCTCACCACTTTGCCCGTGAATCCGGGGTTGCTCTATGGGGAGTCGGTCGGGGGAGCAACGTGGTGCCGGAGCAGCTCCCAGAGGGAGCGCATCAGGCTTTGGACAGAAGAGACCGAGACGCGGGAAGCAACGGACTGAAGCGAGAACTGCAGGGCCGCCGGATAGTTGCCGCTGGCGCGAAGGGAATCGGAGATCCGCTTGTAGCTCCAGGAGAGCAGGTGTCGGGAAAGGGCCCGGCATTCCGGCGTGACGGAGTACAAGGCGAGATGTCCTGCCATCGTGGCATTGAGCAGACACTTGGACAAATCGGAATAGGCGGAAAAGGCGCGGGGGCGGGGAGATACGTCAAGGACGCCGACCGGATCGGTACGGTACAAAATGGCTCGGGCACGGTCCACGATGCGGGAGGCAAAATGGAGATCCTCGGCGTAGTGGATCGGGCGCCAGAAGCCACCTACTGATCGCGCCAGGTCAGCTCGGACGATGCAGGTGTTCAGGTGCGCGATGGGGTGTCGCCGCATCGCCCGACAAAACTGGGCACGGCCCAGGCGCAGCACCGGTGGAGCCGTCGACACGATGGGACCGGAAAGGATGGGCGAGACAGCTGCGTTCCAGTCGGGAATAACGATGTTGCCGTCTGCCTCGGTGCTCCAGGTGCCGAAGAGGAAGTCGGCAGCTTCCTGTTCCAGGAGGGCCACTCCCGCGGAGAGGTGGTCCGCCGCAAGCCAGTGATCGTCGTCGTCGAGAAAGGCAATGAAGCGCCCGCGGGCCATGGTAAGGCCGCGGTTGCGATTCTCGGCGGGACCGTAGCAGCCAACCTCCTCCGGGGAGGAGAGCATGAAACGGAAGCGCCCGTCGAGTTCTCCCCTCAACTGTTGCAGAGCGGCTCGGTGCTCGCAGGAAGACCCGTCATCAACGACGAGCACCTCGAAGTCGGACAGATCCTGGCTGCGGATGCTTTGCAGGGCGCGGCGCAGCAGGGACGAACGGTCGCGGGTCGGCACGATTACCGAAACCAGCGGATCCCGCCCGGCTTCGTTTCCGCCCCCCGCGGCGCCGGCAAATTCCGATCCAGCGATACTCGTCATCCACTTTTCCCCTGTTCGGCACGGTCGCCCATCGCACTTACTCCCGCGGTCATACCGGCGACACCTCAGGTTGGGCCACCCGGTCCCGCTACATCCAGCTCGACAACAGCATTTTCACCCGGCGCAACAAGGCCGAAATACCGCACAGTTCCGCTTCCAGCTCCAGCAGTGCCATGTGCTCCCCATCCATGATTCTCGGCAGGAAGTGGTGGTCTCCGGGGAAGGCTATCCCCAGGTCAGTGGTCATGGAGCTGGCGATGCCAAGGCGTTCCAGGGTACTGCGCGAATCACGGGTGTACTTGCCACTGGGGAAACAAAAGTGGACGAACCGGTCGCCTTCGACCTGAAGCAGGCGGGCAAGATGCCGTCGGTTATCGGCAACTTCAGACCCCATTGCTGTGTCGCTGAAATCGTGAAGGGTGTGATTATGGGTATGGAGTTGGATGTCGACTCCTTTCTCAAAGGCATCCCGAAGTTGGTCGCGCGACATGTAGTGAAAGGTCTTGTTATCGAAATACCGGGCAAAATCGATCCCGAGCGATTGCGCCAGCCGGCGCACCCTTTCCAGGCGTTCCTCAGACTCACCCTCCAACGAGACGGCTGCCGCGTAGATCCGATCATCGACGGGAACGGTGCCGACCAACCCGGACTCCGCCAGCATCTTCAAGTAACGCGCCATCACGTGCGGCACCGGCTGCTCCCGCACCAGGTTTGCCGTATCGCAGTAAAGGGTGGTCGGGATCCGGTGAGCCTGCAGAACGGGAAGCATGGCCTCATAGGTACTGTACCAACCGTCGTCGATGGTGATCACCACGGCGCACGGGGGGAGTTTCCCGTCACGCAGCCCGGCAACCGCCTCCTCCAGGGCGAGGACCGGATACCTCCACGTCTGCAGGTATTTGAATCTGCGGGCGAAGGTGCCGCGATTCATAAACATCCCGTCCCCGGGAAACCCTTCGTCGCCCAACCAGACGCCGTGATAGGCGAGAATCCGAACCCCGGTCCGGGTCAGGTAACGCGAAAGGGAAAAGAGCCCGGTGAGCTTCAGGGCAAACAGCAAAGCGAGCTTGACGCTCTTTCTCAGGTGGGCCGAGAAACCCTTTTTCGGCATGGAATTCTCCTCTCAGCGCTGCGCCCAGGACAGAAGCTGTGCGCGCGGCCACACCAGCAGGTAGCTGGTCGGCAAATACTTCCCTTCCTGGTAGAGCTTGACCCGGTTTCCGGACAGGTCCCGCCGGGTGGCGAGGTCAATGTCGGCCGGAGAAGAACCGACCCGTAGGAAAAAAGCTCCCCCCTGCAGGGGAAAACGCCGCAGGTAGGACAGCGTGGGAGTTATCTTCTCTACCGCCGGGTCGTAAAACCAACTGCTTCCGATCAGGCCGCGATACTCGGGGTGAAGGGACAAAAGCTCGGCGGCAAGTCGATAGCAGCGCTCCCAGCCGGACTCATTGAAGGATCTCAGCATCGGCGTATGAAGATGCAGGGCGAGATAGGGAGCGATACGGCCCCGATGCTGCAGCGCCATTTTGGTAACCTGCAGCATCTGGCGCAACCCGTGCCGGAAGGCCAAAGATCTCGGAATCGCAGCGTATTTTTCGATCAGAGCAGCCCCTCCGGGTACCATTTCCAGCCGACAGATCCCGAGATCCTTAAGGAAAAGATCGTGTTCCAGGGACATCGGCCGGGGTGAGTCGCCGGTAAGACCGGACACGATCCGCTGCAACTGCTCGAGAACCCCCTCCAGACAAGGTGCAGGCAGGGGATGCGCCAGAAATCGTTCCGGGAGCTCGGGAATCAGGAGGGCCAGGAGTATGGCTCCCCAAAGGTATTGCTCCCTCTCCTCCTGAGGCTTCACCTTGCGCCACCAACCCAAAGCTTCGACCGGAACCCGAAAATACTGATCTCCCGAGGCAGCGTCGAGGAGCCGGATCACCCAGCCGACTTCCTCCAGCACGGCATCGCGCCGGGGCACCGGGAGCTTCTCCAGCAGCTGCCGCAGGGGCTCTTTCCCCTGACGCGCGATCGCATCGAAGGGAAATGGTGAGCGGGGTTGCGTGCCAGAAGTCATAATCCGGGCTCCTTTCCGTGTCTCCCCAGTGCGGACCCTGCATTAGAGCAGACCAATCGGAATTATTTACCACCTGATCCCCCTGGGTCAACCCGTGATATGCCCGCCGCCCCGCTTCCGACGCGCAGTCTCGCTGCCCAAAGGTGGCGCCTCACCGGACTTGACATGCCAATCCGAGGATTTAGATTTACATATCTCCCAGCCGTACATAGGCAGTTTTTCATTGGATAAAACAAAAAAACCAAGAGCGGAGACTCGGTGATGCGCGAAATTATCTTGAAGGAGTTCATGGACGTCATGAGCCAAGCAAATGCGACACTTCGTACTGAACTATCCGATGAAGCAGTCTTGCTTGAAACCGGCATGGATTCTCTCGGTTTTGCCATTCTTGTTGCCCAACTGGAAACAAAGTTAGGCTACGATCCTTTCTCACTCATGGATCAACCCTATTATCCGGTAACGTTCGGTGACTTCGTTCAGATTTACGAGCGGTACCGGCCCGATGGGAACCTTTGAAGCACCGTGAGGAAGCAACCATGCTCTTGGAAAGAATGAAAAGCAGACGTGTCGATATACCGGTCTGGATCGGTCCGGACGGGAAGATACTATCCGCCCCCGAAATCGAGGTGCTGGTCACCGCTTTAAGATCGCGCCACGCCGGGCTGCAAGGAAGAAAAGTGGTGCTGCGTTGCAACAGCGATTTTCTGACGGCCAGGGCACTGCTAACCCTGGATGGCTTCTGCGCCGAACTGCTGCTGATCCACCCCGGCACCCCGGAGTCCGACTGCGCAGCGGTGGAAAGCGGTTTTGGTCCCGATGGGGTGCTGACCGACGCCGATTTCGCGGGGGACGATTCCCCGCCTGTCCCACACGTAAAGGGGGCAGCGGTTCCGGAGACCGTCACGAAATGGATGATCCCTACCTCAGGCACGACGCGGACGCCCCGGTTGATACCGCATGACTCCGCCTCGCTTTCGCGGACCGTGAAGTCGCCCGCGGCTGGTCTCCCCCACCACTGGGGGCTCATGTATGGCATTACCCGCTTTGCCGGTTTGCAGGTTTTTCTGCAAAGCCTTCTGGGAGGTGGGGTGCTCCTCTTCCCTCCTTCCGGGGCAAGTTTTCCGGAGAAGGTACGTTACCTCAGCGAGTGTGGCTGTACCGCTCTCTCCGCCACCCCGACCCATTGGCGCAAGATCCTGATGACCCCCTTATCCGAGAGGCTTCGTTTGCAGCAGATCACCGTCGGTGGGGAGATTGTGGATCAGCCGCTGCTGGATCTCGTGAAGAGCCGGTTTCCCGAGGCGAGAGTGGTGCATATCTATGCTTCCACCGAGACCGGGGTCGGCTTCACCGTGAAGGACGGTCTTTCCGGCTTCCCTTGCTCCTGGCTGGCTGATGGGATCGAGAACGTCAGGATGAAAATTCACGACGGGACGCTCTGGCTCAAGATCCCGGGGCGGACCCTCTCTCCGACATGCGGCATCGTGGAGGTCGACGAGGAAGGGTACATCAACACCGGAGACTTGGTGTTGGTTGACAGTGACCGCGTCCGTTTCCTCGGCAGGATGAACGGAACGATCAACGTCGGGGGAAACAAGGTCTCCCCGGAAGAGGTGGAGCAGGTGCTCCTGGCCCACCCCGCCGTTTTACTGGCCTCGGCACACGGGGCCCGCAACCCGATTTCGGGGCAGATCGTGGTGGCGGAAGTCGCGCTGAAACCCGGGCATCATACGGTAGCGACGGAGATCGAGAAGGAGCTCCGTTTCTTCTGCCGCGAGCGGCTCGACCTGTACAAGGTCCCGGCACGGGTGACCCTTGTTGATGATCTGACGGTCAACGAAAGCGGGAAGATCACCAGGAGGCCGCAATGGACTGGGTAATGGTAACCGGTGGGACGCGCGGGTTGGGGCTGGCCATCTGCAAGGAGTTGATCGCGGAGGGGTACCAGGTCGTGGCAATCGGTCGCGCCCTTTCCCCGGAGTTACAGGCGGAGCTGGACCACAGCGCCGGGCGCCTCAAGTTCGAGCGCTTCGACCTTTCTCAAACCGACGCCATCCACGACCTCGTTACCGGCTTGTGCCAGAGATACTCGGCGGCACCCTACGGGCTGGTCAACAATGCGGCTTTGGGCCTGGATGGGGTATTGGGAACGCAGCACGAACGGGAGATCCAGCAGCTCGTCGCGGTGAACGTGCTGGCGCCGATCCTCCTGACCAAATATGCGGTGCGCCAGATGATGACCCGGCGGCGCGGCCGGGTCATCAACATTTCGTCCATCATCGCCAGTACCGGTTTCAGCGGTCTCTCCGTCTATGCAGCCACCAAGGCGGCCCTGGTCGGTTTCACGAAATCGCTGGCCCGCGAGGTAGGAAAGGCCGGCATCACGGTGAACGCCATCGCCCCGGGGTTTATGGCAACCGAGATGACCTCCTCGTTGCAGGGGGAAAAACTCGACTCGGTGGTGCGGCGGACCCCCTTGGGGCGCTTGGTGACGGTAAAGGACGTTGCCGCGGCGGCAGCTTATTTGATGGGAGAAAAAGGAGGGGCGGTCACCGGATCGGTGGTCACCATCGATGCCGGAAGCACCGCGTGAAGTCGGCAGCCAGAGAGGGCCGGGGAAGGATCTCGCCGTAGAGCACAGTTAATCATGTCTAATTACAGTCAAAGCCGATAGCATTAACCTTATTTTCCCCTAACTTGCCATACATCCTTCCAAAGATGCGATACATTGATGCAGTTACTGATCTGTATTACGTCACGCATCAGATCTTTGTCTCCCTTACATCGCCTGAATTTCATAAACATTCAATCTTATTCACCGATCTTGGGTTCAGGCATCAAAGCACAGATGGACTGGATTACCTAAATCTTCAATTTCTTTTTCTAATTCCTCGACCGCTTCAATTTTTCACGGTTTTCACTTCGAAGTATTAACTCATCCGGTTCTTTCTCGGAAAGCAGCATCTAGTTAGCCGGACCGCTCCGTGCGAGCCCCCCCATCCGTCGCGAGCCAAAAGTTGCTCTTAGCCTCACGCGTTTGCCCGTCCGCAGTTTACGATGTTGGAGGCCGCACGACCTGGGACACCATGACGGCCTCCAGACAAGGGAGGTGATTCCGATGTTTCCGTGAACCAGCGAGTTCACACCGTAAATGGTCGGTCCCCGTTTTCTACGAGTGGAGGAAGAGATGAATCGAAAACAAAGATGTCAACTTCTGGTAGCAATGATCTCCCTTCTGATGGCAATTTGTTGTGGCAGTGCATTCGGTGCGAGTATCTGGAGCGACGCGGCCGTGCCAGACACGACCGACGCAGGGCCAGACAGCGCGCTGGAAGTAGGGGTCAGGTTTTCCAGTGATGTCAACGGCTATATCACCGGGATCCGCTTCTACAAGGAGGCCACCAATACCGGGACCCACGTCGGCAATCTCTGGAGGGCAGACGGAACGAGGCTCGCAACGGGAACTTTCACCAATGAGACCGCCACCGGATGGCAACAGCTGAATTTCTCCGCACCGGTCCCAATAACTGCCGGGGCCGGGTACGTGGCGTCGTACCATACCGATAACGGCCACTACAGTTGCGACCAGCATTACTTTGAAACCGAAGGGGTAGATACCTATCCCCTGCATGCCCCAGCCAACCAGGCCTCGGCTCCTAACGGAGTCTATGCCTACGGTTCTTCCAGCACGTTCCCGACCACCGGGTTCAACAGCTCGAACTATTGGGTCGACGTCGTCTTTTCCACCAACCTCTGGTCGCCGACCACCGTTCCCGGGGTCATCGATTCCGGTCCGGACGATCCGGTCGAGCTGGGGGTCAGATTCAGTTCCACCACGGGCGGCTACGTGACGGGGGTCCGCTTTTACAAGGCCACGGCCAATACCGGAACCCATGTCGGCAATCTTTGGAACGGTTCCGGGCAACTTCTGGCCAGTGCGACGTTCAGCAACGAGACGGAATCGGGGTGGCAGGAGGTCCAATTCGCCTCCCCCGTCGCCATAACCGCCGATACTCCTTACGTCGTCTCCTACCACACGAGCGTCGGGCACTACAGTGACGACCAGTACTACTTCGAATCCTCCGGAGTAGATGCTGCGCCACTGAACGCGCCCGGAGGCGGCCCCCCCAACGGGCTCTTTGCCTACGGTTCATCAAGCACCTTCCCTGCGAGCAGTTGGCATAGCTCCAACTACTGGGTAGACGTGGTATTTTCTCCCCGATCCGCAACCCCATCCCCTTCCATCAGCGGGGTAAGCGGCACCGTCAGCACGGGTCAGATCCTCACCATCACCGGCTCCAACCTGGTCCAGGACAACAAGGTCGACTGGCACTCGTTTTTCCACGGGACCGCCTACAGTTTTGAAGGTTCCGACTTCTTTTCGGACCGTTACGTCTCGGGAACCGGCGATCCCGGCGCAACCTACGACACGAGCGTGAAGCTTTTAGGTAATCAGAGTGCCAAGTTCTACATCCCTTCCGCCACCACCTGTGTTCCCAACGTCGGTAACGGCGGCAGTGCCCCCTTGATCCGCAATACGTACTTCATGCGGGGCTACGTCAGGTACAGCGTCCCGGTGGACGGAGACAAGAAGACTTGGCCCGACAACCATCTCAAACTGTTCGGTGCCCAGACGAACGCAAGTCTCGCCTACATCCAACCGGCTACTGACGGCACGGTTCCGAGCTATTGGGTCGCAACGCTTAACGGCAACGGCACCTGGGCCGCCAACCCCGGCGGTACCTTCCAAAACGACCGTTGGTACCTGGTCGAGGTCGAACAGTCCGCCGACACCTATACCGTCTGGGTCGACAACCAGCAGATCCTCTCGGTTCCCTTCACCCAGACCGGATCCCCGATGTACTACGAGCTGGGGATCATCAACGCCTGCGTCTCCAACTATCCGGTGACCGCCTGGATCGACGGCTTCACCCTGTCACGCTTCCGGATCCATCCCGCCTCCACCATCGAGATCAGCGACAACCCGACCTATGGCGCCGGAACGGTGAAATACCAGGAACCGGTCTATCTCAGCGATGGCTCGGTCCAGTTCAAGGCCGATTTCACCGGCCTCGGATCTGGGCCTTACTACCTCTTCGTAACCAATAACCGCCTGGCGAGGAGCAGCGCGTACAACCTGGGGCCATGAAGCAGCACCAGGCCCAACGTGCAACATATTGAGCAATTGCGGCACCGAATCGAGCCTTGATCGGGGTGATCAAACGGACCTCGGCTCCGATAACTCCACGCGCCGCGATTCCGGCCGCAGCTGCTGCTCTGACGATGGGACCCCACCGGGGCCTCCGGCCACAAAATGTAGGGATGGGGCAACTGCCCCATCCCTTTTCTTTTCCGCGGTCGGCAACCGCGGCCAGAAGGCACATGCTCGCCCAAGAAATTCCCTGCTCCGGACCGATTAAATTAGAGCAGAAAAATATACCTGTTAACATTAGCGAACGTTGATCATCCGATGCTCTGTGTTATCTACAACGGATGCATTTCGTCGCCCCATCCGCGCGCGAAACGCCAATCAAACGGGGCCGGCATGATCCTGGGTACGAGGACCGGTGGTATCGGGCGGGACCGGGGGGGACAAGCACCAAGGTGCGGGAGGAAACGGTGCTGGAGCAAGCGGAGACCAAAGCCAAGAGAAGTCACACCGGACCAGGCGGCCTCGTCTGGATCACCTGGGAGAACCAGGTCCGAAACGAATCGATGTCCCGCGTGCTCAACGCCCGGCTGTTCGTCATTACCGACCATGGCAACCGGCTGGCCCGCTACCTGCGCTGCGGCTGGCGGACCGTCGCGGTGCTCAAGCAGGAGCAGCCGGCGGTGGTTTTCGCCCAAAACCCGTCCATCGTGCTGATACTTCTCCTGCTGGTGCTCCGGCCCCTGTTCGGATTTACCTTGGTGAGCGATGCGCACTACGTCGGGGTCAGATCGGTCCGAAGCAGGGCCTACCAGCGGCTGCTGGATACATGCAACCAGATGGTCGACCTGGTGGTGGTAACGAACGCGGAGCATAAGCAGCATGTCGAGGCGATCGGCGGCAAGGCCGTCATCTGCGAAGACCCGCTCCCGGAGATCGAGGCCTACCGCGTCCGACGCGAGCCGGATTCGGTGCCGCGGGTTCTCTTCATCTGTTCCTTCGATACCGATGAACCGTTGGCCGTCGCTTTCGCTGCTGCCAGACGCCTCTTTCCCGATGGTTTCCGGATGCTCGTGACCGGGAACTACCGAAAGGGCGGCATCGACCCGAGGGATTTCCCCGAGCTCACCTTTTTGGGCTACCTCCCCAAGGCCGATTACTATGCGGAACTGTTCTACTGCGCGGTGGTCCTGGACCTGACCAATTACGAGGGGTGTCTGGTATGCGGTGCCTACGAGGCGATGGCGGCGGGAAAACCTCTGGTCACCTCGGACACCGCCGCCTTGAGGGCCTTCTTCACCCAAGGGACCATCTTCACCCGGCACGACGAACGGGAAATTGCCGAGGCGATCAAAACCGCCTACCGCCGGCGCGACGAGCTAGAAAAGGCGATCGCCGTTTGGAAAGCGGAGATCCAGCAACACCAGCAGGCAAGGAAGCTCTCAATCCTGCGAAAACTTGGGGTGGATGAAGCCGAAGAAGTCTTCGCGCCGTCCCGGCAGTGACCGGCGCATCCGGCCACCAACAACCGACTTGAGGCAAAGGAGGTCCGCCATGTGCGGAATCTTTGGGATGGTTTCTCCACGAATGAACCAGGCGGCGCTGGTAAAGGCTACCGACACGCTGGCCCACCGGGGGCCGGACGATGCCGGATACCACCTGGACGGGGAGATCGGCATGGGACACCGCCGGCTGAGCATCATCGATGTCGCCGGGAGCCGGCAACCGATCTACAACGAAGACCGCACCAAGTGCATCGTCTTCAACGGGGAGATCTACAACTTCGCCGAGTTGCGGCGCCGTCTGATCGCCCTGGGACACGTCTTCACCACCAACGGCGATACCGAGACCATCCTCCACGCCTACGAGCAGTGGGGGGAGTCCTGCGTGGAAATGTTGCGGGGAATGTTCGCCTTCGCCATCTGGGACAGCTCCACCCGCACCCTCTTTTTGAGCCGGGATCGCTTTGGCATCAAGCCGCTCTTCTACGGCACCTACACCGGCGGCTTCGGCTTCGCCTCCGAGATGAAGGCGCTCCTCGTGGATCCCGCCTTCCCGAGGGAAATGGACCACGAGGGGCTCGCCGCCTATTTCAGCTTCTCCTACATCCCCGGCCAGATGACCATCTTCCGGCACATCCGCAAGCTCCTGCCGGGCCACTCCCTCACCTGGCGCGACGGCACCTTTAGAATCCGCAAGTACTGGGAGCTCAAGGTCGTCCCGGACCACGGCAAGAGCGAGGAATACTTCATCGAGAAGATGATGGAGCATCTGCGCGAGGCGGTGGGGAGCCACTTGGTGAGCGAGGTTCCGCTCGGGGCCTTTTTGAGCGGCGGGATGGATTCCAGCCTGGTCGTGGCGCTGATGAGCGGGTTTTCCGAGGAGCCGGTGAACACCTTCTGCATGGGTTTTGGCGGCGACGTCGGAGGGTACCTGGACGAGCGCGGCTACGCCCGGCAGGTCGCCCAGCGTTACCGGACCAAGCACCGGGAGTTTGAGATCATCCCCCGGTTCGACGGGCTCATCGAGACCATGGTACGGGCCTTCGACGAGCCGTTTGCCGACGACTCCGCCATCCCCACCTGGTTCGTCTGCAAGACCGCCCGCGAGGAGGTCACCGTCGCCCTTTCCGGTCTGGGGGGAGACGAGGTCTTCGCCGGCTACGAACGCTACCTCGGCTTCGCCCTGAGCGGGTGGTTCAGCCGGCTCCCCGACTTCGCCCTGCGCAACCTCCTGGCGCCCCTGGTGGAGCGGCTTTCCGAGCAGGCCAACGGACACTACACCGTCAACCATATGAAGCGCTTCGTGCGGGCGGCCCTGCTGCCACCGGACGACCGTTACCTCGGCTACGTGCACAAGATGAGACCGGGGCTGCAGGGAAGCTTCTTCGCCGAGCCCGATTTCTTCAGCCGCCACGCCGAACCGGCCCGGCGCTTCTTCCTCGATCACTTCAACAACGGCAACGTCGCCGACGGCCCGGAGTCGTTCAGCCGGGCCATGTATTGCGACACGATGACCTACCTCCCCGAGGACATCCTGGCGGTCACCGACCGGATGAGCATGCAGCACGCGCTCGAGGTGCGGGTCCCGTTCCTGGACCATCCCTTCTTCGAGTTCTGCGCCACCATTCCGCCGGAGCTGAAGATCCGCTGGTTGAAAAAGAAGTACATCATGCGGTCGGCGGCCCGGGAATACCTCCCCGCCGAGGTGATCACGCACCGCAAGCAGGGCTTCGTCGGCCCGATGACGAGCTGGCTGAAAACCGACCTCAAGCCGTTCGTCCTGGAGACCCTCTCCGAGCCGAACCTGCGCCGGCACGGCCTTTTGAATCCGGCGACGGTGCGGGCGATCCTCGACGAGCATTTCTCCGGCCGCGAGATCCACGACACGCTGATCTGGTCGATGCTGGTCTTTCAGACCTGGCACAACCTCTACCTGTAACGCCGGCAAGGGGGTCCCCATGGAAGACCTGCTTTTCGTCCTTTTTTTCCTGGCCGCCTACCCGTACCTGATCTTCCCGTTCCTGGTCCAACTGGTCGGCCTGACCGCCGGCAAGGGATGGACCCAGGGGGAGATGCTGCCGAAGGTCTCCATGATCGTCTCCTTCTACAACGAGGAAGCGGTCATCGCCGACAAGATCCACAACGCCCTGAAGCTCGACTACCCGCGGGAGCTCATCGAGATCGCCATCGTCTCCGACGGCTCCACCGACCGGACCAACCGGATTGCCGACTCCTTCGAGGACCCGCGGGTCTCGCGCTACCTTTTCACCGAGCGCAAAGGGAAGACGGCCTGCCTGAACCAGGTCATCCCGCACCTCACCGGGGAGGTCATCGTCTTCAGCGACGCCAATGCCATGTTCCCGCCCGATGCCATCCGGAAGCTGGTCCGCAACTTCGCCGACCCCGAGGTGGGGCTGGCGACCGGGTGGACCAAGTACCGGAAGAAAAGCGGCGACGAGGAGACATCCAGCCTGTATGCCGGCCTGGAGCGGAGCGTGAAGTATGCCGAGAGCCTGATCTCCTCCTGCGTGGGCGCCGACGGAGCGATTTTCGGGATCAGGAAGGGACTCTACCAGCCCCTGAAGGATTACGACATCAACGACTTCGTCATCCCGCTCAACGTCATCGCCCAAAGGAAGCGGGTGGTCTTGGACCCGGAACTGTTCTGCCTGGAGCCGCCGGCCTCCGACGGAGGCAAGGAGTTCCGCCGCCAGACGCGGATCACCAACCGAACCCTCGGGGCCATCGCCCGGAACCGAACCATGCTCAATCCCCTTCGCTACCGGAGCTTCGCCTTTTTCCTCTGGTCGCACAAAGTCCTGCGGTTTCTGGCCCCCTTCTGGAGCCTCGGTGTCTTCGCCACCGCTCTTTATCTCGCCTTCACCTCCCTTTTCTACGCCTTTTTCGCCGCCGTACTGGCCTTCTTCGTCGGGATGGGGATTGCCGGGCTGCTCACCATGCGCGGGGGGAGGCTGACCAGACTTTGCTCCTTCCTGCTGCTGACCTTTTGGGCCCAGGCGATCGGTTGGGGCCGCTGGATTCAGCGGAAAAACGACGTCCTTTGGAAGCCGGAACGATGAGGAGCGCGGGGCTTGGCACCGAAGATAGCGGCCACCGGAGAGGGGCGGGCACCGGATTGGTGACCACAATCACAAAAAATATCTGGTGGTTGGGGTATAAAAAGGGAAAACTTATCTGCGTAGACGACAATACTAAACCATCCGCGAGGATGGGACGGAAAGCCTAAAGGGTCTTGCCTCAAGACAGCCGGGTCGCCGAAATACCACCAGGTATCACGCGTCCGGCTTTGTTTTTATCTGGGCCCCGGGAAAGCGGCGTTTGCAGGATCGTCGCCCCCCGCAGGCAAACTTTCAAAAGAGGAGATTATTCATGAGATCACCGACTAAGTTAGCTTTAATCCTTGCACTGTTTCCCTTATTGTTACCGGTCACCTCTCACGCTTTCACCGAAAGCTTTGAGAACAACAGCTTCGCGTCCCGGGGGTGGTATGACAACACCAACCAGGGAACCATCGTCAGTGGTGGGCAGTCAGGGAACTGCCTCCAATGGAACTGGGCCGCCGGGGCGGTCACCCCTACCAATGGCGCCTCGTCGCGGTTGGCGATCACCCCTACCGACACGCTCTATCTTTCCTTTTACGTCAAATTCCAAAGCGGGTGGCAGGGTTCCCAGAAAACCTACCACCCCCACTTGATGTACATCCTTTCCGACCTTGACTACAACGCCAACCACTACAGCCCGCTGGCGAACAACTACCTGCAGACCTACGTCGAGTTCCTCTCCGACATCGGCAACCCGTACGGCGTTCACCCGCAGATCGCGCTCCAGGACGAGAAACGGGTGAACACCTCCTATGGCACCCCGCCGAACAACCTGAGCGCAACCACCGAGAACCGGAGTGTGAACTACTGCAACACTCCGGTTTACAGCGGCGTAAACGGGCAGACCTGCTTCGCGGACAACCCTTACTACAGCTCCAACATCTGGCTGTCCAGCGCGACCGTCCCCACCGGGGGATGGCACCACGTGGAAGTCTATATGGCGATGAACTCTGTCACCAACGGCAAGGGCAATAACGACGGCATCATGCAGGAGTGGATCGACGGCACTCCGGTCATCAACCAGGCCAACATCCTGTACCGGACGGCTCAGGACGCGACGAAAAAATGGGCGGAATTCGTCCTCGCTCCCTACATCGGCGACGGCTCGCCAATCGCGCAAAGCATGTGGATCGACGAGTTGACCATTCAGCCGACCAAACCGGGGAACGCGGCCCCCTCCGCACCGGCAGGTCTCTCCACCACCTACAAGTAACAAAACGGTCCTCTAAGCTTAAAGGCACGAAAAAGCTCCAGATCACCCGGCGTGGTCTGGAGCTTTTTCCGTCTTCACCCCTTCGGGCCAACCGACGGACTCCCCCGTCCCGGCCCGCATTCCCGGCTCCGTTTGCTTGATGCAAGCTACCGACGACACCCGGCTCCCCTTCCCTCCGAGGTCGATCAACGCCGCCCCCCCCTTCGCCCGGTCGTATCGGGCACCGACGAAAAAAGCTCCAGCCGTGAGGTCTGGAGCTTTTTTGTTTCGTCGGCAGGGTCAGGAAAGGGGGGCTGGCCTGCCCCGGGACCAGCCAATCAGCTGCGCCCGCGGCCAAACCAGCATGTATTTTGTCGGCTGGAACTTCCCTTCCCGATAGAGCTTCAATCTTTGGCCGCCGAAGTCATGCCTGGTCGCCAGGTCAACATCCGCCTGACTGCTGCCGACCCGGAGGAAATATGCGCCTCCCTCCAGGGGATGCCGGCGCAGATAGGCAAGGTGGGGAGATATGGCCTCCACCCTCGGGTCGTAGAACCAGCTGCTTCCGATTACGGCGAGATGACGCGGGTAGTTCCGCAAAAGTTCGGCGGCCAGCCCGTAACAGGATTGCCACCCCGCTTCATGGAACTCTTTCAAAAGGGGGGTATGCATATGCAGCTCGAAACAGGGGGAAAACCTGCCGCCGTGGCAGATGGCATGCCGGAGCAGTTTCCACAGCTGCCCTCCCCCGCCCGTGAACGCAAGAGAGCGGGGGATGCCGGAGTGCCTGTCGATGAGGGCAGCCCTCCCGGGGAAGATTTGGAGGCGGCAGATGGCGAGGTCCTTCAGGAAAAGGTCATTGTTGAGGGTCATGGCCCCGACCGGTCCGTCCTGCAGGGCGGCGAGGATCCGCTGAAACTGTTCCAGGAAAGGCTGCACGAATCCGGCCGGGATTACCACCTGGGCAGCTTTCGACGGAAGGGCCGCCAGGAGGAGGTCAAGGAGAATGGCGGCCAAGGCGGGCTCGTTCCCCACCGTGGCAACCTCCTCGCGCCAGGCCGCGATCGCCTCCGGCGGAAGCAACCAGTACGGCAACCCCGGCGTTTCGTCCAGGAGCCTCACGAAGTGCTCTATCTCCTTCACGACCCGGCCCCGCGCGGGTGCTGGGAGCAGCACCAGGTGCCGTTCCAGCCGGGCTTCTCCCTCCCGGGCCACGGCGCCGAACGAGGCGGAAACACAGCATTGGATAGCTGATAAGTTCATGACCGTCACCCTGTCGAGCCGTACCGCGAAACGTGGTCAACCAACGAGCATAGGGGTTTTATCACGTTCCGGATCGGCGTCAATAGCTGCCGCGGGCCTGGAAACCTTGGGCTCCGCCGGTTTGCCGGTTGGTGCCGGTGGAACGGGATGCCAAGAAGTTGCCTGCCCCATGGACGAGGGCACCGCAGGTGCTGAGCATCGGTCATCTGCCGGCACAGTTTGCCGGATGGCCCCCCTTCCAATCCCCGCGGCCCCCTCGCCAAGGGCGGAGAGGGGTGCTCGTGCTGCGCCGCGTGGGACCAAACGGCAGGCTCCCCGGCGTTCGGCGCAGGGGCACAAAAAAAGCCCTCCACCTGTGCAAGGTGGAGGGCTTTCGGTCGTTTGCGTCAACGGTGCCCCGCAGGACCCGGTAACAGCTACGGAGTGACCCCTTTGACCGCCAGGCCCGAAGGAGCAGACAACGTGGCTCCTCCCGAACCGTTCCAGCCGATCGGTCCGATCATCGGATTGCCGGCGGCATCCCGGTTCGCCGGTGTCGTCGCGGTTACGGAAATATCGTCGTAATCGGTGTACTGGGGGGTGGTGCCGTTGATGCACTTGATGTTGGAGCCGATCACGAACCCGGAGATGGTCCACCCGTTCGATTTAAAGCCGTGGTCTACGTTGTGGTGGTCGCCTTTGAGGATGCCATCAACCCAGATCTGGGCGACGCCGTCGGTAACCCCGGGTCCCGATTCCGACTTGATGTGCAGCTCGATGCAGTGCCAGTCACCCCTGGCCGGTTGGCCGTACGTGGTAACGTAACCGACGGTGGCCTGGTCGTGTGCCGGTTGATTCGGGGATCCGAACTGGGGGACGTAGTCCAGATACCCTTCGGGACCCCACTCGCCGATCTGGAAGTAATTGAAGTTTTGATAGCCGTCGTGGTTGAAGTAGATCAGCTTATACCCCTCATAGTCGGTCCAGTTGAACCCCGCTTGGAACCTGAGGTAAAACCGCACCCACATCTCGGTGGACCCGGTGGTGAAATCGATCCGCGTCCCTCCAGAGTTCCCATCGACTTGAGTACAGGTACCCGTCCCTTGACCTTGAAGCCAGTGGCGTTGCCCTTTCCCCCCACCGCCGTTCGGATTGTTCGCCGTGGAGGTGATCTGCTCGGTCAAGGTCGGGGGGCCCCAATCGCCCTCGCGGGTTAGCCCGTCGCAAACGGGGTCCGTACCCGGGTTGATGGTTTGGGTCCAATCGGCGCAGTTGAAGGTTGTTTGCCACGGAAGCGAAACCGCGGCGGACGCGTAGCCGCTGCAGCCGAAAACCAGCGCCGCGGCAAAAATTATCTTCAGTTTGAGTTTCATAAGTCTCCTTAACTTGGAACCGGCAGCAGCCATGGAACCGCATCGACGCAGTCTCGTCACGGCCGATCGGCCGTGGGCCAGCCCTTGCTGCAGTGGTTAACCGCAAAGCCACTGCCGGTTGGGTATCGGGTCCTGCTGAGGGTGAAACTTCCCTCTTCAATTGCTCGTCTCTCGCCCCTTCTGAAACGAACCGTGTTTTTTTCGTTGCCCATATATGCGCCGAAAAGGTCGTTCCTGCCTGTGACGCAGATCACCAAACCAAAACTTAGTGTGGAATTGAGCCGTTGGCAAAACGGCCATCCCCGGAGCGAATCCGCATCCAGAGCGGATCTGCCACCGACTCGAGTCCGTTGCGAAACCTGGGACCCGATTTTGCCATGGCGGGCGAGAGGTCCGGTTCCTCGCCATAAGGTGATGTGGATCACATAATCCGGAGGGGAGTTGGGATATAAAGGTGAAAACCGAAATTCAGGGGTACACGAAAATACTAAACCATCCGCGAGGGTGGGACGGAAAGCCTAAAGGGTCTTACTGAGACAGCCGGGTCGCCGAAATACCGAAACAGGTACCAGCGCCCGGCTTCTCTTTTTCGCCCCTTCAGAAGCCGGGTAGTGGAAACTGCCCGGCTTTTTTTCCAGCACCAGATCCCCCCAGCCACCCCCTGGGAAGGTCTCTGGCAAACACAGGAGAGAAAACGAATGCACATAGAAAGAAAACGAAGAAGTTGGCGCAGTTGGTTATCCGGATTACTCGCGGCGGTGGCCGTCGTCTCGACGGTCTCCCTGGCGGGGCAGTGCCTTGCCGCAACCAGCGCTACCTTCAGTTGGAGCGCTTCGGCAGGCGCCACCGGTTACAAGCTTTATTACCAGCCCGACTCCTCGACGCAGCCTTTCAAAGGGACGGGGGCGGCACAGGGCGCTTCGCCCATCACCCTCGGCAATGTTACCAGCACGACCCTAAGCGGTCTCGATCCGGCCCACAACTACTACGCCGCCGTTACCGCCTTCAACTCCGCCGGCGAGAGCGCGTATTCCAACGTCGTGCTGATCCCGGAGTCGGTCGCGCCGACCGTCTCGATCACCGCTCCGGCCAACGGTGCAACGGCCACCGGGACCATGTCGGTCACCGCTAACGCCACCGACAACATCGGGGTCACCAAGGTCGAGTTCTACGTGAACGGTACCCTGGCCGCAACCGACACCGCAACCCCGTATCTGTATTCCTGGAACACCTCCAACCTGGCGGCAGGGACCTACACGCTGACGGCGAAGGCCTATGACGCGGCGGGCAACGTCGGCACCTCGAGCGCCGTCTCGGTATCGGTCGTAAAAGACACCACCGCGCCGACCGTCTCGCTTTCCGCCCCGGCCTCCGGGGCCACCCTGACCGGCACCACCACCCTCTCGGCGACCGCCTCGGACAACATCGGCGTCACCAAGGTGGAGTTCTACGCGAACGGCGCCCTGCTCGGCGCCACCAACGTCGCCCCTTACAGCTACAGCTGGAACACCTCCACCGTGGCGAACGGGAGCTACACCCTGACCGCCAAGGCGTACGATGCGGCGGGCAACGTCGGCACCAGCAACTCGATTTCGGTCACCACCTCCAACTCGACGGTCACGACTCCGCCGCCGACCACCGGCAGCACCTATACCATCTGGCCGAGCAGTGCGGTTCCCAAGCAGGCCGACTCCGGCGCGGACAGCTCCGTCGAACTCGGGGTCAAATTCAAGGCCGATACCAACGGCACCATCAGCGGCATCCGCTTCTACAAGGCAAGCACCAACACCGGTACCCACACCGGCACCCTCTGGAGCGCGACCGGGACCAAGCTCGCCACCGCCACCTTCAGCGGCGAGACCGCCTCGGGCTGGCAGCAGGTGAACTTCTCCACCCCGGTCGCGGTGACCGCGGGGACGGTCTACGTCGCCTCCTACCACTGCCCGGCCGGCCACTATGCCGGCGACCTCAACTACTTCGCCAGCGCCGGTTACGACAACGCGCCGCTGCACGCCCTGGCGAACGGAGTTTCCGGGTACAACGGCTGCTTCAGCTACGGCTCCACCCCGGCGTTCCCGAACCAGGGGTACAACAGCTGCAACTACTGGGTTGACGTGGTCTTCAGCAGCGGATCCACTACCACTACCCCGCCGCCGGCCACCCTGACCTCGCTCGCGGTGAGCCCGGCCAACCAGTCCGTCACCGCCGGCGCAACCGTCCAGTACACCGCCACCGGCACCTACTCGGACGGCAGCACCAAGAACCTGACCACCTCGGCCACCTGGTCCTCTTCCAACACCGCCGTGGCCACCGTCAGCACGGCAGGCGTCGGCGCTGGCGTCAGCGCCGGGACGGCGACCGTGACCGCGAACGTGAGCGGGATCACCGGGAGCACCTCGCTCACCGTGACCTCTTCCACCCCGACCGCGACCAACGTCTCGCTCTTCTCCGGCGTCACCCCGGCTACCGGCGACTCCGGTCCGGACAGCTCGGTCGAACTGGGCATGAAGTTCAAGTCCGACGTGAACGGCTACATCACCGGGATCCGCTTCTACAAGGCGAGCACCAACACCGGGACCCATACCGGCACCCTCTGGAGCGCAAGCGGCACCAAGCTTGCCACCGGCACCTTCAGCGGCGAGACCGCCTCCGGTTGGCAGCAGCTGAACTTCTCCACCCCGGTCGCGATCAGCGCCGGCACCGTCTACGTCGCGTCCTATCACGCTCCGGCCGGTCATTACAGCGACGACCTGAACTACTTCTCCGGCAAGACCCGCGACGTGGCGCCGCTCCATGCCCTGGCCGACGGGACCTCCGGGTACAACGGGGTCTACAACTACGGCTCCAGCACCATCTTCCCGAGCCTGGGGTTCAACGCCTCGAACTACTACGTGGACGTGGTGTTTCACCAGTAACCCGCAAAACGGCGGATCGGTTCTCCCGGCGCGGTTTGTGCCCCCACGCCGGGGGTTCCCCTCCGCCCGCAGCGGCCGCAACAACAGGAAAAGCCCGACCGGAAACGGCCGGGCTTTTTCATTTCTCACCTTCCTTCCGTGGAAGCGCAGGGTGGGAGACCCCTCCCCACCGGCATGGTCCGCGTGGGTAGGGTTGCCCACCCTTCGCTATCATCACCGGCGCCCCCCCTCGCCTTGACAGCCCTCCCCCCTTGGACTACTATCGTTTCCGGCTAATGAAAACTATCAATTCAGCCTGATAACAATCGAAGGAGAGCCTCATGATAGAGCAGCTGCTGTGGGATACCACCCCCCTTTACCCCTCATCCACCTCCCCCGAACTGGCGCAGTCCTTCGACGCCGCAACCAGCCTCGTCTCGGCCTTCCGCGAGCGCTACCGCACCAAGGTCGCCACCCTTACCGCCGAGCAGATGTCGGAGGCGCTGCGCAGCTACGAAGAGCTCCAGGAGGTGTTGGCCAAGCCGCAACTCTACGCGCACCTCCTCTTTGCCGCCGACTCGGAGGATGATGAGAACAAACGGCTCTCCCAGAAGGCATCCGAGTTCGGCAACCTCATGGGGAGGGAGCTCCTCTTTTTCGACCTGGAGCTCATCGAGATGGAGGACCAACCCTTCCAGGCCCTGGTAGAGGCCCCCGTCCTCGCGCCGTACCGGCACTTCCTGGAGGCGCTGCGCAAGTTCCGCCCCCATGCCCTCTCCGAGCGGGAGGAGAGCCTGTTGAGCCAGAAGAGCCTCACCGGGGTCTCCGCCTTCAGCCGCCTCTTCGACGAGGTCTCCGCGTCGCTGCGCTATGAAATGGAACTCGACGGCGAGATCCGGGAAATGACCGGAGAGGAGCTGCTCTCCCTCCTGCACCACCCGGACGCCGCCACCCGCGAGCGTGCCTTCTCCACGTTTTTGCAGCGGCACGAGGAGCACGGCATCCTCTTCTCGACGGTCTTCAACAACGTCGCCCTGGACCATGCCCAGGACATGGAGCTGAGAAGCTACGGACACCCCATGGAGCCGACCAATCTCGGCAACGAGATCCCGACCTCGGTGGTGGAAAACCTGATGCGGGTCTCGGAGGCGAACTACCCGCTGGCGCAGGAATACTTCGGGATCAAGGCCAAGCTCCTCGGCATGGCGCGCCTAAAAAACTGCGACGTCTACGCCCCCCTTCCGGACAGCGACCGCTCCTACAGCTACGACGAAGCGCGCGAGACGGTGGTCCGGGCCTATCACGAGTTCTCGCCGGAATTCAGCGAATTGTGTGACGGCTTTTTCAAGGAGCGCCGGATCGACGCCCTCCCCCGTCCCGGCAAGAGCGGCGGCGCCTTCTGCATGGGGATGACCCCGGCGCTCCCTCCGTATCTTTTGCTCAACTTCACCGGCAACTTGCGGGACATCTCCACCATGGCGCACGAGGTCGGCCACGGCATCCACTATCTGCTCGCCCAGCGCCAGAGCATGCTCAACTACCATCCCCCGCTGCCTTTGGCCGAGACCGCCTCGGTGTTCGGGGAGATGCTCCTCACCCGCCACCTCCTGAAAGGGGACGTCGATCCCGCGCTGAAGCGTTCCCTGCTCTGCGCCAAGATCGAGGACATCATCGCGACGACGTTCCGGCAAAACGTCCTGACCCGCTTCGAAGAGCAGATGCATCTGCGCCGCAAGGACGGCCTGCTTACCGCCACCGAGCTCTCCCAGCTCTGGTGGGACGAAAACGCCAAGCTGTACGGCAGCGCCGTGGAGATGATCGAGCCGTACCGCTGGGGCTGGAGCTACATCTCCCACTTCATCCATGCCCGTTTCTATTGCTACTCCTACACCTTCGCCGAATTGCTGGTCCTGTCGCTGTACCAGAAGTACCTGAAGCAGGGGGACGCCTTCATTCCCATCTACCGGGAAATCCTCGCCAGCGGCGGATCGCAGACCCCGGCCGACACCCTGGCGCCCGCCGGCATCGACCTCAACGACCCCTCGTTCTGGCAAGACGGCTACGACCTCTTGCGGGACCTGATCGAGGAGCTGAAAACGGTGATCTGACGTCGTCTCAACCTTCGCGTCAACGGGTACTGACGCGGAGCTGCCGCAAAAAGGGGAGGTTTCCTACCGGAAGCCTCCCCTTTTCATTCCCGGTTCCTTCCCATACCCCCACCCTTCCTTGGGTCGCCAAACCCGGCTGGCGCCCCTTGCAGCCAGGCCAGCCCCCGGCTTGCGCCGCCTGGTCCCGACAAACTCGCCATTTCTGCCACCACTGTGTTAATATAATTAAAGCTTTATTGCTATCGTCCGAATGAATAGGAGCCAAAGGGTTTCTCGTGAGACGAACATGCTCCATCGCCTCATTGGTAGTACCCGGGCCGGGCATCAGGCGGGCCTTCGCTGGGAGCGGCTGACCTTTCCGTAAGCGGTATCCCTACAATTTCATCAGCAATATTGAAACCATAGAAAAAAACATTTTCCTTTACTCAATGCGGCAATTTCGGATAAGATGCGTCCGATTACTCCCCTAACGCGGGTGACTGATGAGCAAAACACACAAGAACAATCCGCCGGCTGCCAGCAGCGTCATTGCCGATCTCCTCGTGAAGGAGGGGCTGATCACCCAGGAGCAGCACGATTACGCCCGAAGGGTGCGCGCCAAGATGCGCACCTCGATGCCGCTCATCGACGTGATGCAGGAGCTCGGCTACGTCACCAAGGAAGACGTAACCGCCACCCTGCGGAAAAACACCCTCTCCCTGCGCATCGGCGACTTCCTGGTGGAGCTTGGCTACCTGCGCGAGGCGGATCTCCTCACCGCGCTGAGTCTGCAGAAGAGCTCCGAAGAGGGAAAGATGCTCGGCGACATCATCGTCGAAATGGGGTATATCGACGAGCGCAAGTTCAACGAGGTGCTCTCCTACCAGCTCGGGTTTCCGCTCATCGACCTCGAATTCCGCAAGCTCGACCGCAGGCTCTTCGCCAAGGCCTCTTACGAGACCTGCCGCCAGCACCTCTTCGCCCCGGTTTCCGCAGAGGACGGGGTGGTCACCGTAGCCTTCGCCGATCCGCTGGACGAAAAGACGCGTGAAGTGGCCATGCGGATCTTCGGGGACAACATCCAGCCCGGGATCTCCAGCAAGCGGGCGGTGCTTACCGCCATCGCCAGCGCGGAAAAGGGGGGAAACGCCGAGGAGACGCCGACCGACGACAGCAGCGTGGTCGGGATCATCAACAAGCTGCTGAACGAGGCGATCACCAACAACGCGAGCGACATCCATATCGAGCCGCTCAAAGACCGGCTCCGGGTCCGTTTCCGCCTGGACGGGGTGCTCATGCCCCACCTGGAACTCCCCCTGGAGCTCGCCCCGCAGCTTTCTTCCCGTCTCAAGGTCATGGCCCAGGCGGACATCGCCGAGAAGCGCCGCCACCAGGACGGCCGCATCCTTTTCGAAAGCCGGGTGCACGGCTTCAATCTCGATTTGCGCGTCTCGTTCTTCATCACCATCTTCGGCGAGAAGATCGTCCTCAGGCTCTTGAACAAGAAGGAAGCGATCCTGGACGTGCAGCTGATCGGGATGGCGCCGCGGATGCTCAGCCGCTACATCGAAGATGCCCTCGACACCCCGTCCGGCGTCATCATCATCACCGGGCCGACCGGCAGCGGCAAGACCTCGACCCTCTACAGCTGCGTCAGCTATCTGAACAAGCTGGACACCAGCATCATCACCGCGGAGGACCCGGTCGAGTACGTGATCGACGGCATCTCCCAGTGCTCGATCAACACCAAGATCGGCGTCACCTTCGAGGAGACCCTGCGTCACATCGTGCGCCAGGACCCGGACGTCATCGTCCTGGGTGAGATCCGGGACAACTTCTCCGCGGAAACCGCGATCCAGGCGGCGCTCACCGGCCACAAGGTCCTCACCACCTTCCACACCGAGGACAGCATCGGCGGACTTTTGCGCCTGATGAACATGCATATCGAGACCTTCCTGATATCCTCTACGGTCGTCAGCGTGGTGGCCCAGCGGCTGCTGCGCCTGGTCTGCAACAGTTGCGGCGAGCCCTACACCCCGACCCCGCAGGAGTTCAAGCGCCTCGGCTTCGCCCCGAAGGAACTGGCCGGCGCCAACTTCCGGATGGGACGGGGTTGCAAGGATTGCCGCTTCACCGGTTACAAAGGGAGGGTGGCGGTCTTCGAGCTGCTGATCCTGAACGAGCCGGTGAAGCAAGCGATCCTCAACAACAAGGCCTCCGCGGAGATCCGCCGCATCAGCATGGAAACCTCGGGGATGGTGACCCTGTTCGAGGATGGCCTGGTGAAGGCGGCCCGGGGGCTGGTATCGATCCCGGAGGTGATCCGCGATCTCCCCCGCATCGCGCCACCCCGCCCGCTCTCCGAACTCAACCGCATCCTCGGGACCCAGCCCTAGTCCTGGGAAAGGATCACGGATGTCACAGTCGATCATCGAACTCATCAAAAAGCGCCTGGAATCCAGCAAATCCAGCATTCCCGTCTTCCACGCCGTGGCGCTGCGCCTGCAACAGCTGCTCGCCCGCAACGACTTCAAGGTCGAGGAGCTGAGCATGCTGATCAGCGCCGATGCCGGCCTGGCGAGCAAGGTGCTGCGGGTCGCCAACTCCTCCTTCTATGCCGGCCTCACCAAGGTGAATACCATCCAGGAGGCCTTCATCCGGCTCGGCTCCCACGAAGTGGCCAATATCGTGATGGTGACCACCCAGGAGGATCTCTACCGCTCCTCCGATCCCCACTACAACACCATCATGCAGTCGCTGTGGAAGCATTCCTTCTGCTCCGCGGTGGCCAGCAAGTGGCTCGCCAACCGGGCCGGCCTGGCCGCAATCGCCCAGGAGGCGTTCCTCGCCGGTCTTCTCCACGACATCGGCAAGCTCTTTCTCCTCAAGGTGATGGAGGATCTGGTCAAGACCGGGGTAATCAAGGGGGGGGCGACCACGGCGATCATCGACGAGGTATTCGACAACCTGCATGTCGAGCAGGGTTACCTCCTGATGAAGAGCTGGCTCATGCCGGAGGTCTACTGCGAGATCATCCGGGACCACGAGAACGAGGAATGGAACCACTCCAACCAGCTTCTGGCGGTGGTACGCCTGGCCGACCACGGCTGCCGGGTGATGGGGGTCGGGCTGCGCGCGGAACCGCAGTTCGTCCTGTTCACCAGTCCCGAGGCGCAGTCGCTGGGGCTCAAGGAGGTGGCACTGGCCGAGTTGGAGATCGTCATCGAGGATGCGGTGAAGATGCCGATGGCGGCGCTAAGGTAAAAGCGCACACCGCAGGGGGCGCGGAGGAACACGGAGGTCGCTTTACTTCAGGGGCCGAAGCGCAGAAAAAATGGTAATGCCGTCCCATGGGTTCGCATTCCCGGAAAAGATACCGCCCCCCCCCGATGGAGAAGCTGTCAAAGAAGAAAAGAGAAAGGGGACAGCCTGCTTTTTAAAAGCAGAATGTCCCCTTCTCTTTTTTTAGATTTTGGCGCGCCAATCTTGATGAAAATGCGAACTGGCAAATCAACGTACGTTTAACTATTTAGCCAGACTGGAATACCGGGAAACCGCTAAAACAAAATCATCTTTTTTCTTTTCCAAAGTTGAAACCAAAGGTTATTTGCCGGAGCATCAGTAGTTGCTGTGAGTCAGCGGCAGTAGGTATAATCGGCGGGCGGCGTAACACTACAACATTGCCAATGCCACACTTTTAATGACAAAACAGAACTCGGCCAAGCGACCTCCGACGGGCTGATCAATAAGCCTGATGAGTTCCTCAACATCGTTCCGAGTTTTTATCACATCCGGTGATAGAAAGGTTTCAATAGCTGCCCTTCGCCAACCGACCAATGTCCTGTGGTCTAGCTTTAGGATCCCCACAGTATCTTTTGCTGCTTGATCAAGACCGGTAATATTGCCGTCTTGGTCGAAACTAAAGCGGGTTTCACAACTTGGGTCAGTCGGCCAAACAGGAACATTATTGTTCTTTCGGGCAACAGCACCAAAATGCTCTTCCTCTGCGCCACTCACCAGAATGGCTGCGATCATGTTAGTATGGGCCATGTCTTCACCGACGTCTTCCCCCGGAACTAAGCCCTTTCGGAGAAGCTCCTCTCGGCAAAGACTTTGGGGCTTTAGGTGTTCGGTGTGAGCAGTGTACCTTATTTTCTTTTCGACAGGAGGAGTACGAGAAACCAGTCTATCATCCACTGGTACCCCCGTATAACCGCATAACCCATACTGTTCAGCAACTAATTCCGCTCGAAGAGCGGCCTTGCCCGGGAAGCCTCTGTTATAGTCGAGATTTACCCGTATTGGAATTTGCATCTGTAGAAAGTCACGTAATGACGGTGGTGGTTCCTCCCCTTTTTGAATCCATCTCATCGGCCGAAAACCCTTACCCTTTCTACTGTTGACGCGGCTCTCTGCAGTGCTTCGTTATTTCCGATTCTCTGCCTTAGCTCGTATATCATCTTATCAGCTTCAACAAGCTTCTTATCACTAATCAATTTGTGAACTACATGTAGCTCTTCTTTTATATCAGGATCTTGTTCATCCGCACCCATCAGGACTTGTAGTATCCAATTTGAATCCATTCCAAATGACTGGCTTGGTAATACTGGGCGATGATTTTTCAGCATTGTAACTTCTTCAGAAGCGACTTCCCCAATTATTTGGGGGGAATGCGTAGCTCCAAAAAATTGCACTGCTTTAAAAGTTCGCCGCAGGTCGGAGACAACCCGCCTTTGCCATTTTGGATGCAGATGCTCATCAAGCTCATCTATTAGGACTATCCCTGGAGTTCTGTGAAGGGCCTCGGCCCCTAATCTGGGATTTAACTGTGAAATTTTATAAGCGATATCTCCGACCAAAGCAATTATATTTTTATAACCATCACTCAAATAGTGAAATGGTACGATTGACTTGTCTTTCATAGTAATCATCAAACTACCGTGCTTGATACTATATCTAACTTTTTCATTTTCTGGCAAACAGGACTGAATTGCTGACAATACCATTCTGAACGATGAAGACTGTTCTTCCTCATCTATCTCAATCCTCCGTTCATGACGCATCCAACGAAGTAGGTCTTTTGGGCTGCATCTGTCATCAACACTATAATGATACCCAGTAAATCGATGCGAAAAATAATCCACATCGTTGTCATCTTTTATGTCAGTAGCAAAATCTTGAGGCGCAACACGGCGTATCTTGTACTTCTCTATAATGCTCCGTGTGTCCTTCGGTTCATTCCACAACCGTCCTGCACCATAAAAAGAAATGACAGGTAGTATTACTTCCTCACCCTTCATTACCTTGGACTCGAATTCCTCTGCAATTGCCTTTATCTTTCCTGCTTTTTTTTGAGTAGTTCGTCCGCCAGGCCCTTCGAGTGTTCGTTCCCATGCTAAAGTTCGACCCGCGATTGACCCAACTGCGCTTACAGAAACAGGAAACTGCGGAGATTGCAGAAACTTTTTATCAACAAATCTAACGATTCTGCGTATGTCGTTGTCTTGTATATGGCGAGAATCGTATCCCCTGATACCTAGAAACCAGCTTCCCATTGCAACGGCTAATCCGTTTAGGACGGCAGTCTTACCGGCACCGTTTTCACCGACTATAAGGTTAAACTGTGGAGAAAAGGCAAACTCCATATCGTCGTAGCATCGGAAATTTTTTAGATGAAGTCGATCAATACGCATCTACAGCCTCTTTAATAAAGCGTCAAGTAATGGTGATGAAAAATGCCGCACTCGTGCTGGGAAGAGGATGTTCTCCCCCTAGGGCGCGGGCTGATCACCAGAACTTAACCTTCGCCCTGTTTAGTCAACATCGTGAAATCCTTCTTACACCAGTTCATTGATCAAGGCCAAGCCTTTTTTGGTTTTTCAGGTTTTTCAGGACCTTCCGTGGGTGACAGGGCAAAGGTCGAGCGATTTTGGGCCCCCTCCAAGGCAAACCATCTCGCACCAGAATAGCGGCCATGATTTTTCACGGGGGAACGCCCCTTCACTTGAACCATACCCGTCGTAGTCGCCGACGATCTGGAGCTTGTACCACAGTCGTTAGAGGCTCGCCAGCAACTGTATGCTTAACCATCGTGCGCCGGACGCAACAACGGCGTCCCTTTCTTGAGCAGTTCTAGAGCACGTAAGACCTGCATGTCACTTCTCAGAATATCTTCCCATGTCGCTGGAGTATTTGGTTGGTCTTTGACGATCGGTTGCTGTGGAAAAGAAAATACCAAAATGGTTTCCTTGTCCGAGGCCAGAAGTTTTCTTGCATCAGAACCAGCCCATACACGGATATCTGGTGTTATTCCCTTGCCTTGTATGGAGCGCCCACTCGGAGTGAAGTATCTGGCTGTGGTCAAGCGAAGTCCAGAACCGTCTGAGAGTGGAATAATCGTCTGTACCGAGCCCTTACCGAAACTCGTCGTGCCTATAATTGTTGCGCGCTGATGGTCCTGAAGCGCCCCAGCGACGATTTCAGATGCACTAGCTGAGCCACCATTTATCAGCACGACAATCGGGTAGTCACTTTCCTTGTCTCCAGTTCTGGAGGTAAAGCGCATCTTGGAGTCTCTTTCACGTCCCTCGGTGTAAACAATCAGCTTCCCAACGGGAATAAAATGCTCACTTACACGAACTGCTTGGTCCAGGAGCCCGCCGGGGTCATTCCTCAGATCGAGCACCAGACCTTTGAGTGGCACCTCATCCTGAAGGTTCTTCAGGGCCTTCTCTAGGTTATCGGCTGTCTTTTCCTGGAATTGAGCAATCCGTACATACCCGTACCCTTCACCTAACAGTTTAGCCCTAATGCTCTTTACTTGGATAATGTCACGCTCTAAAGTGAACTCCTTGGGCTTGTCAAACCCTTCGCGCATGATAGTGAGGATAACCGTTGTCCCTCTGGGTCCCCTCATCCGCTTTACTGCCTCAGTGATGGAAAGGCTCTTCGTTTCTTGGCCATCAATCTTCAAAATGTGATCACCCGGTCTGATTCCCCCTTTGAAGGCCGGGCTTTCCTCGATGGGGGAGATGACAGTCAAGATTCCGTCGTTGATGGTAATCTCTATGCCAAGCCCATAAAAAGCCCCTTTGGTATCAATCTTCATTTCTTTGAAGACCTGGGGAGGCATCAAAGAACTGTGAGGGTCGAGTGACGAAAGAACCGAATTGATTACGAAGTACTGAGAGTCGCCGCACAACTGGCTAGTGTTGCCCGCCGAGGGGTGAGTCAGGAGATCTATTAGACAGGTTTTGCTCTCCCTTCCCTCGTCACAGCGAAAACTAACTTGGTTGAAAAATTTGCGCAAGAGCGTGTCTTTGGAAATCGAATCCACGTACGATTTCTCAAGTATTGCCATCACATCGCCAATTAGCTCCATCTTATCGGCGAGGCTGGAGGTCGCTGTTTTCTCGGCCTCCCGGCACCTACGCTCCTCGTCCTGCCTATCATATGCTGCCCCCTGAGCAGAGGATGAATCCAAACTTGCAACCTTGTTCAAGTATCCGCTAGAGAACGTACCTACCATCTCGTATTTATCTGCATCATTGACCAAAGCGGCTCTGACGATATCGCCATTAGGGCGCGCCTGGAGCGAGGGGCGGATCAGTCCGTGTTCGAACTGCTGCTTAAACTTTTTGCCAAGTTCAACAGAGATGGGAATCTTCGCATTGAGGGTAAAAGATATAGGTGAGGTCGAAACGCTTTTCAGGACTAGTGGAAAATAATTTCCCTCGATGTTGTACTTTCCTAGGTCTACCTGGACCAAAGGAACATCCACAGGGTACTGTTTTTGGGTGAGGGCCGTGATTTCATTTTTCAAGAAGCTGCTCTGAGAAGTCACCTCTGCTAGTTCCGCCTGTTTCTGGCGTTCCAGAACAATAATTTCTTTCTGGGCCCTTGCGGTGAACTCATCCTCTGTTTCAAACTCGTCTCGCTGCCGGGCCTTCGCCTTGGCTACCTTGACCTCGTATCGGGCGGCTACCTCAACACGGGCCCGTGCCTCATCTTTCGCTAGATCAGTTAGCTGAAGGTTCATTTTTCGCAGTTCGGACACAGCAACATCGAGGGAATTGAATCCAGCACTGACGAGCTTTTTTTTCTTGTCCAGTTCCTGCTTCAACTTGAGAAGCCGCTCCTGCTCCGACTGGTATCGGGCAAGTGCAGCTTCGTTTTCTACAGACTCTTTTTCTCGTCGTTTTTGCTCCTCCGTGAGACTCTGTTTTAGTTGCTCTTCTGCTTTAAGCTTTGCTGCAAGGATTTGTTGGGCTCGTTCAGCCTGGCGCCTATCAGCTTCGCTTTGTAGCCTGCGAGCGCTCTCTTCTAGGACCCTCAATTCGTTCCTAATATGATCTTCCTCGGACTGGCTATTCGCCAGTTTCTGCTGAAGGCTAGGAATAAAAACAAAGTCCCCCATGCCATACAGAGTGCCATAGCCGGGAGTCTGTTCGTGCCCCCTAGCGCGAGCGTCCTGGAAGACCTTCTCTCTGAGGGTTGACTGGATCTCATTTGCGGTGAGATAGTCTGTGGAGGTTTCTAGCATCTCAATGAATCGTCCGGTGAAAACCGAGTGTCCCCCGATACCCCCGTCTAGGACTTCCTGCCCCTTACTGCCGGCCGTGAGTACCTGACGGGTGCGTTCTTTGGTTATGTTCTTTAAATAGCCGAGGTCACGGCTAACCTTAACGCCAACGCCGCGAGTGGTCAAAAGCCCAGAGTAGCAAGCATCGAAGGCATAAAAAACGTGTTTAGCGGGGAGGGCTCGGGATATGTCGTCCTTGAGCTGGCTCATGGTGATGTTGCCGTAGATTCCGTCGCTGGTGCCGTCGTAAGGGATGAGGTAACCAAGATCGCCGTCGTCAGTATGCTCTTGGTTGCCATGGCCGGCCCAAAAGACAAACAGGGCATCTTCCTTGCCTAGGGTTTTGGGGAGTTCCCCCGTCAACAGACGCATGATGTTGTCACGGGTCGCATTTTCGTCGTAGAGAGTGTAGATCTTGTCGAATCGATAATGCTTTCGAAGAGTCTCCTCGACTCCCTTTGCATCCTTTACGGCATTGGAGAGCTGCCGATCGGGTGGCAGTTGACGATACCGATCAATACCGATGATGACTGCATAGGTCTTGTTGTAGAGATTGATCTCGCCGGCTAAGTCCGTCTCGGCATCCTTGGCAACAACTCGGAGCCCACGGCTCTCTGCACAATGTGCAGGCTCTCCAGCGAGCGCTAGGGTTCCAGCAAGGATACACACGAGGACTAGGTAAAGATGTTTTTTCATCCTATCTCCAGATTGATGTGTGTGGGAGGGGGAGCATCATAGACCGAAACAAAGATAACCAGATACTCACTTTGCCCAGGTTTGCACATCTACCGACGACTCAAAAAATTCGGCGGCTAGACTCTTGGCCCTATCAGACTTGACCAACCTGATGCCCCGAGTGGCGACCGACATGTCCGCAGCCGTTGTCCTTATCCGGTAGACGTTATCTGCAGGCTCTACCTCAGGGTCACCGCCGGGCGCAGTGCAGGCGTATACCGTGACTCGCTCAGAGCCGAAGGGGGCAGTTGTGTCCATCGAAAACCGATCTTCAGCCGACGGCAGTTCATAGACGATCCCCCCCTCGAAATGGTTGGACTGCCTGTAGGGATTCGGCAGGAGCTGCACGAGAGTGCCGTCGGCTTGCCGGTAGACCACCCGACCGTAGAAGGGCTTGTTCCCCTTGAGATAGAGCCGCATTCGTTCCCCCTCCGTGTACCTAGGACGATCGGTCCACACTCGCACGCTCAGGGGCGCCTTCGGGTCCCCGGCCAGCGCCTCCCGCCCCTGTGCCGAGACTGTAACCATGGCTTTTTCGTTGGGGGTGACTTCTGCTTTTATCCTCACCCGGTGGCATTCGCCGAGGCCAGGATCCTTGAACCACTCCTTCGCCAGTTCCTGGATTACCCTCACCTTCGCGTTGGTGTAGGCGCTCACCAAGTCACTCTCCAGCATGCCGTCCTTCAGGCTCGTCTCCGATTGGATGTAGGTAGAGGCCGACTCTCCCGCGCGGCGCTTGGCGTCCTGCATTGCTGCACTCTCGGTCTGTTTCCTGGACTTGTCGTCGCCCATGCAGGCGTTGCCCTCGGCCTCGGTCACTACCGACTGAATCGAGGCGGGCGCACGATTTTCCGAACTCGATCCTGCGGCAGGTAACCTGAATGATTCAGCGTATGATTGAACGGCAGGCAACACCACAAACATGGCCATTACCACCGCATAAGTGCGGAGGAATGCGACCTGCAAAAGACTATTAACTTTCATACGACCCTCCATGCCGAGGAAATTCCCCCTCGCGAAGTCTCACACGTTCGTTAGGAGCGGATGCTGAATCGGCGGATGATTTTTCAGCTTCATTGCCTTCGCACCGCCGGTCGCGATACCCCCACGTTCGCTGCACCGGCACATCCGGAAGCCAAAAACTCGCGCCCCGCTGTTCCGAAATTCTAAGACCTGTCCTGTCCCGCTTCACCGCTGCTCAGGTCGCGCGCAGGTAGCATCCGCAACCCTACTGGGCCTGCGTGTCGGCTCATCGCTTTGCTCACCGGACTGGGGCCACAAGCCGGAAGCCTAAGTTATCATCAAATTTGCCAGGCCCTATCCCACGGCGGGTCACCGCCCGCGCACTCTCGGCGTCAAGCAACCAACAGCCACCGCGAAACACGCGCTGAGAGCCCGAAACTGGCCCTCGTGGGTCCTTTTCGCTGCCGCTACCATAGCTACCGTACCAGTCCTGAACCCATTGCCAAACATTCCCGCTCATGTCATACAGGCCAAGCCCATTTGGCTGCTTTTGCCCCACAGGATGCGTTTGTTTCTCGGAGTTCCTGTCATACCAAGCTACCGCCTCGATATCGTTCCCACCACAGAACATCTCGTGTTTACCGCCGCTGCGACATGCGTACTCCCACTCAGCCTCCGTTGGCAATCGGTACTGTTTGTCGCTCTGACTGTTCAGTTTATGGATGAATACCTGTGCTTCATTCCACGACACATTTTCAACAGGGCATTGGTCACCGCAACTCGAAAAATACGACGGATTACTCCCCATCACTCTCTTCCACTGCCCCTGCGTCACGGGGAATTTCCCCATTGTGAAATCGCTTACACAGACTTGATGCGCTGGCTTCTCCCAATCATAGCCCACCCCGAAGGTCTCTCCCATCTGAAAGCAGCCACCAGGAACCAGTAAGAACTCCATCATCGTCGTTGGGTCTGAGAAAGCTCGATCGACCGAAGGGCGCGCCGGTGCGGCGGAGGGCTCCGGTTCCGCGGGGCGAAGCTGTGGAACGACCGGAGCAAGTCGTTCCTCCAAAGGCTGAAGGGCCGTCATGCTAGAAAGCGATACGAAAGTGAAGTCGCCCTCCAGCGAGGAAGACTCCCAGGGAACCTGAACATTCGCGCTCCTCTCCCGGACGGCCTTTCGAACCTGCTTAAATACGTCCTCAACCCTCAGGCCAGGGATCACCATCGCTCTCACCAGCTCTGAAGTGAAGAGCCCATTGGCCGAGCCCTCTCCGTCGCTCGCAGTCTTACCCGGTGCGGTCGCGTAGGCTATGATCGTCCCCGTCGGGGCGTCAATGCTCGCGGGAACCTAAGGGGACGTAGTTGATTTGTTGAGTCGCCGTTGGGGTAACTCAACACATCAACTACGTCCCTGTAGTCCCACAGGAGCCCCCTGCTCACCAAGAGCGAAATCGAATCGGTCAGCGTTTCGGTGGGACTGGACGGCCATGTACCGGACTACAAAAGGTCATCGGCGGCAAGAAGGACGAGGCGATCAAGGCGGTCCTCGCGGCACCCTTTACCTTCGCAGGCGCGGTGCCGCCCTTTCTCAACTACTAACCACCGGACCGGTGCGAAGGGGCTGGTTATTCCGGCCTCTTCGCGCCGGCCACTACCCGGCACAAAATGGATCAGCCAATGGACAAGAGAAAGAGGGCTGCGAAAAAAATCAATAGAGCAGCCAACCTCTTCATTTACATTGGTGGTTCAGATACACTTTGACGGGAGGAGTGGAAGTGTGACTCGCTTAGTTTTGGATAGCGGTGAGTACACCATTGTCAAAATAAAGATAACTGGAGCTTGAATAGACCCACTGTTCATGCCTTTTTTTGCCCGTAATAGTCTTGTTAATTTCTTTTGGTTCTCCCCAACTCATTTTTGCCTGGTCAGCAGTCATGCCTATGAAAACTTTTTCTTTTTCAATCGCCGCCCAGACCTTTTGATTCCATCTATACTTTTTTCTCGGGTCTTCCAGTAGAAAACTTTTGCCAAACGAAAAGGTATTCCTCAAAATATCTGAGGCATTAGTACCACTGATAGACACATCAACGTATCCTTCTTGGCCGTTACTTGATCGTAGGATAAACCTCACCGGACTCATACTGTACCACCCGGCAACAACATCGGTGACCTTAACTGGAGAATACTTTTTTATATTGGCTTTTTTCAAATCTTCCTTTTTCAAATCTTCAATTGTAATCGCTTTGTTCTCATCAAATTTTTTTTCTTTATTTTCATCATAGGTTTCAAGCCAGGTTCCTTTGCACCATAAAGTTTTGCCAATATATGTCTTACGGGCATAATCAATTTCGGAGACTAAGGCGATACCATCAACTGAATCGCTACCATTTCCAAGGTATATATTCCCGTTATCTTCCATTTGTACGGTTATTTTGCCGGAATAGCTATTTGGAGAAACCTTCGTAACTACTCCGATCCTGCCAACAGCCTCGTCGTAGGTTGGCTGACCAAACTGTCCGGATCCTCCACTGAAACTTTGATAACCAAAATGCCGTAATGAGAGCGGTTTAGGCAGAAAAATTACCTTTTCCCCAACTATTTGTTCAAGAGGCCTGTAGGCCGGGCTTGAGCTTGAGGTTGTAGTTAAGGAGGTTGGCTCAGGAAGTATCTGCTTACCTATAGAACCAGTCTTCACGTACACGCTTTCCGCAGATGTAGAGAGTTGCATAGACACAATTAACACTAGAGCTAACACTACTGGAATCATTTTCATAAAACCGTCCTCTTTTTCGAAAAGTGGTAGCAGGTAAGAAAGGTTCAGCGGCGGCAACGCTACTTTCAAGGTAGCCTTTACATCCAGATTTAAGCAACACTAATCTGGATCTTATTGGTTTACTTCAAAAAGTTTTTCTTTTGCTTGTTCAAATTGAAAATCTGTCAATTGACCTGCATTTTTCATTAATATTAGCCTTTCAAGCTGCAAAACAATGTCGTTAGAAACTCGGTTTTTCAATGCTTTTATAGTGGTAAATGTATTGGATAATTTAAGACGTAATGTCTCAGGGTTAAACTCAGAAGTATGCAGAAAAACCTCGCCTCCTTCCCAATCAATTTTTAATACGGTATTGACTGTGTTCTTGGCGGTTAGCGCATTTATGACTGAGGCAATCCCGATACCAGCAATGGCTCCGTCTATACCAAACCCACCACCAATCATTCCTGCGTCAGTGCGAACCTCTCCTGGGCCGCCGATCTCCAGATCATGAACATGAGTAAGGTTAATTTTAAATGTGGATCTTTTTGATTCTAAACTAATCAGATTGTTACTAAATATAACCTTACATTTTTCACCTGGATCAATTGGAATTTCACTTCCTCCCAAAAGAGAAAAGTTGATCTGAATAAATGGATCTACACCATATGAAAGCTCATGTTTTTCGCGTATTAAATCATTAATTTGTCGTACACATTTCTCTATATCATGTGGTTCAATCCTAACCTTTAATAAATCGGAACCGTTTAGTCCTTTGATCTTAATCATTTCGATGCCAAAAAATTTAAATGTCGTTGCCTCTTTCATTTCGTTAATTTTTGCAGATCTTTCAAGTTTTAAATTAAAAGGGCCATTGTCTATCACTACTACACGATCTGAATAAATATGAAAAGTAAATGGCTTACGCTCGTACGTCGTAATTGGCTTCGAATTTTCCACATTTCCCTCCGTCAAAATGTAAATAGCCAATCTGCTGGAACCGTGAGCAGGATAGGCCGCATTCCGATCTATCATTACAGGCGGGATCTTCCAGGGGACGTTGTTAAAAAATTAGGTTCTTCAGCAGAATCTGTGGGTGCCCTTAGGCACAGGCAGATTTCCAAGTGTGTGATACAAAGCGACTTTTATAACCTCAACATTTCTGAAACCGTACGCTTTTCTGCAGGTTACTTTCGCCTTGTTGTTAAACCCCTCGACAGCGCCCAGGGCAACCTTCCTTCTGGCTCCAAACCAGTTCAGAAGTAGCTGCCGGTGGGAGCGCAGCATCTGAGCTATCTTCTTCATCGGCTTCAAACGTGAGCGCATCGTTCGACGGCACCATTCATCGAGAAACCTTCCAGCCCATCCGGCGCTCTTGTAGTGCCAGAACTGGTCAAAGTCCTCTTTGAGCAGATATGCTCGAACAGTTTTGAGGTTAATTGCCAGCAGTTCCTTCAGTTTGACCGTTTGCTTGTCGGTCAGATTGGCTGGTCGTTTCAGGAGGCACCATCGGCTCCCGGTTAAAACTGGCTGCTTTCCTTTAGCTTTAAGCTCTTTGGCTTCTGTCGCCCTGACCTTGTCTATCGCCTTCCCGAAATGGGTCATGAGATGGAACCGGTCAATGATATGCAGCGCTTTTCCAGCCACTTCTGCCGCTATCCGCAGATAGGGTTGCCAGAGGTCACTGCAAATGAAGCCCAGCCGCGATGTTCGTTCGACACCGAAGTCCTTGAAGAACTGTCTGAGCGTATTTCCGGTCCGCTCTTTTCCGACCCAAAGCAGCCGGCGGCAGTTGGTATCGATCTGGTACACCAACGTCAGGTACTTGTGACCTCTTTTCCAGGCGATCTCGTCGATGCCGATTGCAGTGACATTTTCGAGATCGCGGTGGCCAAGGCCCCAAGCTACAGCCATCTTGACCGAGCGAAAAACGTTGTCCCAACTGGTGCCGAAGACCACGGCGACCTCTTTCCAGGACAACCGCTTGGCCCAGGTAGCCAAGAACCAGGCGTAAGTCGTGGTCAGGTGGTTCTTTCCCTCTGTCCAAGGAATCCGTTCGACTTTCACCCCGCAACTGGGACAGTTGACCCGTCGCAAGGCATAGAGGAAGAAAACG
>NZ_JAEMHM010000026.1 GCF_016458275.1 Geomesophilobacter sediminis
GAGCACCTATTTCGACCACCCAAAAATACGCCAAATCCACAGCTGGCGCTACTTTAGAGTCTATGGGACAGCAGTGGGGACAGGCTGAATTTTATAATCAACCAACGAGAAAGGAAAGCAGCCTGCCCCCTTTTCTTAGCCTGGGAGGAGGCTTTGACTCAGGCTTGTCCCCCCCCAGTGATTGGAGTATCGCTCATGGTTATAAGATATAATTTGTTGCTAATACCTTTTACAATTTTCTTCTTCTACATTGTGACATTTGCGTCAGAGAAAGAACCAGGATATGTTCCGCCAGCAGGCTTTGTGCCCGACAATGATACAGCCGTAAAAATTGCTGAGGCAGTTGCGATCCCTATTTATGGAAAAGCGAAGATTGAAAAAGAGAAACCGTTATCTGCTGAACTTAAAGGAGATGTGTGGACGGTTACAGGTACATTTCATGGAAATATGTTCTTTGGGGCGCGTGGAGGAGTAGTGATTGTAGAGATTAGTAAGAGGGATGGCAGGATAATTTCTGTCATCCACGAAAAGTAAAAGAGTAGAGGACAGTAAGTACGGCTTTACTGGAAGGGAACCGGATGAGACGGGACTTGTCTACTAGAGGAGAGGGGACGCTGGTTACTTCGTTAAGTTACTGTGGGAACTTAATCAAATGACCAACGGCCCCTGCTGGCTGGCGGAGGCTATGTCAACGTTTATCCTGGAGGAAGGAAGAGATGAAGTCTGAAACGGTAATTCTTGAAGCCCAAGGTGTTGTGTTTTTTTCCCAACATGATGAAGCCGCTTTTTTTGAGTGGTTGGGTAAGCTGGATTGCGTAACTAACTATGAGGGGGCAGGCATCGCTATTGATATTTCAGTAGAGAAGGACAAAGTTGACGAAGTCCAAATGAGAGAGCTGCTTTCGCTATTCAATAGGTACAAAATTAATATGAATGAATTGGCAGTCCTCGACTGCCCTGAGTTTTCAACGTGGCTGCACGATGAAGGCGGGTACTGGTACAAATCAATGTTCGGATAGCGGGAGCGGTGGCGCCGTACCAAAATGGCTCCGCTGCTAGATGAAATGTTCCGTGCAAAATGATTTGATCCAAGAGGGCCTGACCTGCGTATTCCGCGGCAAGCCCGCCACCGATTCCGACAGGAACCGGTAGGTCACGGGTACCGAGAAGGACCTTTGCTTCGGAAAAGACGTGGCCCCGCCCTCCTCTTTTGCCACATTATTTTTTGCTCACGTGACCCTCTCCCACTATAGTTGGTGGCAAAGCAAAGCCTTTCGGCCAGCAACGATGCTCGGCGCACCCTTCGGGGGGGCCGGGCATTTTTGTTTGCAGGGGGGGGCACCGCGCCGGTGGCGCCGGGCCCGCCCACCCCGGTAGCGGCCAACTGGCTCGGCTGGGACCTTGGTCCCTATCACTGACACTGGAGGTAGGCGGTTATGTCATGGACTCAGGAAAAGCCGGTTGCCGCCGGCAAGTACTGGTACGTTGCCGGCGGTACCCACCACAGCGATCCCCGGCAGCCGGCGATCACTATCGTGGCGATTCGGCCGGACGCCAACGGAAACCTGGTCGCGTTGCAGCACGGCGTGGAGGGGAGCATTCCCATCGAGACCCTCAACGGCAAATGGTACGGCCCCTTGGAGCCCCCGCGGGGGTAGGGGGGGCTTCCGGCGATATCGACCAAAAGAAAGGCACCCGGTGGGAACCGGGTGCCTTTCCTCAGCCAGGATCGGAGGTGCGGCTGCCGGACGATAGGGGGACGCCCAGGACGATAGGGGGACGCCCATGGAATTATGCGTTCCTCGTGAACTCGTAATACACCGCCATCACCGGTATCCTTCTGAGTCAGTGCCAGGGTGAAAAAGAAGCCCGGAACGCAGCTTGCTGCGCTCCGGGCTTTGTTTTCTGTGTAGATGTTACTGCGCGAATCGGTTGTGGCGTTTCGTTCCTCAACTTGACGTACGACTTTGCCCCTCAAGAAGATGCCCTCCATTACCGCCGGCACTGCATGCCGTCTTTCCCAGCCACAATGAGCCCCTGTTGCACCACGACGCAATTCCCCCTCAGAACCCAATGCTTCTCGGTGTGATCCACCCCCTTACTATTGATCAGAAGGTGCCTTCTTCAGAGAACCCCCTTCTCTCGCCGTAGAGCTTCTTTCTTCTGGCGAAGAAACCACTCTTTGGCTTGAGTCATTGGGTCCTCCTGACTGTCCTTGTTCAAGGACCAAGGCCAGTCCCCCCAGCCCACCTTTGTCAAAGGGGCAGTAAGCAGGGCCGGTTTGCCATTCCCGGGTTACCAATGAGACAGTTGTGTGGCATTTTATGAGTAGTATGTTATGATCCTAACTTGCCATTGGCACTCACAAATTTTCCCTGATACATTAATTTTAGAATATAAAATTTGTTAATTGTTTTTCGTGTAAGAACCGGGGTCCAGGCTGGCAAAGTGGTAATCTCCCCCAACCTCGGAAGAGACTTTGCAACTTGCCAAGCCTGACCAGTTAGTTCCAGCGGTTAGTTCCCGACAGTTCCACTGGACCCCCGTTAGTTCCCCCGTTTGTCCCTCCAACCGCGTAGTAGATTCGGATGATTGCCGAGTTAAAGGGGGTGACGATGAAAAACAAGTCGTTCTTAATAGGGACGGTCGGGGTCGCTGCCACACTGCTGTACAGCGTGGCGGTTGCCCAGGATTCATTCGTTGCCGAGGCGAAGCGCTATACAGACCTCGTTTCCAAGCCCAATCTACCCTGGAACGGGCCGACCACCGGACCGTCCGCCCAACGCAACAAGTCCGTCATTTATGTCAGCGCTGACCAGCGCAATGGCGGGGCCCGCGGAGTCGGCAAGGCTGCAGCGGAAGCGGCAAAGGTCATAGGCTGGCATTTTCGCCTGATCGACGGTCAAGGCACGGTGTCTGGTAGAAGGAATGCCTTGAGGCAGGCGGCCAGTCTCAAGCCGGACGGCATCATACTCGGCACTGTCGACGCTCAGGAGCAGGCCGATGAGATCAGAGACATCGCGGCAAAGGGTATCAAGATAGTGGGGTGGCATGCCTTGGGTAAGCCGGGGCCTGACCGTAGCATGCCGATCTTCACCAATCTCGCCACGGAACCGACTGATGTCGGCAAGGCCGCCGCGATGTATGCCGTGGCTGACTCCAATGGCACGGCAGGAGTGATCATCTTCAACGATCCCATCTACGCAATTGCCAACGAAAAGACCAACGCAGCAATCAACACTCTGCGCAAGTGCGCGGGATGCAGGGTGCTGATTGTTGACACTACCCCTTTGAAAAATACCGCAACAGCCATGCCGCAGCGTACTGCATGGCTGTTGCGGAGCTATAGCGGGAAATGGACGTATTCAATTGCCGTCAATGATCTCTACTTTGATGCCATGCCACCCACGTTTATTGCCGCCGCGATTCCCGGCAACGGTTATCCAAGGAACATATCCGCTGGGGATGGCAGCGAGCTTGCGTTCGAGCGGATTCGCAAGAACCGCTACCAGATCGGCACGGTCGCCGAACCGCTCCGACTTCATGGCTGGCAGGCCATTGACGAACTTAACCGCGCCTTTGCCGGGCAGAAGGATAGTGGCTATTCGGCCCCGGTTCACCTGGTGACTCCTGCCAATATCAAATTCGACGGCGGCAAGTACAACGAGTTCGACCCGGATAACGGTTACCGGGAGAGATACCGAAAAATCTGGGGAGTGAAATAAGGGGTGGGAAAAAGGATCAGCATGTCCATCGACAGCGTGCTCCAGCATGCCGGGCGCACCATCTCGGGCTCCAAATTCATCAGGAGTGGCATTCTGCAAATTCTTGCATGGCCTCTGCTGTGTCTCGCGCTGGCCGCGGCGCTCTGGTATTGGACCCTCTCGAAAATTGATGCGGAGAAGCGGGTGTGCGAGAAGAAAGCGCTCGCGGAAGCCTCGGAGCTGTGCAAGGACTACGTGCAGTATCTCACCCAGGCAATCGAACGGGCAAATCAGATCACCTTGCAGATGCAGTACGCCTGGGAACGGTCCCAAGGAAATCTGAATCTGCGGGAGTTGTCGCAGGGGGGGCTCTTTCGCGATCCCCAGATCATCAATGTGATCATCGTCAACCGGGAAGGGAGACCGGTAACAGCTATCCTCGGCAACCTGGCGAACGTCTCGTTTGCCGACAGGGATTACTTTACCTACCATAAAAACGATGACTCGAAAGCGCTTCTGATCGGGAAGCCGATCGTGTCACGAACGACAGGGAACCCTGTCATCTCGTTTACGCGCCGGTTGAACACGCCGCAAGGGATGTTTGATGGGATCGCGATTGTTGGCTTTGACCTCCACTACCTTACCGCCTTCTATGCCGGGGCCTTCCCGGGCAAAACGGGACTGCTGATGGCGGCCGGTCTGGACGGGACCCTGCGTTCAGCGAAATTCGGAAGTTCGACGCAAGATTCAAATGCTGCCATGCTGCGTGCCGTGCCGCTTTTCAATTTACCTGAAGGCACCTCGTATTTAAACGGTGAGCAATGGTTTGGCGACAAGCTGTCGCGCTATGTCGCCTGGAAAACGCTGGCGGAGTATCCGCTGGTCGCCATGGTGGGACTCTCCGAACAGGATTATCTTGCTCCCCATCAGAAAGTCTGGGCAGCCGACCGGAGAATGGCGACCTCGGGAAGCGTTATCCTGTTCCTGTTTGCACTGGCGGCCGCAAGAATGTCAAGAAACCTGGTCAGGAAAAAGCATCAGGAGGAGGAGGTGCGCAGGGCCTATCGTATCGCCACGGAAGGAGGGAGTGAGGCCTATTATATGTATGAGGCCCTGTACGACAAGAGCGGCGCCATCGTCGACTTTGTCGTGGTCGATTGCAACAAGCGCGGCGCGGAGTTCTACGGCATCCCGCAAAGGGAGCTCCTGCAGATGAAACTCTCCAGTCTCCACCCGGCGACGTATTTCAATGAGTTGATGGACATTTTCCGCGGGGCGATGGCATCGGGCTTCTATGAAGATGAGACACGAACGCCGCTGGAAAGCAGCTTGCACATCGAGTGGGAAAAGAGAAGGCTCGTGCGCTCCGGCAACGGACTGGCCGTGACGGTGCAGGACATCACCGAGCGCAAGCGGTCAGAGGAGGATTTGCGGCAAGCTCTAAAGTTGAATCAGCTTATTATCAACAGTGCACAGGAAGGTATCGTCGTTCACGACCGTGATCTTTATTATCGGGTTTGGAATCCCTATATGGAGAAGATGACCGGGAAAAAATCCGCTGAAGTAATAGGGCGATTGCCTCAGGATGTTTTCCCGGTTCTGGCAGAAATTGGTGTGTTGGAGAGGCTGCACAAAGTTATTGCTGGAGAGTCGGTTGATACTGCCGAAGTCCAAATTCAGTTTCCGAATAACGGGAAAACCCTCTGGGCGTCTTATATCTGCTCGCCAATACTTGACAGCGAAGGAAATATCATCGGCATTATCCAGACGGTGCGGGATATCACCGAACATCGAAAGACCGAAGTTAAGTTTCAGCAAGCTCAGAAGATGGAGTCAGTTGGCCGACTCGCCGGAGGAGTAGCCCACGATTTCAATAATATGCTCACTATTATTGTTGGCAATGCCCAACTTGGGCTTATGAAAGCAGATCAAACAAATCCAGTTTATCATCACTTGGAGGAAATCCTTAACGCTGCAGAGCGTTCCGCTGAAGTCACCAGACAATTGCTGACATTTTCCCGCCAACAGGTAGTAGAACCAAAAATACTTGATCTCAACGATGCCGTTTCCAGTATGTTGAAAATGCTTCAGCGACTCATGGGTGAGGATATTGATCTTGTCTGGAAGCCCGGCAAAAAACTTCTAAGGATAAAAATCGATCCATCCCAACTGGATCAGATAATGGCAAATCTTTGTGTCAATGCACGGGATGCCATTTCAGGTGTAGGGAAGGTTGATATCAAAACGGAAAATTTTACTATCGACAACACTGGGTGGGATGAGCGCACCGATGTCTCACCGGGCGAATACGTAGTACTTTCTGTGTCCGATAATGGATGTGGCATACCAAAAGAGGCTATCGCACATATTTTCGAACCATTTTATACCACCAAGGAAGTTGGGAAAGGAACCGGACTAGGCTTGGCAACGGTCTATGGCATCGTTAAGCAGAATGGTGGGCAAATCAAAGTGTACAGCGAACCGGGGCAGGGGACTATTTTCAGAATTTATCTTCCTGGTGTAACAGATGTAGTTACCGAGTCAAATGACAAGCCAGCTCTCGTTGGGGGCAACGAAACAATTCTACTGGTAGAAGATGAAGCTGCAATTATGAACCTAGGCACTACGATGCTTTCCAAGTTGGGATATAAGGTATTGTCAGCCAATTCGCCCGAAGAGGCAAAGGAACTTGCCGAGAAGAATCAGGGAAGAATAGATCTATTGGTTACCGACATCATCATGCCTGGAATGAATGGACGTGATCTGTCGAGAAATTTGCTTCAGTCCAATCCCAACATGAAATGTTTGTTCATGTCCGGTTATACTGCCGATGTTATGGCTGATCGAGGTAACATAGATAAAAACATGATTTTTTTGCAAAAGCCGTTCAATATTGACTCTCTATCGGTAAAGGTTAGGGAAGCATTAATAGGCAGGAAAGAGTCAGATCCCAATGGGTAAATCCAGGGGGCTACCCGGCGACTTTGATAGGTTCCGCAAGCCAAACGAGATGCCCTCCATTACCGCCGGCACTGCATGCCGTCTTTACCAGCCACAATAAGTCCCTGTTGCACCACGACGCAACTCCCCCCAGAACTAAATGCTTTTCGGTGTGAATCACCCCGTTGTTCACCATAAGTACATCCTTCAGGGACCCCCCCCCCTCTCTCGCCGAAGAGCTTCCTTCTTCGGGCGAAGGAAGCCACTCTTAGGCTTGAGACGCCTCTTCCCCGGGCGGAGAGCCCCCTCCTTTAGCTGGAGAGAGGTCTTCTCCGACTGAAGAGCCTCCTTCGGCGACTTCAGAGCCTCCCTCTGCGGCTTCGGAGCTACCCTTTGCGGCTTGAGAGCCTCCCTCTGCGGCTTCGGAGCCACCCTCTGCGGCTTCAGAGCCTCCCTCTGCGGTTTCGGAGCCTCCCTCTGCGGTTTCGGAGCCTCCCTCTGCGGTTTCGGAGCCTCCCTCCGCGGCTTCGGAGCCACCCTCTGCGGCTTCGTAGCCACCCTCTGCGGCTTCGTAGCCACCCTCTGCGGCTTCAGAGCCACCCTCTGCGGCTTCGTAGCCACCCTCTGCGGCTTCGTAGCCACCCTCTGCGGCTTCGGAGCCACCCTCTGCGGCTTCGGAGCTACCCTCTGCGGCTTCAGAGCCACCCTCCGCGGCTTCGTAGCCACCCTCTGCGGCTTCAGAGCCACCCTCTGCGGTTTCGGAACCTCCCTCTGCGGCTTCGGAGCCACCCTCCGCGGCTTCGGAGCCTCCTCTGCGGCTTCGGAGCCTCTCTCCGCGGCTTCGGAGCCACCCTCTGCGGCTTTCCGAGCCACCCTCTGCGGCTTCCAAGCCACCCGCTCCGACTTGAGAGCCACCCTCCTCGGCTTGAGAGCCACCTCTTCGGCTGAAGGGCCTTCTTTCTTTTTCTTCGGCTGAGGAGGACGGTCATCCAATCTTGGAGGGATGGCCCTCCGTTTGATGAGAAGGTTTCAGACTTCGTACTGGCAGGGTTAGAGGGGATGCCTGACCAAATTAATATCGCGGGACCCTTGAGTGGTTTTTCGGCGGAGCTATACTTCGCAATCGATGGGGGGGGGTGAGAGTCCACTAATTATGATGGAGGGCTGCTATGATCGATTTACTCGACCTAAGGTTTTACGATCTAAACAACGACAATCTTGTTTTGCGTGGTGGAAATATCGCGGATCTCCTGATTGAGCATCCATTTTTCCGCAATTACCAATGGTCTACGGATGTTGCTCCGGATCCGCAAGAGTTGAAAGGGCTGGTGACCACGCTCTGGGAGAAGGTAAGGGCGGCGAATACCGGTCATCGGAACTGGATTACCGAGCGAAACCAAGCCCGGGAAGATTTGATCACTGGCCTTACCCTTATCGGGACGTACATACAAATGGTGGCAGTCCGGAAGAAAGATTTAAGTATTCTGGAAAACACCGGATTCCGGTTGAAGAGCAGGGCGGCGACACGCGTCGTCGTTGCGCAGCCGGAATATCCCCCGGTCATCAAGAGTATCAAGCGTGGAGGTAAGCCAGGCTCCGCAGTGATCAGGGTGAAAGCTCATCCCGGCAAGGTCAGCTACGTCCTGTCCATGTGCAAAGGGGACCCGGTCGACGAATCGTCTTACAACGTAGTCGTGCAGTTCGTTACCAGCACGAAGGAGCTACAAGACCTGGAGCTGGCCACCAAGCTGACTTTTCGACTCCAGTACGACGTCGACGGCAACCGCAGCGACTGGTCCGCCCCAGTATCCTACATCGTCACCTGATCCCACGGCTCTCGGATTCCCCGGGCGCCTGGCTTACGCATTCGACAAGACTAGGTGTGGGTTATCTCGAAAGGGTTGAACCCTAGAAGCAAATCCCCCTAAATCCCCCTTCGCAAAGGGGGACTTCATCGGGCTTGGGACGCCCTGAGCGCCTAGCTTACCCACTTGAAAAAATTAGGTGGAATATGGAAAGCGGCAAGGGTATCTTCACGCACCTTGCCGCTTTTTTTTCATCCTGGAATTCTGGGGAGTCAAGGTGGTGTTCATTCGAAGGACGAGACGAGGCGCTACGTTCCCCCCTTCGCAAAGGGGGGAACGCGAGTTCTCAAGCAGCGCTTGGTGGAAATATACTGTAGGTTCCCCGGAATTCTCGGAAGCTCCGTTTTTTTGATTCATCGCTTTTGAACTGTCTACTGATGGGAATTTACATAGCTGGGAGGGAGGTCAGGGAGTGCTTGGCATGAAAAGGGTTACCATCATCGGCTGTGGCAAGGTCGGCAAAACGCTGGGAAGGCTCTGGCATCGGAATGGCGTCTTTGCCATTGGGGAGATCCTGAACCGCTCGCCGGAAAGCGCCGCGGACGCTGCCGCGTTCATCGGCGCGGGGACTCCCGTCGCTGACTTTTCGGAGCTCGGTCCGGCGGACGTTTTTCTCATCGCCGCCGCCGATGGCGCTCTTGCTTCCTGCGCCGAGAGCCTCGGCCGCACTGGCTTGGTCTCTGGTGGAAGCGTCGTCTGCCATCTCTCCGGCGCGCTCCCCAGCTCCGTCTTGCTCCCGGCGGTTATTTCCGGGGGAGCCGTCGCCAGTGTCCATCCGGTGCGGAGCTTCGCCGATCCCGCGGTTTCGGCGGAAAGCTTTGCCGGCACGTGGTGCGGCATGGAAGCCGACCCCCGCGCGCTTCCCCTCTTGGAGGAAGCCTTCGCCGCCATCGGCGGCATGCCTTTCTCGATCGACCCGCAATACAAGACGCTCTACCACTGCGGTTCGGTCATGGTCTGCAACTACCTCAACGCGCTGATAGAAGCCGGCCTTCGCGCCTACGGCAAAGGTGGGCTGTCCCGGGAAACGGCATTGCAGGTGATGGAGCCGCTGGTGCGGGGGACACTGGATAACGTATTTCGGGTCGGTCCGGCCGAGGCGCTAACCGGACCGATCTCGCGGGGGGATGCCGAGGTGGTCGGGCGGCAGATCGCGGCGCTCGACGGGTGGGAGCCGGAGCTGGGGCGCCTCTACCGGGATCTGGGAATGGTGGCGCTGGAACTGGCTGCAGAACGGCAGGGGGCACCGGAGTTGGAGGCGGTGCGGGAGGTTCTTTCGACCAGTTAGAACCTCAAAACCAAATCCCCCCTGACCCCCCTTTGCCAAAGGGGGGGATCAAAGGACGGAACTTCTTTTGGGGGATAATCCCGTTCAGTTAAGAGAGCGCCATTCCTGGCGCGATCCGCCGGAGGCGGTGGCAACGGTTGCCGTTAATCGCGCCTGAAAAGGCGCTCCCACAAGGGAAATTCGGATTCCATTATGTTGAGAAAAAGGGGGCATTCCTGTGCGATACCGGTCGGGAAATCGCGACAAGAATGTCGCTCCTACAGGGGGGCGCTCCTCAACCTAACTCACAAGAGGGGGGGCTTGGGCAACGGTTGCCGTTAATCGCGCCTGGAAAGGTGCTCCCACAGGACAGGGGAGGGAACAGGGTGGTTATTTGAGGACCGACGGAGAAGCGGAGATTTGATCGCGAAAAGAATGGCGCTCCCTGTATAACTGGCATGGAGCTGCCATTTCTGTGGGAGCGCCATTCCTGGCGCGAACCGCCGGAGGCGGAGACAACGGTTGGGGGCATTCGCGCCTGGAAAGGCGCTCCCACAATGTACGCAGCAATTAGACTCCATCGCGACAAGAATGTCGCTCCTACCGGGGGCTTCTAAAAACAAGGGCGCCGGACCACTCCGCTTTGCGGGTGGCCCGGCGCCCTTGTTTTGTTACCGTCGGTGCCTTCTTCTAGAACCGCTCGAACTCTCCGAGTGCCTCCTCCTGCAGGGCGAGATCCACGCCGGCTCCGTTGCTGGCAAGCAGCTGCTTCGCGTTGCTGCCCCGCGGCTCTTTCTGCGCGGACTTGCGGGGGAGGCTCCGCTGCGGGGAGCTGCCCCGCGCTTTTCCTGATCTCGCCTGGTCGCCGACCGAGAAGAACGAGATGGCATCCTGCAGCTGTTCCGCCTGGCTGGAAAGTTCCTCGGCGGTGGACGCCATCTCCTCGGCAACCGCTGCGTTTTGCTGGATTACCTGGTCGAGCTGCTGGATCGCCCGGTTGATCTGGTCGGCACCGGAATCCTGCTCGCGGCAGGCGGCGGAGATCTCCTGGACCAGGTCCGCCGTCTTGTTGATCTTGGGCACCATCCCGTCCAGCATGATACCGGCCTTCTCAGCCACCTCGACACTCGATGCCGAAAGTTGGGAAATCTGCCCGGCCGCCTTCTGGCTCCGCTCCGCGAGCTTGCGCACCTCGGAGGCCACCACGGCAAATCCCTTGCCGTGCTCCCCGGCCCGGGCCGCCTCGATGGCCGCATTGAGCGCGAGCAGGTTGGTCTGGCGCGCGATCTCCTCGATGATCCCGATGGTCCCGGCGATCTCCTTCATCGCCGCGACCGTCTTGCCTACCGCGTTCCCGCCGTCCTGCGCCTCGACCGCCGACGTTGCTGCGATCTTCTCGGTCTGCAGGGCGTTGTCCGCGTTCTGCCGGATGTTGGATGACATCTGCTCCATCGAGGAGCTCGCTTCCTCGGCGGCCGCGGCCTGCTCGCTGGCCCCCTGGGACATCTGCTGGGAGCTGGAGGAGAGTTGCTGGCTGCCGTTGGCGACGTTGTTCGCCGCCTCGGTGACATCGGTCACCACGTCGCGCAGCTTGCGCACCATTGCCGAAAGGGCCAGCATCAGGGCGTCGTTCTCCGAGCGGGGGACGAGTTCGATACCGAGGTCTCCCGAGGCGACGGTCCGCGCCGCGACGGTGATTTTGCCGGAGGCGTCGATCAACTGGTTCAGGTCGTTTTTGATCTCGTTGAAGTCGCCGCGGTAGGAGGCGGTGATCGGCGGCGGGATCTCGCCCCGTGCCACCTTGCGCACGCACTCAGCGGCCACGCTCAAAGGCCCGGTCACTGCATCGAGGGTGGCGTTCACGCCGTCGATGATCTTCCGGAAGTCTCCCTGGTGGCGCTGGCTGTCGGCCCGGGTGGCGAGCTTGCCTTCCAGGGCGTCGGCGCAGAGGAGGTTGGCGTCGGCGATGAGGAGGTTCACCGCGTCGATGCAGGTGTTGATGTTGTTTTTGAGAACGTTGAAGTCGCCCTGGTAGTTGTCGGTAATCTTCGCGGGGACGTCGCCGTGCGCGATCCGCTCTACGTAGGTGGCCGCGACGTTGAGGGGGGTGATGACGGCATCGAGGGTGGCATTCACCCCGGCCACGATCTGGTAGTATTCCCCCTCGTGCTTGCTGGCGTCGGCGCGGACGTCGAGCTTGCCCGCAGCGGCGGCCTGGGCCAAAAGAGTTGCGTCCGCAGCCAGCGCCCCGATCCGCCGGGCCATCTCCTGCATCGCTGCCAGCAGCTCCCCGGTTTCATCCCTGCTCGTCTCCCCGATCTCGACCTTGAGGTCGCCGACCGCCAGACGCCGCGCCAGGGCCACCCCGACGGCAAGGGGGCGCGTGATGCTCCTCGTGATGACGAAGCTGACCGCGACGCTCATGAGGATGATGGCCGCCAGAAGGGCGGCAAGGACGATCTCGGCGCGCTGGGTGCTCTGCTGCAGCCGCTGCTCTTCGCGCTGGGTCGCCTCTTTCTTCTTTTCCGCCAGGGACTTCGATTCCGCCTCCAGCCGGTGGATCGCGTCCTTGTACTCTTCGATGGCGCGGTTGGCCTGCTGCGTGGTCGTGATCCGGTGTTGCTGCACCTGGCCCACCACCTTGGCATATCCCGCTTCGTAGCCTTGCATCTGCTCGCGCATCGTCTTTACGGCCTGGAGCTCATCGGCACGGGTCAGCTCCTTTTCCAGCGCGCCCAGCAGGTTGGCCGCCTTCAGTTGTTTTTCCTGCCACTTTTTCTGGTAGTCCGCGACCTTTTCCGGACTGTCGATATTGATGAAGCTGTCCTTTTCATAGCGGCGGAGTTCGTTCACCTTCACCGCGATGTCGGTCGCCAGTTCGGTGGTCTTCACCTCCTGCTCCAGGACCCGTTTCATGCCGCCGGTGATGGTGCTGATCCCCCAGAACCCGGCTCCCCCCAGTGCGATGACCAGCAGGACCACGGTGCCGAAGCCCAGGCCCAGGCGCGGGCCGATCTTCATGTCGTTTAGTTTCATGCTCCTCTCCTTTCCGCTGCTCCGGGGCGGCTGCTCCGGTCCTCAGATGGTGTCCTCCCCTCATCGGCAACGCCCGCGGCAACTTTAGCCTTTCTTACGGGAAAGTAATGTCATTCCGGAATGTTACATAAGTGTGACATCGTGGTTCTATCCCCGGTGGGGCGCTGGTAGAGCCAGACCTGGCCCGCTCGGAGGAGGCCGTTTTGGCTCCCGGTCCGGTGATGCCCTTCTGGCAGGTGGCTCTCCTTCTTTTTGCTTTACCTTTGCCGGCCGGCATCCGATTATGAGTGTGGCCCCTGCTGTTTCTCGGGCGCAAGAAAGGAATCGGCCATGTCCTCGACACCTCTTGTCATCGGGCACCGCGGCGCCTCGCGGGATGCCCCGGAAAACACCCTGGGCGCCTTCCGGCTCGCCTTCGAGCAGGGGGCCGACGGCATCGAAGCCGATTTTCGCCTGACCGCCGACGGCGCCATCGTCTGCCTGCACGATGACACCACCGGAAGGACCGCCACGAAGGACCTCGAGGTGCGCCAAAGCACTGTGGCCGAGTTGCGCGCGCTGGAGCAGCGCCGCTGGCAGGGGACCCCCTGGAGCGGCGAGTGGATTCCCACCCTTGCGGAGGTGCTCGACGAGCTTCCTCCGGGCAAGCGGATCTACGTGGAGCTGAAAAGCGGGACGGAAATCGTCCCGGAACTCGCGACGGTGCTCGCGGCCAGCCGGGTCGAGCCGGAGCGGGTCCGCTTCCTCAGCTTCAGCGCCCCGCTGATCCAGCTCTTGAAGGAAACGCTCCCCGGCTACCGCGCCTGCTGGCTCACCGACTACCGCTGGCGCGGCAGCTGGTACCCCAGGCCGGAACAGGTGGTGGCGACCCTCCAGAGGATCGGTGCGGACGGGCTGGCCAGCCGGGGGCACAAGGTCCTGGATGCCGCATTCGTTGCCCGGCTGCGGGAGGCGGGGATGGAGGTCCACGTCTGGACCGTGGATGATCCGGCCGGGGCGGGGCGCTTTGCCGCGCTGGAGGTGGACGCCATCATGACCAACCGCCCGGGATGGCTGCGGCGGCTCCTTTCCCGGGCTGCTGCGAGCGGAGCCTCGGGAGGGGAGCGATGAACGCCTACGCCTACCTTGCCACCGGGCGGATGATCTCCCTCGCCGAGGGGCTCTCCAAGCTGCGGATCCGGGTCCACGGCCGGGAGAACCTTCCCAAGGGGTCCATCGTCTTCGTGGTGAACCACTTCACCAGGATCGAAACCCTCATCCTCCCGTACCACATCCATCAAGCCACCGGGGCTACCGTCTGGTCCCTGGCCGATGCCTCCTTCTTCGAGGGGCCCTTCAGCAGTTTCCTGGAGCTGGTCGGAGCGGTATCCACCCGGGACCCGGACCGCGATCGCCTGGTCGTGAAGAGTCTCCTTACCGGGGAGGCGAACTGGGTCATCTTCCCGGAAGGGAGGATGGTAAAGGACAAGGGGGCGGTGCAGCGCTCCTTTTTCGGCACCGGAAAAAACGGCCGGCCCCATTCCGGCGCCGCCGCGCTCGCCATGCGTACCCAGTTCTACCGGCAGCGGCTGCAGGCCCTGGCGCAGCGCGCCCCCGAGGAGGCGGCGCGGCTCCAGGAGCTGTTCCAGATCACCGATCTCGCTCCGGTCGTCTCCGGCAAGACCTGGATCGTCCCGGTAAACATCACCTACTATCCGCTCCGGGCCCACGAGAACCTCCTCACCTCCGTCGCCGATTTCTTCATGAAGACGATCTCCAGCCGCCTGCGGGAGGAGATGCTCACCGAAGGGAGCATGATCTTCAACGGGGTCGACGTGGACATCCGCTTCGGAGAGGCGCTCGACGTCTCCGCGCAACTCACCGATTCCGACATCCAGAGTGACATCGCCTCGCCCAAGCCGCTCGATTTCGACGACCGGCTCTATTCGCTCCCGGCGATGCGGCGTGGAGCCGTCCGGCTGATGGACCGGTACATGGCGGCCATCTACGGGATGACCACCGTCAACCACGACCACCTCTTCGCTTCGCTGCTGCGGGCGCTTCCCTTTCGGACCATCACCGAAGACGATTTCCGGCGCCGGGTGTTTCTCCTTGCTTCGAGTTGCCTGAAACGAAGCGGAGTCGCCTGCCATCACAGCCTGGACATCGGACAGGTCGCCCTGCTGACCGACGATCGCTACAACAAGTTCCGCGACTTTTTCCTGCTGGCCCAGGAAACGGCGGTGCTCACCCGGCGTGACGGAGTCCTGGTCAAGGACCGGGATCGCCTGTCGGCGCGCACCGATGTGCATCGGATCCGGCTGGAGAATCCGATCGGGGTCATCGCGAACGAGGTGGTGCCGCTGGGATTTTTGCAACGGGAGGTCCGGATCATGGCGTGGCTTCCGGAGTGGGTGGTCCGGCGCCGGGTCGCCGAACTCCTGGAGCGCCAGGCGCGGGAGGAATTCGAGATCGACTACGCGGCTTTTTACCGTCCCGGCGAGACCAAGGAGCGCTCCGTCGGGGCGCCGGTGCTCTTGCGGGGGCGTTCGCGGCGCGTCGGGGTGGTGCTGGTGCACGGCTATCTTGCGGCGCCCCGGGAAGTGGCCGAACTCGCGCAGTATCTGCAGCAGCAGGGATATTGGGTCTACCAGGTGCGCCTGAAGGGGCACGGCACCTCGCCCGAGGACCTTGCCCGGCGCAAGGGAAAGGAATGGGTGGAGTCGGTGGATGCGGGGTTTGCCCTGATGAATGCCCTCTGCAGCAAGGTGGTGGTCGGCGGGTTCTCCTTCGGTGGCGGGGTGGCGCTCGACTGCGCCAGCCGGATCCCGGTCGCCGGCGTCTTCGCCGTCAGCCCGCCCCACCGGCTGCGCGACATCTCATCCCGCTTCGCGCCTGCCCTCACCGCGTGGAACCGGGTCATGGAGCTCTTCAAATACCAGCTCGGCAAGAAGGAGTTCGTGCAGACGATGCCGGAGCGGCCCCAGATCAACTACGCCCGCCTCCCGGTCGTCGGGCTGCAGGAGCTGGAGCGCTTCATGCGCGAGTTGGAGCCCAAGCTCCCGCAGATCCGGGTTCCGACCCTGGTGCTGCAGGGGGACCTCGATCCCGTGGTCGATGCGCGCGGCTCGCGGCGGCTTTTCGAGCTGATCGGGAGCCGCAACAAGGAGTACCTGAGCTTTCCGCGCACCCGGCACGGGATCCTTGCCGGAGAAGGGGCGGCGGAGATCCACGCAGCGATTGTTTCCTTTCTCGAACGGATCATGGAGGAGTCCCCCGCCGCAGAACTGCCGCAGTGACTTGGCGCAGGCAGGCCCGGTCGCATCTTGTGCCTGCACTTTCCGTCGTTTCCCGCCCCCCACGCTTTCTGGAAAGGGGCCTCCCCCGGTGATTTTCCCCCGGTGGCGGGGTCATCTTGACTGAACCGCTGTTCTTTTCCCCGCTCTTCTGCTACAACGGTGGGTATGCACAGCCCCCATCTCCCCCTGGACATCCTGCGCAGTAGCCACTGGGTCTTCGACCTCGACGGTACCCTCACGGTCGCCATTCACGATTTCGCGCAAATCCGGCAGGAGCTCGGGATTCCCGAGGGGGACGACATCCTGGTTCACCTTGCGGGACTGCCGAGTTCCGAAGCGCTCCGCAAGCAGGAACGCCTGCTGGAGATCGAGCTCGAACTGGCGGGAAGGACGGAGCCGGCGCCGGGGGCGGTTGATCTGGTGACAGCTCTTTCCCGGCGCGGCGCCCATATGGGGGTGCTGACCCGCAACACGCGCGGCAACGCGCTGCGCACCCTGGAGCGGATCGGGGTGCTCCCCTATCTGGACCATGCGGACGTACTGGGGCGCGACGAGGCCCGGGCCAAGCCCGATCCGGACGGCATTTTGCAGCTGGCGGCGAAGTGGGGGACTCACCCGGAACGGGTGGTGATGGTGGGGGACTACCGGTTCGACCTGGAAACGGGACGCGCGGCGGGGGCCGCGACGGTACACGTGGATACCACCCGGTCCTTTCGTTGGCCGGAGCTGACCGACCTGGCGGTGGGAAGTCTCGCCGAACTGGGCGGGGCGCTCCTTGAGACGGGTGCTGGAATCAGGCGAGCTGTTCCAGTTCGTCGTCGACGATCTGGATGATTTCGGTATAGATGGCGATCATGACGTGAAGGTCGCACCATTTTTTGGCGACCGAACGGATCAGGTACCCGGCGTTCACTACCGCACCGGAGAAAAGGCAGATGCCCAGGGTCTGCTCCTCGTCGATGGACATGAGCACCCCCCCGTAGACGGCGAGGCTGATCATGGTGGCGAGCCAGGCCAGTTCCGGTCCCTTGAAGGGGTTGAGCATCACCTTGGCGAGATCGATGTAGTAACGGCTGAGGCCGAGAACCTTGCGCAGGGATTCGACGATCTCTTCCCGTTGCTGTTTCAGGTACAGGCAGGCCAGAAAATGGGAAAGGGCCTTCTTTTTGCCGTGGGGAGTCATCCGCTCGGTGACGTAGAACTCTATCGCCTCGTCAATACTTTCCTTGTTCATGGCGGCACCTCATGCTCAAGATCTACTGCAGAGCGTCAGACGGTGCAATTCTCATCGGGCGCCTTCTGACATAACTTCGGGCTACATGCTTAAGAATATGGTGGATAAAGAAGAATCTGTCAACGGACCCGTGTGGGAAATATAGGAGAAAAGGCCGTGGTTGGGAGCCGGCTGGCGCCTTTGAGAGAGCGTCGGGCGGCATCCTGTGACAGCGGCAGCGCGGAGTGCATGTGAATGTGAAGAAAGACGCAGTGAGCAGCAAGCATGACCTCCCCGGGGTGATCGTCTCCCACTTCGGAATTTCGGTCGAGGTTCTCTTCCCGGACGGCGAACGGCGCATGGTACGGGTGAAACGAAATTCCGGCCATGTCGTGGGTGATCTGGTGACGGTCCGGGGCGAGGTGCTGACCCGTCAATCGCGGCAATCCGAGCTGCGCCGCCGAGACGTCCGCGGCGGGATCCACCTGGTCGCCGCAAATCTCGATGTGCTCGGTATCGTGGTCGCTCCCCTCTCCCCGACCGGGTTCATCGATCGCGCCGTCGTGGCTGCCCGCGCCGCAGGCCTCGAACCGTTTGTGGTCGCGAACAAGTGCGACCTTCCCGGTGGGGGCGATTTCGCCGCCGCGGTACGGCAGACCTACGACGAGCTTCCCGTGTTCGCCATCAGCGCGAAAACCGGGGAGGGGCTCGCCCCGCTGCGCGAGTTCTTCCATCAAGAGCACCGCGGCGCCTTCGTCGGGAGTACCGGGGTCGGGAAAAGCTCGCTTTTGAACGCGCTTTGCCCCGGGATCGATCTGAAGGTCGGGGAAGTGAGCGAATATCGGCGCCTCGGCCGGCATACCACGACCGTCTCGTCGCTGCACCGGCTACCCGAGGGGGGGGAACTGGTCGACACCCCCGGTTTTCGCGACTTCGGCCTGGTCGACATCTCCTCCGAGGAAGTAGCCCACTATTTCCCCGGTCTGGAGAAGGCGGAAACGGCGTGCCGGTTCAACAACTGCCGGCACCGCTCCGAGCCGGGCTGCGCGGTGGTGCCCCTCGTCGAAAAAGGTATCGTCACGGCCGAGCGGTACCGCACCTACCTCACCGTTTTAGGCGAAGCGGAGGCTGCCGAAGAGGCGGCGCGACGCGCCCCGCGCCGAAGCTGATTCCGGTCGGCCCGGCAGTATCAAGCATCCCGCAGGAGATTATATATATGGCACAACCGTGGAAGGTTCTGGACCGGATCGAGACCGAGGAGGGGCCCCTGGAGCTGCGGCAGCGCGGCGCGCGGGACTTCCTCATCACCATAGGGACGCAGGTCCTGATGAACAGCGCGCTGCACCGCTCGGAAATGGCGCTGGGAGAGTTGGCCTGCGGTCATCTGAAGGATGCCGCGGCCCCGCGGGTCCTGGTGGGGGGGCTCGGGATGGCGTTCACTCTGCGCGCGGTGCTGGACCAGCTCCCTCCCACCGCCGAGGTCGTGGTGGCCGAGCTGAACCCGGTGGTGGTGACGTGGTGCCGGGGCCCGCTCGCCGAGCTGACGGCAGGGGCGGTGAACGATCCCCGGGTAAAGGTCGAGATCGGGGACGTCGCCGCGATCATCCGGAAGCGCTCCGGTTCCCCGGAACGTTTCGATGCCGTGGTCTTCGACCTCTATCGCGGCCCCCACGCGAAGACCGACAAGATCGCCGACCCGCTCTACGGCTCGGTGGCCATCGAGGTTACCCGCTCGGTGCTCAAGACCGGCGGCATCTTTGCCATCTGGGGCGAAAACTACGACGCCGCCTTTGACAAGCGCCTGCAGGCTGCCGGATTCTCCGTTTCCAGTCACCGCCCCGGATACGGCGGGCTGCGCCACGTGGTCTTCCTTGCCAAGATGAAAGCGCGGGAGGCGGGGCGGCGCCGCTGACCAGCCCGCCCCCGCTGACCAGCCCGCCCCTGCTTCCCCAGCAGTTCCCTCTTCGCCTGCACCCTTTCCCACCGCACCCGCTTCCATCCCTCCCGGACCAATCCCCCTCCCCAGGCCGCCGGCGGCATCGTGCCGGCGCAACCAGGCGTGGCACCGCTCGAAAACCCCAGTCCTCGTACGCATCTTCATTGCATAATCCAAAGTCGCCGGTATATTTAAAAACGTTTCACAAAAACTTTCTAATGTGAACGTGGAGGGCGGCAATGCAACAGAGCACCCGAGAGCCTGTCGAACGTCAGCCCGTGGAGGAGATCCCGAGCCACGACCATCTGTGCCTCCTCTACCAGGGGGAGGCGGAACTCATCCCGGCGGTGGTCTCCTTCATCGAAAAGGGGGTGAAGGGGGGCGAGCGCTGCCTGTACTTCAACTCCGGCGAGCAGCTCCTGGACCGGGTTCTTAAAAACGCGGTGGCGGCCCAGAAAAGCGGCGTGAAGGTGCTGGTCTCCTTGTCCCGCGAGGAATCCTGGACCCGTGGCGGAGGCTTCGACGTCGGCCGGGTCATCGCCTATCTGACCGAGCTGGCGATGGCAGCGGGGAGCGAAGGATTCAAGGGGGTTCGTTTCATCTGCGACATGGGATGGGCGGTTTCCGAGCGGGTGGGGGGGGAGGTCCTGATGGACTTCGAGGCGCGGTTGAACGGCTTCGTGGTGCAGCATCACGCCTCCGTGCTTTGTCTTTACAATCGCACGGTCTTTGCTCCGGAGCTTCTCCTGGAGATCGTGAAGCTGCACCCGAACCTCGACTTCGGCGGCAAGATCTGCCCAAACCTGCTGCACGTCCCTACCGAGCAGTTCCAGCATCCCTCGCGCCGTGCCAGCGAACTGGAGATCTTCATCGGGGCGATGCGACGGGCCTCTGCTGCGGCCCTGGAAGCCAAGCAGCTGCGCCAGGAGCTCGAGCAGGCCTACGCGGCGCTGGCGCGGAAGATCTACGAGAACTGGCAGGAAGAGGACACGCTGCGGGCCAGCGAACAGCAGATCCACGAGCAAGATGATGCCCTGAAGGAACATAAACGTCGGCTGCGCACCATCCTGCAGCATCTCCCCGCGCTCCTGGCCGCCTTCGACGCGGACCACCGGTTGGTTTCCTGCAACCACGAGTTCGAGCGCGTCACCTCGTATCGCGCCGAGGAGGTGATGGGGAAGCGGATGCGCGACCTCTTCGATCCGGAGGCGGCCGAGGAGATGAGCGCGGCGCATCCCGCGTCCGGCGGCGACTACCGCGGGCGGGAGTGGCAGATCCGTACCAAGGACGGCGGCTTAAGGTGCGTCTCCTGGTCCAACATCTCAAAGTACGTGACGATAACCGGCTGGCCCAACTGGATCATGGGGATCGACATCACCCAGCGGGTGCGGGTCGAGGACCGGCTGCGCGGCCTGAGTTCCGAGGTGAACCGTCACTCCCGCGAACTGGAGGGTTTCAGCTATGCCGTATCCCACGACCTGAGCGGGCAGGTGGCCAAGATCAGCGGATTTTGCCGCGAGATGCAGGAGGCCTGCGGGGCGGCTCTGCCGCAGTCCTGTCAGGCCATGCTGCAGCAGATCAACGACGCGAGCGTGGAGATGGTGGAGCGGATCATGGCGCTGCTTCGGTTCACCATGCTCTTTTCCGGGGATCTTTCGCCGGAGGACGTCGACCTGAGCGCCATGGCCAACGAGATCGCGGCGCGGCTTGCGGTCCGCGCCGGTGAACGGCCGGTGGTCTTCAACATCGAGGAGGGGATCGTCGTGCGTGGCGACGAAAAACTGCTCCGCCTGGCGATGGAGCAGCTTCTGGAAAACGCGTGGAGCTCGGCTTTGCGCGAAGACCATCCCGTCATCCATTTCGGCACCGCGCAGGTGGAGGGGGAGCGGAGCATTTTCATCAGCGACAATGGCGCCCGCGAAGAGGCCGGCTATGACAACCCGTTCGATCCGGGGTGGGGCGGGACTTCGCCGCTGGGGCGCGGCATCGGCCTGGCGACGGTGCACAAGATCATCTCCCTGCATCGTGGCAAAATCTGGGCCGCTGAAACCGGGGCCAAGGGGGCGACCCTGTACTTCCGGGTCTAGCGCCGGGACGGTCGGTCGTGGCTCAAGGGGAGCTTTTCCGAGTTCGCAAACGCAGGTGCGGGGCCGGCCGGGGAGTGCGGAGTCGCAAGGACCATCAAGGGGGTGTCCTTATGACCGGGATGCTGGAGGAAAAGGGATTGGCAGAGGGAAAACTGCTGAACGACAAGCAGATGGTTCCGGAGGTACTGAACAGCTCGTACGCCGTCGACCTCAAAGCTGCCGTCCATACCTCCCTGCAGAGCATACGGAACATGCTTACGGAAAAACCGAACAACGAGGATATCGATGCGCTTACCCAGCAGATCGAGCGGCTTTTGACCGAGCAGACCGACCGGCTGGAATCGATCAACCGCGACCTGGAGGCGTTCAACTATTCCGTGGCCCACGACCTCTGCGCGCCCCTGACCCGGATCTGCGGCTTCACCAGGGCGCTCCAGGAGCAGTACGGCGACCGGCTGGACAGCCAGGGGTTGGATTACCTGGAGCGCATCTTCAAGTCGTCGCAGCACATGAACGAACTGGTCGAGGCTCTGCTGCAGCTCTCCCAGCTTTCCTACCAGAATATCAAGCGGGAGGTCGTCGACCTTTCCGAGATTGCCGCCGACACGGCACAGGAACTTCGGTCGAGCGCTCCGGACCGGATCGCGGAGTTTCTCATTCAGCCCCGGATCCGTACCTTCGGCGACGCCAATCTCCTCGAGATCGTGATCAAGAACCTGATGCGCAATGCCTGGAAATTTACCCGCACCCGGGCCACCACCTTTATCGAGTTCGGTGCCCGCGATGTCGCCGCAGACAAGGCGTGCTTCGTGCGCGACAACGGGATCGGATTCGACATGTCGGATTGCGAGAAAATGTTCCACGCCTTTCAAAGGCTCCACAACGGTACCGATTTCCCGGGTAACGGCGTGGGGCTGACTACGGTGCAGCGGATCATCAACCGTCACGGAGGACGAATCTGGGCGGAAGGTGAGGTCGACAAGGGTGCGACCTTCTACTTCACCCTTCAGTCATGCATAACCTGACGCGAAACCGTGCCACGGTTCAGCTGAGGGGCGCGGCGCCAGGCAGGGAGAGAAACGATGAGGGAAGAAGCGATCAGAGCGGTTCTTGTTGACGACGGACAAAGGGGTGGGGCGCTGCTGAAGTTGCTGAACGGCTATGCGCGAACAGTGGCCACCTCGGCCGAGACGGCTTTGGCTAAGCTGAAAAGTGGGGGGGTGGACCTGGTCGTCCTCAGTTGTGCGGCCAGAGAAGCCTCCCTTTTGATTCCCCACATCAAGGGGGTCCCGCATCTGCTGATCGAGTGGCGCATCGACGGCCCCTGCTGTGTCTCGACCAGTTGCCGCGATCCAAAAAGTGGGGCAGTGGAGCCGCTCCCTTCGGTCATCGCGGAGTTGGTCGAGCAGGTCCGGTCCGCGTTGGGAAGACCCGCCGGCAGTGACCCCCTTTGTGACGCGGTGGTCACGGTTACCGAGGAGAACCGGGTGGAAGGGGTGAGTCCCGCGGCGGAGCGGATGTTCCAGTACCCCGCGCACGAGCTCCTCGGCAACGATGCGGGAATGCTGTTGCCCCTCTGCCTCCCCACCCCCGACTCCGGTGGCCAGGGGTTCGAAACGGTGGCAACCCGGCGGGACGGCACCCGCTTCCCGATCCTTTTGACTGTGGAGGAGATGGTTTGGGGGGGCAGACGCCGTTATGTGGTTTCCTTGCGCGACCTGACCCGCAGGACCGATCCGCTTGAGGTCATGGCGCGCCATGCGGTTCGTGATGAGCTGACCGGGCTCTTCCACCACAACACCCTCCCCGGGTTTCTCGATCAGGCCCTGACGCGGGCGGAACGTTTTGCGACCACGATGGCGCTCCTCCTTTTGGACGTTGATCATCTGGCGATCATCAACGAGATGCACGGTCGGGAAACGGGGGACCAGGTCCTGGTCGCGACCGCCCGGATGGTGGCCTCGAGCCTGCGGGACGTGGACTGGGTGGTGCGGTCAAGTGGTGACGAGATCGCGGTGATCCTGCAGGAGAGTTCCGAGGCGAAGGCCGCGGCCACCGCGGACCGGATCCGGCGTTCGATCGCCCACCTTCCGATCACGGTGGCCGGCAGTGCCGACCGTCACGTTCCGGTCCGGGTAACGCTGAGTATCGGCATGGCCCTCTTTCCAGTGCACGTGGCAAAGGCAGAGTCCGTGCTGAGTGCAGCCGCCTCCGCTCTGGCTGAGGCAAAGGGCCGGGGGGGGGACTGCGTGGTGAATTATCATGCCCCGGCGGCATCCCTCCAACCCGTTCCGCTGCACCATTCCGACTCCGACGGCAGCTGAGCTGCTGCCGGGCCGCTGCTTGCCCCCCTTTTTCCGCAGCTACCTTGCCGCCTCGGCCGGCCGGATCAACCCGGTCGGCCTTTTTCGTCTCTCTCCCGCATGCCTTGACCTTTCCCCGGCTTTACGCTAACTTGCCAACCCTGGAACCCCGGCTTTACATCAGACGCGCCGGGACCGGAAGGGGGACTCCTGCCGATGGCAGCAACGGGGAGAACACGTGTCGACGTCGGCGGGATCGTGCAGGGAGTCGGATTCCGCCCCTTCGTCTACCGCCTGGCCAGCCGCCACCGGCTCGGGGGCTGGGTCCGCAATACCGGCCACGGGGTGGAGATCGAAGTCGAAGGCACGGACGCCGCGCGTACCGCCTTCTGCCGGGCGTTGACCGAGGAGGCGCCGCCGCTTGCCGTGATTTCCTCCGTGCAGACCCGGGAGCTTGCGCCCGAGGGAGAGGAGGGCTTCCGCATCCTGGCCAGCGAGTCCCAGGCCTCCGGTGCCGTCGTCGCCGAGATCCCGCCGGACTGCGACGTCTGCGATGATTGCCTGGTCGAGCTCTTCGACCCGGCGAACCGGCGCTACCACTACCCGTTCATCAACTGCACCAACTGCGGCCCCCGTTTTTCCATCATCACCGGCGTTCCCTACGACCGTCCGGCCACGACCATGGCCCCCTTTGCCATGTGTCCGGAGTGTCTCCGCGAGTACCACGATCCAGCCGACCGCCGCTTCCACGCCCAGCCCAACGCCTGTCCCGTCTGCGGTCCCCGCCTGCGCCTTCTGTCCCCGGACGGAGCCGAACTGGAGGGCGATCCGGTCGCCCGCGCCGCCGCTGCCCTACGGGCCGGGGCCGTCGTCGCCGTCAAGGGGACCGGCGGGTTCCATCTCGCCGTCGACGCCGGCTCCGCCCCGGCGGTCGCCGAACTGCGCCGAAGAAAAAAGCGCGACGAGAAGCCGTTCGCGCTGATGGCGCCGGATCTGGAGGCGGTGCGCAGCTTCGCCCACTGCTCCGATGCCGAGGGGCGGCTGCTGTCGGGGGTGGAGCGACCGATCGTCTTACTGAGAAAACGGGAAGGCGCCCCCGTCTCGCCGTTGGTTGCCCCCGGCAACGGGTGGTTCGGGGTGATGCTTCCCTCCACGCCGCTGCAGCACCTGCTGCTTCGCTGCGGTCCGATCCCCCTGGTGATGACCAGCGGCAACGTCTCCGATGAGCCGATCATCCACCGGGATGCCGTCGCCTTGCGGCGCCTCACCGGGATCGCCGACCTCTATCTCACCCACGACCGCGAGATCCACACGCGAAGTGACGACTCCATTCTCCGTTTCATGCACGGCGAGCCGCTCCTTTTGCGCCGCTCGCGGGGGTACGTGCCGCGCGTCCTGCCGCTCCCGGCGCCCCAGCCCAGCGTGCTCGCCCTGGGGGCCGAGCTTAAGGGGGCGGTCTGCCTCACCCGGGGAAAGGACGCCGTCTTGAGCCAGCACCTGGGAGACCTGAAAAACCCGGCGGCGCTGGCCGGGCTCGAGGAGGCGGTGGCCCACCTGCGCCGGTTGCTGGAGGTGGCACCGACCCTCGTCGCGCACGACCTGCACCCCGACTACCTCTCGTCCCGGCTCGCCCAGGACATGGATCTCCCCAAGCTGGCGGTGCAGCACCACCACGCGCATCTCGCGGCCTGCATGGCGGACAACCGGCTCGATGGCGAGACCATCGGGGTCATCTTCGACGGCACCGGCTACGGACCGGACGGGACGGTCTGGGGGGGAGAGTTCCTGGTCGGCGGGTATGCCGGTTACACCAGGGCCGGCCACCTGAGCCGGGTCGGGATGCCGGGGGGCGATGCCGCGGTGCGGGAACCCTACCGAATGGCCCTCTCCTGGCTGTACCGGATCCACGGCGCCGCGCTTTTCGACCGACCCCACCCCTTGGTCGACCTCGTTGCCCCCCAGCAGCAAAGCCTTTTCCTGGCCATGCTGGAAAAGGGGATCAACACGCCGCAGACCTCGAGCTGCGGCCGGCTTTTCGATGCGGTTGCGGCGCTGATCGGGCTGCGCACCAGCGTCCACTACGAAGGACAGGCGGCAATGGAGCTGGAAGCGTTGGCGGAAGCGGGGCGATCTTTCGCCCCCTACCCCTACCGGATCGACGGCGACCCCTGCTTCGAGGTCGATTTCCTCCCGTGCCTTGCCGCAATCGACGACGACCTGGCCCAAGGGCGGTCCCGTGCCGACATCGCCCGCACCTTTCATCGGACGGTGGCCGAAGCGGTACGCGCATCGTGTGGCCGGATCGCTGCCGCGACCGGGCTTACCCGGGTAGTCCTTTCCGGCGGCGTCTTTCAGAATCGGCTGTTGACGGAGGAGGTTTCGGAGCTTTTGCAGGAGGGGGGATTGGAGGTCTTCCGGCATCGGTTCGTGCCGCCCAATGACGGAGGGATCGCCCTGGGGCAGGCGGCGATCGCCGGTTACCGCGCGGGAGTCAACGGTAGGTAGCGGCAGGAGCGCCGGAAGTGTCGCCAACCCCGACGGTGGCGGCACTTCGACGGCCTGGAAGGGAGCACGCCCCGGCCGGTTCGCCGGGGCTCAGGTGCGGGGGCCCGTGGCGGGTCAGTCGAGGAGGGTTTTTTCGAACTGCAGTCCGACCCCCTGATCGGTGACCCGGATCACCTTGGCCTTCAGGTCACAGAGGACGTGCGGGGTCAGGGAGTGGTAGATGGTCACCGCAACGGTGTCATCGATATCGATGCGGTGCTGCGTCTTGATGAACACACCCTTCATACTCAGGTTTTCCACTTCCCCCTCGTGCACGGATTCCTGGTGCAGGAGGTTTGCCTTCGCGTGCAGAGCCAACCGAGCAAAGTTTCTTTTTTCCTTGTACATAGGCTCCTCCTTGGCGTTGGCGATGCTTGGTTTTAATTATATTTGTATGGTTAAAAAGCTTTGTTAGCTTAATATAATTTTTCTGCGATTGCAAGCGCTCACTCGGAAAAGTTCCCCGGCCCGCAAGCCCGCATCTGTTGCGGTGGCAAAGCCTCCTGCTATCATCTTCTGATCGTCAAATTAATGTGCTGGGAGGCACCATGGATACGGCATTCGGGGTCAGCGCACGGGCCGAGAAAGTTTTCCCACCCGTCCTTCATCACTACCATTCCTTCACCATCGCAAAGGCGCATGGCTGTACCGTTGTTTCGACCGACGGGAACCGCTACCTCGATTTCTCTTCAGGACTTGCCGTCTTGAACGTCGGTTACGGCCACCCGGAGGTGCTGGCGGCGGTTCACCAGCAGGTGGACCGCTTCGTTCACACCGGGAGCATCTACCATAACGAGAGCACCACCGCTGCCGCCGAGGAGCTCGTCTCCATCACGCCGTCGGGCCTGGACATGCTTTTTTTCGGCAATTCCGGCGCGGAGGCGGTGGAGGCATCGCTCAAGCTCTCCCGCTACGTCAGCGGTCGGCAGGCGATCGTTTCCTTCACCGGCGCCTTTCACGGCCGGACCTTCGGCGCCCTCTCGGTCACCACGAGCAACTCGTCCTACCGCAGGCGCTACCACCCGCTGCTCCCGTCCGTCTACCAGCTCCCGTATCCCGCCTGTTTCAACTGTCCCCTGGGGCTGAACCACGGTTCCTGCGGCACCCGGTGCCTGCAGGAAGCGATCCGGCTCTTCGAGCGCCAGGTCCCGCCCGACGAGGTGGCCGCGGTGATCATCGAGCCGTTTCTCGGCGAGGGGGGGTACTATCCGGCGCCCCCGGAGTTCCTCCAGGGGCTGCGGACCATCTGCGACGAGTACGGGATCCTGCTGATCTTCGATGAAGTGCAGTCCGGGATCGGCCGGACCGGGAAGTGGTTCTTCTGCGAGCATGCCGACGTCACGCCGGACATCCTGGTGGTCGCCAAGGCGCTCGCGTCCGGATTTCCGCTCGGCGCGGTGGTCGCCGGCCAGCACCTGATGGCGCAGTGGGAGCCGGGGGCGCATGGTTCCACCTTCGGGGGGAACCCGGTCGCCTGTGCCGCGGCCCGTGCCACGCTGCAGGTGATCAAGAAGGAAGGGCTCCTGGCCCGGGGCGCCGAGCTGGGGGAACGCGCCCTGGCGCGGCTCCGCACCTTCGCCGACACCTGTCCGTGGATCGGTGACGTGCGCGGCTACGGGTTGATGATGGCCATCGAGATCGTCGATGAAAACGGCGCCCCGGATGGGCCGCGCTGCTCGCTTTTGATCGAGGAGTGCCTGCGCCGTGGTTTGATGGTCATCAACTGCGGCATGAAGCGCAACATCGTACGGATCATCCCGCCGCTGACGGTGACCGACGCCGAGCTCGACGAAGGGCTCACCGCACTGGGGGCGGGGTTGGAGGAACTGGATCGCAGCAGCCTCTCCCGTGCTCCGGTCACCGTCGCGGCCGACTGAGCGCGACCGCCTCCTCCAGGCCGTGCGGGCAAAAGAAAACCTTTATCTGGCGCTGCGGATAAGCTAGACTGCTTGCGGACCTTTCCGGCCCCGGAAAGGGATGAAAGCGGAGGTTGTCAAGGGATGTGGCGGGCAGTGACGGGGATGAGACGGTGAACCACGAACTCGAGCATTGCTACCGGGTGCTGGGATTGTCGTCTTCCGCGTCGCCTCGGGAGCTGCGCCGCGCCTACCGGAACCTGGTGCGTTCCTGGCACCCGGACCTGTTCACCCATAACCCGCGGGAGCAGGCAGTGGCGCAGGAGCGGCTGAAGGAAATCAACGCGGCCTACCACCTGATCCAGGAGCACCTCGCGGCAGCAGGGCCCGCTCCCGTCGAGCCGCCCCCAACCGCGCCTCCCGCGCCTCCTCCCCGCCCCCAAGCACCACCGCATCGTGCGCCATCCCCTCCCCGAGCGGCGCCTCCGCCGTCGGTTCCCGCCGTCAACATCTTCCCCTTCTTCACCGCCTGGGAAAACGGGCTCTTCCTGCTCTTGGTCGCGGCGGTCTGCTACTTCGTCAACGCCAGGTACCCGAGCCTCGCGGCCGGGGCCGGCCATGCCCTCCGGCTCCTGATTGTCCCTCTGGCTTTCGCGCTTCTGTGCAATTCGCGGCTGGGGAGCCACCGCTGGGCTTGGCGGATGTATGTCGCGGCGACCTTGGTCTTTTCCTTATGGCTGCTTGTCGATCTGCTGACCTTTTCGGCCGCGGTGCAAAACGAGGCGCAGACACCGGGTTACTACGACTCGTACGGCGGCGGGGCTGGATTCCGCGGTCCGCTGGCCGACGCCCCCGCACCTTTCTCGCTGCCGGGGCAGCGCTCCCCCGGGCCGATGGGACCGGCGGCTCCGCTGGTACCTGCTCCTGCCGCGCCCCTGGCTCCGGTCGAGCCTGCCGCTCCCGCGGCCCCCATGGTGGCTCCCGCCCGCTGAACCCGGCGGAAGAGTCCCGCCAGGCGCTGATTTCCCGGAAAAGTTTTTCCCCGCAAAAACGTGAGGGCCGCGTCCTGCTCTCTCCGCTTGGCGGATCTGAGCTGAACGCGGCCCCGTGGGTTCGGCGGCTGCTTTATCTAGGTTAATCCTGCTGGTTTACGATCTCGAAGGCGCGGTGCACCCGGGCCACCACCCGGATGGCCATGGCGGGCTTGGCGATAAAATCCTGGAACCCTGATTTCAGCGCACGGTGTTCCTCCTCCGGCGAGGCTTTGGAGGTGAGAAGGATCATCGGGATGGCGTGGGTGGCGGGGTTGGCCTTGATGGCGCGCATCAGGGCATAACCGTCCATCCTGGGCATCACCGCGTCGCAGAGGATGAGATCCGGCTTCTGCGAGAACGCGATGCGCAGCCCCTCAACGCCGTCGTTGGCGGTGAGCACCTCATACCCTTCCCGCATCAGCGCCGACTCGATGCTGGAGGTTACCTGGGGTGACCCGTCGGCGATGAGGACCTTGTGCGCACCTGCCTCAGACGGGCCCGCCTCGCCGTTGAGGTAGTGCTGCCGGATCGCTGCCATGATGTCGTCGCGGGTGGCAAGCTCGACCAGGATCTTAAGCGAAGTCTTCTGGGCCAGGTATTCGAGCGTTTCGGTATCGAACGGGTCGGTGACGGCGACGGTCAAAAGGTCTCCCTCGTGCTTCAGCGGGAACACCAGTCTTTGGTAGGCGATTTCTTCGGGGATGAGTGCGAGGAGGTCGGGGGAAAACTCGCGGGAAGCCATTTCCTTTGCTATTGGAAAGTTGAACTGTTTTCCCAGGGCTTCGGCAAGCTCCTCCTGGGTGATCACACCCATCTCATCAAGAACGACCCCCAGCCTCTTTCCGGAGCCCTTCTGCCGCTCCAGAGACCGCTCCAGGGTCTTCATCGTGATGATGCCGGAATCGACCAGCAGCTCTCCGAGGTGTACTTTCATGATGTCTCTAGACCCTCTCCGGTAATTAAGACGAATTCATTCCCGGCAAATATACCTGTAATTTAAAAAAATTCAAAATAAAAAAGGCTCCTTAAAGGGGCCTTTTTTACTGCAGCGTATTTGTGAGGGTAGTGGATTAGCGGATGTGATCCTCGGGGTAGGCGCCGATCTGGTGGATGGAAAGGTCGGCCCCGGCGAATTCGTCTTCGGGGGTGAGGCGGATGCCCACCGTCTTGGAGAGGACGCCGTAGACGATGAAGCCGTTGAGGAGCGCAAAGGCCACGGCGGCAACCGTGCCCAGGCACTGCGAGACGAAGGTGACGCCGCCCAGTCCCCCCAGCGCCTCGTTGCCGAAGATGCCGGCCGCGATCCCGCCCCAGGAGCCGATCACCCCGTGCAGGGGCCAGACGCCGAGCACGTCGTCGATCCGGAGTTTCTCCTGCTCGATATGAAAGCCGAAGACGAAGATGAGCGAAGCGATGGCGCCGGTGGCCAGTGCCGCCAGCGGGTGCATGATGTCGCTGCCGGCGCAGACCGCGATGAGACCGGCGAGCGCGCCGTTGTGCACGAAGCCCGGGTCGTTCTTGCTCGCGACCAGCGCCGCCAGCACCCCGCCGACCATGGCCATGAGGGAGTTGACGGCGACGATGCCGGAAATCTTCTCCAGATGCCCGGCGCTCATGACGTTGAAGCCGAACCAGCCGACGGCCAGGATCCAGGAGCCCAGGGCGAGGAAGGGGATGTTGCTGATCGGGATCGGGTGCGATTTCTTGCTCACGTAGCGCCCCATGCGCGGTCCGAGGATCAGCACCGCGGGGAGGGCGAGCCAGCCGCCGATGGAGTGGACCACCACGGAACCGGCATAGTCATGGAACTCGGCGCCGCCGATCTTCTTGAAGAGGTCCTGCAGCAGGGAGGTGTTCTGCCCCCAGATCATCGACTCGAAGAACGGGTAGGTGAGGCCGGCGAAGATGGCGCCGGCGAAGACCTGCGGCCAGAACTTGGCGCGCTCGGCGATCCCGCCGGAGATGATGGCCGGGATGCAGGCGGCAAAGCAGAGGAGGAAGAAGAAGTGGGTTATGTCATACCCCTGGGTGTTGCCCAGGAGATCCTTGACCGGCTTGAGGAAGTTGATGCCGTAGGCGATGGGGAAACCGACGAGGAAGTAGACGACCGTGGAGACCGACCAGTCGGTGAGAATCTTGACGAAGGCATTTACCTGGTTCTTCTTCCGGACCGTTCCGACCTCCAGGAAGGCGAAACCCGCATGCATGGCGAAAACCATGACTGCGCCGAGCATGAGGAAAAGTACGTCGCTGCTGCTGCCTAAAACTGACATGGACATCTGTGGTATTACCTCCGTTGGTAAATGGCCGCCTCGTCGTTGAGGAAGGACGCCTCGGGCAAGCAAGGTTTTGGCCAAAACGGTAAGTGGTTGAAAGTTCGGGGAATGGCTGCCGGGGTGCCCGCGGGCAGGTTCCGGGTGCTGCCTAAAAAGGCAGCACCGTGCCCGAAAAGTAGGCAGGGGAAATAACCGTTGACCTCGCAGCATCGAAAAGTTAAATTCAGCGAAGATCACGGGTGGCCGGGCGCAGTCAGCCGGGCCGCCGGAAGGAGAACGACCATAGACAGCAAAACGACCCCGATGGTGGGCATTGTATATTATGAGGCGCCGGCGGACGCCGTTCTTACCGCCCGGGACGGGAAGGTCGAGCTCAACTACGGCTCTCTCCCGATCCCGCTGCTCCAGGCGGATCACGATGCGCTCGAAGGCGAGCTCCCCTCCTACGATGCCGTCGGCCGCGGCCTGTACCATGCGCTGCGCTGCGATCCCGATTGCCACCATGCCGCCGCCTATGCCCGCCTGATCAAGGAGGGGTACCCGCACTACCTCTCGGAGCTGGCCGGACACATCATCATGCTGGGGGAAAAGGAGGTCGATCCTCCCTACCTCGAGCGCCGGATCAACTACCTGAAGATCTTTGCGCTCATGGAGCCGGAGAACGCGCAGTTCCCGCTGGAAACCGGCGCCTCTTTCCTCGAAATCGGGGTGACCTTCTCGGCCCTGGAAAACTGTACCGTTACCCTGTTCAAGGCGGAGCGTTACCTTCGCAAGGGGCTTGAGCTCGATCCGGGCAACCTCAAGGGAATCTCCGATCTGGCCGAAGTCTCCTTCCTGCTCGGCAAGTACGAGGCTGCGGCGCAGCTGTGGCAGAAGCTGGTGCCGGAAGTGGCTCCGAAAGCCGCCGCCGACTTGCACGCGCGCCTGGAGAAGATCGCCGCCCGGGAACTTCCCAAGGTTCCCGCGGTCGACTACCTGCAGGCGATAGCCGGTGCGGTGAGCCTCAAGGATGCCGGTTCCTATCATGAAGCGGTCGCCATTCTCACCGACGTGATGGCCGACGCCCATTTCTGCATGGAGTTCCCGCTGCCGCAGATCCCGTACCTTTTGGCGCTTTGCTGCCTCGATCTCGGCTCGAAGGGAGAGGCACGGGATTTCCTGAATCAGGCACTGCGGATCAATCCGGAATTTGCCGAGGCGCAGCAGGCCCTGGACAACCTTTAAGGGCAGGAGGGATCGATGGCAGGATACAGCCCGGCGGACTGGCTTTTCATTGCGGGGGTAATGGCGGTGATCTTTTTCTTCGTTACCATCAGCGGGATGAGGAAGAGATGACGGTGCAGTGAGCAATGCAATGAGCAGAGAGCAATGAGCAGAGAAGCAGTCCCGGTTTGACAAGAGGCTTCACAGCTGTAGCATCAAGTACTCGTTCGAGATGACTACAACCAGCATCAGGTTTTGCGCTCGTTGCTCATTGCCGGATGCTCATCGCCCAACGGGGGTCGTTATGGCCGACATCAAAGAAATACTGAACACGTATCGCACGGTGGCGGTGGTGGGGCTTTCGCCGGATCCCGGCAAGCCGAGCCACGAGGTCGCCGCGTACCTGCAACGGGCGGGCTTCCGCATCATCCCGGTGAACCCCGCCTGCGCCGAGATCCTCGGCGAGCGCTGCTATCCGGAACTCTCGGAGATCCCGGGTGAGGTGGAGATCGTCGATGTCTTCCGCCGCTCCGAGTTCGTCCCGGAGATCATGGAACAGGCGATTGCCAAAGGCGCCAAGGTCTTCTGGATGCAGGAAGGGATCGTCAACGAACCGGCCCGCCGCCGCGGCGAGGAAGCCGGTCTCGACGTGGTCATGGACCGCTGCATCCTGAAGGAGCACAACCGGCTCTCCAGAGGGTAGCCCGGTACCAGGGAGGGGACGATGGACTACAAGAAAACGTCGCCCCTGGGGCTCGGCGCCTTGGCCGCGGTCTACCTCTTTTTTCTCCTTTTGTCCGCTTCGAGCTACGGCGATCCGTTCATCTTCATGGGGCGGATCTACTCGGGGACGACCGCCCAGGCGATGGTGATTGCCGACACCATCCTCTCCCTTTATCTCCTCCTCGGAATTCTGAAACGCCAGCTCCTTACCTGGTGGTTACTCCTTGCCTACAACCTGATCGACATCGGAAACGCCTTGGTCAATCTCGCGCTGGTTCCCGCGAAGACCATCGAAACCCTGGCCGGAACCCCGGTTCCCGAGGAGTCGCTCCGTTTCAACACCCTGGCCGCCACCTTCGCGCTCATCCTGCTCAACCTGTTCATCTACCGCCGCCGGCGCCTTTTCGTCAACCGCTCCCCGTATCTCTTTTAGTTCCCACCGCTCCTGGTTTTCCTTCCTCTGCCGCACTTTCTGGCAGCACCCTCAACTGTTTCAGTCACCGTTGGTGCCCCTCAGATGTTTCCCGCATCCGCTGGCTGTTTCATTCCCATCCATTTCATTGCTTTGGCCAAACTTCGGTTAGCCATTATAAACATTCCCGCTTGCCAGTAGCGGCGCTTGTCTGGTACTATGCAGCACCCCTCCCCATGGGGGTCACCCGGCCCGCTTCCGCAGTGCACGCGGACGGACGGGGCATTCACCTGGAAAAGGAACCCGCGTGTTCGCGAAGCTCATGCATGGCCTGGCCGGATCCTTTTTTCACGAGGACGAGAGCTCAGCAAACCTCCTGGAGACCAGGGGGGTAGATATCAAGGTGGAGGCGCTGAACAAGTACTTCGGCGAGACCCACGTGCTCAAGGACATCAACCTCGAGATCCGCGCCGGGGAGACCTTCAGCATCATCGGTCCGTCCGGTACCGGCAAGAGCGTGCTCCTCAAGCACATCGTGAAGCTGGAGAGCCCCGACAGCGGCCAGATCTTCGTCGACGGGATCCCCATCTTCGGCGAGAAAAAGACCTCCGCCCGCGATTACCGTTATTCCATGGTCTTTCAGTCCTCGGCCCTCTTCAACTCCCTGACCGTCGGCGAGAACGTCGGCCTGTGGCTCAGGGAGAAGCGGGTCTGCAAGGAACAGCGCATCCGCGAGATCATCCGGGAAAAGCTCGACATGGTCGGCCTGGCGGGCAAGGAGGATCTGAAGACCTCGGAGCTCTCCGGCGGCATGAAGAAAAGGGTGGCCATTGCGCGCTCCTTGGCGATGAACCCGGACCTGATCCTGTACGACGAGCCGACCGCGGAGCTCGACCCGGTCACCACCGACGAACTCGCCAACACCATCCTGAAGCTCAAGGAAACCACCCGCAATACCACGGTCATCGTCACGCACGACCTCAATTTCGCCCTGTACATCTCGGACCGGATCGCGATGATGCACGGGGGCACCATCGTCGAGGTGGGGACCCCCGCGGAAATCAAGCGGAGCCAGAATCCGATCGTGCGGGGCTTTATCTACACCACGACCAAGGGAATCAGGGGAGAGTAGATGGCTGAAAGCTCCGGCGCTCGCCGCATCAAGCTGATCCTGCTTACCGCGCTTATCGGCGCGCTCGGCGCCTCCTGCGCTGACCTGAAGCAGAGCCGGTCGCTGCTTCCCATGCGGGAGTACGAGCGGATGATCGTCGGGCGGCTCGACGCCGAGTACGTCGGGACCGCGAACTGCGTCTCCCGCTGCCACGCCCACGACAAGATCACCGACGATTTCAGCCACAGCGTGCACGGCGAACAGATCAAGCCGGAAACCGGCCTTCCCCTGGTCAACTGCGAGTCCTGCCACGGTCCGGGGAGCCTTGCCATCGAAAAGCTCGAGGACGACCCCGAGAAGAACACCCTCCTGAAGAAACCCTGCGACTACGGCAAACTCCTCGACATCCGGCACCTCCCCCCGATGGCGCAGTCGCTCATCTGCCTCAAATGCCATTCCGCCGCCTCGACCCCGGCACTTTCCCACTGGAACGCGAGCAGCCATGCCTTGAACGACGTGAGCTGCTTCGACTGCCATTTTCTGCACCGCGGGCCGCAGCAGAAGGTCAGCCGCACCGAAATGGCCGAGCTCTGCTTCCGTTGCCATCCCGACGTCCGCGCCGAGAACAACCTCTATTCGCACCATCCCCTGCGCGAAAAGAAGATGGCCTGCACCGACTGCCACGAAGTCCACGGCAGCACCCAGGACAAGCTCCTCAAGGGGAACAATCCGAAGGAGACCTGCACCCGCTGCCACATGGAAAAGCAGGGCCCCTTCGCCTTCGAGCACGGTGACGTCACCGAGAACTGCCTCAACTGCCACACCCCCCACGGCTCGGTGAACCGGCCGCTCCTGAACGCGGCGCTGCCGTTTCTCTGCCTGCAGTGCCACACCGGTCACCTGGCGAATAACAGCCCGGGGACCAAGCAACTTTTCACCAACCGGTGCACCGACTGCCATTCGCAGATCCACGGTACCGATACCCCTTCCCAAGGCCGCGCCGGCCTGGGTAGCATGCGTCAGTGAGCCTGTAAAGGAGCAAAACGGTGATCAGACCCCCCGAACTTGCCCGCCGCGCATTGTTTCTGCTGCTCTTTGCCGCGTTTCCGGCTCTTCCGGCGCTGGCGCAGGGAGAGCCGGCGGAACAGAAGGAGCCGATTCGCGAACTGCCACGGACCGAAAGCGGTGACCCCGCTGCCGGCACCGACGAGGACCATGCCGCGGAAATCCGGGAGGAAAAGGGGGGGTATCTCGGCTACCGTTTCCTGAGCACCGAAAAGTTCGGCGGGCGCGCCCTCGACTATGGCCTGCTCCGCTCCAGCAAAAGCGGTGGCCTGTTCTTCCGCCGGTTGGAAAAGGACCGCAGCTTCGAGCTCGAAGGGGACTTCCTCAACGAGAAGGAATATAACGGCGACCTCTACTACGATTACCGCGGCGATTATCGGGTCCATTTGCATACCGATTCGCTGTTCCACAACCTGGACCGGCAGCTGCTCGTTGGCCAGAACCCGAATCTTCCCTCTCCTAACCCGATCACCCCGATTGCCAACTTTTCCGTCCTCTCGGTTCAGGGGGACTCTCCGTCTACTCAATACGGCATCGGCGTCTCCCAAGACCTCGCCACCTTCCGGTACCGGCTCCACGACTTTCCCCTGCATGTGAACCTGGGGTACTGGAGGCTGGTGCGCGAGGGGGACGTGCAGCAGAGGTTTGCCGACGTCAGCTTCGATAATGCCGCCAACACCGTCTACGCCCGTCCGCGCCATGAGAACCAGGTCACCCAGGAAGGGAGCGTCGGTTTTGACGCGCACCTGGGCTGGGTCGACCTGATCTACCAGTTTCAGATCCGAGTTTTCGAGGACCGTCAGCCCCCTCCGGTGGACCCGTTTGACGTCGGTTCGGGGGGAGGGGTGCATTCCCTGGTGCACAACGAAAATCCGGACAGCCGCTTCATGTCCCACACCGTGAAGGCCCACTCCACCCTTTCCGACGGCATTGTCGGGAGCGCGTCATACAGCGTCGCCATCCGGGAAAACCGTTCCGGCCTTGCCGGTGCCGTCGGGGGAGACAACGGCCGTACCACGGTGCAAAACGTGGCCGGGGATTTCACCTACACCCCCTGCAAGGAATTCACCGCCGCCTTGAAGTACCGTCGCCAGGACCTGGACCGCGACGGTTTCGGCACCCTGGGGACCACCGTTTTCGGGCCGGGTGAGCCGAAGCCGGGAGTGGAGAGCACCAAGGACCTGTTCATCGGTACCTTCTCGGTGCGGCCGGCCTTGAACCTATCCTTGACCGGCGAGTACCGGGGCGAGATGGTGAGCCGGACCAACGTCTCGTCCCTGCCGACCCCGACGACCTGGGCGCTGCCGGAAAACAGCGCCACCCAGACCGGATCGCTGGCGCTGCTCTACCGGCCGCTGCGCGGCTCGCGGGTCACGGCGAAGTACATCTACCAGACCACCGACCACCCTGCCTACGGGAACTCCTTTCAGCAAAAGCACCAGGGCGAGGTGCTGGGCGCCTACACCGGGCGGCGCTGGGGGATGAGTGCCAACGCCATCGTGAAACGTGAGTGGAACGACGACACGAACCGCTTCGCCTTCCTCTTGCAACCGGGGCCGCTGGTCCCCATGGAGTTGACCTCGATGCGGGAGCGCCGCAGCCAGAATGTGAGTGCCAACCTCTGGTACGCCCTGACCGAGCGCATCAACCTCACGGCCCAGTACGCCTACCTGCACACCTTCGTGGACCAAGGGAGCTACTTCACTTCCTTCAGCCCAACCCAGGTCGGCTCCAGCTTTACCAGCCGGGCGCGGGTCGCCGGGATCGGGGCGAGCGCCAACGTAACGGAGCGCTTTGATCTCGGGCTGGACCTGCAGCGGATCTGGTCGGCATCGTCGTTTGACCCGCAGGGCGTGGCCATCGATCCGGCCAACACCAACCCGCTCGCGGTGGACACCACCGGCATTCGGGAACTCACCGCGCAGAACACAACCATCTCGCGGGTTTCGGTGCGGGGGGGATACCGCTTCACCAATAACGTCAGCGCGAGCATCGAGTACATCCTGCGCGACTACAACGAAAAGAACGTGGTATACAGCAATTACAACGGCACGGTGCACAGTGTCGTTGCGTATCTTTCTTCCAAGTGGTAGAGGGGCGGCTTCTGAAACTCTTCCGAATCGCATTACTGCTTCTGGCGCTTTGCTGCCTGCTTCCCGGCGGCAGCAGCATCGCTGCGGACAAGCTGATCGCGGTCCTTTTGACCTGCGACCTGCCGCGTTACCGCGATGCGCACAAGGCGTTCATGAAGGCTCTGGTGGCCAAGGGTTACGACCAGAGCAACGTGGAAGTGATTACCCAGACCCCGAACCCCGATCCCATCTCCTGGGCCAACAGTATCCGCAAGTTCAACGCCATCGGCGCCAACCTGATCGTGACCTACGGCGCTCCGGCCACCGCGGTTGCGGTCCGGGAGGCGGCGGACATCCCGATCGTCTTTGCCGACGTCTACGGCCCGGTGGAGGCCGGGGTCGCCAAGAGCATGCAATCGGCCGGCAAGAACCTGGCCGGGGTGAGCTCGAAGGTCCCGCTGGTCACCTTGGTGAAGACCGCCTCCGAACTCAAGACGGTGCGCAGCATCGGCGTTTTGTACAACGCGCGCGAGGAGGGGGCCCTGGTGCAGCTTCGGGAGATGACCCGGATCGCGACCCAGTTGGGCGCCGCGCTGACCGCGGTGAACCTGGGGGGGCGGACCGGGGTCGACCAGGGGCTTGCCACGCTCTTCGCCGCTAAGGTAGACTACATCTACGTGTCCGAATGCACCGCGGCCAGCCGCGGCTTCGACAAGATCGTGCACCGCGCCACCGAACAGAAGATTCCGGTCCTGACCCTGATGCCGGGAGGGGCCGCCCGGGGGGCGCTGATTTCCCTGGAGGCGGACCCGGCCGAGCAGGGACAGGCGGCGGCCGACTATGCCGCGCGTATCCTCGCCGGAAGAAAAGCCGGGCAGCTGCCGGTGATCACCCCGAAGAAGGTGGAGTTGGTCGTGAACCTCAAGGTCGCCCGCAGCCTCGATCTCCACGTTCCCTTCCCGGTGCTTGCCGCTGCCACCAAGGTGCTGAAGTGACGCGGCCGAGGTGTAGATGAGAAAGATATTGATCGTTGACGACGACGCGCTCTTCCTGGAAAAGCTGAAGGAGAAGATTGAGTCGCTCTATCCCCTGCTCGACGTGCAGACCTGCACCGATCCGTTCGCGGCCCTGGTGCCGCTCAAGGAGCAGCAGGTGGACCTGTTGCTGGTCGACCTCGAGATGCCGGGGCTGGACGGGACCAAGATCTTCAATTACGCGATCCAGGCCGGCTTGGACAAGAACCGGATCGTGATCCTCTCGGGGCGGGATTCGGACTACCTGCACGAGCGTTTTCCGATGGGGACCTGTCTGGCGGTGCTCAACAAGTACGAGGCCAAGCAGAAGGCGGTCCTCGACATGATCTTCAGTTCCATGCAGAGAAAGGCGGCCGGAGGGTGATCGGCCGGGAGAGAATATAAGATATGGCGAAGAAGATGTTTCTGACCCGGTACGCCCGGGTGCACAAACGGGGGGAGTGGGGGGAATCGCTGGCCGATGCCAGGTTTCTCCCCTTTTTCGAGGAACTGGCCGGCGAGCTGGAGCGCTACGGGATCACCCTGGAGGCGCGCGAGAACCCGGAGCACGTCATCGAGGTGAACAGCTACGTGGATCTGCTCAATGCGGTCCGCATCGGCTCCCCCTGCGACGGGATCAGCAACGTCTGCGTCGGGCACGTGATCGGGAAAAGCGAGAATCTGGATCCCTTGGAGGATATCCGCAAGGCGGTGAACCGGATCGCGTTCGCCCCGGAGACGGTGCCGCCGGACGATCACAACCGCCGGGTCTGCCACAACTGCGGCTGCGGCTGCTGAAGGCTCAATCGAAGGAGAAGAGCTCGGCTTCGATCCGGCCCGCTTCGATGGTGACGATGGCGTAGCTCCCCCGGTTCCCCTGCAGCGCTCCCGGGTTGATCAGCAAGATTTCGTCGTCTTGGTCGACCTGGGCGAGGTGGGTGTGGCCGTAAAGGACGACGGCGGCGCCTGCTTCCCTGCCGCGCCGGGCCAGATGGGCCAGTCCCCCTTTCACATGGTAGCGGTTGCCGTGGGTGATGAGAACCGGGGTGTTCCCGAAGCGGACCAGCCGCTCCTGCGGCAGGCGCGATCCCAGGTCGCAGTTCCCCGCCACCCGCAGCACCGGGATTTCCAGGACGTCCTCCAAAAGACGGGCATCCTCTTCCCCGTCGCCAAGATGCACCACATGATCGACCGCACCGGCCAGTTCGTGCGCCTTGAGGGCACGACCGTAGTTGCCGTGGCTGTCCGAGAGTACCAGAATCCTCATGAGTCCCCGCAGGCGGTTCCCCCTTGGCACCGCCTCTTTTTTATGTAATCTGTATCGCTGCCGCTGATAATGAGCTGCGTATTCATAAATGACAAGAGCTAATTCGGAGGTTTCATGAAAAGGGGATGGTTGCGCTGGGTAATCGTCATCTCCGGAGGGCTTGCCCTCCTCTTCATCGTCTGCGTCGGGGTCGCCACCATCCTCTTCGGTGACCGGGACGGTCTCTCGATGGGGGAGGGGGTGGGGTACGTCGAGGTGAAAGGGGTGATTGTGGACGGCCAGGAGACGGTCACCCAACTGCGGGCCCTGGAGAAGGACGACCGGGCCAAGGCGGTGGTTTTGCGGATCGAGTCCCCGGGCGGGGTGGTCGGCCCCTCCCAGGAGATTTACGAGCAGGTGAAAAAGCTCGCCGCCAAGAAGAAGGTGGTGGTCTCCATGGGAGCCGTCGCCGCCTCCGGGGGGTACTACATCGCCGCCCCCGCCACCGTCATCTACGCCAACCCCGGGACCATCACCGGGAGCATCGGCGTCCTGATGAAGTTCTCCAACGTCGAGGGGCTCATGGGGAAGGTGGGGCTGAAGGCGTTCACGCTCAAAAGCGGCAAGTTCAAGGACGTAGGCTCCCCGGTGCGCGAGATGACTTCCGAGGAGCGGAGCATGCTGGAAGGGGTGATCGACAGCACCTATGCGCAGTTCGTCCGGGCGGTGGCCCAGGGAAGAAGGCTCCCCGAGCCGAAGGTGCGGGAGGTGGCCGACGGCCGGATCCTCTCCGGGGAGCAGGCGCTCGCCGTGAAGCTCGTCGACCGGCTGGGCACGCTCCAGGATGCCATCGCCGAGGCGGGGCGGCTGGCGGGGATCAAGGGGGAGCCGGAGCTGATCCGCCCCCCGAAAAAGAAAAAGGGGCCGCCCTGGGAACTCCTGGTGGAGGGAGCCGCCAGCGGTCTCGGCAAGCTCTCCGGCTCCGGGGAGGGGCTCAGCGTGGATTACCGGATGGAGGGGCGGTAAGGACTTTCCGGTCCCAAGCTCCGGGGCCGAAGCTGACCGCGCCGGGACCGATTGGAGGGACCAGATGCATCCGTCGCTCGCTCTGATCCGGCCGCCGCAAGGGCCTCAGCGCCGATGCCGGGCAGCATCCCCCCTCTTTTTCGTCGTCCACCTTTTGCCTTGACAAAAAAATCGCGATCTATATACTGAGGTGCTTTGAAAAAAGTGGCGGGGGTATTACGTGAAGATTCGCGTTGAGGATGCCAAGAAGAAAACGCTTCAGCTCGCAGAGTCGGAGCCGGCATCGCACTACCCCGCTCTGGTCGAGCTGGAGGATGCCGGTGAAGCCCGGTTCATCGCTCCGGTGAACGTCGCGGTCCAGGCCTATTGGGAGTACGACCACCTCCGTGCCGAAGGCAAGGTCGAAACCCGGGTGGCGCTTTCTTGCTCCCGCTGCCTGGCCGACTTCGAGCGCGACCTTTCCTCCGAGTTCACCATCTTCTACACGCCGGGCGGCACGATGTCGGGCGACGAAGAGGTCGAGCTTTCCGAGGAGGAGCTGATCTCGGTTCCCTTTACCGGGGACGAGGTCGACATGGCTAACGAGATTTTCGAGCAGGTCATGATGGAGATCCCTTACAAGCCGCTCTGTACCGACGACTGCAAAGGGCTTTGCCCCAACTGCGGCGCCGATCTGAACCAGGGCGAGTGCGGCTGCGACCGCCGAGGGGTCAATCTTAAAATGAGTGCGCTGAAAGACCTGAAGATAGACAAGTAAAAAGGAGAGTAATCATGGCTGTACCCAAGAAGAAAACATCCAAATCCCGCAAGAACATGAGAAGGGCGCATGACTTCCTGACCGCTCCGACCGTTTCCACGTGCCCTCAGTGCAAGGCCCCCAAACTTCCCCACTGCGTCTGCCCTTCCTGCGGCACCTACAAGGGCCGTCAGGTTCTCAACGCCGAACAGCTGTAAGCGATCCCTGAAGTGGCTGTCTCCAGGGGTAATATGAGAGTTGCTGTCGATGTGATGGGGGGCGACAACGCCCCCCACGTCGAGATCGAGGGGGCGGTTGCCGCCGCACGCGAATTTGGCGTGCCGATCACGCTGGTCGGTGACCTGGAACGGGTCAAGGCCGAACTCTCTCGCTACGACGTCACCGGGCTCGACATCGAGTTCCAGCACGCCAGCGAAGTGGTGGGCATGCACGACTCCGCTTCCGACGCGGTGCGCAAGAAGAAGGACTCCTCCATCCGGGTCGCCTTCGAACTCGCCAAAAACGGCGAGGCGGCGGCGGTCGTTTCCGCCGGCAACTCCGGGGCCACCATGGCTGCGGGGATGTTCGTGCTGAAGCGGATGAAGGGGATCGACCGTCCCGCGATCGCCCAGCTTTTCCCGACCATGGTCGGCAAGACGCTCGTGCTCGACGTCGGCGGCAACGTGGACTGCAAACCCATCCACCTGGTCCAGTTCGCGGTGATGGGCGAGGTCTACGCCCGTTGCGTCCTCGGTGCGGCTTCCCCCCGCATCGGTGTCCTCTCCAACGGCGAAGAGGAGAGCAAGGGGAACGAGCTCACCCGCGAAACCAGTGCCCTCCTGCGCGAAACCTCCCTCAACTTCGTCGGCTACGTCGAAGGGCGTGACATCTTCAACGGCATGGTCGATGTGGTCGTCTGCGACGGCTTCGTCGGCAACGTCGTCCTCAAGCTTTCCGAGGGCCTGGTCGAGACCGTGGGCAAGATGCTCCGCGCCGAGATGAAGGCCAGCCTCCTCTCCCAGATCGGATACCTCTTCTGCCGCAAGGCCTTCGCCAATTTCAAGAAGACGGTCGACTACGCCGAGTACGGCGGGGCGCCCCTGCTCGGGATCAACGGGGTCGGCATGATCTGCCACGGCGGTTCCAATACCAAGGCCATCAAAAACGCCATCCGTTTTGCCTACGAGTACGCACTCAAAGGGGTGAACGACCAGATGGCGGAGAAGCTCACCGAGAGCTTCCCCGGAGCTCGCGACCGCGAGCAGGAAGCGAGCTAGTTTCCTGTTCCGGCGATCCTCCGCGCCGGCCTGACCAAATCCCAAGCAGACAATTTCACGAAAGAAAGGGTACATCCATGCAGACCTATGCTTTCATCTTCCCCGGCCAGGGGTCCCAGTTCGCCGGAATGGGGCGCGAGCTGGCGGAAAACTTCAAGATCGCCAAGGAAAGTTTCCAGGAGGCGGACGACGCCCTCGGTTTCTCGCTCTCCAAGCTCTGCTTCGAAGGCCCGGAAGAGGATCTGAAGCTCACCGCCAACACCCAGCCCGCCATCCTCGCCACCAGCGTTGCCGCACTCCGCGCGCTCAAAGGCGAAAGCCCGATGGCCGCGACCTTTTTCGCCGGGCACTCCCTGGGCGAATACTCGGCTCTGGTCGCCGCCGGCGCCATGGGGTTTGCCGACGCGCTGCGCACCGTCCGTGCCCGCGGCACCTTCATGCAGGAAGCGGTGCCGGTAGGACTTGGTGCCATGGCCGCGATCCTCTCCGCCGAGGCCGACGCCATCGCCGAGATCTGCGCCGAGGCGGCGCAGGGTGAGGTGGTCTCCCCGGCGAACTTCAACTCCCCGGGCCAGATCGTCATCGCCGGCCACGCGACCGCCATCAGCCGTGCCATCGAGATCGCCAAGGGTAAGGGCTTCCGCAAGGCGATGCTGCTGCCGGTCTCCGCACCGTTTCACTGCGCCCTGATGAAGCCGGCTGCCGACCGCCTCGCCGAGGCGCTCGCCCCGATCGCCGTCTCCGAGTTCGCCGCCCCGGTGGTGAGCAACGTCGAGGCGAAACCGTACTCCGATCCCGCCCGGGTGAAGGGCCTCCTCGTCGAGCAGGTCTGCTCCCCGGTCCGCTGGGACGAGTCGGTGCAGCAGATGGTCGCCTCCGGCGTCACCACCTTCGTGGAGATCGGCCCGGGCAAGGTGCTTGCCGGCCTGGTGAAAAGGATCAACAAGGAAGTCGAGACCGTGAACGTCCAGGACCTCGCCTCCCTGAAAGCCGTCGTCGGAGGTGCCCAGTGAGCCTTTCCGGTCAGGTAGCCGTGGTAACCGGGGCCTCCCGGGGGATCGGGCGCGCCATCGCGCTGAAGCTTTCCGGCGAAGGCGCGGCGCTCGTCGTCACCGCGACCAGCATCGAGAGCGCCCAGAAGACCGCCGACGAGATCATCGCCGCCGGCGGCAAGGCCCTCGCCCTCAAGGTCGACGTCTCGGTCACCGAGGAGGTCGAAGGCCTCTTCAAGGAGGCGGTCGCCGCCTTCGGGAAGGTCGACATCCTGGTCAACAACGCCGGCATCACCAAGGACGGCCTCCTGCTCCGCATGAAGGATGCCGACTGGGACCAGGTGCTCGACATCAACCTCAAGGGCGCTTTCACCTGCACCCGCGAGGCGGCGAAGCTGATGAGCAAGGCCCGCTACGGGCGCATCGTCAACATCACCTCGGTGGTCGGCGAGATGGGTAACCCGGGGCAGGCGAACTACTGCGCCTCCAAGGCGGGGATGATCGGACTCACGAAGTCGGTCGCCCGCGAGCTCGCCCGCCGCAACGTCACCGTGAACGCGGTCGCCCCCGGCTTCATCGAGACCGACATGACCGAGGCGCTCGGGGAAAAGGCCCGTGAGGCCCTGCAGGAGCAGATTCCGCTGGGACGACTGGGGGCGAGCGAAGACATCGCCTGCGCGGTTTCCTATCTCGTTTCCGCCGGGGCTTCCTACGTCACCGGGCAGGTACTTTCGGTCAACGGCGGGATGTACATGTAAGTAATCGCTGTAATAATGCAATACCCAAAAATGCTTTTGCAAATTCCCTTTTTCATGCTATGAATCAGGGACGTTCGCACAAGGACAACCAAATCAAATGGAGGGAGTATAGATGGCTTCGATAGAGAAACGCATCAAAGAAATAGTTGCTGAGCAGCTTGGGGTTGACGAGGCACAGGTTACCAACGAGTCCTCTTTCATGGACGATCTGGGCGCCGACTCGCTCGACACCGTGGAACTGGTCATGGCTCTTGAAGAAGAGTTCGAAATCGAGATCTCCGACGAAGACGCCGAGAAAATCCAGTCCGTCCAGGATGCGATCGACTACATCACCGATCACACCTAACAAGCAGCCAAAGGGGGAGTTCACTTCCCCTTTTTCGCGCCGCCGCGAGCGGCAGCACCTAAAGGGGAGTTCACTACCCCTTTTTCTTGTGCCGCAACGGCGGCGCTACGCTTTTGATTCAAAGGAGTCGAGTGTATGAGAAGAGTTGTCGTCACCGGGGTAGGGGTCGTATCCCCGCTTGGTACCGGTAACAGCAAAAACTGGGAGGCCATCACCTCCGGCACGTCCGGTATTGCGCCGATCACCCGGTTCGACGCCTCCGACCTTCCCGTCAAGATCGCGGGCGAGGTGAAGGATTTCGACGCAGAGGCTTTCATCGATAAGAAAGAGATCAAGAAGATGGATCTCTTCATCCAGTACTCGCTGGCTGCAGCGCAGTTCGCCATGGATGACTCGGGGCTTCAGATCACCGATGAGAACGCCGAGCGCGTCGGCGTCCTGGTCGGCGCCGGTCTGGGCGGGCTTCCGGCCATCGAGAAGTACCATTCGGCGCTGCTCGAAGGCGGTTACAAGAAGATTTCCCCGTTCTTCATCCCGATGCTTATCATCAACCTCGCTCCGGGGCACATCTCGATCCGCTTCGGCGCCAAGGGGCCCAACGTCTCGTCGGTTTCCGCCTGCGCCACCGGCACCCACTCCATCGGGGACGCCTACCACATGATCGCCCGCGGCGACGCCGACGCGATGATCGCCGGCGGCTGCGAGTCCACCGTCACCCCGCTGGGGATCGGCGGCTTCGCGGTCATGAAGGCGCTCTCCACCAACAACGACGACCCGACCCGCGCCTCCCGTCCCTTTGACAAGGACCGCGACGGCTTCGTCCTCGCCGAGGGGGCCGGCATCGTGATCCTCGAAGAGTACGAGGCGGCCAAGAAGCGCGGCGCCAAGATCTACGGCGAAGTGGTCGGCTACGGCCTCTCCGGCGACGCCTACCACCTGACCGCTCCGGCTCCGGGTGGCGAAGGCGCGGCGCGCTGCATGAAGATGGCCCTGCGCAACGCCGGGATCAACCCCGAGCAGGTCACCTACATCAACGCCCACGGGACCTCGACCCCGTTCAACGACCTGTACGAGACCATGGCGATCAAAGCCGTTTTCGGCGACCACGCGAAGAAGGTGATGGTCTCCTCCACCAAGTCGATGACCGGGCACCTGCTCGGCGCGGCCGGCGGCATCGAAGCGGTCTTCTCCCTCATGGCGATGAAAAACGGTGTCGTTCCGCCGACCATCAACTACACCACGCCCGACCCGGAGTGCGACCTGGACTACGTCCCGAACACCGCGCGCCAGGCGACCATCGAGTACGCGATGAGCAACTCCCTCGGGTTCGGCGGCACCAACGCCAGCCTGCTCTTCAAGAGGGTCTAGCATGATTGTCATCGCAAGCGATCACGGCGGTCTGGATCTGAAAGAGGCGATCAAGGGGCTTCTCGCGGAACTCGGTCTGGCGACCGAGGACCTGGGGACCAACAATGGCGATTCCGTCGACTACCCCGATTTCGGGGTGAAGCTGGCGCGTCAGGTCTCCGAAGGGAAGGCGGAAAAGGGGATCCTGGTCTGCGGCACCGGGATCGGGATGTCCATCGTCGCCAACAAGTTCCCGAAGATCCGGGCGGCTCTGGCCACCGACGTCTTCATGGCGACCATGGCCAAGGAGCACAACAACGCGAACATCCTGGTCCTCGGCGGCCGGGTGATCACCGCCGAGCTCGCCCGTGACATGGTGAAGGCGTGGCTCGACACCGAGTTCGCCGGCGGCCGCCACCAGGGCCGGCTGGACAAGATCGCTGCCCTGGAGCAGGAACTCGGGCTGCATGCCTGAACCGGAAGCATCAACAAATAGCTGAAACAAAACGGGACTCCTGTGGTCCCGTTTTCATTTACCACCGGAAATACCGTAAACGTTAGGAGAAAGAGCAATGTCCGTACTGGAAACATTTGACCCGGAAGTGGCCCAGTCCATCAGGAAGGAGACGGAGCGCCAGGAATACAACCTCGAGCTGATCGCCTCGGAGAACTTCGTCTCCCCGGCCGTCCTCGAAGCGCAGGGTTCCGTCCTCACCAACAAGTATGCGGAAGGATATCCCGGCAAGCGCTACTATGGCGGCTGCCACTATGTCGACGAGGTTGAGACCCTGGCGATCGAGCGCGCCAAAGAGCTCTTCGGAGCCGACCACGTCAACGTCCAGCCCCACTCCGGTTCCCAGGCGAACATGGGGGTCTACTTCTCGGTGCTCAAGCCGGGCGACACCGTGCTGGGCATGAACCTCGCCCACGGCGGGCACCTGACCCACGGCTCCCCGGTCAACTTCTCCGGCAAGCTCTTCAACATCGTCCCCTACGGCGTTTCCCGCGAGACCCAGACCATCGACTACGAGGAGTGCGAGCGCCTCGCGGTCGAGCACAAGCCGAAGATGATCGTGGTCGGCGCGAGCGCCTACCCGCGCATCATCGACTTCGAGGCCTTCCGCCGCATCGCCGACAAGGTCGGCGCGGTGGTCATGGTCGACATGGCCCACATCGCGGGCCTGGTTGCCGCCGGTCTCCACCCGAGCCCGGTACCCTATGCCGAGTTCGTGACCACCACCACCCACAAGACCCTGCGCGGACCGCGCGGCGGCATGATCATGTGCCGCGAGGACTACGCCAAGACCCTGAACTCCAACATCTTCCCGGGGATCCAGGGCGGCCCGCTCATGCACGTCATCGCCGCCAAGGCGGTCGCCTTCAAGGAAGCGCTCACCCCCGAGTTCAAGCAGTACCAGGGGCAGATCGTGAAGAATGCCAAGGCGCTGGCCGGCGCACTCATGGCCAAAGGGTTCAAGCTCACCTCCGGCGGCACCGACAACCACCTGATGCTCGTCGACCTCACCGAGAAGGGGCTGACCGGCAAGGTGGCTGAAGAGGCGCTGGACAAAGCCGGGATCACCGTCAACAAGAACGGCATCCCGTTCGACACCAAGTCCCCGTTCATCACCTCGGGGATCCGGATCGGCACTCCGGCCGCCACCACCCACGGCCTCAAGGAAGCCGAGATGGAGCAGGTTGCCGGCTTCATCGCCGACGTCCTGGCCAACGTCGAGAACGAGGCGAAACTCGCCGAGATCAAGGGCCAGGTCAACGCGCTCATGAAGCGCTTCCCGCTCTACGCCGACCGGCTGAAGTAGGGAAGGGCAGGCAGGCGAAAATCGGGGCTGGGGGCTAGGGACTAGGGGCTAGGGATACCTGCCTTTGGTCGAGCCGACATCTCCGGGACAACATGCAATAAAGAAGGGGGCTTTCGGGCCCCCTTTTCTTTTGGGTCTTCCGGGAATTGCAGGGAACCTTCAGTACATACCCATGGAGCGCTGCTCGAGAATCCGCGTCCCCCCTTTGCGAAGGGGGGACGCGGGGGGATTTGTCTTGGTTAGACCAAAACGATCATTCATCCTGGCTTCTGTGCCTGGAGCGGGCCTTTCGGCGCGGCAACGGACAGGGTGAGGATCGGCCTGTGACTATAGCGTTAAATATGATCCGTCCCTTGACCCGGCACCGTGCCGCCGTAGACTGTACCGGTACCGGTTGCTCATCGGTCGGATTGGCATAAGGACCGCGCTCTGTCAGCCAGCCCCCAAGCCCCTGCCCGCAGCACCACTCAAAAGATAAGCTGGGTCTGTGAAAACAAACGGTTGAGACAGTGCCCCAAAAATTTCCCCAGTTTTAATAAAGTACCCATTGCATTAGATATTAACGAGTGATAATGTGTGTGCGTCCATTTTGAGAGGAGGCCGACGATGCGTTATTTACTTTTATTGGCAATGGTCCTTGTGGCAGGTGAATGTCGTGCAGATGATCCTCTGGAGAGCCTGAACACCGTTCAGGATACTGTGCGGACCATGCGTCACGCTTTGCAAACCTTGCATCCTCCTCCCGAGGCAGCACCGCGAACCATGGAGTCGCGCCGGGACAACTATCCGCAACTTTGCACCGGGCACGAGACGGCGTCCGATCCGACTACCAGTCGCATGGAAACGTCCAAACCGGAAACCGGCGCAGAAAATAACTAGCGTCATCTACTGTGGGAGCGCCTTGCCGGCACGATCGGCCCGCGGCTGATCGCGCCTGGCAAGGCGCTCCCACAGCGTTGCGCCGCATCCGCGCTGATTCAGGATTCCGCTTTTATCTGCTGACTGCCGGCTTGTTCGCGCTGCGAGTTACTTGTCGCGATTAAGGTTGAAGATCGCGGCTGGAATACCGCTCCTGCACCGTCATTTCCTCCCCCCAAAGTCTCAAAGTCCCTTCCTCTTAAACCTCCATCGCTTCTGACTGCAGAAAATTCCTATTTAAAACACCATCGGTCTATAATGGGCAAAGGTGGTGTTAACTATGCGTACTCAAAAAGAAAGGGGCGTTTCCGAAGCGGAAATCGCTGTCCATTGGCAGGAAGAGGAATACTATCATCCGTCGGAATCTTTCATCCGACAGGCAAATGAAAAAGACCGCAGCATCTACCGGCGCTTCGAGATGGCCCGCTTCCCCGGGTGCTTTGCCGAATACGCCGAACTGCTCGACTGGTACCGGCACTGGGACCGGGTGCTCGACACCAGCGATCCTCCCTTCTGGCGCTGGTTCGCCGGAGGAAAACTCAACGTAAGCCACAACTGCGTCGACCGCCACCTCGCCGATCACCGCAACAAGGCCGCCCTCCACTTCGTCCCGGAACCGGAGGACGAACCGATCCAGCACGTAACCTTCCAGGAACTCTACGTAAAGGTAAATGAATTTGCCGCGCTGCTGCGCGACTTCGCCGGGCTGAAGCGGGGCGACCGGGTGACGCTGCACATGCCGATGATCCCGGAGCTTCCCATCGTCATGCTCGCCTGCGCCCGGCTCGGGGTGATCCATTCCCAGGTATTCAGCGGCTACAGCGCGAAGAGCGTGGCCGACCGCGCGGCCGACGCCGAAAGCAATGTGCTCATCACGGCCGACGCCTACTACCGGGGCGGCAAGCTCCTCGACCACAAGGCTCATGCCGATACCGCCGTCGCGCTCGCCGAAAAAGCGGGATTCAAGATTGACAAGGTCCTGATCTGGCAGCGCCATCCGGGACGCTATTCCAGTCCGACTCCCCTGGTTGAGGGGCGCGACTTCCTGGTCAACGAGCTGTTGAAAGACTTCCGCGGCCAGCGCATCGCACCGGAGGAGATGAATGCCGACGATCCGCTGTTCCTCATGTACACCAGCGGCACTACCGGCCAGCCCAAAGGTTGCCAGCACAGCACCGGTGGTTACCTAAGCTATGTCGCCGGTACCGCGCGGAGTGTCCTGGACATCCACCCCGGCGACGTCTACTGGTGCATGGCGGACATCGGCTGGATTACCGGTCACTCGTACATCGTCTACGGACCGCTGGCGCTGGGGGCATCGGTGGTGGTCTACGAAGGTCTCCCTGCCTGGCCGGACGCCGGGCGCCCTTGGCGGATTGCCCGGGACCTCGGCGTCAACATCTTCCATACCTCGCCGACCGCCATCCGGGGGCTGCGCCGGGCCGGGCCCGATGAGCCGGAGAAGTACGACTATCACTTCAAGTTGATGACGACGGTAGGCGAGGCGATCGAGCCGGAGGTATGGCGCTGGTACTACCATGTGGTCGGGAAGGATGAGGCGGCCATCGTCGACACCTGGTGGCAGACGGAGACCGGCGGTTTTCTCACCAGCACCATGCCGGCACTGCACCCGATGAAGCCGGGGAGCACCGGGCCGGCGATGCCGGGAATCTATCCGGTCATTTACGACGACGAAGGCTACGTCATACCGGAGCGATCCGGGCGGGCCGGCAACATCTGCATCGCCAACCCGTGGCCCGGAAGGATGCAGACCATCTGGAAGAACCGGGAGCGTTTCGTCGAGGCCTATTACAAGCGTTACTGCCGCAACCGGGAAAGCACCGACTGGCGCGACTGGCCCTACATGACCGGGGACGGCGCCACCCAGGAATCGGACGGCTACTACCGGATCCTCGGGCGGATCGACGACATCATCAACGTCGCCGGGCATCGGCTCGGTTCCAAGGAGATCGAGTCGGCAGCCCTTACGGTAGCCGAGGCGGCGGAGGCGGCGGTGGTGCCGGTTCCGGACGAGATCAAGGGGCGGGTCCCCGAGATTTATGTGTCCCTCAAGCCGGGGGTGGAACCAACCGACGAGCTGCGCCGGCGCCTGTCGGATGCGGTGGTGAGCGAGATCGGCGCCATAGCGAGGCCGAGATCGGTGGTGATCGTACCGGACATGCCCAAGACGCGTTCGGGCAAGATCATGCGCCGGATCTTGCTGGCGCTCTCCTGCGGCGAGCAGGTGGGGGATACCACCACATTGGCGAACCCGGAGATCGTCGAGGAGATCCGGAAGGTGGTGGGGAGAACCTGAAGAGTAAATTAGTCGCCTGCACGGTAGGCGCTCTCACCTTGCCAAGAGCAGAACCGGGATGGCTCCTCTTGAAGGTTGAGGGGCTGAGATGTTACATTGATGCCTTCCATCGCACCCGACTGAGGGCTTTTTCATGTTCAACTGCTCGGAGCCGCTGTACCGGCCTCCTTCCGAGGCGCAAAGCCTCATCTTCCAGATCACCATCGGTTGTTCCCAGAACAACTGTGCTTTCTGTGGCATGTACAAGTCGAAACGGTTCCGCATGCGTCCGGTTCCGGAGATCCTGGCCGAGATCGAGTCGATCCCGGCGCAGTACCGCTCGCGGATCCGGCGCGTCTTTCTCGCCGACGGCGACGCATTGGTCTACCCGCAGGAGGGGCTGGTCACCATCCTCGATGCCCTGAACCGCGCCTACCCGGCGCTGACTCGAATCGGCGCCTACGCCTCCCCCAACAGCTTGACGACGAAATCGGTGGCGGAGTTGGAGATGCTGCAGGCGAAGAAGCTCCGCATCCTCTATTTCGGCCTGGAAAGCGGCGATGCGGAAACGCTGAGGCGGGTGGCGAAGGGATTCGGTCCGGAGGAGATGCTGGAGCTTTGCCGGAAGGCGCAACAGGCGGGGATGAAGCTCTCGGTGACGGCGATTCTGGGTTTGGCAGGGAAGGAGCGGAGTGCGGAGCACGCGGCGGCGACGGCGCGCTGGGTCAGCGAGCTTTCACCGGAATACTTCTCGCTTTTGACCATGTTCTTGCGCAAAAACGATGATTACCTGCGTTCGATCCGGCCCTTGAGCCACGGCGAGGTGATCGAAGAGGCGCTGGCGATGCTGAAGGAGTTGACCCCGCAGCATACCATCCTCCGTTCCAACCACGTCTCGAACTTCCTCAACCTGGCCGGAAGCTACCCGAAGGACCGGGAGCGGCTGATTGAAACCGCGCAGGCGGCCTTGGAGCAGGCGAAGCGGCATCCGGAGTGGTTCAAAGAGATGCCGAGCTATAGCGAAGACGATCATTTCTGACGGTCGTCTCTGGATGCCGCCGATCTTGTCTCCCAGGGGGCCTACCCCTGTTGGAGCGCCTTTCCAGGCGCGAACAACCGCAACCGAGGTCACCGCCTCCGGCGGTTCGCGCCAGGAACGGCGCTCCCACTAGGAAGGCAACTCCGGTCCGTTATCGAAGGCGCGACATTCTTGTCGCGATTGACGGCTGCTGATCGCGCCTGGAAAGGCGCTCCCACAAATGCCGGCGGTCGCGGCGAGTGGCGTAATTCATCCATCAACCGGCTGGGTAAGTCGCGACAGAAATGTCGTTCCTCGCCGACAGGTAGGTTCAGGAATTGGTACGTACGGTGGCTTTTATCGTTGTTTGGGTGAAAAAAGGCGAGCCGGACGAAGACGGTTTTGGCGGGGCGCTTCAGGTTTGAAAGGTAGAGCGGCGGCGGGGAGCCGCCGCTCTGCAACGCCTGAAGGGGGTAAATGTTATCGTGCTACACCGCAGAGTTTGAGCTCTGTATCAAGCTTTTCCCGCGAGATTCCGAGAACCTGGCAGGCTTTGTCCCAGTCACTTTGGTAGCGGGTCATCACCATGAGCAGAAGGGCCTTCTTGAGCGAGGCGGACAGCTTGTCCATTACCCCGTAACCCTTGGTCTGGGCCAGCGCGTCGACCAGCGGCTCTAAACTGTCCCGAAAAAGTGCCGAGCTGTCTTCGACCACGCGCTTCTGGTCTTTCACCTGGAGCCGCTTCAGCTTCACGATGTTCCCTACGCATTCTTCCATGTTGTCCTGCACGAATCGCAGCGTATCCCAGTGGCTGTCCACCACCATGATCCGGCTGTCTTCCCTGGCATCGGCAGGGGCGTTCTTCTTGCGGAGCCTCACCTCCATGATGCAGTAGTCGAACCCACCTGATTTTTCCTTGGAGCTACGGTCGCGGTATGCCATTTTCAGTTCCCCCTTGTAGTGGCGTTGTTGATCACTACCATTACAACGGCCGTACCAAGCCGGATGCCTAAAACGAAAAAACTGTAAGTGGCCGATAATGCAAGTGAAATTCTCGCTTGTGGTGCTGGTTCCGGGATGGCCGCCAAGGGGCCGCTCTGTACCAAAGCTGAACAAGGATTTTCGAGCGCCGGCTTAACTAGCGTATTTACTGATGTTTTTTCCCTGATGTCGAACAGTGAACAGATACGGAGGGCTGAACAGAGGATTTTGCCGGAATTTGCACCGTAACATCCCTGTGTTATAGGTTGGGCTCTTTTAATCACTCAGGGGGGATGCCGGTGCGAGAGATGCCGCTCACAGCGCAGGGCAGGCCGTTGCTGTTGCCGCTTGCTTCGGTGGTCTGCGGTCTCACTTGTGCGGATCTGTTCGATCTGGCCGCTCCCCTCTGGAGTGCTGCTGCGCTTGCCTCTCTTGCCCTTGCTGGCTGCCTCACCCGTGGGGCCGCGGCCTTTCGTTATGCCGTCGCCATTCTTTTCTACGTATGGGGTGGCCTGGCGCTCCAGCCGATGCTGCATCCCGCCGCGACCCTGGAGCCTTACGTGGGAGAAGAGCGGCTTCAGATCGAAGGGGTGGTGGAGGGCCGCCCGGAGTCGACCGCTGCGGGCGGTGCCAGGCTCACCATCCAGGTGAACCGTCTCTTTCGCGAGAACGCCGCGATACCGGTGCGGGGAAAGCTCTTGCTCTTCATCAAGGAGGGGGAGGTTTCGTTTTTGGATGGCGACCGGCTCCTCTTTACCTCCCGGATGCACCGTCCTCATTCCTACGGTATCCCCGGCGAGTTCGACTACGCACGCTTTCTTGCCTACCGGTGCATTGCCGCCACCGCTTTTGTAAAAGACGCCTCCGAGCTGGTGCTGTTGCAAGAGGGGCAGGGGGTACCGCGCCACCTGGATGCCCTGGCCCGGAAGCTGGGCGCCTTCATCGATGCGAACGTCGCCAAGGAAGAAGCCGGTGTGCTCAAGGCGCTGCTGTTGGGGGAGATGGGGGGCGTAAGCTCCGATCTTGCCGATGCGTACACCAAGAGCGGGGTGAACCACATTCTTTCCATCTCCGGCTTTCACGTCGGAATCATCTTCACCTGCATCTACCAGCTCCTCTACCTGCTCGGACGTTGCTCCGAGACCCTCGCGCTGAGAAGCAATCTTCGCCAGTGCGCGCTCCTCGCCGCTCTCCCGGTGGTGGTCTGCTATCTTTTCCTTTCCGGGGCCGCCCCCGCCACCGTCCGCAGCGTACTGATGATTGCGGCGTGCGTTGCGGCGTTGGCATTGAAGCGTGAGGTCGACCCGGTCAACGGGATCATGGTGGCCGCGTTCCTGATCCTCGCCTTTGCACCGGAAAAGTTATTCGACCTCTCTTTTCAGCTCTCGTTTCTGGCCATCTGGGGCCTCGCGCTCCTGGCGCGTCCGGGGCGCTATCTCGCCGCTCGCTTCAAGGGGCTCACCGGATGGATCATGCTCCTCGTTGCCGCATCGCTCGTTGCCATCGCGGCCACCGCGGTGCCGGTTGCCTACTATTTCCACCGGGTATCGCTCATTGGGATCGTCACCAATATCGTAGTCGTGCCACTGATCGGATACGGCGCGGTCGTGATCGGGTTCGCGGCGCTGGTGCTGGGTTTGTTTGTGCCGCCGGTCGCAGTGCCGCTCTTGCACCTCGCGGCGTGGCTGGTGCGGCTTTCCGACCGGGCGATCCTCTATCTGGCCCGCGTGCCGGCGATCACCTGCTACCGGCCGGGCCGGATCGACATCCTCCTCGCCTGCCTGCTTCTCTGCGCGCTGACTTTCATCGTCAACCGGCGCTGGCGCGCGGGGACCGCCGCCTTCCTGGCCGGTGCCCTGATCTCGCTCGGCATTATGGAAGGGATCGAGCCGGTGAACGGAAATCTGTGGGTCTGGTTTTTGAGCGTGGGCCAGGGGGACTCGGCCCTGGTCCGGCTGCCGGACGGAAAGACGATGCTCGTCGATGGCGGCGGCAGCTTTCACCAGGGTGACCAGCGGGTGGGAGAACGGTTGCTGGCGCCGGCACTGTGGCGCCTCGGGGTGAGCCGGATCGACTGGCTGGTCCTTTCCCATCCCCATCCGGACCACCTTCAGGGCCTTTTGTATTTGGCGCTGAATTTTCCGGTGGGGGAATTTTGGGAGAGCGGGGTGGGATCGGAAAGTTACGAGTACGCGAAGCTGCGCTGGATTCTGGCGGCGCGTGGGGTACCGCGCCGAACCCTTTTCGGCGGGGAGCCGCCGGTGCCCATCGGGCAAGCGGCGGTGGAGCCGCTTTGGCCGCCGCTGGTGGCCGTGCCGACCGAAGACGAAAACGATACCTCGCTGGTTTTCCGGCTGAGGTACGGCCGCAGCTCGGTCCTTTTCACCGGGGACGTCGGGATGGACGGCGAGTCGGAGATCCTGGGCCGGAATCCCCGATTGCATGCCACGGTGCTCAAGGTGGCCCATCACGGGAGCCGCTACTCGTCAAGCCCGGAGTTCCTGGCTGCTGTGGCGCCGTCGACGGCGGTCATCTCGGCAGGATACGGAAACTCGTTTCGGCTGCCGTCTTCCGAGACCCTGGACCGGTTGCGGGCCCTGCGGATCCCGGTGCGGCGCACCGATTGCGAAGGGACGGTCGAGGTGGAGTTCGCCGCGGACGGCAACTGGCATGTTATCCCGCGGCGGGGGCATTTTGATTGAACTGTCGATAAGAATCTGGTAGTTTACGCCGATTAACGCCATGATGCATTCGGAGCGCTGCTGCATGCACAGGATCCTCATCGTCGAAGAAGACCGTTATTTTCGCGAGACCTTCTCGGAGCTTCTCGGTGAGGACGGGTACGCTGTCGAGGTTGCATCGACCGCTGAAGAAGCGCTGCATCTGATTGACAAGAACGACTACAAGGTGGTTATCACCGCGCTGAACTTGCGGGACAAGGATGGCATGAAGGTCCTGGCCGAGGTGAAGCGTAAGGATCCCGCCTCGTATGTCATCATGGTTACCGGGCATGCCGATGTGGAAACCGCGCGCCAGGCACTGAAGAACGGGGCCACCGATTACCTGATCAAGCCGATCAACCGCGACGAATTCCGGCACATCGTGGCCCAGTGCCTTGAGCAGCGCCGGCTTTTGGACGAAAACCTCGAGCTCAAGGAGCTGGTCAACCTCTACCAGGTGAGCCAGACCATCGCCAACTGTCTCGAGCTGGAACGGATCTATCCCTTGCTCATGGATGCGCTGACCAAGGAGATCGGGGTGGGCAGGGGGCTCGGTTACTTCTGCGAGGGTGGCCCGCTCAAGCTGCAGCATGTAAGAGGGATGGACGAGACCAAGGCCGCGCTTTTGGGGGAGATGATCCTCGCCAAGTGCGACCGCTCCGATGCAGGGGAGAACATCTGCCTCATCGAGCAGCTCCTTCTCCCGGACGATTTCGGGCTGCAGGTTAGCCAAGCTTTGTGCCTGGTCCTGCGCCACAAGGGAACCCTGCACGGAGTGATCGTCTTGCTGAACGACCCGGGAGTCCCTTTTCCCCCCGAGTTCAACCGCAAAAACATCACCTTCCTGCTGGACCAGTCCGCGCTCGCGGTGGAGAACGCCGCCCGCTACCACTACGCCAAGGATCTCCTCTACATCGACGAACTGACCGGGCTGAACAATTACCGCTACCTGGATGTGGTTTTGGAGCGGGAACTGCGCCGCCTCGAGCGCTACGGATCCGAGCTGTCGGTGTTGTTTTTGGATCTGGACCACTTCAAGCTGGTGAACGACGCCCACGGGCACATGGTCGGCAGCAAGGTCCTGCAGGAAGTCGGGATGCTGCTGCGCGCCAGCGTGCGTGACGTCGATGCCGTTATCCGCTACGGGGGGGACGAGTTCACCGTCGTCTTGATCGAGACCGGCATGGAAGGGGCGGCGATCGTTGCCGAACGTATCCGCAGCATGGTGGAGGCGTACCTCTTCGGGAATTCGGACGGCTTGCAAATCAAGCTGACGGTGAGCCTGGGATATGCCTGTTCGCCGCACGATGCAAAGACCAAGGTGGAGCTTTTGAAGCTCGCCGACCAGGCGATGTACCGAGGCAAAAGCAGCGGCAAGAACAAGGTGTTCCATGTTGGCAGTGAGCAGTGAGCAAAGAGCAGGCTCGTTAGCGTGAATCTTCAGATGATCCCCTCTCCCCTTGGGAGAGGGTGCCCGAAGGGCGGGTGAGGGAAGACGCTCCGTGGGACCCCCCTCACCCCGACCCTCTCCCGGAGGGAGAGGGTGGTATCGGTTCCTTGAAGATGGCGCTGATCCGTATGAGCAAAGAGCGATTCGTGTCACCTTGTAACATAGCCAAAATAACCACCGCACCTGAATAATTCCCTTCGCCTTTAAGGGAGGGACCGCTGGTCCGCCTGAGCTTTAGCGAAGGTGGGGGTGAGGATGGGTTCTGAAGATACGAACCAAGGAGTCAGGAAGTGGCAATTACCGCAGTAAAAGGTTTCAACGATATCCTCCCCGGCGAGGTGGAAAAGTGGCAGTACATCGAGCGGACCGCACGGCGCATCTTCGAGCTGTACGGCCTCTCGGAGATCCGGATCCCGATCCTGGAAAAGACGGAGCTCTTCTGCCGTTCCATCGGCGACGCCACCGACATCGTCGAGAAGGAGATGTACTCCTTCGAGGACAAGGGTGAAAACAAGGTCACCATGCGCCCGGAAGGGACCGCCTCGGTCATGCGCGCTTTCATCGAACACAAGCTGTACGCCGCCGATCCGATCGCCCGCCTCTATTACATGGGGCCGATGTTCCGTTACGAGCGTCCCCAGAAAGGGCGCTACCGCCAGTTTCACCAGATCGGGGTCGAGCTGACCGGCGTTACCGCGCCGACCGTCGACGCGCAGGTCCTCACCATGCTGAGCCACTTCTTCGCCGAGCTCGGCCTGGACGAGCCGTCGCTGCAGATCAACTCGCTGGGGTGCCCGGAGTGCCGTCCGAGATACCGCGAGGCGCTCAAGTCGTTTCTCTTCAGCCGGCTGGAACTTCTCTGCGAGGATTGCAAGCGCCGTTACGAGACCAACCCGCTGCGGGCGCTGGATTGCAAGTCGGCCGGCTGCATCGAGGCGACCAAGGGCGCGCCGTCGATGCTGGAGTATCTCTGTGCCGACTGCGACGACCACTTCTCCAAGACCAAGGGCTTGCTCGATCTGGTCGGCACCCGTTATGCCATCAACGAGAGGATGGTACGCGGCCTCGACTACTACACCCGTACCACGTTCGAGATGGTCACCACCATGCTTGGGGCGCAAAGCGCAGTTGCCGCCGGCGGGCGCTACGACGGCCTGATCGCCGAGTTGGGCGGGCCGAAGCTTCCCGGCATCGGTTTTGCCATGGGTGTCGAGCGCGTTGCCTTGCTTTTGGCGGAGAAGGAATTCGCCCGGCGTCCGGACCTCTTCATCGCCTTCATGGGAGAAGAGGCGCAGGGAACCGCCTACAAGCTGATGACCGATCTGCAGCGCAAAGGAGCGTCGGTCGAGATGGATTACGAGGTGAAAAGCCTCAAGAGCCAGATGCGCCGTTCCGACAAGTTCAACGCGCGCTATACGCTGATCATCGGCGGCGACGAACTCGCCCGCGGCACCGCACCGCTCAAGAACATGGCGGCCGGTACCCAGGAGGAAGTCGCTCTCAGCGCCGAGGCAATCTACGAGCAGGTGAAAAAAGGTTAGGGGGGCAAGTCATTATGTTCGACCATGCGAACATCTGACCTGCTATGTATGGGGCGCAGCTTGCTGCGCCCCTTTTTATTTCCGGTTTACCAACCAACTCGTGCCCAAGCTCCAGCGTGGGAACGAGTTGCTCTGGACACCCCGTGCCCACGCGGCGGACGGCGGTGGATAGGATGGTGGGCAGAGCGGCTGCCCACCCTACGACTCCCCCCTTTGGCGAAGGGGGGCTGGGGGGGATTTGCCGTTGAGGTTTTGCTATAGGATCAACCAGACTTGAAAAACCTTACAAGCAAATCCCTCTAAATCCCTCTCATTCAAAGGGGGACTTCAGGGTTACAAAGGTTGCGGTTGATTCCGCCCTTAAAAGGGCTCTTCCCCTCGCTGCCGCAACGTCTCCGGCCGCTGTAGAATATTCCCCGCGTTCCTGCCGAATATACCTCATGAACCTTTCCGGAAATTCTCTCTGTTTCATATTTTCGATGTAATTCAGGCATGTTAAGATCAAGCGTCCCGTTGGCATGAACCTTGTTATCTACTGCTCCGTAACCGTTGTTCATCTCCGTTCATACGGAACAGTAAAAAGGTTCAAAAGATGGCAAGACCCAGGATTCAAAATGTCGCTCTTATCATTGCCGCGGTGCTGATCCTGATCGGATTCGGCTTCGCGGTGCGGGTGCGGCCCACGGCGGACCGCGTGGCCCTGCTCTCTACCCGTGGCATGACCGGCGGGTGCTGTACCTCAGCCGTGCAAAAGGTTTTGCAGAGCTTGCGGGGGGTGGCTTCGGTCCGGATCGACCGCGCGGAGGCAAAGGTCATTGTGGGATTCGATTCCCGGAAGACCGCCCCGGTGAACCTTGCTGCCGCGGTCAGCGCAGCCGGTTATCCGACCCAGGTGCAGAAAGTCGAGACGGTCGAGGAGTTCCGCAGCGAGTCGGCAAAAAGAGGCGGCCCAACCGGTCCGGACCAGACGGCTCAGACTGACGGTTGCGGCGGCTGCTGCAGCCAGAACCGGAACTGACCTCGAAACAAAGGTGAACATAAGGAGATCAACCAGTGAGCATCGAGAGGAAATCGAACAAGGTGAAATGGATTATCGCGGCGGTCGGCGCCGTTTTACTGGCGGCCGGGGTTGTTTCCGCCTTCAGCATTCCCGGGATCGGCAAGGGTGAGAAGGTCAAGCCGGCAAACGGAATGATTACGGTGCCGCTGGGCCAGGTTTCCGACGGCAAGGCCCACTTCTATCGGCTTGAAGACGGCGGCAAGGAGATCCGGTTCTTTATCGCCAAAGGTGCCGATGGCGCGATCCACACCGCGTTCGATGCCTGCGATGTCTGTTACCGCGAGAAGAAAGGGTACGACCAGCAGGGTGAGTTCATGGTCTGCAAGAACTGCAACCGCAAGTTCGCCATCAGCCGGATCGGCGCCGAGGCCGGTGGCGGATGCAACCCCTCCGCCCTCAACCACACCGGGAACGCCGGCAAAATCGCCATCCGGATTGCCGACATCAAAGCCGGCGCCCGGTTCTTCTAAACGCTGTACCCCGCCGAGGAACTAATGAAACTGCACAACATCTCCATCAACAACCTGCGCCGCCGCAAGGCGAAGATGGCCTTTCTGACCATCGGGCTCGCGGTCGGCATCGCCACTATCGTCACCCTGATTACCCTCACCAAGTCGATGGCCGGCGACATCGAGCGCAAGATGGACGAATTCGGCGCCAACATCCTGATTACCCCGCAGAGCAACCGCCTCGCCATGAACTACGGCGGGATCAGCCTGGGGGGGATCAGCTTCGACCAGAAGGAGATCAAGGAAGCGGATCTGGCCAAGATCGCCACCATCAAGAACAGCAAGAACATCTCGGCGGTGGCTCCCAAGGTGCTCGGCGGTGCCAAGGTGCGCAGCCACGACGTCCTGCTGGTCGGAGTTCAGTTCGACAAGGAACTGCGCATGAAACAGTGGTGGAAAATCTTCGGCGACGTCCCGAAGGCGGAAAACGAGCTCCTGCTGGGAAGTGACGCGGCCAAGGTGCTCAGCGTGATGACCGGCGACACCCTGACGGTGAACGGTGAGACGATGAAGGTCGCCGGCATCCTGGATCAGACCGGTTCCCAGGACGACTCCCTGGTTTTCGGCCAGCTCAGGAAGGTGCAGACGCTCCTCGGGAAAGAAGGGAAAATCAGCCTGGTCGAGGTCGCCGCGCTCTGCTCCGGCTGCCCCATCTCGGACATGGTGAACCAGATCGCCGAACTGCTGCCGGACGCCAAGGTGAACGCAATCCAGCAGGTCGTGGAGGGGAGACTGAAGGCGCTGGACCAGTTCCGCCGGTTCTCTTTCGCCATGGCCGGCGTGGTGGTGCTGATCGGATCGCTGATCGTCTTCGTGACCATGATGGGGAGCGTCACCGAGCGGACCACCGAAATCGGCGTCTTCCGCGCCATTGGTTTCCGGAAATCGCACGTGATGCGGATCATCCTGCTGGAGGCCGGACTGGTGAGCCTGCTCGCCGGTTTCGTTGGCTACGGCGTGGGAATGGGCGGGGCGAAGTTGGCCCTGCCGTTCATGGCCGAAAGCAAGACGGCGGTCCTGGTTTGGGATCCTATGGTCGCGGTCCTGGCCCTTGGGCTGGCGCTGGTGCTGGGGCTGCTGGCGAGCCTCTACCCGGCGCTGCACGCCAGCAAGATGGACCCGACCGAAGCTCTCCGGGCGCTCTGAGAGGAAAACATCATGGCACTTATCAAGATCGACAACGTCAAGAAACAGTACGTTACCGGAAGCGACACCGTGGAAGCGCTGCGCGGCGTGGACATCAGCATTGCGGAGGGGGAATTCGTCACCATCATGGGGCAATCCGGTTCCGGGAAGAGCACGCTGCTCTCGATCCTGGGCGGGATGAACCACCCGAGCACCGGGTCGGTGGAAATGGCGGGGATCAAACTCTACGAACTGCCCGGCGAGAAGCTCGCCGACTTTCGCGCCGAGAACCTCGGCTTCGTGTTCCAGTCCTTCCACCTGATCCCCTATCTGACCGCGGTGGAGAACGTCATGCTGCCGCTGGCCATCTCCCGCCTCGGCAACAAGGCGAAAAAGGAGAAAGCCCTGGCCGCGCTGGACCAGGTCGGACTGGCCGCGAAGGGAGACCGTCTGCCGAACCAGTTGTCCGGTGGCGAGCAGGAGCGGGTCGCCATTGCCCGGGCCATCGTCAACGATCCGAAGATCCTTTTGGCCGATGAGCCGACCGGTAACCTCGATTCCAAGACCAGCGACGAAGTGATGGCCTTGTTTCGTGAGCTCAACCGCAACGGGCAGACGGTCGTCATGGTCACCCACAACCCGGAAAACTGCCAATACGCCGACCGCACCATCCGGCTCAAGGACGGGATGGTCGCCTGACCGCATCGCGATGAGTACTGGTAGCAAACAAGCGGCCCCTTCCCGGCGGGAGGGGCCGCTTGTTTTTTCGGATCATCCCCCAGACAAAGGTCCGTCCTTTGATCCCCCTTCGGCAAAGCAGGGGGGGATTTGCCTCCGGGATGTCCCCAAGGCCTTTAGACGGAGCTCAAACCTTAAAACCAAATCCCCCTAAATCCCCCTTTTTCAAAGGGGGACTCGGTCGGTTGCGGGCGCAGCATGCTGCACCCCTATGTATGTCGTCGCCGTTTGCTGTAGGAGCGACATTCCTGTCGCGATTTCCAGCCGACTACCAGGCATCCGAGCCAGCTCCCATCCAACACCTGCCAATGCCTATCTTGGATGGCAGGCTCATCGCGACAAGAATGTCGCTCTTACAGCGATACACTCAGCATGCTTTTTTCCCCTTAATAAGATCTCAAATATCCCGATTACTAAACAAGCAGAAGAATAATCTCATTCATGCTGTAGAATATTCCTCATTGTTTTGCGGCCCATGCTTTGAAGTGATCGGAAGTACAGCTACTTACCGTTGGCATGACCTGTGAAGATACAATTGCAGCACACGTTTTATGGAGTGGTCATGAAATCTCGCTCGTACATCTTGATCGTCCCGTTGATCCTGCTTTGTTTTGCCAGAGTCGGATTAGCCGAAGAAGCAAAGCCTGCTGAGAACCTCTCCCGCCTGGAAGAGACCGCCGTCGCCAACAACCCGGAGGTGAAGTCCTCCGAGGCGCGCTGGCAGATGTTCCGCAGCCGGGTTGCCCAGGCCGGCACCTTCGACGACCCGATGCTCATGCTGAAGATCCAGAACGGCCTCATCACCGATCCGCTCAACTTCAGCAAGGACTCGATGACCCAGAAGGTCGTCGGTATCTCGCAGCAGATCCCCTATTTTGGCAAACGGAAGCTCAGGGAAGAGGTGGCGGCCAAGGAGGCGGAGTCGTACCGCTGGCTGGTGGAAGAGCGCAAACTCGAGCTGCGGCGGATGGTCGCGGAGACCTACTACCAGATCTATTTCGCGGACCGCTCCCTGGAGATCGTGAAGCGGAACATCAGGATCCTGGACGATTTCATCACCCTGGCCGAGACCAAGTACTCGGTCGGGCAGGGGGCGCAGCAGGACGTCTTCAAGGCCCAGGTGGAGCGCTCCAAGATGCTCGACATGCAGATCTCCCTGGAGCAGCAGCGGAAAAGCCTGCAGGCGACCCTGAACGCGCTCCTCTTCCGTCCGTCGGAAACCCCGGTGGGGCGGATCGCCGACTTTGACCTCCCGGCACCGCCGCCCGCTCCGGCGGCCCTGCGGCAGACCGCCCTGGAGAACCGGCCGTTGCTGAAGAGCCTGCAGGCGACCGTGGAGAAAGGGGAGGCCGGGCATAAGCTGGCGAAGAAGGAGTTCTACCCCGACTTCAACGTCTCCTTCGAGTACATGCAAAGGGACCGGACCGCGATGGGGCCGAGCCCCGATATGTATTCGCTGGGGGTGACCTTCAACCTCCCGGTCCACCGGGAGCGGCGCGAGGCGATGGCGGCGGAGTCCTCTTCCGAATCCAACATGGCGCTCAGCGAGCTAAACACGACGAAGAACCAGATCGATTCCGGCATTGCCGACCTGCTCGCGCAGCTGGAGCGCCGGAGAAAGCTGGTCGATCTTTACAAAAACGGGATCATTCCGCAGGCGGAGCAGTCGCTGGAGTCGGCAACCATCGGCTACCGGGTGAACAAGGTCGATTTCCTCACCCTTTTGGACAGCCGGGTGACCCTCTTCAATTACGAGAAGGAATATTACGATTCCATGGCCGACTACCAGATGAAGCTGGCCCAGCTGGAAGCGCTGGTAGGGAAGCCGCTGCGGTAGCGGTATTTCCCTCTCCCTCCGGGAGAGGGTGCCCGAAGGGCGGGTGAGGGATGGTGCTCCGGAGTGGCTCCCCTCACCCCGACCCTCTCCCGGAGGGAGAGGGAGTTCCCACCACTACGAGGGTAACGATGAAAGTTAACAAGCCGATCATTGCGACACTGGTCATTCTCTTGATTGCGGCAGCCGGAACCGGGCTCTACCTCGGCAAGCACCGGTCCACCAAGGGGGCGCAGGAGGCCGCGCAGGGGCAGCAGGGGAAGGCGCTCTACACCTGCCCGATGCACCCCTTCATCATCAAGGACAAGCCGGGCTCCTGCCCGATCTGCGGGATGACGCTGGTCAAGAAGATCGAGCAGCCGACGGCGGCCAGCGGCAAGGAGATGAACACCCTCGGGATGGTCTCCCTCTCCCCGACCCAGATGGTAATGGCGAACGTCGCCACGGTTGAGGCGAAGAGCTCTTCGCTGAATAAGGAGATCAACGCGGTCGGCATCGTGCAGTACGACCAGACCCGGCAGGCCAAGGTGACCGCCTGGGTGGCGGGCCGCCTGGACCGGCTCTACGTCGACTCGGTCGGTGCCTACGTATCCAAGGGACGGCCGGTGGCCGAAATCTACTCCCCCGATTTGGTCGCGGCCCAGCAGGAATACCTCCTGGCGCTGAAAAGCCGGGAGCAGTTCAAGAACTCTTCGATCCAGGCGATCGCCCAAGGGGGGCAGGGGCTGGTGGCCTCGGCGCGGCAGCGCCTCAAACTGTTAGGCGTCACCGACCGCCAGATCGCCTCATTGGAAAAGGCGGGCGAGCCGAACATCCGCCTGAACATTTACACGCCGCTCTCCGGGGTCGTGGTCGAAAAGCTGGTGCTCCAGGGGCAGTACGTCAACATGGGAGACCCGCTCTTCAACATCGCCGACCTCTCGCGCGTCTGGGTCGAGGTCGAGGTCTACGAAAACGAGTTCCCCAACATCAAGCTCGGCCAGACGGTGGACATCGTCTCCCAGTCCTATCCGGGCAAGACCTTCCGCGGCCGGGTCGCCTTCGTCTATCCCTTCCTCGATCCCAAGACCAGGACGGTGAAGGTGCGGGTCGAGATCCCGAACCCCGGCCTGAAGCTCAAACCGGACATGTACGTGAACGCCTCGATCAAGGTCCCGCTGGGGAGCTCGGTCGTGGTTCCCTCTTCTGCGGTGATCGACACCGGCCAGCGCCAGGTGGTCTGGGTGCAGTCCAAGCCCGGGATGTTCGAGCCGCGCGACGTGAAGATCGGCGCCCGCTCCGGCGACAACGTCCAGATCATCTCCGGCCTCAATGCCGGTGAGGCCGTCGCCTCGACCGGCGCCTACCTCCTCGATTCGGAATCCCAGTTGAAGGGGGGCGGGCCGCAGAATATGCCGGGGATGAAGATGGACCAGCCTGCGGGCGCCCCGTCGGCTGGTCCATCGGCCGCCCCGGCCCAGCCCGGCCATAAAGGGCCTGCCCCTGCGGCCCCCCCGTCGAAAAAAGGGGGGAGCCTGGATATGAGTGACATGAAGATGTAGAGAGGGGCACTTCCCATGATCGAGAAAATCATCGAATACTCCGCCCGGAACCGGGTGATCGTCCTGATGCTCTTCGGGCTGATCATCGCCTGGGGCATCTGGTCGGTCTACAAGACGCCGGTGGACGCGATCCCCGACCTCTCCGACAACCAGGTCATCGTCTTCACCGAATACGCCGGCCGCTCGCCGCAGGTGGTCGAGGACCAGGTGACCTACCCGCTGGCGGTGAACCTCCAGGGGCTCCCCATGGTGAAGGCGGTCCGGGCCAATTCCGCCTTCGGCTTCTCGATGATCTACGTGATCTTCGACGACAAGGCGGACATCTACTGGGCGCGGACCCGCGTCCTGGAGCGGCTCAACTACGCCGCGTCGCTTTTGCCGCCGGGGGTTGTCCCCACCCTGGGGCCGGACGGGACCGGGGTCGGGCACGTCTTCTGGTACACCCTCCAGGGAAAGGGGTACGACCTGGAGCAGCTGCGCACCCTGCAGGACTGGTTCGTCCGCTACCAGCTGAATACCGTCCCCGGCGTCGCCGAGGTCGCCTCCATCGGCGGGTTCGTGCGCGAGTACCAGATCGATCTCGATCCCAACAAGCTCTTCTCCTACAACATCAAGATCTCCGACATCATGGACGCGGTGAAACGGTCCAACAGCGACGTCGGCGGGAGCAACCTGGTCAAGTCCGACGCGGAGTACCTGATCCGCGGCACCGGCTACGTCAAGTCGCTCCAGGATCTGGAGAACATCGTGGTCGGCGCCGACATGCGCGGCACCCCGATCTATCTGAAGAACCTCGGTACCGTGCAGTTCGGCGGGGCGATTAGGCGCGGCATGCTCGACCTGAACGGGGAGGGGGAGGCGGTCGGCGGCATCGTCGTCATGCGCTACGGGGAGAACGCCAAGGACGTCATCGACCGGGTGAAGGAGAAGATCGCCTCCTTATCCAAGGGGCTTCCCCCCGGCGTCACCATCGTGCCCTCCTACGACCGCTCCGACCTGATCGAGCGGGCGATTCACACCCTGAAGCGGGCGCTCACCGAGGAATCGGTCGTAGTTTCCATCGTGGTGCTCATCTTCCTGCTCCACATCCAAAGCGCCCTGGTGATCGTCATCACCCTCCCGATCGCGGTCCTCTTCTCGTTCATCACCATGAAGCTCTTGGGGGTTACCTCGAACATCATGTCGCTGGGGGGGATCGCCATCGCCATCGGGGTCCTGGTCGATGCCGGGGTCATCATGGTCGAGAACTGCTACCGGCATCTCTCCGAGTTGACGCCCGAGGAGCGCCAGGAAAAGCGCCTGGAAGTGATCATCGCCTCCGCCAAGCAGGTCGGGCGCGCCATCTTCTTCTCTTTGGCGATCATCGTTCTCTCCTTCGTACCGGTCTTCCTCCTGGAAGGTCAGGAGGGAAAACTCTTCCATCCGCTGGCTTTCACCAAGACCTTCTCGATGATGGGCTCGGCGATGATCGCGATCACGCTGGTCCCGGTGCTCATGTACTTCTTCATGCGCGGCAAGATGCCGCCGGAGAGCGCCAACCCGGTGTCGAGCTTCTTCATCAAGCTCTACTCCCCGGTGATCCGGTGGGTGCTTAAGTGGAAGAAGACCACGATCGTGCTCAACCTGATCGCCCTCGCGATCGCCATCCCTATGTTCATGAGCATCGGGAGCGAGTTCATGCCGCCTTTGGACGAGGGATCGCTCCTCTACATGCCGGTCACCCTCCCCAATGTCTCCATCACCGAGGCGAAGCGGATCATCCAGGTCCAGGACACCATCATCAAGAGCGTTCCGGAAGTGGCGCACGTCCTGGGCAAGGTAGGGCGGGCGGAGACCTCGACCGACCCGGCGCCGGTCTCCATGTTCGAGACCATCATCCTCTTGAAGGACAAGTCGCAGTGGCGCCCCGGCATCACCAAGGCGGACATCGTCTCCGAGCTGGATTCCAAGCTGCAGATTCCCGGGGTGCGCAACGGCTGGACCCAGCCGATCATCAACCGGATCAACATGCTCTCCACCGGGGTGCGGACCGACCTCGGGGTGAAGATCTTCGGCAGCGATCTGAACGTGCTGAAGGACCTGGCGGTGCAGTCGGAAGGGATATTGAAGACCGTCCCGGGCGCGGCGGACGTGGTGGCCGAGCGGGTCACCGGCGGCAACTACATCGACATCGACGTCGATCGTGAGGCGGCGGCGCGTTACAACGTGAAGGTGGGCGACGTTCAGGAAGTCATCGAGACGGCGCTGGGCGGTGAGATGATCACCACCGCCGTCGAGGGGCGGGACCGCTTCCCGATCCGGATCCGCTACCTGCGCGACTACCGGGACAGCATCCCGGCGATCCAGCGGATGCTCGTCGCCGGGATGAACGGCGCGCAGGTGCCGCTCTCCCTGGTCACCAAGCTGAAGGTCTCCACCGGTGCCCCCGAGATCAACAGCGAGGGTGGGCTCTTGCGCTCCATCGTGTTCCTGAACGTGCGGGGCCGCGACATGGGAGGCTTCGTCACCGAGGCGAAAAAGGTCTTGGAAAAGCAGCTGAAGCTCCCGCCGGGATACTACGTGATGTGGTCCGGGCAGTGGGAAAACCAGGTCCGCGCCAAGCAGCGGCTGCAGCTCCTGGTGCCGGCCGGCATCCTGATCATCTTCATCCTCCTCTACTTCACCTTCCATTCCGCCCTGGAGGCGTCGATGGTCATGCTCTCGGTGCCGTTCGCCCTGGTCGGCGGGGTCTACCTGGTGAAGGCGCTCGGCTATAACATGTCGGTCGCGGTCTGGGTCGGCTTCATCGCCCTCTACGGGGTGGCGGTCGAGACCGGGGTGGTCATGGTGATTTATCTGCACGAAGCGCTCGACAAACGGCTGCTCAAGGGACCGGTGACCGAGGAGGACATTTACCAGGCGACCTTCGAGGGAGCGGTGCTGCGGCTGCGGCCCAAGCTGATGACCGTGGCCGTCGCCCTGCTCGGCCTGGTGCCGATCATGTGGTCTTCGGGTACCGGTGCCGACGTGATGAAACCGATCGCCGCACCGATGATCGGCGGGATGATCTCTTCCGCGGTCCACGTCCTGATCATGACCCCGGTGATCTTCGTGCTCATGAAGAAGCACGACCTGAAGAAAGGGAAGCTGAAGTACTCGGGGATGAAACATTAAAAACGCAGCTCTGCCTGAAGTCCCAAGGTTTTCGGGCGAAGTAGCCATGAGTCCCCTCTCCTTCAAGGAGAGGGACAGGGTGAGGATGGGGTTCGAAGCCAACTATCGAGCCCCCATCCCCACCCGACCTCCTCCTCGAAAGGGAAGGAGAATGAAGGGAGGAATGCAATGCGGATAAAGACGGCAGCGCTGATCACGGCGGCCTTCCTGCTCATGGTCGCCTCGTGCGCCTGGGCAAAGGAGGGGGACCAGACCATCGAGGGAACCTTTAACTACGGGACCGAGGCATTCAACGACCTCGGCAACCAGTACGGCGTCACCGCCGGCTACGGCTTTGAATTCCGCGACCGCTGGCAGGCCCGGGCGGATCTCTCGTATTACCGGACCAGCACGGCCACCATGGGCGCGACCCTCACCGGGATCCGCGTGCCGCTCGACCTCGGGTTGCGCTACCTCATCCCGCTGCCCAAGGTGAACAAGGAGCTGACCGCCTTTGGGCAAGGGGGCGTTGAGATCAGTGTCGACGACTGGCGCCCGGCGGTGGGGGCCGCGCGGACCAGCGATACCCGCTTTGGTGCCGTGATCGGCGGCGGTGCGGAGTACGCGCTGGACCCGCAGTTCGGGGCGGTGGTGAATGTCCAATACCATGTAATCGAAGATGGCTACCTCTCCGCCGGGATCGGCATGGCCTATCACTTTTGATGCCCCTCCGGGGACTGGCTCCGAAGGTGCCTGTCCCCCTTGAGGTGCCGTATCCGCTTTTGATGTCCCTTCGGGGACTGGCTCCGAAGGTGCCTGTCCCCTTGAGGTGCCGTATCCACTTTTGATGTCCCTTCGGGGACTGGCTCCGAAGGTGCCAGTCCCCCTTTAGGTGCCCCTTGAGTAAGTCGCGTTTCGTCCCTCAAAGCGACCTACCAAGCTGTACGGTCGAATTCAGTCTGACTTGTAGAGCGGCCGGCCAACCGTGTGGGAGCACCTTTCCAGGCGCGATCCGCCGGAGGCGGTGACAACGGCTGCGGCTATTCGCTCCCACAGGCAGGGCTCGCGGAGATAACATCCCAATTCCATCCGCCAAGGCCGCGGCGCCGATCGTGACAGCAATCGCTCCTACGGGATAACCGCCCGCATTCGAATCTCTTCCATCACAGGAGAGCCCACATGAAAAAGAAAGCGGTGATCATCCTGGCCATCCTGGGCTTGCTTTCGTTCGTTCTCCTTTTTGCCTGCAACCGGAAGGGAAAGCCGGCTTCTGGGGCGCAGGTCCGTATATCATCGACCGGCGCCTACAACAGCTATTTCGGCCCGGCTCCCACCACCGACAAGGGGACCTGCTTCGCCTTCGTCATCTATTTCCCTTCCGCAAAGCATGCGGGGGAGGTGGTTCCTTTCCCGTTCTTTTCCTTTGACGAGGAGAGCTTGAAAAAGGTCTCGGTGGAAAGGTTTCTCGGAGGGATGGACGTAGGGAGCTATGCCGGGGAGTTCCTGCATCCCTTCCCGGCCGGGACGCACGTGCTTGGGATCTCCGTCAAGGAAGGAACGGCGCTCGTCAACTTCAGCAAAGAAATCCTCGCCGCCAAAGAGGACGCCGGAACCGGCAAAGCCGCCCTTGCCGCCCTGACCCTGACACTGACCCAGTTTCCGGAGGTAAAGGCGCTGCAGGTCCAGGTGGAAGGAAAGGATGTTAATGAGTTCCTGGGCTACGCCCTTCCCAAGGATCGGCTGCTCCATCCCGACCCTTCGGCCGTCGAGCCGCCGGGGCCGCCGCGGTTGTTGAGCCTAACGGCGGTGCGGGACAAGGGGGAAAAAAGCGTCGACGAGGTGAATGCCTACTTCGACCGCCCCGTCGAGGTCCAGGAGCTGAAGATGACCGACCCGGCCGGAACGCCCTTCGCCGGGGAGCTGTTTCATTCGGTGTTTGATATGGCGGCGGTCCTCAAGCCGAAAGATCCGGCGCTCTTCAAGGAGAAGATGCCGATCAAGGTGAGGTGGAAGGTGACCGACAAGGTGGGCCGGCAGGCGGAAGGGGACAGCGTGTGGCCCCTGGAGGTGAAGGAGCACTGAGCCGTTCCTTTCACCCCCCTTTGGCAAAGGGGGGCTGGGGGGGGATTTGCCTTTGCGGGTTCTCGGAGGTGCCCGTTGCGTCGCGTTTCGTCCCTCAACGCGACCTACCGACTCGATATCATTAGGTTCCTAAACAGCCTCTTCCAAAGGATTTGTCCCCCGCCGCGTTTCGTTGATTTTCCCCTCCATCCGTGATAAAATAGCCCATCCACCCTTATACCCGGGAGCCCTCTCACAACGGCTCCCTTTGTTGTTCCCGCAATCCCCGAAGGGCCTTGAATCTATGCAGGATTTCGTCCATCTCCATCTTCACTCGCAGTACTCGCTGCTTGACGGCGCCATCCGCATCGGCGACCTCCTCAAGAAGACCAAAGCCTGTGGCATGTCCTCGGTCGCCATCACCGACCACGGCAACATGTTCGGGGCCATCGAGTTCTATACCAAGGCGAAGGACAAGGAGATCAAGCCGATCATCGGATGCGAGGTCTACATCGCTCCGTCGTCGCGCCTGGACAAACAGGCTCCTGCCACCCGGGACCAGGCTTCCAGCTATCACCTCATTCTCCTTTGCGAGAACATGGTCGGCTACAAGAACCTCTCCTACCTGGTTTCCGCCGGGTACAAGGAAGGTTTCTACCGCCGTCCCCGCATCGACAAGGAACTCCTCAGCCAGTACAGCGAAGGCCTGATCTGCCTGTCGGCCTGCCTGCAGGGAGAAATCGCCTACCTCGCCTACCGCAACAAGCTGGAAGAGGCCAAGGCGGCCGCCTCCTGGTACGCCGACCTGTTCCCGAACAGCTACTACCTGGAGATCCAGGAGAACACCCTCCCCGAGCAGAAGATCGCCAACGAGCGGGTGATGCAGATCGCCAATGAGCTCAGCCTCCCGCTGGTCGCCACCAACGACTGCCACTACCTGAACAAGGAAGACGCCAAGGCGCACGAGATCCTGCTCTGCATCCAGACCGGCAAGACGATGAACGACCCGAGCCGCATGGCGTTCAGCGCGGACGAGTTCTACGTCAAGACGCCGGAGGAGATGGCGCGCGACTTCCATTACGCGCCGCAGGCGCTCGCCAACACCGTCGAGATCGCCAACCGCTGCGAGCTCAAGTTCGATTTCAAGACCTACTACTTCCCCGCCTACACCCCGCCGGAAGGGCAGACTCTCGACCAGCAGCTCGAACAGGAGGCGGTCGAAGGTCTCAAGCTGCGGCTGCAGAAGATCCGCATCAAGAACCCGAACTTCACCGACCAGGACGAGGAAGCCTACTGGAATCGGCTCAGGATCGAGCTCGACTGTATCAAGCAGATGGGGTTTCCGGGATACTTCCTCATCGTTGCGGACTTCATCAACTGGGCCAAGGACCACGGCATCCCCGTCGGGCCGGGCAGGGGGTCGGCGGCCGGCTCGGTAGTCGCCTTCTGCATCCGGATCACCGACATCGACCCGATGCCGTACAACCTGCTGTTCGAGCGCTTCCTGAACCCGGAACGTATCTCGATGCCGGATATCGACGTCGACTTCTGCCAGGACCGCCGCGAAGAGGTGATCCAGTACATGGTCGACCGTTACGGCCGGGACCAGGTCTGCCAGATCATCACCTTCGGGACCATGGCGGCCCGAGGCGTCATCCGCGACGTGGGGCGCGCCCTTGACCTGACCTTCGCCGACGTCGACAAGATCGCCAAGCTGGTCCCCGAGGTGCTCGGGATCACCCTGGAAAAGGCGATCCAGCAGGAGCCGAAACTTACCGAACTCGCCGACTCGGACCCGAAGGTGAAGGAAGTCCTCTCCGTTGCTCTCCGCCTGGAGGGTCTCGCCCGCCACGCCTCCACCCACGCCGCCGGCCTCGTCGTCGCGCCGAAGCGGATGGAGGAGTTCTGCCCGGTCTACAAGGATCAGAAGAGCGGCTCGCTGACCACCCAGTACTCGATGAAGTACGTGGAGAAGATCGGCCTGGTCAAGTTCGACTTCCTCGGTCTCAAGAACCTCACCGTCATCGACAACGCGGTAAAGCACATCCGTGCCGGCAAGGACCCGAACTTCGACATCTCGCTTTTGCGCGACGACGACGAGGAGTCCTACAAGCTCCTGCAGGCCGGCAACACCACCGGCGTTTTCCAGCTCGAGTCCAGCGGCATGAAAGAGCTCCTGGTCAAGCTCAAGCCCTCCTGCTTCGAGGACATCATCGCGGTCTGCGCCCTCTACCGTCCGGGCCCCTTGGGCTCCGGCATGGTCGACGACTTCATCGAGCGCAAGCACGGCCGCAAGGCGGTCGTCTACGATCTGCCGCAGCTGGAGCCGATCCTCAAGGACACCTACGGCGTCATCGTCTACCAGGAACAGGTCATGCAGATCTCCCGTTCGCTGGCCGGCTACTCGCTGGGGGGCGCCGACCTGCTGCGCCGCGCGATGGGTAAGAAAGACGCCGAGCAGATGGCCAAGGAGCGCATCAAGTTCCTCGAAGGGGCCGAAAACCTCAAGATCGACTCGAAAAAGGCGGCTGCCATCTTCGACCTGATGGCGAAATTCGCCGAGTACGGCTTCAACAAGTCGCACTCCGCCGCCTATGCCTTGGTCGCGTACCAGACCGCATACTTGAAGGCCCATTACCCGGTCGAATTCATGGCGGCTCTCCTCACCGAGGATATGAGTTCCACCGACAAGGTGATCAAGAGCGTCTCCGACTGCCGCGACATGGGGATCGATGTCCTCCCCCCCGACATCAACCACTCCAACCGCCAGTTCCGCGTGCTCGACAAGTCGATGCGTTTCGGCCTCGGGGCGGTGAAGAACGTCGGCGAGGGCGCCATCGAGGCGATCATCGAGGCGCGCGGCGACCAGCCGTTCACCGACATCTTCGACTTCTGCGAACGGGTCGACCTGCGCCGCTGCAACAAGCGCGTCATCGAGGCGCTGATCAAGTCCGGCGCCTTCGACTCCACCGGGGCGAAGCGCTCGCAGCTCATGGCGGTGCTCGAGGAGGCGGCGAGCAGCGGGCAGAAGATCCAGGAGGAGCGGGCGAGCGCCCAAGCGTCGCTTTTCGGCGTCGCGGAGATCGTGCGCGGCTCCAACAGCAGCGCGGCGGACCGCTATCCGGACATCCCGGAATGGGACGAGAAATTCCGTCTGGCCTGCGAGAAGGAGGCGATCGGCTTCTTCATCACCGGGCATCCCCTGGGGCGTTACGAGGCGGACATCAAGCGCTTTTCCACCGTCAACACCACCACCATTCTCGATGCCAAAGAGAAGAGCGAGGTGAAGATCTGCGGCATCGTCGCCTCGCTCAAGGAGATCATGACCAAGAAGGGGGACCGGATGGGGTTCATCACCCTGGAGGACCTGACCGGGTCCATCGAGGTGGTGATCTTCTCCGACGTCTACATGCAGTGCTCGGAATACCTGAGAAACGACGACCCGATCCACGTCACCGGCACCGTCGAGCAGGGCGAGAAGGGTTCCAAGGTCATGGCGAGCCAGATCGTGCTCTTGCGCGATCTCAACGAGCGCGAAACCAAGCGGGTGAATTTCATCATCGAGGCAAAGGACGCTGATCCGGGGAAGCTTTCGATTCTCAAAAACATCATTGCGCGCTATCAGGGTGCCTGTCGGAGCTTTTTGCATCTGAAGCTGGAGAACAACTCCCGCGCTACAATCAAGCTCTCCGACCTTTACAAAGTATCGGCCAGCGAAGATTTAACAGTGGAAGTAAGCAACCTCTTCGGCTATAATGCCGTCTCGTTTGAGTAAGTTGTTGATAATCCTGAACTTTGTTCGATCCTGCTGAACAAGAAAGCGCTGCACTCAAACAATTTCAGAACAAATCCGGACTTCCTTTGTGAAGGCCGGATGTGAAGTCCCCCTTTGAAGAAGGGGGATTTAGGCAGCGTTGTCCGGTTAGGTTTTTGCTTTACGTCGCTTGTTTCTTAAGCGGGTGTTTCTTTTCGATCTCGCTTTGA
>NZ_JAEMHM010000027.1 GCF_016458275.1 Geomesophilobacter sediminis
GCTGACTACTTTGTTTGCATGAATTCACTGTCTACTATTTAGTTTTCAAAGACCAAGCCGCCGTTCGCGACAGACTCAGCAACTTACCCGAACTCGTTTCTGCTGTCAACGATTTTTTTCGATCGTTTTTCAACCGGTCGGGATATGAAGTTGTAAAGAGCAGTCATTACTGGAGTTTTCGTTCCGAAGAACAAAGCGTCCTGTGCAGCGGAAAGTGGTTATACCAAAACGACCGGGGGCGGTCAACGACAATATAGTTAATTTCTGCCAAGGGTCGAAAAAGAGAGCGCCCCCTGCCCTCACCCCGCCCGTCACGCGCCCCCCCCCTGAAGCAGGGGGGCCGCTGCGATCAATTCCAATCCACTTTGCGGCATCACTCCATTAAAAAAGCTGCCGGGGAGGTCTCCCCGGCAGCTTTTGGTTTATCCCGATAGAAGAGGATTACTGCTGCGCGGCCTGAAGCGCCTGCTCGATGTCGGCGATGATGTCCTTGACGTCCTCGATGCCGATCGAGAGCCGGATGAAGTCCGGACTTACCCCGGAGGCGAGCTGCTCCTCGGGGGAAAGCTGCTGGTGGGTGGTCGATGCGGGGTGGATCACCAGGCTCTTCGCGTCCCCGATGTTAGCGAGATGCGACAGGAGCTTCACGTTGTCGATGAACTTCTTGCCGGCTTCGAGCCCGCCCTTGATGCCGAACCCGATGATCGCACCGCAGCCGTTGGGGAGGTACTTCTTCGCGTTGGCGTGGTCCTTGTGGCTCGCCAGCCCCGGGTAGTTGACCCAGCTCACCAGCGGGCTCTTTTCCAGGTACTCGGCGACCTTCTGGGCGTTCTCCACGTGGCGCTGCATGCGCACGTGCAGGGTCTCGATCCCCTGGATGATCTGGAACGCGTTGAAGGGCGAGATGCAGGCGCCCATGTCGCGCAAAAGCTCGACGCGCATCTTGATGATGTAGGAAATGTTCCCCAGGGCGTCCCAGAACTTCAGGCCGTGGTAGGAGGGATCCGGCTCGGTGAATTCCGGGAATTTCCCGTTGTTCCAGGGGAAGGTGCCACCGTCGACCACGCAGCCGCCGATGCTGGTGCCGTGCCCGCCTAAAAATTTCGTGAGCGAGTAGACGACGATGTCGGCGCCGTGCTTGAGCGGCTTGAAGACGTACGGGGTCGCCGCGGTGTTGTCCACGATGTAAGGGATGCCGGCGTCGTGGGCGACCTTGGCGATCGCCTCGAAGTCGTCCACGTTGTTCTTGGGATTGCCGATCGCCTCGCTGTAGACCAGCCGGGTGTTCTCGTCGATCGCCCGGCGGATGTTTTCCGGGTCCGAAGAGTCAACGAACTTGACCGTGATGCCGAGCTTCGGCAGGGTGTAGTGGAAGAGGTTGTAGGTCCCGCCGTAGAGATAGCTCGTGGAGATGATGTTCTGCCCGGCTTGGGCGATGTTCAAAACGGCGTAGGTGGTCGCCGCCTGCCCGGAGGCGACCGCCAGGGCCGCGACCCCGCCGTCCAGTTCGGCGACCCTCTTTTCCAGGACGTCGGTGGTCGGGTTCATCAACCGGGTATAGATGTTGCCGAATTCCTTGAGGCCGAAGAGGTTTGCGGCGTGCTCGGCGTTCTTGAATACGTACGAAGAGGTCTGGTAGATCGGAACCGCGCGGGAAAGCGTAGTGGGGTCAGGAGTCTGACCGGCGTGAAGTGCGATGGTGTCGAAGCCTAAGGTCTTTTCATCTGCCATTGTGGTGTCCCCCATCCTGTTTATTACCAAATTGGTAAAGAACTATACAAGAGTATAGGACCCCTGTCAACAGCTTTCCAGTAAAGAACCTCTCACTACAAACTTTACCGACCTTCTAGGGACGATCGGTTAGAGCCGCTCGGGGAACCGTCCGTACAGCTCGGTCGCGGCGGCGAGCCGGGTAGCAAGCTTGGCCGAGAAGACGTCGCCGGGGCAGCGCCACCCCCAGTTTCCGGAAGCCACGCCGGGGACGTTCATCCTGGATGAGCTGGGGAGCTCCAAAAGGTCCTGCATCGGGATCACCGCGTAGTTTGCCACTGAGGCGAGCGCCGCGTTGATCATGTGCCAGACGATGTCGTTAGCCGGCCGGTCCAGATAGGTGAGCACCGCCTTCTGCTCCTTGGCTTTGAGACCCGAGAACCACCCGGCGGTGGTGTCGTTGTCGTGGGTCCCGGTGTAGACGACCGACTCCCGGACGTGGTTGTGCGGCAGATAGGGGTTGTCCGAACCGGAACCGAAGGCGAACTGGAGGATCTTCATCCCCGGAAAGCCGAAACGGTCCCGAAGCGCCTCCACCTCGGAGGTGATGACCCCCAGGTCCTCGGCGATGATGGGAAGCTCGCCGATGGCATTGCGCATCGCGTGGAACAGCGCATCCCCCGGCCCCTTGACCCAGTGCCCGTGCTCGGCGGTGGGGGCCCCGTGGGGAACTTCCCAATAGGCCTCGAAGCCGCGGAAGTGGTCGATCCGCACCATGTCGTAGAGGGAGAGGTCGTTCTTGAGCCGGGCCACCCACCAGCCGAAACCGTCGGCGGCCATCCGGTCCCAGTTGTAGAGCGGGTTGCCCCAGAGCTGGCCGGTCTTGCTGAAGTAGTCCGGCGGCACCCCCGCCACCACCGACGGCACCCCCTGTTCGTCTAAGTGGAACAGGTGCGGATTGGCCCAGACGTCGGCCGAGTCGAAGGCGACGAAGATGGGGAGGTCCCCGACGATGGAGATCCCCTGGGCGTTGGCGTATTTCTTCAGCTTGCGCCACTGGAGGAAAAACTGCCACTGCTGGTATTTCTGCTCCCCGATCAGGGAACCGAGCTGGTCGCTCCAGTCGGAAAGGGCCTCCGGCTCACGCTTCAGGATGGGATCGGGCCACTGGTTCCAGCTCATCCCCTCGAAGTGCGTCTTGAGCGCCATGAAGAGCGCGAAATCGTGCAGCCAGAAGGTGCTGTCGCAAAAGTGCCAGAAATCCTCCTTCCTCCTGCCGCTACCGGTGGCGAAGAACTGGGTCGCCGCCCGGCGCAGCGTGCCCCGCTTGTACTCCTCAACCGCCACGTAATCGATCCGCTCCGAGGTGAGGTCGGTCCGCAGCTCCTCGGGGGCGAGGTCCCCCTCCTCCACCAGGGTCTCCAGGGAGATGAGCAGCGGGTTCCCCGCAAAGGCCGAATAGCATGAGTACGGGGAGTTGCCGTAAGCGGTGGGGCCCAGGGGAAGGATCTGCCACAGCGACTGCCCCGCCTTGTGCAAAAAGTCCACGAAGCGGCGCGCCTGCTCGCCGAAGGAACCGATCCCCCCGTCACCGGGAAGGGAGGTTGGATGCAACAGGACCCCGCTTTTTCTCATTCTTGCCATGGGCACCTCGCGTTACGGATTTTTAAGAATCGCTACTATGCCATAAAAAAAGAGGGAATGAAACACGGTATTTGCCTTTACCGCGGACCGGCGGTGATGCTATACTCCGCCCCCATGGAAACGATAAAAACCGCCCTGTTCGAAACCCTGATGGAGCTCGCCGTCCCCAACGCGGAAGGCGGCTACACCTTCACCCTGGACGGGGAGACCTTCACCATCCAGGACACCCTGGAAATTACCGGGATCGCCACCAAGAAGGGGTACATCATCATCTATTAGCCCCTTTGCCCCCATCCTCACCCTTCTCCGCCGCAAGCTCGCGCACGCCCCTTGATGAGGGGACGCAGTACGCTCCATCCCCCTTCCTTCCGCATCATTCCCGCTTAAAAAAAAACCGGCCACGCACCTGAGCACGTGACCGGCATCCTGATGGCCCTCCGTTCCACTCCGTTTCGGGTTGCCCCGAACCTCTCCTCACCTCATGCCATCCATACCCGCCTGATTACTGAAACGTGGTGACAAAGTTCAGCTTGCAGTTCGGAACGTAACTCGTGTCGTGGCTGGGAGTATCCTGCCCGATCTTGAGGTACTCGGAAGAATCGGTCGGATTGGGGACCACCCAGGTAGAGGGGAGGGTCGGAGTACTCCCGGCGGTCGGGAGCTTGAAGATGATCTTGCCGATTTCAATCCCGTTTCCGACCGAGTTCATCCGTACGTTGAGCCCGCCGTTGTTGATCATGCTGACCCGCACCAGCCCGGTACTGGTATTGTAGGTGCCCGAGAAGTTCGACGCCGGGAGCACCACCGGCCCGGAGGGGACGAACGAGGCGCTGTACAGCGGAAGATTGCCGCTGGTGACCCCGGAGGCGGTGGATACGTTGGCCAGGACGCCGTTGGGAAGCTTGAATGAGGTGTCGACGGTCGCCACCCAGGCGCTGGTGGTCATGTTCCCGAACAGGTAGACCGTGGTTACCGCTTTAGAGGCCGGGGCGCTGCTGCCGCCGCCACCACCGCCACAACCGCTCATGATGGCAGCAAGGAAAAAAGTCACAGGGATCAGGTATCTCTTCATCTCGGTATCCTCCGGTTCGATGATTGATGGAGCGGGTCCCCTCCCCCTGCCGGAGGAGGGGACCTTTTTCTTTTACAGCGGGAACAGTCCGACCGCCCGGCGCAGCAGCACGTACACGTCGAGAAGGTCGATCTGGCCATCCGGTTGCGGGACGCCGTTCACGCTCGGAGCCACGTCGGCATGGGCGAGGTCAAGCGGTCCCGGGGTCACTTGGCCCTTGGCGATCTGCAGGGCCCGCAAGGCGCTCTGCAGGTAGCTGGTGGTCCCGGGGAGGAGGCCGTCCTTGGCCCCGTAGGTGATGCTGGCGGTCACCGGGAAGTAGAGGTGGCCGCCCCCGAGGGTGGCGTCGCGGAACCGTACGTAGATGGTCTTGGGCCCTTCACCCGGGGAGAGGGTCCACTGCTTGGTGGTCGCGTACGGCTCCTCGGTGGAGTAATTCACCCCGTCGCTGGAGAACTGCATGGTGGAGACCCCCTGCGGGTCGGTGGCGGCCAGGGTGAGGGTGACCACGTTGGAAGCGGTGGTTGTCGCACCGTTGTTGATCTTCACGCTCATCACCATGTCGGCGGTGTGCAGGGTCCAGGTCCCGGACTTGACCCCCTCCACGTTGCCGGCCTGATCCACGGAGAAGTACTGGATCGTGGTGTTGGCGGTCACCGAGATGGGACCGGTGTAGACCGCGGAGGCCTGGGTCGGGGTGGTCCCGTCGGTGGTGTAGTAAATCGTCCCCGCCTCGTTGGCGGTCAGGGTGACCGCTACCGGGCCGGAGGCATATTCGCCGGGGACCGGGCTCGCGGTGGTGATCGGGGTCACGGTATCGACAACCACCGATGCGGTGACCGGGTCGTAGAGGGTTCCCCCGCCGATGGAGGCGTCACGGAACCGGACGTAGACGGTCTTCGGACCGTCGCCGGGAGTGAGGGTCCAGACCTTGGTGGCCGCGTACGGTTCTTCCGCCGTGTAGACGGCGCCGTCGTTGGAGAACTGCATCGCCACGATCCCCACCGGGTCGCTCGCCTTGAGGGAGAGGCTCACCTGCGGGTTGTTGATCCGGGGCGCCCCGGTGTTGATGACGACGCTGGCGCTGAGATCCTGGCTGTGTACCGTCCAGGTCCCGGTCTTGACGCTTTCGACGTTACCGGCGGCGTCGACGGCGAAGTAGCTGATGGTGTTGCTCGTGGAGACGGAGATCGGCCCCTGGTAGACACTGGATGCGGTGGTGGGGGTGGTTCCGTCCACGGTGTAGTAGATGTTCGCCCCTTCGTTCGCGACCAGGGTCACCTGGACCGGTCCGGTGGCGTAGGTTCCGGCCACCGGCAAGGCGGTGGTGACCGGAGCGGTCTGGTCCAGGGTGATCGAGGCGGTCACCGGGGCATGCACGGTACCGGTGGGGAGCGCCTTGTCGCGGAACCGGGCGTAGACCTGCTTGATGCCGTCGCCGGCCGCCAAGGTCCAGGCCTTGGTCGTGGCGTACGGTTCCTCGGCGGAGAAGCTGACCCCGTCGTTGGAGAACTGCATGCTGGCGATGCCGGCCGGATCGTTCGCGGTCAGGTCGAGGGTAACCGCCAGGTTGTTGGTGACCGCGGCGCCGTTGTTGATGGTGACCGAGGCCAAGAGGTCGCCCTGGTCGATGGTCCAGGTGTTCGAGGTGACCGGGGAGCTGTTGCCGGCCAGGTCGACCGCCAGGTAGCTGACGGTGGTGGTGGCCGAAAGGGACAGCGGCCCAGTGTAGACGGCGGATGCGGTGGTCGGGGTGCTGCCGTCGATGGTGTAGTAGATGGTCGCCGCCTCGCTCGCGCTCAGGGTGACGCTGACCGGTGCCGAGGTATAGATGGCGGGCAGCGGTGTCACGGCGACCGTCGGCGGGATGGTATCCACGATGATGTTCGCGGTGATCGGGGTGTAGAGGACCCCGCCACCCAGCGAGTTGTCCCGGAACCTCACGTACACGGTCTTGAGCCCTTCGCCGGAGGCGAGGATCCAGTTCTTGGTGGTGGCGAACGGCTCCTCGGCGGAGTAGTTCACCCCGTCGTTGGAGAACTGCATGGCGGCCAGGCCGGTCGGGTCGGTGGCGGAGAGATTGAGCGTCACCCCGGCCTGGGTGGTACGTGCGGCACCGCCGTTGATCTGGACGCTCGCGGTCATGTCGTTGGTGTGGACCGTCCAGGTCCCGTGCTTCGCGGTTTCCACGTTACCCGCCGCATCGATGGCGAGGTAGTTGATGGTGCTGACGCTGGTCACCGGGATCGGGGCGCTGTAGACCAGCGAAGCCGAGGTCGGGGTGGTGCCGTCCAGCGTGTAGTAAATGGTGGCCGGCTTGTTGACGGTGAGGGTTACCTGCACCGGCGGGGCGGCATACACCCCGGGGACCGGGCTCGCGGCGGTCACCGGGACCGCGGTGTCGAGGATGATCCCGGCGGTGATCGGCGGGTAGAGAACCCCGCCGCCCAGCGTCGCGTCGCGGAAGCGGACGTAGACGGTCTTCGCGCCGTCGCCGGCCGACAGGATCCAGGACTTGGTCGCGATGGTCGCCCCGGCGGGGAACGGCTCTTCGGCGCTGTAGGTTACCCCGTCGTTGGAGAACTGCATGGTCGCCACGCCCACCGGATCGACCGCGGAGAGGTTGAGCAACACGGCGGTCGAGTTGGTGCGCAGCGCGCCGTGGTTGATCTGGATGCTCGCGGTCAGGTCGGCGGAGGCATGGATGGTCCAGGTGCCGGACTGCGGCGCCTCGACGTTGCCGGCGAGATCCACCGCGAAGTACTTGATGGTAGTGGTCGCCGCCACCGAGATCGGTGCGGTGTACATGGCCGACGCGGTGGTCGGGGTCGAGCCGTCCACGGTGTAGTAGATCTTGGCCGCTTCGTTCGCGGTCAGGGTCACCGGTACCGGAGCTGCGGCGTAGGTACCCGGGGCCGGGGTCGAGCTGACCACCGGAGCGATGGTATCCAGGGTGATGGTTGCGCTGAGCGGGCTGAAGAGCTTGCCGGCCGGCAGCGCGTTGTTACGGAACCGGACGTAGACCGTTTTCGGGCCGTCCCCGGCGGGGAGGGTCCAGTTCTTGGTGGTGGCGTACGGCTCCTCGGCGGTGAAGTTCGCCCCGTCGTTGGAGAACTGCATGGTGGCGATGGTGGCGCCGGACGGGTCGCTCGCGGCAAGGGCGAGGGTGACCGCCGTGCTGTTGGTCAGCGCGGTGCCGCCGTTGATGGTGATGCTCGCCACCAGGTTCTGGTTGCTCAAGGTCCAGGTCCCGCTCTTCACCGTTTCCACGTTGCCGGCGAGGTCCACCGCGAAGTACTGGATGGTGGTGGTCGCGTTGACCGGGATCGGTGCGGTGTAGACCGGGGAGTTGATCGTCGGGATCGAACCGTCGGTCGTATAGTGGATGGTCGCCCCCTTCTCGTTGGCGGTGAGGGTCACGGTTCCGGGCGAGGATGCGTAGATTCCCGGGACCGGCGAAGCGGAAGTCGCCGGCGCCACCGTGTCCACGGTGATGCTTGCCGTGATCGGTGCGTAGAGGGTCCCGCCGCCGGCGGTGCCGTCGCGGAACTTCACGTAGACGGTCTTGAGCCCGTCACCCGGGGTGAGCGTCCACTGCTTGGTCGTCGCGTAGTTCTCCTCGGCGGTGAAGTTCACCCCGTCGTTGGAGAACTGCATGGTGGCGATCCCGAACGGGTCGCTGGCGGCGAGGGTCAGGGTCACCGGCACGTTCTTGTTCAGGTAGAGCTGCCCACCGTTGATCGCAACCGACGCGGTAAGGTCGGAGGCGGGGATGTTCCAGGTCCCGCTCTTCACGGTTTCCGCGTTGCCGGCCAGATCGACCGAGAAGTAGCTGATGGTGGTCGTGCTGTTGATCTGGATCGGGGCGGTGTAGACCAGGGATGCGGTGGTCGGAGTGGTGCCGTCCAGCGTGTAGTAGGTGGTAGCCGGCTCGCTGGTGGTAAGGGTCACCGCGATCGGAACGTAGGTCCCCGGAACCGGGTTGGCTACCGTCAACGGCGGCGTGGTATCCAGGGTGATGCTCGCCGTAAAGGTGTAGAGGGCTCCGCCGCCGGCGGTGCCGTCGCGGAACTTGACGTAGACGGTCTTCTTGCCGTCGCCGGGGGTCAAGGTCCAGGCCTTGCCGGAGGCATACGGCTCCTCGGCGCTGTAGGTGATCCCGTCGTTGGAGAACTGCATCCCCACCACCCCATTGGGATCGGTGGCGCTCAGGGTCAGGGCGACGGCGGCGTTTTTGGTCTGGAGCGCGCCGTTGTTGATCGAGACGCTCGCGATCATGTCCGGGATGTGGAACTTCCAGGTTCCGGTATTTACCGGCTCCGCGTTCCCGGCGACGTCAACGGCGAAGTACTTCACCGTGGTGTCGGTGGTGAGGGTGAGCGGCGCGGAATAGATGGCCGAGGTCGTGGTCGGCGGGGTTCCGTCGATCGTGTAGTAGATCGTGGCCGGCTCGTTCGCGGTCAGGGTGACGTTGACCGGTGCCTGGGCGTAGGTGGCCGGGATCGGCGACGCGGTCGACACCGGCGCTACGGTATCGAGGACGATCGTGGCGGTGACCGGCGGGTAGAGCACGCCGGTGGGCAGTGCCAGGTCGCGGAACCGGACGTAGACGGTCTTCGGTCCGTCGCCGACCGGGATCTGCCAGATCTTGCTGGTGCTGTACGGCTCCTCGGCGGAGAAGGTCACCCCGTCGTTGGAGAATTGCATGGTCGCGATGCCGGCCGGGTCGGAAGCCGCCAGGGTGAGGTTCACCATGGTGTTGTTGGTCCGGGCCGCGCCGTTGTTGATGGCGACGCTTGCCACGAGGTCGGCGCCGTTCACCGTATAGGCCGCGGTTTTCACCGCCTCGGCGTTGCCGGCGAGATCGACCGCGAAGTACTTGATCGTGGTGGTGGCCGAGACCGGGACCGGGCCGGTGTAGACGGTCGAGGCGGTGGTCGGGACGGTTCCGTCAACCGTGTAGTAGATGGTGGCGGGCTCGCTGGCGGTCAGGGTTACCGTGCCCGGGGCGACGCCGTAGATCCCGGGGATCGGGCTCGGCGTGGTGACCGGGGCGACGGTATCCAGGATGACGTTCGCCGAAACCGGGGCGTAGAGCACGCCGATGCTGTCCCGGAACTTGACGTAGACGGTTTTCGGTCCGTCGCCGGCGGCGAGGGTCCAGGCCTTGGTGGTGGCGTAGGTCTCCTCGGCGGTGTACGTCGTCCCGTCGTTGGAGAACTGCATGGTGGTCACCGGGTTCGGGTCGGTCGCGGCAAGGTTCAGGGTGACCGCGGTGCTGTTCACCTGGGCCGCGCCGTTGTTGACCTTGACGCTCGCCACGAGGTCGGCCGGAGGGATGGTCCAGGTACCGGTCTTCACCGCCTCCGCGTTGCCGGCGAGATCGACGGCGAAGTAGTTGATGGTCGTGGTGGTGGCCACCAGGATCGGGGTCGTGTAGACGTAGGTCGTGGTCGAGGTCGAAGTCGGCGACGGGATCTGCGGAGTGGTGCCGTCCACGGTGTAGTAGACGGTTGCCGGCTTGCTCGTGGTGAAGGCGACCTGGGTCGGGCCGTAGGTTCCCGGCGCCGGCGAAGGGGTGGTCACCGGGGGCACCGTGTCGACGGTGATGGTCGCGGTGATCGGGGCGTAGAGGTACCCGCCGCCCAAGGACTTGTCGCGCAGCCGTACGTAGACGGTCTTGACACCGTCCCCGGCGGTGAGCAGCCAGGACTTGACGGCCGGGTTGCTCGGGAAGATCTCCTCAGGGGTCCAGACCGTGCCGTCGTTGGAGAACGACATGGTGGCGATGCCGACCGGATCCACGGCGTTGATGGTCAGATTGACCGCCGGGCTGTTGGTAAGCAGGGCGCCGTTGTTGATGGCGACGCTCGCCGCCGCATCGGGGGTATGGACCACCCAGGTGTCGGAGTGCACGGCCTCCTGGTTGCCGTTCACGTCCACCGCGAAGTAGTTGACCGTGGTGGTGACGTTGAGGACGATCGGCACCGTGTACTTGGTCGAAGCGGTGGTCGGGATCGTTCCGTCGGTGGTGTAGTAAATCGTTGCCGGCGGAGCGATGGTCGAGGCGGTCAAGGTTACGGTGACCGGAGCCGCGGCGTAGACGCCCGGCACCGGCGTCGAGACGGTGGCCGGCGGGGTCGCCGGCGGGACCACCACGTAGGCCAAGGTACTGGTGAACGGGGCCGCGGTCGGGCTGGTGCGCACGTCGACGGTGAGGGTGTAGTTGCCGACCGGGGTGGTGTCCATGAGCTGCCACTGGTTTTTGAGCGACCAATCCTGGACCAGGGTCTTGGTGGTCCCGGTGGTGAGCCAGAAGCGGTAGGAATAAACCGCGGTAGCAGAGGCACCGCTGCCGGTGGCGGTGAAGGTTACCTGGGTTCCAACCACGTGCGGGGTCGGCTTGTCCGGGGTGATGGTGAGCCCGGTCGGGTTGGTGAAGCCGTTGGTGGTGATGGTGCTGGAAACCAGCGGGGTCGAATCGCCGACGCTGTTGTAGGCGATGACCCGGTAGCGGTAGCGTGTGTTCGAGGCGACCGTGGAGTCGACGTAACTCGGGGTCGAGGTCACCAGGAACGAGGTGGTCCCCAACGCGACGTAGGTCCCCACGGTACCGGCACCGCCGCCGGTCACCGGAGCGCGTTCGATGCGGTAGGAGGAGGTGTCGGCCGCGTTATCGGTCCAGGCCAGGGTCACCTGGTTGACGCCCGGGCTTCCCGGGGTCACCGTCAGTGCGGTCGGCGCCGCCGGCACCGCCGTCGGGACGTTGAAGATCACCGGGCGCATGAAGTCGTTTTCCTCGTGCCCGAGGATGTGGCAGTGCCAAACGTACTCGAAGCCGAAGTCGAACATCGTGTTCGGCGTCGCCACCGGAAGTCCCGCCCCCTGGGTGTAGGGGTCGACGACGATGTTGATGGTCGAGTTGACCGTGGAGCTCGGGTCCAGCGGCCGGACGCTATGAGGGAGGGCGAACGGCAGGGTCTGCTTCTGCGGACGGAAGGCGACCACCACGTCCTCGAGCGGGTTCATCCGGACCGTTTCTTTCCAGCCGTACTCGTTGTCGTCCGGCAGACGGATGGCACCGTCCCAGCCGACCCGGTTGATGAGCTGGACGTCGAAGTGATGGAAGTGCACCGGGTGGGTGTCGACCCCGTTATGGGTGATCTTCCACATGGTTTCCTGCCCGTCGTTGGTGTACTCGGTGGCGAGGTCGGCGTAGCCCAGCGGCACCGTGGTCTGCACCGTGTTGTTGGTGAAGGGAAGCTCCACCCCCAGGGTGGCGTTCATGCGCCCCCAGGCATCCCACAGCTCCTGGATCGCCTTCGGGCGGAACGGGATCGTGGTCTGCAGCGGGGCCGGGTTCGCCGCGGTCGGGATCGGGGTGAGGGTGACCGAATAATCCTGGATCTTGGCGAGGATGTCGTTGGTGTAGGTGGTCCCGTAGGCGGCATTGAAGACGGTCTCCGGAACGATGGGGACCGGCTGGCTCGCCTTGAAGGCGGCCGGCAGCGCCGACTGCAGCGCGGCGAGGTTGAACGCGGGGCCGGGGGTGCCGTTCACCTGGAACTGCATCACGGTCCGGGTGTTCGGGCCGTAGCCGCGCAGGGTCGAGGGGGCGCCGCCGCTCGTGGTCTGGTCCACGTCGCCGGTGTAGTAGTCGTAGCGCGGATCGAACGCCGGGTTCGGGGCGGGACCGTCGTTGTAGAGGATGATCTTGGAGCCGGTCGGCACCGAGGAGAAATCGACGACCACGTCGGCACGCTCGGCGGGTCCCAGCATCAGGCCGCGGTTAAGGGTGTTGAGCACGACGATGTTGCGCCGGTTGTAATCGTAGCCGATCGGCTGGGGCGGGACCACCGCCACGTTGGGGAGAAAGCCCCCTTCGCTCCCGATCTGGTACCAGCTCGGTCCTGCAGTCAGCGGGTCGGGGACGCCGCCGTCCCGGCCGTCGGTGGGCCAGGTGGGGGGGAAGGTCGGGTTGGGGCCGGCCGGGACCATCTTCACCTCTTTGCCGGTCGGATCACCCGGATCGGCATAGAAGAGGCTCAGGTTGAGGGTTCGGTCGTTACAGGCGTTCAGGATCCGGAACCGGTACGCCTTGGGCTGCACCACCAGGTACGGATACGCGGTGCCGTTCACGATCGGGGTGTCCATGAAGGCTTCCGGGGTGGTCGACGGCTCGGGGATCTTGGCGTGCGCGGCATCGACGATCACCGGCGGCCAGAACCAGGGGCCGTAGTCCCAGCGGCCGAAGGGGTTGGCGCCTCCCGGGGAGTTCGGGTCCTGGTTCGGCTCGTAGACGTGCGGGAACCAGAGGTCGCCGTACTGGCCCCACTTGGTGGTGTCCCACTTGGAGTCCTGCACCGCGATGTTCTGGGGGACGAAGGTCCTGTCCTGGATGACGAGCGGGATGCCGTAGCGATAATTGCCGCCCAGGTTGGGGAGGACGCCGGAGTTGATCAGGTTGTCCTCGGTGGGATCGGTCAGAAGGTAGCCGGCCGCCTCACCCGCGTAGACGTTGAGCCGGGTGATGCCGTAGGAGTGGTCGTGGTAGAACATGAGCCGGTTGGACTGCTGATTGGTGTAGTAGAAGGTCATCTCACCCTGGCCGGTCGCCGGCATATCCGGGACGTCCTGGGTGCTCAGCCCCTTCTGGTACGGGGTGGAGTTCTCCCCCACCGGCACCGTCCACTGGTGCGGCGTGCCGTCACTGATCCAGGGGGTGTTGCCGCCGTGCAGGTGCAGGGTCCCCCGGTTCTGGGTGAACATCCCCGAGAAGTTGGTGAAGGCGGGAACGCTTCCGTTTTTGGCCGTGGTCACCACCGGCCCCCGCCCCGCCCCCATGAGCGAGGTGTCCACCGGGATGAAGAGGTTGCCGGCCGCCCCGGTCGGGAGCAGGTTGGTGAACTTCACCCGCACCGGCTTGTTCTGGCTCGCGATGATGAGCGGTCCCAGGTACTGGGCCCGCGAAGCCGCCGTGGCGCGGGTCCCCAGGGCAGGGTTCAGGTCGACGTAGCCGCGCAGCCGGGTCGCCTTGGGGAGGTCGGAGTGCATCTTCTTGGTGTACTCCACCAGACCGATCTCGTAGTAGTCATCGCCGTGCCCGGAGGGGTCGGTCATCTTGGTGGCAACCGGGATGTACTGCCCAAGATTGTTGGCGTTGGCAGCGCCCACCCCGGGGAGGGAGTCCACGAACTTGCGCAGCGCGGTACCGGTGGTCCCGCCTGACGGACTGTTCGCATAATAGGTCCCCCCGCCGGGACCGGCAGTGGCCGTGGATACCCAAACGGAAAGGACCGCCATTACAATGAACAAACTCAGGGTTCTCCGACAGTCGATCTTGAACATGTGACACCTCGTGTGATACGTCGGTTATGGTAAAAAATGCCGACTAATTCTGCTTATCCTGCGTGATCAGCTTGGCCCGTTCCGCCCGGGCCGCCTCCAGGTCCGCCGGGTTGGGGCGGCGGTGGCGCGACCAGGGCGCCATCTGCGGCGGCTGGTACGACTGCACCGTCGGTGTCGTTGCGGCTCCCGCGCCGCTCAACACTTCCTGCGGCGGCTGCACCAAAGGAGCCCCGGGCATCTGTGCGGCCGGTGCCTGCGGTACCGCCACCTGCGCTCCGGGAAGCCCGGTGCAGGAGACCTCGTACCGCTCGGGAAACTCGACCACCCGGCAAGGCTCCGCAGCGTGGGCGAAAAGGGGTGAAAGCAAAAAGAAAAGCGCACCAATCATCGTTCTCATGGCCGGACCTCCGGCTCGAAGCCCCCCCGGTTCCTCGCGGAGACCGGGGCGGTCGATGGAATCGGGGGAGCTTTAGGCTCCGCCGGCTTTGCGGCTTGGGACTGCACATGCCCGATGGAGATCTTTTCTGTCGGCATCGCTCCGGGGAAGTGGGAAAAGGATGCCTTCTGTTCATTCGGAGTTTGCTGCAGGCGGCACGCCGGATGCGCAAAAACGCCCGATGTGCAGCCAGTACCTTACAGGATGCGTGCCATCGGGCGGATCGATTGTAGCTATTTAAAACTACGGGGTTTTCTGCTGCAGGCGCATAGAGCGGGCAATGCGGAGGGGTGCAAAGAAATTAACAGGGTGAGGGGCGGGAGTTTGGCTAACCATGGGACATCATTGAGGCTATCAGGTTTTCCCTACACGGGACCGGATGATTTTTAACGACACCCCTGCAACAAATGTTTCAGGGGGCCGCGGCGAGTACCTCATCCACTCTTCTGCCGTCGAGGGTCTCCTCCTCGAGAAGCGCCGTGGCGAGCGCATCGAGCTTGGCCCGGTTGGTGTAGATCAGTTCCTTGGCTTTTTCCTCGGCACTGCGGATCAGGCCGGCGATCTCCTGGTCGATCTGCCAGGCCATCTCCTCGGAAAAGGTCTTTTCCTCGGCGAGTTTCATTCCGAGGAAAGGGTGCTCCTCGCCGCGGGGAAAGGTCATTGCGCCGATCCGCTCGCTCATCCCCCACTGGCAGACCATCTTTTCGGCAAGCTCGGTCACCATCTTCAGGTCGCTCTGGGCGCCGGTGGAGACGTCGTTGAACATCGCCTTCTCCGCGACCCTCCCCCCCAGCGCCACCGCAAGCCGGTTCATGAGGTGGGTGCGCGGGTAGTGGTAACGGTCGTCCTCGGGAAGCTGCTGGGTCACGCCGAGGGCGCGGCCGCGCGGCAGGATGGTCACCTTGTGGACCGGGTCGGTGCTCGGCAGAAGCTTCGCCACCAGGGCGTGGCCGGCTTCGTGGTAGGCGGTGATCCGTTTCTCGTCGTCCGAGATCACCATGTGCCGCTCGCCACCCATGAGGATCTTGTCCTTGGCCCGCTCCAGGTGCTGCAGGCCCACCACGGTCTGGTTCTCGCGTGCGGCGATGATCGCCCCCTCGTTCACCAGCCCCTCCAGGTCCGCGCCGGTCATCCCCGGGGTACCCTTGGCGATCACCGCCAGGTCGACGTCCGCCGAGAGCGGGATCTTGCGGGTGTGCACCTTGAGGATCTTTTCCCGGTCGCGCCAGTCCGGCCGCTCGATCACCACGTTGCGGTCGAAACGTCCCGGGCGCAAAAGGGCCGGGTCGAGAACGTCGGGGCGGTTGGTCGCCGCCATCACCACCACCTCCTCATGAGGGTCGAACCCGTCCATCTCGGAAAGGAGCTGGTTCAGGGTCTGCTCCCGCTCGTCGTGCCCGCCGCCGAACCCGGCGCCGCGGCTTCTCCCGACCGCGTCCAACTCGTCGATGAAGATGATGCTCGGGACCGCCTTGCGTGCCGAGGAAAAAAGGTCGCGCACCCGGCTCGCCCCCACCCCGACGAACATCTCGATGAACTGGGATGCCGAGATGGAGAAGAAGGAGACCCCAGCCTCGCCGGCTACGGCACGCGCCAAAAGCGTCTTGCCGGTGCCCGGGGGGCCGACCAGGAGGATCCCCTTGGGGACCTTGCCGCCGATCTGCTGGAACTTCTTGGGATCCTTTAGATAGTCGATCACCTCGCGCAGCTCCTGCTTCGCCTCCTCCAGCCCCGCCACATCGGAGAAGGTGACGTTGATCAATTCCGAGGTATAGCTCTTGGCCCCGGAGCGGGCAAAGCCGCCCATGATGGCGCCGGGGCCCTGGCTGCGCATCCCACGCATGATGAACCACCAGATCCCGATGATGAGGACCCAGGGGAGCAGGTACAGGATGAGGTTGGTGAAACCGGTGCCGTCGGTGGGGACGGCGGTGACGTCCACCCGCCGGCTGTTCAGTTCCGGCATCAAGGTGGAATCGCCGATGGCGGGGATGTAGGCGGTGAAATAGGTGGTGGGGGTCGGGGCGGCCTTGGCATCGCCCGGGGGGGGAAGTGAAACCGGGGCGTTGAACTCCCCTTTGAGGAAACCGCCCCGGATGGAGACCCGCTTCACGTTGTTATTGGCCAACTCGTCGCGAAACCGGGTGTAGGTGATCTCGGTCCCCCGCTCGGAGGCCTGTTTCATGAAGTTGCCGTAGAACAGATCAAACAGAAAGATAAGCAGGGCAGTGACCAGCAACGGTCTCCAGATCGACGGCTTCATGAGGAACTCCTTCCGGCGCGGTTTCTGAGGAAAACGACCCGTGAAGATGACCTAAGAATTGGGACCTCGGAATTTTAACGAAGTTTGCAGGGTTGACAAGGCGGGAAGTGGCGCGGTTTCACGGCTCCAGGCGGAACTGTCCCTGCCCGTAGGGGGCGTTTTTGCCCAAGTGCAGCACCTCCCCCAGGCGGAGGAGCAGGTGGAACGGCTCCAGCTCCCCGCGGAAGGTGGCGCTGCCGACCATCCCGGAAACCCGCTTCCCCCACTCGGCGAACCGCCAATCCGCCGCATCGGTGCGGACCTGCAGCGACTGCCCGGAGAGCCAGGGGTAATCGAAGGGAAGCTCGCAGCCGCCGTAGTAGGAAGCGACCGCCGAGGCGCGCCGCAGGAGCGGACGGACCAGGTGGGAAAAATCGAGCTGGCGCAGGGGACGCCCCTCCTGCAGCACCTTGACCGGGGTGAGGAACCGGACCGTGACGCGGTCTGCGGCAAGGGGGAGCGCGAGATCGCCGGAGCTTAGGATGGGAAGCGCCGCGGCGTCGGCCCCCTCCAGGCGGAGCGGTACCGCTTCCCCCCCCTGGGCGAGCGCCTCGCTGTGCAGTACGGTCAGCCCATGCTCGTCAAGAAAAAGCGCCAGCGCGGCGCAGAAGGGGCCGACGCTCTGGGTGGCGCTCCCGAACAGGGTGAGCGAGCAGGTGGACTCCGGATCGCGCCGGTTGTCCAGGACCGGAAAGGAAAAGACGAAGGGAAGCGGCGGCTTCTGGTGGCGCCGGACCGCGTCGGGGTCGCAGGAGATGCTCTGGGCGAAGTTGGCCGGATAGGGGCAGGTCCCGGTCTTGCGGCAGCCGCGGCAGTCGCCGGAGCTGCAACCGCAGGCCGTGCGGAAGGCGGCGTCGAAGCGGGCGCGGCCGGCAAAAAGGGCATAGGGATCGGGGATCGGGGCCGCGCTCCGCAGGGTGACCCGTATGGTGAGGTAATCGAACTCCACGTCTTCCTCCGCGGCACACCCTATACCCGCAGCGGGGCCGGAGGCAACCAAAAAGAGGCCGATGTTTGCCGAGGTGGGAGCAAAAAAACGTCCCTTCCCCTTCAAGGGGGAGGGACGGCTGGGGATGGGAGGGGCGGTACGTTCTCGACAGCCGCCCATCCTCACCCTGTCCCTCTCCTCGAAGGAGAGGGGACGCCGGGCTCGGCAGCCGCGTTGGTTTCCGGGATGCATAAAAAAAGGGGCGGAAGGTTTCCCCTCCGCCCCGGTTACAGCATGAATCTAACGGTGATCGACTACTTGAACAGCGCCTTCTGGAATTCGCGGTTGAGACGGGCGATGAACTTGACGCTGATCCCTTTCGGGCAGGCGGCCTGGCACTCGTAGTGGTTCGAGCAGTTGCCGAAGCCGGCCTCGGTCAGCGCGTCGGCCATGGCGGTGACGCGGGCCGCCGCCTCGACCTGGCCCTGCGGCAGGGCCGCGAGCTGGGCCACCTTGGCCGAGGTGTAGAGCATCGCCGAGCCGTTCGGGCAGGCGGCGACGCAGGCGCCGCAGCCGATGCACTCAGCGGCGTCCATCGCGTAGTCGGCGGCGATCTTGGAGATGAGGATCGCGTTGCCGTCGGCAACCCCGCCGGTGTGAGCGGAGGTGTAGCCACCGGCCTGCATGATCTTCTCGAGGTTGGAACGGTCCACGATCAGGTCCTTCTGGACCGGGAACGCCACCGCTCTCCACGGCTCGATGTAGATGCTGTCGCCGTTTTTGAAGGTACGCATGTGCAGCTGGCAGACCGTGGTACGCTCCTGGCCGCCGTGCGGGACGCCGTTGATGACCTGGGAGCACATCCCGCAGATCCCTTCGCGGCAGTCGTGGTCAAAGGCGATCGGGTCTTTCCCGGCTTTGATGAGTTCTTCGTTAACCTCGTCGAGCATCTCGAGGAAGGACTGGTCCGGGCTCACGTTTTTAGCCTCGTATTGCTCGAGACGGCCCGGCTCGTTCGGACCTGCCTGGCGCCAGACATGCAAGGTCAATGTCATGGTTTGTGCATTATGTGCGCTCATTATTTGTAGCTCCTTACCGCGAGATGGACGTTATCAAACGTCAACGGCTCCTTATGCAGTTCCGGCTCCTTGCCGACGCCTTTGAACTCCCAGGCACCTACGTAGCAGTAGTTTTCGTCGTCACGCTTCGCCTCGCCGTCCGGCATCTGGTGCTCGACGCGGAAGTGGCCGCCGCAGGACTCGTTTCTGTGCAGGGCGTCTTTGGTCATCAGCTCGGCAAACTCGAGGAAGTCCGCCACGCGGCCGGCGTTCTCCAGCTGCTGGTTGAGCTCGCCCGGGCCACCGGTGACCTTGACGTTTTTCCAGAACTCCTCGCGCAGGACCGGGATCTTCTTGAGGGCGTCCTTGAGGCTCTCTTCGGAGCGGGCCATGCCGACGTTTTCCCACATGATCTTGCCCAGTTCGCGATGGAACTCGGAGACCGTCTTCTTCCCGTTGATGGAGAGAAGCTTCTGGGTATTCGCCTTGATGTCCTCGACCGACTTCTTGCACTCGGGGTGGTCCGCCTTGACGGCACCCGGCTTGGTCTTGGCGAGGTAGTTGGCGATGGTGTAGGGGATGACGAAGTAGCCGTCGGCCAGACCCTGCATGAGGGCGGAAGCGCCGAGGCGGTTCGCGCCGTGCACCGAGAAGTTCGCCTCGCCCAGGACGAAGAGGCCCGGGACGTTGCTCTCGCAGTTGTAGTCGACCCAGAGGCCACCCATGGAGTAGTGCGGAGCCGGGTACATACGCATCGGCACCTTGTAGGCGTTCTCGTCGGTGATCTTCTCGTACATCTCGAAGAGGTTGCCGTAACGCTCGCGGATGGTCCCCTCGGAAAGACGCTTGATGGAGTCGGCGAAGTCGAGGTAGACACCGCGGCCGCCCGGTCCGACCCCGCGACCGTCGTCGCACTGCTCTTTCGCGGCGCGGGAGGCGATGTCACGCGGAGCGAGGTTGCCGAAGGAGGGGTACTTGCGCTCCAGGTAGTAGTCGCGGTCCTCGTCGGGGATCTGTGCCGGCGGGCGCTGATCGCCCTTGGCCTTGGGCACCCAGCAGCGGCCGTCGTTGCGCAGCGACTCGGACATGAGGGTCAGCTTGGACTGGTGCTCACCGTGCTGCGGGATGCAGGTCGGGTGGATCTGGGTGTAGCAAGGGTTCGCGAAGAAGGCCCCTTTCTTGTGGGCGCGCCAGTTAGCGGTGACCGAGCACCCCATGGCGTTGGTGGAGAGGTAGAAGACGTTGACGTAGCCGCCGGTGGCGAGGACGACCGCGTCACCCACGTGGGTGCGGATCTCGCCGGTCACCAGGTCGCGGACCGTGATCCCTTTCGCCTCGCCGTCGACCACCACGAGGTCGAGCATCTCGGTGCGGGCGAAGAGCTTGACGGTCCCGGCCTTCACCTGGCGGGAAAGGGCGGAGTAGGCGCCGAGCAGAAGCTGCTGCCCCGTTTGGCCGCGGGCGTAGAAGGTACGGGAGACCTGGGCGCCGCCGAAGGAGCGGTTGTCCAGGTAGCCGGCGTAGTCGCGGGCAAACGGAACGCCCTGGGCGACGCACTGGTCGATGATGTTGTTGGAGACCTGGGCCAGACGCCAGACGTCAGCCTCGCGGGCCCGGAAGTCGCCACCCTTGATGGTGTCGTAGAAGAGACGGTAGATGCTGTCGCCGTCGTTCGGATACGCTTTGGCGGCGTTGATACCGCCCTGCGCGGCGATGGAGTGGGCGCGGCGGGCGCTGTCCTGGTAGCAGAAGGCCTCGACATTGTAGCCGAGCTCACCCAGGGAGGCCGCAGCGGCGCCACCGGCAAGCCCGGTGCCGACGACGAGAATCTTGTACTTACGTTTGTTCGCAGGGTTGACCAGCTTCAGGTCGAAGCGGTGTCTGTCCCACGAGGTCTGAATCGGTCCTTTCGGACATTTTCCGTCGAGTATCACGTGAACCCCCTAGAGTGTGAGTAAGCCAGTCAGAATGACGACAGGGATGAGGACATAACCAACCATAAGAACAGCGGAGATCACCTTCCCGGCAGTGCCGAAGGTCGGGATGGTCTTGTCGTTGTTCCAACCCATGGTCTGGAGGAAGCTCGGGATACCGTGGGAAAGGTGGAGGAAAAGGACCACCATGGCCAGGGCGTAGACCAGGGCGACGAGGCCGTTGGAGAACGCGGTGACCACCATGCGGTAGACGTCGAAGCGGTTGAGCTGGTCAACGGACTGCACCACGCCCGGCAGCAGACGCGCGGTGAAGTGGAGCAGGTGGTAGACGATGAAGGCAGCCAAAAGCAGGCCGGTCCAGATCATGTTCTCCGAGGCGAAGCTCGCCTTGAGCTGACGCTTCACCGCGTAGCCGGTCGGGTTGGCCGCCCGGTTCTGCAGGGTGACGATCACGCCGTACAGGATGTGGACGCCGATCGCGGAGAGCATCACGATGCGGGCGATCCAGACCAAGGGCGGCAGAGCGTGGAGGTGTTCGGCGTAGGCGTTGATCCCGCCGCGACCGAAGAGGATGGACGAGTTCCCGATGAGATGGACGATGACGAAGATGATCATGAGCTGGCCCGTGATCGACATCAGGATCTTTCTTCCCACTGAGCTTTCGAAAATTCGCATGTGTTTTTCCCTTTTAGACGTTCTATCGATGTGGGGTAAGTTACTACTCCAGATTGGACTTCCGGGATACCAGATCCCTGGGGCCGCCTTTATCAAGGACAGCTCCCGTGAGGGGGTCGGTTATGGGGGCGCACGCCACGGGCTCAAAGCCTGCATTTTTGGTCTCCTTTATCTATCAATGATCCAGGCGTTTCCGAACCGTAAGTAGACTAAATGAGGCGAATTGTACCGGCGCATATTAAATGCCGTTATCGCAAAATGCAACAGTTTTTTGTATACAGCATACGATTAATGTTAGCGCCCGGTTCGGCCCCCAGGTTGCAGGTAACGATCCCCTTCCCCGGCGCTCGAACCGTGTTTTGCCGCCGCGCGGGGTCGGTTGCTGTTGCTTTTTAAGGCCCGCTCTGCTAATTAAGCTAGAGGGCATTTCCCTAACTACGTAAAACAACGGAAGGTACATGCAATTTAAACTCCTAGCCAAAGACCGGGGAACCCAGGCCCGCCGCGGCACGCTCTCCACCCCGCACGGCGAGATCCAGACCCCGATCTTCATGCCGGTCGCCACCCATGCCGCGATGAAGGCGATGACTCCGCTGCAGGTGCGCGAGACCGGCGCCCAGATCATCCTCTCCAACACCTACCATCTGCACCTGCATCCGGGCGAGCAGCTGGTGCAGAAGGCGGGGGGGCTGCACCGCTTCATGGCGTGGGACGGCCCGATCCTCACCGACTCCGGCGGGTTCCAGGTCTTCTCGCTCCCCAATAAGCGGATCACCGAGGACGGGGTCTTCTTCCGCCACGAGGACACCGGGGAGGAGATCTTCCTCGACCCGGCCAAGGCGATGGAAATCCAGATGGCGCTGGGCGCCGACATCATCATGAACTTCGACGAGTGCATCCCCTACCCCTGCGACAAGGGGTACGCGGAGCGCTCGACCGCCAAAACCCTGCGCTGGGCGAAACAGTGCAAGGAGGCGCACACCCGCAAGGATCAGGCGCTGTTCGGCATCGTGCAGGGGAGCGTCTTCGAGGACCTGCGCCGGCACTGTGCCAGGGAAATGGTGAAGCTGGACTTCCCCGGCTACGCCATCGGCGGGGTGTCGGTCGGCGAGGGGCTGGAGCTGCTCAAGCTGGTGGTCGGCTACACCGCACCGCACCTCCCCGAAGACAAGCCGCGTTACCTGATGGGGGTCGGCCTTCCCGAGGACATCCTGGAGAGCGTGGAGCGCGGCATCGACATGTTCGACTGCGTGATCCCGACCCGCTACGCCCGCAGCGCCACCCTTTTCACCAACCGCGGGCGGATCCGGCTCACCAACAAGAACTTCCGGCGCGACTTCTATCCCATCGAGCCGAACTGCGACTGCTATACCTGCCGCAACTTCACCCGCGCCTACCTGCACCACCTTTTCGGCGCGAACGAGGTGCTCTCCGCCATCCTGGCAAGCATCCACAACGTTCATTTCTACCTGAACATGATGTCCCGGATCCGTCAGGCGATCGAAGAGGGGCGCTACGCCGCCTTCAAAAACGAGTTCCTCGCCGAATACAAGCGGCAGGACCGGGGCTAGAGCGAGATCATGATCAAGCACGCCATCAGGATTTTGTTGTGCCTCGGAGCCGCAGGGTTCCTCTTTGCCTGCAACAAGCCCGACCCGAACCACCTGAGCTGGAAGGAGCGGCGCGCCGCCTCCCTCGCGGCGCAGCAGGCCAAGGAAAAGGGAGTCCCGGCGGTAGCGAAGGCGCCGGAACCGGTGAAAAAGAGCCCGCAGGAGCTCTTTGCCGAGCGCTGTCAGGTCTGCCACCGGCTCAAGGGGCGCGGCGGCGAGGCGGGGCCGGACCTCACCGGGATCTCCCGGCGCGCCAACAGCGACTACGTCGCGAGCGTCGTCTGCGACCCGGACACCCACTTCCCGGGCACCGGGATGCCCTCCTTCGCCGGACAGTTCACCGACCAGGAGCTGCACGACCTGGCCGAGTACGTCTGCGGGGTAAAATAAAGGCCGATCCAGCACCCACTCCCAGAGGGCGAGGGTCAATTCATACGTAGGGGCGCAGCATGCTGCGCCCTTACCTGTTTCAACGAAGACCGCAGCAACCCATTTAAGAGGAAGCAAGATGAGCGAACAGAAGGGTTTCGAGAAGCTGATGGACATCATGCGGCGGCTGCGCGCACCGGGGGGCTGCCCGTGGGACGCCGAGCAGAACCACGAGTCGCTGAAGCGCTACCTGATCGAGGAGGCCTACGAGGTCATCGAGGCGATCGACGCCAAGGATAAGGAACACCTCAAGGAGGAGCTCGGGGACCTGCTGCTCCAACCGGTCTTCCATGCCGCCATCGCCGAGGAGAACGGCGACTTCACCATGGAAGAGGTCCTGGAAGCCATCAACGACAAGCTGATCCGGCGCCACCCCCACGTTTTCGGCGACGAGGTAATCGAGTCGAGCGAGGCCCAGGTGGCGAACTGGGAGAAGATCAAGAAAAAGGAACACGGGGAAAAGCGGAAGTCCGCCCTCTCCGGCGTTCCGGCGCACCTCCCGGCCCTGATGCAGGCGCAAAAACTCACCGAGAAGGCGGCCCGGGTCGGTTTCGACTGGGAGCACACCGACCAGGTGTACGCCAAGGTGATGGAGGAGTTGCACGAGTTCGAGGAGGCGATGCTCTCCGGGAATCAGGAGGAGATGGAGGCCGAACTGGGGGATCTTCTTTTCGCGATCGTCAATCTGGGGCGCTTTCTGGCCATCGATCCGGAGGAGGCGCTGCGCAAGACCCTGAACCGCTTCGTCAACCGGTTCGGTCACGTCGAGCAGACCCTGCACGAGCGGGGGATCGCCATGCAAAACGCCACCCTGAAGGAGATGGATCTGCTCTGGGAGGAGGCGAAAAAGTTGGAGGCGGCGCGGAAGTGACTGCGTTTCCGCGCCCTTGGGCGGCTAATCCACAGCTGCTGTGCAAAACCTGTGAATAACCATGTTGAGAAGCAGGGAGGATTACCCGGTTGTAGCGGGTTTCAGGGAGGCTGCATAGTTTTTATTCACCCCTGAGCCACCAGTAAAATTCAATAGTTACGTAACCGTCCTCGGCAAGCCGGGATTTGCCCACGCCAACATTAAATGCGAAAAATTAGGTTTTTCACATAGTGGAAATCCTGTTCATAACTACCCAGAAACTTCGCGTTTCCGACCTACCTCACCCCACTGAGCCCGGAATCGAACTTCCCTTCGGCTAAAGGGAGGTAACGGGATGCCATTACCACTTCTAAGGCCCCGAGGCACTCCGGCCCAACTTCCGCTTCAGGGTCCCCAGAACGTCACGCGCCTCCTCGCTGCCGAAGACGTGGGCGCAGATGAGGAAAAGCACCATCCCGGCACCGATCGCCCCCCCCAGCACCCCCCCCTTGATTACCTTCTCCCCCGCCCGGGTCCAATCCGCCAGTTGCAACACGAAGTAGACCACCGCCCCCATCGGGACCGACGCTGCGAGCGCCTTTGACGCGGATCGGACAATGTCGCGCCCACCGAAAGGCCCGATCTTCTGCCTCAGGTAGTAGACCAGGAGGCCCATGTTCCCTACCGCCGAGAGGGAGGAGGCAAAGGCGAGGCCACCGTGCAACAGCGGCCGCATGAGGATCACGCTGAACAGGAAGTTGAGCAAGAAGGCGATGAAGGCGCAGAAGACCGGGGTCTTGGTGTCCTTGAGCGCATAGAAGGCGGGAACCAGCACCCGCACCAGCGCCACGAAACAGATGCCGAGCGAATAGTAGGAAAGGGCCACGCCGCAGTTGGCGGCCTTGGCGTAGTCGAACGCCCCCCCCATGAACAGCAGCGAGAAGATCGGCGTGGCGCAGATCAAAAGTCCGACCATGGCGGGGACGGTGATGAAAAGGGTGAGGCGCACCCCGTAGCCGAGCGACTCCTTGAGCGCCTCCAGGTCCCCCGCGGCCGCCTGCCGGCTCATGGAAGGGAGGACCGCCTGGGCCACCGAGACGGTGAAGATCCCCTGCGGGAATTCAAAGAGCCGCTGCGCGTAGTAAAGGTAGGAGACGCTTCCCTGGGCCAGAAGGGAGGCGAGGATCGACCCGACCGTGATGTTCAGGTAGTAGACTCCGACGCCGAAAATCGACGGGCCCATGAGCAGGCCGATCCGCCGCACCGCCGGATGCTTGAAATCGAAGTTGGGGCGCAGCGCGAACCCCTTGCGGTAGAGGACCGGGAGCTGCAGCAGCAACTGCAGCACTCCGCCGACGAGCACCCCCACCGCCAGGGCGACGATCGGGACCCGGAAGCGTTGGTGCAGGGTGAGCGCGCAGACGATCATCGATGCGTTGAGAAATACCGTGGAGACCGCCGGAGTGAAGAAATGGCGCACGGTGTTCAGGATCCCCATGCACAGGGCGACCATGCTCACGAAGAAGATGTACGGGAACATGAGCCGGTTCATCATGATCGTCATCGAGACCTTTTCCGGATTCGTGGCAAAGCCGGGGAACATGACGGCGATGATCTGGGGGGAGAAGACGATCCCCACGAGGGTGATGGCTGCCATCACGATGGTGAGTACGGTGAAGCAGACGTTGGCGAGGTCGCGGGCCTCGTCGGGCCCCTTATTGGTGTACCACTCGGAAAAGGTCGGGACGAAGGCAGAGGTGAGCGCCCCTTCGGCGAAGAAGCGGCGCAGCATGTTGGGGATCTGGAAGGCGGCGAAGAAGGCGTCGGTGTAGAGTCCGGCCCCGAAGAGATGGGAAACCACCATATCCCGGACCATTCCCATGATGCGGGAGAGCATGGTGGCCGCGCCGAGCACCCCGGCGGCGCGGGCAATATGTTTCTTCTCGGACATCGGCACCCTCGGATTCGGAAATCAAAGGGGAGAAAGTAGCACAGCCGGGAAGAGCTTGACAAGAAATCAGCAACGATGGGCGGCGGCCGCACCTTGTCGGCTCGCGCTCCGACTCCTTGCGCTGCCGCTTTGCATCGCTCAGCAAGGCCGCTCGCTGTGGGAGCGACATTGCTGTCGCGACCTTCTGGTGAAATCGCAGCCAGGTCCCGATCCTGGCATGACGGGAGTTTTCCCGGTGGGAGCACCTTTCCAGGCGCGATCCGCCGCAGGCGGTGCCAACGGCCTCAGGATTATCCCGCCTGGAAAGGCGCTCCCACCGGGTAATGCAGCTTCTTCCGTACGGCACGCCGCTAGTCCGCGTCGGGCTGGTTTTTCGAGAAGATCCCCTGCAGGAGATGGTTTTCGCGGGTGGCCCGGTCCAGCCAGACGGTCGCCTCCTCGGCGCTGCGCACCTTGCCATCCACCGTGGCGAGGATCAACCCCTTCGTCAACACCGTGTTGAACCGGCTGTCGTAGACCACCGGGTGGCGCTGCCCGGGAAACTTGGCGAGAAAGGGGACGTGCTCGAAGTCGATCTTCCCGTCGTAGGTGTTGGTCCGCCAGTGATGGTCCGAGGAGACGATGACCAGCGCGTCATCCCAGGTCCCCTGGCGTTCCATCTCCCGGCGCAACTCGCCGAAGAGCCGGTCGGCCAGGATGACGTTGTCGAAGTACCCCTCGCGCTTGTTCCGGTTGAAGCCGAAGCGGCCGGTGCGCCGGTCGTAGACGTTCGGGGAGTGCGGCACGCTGTAGTGGAGAAACAAAAAGCCGAAGTCGCGGTTGCGCACCGCGTCGAGGACATCTGCCTGCATGGCGGTAACGATGCCGATCTGGTTGTTGCCGAGCATGGTGTTGCTGAAGGGGAGAAAGCGCATATCCCAGACTTCCAGCGACTGATGCCACATGACGTCGAAGAGGCGGTCCGAGGTCCAGAAGTTGTAGCGGGGGTAGTCGCGGCAAAGATCGGCCGACCTGATGACCCGGGCGTAGGGATGGTACCAGCCGAAGAGAGCGCTGCTGCCGTGGCGCTGGCGGATCGCGTCGAAGATGTTTTCCTGCGCCGAGAAATCCACCCGGGCGCCGGTGTCGGCCCGGACCAGGTCGAGCCGGCGCGCCCCCGCCGCTTCGGTCGTCTTCAGCGGGATCCCGGTCAAAAGCGCCGGGAGGGAGACCTGCGTCGCGTCGCTGGGGGAGTAGGCGCGGGTCGCCTGGAGGGAGCTTTCGGCAAAGGTATCGAAGGCGGGGAGGGAGAGTCCCGCGGGACGCTCGCCAAAGCAGAGGCGGTAGTCGGTCTCGTCGAAGATCACCCAGACCACGCGCCGGGCCAGGGCGTTGGGCGGGGCGGGACGCTCCACCCGATGGGGATGGAACTGGGCCGCCGGCTCCATCCCGAAAAGCGCGGCGGTCGCGCGGCCGAAGGTGACCAAGAGAAACGGGGCCACCAGCAGCGGGATGACCCGGTACAGCCGCCCCACCCGCTCCCGCTGGGCGATGAAGAGGAGGATCGCGCCGACCGCGACGGTCCAGCAGGCGATCTCAACCAGCACCGCGTTTTTTTCCCCGAAGAGGAAGATGAACCGGGTGAAGGAGATCACCGACATTCCCGCCCCGTAGATGGCGGCGATGCCGACCAGCAGGAAGAGGCAAAGGGCCACCCAGGGGAAAAGCCGCTCCCGCTTCCGTCCCAGCCGGACCAGGCCGAAAAAAAACGTCCCCCAGATGAGGACGTTGAGCATCACCCCCAGGTAGCTGTTGAAGGGGGAGTACGGCGCCAGGTAGTTCCCCCCCGGCAGGTAGGGGAGGAGCTTCAGCCACAGTTTCAGGAACATCAGGTTGGCGAGGGAGACCGAACCGACGAAGTCGCGCCAACGGGAGTTATCGGGCATGCAGGCGCTCCAGGAGGTACAGCACCCGTCCGGCGTTGCCGGTCTCCGCCTTTGAGACGATGCGGAACTGTTTCCGGGCGGCCTGCTCGAAGAACTCCGGGGTCAGGTACCGGTACAGGTCGTCCCGGCCGCGCGACAGACGCCTGAACTGCGGGTCGTCCGGCGCCACGTATTCGATGACCAGGTGGCGGGTGGTGACCTCCGCCGCCAGGGAGAAGATCTTTTCCAGGGGGATCTGGTCCCCCACCACCAGGTGGTGCATCAGGGCCAGCATGAAGACCGCGTCGAAGTAGCCGCGCGAACGCTCCAAAAACGAAGGGGTCTCGGCGTTGCTCCACCCCAGGGCCGGGGTGGGACGGGCGAAGTCGACCACCAGGGGAAGGATGTCCAATCCGTCGCGCAGCGCCCCCTCCCAGAGGCCCCCGATGACCGCGGCGTCCTGGTCGATGGCGACCACTTTCGCCCCGCGTGCGGCGGCCAGCCGGGAGAAGTGCCCGGTGTTGCAACCGACGTCGAGCACCCGGGCGGGGCGGGACTGGTCCAGGAACCTCTTCACGAAAAACGACTTCTCCCCGAAGGACTCCTTGTCGTAGGTGCAGGTGCGGCAGTAATCGGTCCAGGCCGTCTTCTGCCGGCCCACCCGGCCCGCCCGTTCCACCGCTCGTCCCAGCCGCCGGTACAGGCTGCGCAGCACGAAGCGCGCCTGGGCGTCGGAGGAGGTCCGCCGCGGCTGGTACATCGCCGCCCCCCGCTCCTCGGCCTTGCCGGAAAGCCACACCGGCAGCGAGACCGATCCCAAGAAGGCCGGCAGCAGGCGCCGCCCCGGACCGAGCATCCGGTAGACCTCTCCCGGCTCGATCCCGTCGCGCCGCGAGAGGAAGATGGAGGAAAGGGGGAGCTCGAGGTTCTTCGCCACCAGAAGGGGCAGGAGAAAGGTCCGCACGAACTGGGCCTGGGCGCGCCAGATCGGGTCGCGCAGATCGCGCGGCTCGAAGGAGAGGAGGTCGATGAAGACCGGACGCGGCCCGCGGAACAGGACGTTGTAGGGGGTGGCGTCCTTGAGACCCAGCCCCTGGTCCAGCGACTCCTCGGCGACCTTCAGGGTGAGCCGGGCGGCGGCGAGCAGCATCTGCCGGGGCCATTCCGCCGGGAAGGACGGAAAGGGGACCACGTCGTGGGAGAGGAAGAGGTCCCCCTCGCCGGCCGGGATTTCCGGGGGAGCGGCACCGTTGCCGGCGGCGATGATGGTGGTCCCCACCACCTCGCCCGACGTGGTCAGCCGATGCAGAAACGGACTCTCCACCAGCGCCCGGTAGGTCGGCGCCTGGTCGGCATAGACCTGCCGGATCAGCTGCGGGCCGCGGAAATGGAGCTTGCCGGCCGGATCACGGAAGGAGCGCATCTACTGGTCCTTTTTGAAAAATCTGGTGAACATGCCGAGGAACTTCCGGAAGTAGAACATGACGCCGATGACGAAGGAGACCGCGAGTTGCCAGAGCATCAGCCCGGAGCCCGGATCGGAGTAGGCGTGGGCGGTGGCAGGGAACAGCAGGCACAGGTAGGCAAGAGTCAGGATCAGTTTCATAGCAGCTCTCCATTACAAGGGGATAATCCGAATAACGCAGGACATGACCACCGGTTGACTATTCGGCAAGATTGTTGGCTTCCGCGTCGTGAGGCTCGAGCGGAGCGCGGCTGAGGTAGACGGGACAGGAAGCATAGTCGCCGACGCAGTAGTCGAGCATCCGGGGGATCTTGATTCCCGAGATGTTCATGCAGTAGCACTCGGCAAAGGGGTGCTGCAGGTGGATACAGGGTTGTCGCTGGACACACCCAGCGCGCGCCGTCTCCGCAGCTTGTTGGCGTTGTAGTGACACGTGTCGGGACCTCGGTTGAAGTCGGATTGGGAAAAAAGGGCCAGGCCGACGCTCCATCCGGCAAAGGGGCGGAAAGGGCGCCGGCCTGACAAGAGAACGGGGATACGGGATGAGATATAGCAACAGCAGTGCCAGAACGGCAAAAGACGCAGCGGCGCGGGTTTGCGGGGACCGGGCCGCGCGAGGGGGTGGGCAAAACGATGAGTTGGGGGCGAAAGGGGGTGGGTAAAATGCCCACCTGTTTGGAGACTTCCTAGAGGCCGTGGCGCTCCAGCATCCGCTTGAACCGGCCGTACTCGACGTCGAGCAGGCGGGCGGCCTCCATCTTCTTCCCGCCGGTCGCCGCCAGGGCGTCGCGAACCGCGCGGGCTTCGATCTCCTCCAGGGTGAGCCGGTGCGGGGCCTCGCGCTCCGGCGTCTCCCGGTTCGACGCACTCAAAACGCCGGCGAGATCCTCGGCGGAAAGGGTTTCCCCGGCGAACAGGGCGGCGCGCTTCATGGTGCTTTTCAGCTCGCGCACGTTCCCCGGCCAGGGATGACGGTTCAGAAAAAGAAGGGCTTCCGGTGCCATCCGCGGCGGAACCCGGCCCAGTTCCAGGGAGGCATCTTCCAGAAAGCTGCGGGCCAGGACCGCGATGTCCTCGCCGCGCTGGCGCAGCGGGGGGAGCGTGATCACCAGGTCGCCAAGCCGGTAGTAGAGGTCCTCGCGGAAGCGGCCCTGCTGCGCCTCGGCTAAGAGGTCCTTGTTGCTGGCGGCGATGATCCGGGTGTCCACCTGGACCGTTTTGGTACCGCCGACCGGGAAAAAGCTCTTCTGCTCCACCGCCTGGAGGATCTTCGCCTGCACGGCGGGAGGGGCGCAATCGACGTCGTCGAGAAAGAGGGTGCCGCCGTGGGCCTCCTCGAAGAGCCCGGTCCGGGCGGCGGCCGCCCCGGTGAACGCCCCCCTTACGTGCCCGAAGAGCTGGCTCTCGATGAGGGACTCCGCCAGGGAGCTGACGGCGACGGTGACGAAGGGATGGTGCCTGCGGCGGCTCAGCCGGTGGATGAGCGAGGCGAGATGGGACTTGCCCACCCCGGTCTCCCCCTGGATGATCAGGGAGAAATCGGTCCCGGCGATCCGCTGCGCCTGCCGGCTCACCTGGCGCATCGTCTCGCTTCCCCCCAACAGCAGCTCCAGCGAGGCCTCCTCGCGCTGCCGCGCGTTCTCCAGCTCGATCCGCTGCAGGATCGGGGCGGCGGCCCGGGTGATCGCGGCGATGAGCTCCTCGCAGTCGAGCGGCTTGCGCAGGTAGGCGGAGACGCCGAGCTCGATCGCCTTCAGCAGGTACGCGGTTTCGGTGAAGGCCGTGCTCAGGATGATCGGGATCTCGGGAGCGGCGGCGCGGATCTGCCGGCTCAGCTCCAACCCGTCCATAACCGGCATCATGATGTCGCTCACCACGACGTCGGGGCGCTCGCGTTGAAAGAGCTCCACCCCGTCGCGACCGTTGCCGGCGGTCAGCACGTTCTGCACGTACAGCTCCAGGACGATCCGGATCCGTTCCCTCAGGTCGGGCTCGTCCTCGACAAAAAGCACCTTCAGCGGCAGACGGTCATCCATCCTCTTCCTCCTCGTTAAGCAAAAGGGAAATGGTGAAGCTCGTCCCAGCCGGCGAGCTGACAAAAGCAAGCCGCCCCCCCATGCTCTCCTCCACGATCAGCTTGGACATGTAAAGCCCGATGCCGGTCCCCTTCCCTTCCGGCTTGCTGGTGAAGTACGGCTCGTACACCTTTTCGGCGTATTCCGCCGGGATGCCGCAGCCGTTGTCGGCGATCTCGACCACGACGTTGCGACCGGATACGCCGTAGGAGAGCACCACCCGCCCTTCCCCTTCGGCGAGGGCCCCCGCGTACCGCTTCACCTGGACCGCGTCGAAGGAGTTGCTCACCAGGTTCAGGACCGACTGCTTGAACTCGTTCTGGTATCCCTTCACGGGAAGCTCCCGCCCCGGGGCCCGGTCCACGGTCTCCAGGCGCACCCCGGCGCCCTGAAACTGGGCCGAGACGAGGAGCACCACCTCGTCGATCTTCTCCCGCACCTCGAAGCGCTCGGCCACCTTCTCCGGCCGGAAGAAGTTCCGGAAGTCCTCGATGGTGTCGGACATGTAGTAGAGCTGCTTCTGCGCGTCGCTTTCCGCCTTCTGGATGAAGGCCTCGTCCAGCCGGCGCCGCTCCCAGGCCATCCGGATCCCCTGGATGATCGCCCCCAGGGTTGCCAGCGGCTGGCGCCACTGGTGCGCGATCGCGCCGATCATCTCGCCGATCGCCGCCAGCCGTGCATGGCGCGCCAGGAGCCGCTCGTGCTGCAGACGGCGTTCGGTCTCCTCCTCCACCCGGCGCGCCAGGCTTTTGTTCAACTCGTTCAGCTCCGCCTGGCGCGCGGCGAGCTGCCCCGCCATATCGTCGAAGGAGCGCCCCAGCGCGACCATCTCCTTTCCGGAGAGCAGATCGGCCACCCGCACCTCGAGGTCCCCCCGCGCCAGGCGCTGGGACGCCTCCTGCAGCTTCACGATCTGGTTTACGAAGCTGTAGCGCCCGACGAGCACGGCGAGGGCTACGGCGATGAGGAGAAACGGGGTCAGCAGGGCGATGTGCGCCACCTGGGCCCGCTGCGCCCGGACCAGGGTCTCCTGCAGCGGGATCCCGGCCAGGACGTAGAGATACGGGGCATCCTCGCCGCGCAGGCGGAGCTTGCCGTAGGAGTTGATCATCCGCTCGTCGCTGGTGCCGAAGTTGAGAAAGGAGACGGCGTCCTCGCTCCGTTTCATCGCCCAAAAGGCGTCCTTGTTGATCGGACTCCCGATCTCCACCTTGCGGCTGCGGTTTTGGTAGACGGCGATGCCGTTTCGGTCCGCCAGCACGAACTGCGATCCCTTGGGGAGACCGCTTTCCATGAGGAGTTCGTTGAGGTAGTCGAAATCGACGCTGGCGAGGATCACCCCGACCACCTTCCGGTCCGGGCCGAGGACGGGATAGGCAAACCCGATGTTCGGGCGTCCCGAGATCGCGCCTACCCCGTAGGCCCCGGAGGAGAAGCGCCGGCTCTGCAGCGCCTTTTGGAAGGAGAGGTTGTCGGCCACCGAGACCGCGCGGGTGATCGGGATTCCGGAGGCCCAGACCCGCCCCCGGGCATCGGCAATGAGGAGGTTGGCATACTGGCGGTTCAGCTTGAGGACCGAGCGGAGGATCGTGCTTGCCGCAGGCCCCTTCCCCTCCCGGACCGCGGGGAGGGTGGCGAGGACCGAGACCAGCTGTTCGGCATCGCCGGTGAGGTTGTACTGTTCGGTGATGATGCTGTGGACCAGCACCTTGGCGTCGGCTACCCCTTCGCTCAGGGCGTCGTTTCTCTGTTCGCGGCCGGAATAGACGATCAGGGCCACCGCGGGGAGGGACAGGAGCAGGACGATGAGAACCAGGTGGGTTCGGAAGGAAAGGGAAAAAAAGAATTTCTTCAGTGCCGCCATGTGGTCAACGCTTTCCCGAGGGGCGCGGTGTCAGCGCCGCCCGTCCAGGCGCCGGAAGTACTCCTCCCGGCAGTAGTTCTCGACCGCCACCATGAGGGAGAAGGCGGCGCCGAACCCCGCGTCCCCGATGGTGAAGACGCCGTGCCCGTAGACCACCGCGCCCCCCGTGGCGCCGATCACCGGCGGGACCCGTTTGGCGAGCCCCCCGGCCCCGATTTCCCCCGCCACGACCGGAGTTGCGTCCAGATGGCGCACCTCGGGGCACTCCTTCCAGCAGTCGCGGATCGAGCACCCCTGCTTCTCGCAGATCATGCTCATGATGACGGCGAACTTGGGGTGGCCGTGCAGGATCACCCGGGCGCCGGTCGCCTCGTAGATCTTGCGGTGGGCGAGGAGCTCGCTGGAGGCGGTGATCCCGGTGGTGGAGGAGTTGTCGGTCGGGACCGGGTCGATGCAGCCGGCCAGCTCGTCCAGGCTCGCCGCGGTCTGGGAGATGTAGATGAGTTCGCCGGCGCGGGCCGAGATGTTCCCGAAGAAGGAATCGACCAGCCCCCGCTCCACCGTGTAGCGCCCCACCCTTTCCACCTCGGCGAGGATCTCCTCCCGGTCGTCGGAGAGCTCCGGCACAAAGGCAAGGCCGTCGTCGGTCAACGGTTTCAGCCAGTCGCGGCGCAAAAGTTCCAGGGCCGCCTCCTCACCGGGGACCCGGAAGCCGTCGCGCAGGACGTCCTGGAGGTACTTGACGAAGGTGGCATGGAAGACCGAGGAGTAGTTGATGTAGGCCTGCTCCACGGTGATCGCCCCGACCGCCACGATCCCCACCCCCTCGACGATGATCCCCTTGCGGTGGGAAAGGAGCCTGGCGATCCGGCCGGGTGCGTCCTCGGCCAGGTCCTTTTGGCGCAGAAAGGGGATGTCGTGGAGGAAGGTGCGGGTTTCGGTGTCCTGGGGGACGATGCCGGTCTCGTCGGCGCCGGCCCGGGCGATCAGAAGTTCCGCAAAGGGGAGCGCGGGGCGCGCCGCCACCAGGGCGAGGGCGTTCAGCCGGGACAGGGTCGCGCCGGCGAGCTCGGCGAGTTGCGGCGCGCCGTCGGTGATGAGCAAGTCGTCCTGGGCGGCGAACGCGATGGCGCCGGGAAGCGCCGAGCGGTCCGCGCCGAGCTTGGCGGTGTATTTGGCGATCTGGTCCTTCATGGTTTCCTTTTCCCCCGCGCGGGTCGGATCGGCCTGATCCGTCGGCTCCGATCGACCGTTCCGACCGGTCCCGCGCTACGGGCAGCGCTCCAGGAAATTAGCGTCCGGGAAGCTTCCGTCGTCGTTCAGGCCGCGGATCCGGTAGTACTTGCGCCGCTCCTCTTCGAAACGGGCGCGGTCAATGGGGGGGATGTCGATCCCTTCCCCGGAAGAGCCGGGCTCGGAGAAGAAACGCTCCGGCAGCAGGTCGTCGGCCATCGAGAACCCGTTTTCGCAGTTGTAAAAGCGCTCGGTGAGACAGATCCGCTCCCCGATCGACTTGAGGGTCTCCGGGGTGTATTCGATCCCGGTCGCCGCCGAGAGGAGCTCGCCGTATTCCTCGAGGGTCGCTCCGAAGAAGGCGAACTTGCAGGCGACCAGCGAGTCGACCGCGGCGTTGACGTCCTCCGCGATCTTGATGATACGCGCCTTGCCGGAAAAGGAGAAGCGGTCGGTGGGGACCGGCTTTCTCAGGATTTCGTGGGAAATGGGATAGGCGCGCAGATGACACCCGCCCCGGTTCGAGGTGACGTAGGCGAGCGCCATGCCGTAGGCGCCGCGCGGGTCGTAGGCGGGGAGCTCCAGCCCCTTCACGGTCATGGAAAGCTCGGGATGCCCCAGCTCGCGCGCGACCCGGAGCGACCCCTTCGCCAGCAGCGTCCCCTCCCCCTGCACCAGGGCGGTCCGCTCCAAAAGCCCCTCCACCTCCTCGGCGCGCGGAAAGCGTCCCAGCGCCTCGCCGAAGGCGGCCAGGGTGGCGGCGGCGGAGATGGTGTCCATCCCGAGGTCGTTGCAAAGGGAGTTCGCTTTTACGATGGCGTGGAGGTCGGAGATGTCGTTGAGCGCGCCGAAGTGGTTCACCGTCTCGTACTCGGGAAGCGGCTCCCCCTGGTCGCTGCTTTTCTTGCATTGGATCGGGCAGCCGTAGCAGCCGTCTTTCTTCGCGCCGCAGGCGGCGCGGATGGCGGGGCCGGAGTAGTTGCCGGCTTCGGGGAAGAAGGTGCCGGTGAAATTGCGGGTCGGCGCCATGCGCCGCTGCGCCATCAGGTCGACCAGGGCCGGCGTGCCGTACTCGCCGATCCCCAGCTCCCCGAAGAGGACCGGGGAGGCGCGGAACAGCCGCAAGACGTCGCCACGGGCCGCGTCGAAGCGCTCCGGGTCGGCGAGGGTGGTCTTCCCGGTGCCGTTCACGGTGATCGCCTTGAGCCGCTTCTTGCCCATCACGGCACCCAGGCCGCCGCGGCCGACCGAGTTCCCCTCCCCCATCATGATATTGGCAAAGAGGACGCCGTTTTCGCCGGCGGGACCGATGGCGGCGACCGAGCCGCATTCCTTCAGGGCGGCCACGCTCTCCCGGACCCCTTTCCCCCAGAGCTCGCCCGCGGGGTGCAACTCGGCCCGGTCGTCGGCGATCTCCAGGCGGACCGGCTGCGCGCTCTGGCCGGTGATGACGAGCAGGTCGATACCGCTTGCCTTCATGCGCCAGGCAAAACGGCCGCCGGCGGAACAGTCGTAGATGGTGCCGGTCAGGGGGGAACGGGTGACGACGGAAAGACGGGCGGAGGTCGGAGCGGGAGTGCCGCAAAGCGGACCGACCGCGAAGATGAGCGGGATCTCCGGATCGAAGGGGTCGAGCCGGAAGAACTCCCGCATCATCCGTACCCCGAGCCCTCTCCCCCCCAGGTAGGCCCGGAGGAGTTCCTCCGGGATCTCGTCCCGGCGGCAGATCCCCCGCCCCAGGTCAACGTGCAGCATCCTTCCGGTCCAGCCGTGCATAAAACCTCTGGTTACCTGTTAGAGCAGCTCGACGAGCCCCTTTTTCTCCAGTTCGTCGGCCACCTTCTTGACCTGCTGGGCGGCGGACTTGTCGCAGACCAGCACCGCATCCGGCGTATCGACGACGATCAGGTCCTTTACCCCGACCAGGGCGACCACTTTGCCGCTGCCGTAGGCGAGGCAGTTCTCGGCATCGACGGACAGGGCCTCGCGGACCTCGATCAGGACGTGCCCGTGGTCGGAGGGCTCGATCACCTCGGGGAGCGCGCTCCAGGAGCCGACGTCGCTCCAGCCGAAGGAGGCCGGTATCACCTGTACGTTCTCCGCCCGCTCCATCACGCCGAAATCGATGGACTCGCCGGTGATGCCGCCGTAGATCTCCGCGATCTGGGGCTTGAGATCCGAGATCGCCCAAAGCTCATCCTCGAACACGAGCTTCGCCAGCGCCTCGGAAAGCGCCGGCATGTAGCGCCGGATCTCGTCGAGGATGGTGCAGGCCCCCCAGATGAACATGCCGCTGTTCCAGTAGAAACGGCCGCTCTCCAGAAATTCGAGCGCCTTCTCCAGCGGGGGCTTTTCCACGAAGCGGGCCACCTTGGCCGCCGCGCCGGCGCCGTTTTCCGCCTCGATGTAGCCGTAGCCGGTTTCGGGACGGGTCGGGGTGATGCCCAAGGTGACCAGCGCCCCTTGCGCGGCGAGCAGCTCCCCCTTGAGCAGGGTCTCCCGGAAGAGCTCCTCGTTCACGATGTAGTGGTCCGCGGGGAGGACCGCCATGATCCCGTCCGGATCGAAGCGGGCAATGAGCGAGGCGGCGAGACCGATGGCCGGGGCGGTGTTGCGCCCCACCGGTTCCTCGATGACGTCGATCGGGACCTCGGTCAGGTACGCCAGCTGATTGCGGCTCTCGGCCGCCTGCAAGGCGTTGGTGACCACCAGGACCCGCTTCGGTTTGAGGGGAAGCACCCGCTCGACGGTCCGCTGCAGCATGGACTTGCCGCCGAAGACCGACATCAGCTGCTTCGGCGTACGCTTGCGCGAAAGCGGCCAGAACCGCGTGCCGGAACCTCCGGCGAGAATGACGACGTACATGCTCCCTCCTCAGCAATCCCCAAAAGCATCACGGGGACCGGCACCGCCAGGTGTCGGTCCCCTTTTCCGGCTCACAAGAGGGGGACAGGCACCTGCGGAGCCAGTCCCCGACCCATTTCCCCTAACCCTGTCCTTACGCCGGCTCCTCGACCCGGTTGTAATCGTCCTGGAACCGGACGATGTCATCCTCGCCCAGGTACTCGCCGCTTTGCACCTCGATGATCACCAGCGGGATCACCCCCGGGTTCTCCAGGCGGTGGTTCGCGCCGATCGGGATGAAGGTCGATTCGTTGATGTTGACGATCCGGACCGTGTCGTCGCAGGTCACCTTCGCGGTGCCGGAAACGACGATCCAGTGCTCGCTGCGGTGGTGGTGCTTCTGCAGGGAAAGGCGCTGCCCCGGTAGGACTTCGATTCGCTTGATCTTGTAACCGTTACTTTCGTCCAGGACCGTGTAGGTCCCCCAGGGACGTTCTCCGCGTTCCATGCTTCCTCCCGCTCTGATATGGTATGCGGCCGCCCGGCGGCGCATGTTGCTACTTCCCGCGCAATTCCAGGTAACGCCGCAGCGCCTCCTGCCACGGCTGCGGCTGGAACCCGGTGTCCTGCAACAGCTTGCCGCAGTCCAAAACGGAATGGAGCGGCCGGGTCGCCGGACGCCCGAGCTCTGCGGTTGTCATCGGCCGTACCTCGACGTCGAGCCCCGCCAGCCGGAAGATCTCTTGGGCAAAACCGTTCCAGGAAACCGCCCCGGCGTTGGCGACGTGGTAGGTCCCCCGGCACCCCTTGTCCAAAAGCGCCTTGATCCCAAGGGCGAGATCGTAGGTCCAGGTCGGCGAGCCGATCTGGTCGTCCACCACGGAAAGCTCCTTGCGCGTCTGCGCCAGGGAGAGCATGGTCTCCACGAAGTTCTTCCCGGCGTGGCCGTAGAGCCACTGGGTGCGGACGAGGAGATGGTCCGGATTGAACCAGCTGTTCATCTCCCCGGCGAGCTTGGACTCCCCGTAGACGTTCAGCGGCGAGGCAAGGTCGTCCTCCAGGTAGGGGGTCTCCTTCTTGCCGTCGAAGATGTAGTCGGTGCTGACCTGCACCAGGGTCGCCCCGATCTCCTTGGTGATCATGGCGAGGTGGGCCACCCCCTCCCCGTTGACCTGCATGGCGAGCTCGGTGTTTGCCTGGCAGCCGTCGACGTCGGTGTAGGCGGCGGCATTGATCACCACCCGAGGTTTGAGGGTCATCAGGACCCGCTGTACCGATTCCAGGTCGGCGATGTCGATCTCGCCGACGTCCACCCCGCGCGCCGCCCCGGCAAAAAGCGCCATGAGCTCCCGCCCGAGCATCCCGTTGTTGCCCACTACTAAGATCATGAGATTCCCCCCGGGAGCCGGCTATGCCCCGTACTGCTGCTGGTAATACTCGCGGTAGCTCCCGGAGACGATTTCGGTCACCCACTCCTGGTTGGCGAGGTACCAGTCGATGGTCTCGGCGATGCCGCGCTCGAAGGTGTAGGACGGTCCCCACCCGAGCTCGCGCTTGGTTTTCGCCGCGTCGATGGCGTAACGGCGGTCGTGGCCGGGGCGGTCTTTGACGAAGGTGATCAGCTTCCGGCTTTCCCCCGCCGCGCGTCCGAGCCGCTCGTCCATCAGGTCGCAGACCAGGTGCACGATGTCGATGTTGCGCCACTCGTTGTTCCCGCCGATGTTGTAGACCTCGCCCGGCTTGCCCTGCTTCAGGACGCGCTCGATGGCCGCCGAGTGGTCCTTCACGTGGAGCCAGTCGCGGACGTTGAGCCCGTCACCGTATACCGGCAGCGCCTTTTTTTCCATGATGTTGTGGATCATGAGCGGGATGAGCTTTTCCGGGAAGTGGTACGGACCGTAGTTGTTGGAGCAACGGGTGTTGAGGGTGGGGAGCCGGAAGGTCTCGAAATAGGCGCGCACCAGGAGGTCGGCCCCCGCCTTGCTCGCGGAGTAGGGGGAGTTCGGCGCCAGCGGCGTCTCCTCGGTGAAGAACCCCTCCGAACCGAGGCTGCCGTAGACTTCGTCGGTCGAAACCTGCAGGTAACGGAATGCGGGGCGGGTCGCGGCGTGGGCGCGGCTTGCCTCCAGCAGGGTCTGGGTCCCCAGCACGTTGGTGCGGACGAAGATCTCGGGGCCGGTGATGGAGCGGTCCACGTGCGACTCGGCGGCGAAGTGGAGCACCGCGTCGATTTTTTCCTCGGCGAGGAGCTGCGCGACCAGCGGCGCGTCGCAGATGTCTCCCTTCACGAAGCGGTAGTGCGGGTTGTCCTGAACCGCGCGGAGGTTCTTGAGGTTGCCGGCGTAGGTGAGGATGTCGAGGTTGACGACGCGGCAGTCGGGATTTCCGGCCATGAAGTTATGGATGAAGTTGGATCCGATGAACCCGGCCCCTCCGGTGACGAGGACCGCGGCGGGAGCAAACGTGTCTGACATGAAACCTCCATATCGGCGCCAAGGCCGGCATTGAAAAAAGGGTCGGTGACGCGCCGAGAGCTCGTGCGGCTCATCCTTGATACACCGGCAGGCGCAAACGTGTCAACCACTTACGCGGAAAACGAAAACGTGGCGCACCGTTGTTGCCCGGCCGTCACTTAGGCATTAGAAAAGGCGGACCGACCCGAGGGAGCCGACCCCGCTCAAGGTGAAGTTGACCATGAACTCGCGGTCACTGATGCGGTCGGAGTAGGAGAAGGTCAGGCTCCAGCATTGCTGCCGGTACTCGAGCGCGTAGCGGGACTCCAGGAAGGCGCCGCGGTCGATGGAGTACCGCTCCAGCGCGGAGGCAACGAACGGCTTGAAGATCGGGTAGGTGAAGCTCCCTTCCAGGTAGTTGACCTGGCCGCGCGAATAGCGGTACCCAAGGGTGCCGCGGTTTCCCGCTTCGCCGGTGGCGGTGGCCGAGACGTTGCCGGTGGAGAGGTTGCCGTCAATCGGGTTGATCCGGCCGTCGGCGCCGAAGGTGACGTCCTTGAACGGGCTCACCCGGGTCTCGACCATGAGGTCGGTCAGGTGATGTCCCGGGTCCACCAGGGTGAGGAGGTCCCGGGGCGGAATCCGGTTCTGGTCTCCGGCGCCGCCGGGGCGGCGGGCCCCGGTGAAGTCGTATCCCTGGGAGATCCGCAAAAAGACGAGGTCGCGATAGGATGGGATCCCGCTTTCCAGATACTCCTTGCGGGTGATGGTGTTGGTGACGGACCAGGTGGCCATGTTGCGCGGGAGCACCCGGTCGTCCCAGTCGAAAAACGGCAGGCGGTCCTGATCCTTGTCCTCGACGAAGGTGTAGCCGACCGAAGGGGTGATCACGTGGCGCACCGAACCGTTGTATACCCGCTCCAGCGGCAGCGAGACCGCGCCTCCGGCGTCGCCGACCCCTACCCCCTGGCTGCCGTTTTGGTCCCCGCCGTAGGTGTTGTAGAAGCGCTGCCGGTAGCCGCCGAACAGGGACAGGTCGAACAGCGAGGCGGGACGGGAGTAAAGCGAGAGCCGGGGCTCAAGCACCAGGCGCTGCCCGTTGGTTCCCTCGCCGCGCTCGAAATTGGTGACGCCGCTGTACAGGGAGAGGAAGGTGGGGCCGATCTTTTCCCCCGCGCCGACGAAATTCACCGCCGGCAGCCGCTGCAGCGACTGCTCGTTGTTCGGTGAGACGAGGTCCTCGACGTAGCTCAGCAAGCCGGTTACGTTGTAGCGCTCCCATTTGTGATCGATGGAGAGGGTGGACTCGAGGTACTGCCGGTTGTACTCCCCGGCTACCTCGCCGAAGTCGCGGTAATACTTGCGGTCGGTGAGGAAGTGCAGGTCGGAGGCGAAGGTGGTGTCGGGGGAGAAGACCTCCAGGTGCTTCTGATTCAGCTCGCCGCGAAAGCCCGGGGCAGCCGGGCCCGAGAGCTGGTTGACCCCCTGGGCCGGCGGGTTCTCCGTCTGGAAGTCGTAGATCCCGTAGGCCTGCAAGGACCCTTCGCTCCCGTGGGCCCGGAGGTAGCGGTAATCGACGGCGGTCCCGACCCCGCGGGAAGACTGCAGGTCGAGCGCGAAGGTCGCCTCCTGGCTCGCATCGATCGCCCAGTAGTAAGGTTGGGTGTAATAAAGCCCTTTCTTGCTGGAGCGGCCGATCCTCGGGAGCAGCAGACCGGACTGCCGGTCCCGCTGCACGGGAAATACCAGGTAGGGGAAGTAGAGGAGGGGGATGTCGCCGGCGTAGAAGACCGCGTCCTTGCCGGTTGCGTACTCGTCCAGGGCGATCTTGATGTCGCGGGCCTCGAAGCGCCAGCTCGGGTGGTCACCGTTGCAGGTAGTGAAGGTGCCGCGGTGGACCTCGTAGTCACGGTCGCCGGTCTTGTCCACCCGCTGTCCCAACAGGCGGAAGTTCGACTTCTTGATGAACAGGTCGCCGTTGAGCAGTTCCCCCTGCTGGGTGTCCAGGTTGATCCGGAGCCGGTCCCCCTTGACCAGATCGTCCCCCTTCTCCAGCCGCACCGCCCCGAGCGCCGTCGCCTCCGCAGTCAGGCGGTTGTAGACGACGCTGTCGGCCATGAGGCTCACCCCCTCGCGCAACAGGCGCACCTTCCCCCGGGCGACATAGCTGTCGCTGGCCGTGTCGAGGGTCAGGGTGTCGGCGTTGAGGGTGACCTCGTCGGCCCGTCCGGAAACGGGGGAGAGGAGCATGCCGACGACTAGGGCACTGGTGCATAGATACGAGGTCGCGGACAGAAGTTACCCCCGAAACGGCTGGACGCCGCGGGAAATGAGGATGCCCCTCGCTTCGCCGACGGTGAAGAGGGAGCCGGCGACCAGGATGAGGTCGTCGGGGGCGGCCGCGGCGCGGGCACGGGCGATGCCGTCGGCAACGGACCCGGCGTCCTCGGCGGCAAAGCCGACGGCGCGACAGTAGCGGGCAAGTTCCGCCGCGGGAAGCGCCCGCTCCAGGGCGGGAGCGACGGCGAAAACCTGCGCCGCGAGGGGAAGCAAAGGAGACAGTATACCGGAGAGCTCTTTGTCGGCCATGACGCCGACCACGAGCAGCAGCCGCCCCCGGGGTACCGCCCGCAGCGACTCGGCGAGCGCGACGGCACCGGCGGCGTTGTGGGCCCCGTCCAGGATGATGTCGGGCGAGCCGGGAAAACGCTCCATCCGGCCCGGCCAGCGCGCCTGTTCCGTGCCGGCGGCCAGGTCGGCCGCAGAGACCGGGAAACCCCGTCCGGAAAGCGCCTCGGCCGCAGCCAGGGCGCAGGCGGCGTTTCCCGCCTGGTAGCGTCCGGGAAGCCCGGGGGCGAGACCGTCCAGCTGCAGCGCCAGGCCGCGGTAGTTCAGCACGTTGCCGTCCCAGCGGCCTTCGAAGTCGGTTCCTTCGACGAGGAGCTCGGCGCCGACTTCGGCGGCCCGCGCGGCGATGGCGCCCGCGGCGTCAGGGTGCTGCCGGGCCGACACGACCAGGCTTTCCGGCTTCACGATTCCCGCCTTCTCGGCGGCGATCTCCGCGATGGTCGCGCCCAGATAGTCGCAATGATCCAGGGAGACCGGGGTGACCACGGTGAGGATCCCGTCGACCACGTTGGTCGCGTCCAGGCGTCCCCCCATTCCCGCCTCGACGATGGCGATTCGGACCCCGCTTTCGGCGAAGTAAAGCAGCGCCAGCGCGGTCACGATCTCGAAGAAGGTGGCTTCCGGCGGAGCCGCCGCAAGAACCCGTTCCGCGAGCGGGGGAACCGCCGCTTCGCCGATTTCGGCCCCGTCGATACGCAGTCTTTCGGTGAAGGAGATCAGGTGGGGGGAGGTGAAAAGGCCGGTGCGGTGTCCGGCGCAGCTGAGCATGGCAGAAAGGAAGGAAGCGGTAGATCCCTTGCCGTTGGTACCGACGACGTGGACCGAGGCGAAAGCGTCCTGGGGGTTACCGAGGCGTTGCAGGAGCGGAGCGATCCGCTCCAGCCCCGGTTTCATTCCGAAACGTCCGAGGGAGAAGATGTGGGCAAGGGTTTGCTGGTAGGTCATGACAGCGGGGGATTATATGTAACCGCTGGCGAAAAGTCCACCTTACAATGAACAATGAAGCTTCACCCTCCCAGGGTGAAGCTGAACGTCGCTCCCTCGTCCGGCACCCCTTCCCCCTGCACGTGGCCGCCGTGGCGGTGTACGATTCGCTGCACGATGGCCAGCCCCACCCCGCTCCCCTCGAAGTCCTCCTGGCGGTGCAGCCGCTGAAAGGCGCCGAAGAGCTTCCCGGCATAGCGCATGTCGAACCCGGCGCCGTTGTCCCGCACGAAGAAGACCTGCTGCCCGTCCTTCAGCTCCGCGCCGAATTCGACCACGCCGCAATCCTTCTTCCCGGTGTACTTGTAGGCGTTCCCCAGCAGGTTCTGCAGCACCAGGCTGAGCAGCGTCTCGTCTCCCAGCGCCTGCACCCCCGGCTGGATCCGGAACTCCACCGCGCGATCCCGGTCGGACTGTTTCAGTTCCTCGGCCACTTTTTCGGCCATGGCGCTCAGGTTGACCTTCTTCAGATGCATCTCGGAACGGGTGATCCGCGCCAGCTGCAGCAGCTCGTCGATCAAAACCCCCATGGTCTCGCACCCGCGGGTGATCCGGTCCAGGTAGTTCCGGCCGGTCGGATCGAGCCGGTCGGCATGCTCTTCCTGGAGGATCTTGGTAAAGCCGTGGATGTGGCGCAATGGCGCCCGCAGGTCGTGGGATACCGAGAAGCTGAAGGCCTCCAGCTCGCGGTTGGCGGCCTCCAGATCCGCCTTCTGGCGCATCAGGTCCGCGTTGAGCCAGGAGATCTCCTCCTCGGCATGCACCCGCTGGGCAATTTCCTGCTTGAGCTGTTCGTTCGCCTCCACGTACTGCGCGGTTCGCTCGGTGACCCGTTCCTCGAGAGCCTCGTGCAGCTTCTTGAGTTCGGTTTCGACGATCCGCTTTTCGGTCACGTCGGAACAGACCACGGCGACCCGTCCCTCGTCGACGGCAAAGGCGCTGACCTCGAAATACCGCCCCAGATCCTTGAGATAGCCGCCGAAGTGCGAGGGGACGCCGGTGCGGGCGACTCTCCCGTAGGTTTCGATCCAGAACGGCTCGATGCCCGGGAAGACTTCCCGGGCCCTTTTACCGACCACGTCTTCGGCCTTGAGCCCGGTGATGTTTTCGTAGCCGGGGTTGAACTGGACGAACTGGTAGTCCACCGCGCGGCCCTCCGGATCGAAGATGATGTCGTGCACCGCAAAGCCGTTTTCCATCTTTTCGAACAGCATGCGGTAGTGCTTTTCGCGGGCGGCGAGGAGCGCGTTGTTGTGGGCGAGGAGGGAAAGTCCGTGGCGGATGAGGACGTACAGCAGCGTCCCGGTTACGGCGAGGAAGGACCATCCTTTCAGGATCTCCAGCCGGGTCAGGAGCGACCGGTCCGGGACCAGGGCGTCGAGCAGGGTGTCGGAGAAAAGGATCCAGAGCGCGCCGACCACCACGTAGGAGCCCACCACCTTGTACGGCAAGCGGGTTATCTGGTCCTGCGTCTGTTGTTGTTCCGGCATCGGCTTCACCCTGTAGCAGTTGGAGTCAGGCGGCACCCCGTCGATGTCATGGCGTGTTCTTGGATGTATCGGCTGCGATCCGTTTTGCTTGAGCGATTTGGCGCTCCCGACTCCGGCGCGCTCAGACCGGCAGGTTGACCGAGAGGAGCACGAGGTATCCGGCACCGCAGTTGCGATAGGAATGGGGGAGCCCGGCGGGAATCCGGAGCACGATCCCCGGGGACATGGCATATTCCTGAGCCCCCACCGTGGCGACGCCTTCCCCCTCCAGCACCTGCATGAGGTGCCCGTACCGGTCGACATGGGTGGCAAACCCACCGTCCGGTTCGACGCGGGTCAGGACGATCTTGGTCGCCCCGTCCAGGAGGGTCTTGCCGAAAACCCCGGTGGCGACGCCGGGACGGACCGGCACCCAGGGGAGCTCGTCGAGATGCGAGGAAACGTTTTCCATGGCGACCTCCGGGCCGGGGGGATGATCCACCGCGGCCAAAACGGTCAACGCTGCGGCCAGGCCAGGCGCAGCCCGAGACCGATCAAGACGCATCCGGCGGCACGGGTGATCCGGTCGCCGAGCGAGCTTCTTTGGTGCAGCCAGGAGCCGATGCTGCCGGCGCCGAGGGCGACCACTCCGAAGCAGAAGAAGGTCAGGATAACAAAAGTGGTTCCCAAAGCCAACATCTGCAGCGGGACGCCGCCCCGGGCCCGGTCCAGGAACTGGGGGAAGAACGCCAGGAAGAAAAGGGCGACCTTCGGGTTCATCACGTTGGCGACGATGCTCTGCCGGAAGATGCTGCGGCACTGCATCTCCCCGGCCGCGGTCCCCTCGGGGAGCAAGCCGGAGCGGCTGCGGATCATGCGGACGCCGAGCCAGGCGAGGTAGAGGGCCCCGGCGTACCTGACGATGGCGAAGGCGGTGGCCGAGGAGACGATGAGGGCCGAGAGCCCGATCACGGCAAAGAAGGTATGGACGAAATTGCCGAGGGCAAAGCCGGCGGTTGCGGCGAGCGCGGCACGACGGCCCTGGGCCATGCCGCGGGTGACGACATAGATGATGTCCGGCCCGGGGGTGAAGATCAGGACGATGGAGGCCAGGGAGAAAAGGGTGAGTTGGGAAAGAGTGAGCATAGGATCCAATGAAACAATGAAACAATGAAACAATAAGGTTAGGCGCAGCCCCCACATAAAACAAGAGACAATGCCGGTTGCCGTCATTGTCTCTTTGTTTCACTGCCTCATGGTTTCATTGTTCTTACGCTTGCCTCATCAACATCTTCAGGATGCTGGAGAGTTGCGCTTTCATCTGCGCCCGATCGACGATCACGTCCACCATCCCGTGGTCCAGGAGGTACTCGGCCCGCTGGAACCCTTCGGGGAGTTTCTGGCGGATGGTCTGCTCGATGACGCGCGGCCCGGCAAAGCCGATCAGCGCCTTGGGCTCGGCCATGTTGATGTCGCCGAGCATCGCGAAACTCGCGGTGACCCCGCCGGTGGTCGGGTCGGTAAGGATGGAGACGAAAGGAAGGCCCGCCTCGCGCAGCTTGGCCAGCGCAGCCGAGGTCTTCGCCATCTGCATGAGCGACAGGATGCTCTCCTGCATCCTCGCCCCGCCGGAGGCGGAAACGATGATCATCGGGGTCTTGCGCTCCAGGGCGCGCTCGATGCCGCGGGTGATCTTCTCACCGACGACGCTCCCCATGCTCCCCCCCATGAAAGAGAAGTCGAACACGCTGATCTCGACCGGCATCCCTTCGATGTTCCCCTGACCGCAGACGATGGCGTCCTTGCTCCCGCCTTTGGCGACCGCCTGGTTGATGCGGTCCTGGTAGCTCTTGGAGTCCTTGAATTCGAGGAAGTCGACCGACACCATGCCGGCGTCGAATTCGACGAAGCTCCCCTCGTCCAACAGGAGTTCCAGGCGCTTCTTGGTGGAGATGCGGTAGTGGTGGTTGCACTTGGGACAGACGTTGAGGTTCTTCTCGATGTCCTTGGTATAGATGGTCTCGCCGCAGCTGGTGCACTTCGTCCAGAGCCCCTCGGGAACCCTCGATTTATGATCCGGCCCCTTCGGCATCGGGGGGTTGCTTCTTTTAAACCAAGCCATATTTTGCCCTCACCAGGGTAATACCCTTTTCCTTAAGATTCTAAAATTCGAAGTTAATTAGCAGATCGGAAAACCAATGTCAAACACTCGCTGGCAATCCCCTGCAAAAACCGGTACTACGAGGCGGATTTAGCGCCGCGGGCGTTTTGCATCCCTTCCTTGAGCGCTTTCACGAAGGAGCCGGCCTGCGCCAGCAGCTCCGCACCCTGGTAGCGCTCGAAATGCTTCACCAGCGCGCTCCCCACCACGACGCCGTCGGAGACCTTGGCCACCTCACCCGCCTGGGCGGGATCGGAGATGCCGAAGCCGACCACCAACGGCACGCTGAGTTCCCCCTTCACCTGGGTCACCCGACCGGCCAGGGTGTCGGCGATTTCGCTGCGGGCGCCGGTGACCCCGGTGACCGAAACGTAGTAGACGAAGCCGCTGGCGAGCCCGGAGACGGTCTCGATGCGGGAGCGGTCCGAGGTGGGGGTGAGCAGGAAGATCAGGTCCATGCCGTGCCGGCCGGTCGCCTCCTTGAGCTCCGCCGACTCCTCGGGGGGGAGGTCCACGATCAAAAGGCCGTCAACCCCGGCCGCCGCGGCGTCGGCCGCGAAACGTTCCGCGCCGTAGATGAAGATGGGGTTGTAGTAACCCATGAGGACGATGGGGATCTGGGTGGAGCTTCGCAGCTCGCGCACCAGGTCCAGGATGGCCGGCAGGGTGGTCCCCCCGGCCAGGGCGCGCTCGGAGGAAAGCTGTATGGTCGGGCCGTCGGCCATCGGGTCGGAGAAGGGAACCCCCAGTTCGATGACGTCGGCGCCGGAGCGCTCCAGTTCGAGCACCACCTCGGCGGTCGTCTTCAGGTCGGGGTCCCCGGCGGTCACGAAGGTGACCAGCGCCGATTCGCCCCGTTTGCCCGTCTCCTCGAATTTGTCAGCAATGCGCCCCATGGGGCCTCCTTGTTCCTGGCAGAAAATAGCTGAGGGGGGAACCGATCCGACGGATCGGTCCCCCCCTGCAAAGTAATAGCTGGTAAAAACTCTAGACCGCCGGCTCCACCGCGGGCTTGATCACCTCGGGAAGCTGCTCGTGGTGCACATGGGACGAGATCTTGAACGCCTCCATCTCTTTGCGCAAAAGGTCGACCTGGCGGAACAGCTTGTAGACCGCCTCGTCCATGACCCGGGTTGCCTCCAGGTTCGCCTCGGTCGCGTGCTGGATGTCCTCCACCGAGACCACGATCTGCTCGCTGCCGCGGCTCTGCTCGTCGCAGGCCCGCTTGATGTGGCGGATCATCTCGGTGATGCTCGCCGTCGACTGCGCGATCAGGCTTCCCACCTTGTTCTGCTCCTTGGTGGAGGCCAGCACCTGCGCGGCAAGCCCCTTCATGTTCTCGACCGCCCCCATGATCAGCTCGCTGCCGACCCCCTGTTCGCGGGTCGCCTTGGCGATCTGGGCCACCATCTCGGAGACCTGCTCCATCGCCTCGCGGATCATGTGACTCCCCTTGGCCTGCTCGACGGTGGTGCGGGCGATCTCGCCGACCTGCGCCGTCGCCTCGGAGACGCCGACCACGATCTTGGCCAGCGCCTCGCCCGATTTCTGGGAGAGGAGCTCCCCGTCGGCAATGGAGCGCTCGGCCTGCTCGATCGCCTCGACGGCACGCCGGGTCTCTTCCTGGACACCGCGGATCACCTGGGAGATCTCGCGGGTGGAGCTGGAGGTCCGCTCGGAGAGTTCCTTGATCTCGTCGGCCACAACCGCGAATCCCTTGCCGTGCTCGCCGGCCTGGGCCGCGATGATCGCCGCGTTGAGGGCGAGGAGGTTGGTCTGCTCGGCGACTTCGTCAATGACGGAAAGGATGTCGCCGATGTCCCCGGCACGGTCGGAGAGGGTCGCGATGACCTCGGAGGTGATCAGCGAGGCGCGTTTGATTTCCTGCATCCCCTCGATCACCGCCTCGACCGCCTCTTTGCCGGTCTCCGCGTCGAGGCGGACCGCCTTGGAGATGGCCGCGGTCTCGTTGGCGTTTCTTTCGACCTGCTTGATGGAGCTGTCCATCTGCATGACCGAGGACGCCGTCGAGGTAGCCACTTCCATGAGGCTCACCACGCCGTTACCTACCTGCTTGATCGATACCCCCATCTCGACGATCGAGGAACTGACTTCGCCCACCGACTGGGAGAGGTGCTCCATGTTCTGCACCACCTCTTCGACGCTGGAGGCCATCTCCAGGATGGAGGAGGCGCTCTCCGAAGCGGAGAAGGAGAGGGAATCGACCCCTTGGGCGACCCCCTTCACGGAGGCGCCGATCTGGACGATGGCCGAGGAGGTCTTGGAAACGCTCCCGGCCTGCGTTTTCGCCGCCTGCACCACCGAGTGCGACGCCTTGGACATGGTCTCGGAGATGCCGGCCAGTTCGTTGGAGGAACGGGATACCTTGCCGATCATCCCGGAGAGCTTCCCCACCATCTCGTTGAAGTCGTGCCCCAGGCGGCCGAGCTCGTCTTCGGAATCGACGGTGACCGTGGCGGTGAGGTTCCCCTCGGCCCCCAGGTTTACCGCGCTCGCCATCACCTTGATCCGCTGCACCATGTTGCGGGTCGCCAGCATCCCCAAAACCAGCGCGATCACGATCGCGCCGAAGATGACCGCCGCGAAGGTGAGTCCCGCCGAGCGCTGGATCTCGGTGATCTGGTTGTTCGCCTCGTTGATCTTGCTGACCACCTCGAGCAGGATGTCGTCCAGGTTGGTCTTGGCCTTGTCGGTTGCCTCGTTGAGCTCCTTGGTGGCCAGCCGGTTCAGCTGCGCATCGACTCCGACCCCCGACTGCATCAGCTGCGTCTTGCGCGCGATCAGCTGGTCGGCGACCTTCTCGAAATCCTCCCAGCTCGCCAGGAACTTGCGCGTCCGCTGGTCGACGATGCTTCCCTTGTTGACCGGACGCAGCCCGAGCTTGCGGTTCCCTTCCAGGATGTTCTTCACCTGCGCCTGCAGGATGTCCCGCTGCATGCGGTAGTCCTCGACGTGATCGCTGAGCTCCTCCGGGTTGGAACTCACCATCGCCGCCTCCATCAGGCTCACGTGGCAGTTCTTCTGGGAAACGGAGATCAGCAGGACCTGCTTTTGCTGCACGTAGAGCTGCTGCAGGATGTTCTGCACCTGCCCCACCACCCGCTTCATGCTCATCGCCCCGAAGATGCCGGTGAAGGCAACGATCAGGGCCATGACCAAGAAGGAGGCGATGAGGCGGGAGCCGATGCTGGTATTCCTCATCTGGTTAGCGCTCCGCTTGGATCAGAAGGTAGTTGAGCAGATCGACGGCTGCCTTTACCTCTGCTTTGGACATGTTGGAGTCCGGCTTTCGCAACATCTTCACCCCGTACGCCTTGGTGGCGCTGCGGTCGAAGGGCTGGCCGGAGATCGGGGCTACGCCGGTCTTGATGGCGACGATGGTCCGTTCCAGGGTATGGCACTTGACGCAGCGGACCCGGACGATGTCGTAGTTCGCCTTCATCTGGGGGGTAAACCCGGACGGGTCGAGACGCATCGCGTCCCCCCTGCCGACGATGGGGAGTCCGGCATGGGCAAGCCCGGACGAAAGTGCAACGAGGAAAAAAGCCACAACAATCCTTCCCATTGAGCATCCTCCGTTTTGCGCTGCAGCCAGTGATGGCGTGCCGCGGCCTGTGCCGCGGGGCCTGGGGTCTGGTTCCCCGTTTAGAAGCTGAAAGAAAGGGACGCGAGGGTGATCCGGTTGCGCCGCTCCGGGGTCACCTCGTAGTTGTACTGCAGTGACGTCCGGACGTTTTGCAGCGGGGCATACACGATCGCGGGTATGTAGCGGCGGGTCACCCCCACCGCGTCGTCCTGCAGCTCGTACCGAAGGACGGCTGCAAAGTTCACCGGAGCCCCGAAGAGATATTCCCCCTCGAAGGCGAAGGCGTGGGTCTCGTTGTCGGCGGCCGGGCGCACCGGGGTGAAGTCGGGGTTGCGGTCGGCGCCGAAGACGCCGCTCCCCTTCAGGCGCAGCCGCTTGTAGATGAGATCGGCCTCGGTGCCGGCCCGATAGAAGCGGTTGCCGTTCTGGCCGATCCCGTTCAACCCTGCGATGTCGGCATCCCGCCCGACGTAGTAGAAGCCCCCCAAGGTCAGGGAGAGGTAATCCCACACGCTCTCCTGCTCGAGGTCGAGCTCCGGCTCCTGCCCCTTGAGATCGGTCCCGCCGAATTTGACGGAGATGTGCCCGTAGCCGTCCTTGGTGTTCTGCCCCTTGCGGTCGACCACGCCACCGGCGACGAACACCCGGTTCCCGAGGATGGCGTTCGCTTCCAGCGCGTCGGAACGGCTGTCGACACTGAACTGGGAACGCCCCACGGTGTACGCGGTCGAGGCGAAGGAAGGAACCGGAATCAACCGGTCGCTTCGCTTCCAAAGCGAGAGTTTCGGCTCCATCCGGCCGATCCGGAAGTTCACCGGCGTACCCAGCGCATGGCGCCAGAGCGCATAAAGCTCGTCGATGTCGGGGCGGTTGGTGTTCGGCGTGAGGACGGCCCCGTTCTGCGTCCCCTGCGAGTAAAGGTTGTAGGTGACAAAGAAGCCGGCCGCCTCGCGGAAGGCTCCCCCCGCCTGCAGCCTGAGCGCACGGGCCGCGAGGTCGAGCTGGTCCTTGTCCGAGGCATCCTTGTCGTAGGTCACGTTCAAGGTGCCCGTGAAGGAAATCGGGATCTGTTCCGGGATTCCGGCAAGCCAGAGCCCCTCGCTGCGCGGCTTGGCCGGCGCCCCTTCGGCCGGCGCCTCGGCGGCGCGGGGCTTGCCGGGGTAGACGTAGCCGTTTTTCAGAAATGCATCGCCGAATTCGTTGAGTTCCGGGTAGATCGTGTGGCAGGTGGAACACTCGGTGTTGTGCTGGCGGGCGAACGCGGGGATGGCGTGGGCAGTGCCGGGGCGCAACAGCGGCGCCAACGCGACCGCAAACGTCAGCACCGCCAACAGAGTACGGCTTTTCATTTGACCCCCCAAGGGCAATTTGCAATGCAATTGAAACAGGATGAGACCGTGCGGAGAAAAAAGGCTGTTCCCCTGTTAAAGGGATAGGCTGGCCCCGCCGATTATTACAGGAATGCAGGCGTGAAGTCAACTTATGATCATCTTTCAGGATTAACCGGACCGGCCGGAAACCGGCAGGTTGCGTGGATGTGGCAGCGACATGGTAGGAGCGACATTTCCGTCGCGACCGGTTCGGTCCGGATAAAGCAGGGTAGCGGCTTTCCTGTGGGAGCGCCTTTCCTGGCGCGATCACCGATCACCGCCTTCGGCGGATCGCGCCAGGAATGGCGCTCCCACAGCAAAAACTGATGGCGCTCCGCGCGCCGGCTGAGTCGTGCTGGGATCGCAGACCGCTCTTTTCCCTACTTTTTTCCTCGTGAAAGTGCTAATTTCACCGGGCGATGTTCTCTTGATGGAGGGGTTTTGCAATGAAGCTGAAAACGGCACTCCCATTTCTGCTGTTGCCGCTGGCATTGACCGCCTGCGGCGGTGGCGACCCCAGGCCCGCCGACGTCTCCGCCGTGCAGGCGGCCCAGTCCTGCATCGGCTGCCATAGCGACGCGGTCTCCCCGGGGACGGGACAATCGATCGTCCAGGAGTGGAGCGCCTCAGCCCACGCCGCCGGCAACGGCGCCTCCTGCGCCGACTGCCACGAGCCCGCTCCGGGCCATCCAAACCAGTGCAGCACCTGCCACGGCGGCGGGACCCCCACCGGCTACGAAGTCACCATCAATCCCGATCAAAGCGGCAAGTGCGTCAAGTGCCATGCGCCGAACGCGGCGCGCCATCCGCTGGGCGCCGGCATGTTCCACTTCGACACCCATCTCGTCGCCAACACCAACTACTCCACGGCGCGGTACGTCTCAACCCAGTATCAAAACCGCTGCACCGCGTGTCACAACCCGCATTACAACACGCTGCTTCCCCAACACCGGCAATGGAGCCAGTCGCTGGGGGACGTGACCAAAGCCCCCTGGAATCAATACGACTTCAAGACGCGCGGCAACCCCATCCCGGGTGCCACCCCCGAGAACTCGACCGGGTCGAACTGCGTCCGCTGCCACACCAGCACCGGCTTCATCCGTTACGTTTCCTCAGGATTCACCGACATCCGCCCCTTCGGGGCCCCCGGGGACAAGACCCACGAGGTCATCGCCTGCGACGCCTGCCACCTCGGCAGCACCGGAAGAAGCTACGACTACAGTAAGATGCGCTCCGTGCCGGCGGCAGTCGGCTTCTACAACTTCTCCAACGCCACCGCGAAGAAGGTCCTGACGTCGTACCAGTTTCCCGACGTGGGGGTGTCCAACCTCTGCGTTGTCTGCCATACCGGTCGCGGAACCGGAGACCTGATCAAGGCCGTGGACCAGCGCGGCGAGAGCTTCAGCAGCCTCGCCCTGATCAACGCCCACCACCTCCCTGGGGCCGGGGTGGTATTCCGGGAGGTCGGCTTCCGGTTTTATACCAGCGCGGAAAAGTATGCGGTGGGGGACTACCTTCACGACCAGATCGGAACAGGCAATTTCCGAGGGACCGGGACCGTCGGCCCCTGCGTCGGCTGCCATATGAACACCGACCAGACCCACCTGTTCTCCCCCGTCGTATTGAACAGCGACGGAAGCATCCAGTCGATTGTCAGCGCCACCTGCGCGCATTGCCACACCGGCACTACCGCCTGGACCCCGGCCCTGCTCGAGGCGAAGCGGCAGGGATATCTGAACGCCCTGGGCGCGCTGAAAAAGCTGTTGGTACAAAACGGCATCAACGTCGGCGCGGCTTCCTGGTATCAGACCGCCCGCAACTGGAACCTGGCTCCGCTCGGCTCCTCGGTACTCGGCTCGACGGTGGTCCCCGGCTCCGGCGGGGTCAAGGCCCACGCCTACACCATGGGGAGCGCGGCGAACTACTATGTGTTAACCGAGGACGGCGGGAGCTTCGCGCACAATCCCGACTACACCAAGCGGCTCCTCTACGATTCGATCGACTGGCTGCTTTCCACCAACGGCAACCTCGGCAACGACGTGGCCGGCTACCTTGCGACCAACGGGTTCACCGACGCCGCCGCGTACCTGTTCGACGACCCGCAACATCCGGGAAGACCATGAAACTATTGCTGCACATGTGCTGCGCCCCGTGCTCGATCTACCCGGTGCGGGAGCTTCGCTTCGCCGGGGTCGACGTGACCGGCTATTTCTACAACCACAACATCCACCCCTACACCGAATTCCGCTCCCGGCTCGACGCGGTGAAGAGCTATGCGGAACAGATCCAGTTGGAGGTCGTGATCCGCAAGGATTACCAACTGGAGGAATTTCTCGGCGCGGTCGCGGCCGACCCGAAATCGCGCTGCGGCTACTGCTACCGCTCCCGGCTGGAGGAAACCGCCCGTGCCGCCGCCGAGATGGGCTTCACCCACTTTTCCTCGAGCCTGCTCTACAGTAGGTATCAGCAGCACGAGGCGATTAAAGCCGCTGGGGAGGAGTTCGGCGCGCGCTACGGCGTGCAGTTTCACTACGACGACTACCGGCGCGGCTGGCAGGCGGGGATCGACATTTCCAAGGAGATGGGGCTGTACCGTCAGAAATACTGCGGCTGCATCTACAGTGAGAAGGAGCGGTACTACAAAGGCAAATGAACAATGAACAATGGACAATTGACAATGGACAATGCCTATACCTCCCTCCCCTTCAAGGGGAGGGTCGGGGTGAGGAGGGGGTTAGTTGTCAATTGTCCATTGACTTGAGGTTCTCTTGGGAAAAAGCCTGATCATAATGGGGCTGCTCATCGCGCTGATCGGCGTGGTGATCACCTTTGCCGGAAAGATCCCCTGGCTGGGACGTCTGCCGGGAGACATCTATATCAAGAAGGAGAACTTCACCTTCTATTTCCCTCTCGCCACCAGCATCATCGTCTCGGTTATCCTTTCGTTCATCCTCTGGCTGCTGCGCAAGTAGTTTCCGATAGCAAATAAAGAAAGGGCACAGCAAGCACGCTGCGCCCTTTCTCTTTTCATTCATGTAGGGTGGGCAGCCCTCTGCCCACCGTCATCGTCCGCGTGGGCACAGAGTGCTCACCCTACGAGCTCATCCAATATTCCAGACAAAACCAAAATGCGCTACCCCGTGTCAGGAGCGACATTCTTGTCGCGATTGCCCACCGGGGATCGCGGCAGGAATGCCGCTCCTACAAGTGGAATCCGCACCGCGGTGGTTTTGGAAGAACCCAGACTCGTCTAGGGCCCGATCTCGGTAATCTTCCCCCCCTTGGAGAGCTGGAAGAGATGCCCCCGCCAGTGAACCTTGTTCCCCACCAGCGACAGCGCCCAGACGAAGAAACCACAAGCATCGCGAAACGGTAAAAGCCACAACCACCCCGGCAGCAGGTCATCCTTTACATATCTTCTGCTGTAAATGGTGCAGACCACGGAGCGGACGACATACAGAAGCGCAGCCGCGGCAAACCCGGCCGCGGAGAAGCCGGAAACGATCACGGCCAGCGCCGCTCCGAGGAAAGGAAGCGTAATGCCTGAAGCCAGGTATCCTCCCGGCCGCGACACCCGCATGGTCCGCCCCCACCGGAGCTGGCGCACCAGCACTTCTTTCACGCTTTCCACGCCGTGCATGATGCTTTCCACGAACATCGGGGAGAGCTCCAGCCGGTATCCCGCCTTGAAGATCTTGTTCCCCAACTGGTAGTCGTCAGCCAAGTAATCGACCAGCGCCTCGAAACCGCCGATCGCCTCCAGCGCGGAGCGACGAAAGGTCATGGATGCCCCGAGGGCGAAGCTGAGCCCCTCCAGCTTGAGCGCCACCAGCACGTTCGGGATCATCTCACAGGAAAAGCCGAGCGCCTCGATGGCGCAGCCGGTCCCGACGATCCCGGAGCTGCGATAGGGGGACGTGACGAGCCCGACCTCGGAATCGGCAAACGGGGCGCAGACCGTTCTGAGGAAGTTCGGCTCCACGCGGATGTCGCTGTCGCAGACGATCAGGATGTCGTGCTTGGCGCGCGGGAAGGCATGCATGAGGTTGCAGACCTTGTAATTGGCGCCGTGGATGGCGCCGTCGATGACGAGCTCGATATCGAGGTGCGGGAAGGCCTCACGCACCCGCTCGATGACCGTAATGACAGGATCGCTCGGGGATGCGACGGCGAAGACGATCTGGTGGAGGGGGTAGTCCTGGCGGCAGAAGGAGGCGAAGTTCTCGAAGCTGTCCGCGTCCATCCCCTTGACCGGCTTGAGGATGGTCACCGGCGGAGTGAAGGCCGGATCGACGATGAGTTTTCTGGTGAAGAAGCTACGCCCGCAATACAGGGTGATCAGGGAATAAGCCAGTGCGGGAAGAACCAGAACGAACGGCAGTAGTAAATGCAATGGACAATTGGCAATGGACAATTGACAGAGAACCCCGCTGTTGAGTTAGGAGCGGCTACCGCTCGCTGTGAATAAACTACCCTCCCCCCAGCCCCCTTTGACAGAGGGGGCTGGGGGGATTTGCCTTTGAGTTCTTGCAGACCCTTTTCATTGCAATGAACCTGGAACCTTACAACCAAATCCCCCTAAATCCCCCTTTTTCAAAGGGGGACTTCAAACCCCGGTGATCCAACGACTCCCCCCTTTGAAAAAGGCGCGCCGGGGGGGATTCGCCTTATCAATTCGCCTCGACCATTACCAGGTACGGTGCGTACTCCGGCCGGTTCAGTTGGCGGTGGCGCCAGACGTTGAACTTCTTGGGGGGCAGGGCCGAGCACCATGCTTCCACCGCGCGGGCTTCCTCGTCGCCTCCGGGATGCCCGGTATATACGGCAATGGTCAGAATCCCTCCGGGGAGCAGGAGATCGAGCGCCTGCTGCAGCGCCGCCACCGTGCTTTCCGGGCGGGTGACCAAAGAGGGGTCTCCCCCCGGCAGGTAGCCGAGGTTGAACACCGCCGCCTGCAGCGGCCCGGCGACATGATCGGCAATACCTTCGTGCCCGGATTGCAGCAGCTCCACGCGGCCGGCCACCCCCTCCCGTTCCAGCAGCTCCCGGGTCGCCGCGATGGCGCTCTCCTGCAGGTCGAACGCCCAGACCTTTCCCGATGGCCCGACCAGTTGAGCCAGTAAAAGCGTGTCCTGCCCGTTGCCGCAGGTGGCGTCAACGACTCGGTCCCCCTCCCCTACTCGTTCCCGCAGGAAGTGATGGGCCAGCGGCACCGCTCCGCGCAGGGGAATTCTTCGGACAGACATACCCCATCCTCACCCTGTCCCTCTCCTTGAAGGAGAGGGGACGTTGAAAGCTACCTTGTCGAAATAGCACCGGCTCCCATCGGAAGGCACCAGCCCTGTGGGAGCACCTTTCCAGGCGCGATTAAACCGGCCAAGGGTCCAGTCGAACCAGCAAAGGCAAATCCCCCCTTGTCAAAGGTGGAGTGAGGGACCGCTGTTACTTTTTCCCCGCCAGGGTCAGCACCGCCGGCAGGGTGATCATGAAGGCGACCTGGCAGGCGAGCATCCCCAGCGACATGACGGCGCCGATGCTGAAGACCCCCTGGTGGTGGGCCACCATCAGCGCGCCGAAGCTCGCCATGATGGTGAGCGTGTTCAAGAGAACGCCCAGCCCGGTGCTGCTGGCGATAACCGACGCCGGACTCCCCTCCTCGCGCCGGTACCGGTTGATGATGTAGATCCCGGAGTCCACCGCGATCCCCAATACCAGTGGCATCACGATGATATTGGCGGAGTTGAAGCTGATCCCGAACAGGTACATGCCGCTGATCATGAACAGGATCCCGACGATCAGCGGCACCAGCCCGATCAGGGTGTATTTCACGCTTCTGAACGCGACCAGCAGAATCACCACGATCGCCCCGAAGGCATAGAGGAAGGCGTCGCGGTAGGCGTCGCGCATGATGGTCATCGACTCGTACACCATGACCGGCTCGCCGGTGGCGTGCGGGTCGACGCTGCGGATGTCATGCAAGAACGCCTTGAGCGGCTTGTATTCGAAGATCTCCTCTTTGGGCGCCACCTGGAGCAGGAGTTTCCCGGTCTTGCCGACGAACCGGCTCTTCAGCTCGGGCGGGACGTCCGCTTCGGAGACCGGGGCCCCCTTCAGGCTGTCCTTGAGCAGACCGATCTTGTCCGGCAGCTCGCGGAACATCCCCCCCTGGAAGTCCTGCAACATACCCACGGCATTGCGGTCCTTCTCCTTCTCCAACGAGGCGAAGAACTTGTCGAGGATCGCGAGGAACTGCCCCGCCTGCTTCGCCTCGGGGCGTTTTTCGGCCTCGAGCTTCTCCTTGAGCTTCACGGTGGAATTCCGGAAGCCCTCGAACACCTTCGGCAGCGCCATGAGGGAGATCTCCTCCTCGTATTTCACGGGATGGATCTCGTCGAGCTCGCGGCGCATAGCGGCCAGTTCGGCAAGCTTCTCCTGCTGCTGTTCCGGTACGAAGGAATTCACGCTCACCACGTGGTCCACGGTCGGCAGCGCCTCAAGGCGCCGGGTCTTCTCCGCCAGGTCGGCCTGATTCGTCGCCGAGATCACCGCGAAGTAGCCGGAGTTTTCCTTGGAGCGCATCAGCTTATAGGCATAGGTGACCGACTCCAGCCCCTTTGCCTGCAGGTTCATCAGGTTGTAGTCGAAGGCGATGTGGGTGAGCGGATAGATGGATAAGAGGCACAAAACGGCGGTTGCCCCGATGACGAGCTTCGGGTGGGCGGCGAAGAGCTTGAATTCCTTCTTGGCCACTTCCAGCTTGGGAACTTTCACCCGGTGCGGCTTGCGGTGCCGGGCCAGGATGATGAGGATCGCCGGCAGCACGGTGAAGGTCACCAAAACGCAGATGGCGACCCCGCCCGCCGCGATGATGCCGAGCTCGGAGATCCCCTTGAAGTCGGTGAAGACGAAGGTGAAGAAAGCGGCGGCAACGGTCGCGGCGGCCATGACGATGGCCCAGATGTTACGGGTAAGGCCGATGGCGATCGCCTCGTTTTGCGGCTTGTCGCGGCGCAGCTCCTCCTGGTAGCGCAAGACGAGCTGGATGCCGTACTCGATCCCGATCCCGATCAGCATGACCGCGAAGACCATGGAAAGGATGTTGAGATGCCCGACGGCGAGGGTGGCAAAACCGAAGGAAAGCGCCACCGCGACCAGCAGCGAGACGATGGCGGCAATGGTATTGAGGATGCCGCGGAAGGCGATCAGGAGCAGCACCACGGTGAGGGCGAGCGAGATGCCGGTAGCCAGGGCGATGTCTCTCTGGCTGGTGTTCATCTCCTCGTTTTCCAGGACCGGGGCACCGGTCAGGCCGGTCTTCACCTTGGCGAACTCGGGGAGGCGCTTGAGCTTGGCGATTTCGGCACGCACCGTGGCAATGGCCGCCTCGGCCGGGACAAAGCCGGTGCTGTTGCGCACCGGGAGCACGGTCAGCACCTGTTGCCGCCCCGCCTTGGCGAAGGAGGAATCCGGGTTCATGAACAGGCTTTCCATGGAAGGGGGCTCTCCCTTCCCGCCGAAGCTCTGGAAGCCGGCGCCCAGCTTGTCCAGCATGAACATGATCGAGGGGAGCTGGGAGGTGTCCCCGGCCACGTATTTATCCATGCTGCTGGTCAGGTAGGTGAAAAGCGTCTCGACGTTGGGACTCTTGGCGAGCTCTTTGAGCACCGGCAGTGCCAGGGTGATGTTGCGGTGCAGATCTTTCAGATCGCTCAAAGGAAGGAGCATCAGGCCGTTTTTCTGGAAGAAGGGGAGCCCGAACGGATAGAACACCTGGGCGAAGTGAGTCTTGTCCTTGGACAGCGCCTCATAGAGCCTGGTGCCGAAAGCACCCGCCTTCTCCGCATCGGAGCTCTCGATGACCACCGCGATCTCTTCCTGGTCCCCGAACTCACCCCGATAGGAGACGAAGTCGCGGTTGAAGAAGGTGTTCTGCGGCATGAGCTGGTCACGGCCGGTGAGGAACTCCATTTTGTGAGCGGTGTAATAGATCGAGGCGGCGGAGAGAAGCAGGGCCACGATGAGGACCAGCCACGGGCTTCCTGCCGCTACCCGGTAGAAAAACGAGTTTTGTGCCGATTTTTTTTCCATGATTACCCTGCCTTTGCGCTGATACCCAAAGCTGCAGAAGGTACCACATCCACCCCCTGCAAGGCAACCTCCCCACATAAAGTCCCGTTTTTTCTAATTAATTTTGTAAACACTAAGAAAAATATATGTACCTTTTGTCAAAAATGTGGTATGTCTCCCGGCTTGTTATCTGTACCGAAGACGCTACACTCCATTAGCCGCGGTCAATAATTCCTGAAAGGAGTATGAGGTGACCCTCCCGTTCAAACACCCCATATCTAGTTCACTCACTTCATTCAACGGCGCTCCCGTGGAATCGGAGAAAGAGTCTGGGAACAAACATGGTGCAACGGTCCACCGACTTCCCGCATCCATCTGGAAGAGTAAGCAGGGCAAAGCAAACAGTGCCCTCGATCTCGCCATAGAACGCAGCCGCGATTTCTTCTTCAGGGAGCAGCTTCCCAAAGGTTACTGGTGGGCAGAACTCGAATCCAATGTCACCATTACCGCCGAATATATTATGCTGTTCCATTTCCTGGGGATGGTTGATCGGGAAAAGCAGCGCAAGATGGCCAATTACCTGCTTTCCAAGCAGACCGAGAACGGTTCCTGGACCATTTATTTCGGCGGCCCCGGCGACCTTTCCACCACGGTGGAGGCCTATTTCGCGCTGAAGCTCTCCGGCTACCCGGCGGAGCACCCCGCCATGGAGAAGGCGCGCGCCTTCATCCTGGAGCACGGCGGGATCATCAAGACCCGTGTTTTTACCAAGATATTCCTCGCCCTTTTCGGCGAGTTTGCCTGGTTCGGGGTACCTTCCATGCCGGTGGAGCTGACCCTTTTGCCGAACTGGGCCTATTTCAACATGTACGAGTTCTCCAGCTGGGCGCGCGCGACCATCATCCCGCTCTCCATCGTGATGGAAAAACGCCCGGTGAAAAAGCTCCCGCCGGCCATGCGGGTGCAGGAGCTCTTCGTCCGCCCCCCCCGTCCCACCGACTACACCTTCACCAAAGAGGACGGGATCCTGACCTGGAAGAACTTCTTCATCGGGGTCGATCACCTGCTCAAGATCTACGAATCGAGCCCGATCCGTCCGTTCAAGAAGAAGGCGCTCGCCCGGGCCGAGCAGTGGGTGCTGGAGCACCAGGAAACCACCGGCGACTGGGGCGGCATCCAGCCCGCGATGCTGAACGCGATCTTGTCCCTCGCCACCCTCGGCTATCCCAACGACCATCCGGTCATTGCGCTGGGGCTCGAGGCGATGGCGAACTTCTGCATCGAGACCGACGATGAGCTGGTGCTGCAGTCCTGCGTCTCGCCGGTCTGGGACACCGCGCTCGCCCTGAAGGCGCTGGTCGATTCCGGCGTGCCGGCCGACCACCCCTCCCTGATCAAGGGGGCGCAGTGGCTCATGGACAAGGAAGTCCGCAAGCCGGGCGACTGGAAGGTCAAGGCTCCCACCCTGGAACCGGGCGGATGGGCCTTCGAGTTTTTGAACGACTGGTATCCCGACGTCGACGACTCCGGCTTCGTCATGATCGCCCTCAAGGGAATCCAGGTGAAGGACCGCAAGTCCTTGGACGGCGCCATCAAGCGCGGCATCAACTGGTGCCTCGGCATGCAGAGCAAAAACGGCGGCTGGGGCGCCTTCGACAAGGACAACACCAAGTACCTGTTGAACAAGATCCCGTTCGCCGACCTGGAAGCGCTCATCGATCCGCCGACCTCCGACCTCACCGGCCGGATGCTCGAACTGATGGGGACCTTCGGCTACGCGAAGACCTATCCGGCCGCGGTACGCGCCATTGATTTTCTGAAGAAGGAGCAGGAGCCCGAGGGGCCCTGGTGGGGACGCTGGGGGGTCAACTACCTCTACGGCACCTGGTCGGTCCTGTGCGGCCTCTCCGCGATCGGCGAGGACCCGAACCAGGCCTACATCCGCCGCGCGGTGAACTGGATCAAGTCGCGCCAGAACATCGACGGGGGTTGGGGCGAGACCTGCGAGTCCTACCACGACCGCACCCTGATGGGTATCGGCGAGAGCACCGCATCGCAGACGTCCTGGGCGCTCTTGGCGCTCATGGCGGCCGGCGAGGCGCACTGCTCCACGGTCGCCCGCGGCATCCAGTACCTTCTGGCCACCCAGAAGGAAGACGGCACCTGGGACGAGGTGAACTACACCGGGACCGGCTTCCCGAAATACTTCATGATCAAGTACCACATCTACCGCAACTGCTTCCCCCTCATGGCGCTCGGGACCTTCCGCGAGCAGACCGGTGGGATGCTTGAGTAGGAACCGCGCATGAAGGCTTTCGTCACCGGTGCCACCGGTTTCATCGGCGCCAGCATCGTCCGGGAACTGATCAAGGACGGTGTCGAGGTGCGTGCCCTGGTGCGCCCCGGCTCGGACCGGACCAACCTGGCCGGCCTGGACGTGGAGCTCTTCGAAGGGGACCTGACCGACCGGGATCACCTGGCCCGGGGGCTCAAGGGCTGCGCCACCCTGTACCATGCGGCCGCCGATTATCGGCTCTGGACCCGCAGCCCGGCGACCATGTATGATGTCAACGTCGGCGGGACCCGGAACATCCTGAACGCCGCGCTGACCGCCGGGACCGAGAAAGTCGTCTACACCTCCAGCGTCGGGACCCTCGGGAACCCCGGCGACGGCACCCCCGGCACCGAGTCGTCCCCGGTCGGCTTCGAAGACATGGTCGGCGACTACAAGAAGAGCAAGTTTTTGGCCGAGCGCGCCGCCGAGGAATTCATCCCGCGCGGGCTTCCGCTCGTGATCGTGAATCCCTCGACGCCGGTCGGTCCCCGCGACGTGAAGCCGACCCCGACCGGGAAGATCATCGTCGACTTCCTGAACCGGAAGATGCCGGCCTATCTCGATACCGGGCTCAACCTCATCGACGTCGAGGTCTGCGCCCGTGGCCATATCCTCGCCGCCCAGAAAGGGAAGATCGGTGAAAAATACATCCTGGGGAACGAGAACCTGACCCTGGCCCAGATTTTCAAACTCCTCTCGGAGCTGACCGGGCTGAAGGCCCCCGGGGTGAAACTGCCTTACTATCCGATTCTTTTTGCCGCCTACGCCAACGAGGCCATTTCCGCCTGCACCGGGAAAGAGCCGATGATCCCGCTGGCGGGGGTCCAGATGGCGGCCAAATTCATGTTTTTCGATCCCCAGAAGGCGATCCGGGAGCTGGGGCTTCCGGTGCGCCCGGTGCGGGAATCGCTTGAGCAGGCCGTGGGCTGGTTTCGCAGCCACGGCTACGCACGGTAGCGGACCGCCGGAAGCGTCCGACGGAGATACTCACCCATGCACAAGTTGCTGCAATCTATCAATGGTCCTCAGGACCTCAAGAAGCTGGGGGTCCACGAGCTTCCGAACCTCGCCGAAGAGGTCCGCTCGTACCTTATGGAAACGGTCTCGAAGACCGGCGGGCACCTCGCGTCCAACCTGGGCTGCGTCGAGCTCTCCATTGCGCTTCATTACTGCTTCAATTCCCCGGCCGACAAGATCATCTTCGACGTCGGGCACCAGGCCTACACCCACAAGATCCTGACCGGCCGCCGGGACACCTTTCCGACCCAGCGCCGCTACCGCGGCATCAGCGGCTTCCCCAAGCGCTCCGAGTCCGAGCACGACGCCTTCGGCGCCGGGCACTCGTCGACCTCGATTTCCGCCGGCCTCGGCATGGCGGTCGCCAACGGGCTGAACGGCGATGCGCACCGGGTCATCTCCGTGATCGGCGACGGCTCGCTCACCGGCGGGATGGCGTTTGAGGCGCTGAACCAGGCGGGGCATCTGCGCAAGAACCTCATCGTCGTCCTGAACGACAACGAGATGTCCATTTCCCGCAACGTCGGGGCGCTCTCCTCCTTCATCTCCCGCAAGATGACCGGCGGCTACTACCGGAGCCTGAAGAAGGAGATCGAGGGGCTTTTGACCGGCATCCCCGCGATCGGCGGCAACATCCTGCACTTCGCCAAGAAGGCCGAGAACTCGCTGAAAGGGTTCCTCACCCCGGGCACCCTCTTCGAGGCGCTCGGCTTCGAGTACGTCGGCCCGATCAACGGCCACGACCTGGAAGCGATGGTCGGGATCCTGGAAAACGTCAAGCAGATCGAAGGGCCGATCCTGGTCCACGTCATGACCAAGAAGGGAAAAGGGTACGGCCCGGCCGAGGACATGCCGGACAAGTTCCACGGCGTCTCCCCGTTCAGCCTGGACGGCAAGCCGGCTCCGGCGCCGCGTGCGGTGGCACCTTCCTATACCCAGGTCTTCGGCGAGACCATGGTGAAGCTCGCCGAACGCGACCCGAAAGTGGTGGCGATCACCGCGGCCATGCCGGACGGCACCGGGCTCACCCCCTTTGCCAAACGATACCCGGAGCGCTTTTTCGACGTCGGCATCGCCGAGCAGCACGCGCTGACCTTCGCGGCGGGCCTGGCTACCCAGGGGTTCGCCCCGGTGGCCGCGATCTACTCGACCTTCGCCCAGCGCGCCTACGACCAGGTCTTCCACGACATCTGCCTGCAGAAACTTCCGGTGGTCCTCTGTCTGGACCGCGGCGGCCTGGTCGGCGACGACGGCCCGACCCACCACGGCGCCTTCGACCTCTCCTACCTGCGCCACCTTCCGGAGTTGACCGTGATGGCGCCCAAGGACGAGAACGAGCTGCAGCACATGGTCTACACCGCCGTCGGCTACGGCCGCCCCATCGCCCTGCGCTACCCGCGCGGCGCCGGCTTCGGCGTACCGATGGACCGCGAGTTCAAGGAGCTTCCGATCGGCAAGGGCGAGCTTTTGCAGGACGGCACCGACCTCACCCTCGTCGCCATCGGCTCGACGGTGCATCCGGCGCTCGAGGCGGCCGCCCTGCTCAAGGAGCAGGGGATTTCCGCGGCGGTGGTGAACGCCCGCTTCGTGAAACCGCTCGACGAGGAACTGATCCTCTCCCAGGCCGAGAAGACCGGCTGCATCGTGACCGTGGAAGAAAACGCGCTCATGGGCGGCTTCGGCAGCGCCGTCCTGGAGCTTTTGGCCGACCGCGGCCTGAGCCAGGTGCGGGTGAAGCGGATCGGCATCCCCGACCGATACATCGAGCAGGGGAGCCAGGCCCAGCTGCGTGCCGACCTCGGGCTCGACAAGGAAGGCATCGCGGCCACCTGTGCGGCGTTTCTCAAGGGAAGAAGGGCTGACGCACCGCAGCTCGCCTGCGTTAAGTAGAGAAGCGAAGTGCTTTGAAAAAAGCGCGGGACATGCCCGGCTTCGGCATGTCCCGCTTTTGTGTTTATTGCCTTGGCAGAGTTTGTCAGGGGCTGCCTGACAAGAATAAGTAGCGTATATGGTAGATCCTTCCCCGAAGCGTCCCCTTTCCTTCAAGGAAAGGGGCAGGGTGAGGATGGGGTTCCTCAGCAACAACAAATAGAAGAGCCATTAAGGGACGGACTAAGACATGCGTTTTCCGATGCGATTGAATTACGATCTCACCAAGTACATCGTCTCCAACAAGATGAAGAATGTGGAGAAATACCCGCTCGTGCTGATGCTGGAGCCGACGCACCTGTGCAACCTCGCCTGTTCCGGCTGCGGCCGGATCCGCGAGTATGCCGACACCATTCAGGACATGCTGACCCTGAAGCAGTGCCTGGACTCGGTCGACGAGTGTCCGGCGCCGGTCGTCACCATCACCGGCGGCGAGCCGTTCCTCTATCCCGAAATCTTCCCGCTCATCGACGGGGTGCTGGCGCGCGGCAAGCACGTCTATCTCTGCACCAACGCCCTGCTCCTGGAGAAGGCGCTCGACAACATGAAGCCGCACCCGAACTTCATCCTCAACATCCACATGGACGGGATGGAAGAAACCCACGACCGCATCCTCGAGCGCAAGGGGACCTTCAAGATCGCGATGTCCGCCATCAAGAAGGCGAAGGAGCTCGGTTTCCGCGTCTGCACCAACACCACCATCTTCAAGGAGACCGACCTCGTCGAGATCGAGATGCTCTTCTCGCACCTGCGTGACATGGGCGTCGACGGCTTCCTGGTCGCCCCGGGCTTCGGCTACGAGGCGGTCGGCGAGAAGCTCTTCCTGGAGCGCCGCGAGATCGAGAAGAAATTCGAACAGGTCTACGAGATGAGCAAGCGGTACCGCTTCTTCTCCACCCCGATGTATCTGCGCTTCCTGAAGGGGCAGAAGCAGCTCGAGTGCACCCCGTGGGGGAACCCGACCCGCAACACCCGCGGCTGGAAGGCCCCCTGCTACCTGATCACCGACGCCCACTACGGAAGCTTCAAGGAGATGATGGAGAAGACCCAGTGGGACAAGTACGGCGTCGGCAAAGACCCGCGCTGCGCCCAGTGCATGATGCACTGCGGCTTCGAGCCCTCAGTCGTCGCCGAGATCGGCAAGAGCTGGAAAGACATGTGGGAAATGTTCCTCTGGAACATGACCTGATTTTTTGTTTGATATCGACCGCAAAAGGCCCGCCGGACGTCAGCATCCGGCGGGCTTTTTTGCGCCTGCGAGGGGGACGCGAGACAGCAGCCGCTTTGCTCGGCAAGACAGGGGCGAACCCTGTGGGCCTTTCCAGGCGCGATTGCCCAAGCATCCAATGCGAGCTCCAAAACCTTTAGCCGGCGCACACCCCCACGACATCGCAGTCGCGTTGCAGCAAGTGATCACAGCACAAATGGTACGGATGGAGGGCGTGTAAAGGATTTTGTGTAAATGCCCCATCGGCTACATAACGGGCATTCTTCCCTCGTAAATGATTGAGAAC
>NZ_JAEMHM010000028.1 GCF_016458275.1 Geomesophilobacter sediminis
CCGAACGCCGAACGCCGAACGCCGAACGCCGAACGCCGAACGCCGAACGCCGAACGCCGAACGCCGAACGCCGAACGGTTTTTCACCCCCCTTCCGTCTCCTGCCCCTCCTGCAGCGCCTTTTTCACTGCGGCACGGTGCAGCCGCTGCGCCTTGGCGAAGAAACTGTCCACCGAGGTGATCCGGTGCTCGGCGAGTTTTTCCAGCGAGTGCATCCCGAGCCTGCGGTAGCTTTCGAACTGCGCCTCGTCAAACCACTGGTCCGCCGTCGTCTCGTGGGGAAAGCCCGGATGGGTTTTCCAGTAGTTGAAATCGTCCACCGGCTCGTCACCGGTCAGTACCGGCTTCACGTAAAGCAAAAGACCGTCGGCGGCGTCCTCGCAGGCGTCGCAGTCGCGGTACTTCACCGTTCCTACGGCGAAATGCGCCTTCTTCGCCCGGATCGCGCTGAAATCGATGTCGATCTCGATGCCGAAATCCGAGCGCACCTTACGTACCGCATTGCCGAGGTCTTCGAAGGTCGCTTCGCAGTCGCATCCGGCATCGCAGACGATGAGGTACCGGCACCGGCGGCGCACCATCTCGTAGAGTCCCAGGTTTTCGAAATGGCCGCCGTCGGACAGGTAGATGAAAGGGCTGTCGTCGGTTGTAAGCCCGAAGGTCTCCTTAAGCAGGTGCCAAAGCGCCAGTTTCGGCGACTCTTTCCGCCAGCTCGTGCGCATCCCCTTGCCGGGATTTCCGACCCACCACCCGAGCCGGACGTCGAAGAACGCCATGATGAAGGTGACCAGCGGCGAGGAGTGGTATCCCATGTTGGGGCTTGCCGCGGCACCGGAAATGGCCATTGCCGTGCCGAGCTTGATCGGGTCCAGCGGTGCCGTTTTGCCGCCACCGAAGAGATCCGCCGGGCGGAATCCACCGGGCTGCTTCGGCACCGGCCGGTCGTCGAGCTTCAACGGCAGCTCGACGTTGCCGCCGGCGGCCAGCGGAGTGAAAACGAAGGAGGTTGCCTTGCGCTGCTGCCAGGCGAGCCGTCTCCCCTTCACCAGGTTCCAGGCCGCGTTCACCACCTGCAACGGGCGCCTGGGCAGATCCTTCAGGTAGACGTCATCGAAGGGATCCAACCCGGTGAAGGGATTGGGGTCCCGCTTCTTTTCGGGGCGGGAGGCGCCGAGATAGCACCGGACCAGCCGGTTGCGATACATGGCATGCAACGAAAACGTGTTGATGTTCACCCATGCCGCCATCGCCATGGAGAGCGCAAAGGAGACCGCGGTCAGCACGGCAACGGTTCCCAGCGGCGCATGCAGGAGCACGAAGCCGTGGTAGGCGAAAGGGTCCAGGGGCCTGAGGTGGAAGGGGGCTCCGGCGGGCCACTGCGGGAGCACCGGAAGCCACTGGGTCGCCAGCAGGGAGAGGGCGATCGCGACAAAGACGATGAAGGTGCCGGCGAGCAGCGCGGGGAGCCGGGTCCGCAGGTTGCTCATCGTCGCCCCGGGACGCAGCGCCGGCGTGGAGGCCGCCTTCCCCATGAGGGCCGCGGCGATGCCGGAAGCGCCGCCGACGGCGGTCCAGGCCCAGTTCCAGAAGGGGAAGGCATTGGCCACCAGCAGCCAGGGGCCGTAGAAGACGACGGTGAGGGCGATACTCCAGAAGAGGGCCGCCAGGAGCACCATCCCCCCCGCGCGTCCCCACCACTCGCGGTCCGGCTCCCCGGTGAACCGCGACAAAGCCGCCACCAGCAACGCGCCGGTGAGTAAAAATACGAGCAGTATCACCGGAACGCACAGGATCAGGTACAAAAGCTCCGGGTTCGCGGTGCCGTAGAGCAGCGGCGTCGCCAACTGGGTCACGGCGAGCCAGCCGAGCAGCCCCGCGACTACTCCGGTCACGGCGGCGCAGACGCCAAACCAGCAGAGGCGCCGGGCGGCGATGCTCTCTTGTCCGCCGGTGCGCATCTGGAGCCACAGCAGGCCGGTCAGCCACCCGGCCACGTGGACCTCGGTGGCAAAGCAGATGAACCCCTTCAGGCTCGGGAAGCGGTCCGGCAGCATCCCATAGGTTTCGGCGAAGTACGCCGAGAGGCCGCCGGCCATCAGCACGACCGGGAGCAGGAAAAACAGCGCGAACCGTCCCTTGGCATACCTTTGGTTGCCGACACTGGGGAGATCCACGGCGGCATAGGCGATCGCGATCACCCCGAACAACGCCCCGAACCCGAGAAAGACCGGAGCAGATCCGGGAAACGCGTTTTCCGTCATGAGCAGGGCGGTCAGCCACCGCGGCAGGAGCAGCAGGGCGAAAAAGAGCGGCAGCAGCACCAGCCAGTTCAAAAGGAGGTTCCGGACGTAGATCCCCACGATGGCCCAGGTGTCGATGCTCAGGATGCCGACCCGCGGCGTCAGGTAGTTGCTGTAGTCCCTGAGGAAGCGGACCTGGTACGGCTCCTTGCAGCGCAATGCCGGCTCTTGCTGGGCGAGCGCCGCGAAGACCGCCTCCTTTCCGGCCAGCACCGCCCTTTTTTCCTGGGTGGGAGTCAGCACGCCGCCGAGCCTTTCTTTTTCGCCGCAGACCTCGCGGTGGATCCAGGAGGAGAGCCAGCTGCCGATGTAGCCCCCCCCGGAGACCGTGGAGACGTAGTCGATCTCCGGCAACATCCCGCAGCGGGCGAGTTGCTGCAGGACTCCCAGGTTGAAGGTGGCGCTGCGAATGCCGCCGCCGGAGAAACAAAGGGAGGTGAATTCCTCCCGGTGGAGTTCCTCCACCACGGCCCGGAAGCGACTTTCCCGCTCCTCCTTCCAGGCTTGGGTCCCGGCGTCCTGGTCCGCAGTCTCGGCCGCGTCATCATCCGCAGCGGTCGCCAGAGGAGGCTCCAGGCCGTCCTTGGCCGCCTTGATCGCCTCGATCTCCTGGCGCAGCATCTGGTCCAGGTCAAGGTATGCTCTGCTTTCCCCTGCGCCGCCTGACGTCATGGCCCCTCCCGAGAATGGATTGGAAAAGCTTCTCCTGGTGCTCCCTTATTTCTGGTTCGTCGCCGCGTAGATCGCTTTCAGGAGCTGGGCGCTCTGGGCCAGCTGCGTGTACGCCTCCTCCTCGGTCATTACCGGCCGGGGCGGGACGGCATCCTCCATGGCATAGCCGAGGCTTTTGGCCCCGTTGGCGATGGCGGCGATCTGGACCGCCAGGTCGCGGTAGAAACGACCGATCTCCGAGGAAAGGTGCAGGGGGGGCAGCCGGTTCATGCGCTCCTCGATCTCACCGGCCAGCCGGGCTACCTTGGCCTCGGTGGTCTCCTTGGGAGGACCGCCCGTCTCGACGACGCCGTCGTTGGCGGCGTGGTTATCCCGGTTGAACTTGTTGTAGGCGGTGTTGTGGAACGGCATGGAGAGATCGCCGAGGTAATGGGCGGCATAGCCCAGCGGATAGAGGGCGTATTTGCCGGCCGCCTGGGCGATGAGGTAGTCGTTTATGGAGGCGATGATCGCTCCGTAGAGGTGGCCGCTGGCATCTTCCGGCTTGTCGTAATCCTTCACCTGGGCGAGGACCATTTCCGTCGTGATCAGAACCCCCGGCGCCGTATTGTGATAGTGGTTCGCTCCCTCGAGATCCCCGGCCTTTTCCTTGGCCAAGTCGGGTCCCACCGCAAGGTAGGCGTAGTTTCCCAGCCCGGCTGCCCGGACTACCGCCATGTGGGTGGCGTCGTGCCAGGCCGAGGCCGGCTGCGGGGCCAGGGCCAGCAGCGCGGCCGCCAGCACCGTCCAGATGCTTCGAATCATCATGGCTTCTCCTTTCTTCGGTCTGATTCCAACGCGGCCCCCCTCCGATAGCGAAAGCGGTGCCGTTTGATCTATCTGCGTTGGACCACTTTTCTAACAAAAGCCGTGCCATCGATTTTTGAGGCTGCGCGGAGATGGTTTCCGACGCAAATACGGTCCGTTATCACAGTCGCCGGGCGCGGCTTGGTTGTATTAGGCAAAACTAACTGTCCATTATGTTGCAATCCAATCAGTAAGAGGTTTAAATCATTGATCATGTAAAAAAATGGACAGTCCATTTTTTTACAGTTGCCGTTCCCGATTCTGGGGGCGGCTGGTGTCCAAAGAGACGGGATGTCGTTCCTATGCCAAGTGCGGCGCGCGAGGCACCGGCAACGGTGCTCGCCATGGGAGTGGTTTGATGCGGATGGACGGACTCAAGGGTTTCTCCACGAAGTACGGGCTGGTCTTTTTCCTCTGCTGGACTGCAGTGATTGGGGCTCTGGCGTCCATTACCCTCTATTTCCACCATGCTGACACCTTGAAGGAGGCGGAGCACGAGGCGCGCGACTACTTCCGGCTCAACATGTTCTACCGGGCCTGGGCGGCGAAAATGGGGGGGGTCTACGTCGACGCCGGCAAGGTGGTCCCCAATCCGCATCTCAATGTCCCCGACCGCGACGTGACGACCACGACCGGAAAGCAGCTCACCCTGGTCAACCCGGCGTACATGACCCGGATGGTTTTCGACAGTCTCCGCACCGCTTCCACCGACCCGATCGTCAGCCGCATCGTGAGCCTCAAACCTCTCAACCCACGCAATGTGCCGGACGTATGGGAACGGGACGCCCTGCTCGGGTTCGAGCAGCGCAAGTACCGGGAGCGCTCGGAGGTGGCGCAGATCGAAGGGCGGCCCTACCTGCGCCTGATCTCCGCCTTCATCACCGATCCCCCCTGTCTCAAATGCCACGGCTTCCAAGGCTATCGGACCGGGGACATCCGCGGCGGCATCACGGTCTCCGTGCCGCTGACCAACCGGCTGCTCCTGGAACGAGCCTCCGACTGGCGCATTGGCGGCGGCTACCTGCTGCTCTGGATCGTCGGCAATGTCGGCATTGCCACCGCCTCGCGCCGCCGCTGGGAATACGAAAAGAAGCTGCACGCCTCGGAGCGGAAATTCCGCACCGTCTGTGACTGGACCCAGGACTGGGAGTACTGGATCGGGAGAGACGGCTCCCTGCAGTACGTCTCCCCGTCCGCCCTCGAGGTGACCGGTTACCCGGCGGAGGAGTTTGTAAAGGACCCGGGGCTCGCGATCCGCATCGTGCATCCGGAGGACCGGGGGGCGTTCGAGACGCATACCGTGGACGGGCACACCCGCTCCGGGCCGGTCGCCGAGTCGATGGAGTTCCGGATCGTGACCCGGCAGGGGGAGACCCGCTGGATCCAGCACAACTGTCGCCCCATCTTCGAAGGGGAGGTCTTTTTGGGGCGGCGCGCCTCCAACCGGGACATCACCGAGCAGAAAGGGGCCGACGCAAAGGTGAGCCGGCTCTCGGCCATTGTCGAATCTTCCGACGACGCCATCATCTCGATGAGCCCGGACGGTATCGTCACGAGCTGGAACCGCGGCGCGGAAAAGATATTCGGATTCCGCGAGGCGGAGATGCTGGGGCAGCGCCCCACCAGACTCTACCCTCCGGACCGCTTCGACGAGGAGGGGCGGATCTTGGCCGTACTGGCGGGAGGCGAAAGCGTCGAGCCCCTGGAGACGGTCCGGGTGGACAAAGAGGGGCGCCGGCTCGACCTTTCGGTGACCGCCTCGCCGATCCGCGATCGGGTGAGCGGGGCGGTCATCGGGATTTCCGTGATCGCCCGGGACATCAGCGACATGAAACGGACCGCTGAGGAACGCCTGCAACTGGAGCGGCAGATGCTGCAGACCCAGAAGCTGGAAAGCCTCGGGGTGTTGGCGGGGGGCATTGCCCACGACTTCAATAACATCCTCATGGCGATCATCGGTAACGCGGACCTCGCCCTGATGCGGATCAACCGGGAATCGCCGGCCCGCGACAACCTGCTCCAGGTGCAGGACGCGGCTTCGCGCGCCGCCGATCTGGCGCGGCAGATGCTGGCCTACTCCGGCAAGGGGAAATTCAGCATCGAAAACATCGACCTGAACCTCCTGGTGCAGGAGATGACCCATATGCTGGAGGTCTCCATCTCGAAGAAGGCGGTGCTCAGGTTCAACCTGCACCAGCCGCTCGCCTTGATTGCCGCCGATGCAACCCAGCTGCGCCAGATCGTCATGAACTTGGTCATCAACGCTTCGGAGGCGATCGGTGACCGCAGCGGCGTGATCGCGATCTCGACGGGATGCATGAACTGCGACCGGCGCTACCTGGACCAGTTTTCCCTGGAAGGGACCATCGAGGAGGGGCCGTATGTCTACCTCGAGGTCGCCGACACCGGCTGCGGCATGGACCGCGAGACCATGGCCCGGATCTTCGACCCCTTCTTCACCACCAAGTTCACCGGCCGTGGCCTCGGGATGGCCGCCGTGCAGGGCATCATCCGCGGGCACAAGGGGGCGATCAAGGTTTACAGCGAGCTCGGGAAGGGGACCTGCTTCAAGGTATTCTTCCCCTCGACCTCCAAGCTGATCGACGTGGTCGACGAGCGCCGCGTCCGGGACCAGGAATGGAAGGGGAGCGGAACCGCCCTTTTGGTAGACGACGAGGAGAGCGTGCTCGGGATCGGCAGCGACATGTTGCGCGAGCTCGGCTTCGAGGTGCTTACCGCGCCGAACGGGCGCCAGGCGGTCGAACTCTTCCAGGCGCACCGGGACCGCATTACCTGCGTCATCCTCGACCTCACCATGCCGCACATGGACGGGGAACAGACGTTCCGGGAGCTGCGCCAGATCGACCCGGAGGTGAAGGTGGTCATGTCCAGCGGCTACAACGAGGACGAGGTCACCCAGAAATTCACCGGCAAAGGGCTGGCCGGGTTCATCCAGAAACCGTACAAGTGCTCGACCCTGCAGGAGACCCTCAACGCCGCGCTGGGAAGGTAACCTCAGCGGGTCTCATCTCGTTTTTTGCGATCCGACTGATCCGACTGATCCGACTGATTGGTCGGATCGGTCGGATCCGATCCCGGCAGCAGGCACCTCCTTTACCTCCTTTTTCCCCTGCCGTACCTTCCCCATTCCCCGTTGACTCGCCATTGGCCTGTGCTAATTTTTTAGCTTTCGTGCCCGGGCGGCCGGTTGGCCGCCGCAACATCCTTTTGCCAGGAGGTTCCATGGTCGCGCTCACGGTTAACGGCAGGCGGTACGAGGTCGAGGTGCCGGTCGACACCCCGCTCCTTTGGGTGCTCCGGGACAATCTCGGCCTCACCGGCACCAAGTACGGCTGCGGCAGGGCGTTGTGCGGGGCCTGCACCGTTCATGTCAACGGCAAGGCGGTTCGCTCCTGCGTCACCCCGGTCTCGGCCGTCATCGGCAAGGAAGTGCTCACCATCGAGGGGCTGGCTCCGGACGCCGACCACCCGGTGCAGCTTGCCTGGATTGCCGAGGACGTCCCCCAGTGCGGCTACTGCCAGTCGGGACAGATCATGTCCGCGGTGGCCCTGCTGGCGGCAAACCCGCGTCCGACCGATGCCGACATCGACCAAGCCATGTCGGCGAACCTCTGCCGCTGCGGGACCTATCCGCGCATCCGCAAGGCGATACATCGTGCCGCCGCAACGATGGCGGCGGGGGGACATCGATGAACGGGACCGTTCGGGTCAGCCGCAGGGATTTCCTGAAGCTGGGAGGTGTGGCGGGGGCGGGGCTGCTGCTGGGATTCCGGTTGCCGGTGCGGGAGGCTGAGGCCGCGGAGGAGCAGAAGCCCCCCTATCCGCCCAACGCCTTTTTGCATATCGGTCAGGACAGCGGCGTCACCATCTTCGTCAACAAGTCCGAAATGGGGCAGGGGCCGTACACGGCGGTGGCCATGCTGATTGCCGAGGAACTGGAGTGCGACTGGAACCGGGTGCGGGTCCAGCCGGCGCCGGTGGCGGCGGTCTACAACAACCCGATGTCCGGGATGCAGATGACCGGCGGCAGCACCACGATCCGCACCGAGTGGGTCCGGATGCGGGAGGTGGGGGCGGCGGCGCGGATGATGCTGATCGAGGCTGCCGCGCAGAACTGGAAGGTTTCCCCCGCCACCTGCCACGCCGAAAACGGCAAGGTCGTCGGCCGGCACGGCGCCTGGGTTTCCTTCGGGGAGATCGCCGAGCAGGCCTCCCTCCTCGAGGTGCCGGCCCAGGTCCCCCTGAAGGACCCTTCGCGGTTCCGGCTGCTCGGCAAGCCGGTGCCTCGGCTCGACACCCCGGCCAAGGTGAACGGCGTCGCCCTTTTCGGTATCGACACCCAGATGCCGGGGATGCTGGTCGCCGTGGTGGAGCGCCCTCCGGTGTACGGCGGGAAGATGCGCCGGCTGGAGGCTACCCGGGCCCGGGCGGTCCCGGGGGTGACTGCGGTCTTCCAGATTCCGCAGGGAGTGGCGGTGGTGGCGCGGGATTTCTGGGCGGCGAAGCGGGGGCGCGATGTTCTCGAGGTGGAATGGGATGACGGCCCCCGCGCCGGGCTCTCCACGGCGGCCATGCGGCAGCACTACCGGGAGCTGGCTCAGGCACCGGGGCTGGTGGCACGCCGCGACGGCGATCCCGAGGGGGCGCTCAACGGTGCGGGAAAACAGGTGACGGTGGAGTACGAGCTTCCCTACCTGGCTCACGCCGACATGGAGCCGCTCAACTGCGCGGTGGACCTGCGGGCCGACGGCTGCGACGTCTGGGTGGGGACCCAGGCCCAGACCGGAAACCAGCTCGCGGTGGCCAGGCTCACCGGACTTAAGCCCGAGCAGATCCGGATCCATACCGCCTTTTTGGGCGGGGGATTCGGCCGCCGCGGCAACCCGCACTCCGATTTCGTGGTGATCGCGACCCAGGTCGCGCTGGGCGTTCGCCGGCCGGTGAAGGTGATCTGGACCCGCGAGGACGACATGAAGGGGGGCTATTACCGTCCGTTGTGGCACGCCCGGATGAGCGCCGGGCTCGACGAGGGGGGAAAGGTGGTCTCCTGGCAGCACCGCATCGTGGGGCAGTCCATCATGAAGGGGACCTCCAACGAAAAACGGCGCATCAAAAACGGCATCGATCTCTCCTCGGTGGAAGGGGCCAAGGAACTCCCCTACGAAATCCCCAACGTCCTGGTCGATCTGCACAGTCCGGAGCCGGGGATGCCGGTGCAGTGGTGGCGCTCGGTGGGGCACTCCCACACCGGCTTCGAGGTGGAGAGCTTCATCGACGAGCTCGCCCACCACGCGGGAAAGGATCCCTACCGGTTCCGCCACGACCTTTTGGCGCGCCATCCGCGCCACCGCGGCGTGCTCGATCTCGCCGCCGAAAAGGCGGGGTGGGGGGGTAAGCTTGCGGCGGGACGCGGGCGGGGGATCGCCGTGTTCGAATCCTACGGCAGCTATGTATGCGAGGTCGCGGAGGTCTCCGTCGACCGCACCGGTTTCGTCCGGGTGCACCGCGTCGTCTGCGCCGTCGACTGCGGGCATACCGTGAATCCGGGGATCATTGCGGCCCAGATGGAAGGAGGGATCGCCTTCGGCCTCACCGCCGCCCTCTATGGCATGATCTCCGTCGAAAACGGGCGGGTGCTGCAGGAGAACTTCAACGACTACCCGGTGCTGCGCATGGATATGATGCCGGAAGTCGAGGTGCACATCGTGAAGCGCTCGGAAAAGCCGGGGGGCATCGGGGAGACGGCGGTCCCGCCGATCGCACCTGCGGTGACCAACGCCATCTTCCAACTGACCGGAAAGCGGGTCCGGCGCCTCCCCATCGACCCGACCTTCCTGAAAAGCTGAGAGTTACCCTCTCCATCCGGCAGAGGGGGGCCGGAGGCCGGGTGAGGGGGGCGATTCTTGATGAGGTTGCCCCCTTCACCCCAGCCCTCTCCCGGGGGGAGAGGGGGTGTCTGAACTTGATGAGGGAGCCGGAATGAAAACTGACCGTAGGAAGAAGGGAGCTTTGCGTCTGGCGGGCTTCGCAATCATCTGGCTGGCCCCCTTTGCTCTGGTTGGCGCAGCGGTCCTTACCAAAACCGCTGGGCTGGCCTTCGCCGTCACCAAGGACGACAGCGCGTCCGCCGCCGCTTTTCTCAAGGCGGCGGCCGTCTTTTCCGATCCCCGCTGTGTGAACTGCCATCCGGCCGGAAACCGGCCGCTGGTCGGCGACCAAAGCCTGCCGCACCCGATGCACGTCGAGCGCGGTCCCCAGGGATTGGGTAGAAACGGTTTGTGGTGCAGCACCTGCCACCAGGAGAAGAACCTGCACGATCCGCATACCCCGCCCGGGGCCCCGGAATGGATGCTTCCCCCCGCCGACATGCCGATGGTCTTCGAAAAGCGAACCCCGCGCCAGCTATGCGAGCAGTTCAAGGACCCGGCACGTAACGGTTCCCGGACCCCCACGGAGATCGCCGAGCACGTCCGGGAGGCTCCCACGGTGCTGTGGGGATGGCATCCGGGCGAGGGGAGGCGGGCGGTGCCGATGCCTCACGACGAGTTCGTGCGGCTGATGACCGAATGGGCGGAGAAAGGCGCCGCCTGTCCCGAATAAACGAGGAGCTTCGGTGCCATTGGCAAACGTAGGGCGCAGCATGCTGCGCCCTTTTCGTCGGTGCTTTTTCCTTCCGAACCGCGGCGGAAATGCCGCTCTTACCGTTCGTGCAATTGTCGCATCCTTTCATTGTTCATTTGATCTTTCACCCTGCTCCGTCCTACAATGAACGTAAGGTTAATTAAGATGTGGCAAGGATGAGGGAGGTCATCCGAAAGGGGGATCACATGGCAATGAAGATCAAACGTTACGGATGGGTCCACGACCTGCCCGACCAGCGTGACCATCTCTACGCAGCCCCTCTGGAGATCCTGCGGGCGCTTCCGGAGCAGGTGGACCTGCGTGGGCAATGCCCGTCGGTCTACGACCAAGGGGATCTGGGGAGCTGCACCGCAAATGCGATCGCGGCTGCGGTCGAGTTCGAACGGAATCGGCAGGGATTGAGGGATTTCATGCCCTCGCGCCTTTTTATCTATTACAACGAACGGGCCCTGGAGGGGACGGTGGACTCCGACAGCGGCGCCCAGATCCGGGATGGCATCAAGACGGTGGCATCGTTTGGCGACTGCCCGGAGGAAGAGTGGCCCTACGACGTCTCCAAGTTCGCCGACAAGCCGACCAACGCCTGCTACCTCGACGCGGCCAAGGTCAAGGCGGTGCTGTACAGCAGCCTGGTGCAGAACCTGAACCAGATGAAGGGCTGCCTTGCTTCCGGCTTCCCGTTCGTCTTCGGCTTCACCGTCTATGAGAGCTTTGAAAGTTCCGAGGTCGCGAGTACCGGCGTCGCGCAGATGCCGGGTTCCGGGGAGCAGGTGATCGGCGGCCACGCCGTGGTGGCGGTCGGCTACGACGACAGCGAACAGCGGTTCATCGTCCGCAACTCCTGGAACACGAACTGGGGAATGAGGGGGTACTTTACGATGCCCTACGCCTACCTGACTGACCCGAAGCTCAGCTCCGACTTCTGGACTATCCGGTTGATTACGGCCTGATGGGAAGGAAAGGTCGCTGACGCTGGGGGGCGGTTTCCCCCGAGGGTAGGGACTGGGTAGCAAAGAGGGATCACCAAAATTGGTGGTCCTTTTTTTATGGTAGGGGGGGGTAGCGCTGCCAGAGGGTGGTGCTTGTCCTAGCCCCAGAACTTGGAGATTACTTTGTCCAGGCCCTCGACGTCCTGGTGATGGACGTGGTGCACCATCATGTCGCCGTCTTGCTGCGGCATCTGATAGTTCGGAGCGGGAAGGGCCAGGGAGAGGTACAGGTAGGCAACGCAGGCGTAGAAAAGGACCAGGGCCGCCATGATCCATTGCGTCGTGGTCGGCTCGCTGGTCAGAAACCACCAGACGCCGGCGGCGACAATCCCGCAGGCTAGGACCGGTGCGGGGATGCGCTTGGATTTTTTGGTCTGCTCCATCATGCGGAACCTTTGACGACGTTGGAATGCGGGTTTAACGGACGGTGGGGCCGCCTCCCGGAGAAAGGCCCGGGACGTTTGGTGAGATTTCCCCGTTATGACGTATCGGCAGAAATCGGATTGGGTTTAGCTTCTTTTTTCCGGGGTTGATCCGGAGGGGCTGCAGGCGCCCCTCCGGAACTCCTCGGTATCTCAGCTGGCGACGGAAATCTCGACCCGCCGCGGCTTGGCCGCCTCCCGCTTGGGAAGGTGCAGGGTAAGCAGGCCGTTGCGGAACTCCGCCTTCATCTGCCCCTGGTCGATCACTTCCGGGATCTGGAACTGGCGGTAGTACGGAGCCCATTCGAATTCGCGGTAGAGCGGGCGCCCCGTGGTCTGAACGGAAACCGGGGCGTTGATGGTAAGGATTCCCTGGTCCACGTGGATCTCGATGTTGTCCTTGAGCGCCCCCGGCAGGTCCGCAGTCAGCAAGAGTTCCGATTCGTCTTCGATTATATTCACCGCCGGCCGCAGGAATTTTTCCGGGGCCCGGGTCTCTTCCCCGGTCTGCAGGCTTCTTTCTTCATTTTGAGCGGTAATGCCGTTTGCCATGATTGGTTACCTCCTTGCTCCGGTTCTTTGACTACGCCAAAGGTCAGGAAATCTTCACCTCGATTTTCTTCGGCTGGGCGTGCTCCGGTTTGGCCATCGAAATCCTCAGCACCCCATCCCTGAAGTCGGCCGAGGTCCGGGACGGATCTATTTCGGTCGGCAGGTCGATGGTACGGGAGAATTTGCCGAAGCCAAGCTCCTTGCGATGAACCAGTTCCCCCTGTCTCTCGCCGGGAGCCTTACGTTCTCCGGCGATGGTGACGGTGTCGCGCAAGAGGGAGACGTCGAGCTGGTTCGGGTCGACGCCGGGGACCAGCGCCTCGAGGTAGACCTGGCCTTCGTCCTCGCTCAGGTTGATGAGGGGGAAGCGCCGCGCCGAAGTCGGAGACAGAAAAGTAGTCGCCAACGGACGGGCAAATCCCACGCCGCGGAAAGCTTCATCGATTTCCCTTCTCAGGCTTTCGAGTTCGTTGAAAAGTGACCAGCTTGCCATGTGAATTGCCTCCTTTCGTTTGGTGAGTACCGGGTACGTCGGTAAGATAATCATCCCTTTTGCGGTGTCAAGGGGGGGATGAGCAATGGGTAATGAGCAATGAGCAAAGAGCAAAATCGTCAAGGTGGTACCGGCGGTCCGGTTGAATTGGTGGTCACTCCGAGAGCTTGCTCACTGCTCATTGCGCACCCTGATTGCTCTCCCCCTTTGCCAACAATGAAAAAGGCGCTATCCTTGGTACTCTTTTCTTTACCGGGAGAGACAAAGGGACAACGAGGTCCAGTATGCATCTTTGCGGTTGATGGCCCCTGTCAGATGAACAGCTGGTGATGAACAGAAAGATTGACTACTACGGAGCTCTCTATGACACGACCCTCGGAAACTTCCTTCTATCACACGCTCCCATTTTCACGGGACTTGTCGCTGCGCCGCCGTTTCATGGTGGTGGACGAACCCCTGCTGGGGAACCTCCGGTTCGGCCTCCTGCTGGAGGTGCTCGACAAGGTGGCCGAAGAGTGTGCCCTCAATTACGTGAACCAGTTCCATCCGGAAGCACGGGTGGTCACGGCGGCCATCGACAATATCATCGTCCGCCATGCCGCCGACGTCACCCGGGACATCGTCTGTGACGCTCGCATCAACCACGTCGGCCGCTCCTCGGTGGAGGTCGGCATCCGGGTCGAGCAGCCGGGAAACCCCGCCAATCACGTGGCTTCCTGCTACTTCTCCATGGTGGCCCGTTCCGGCATGGGGGACGACGCGGTGAGCATGGAGCTTCCCCCGCTCGAATACACCGAGGAGAAGGAGAAGTCCCGGTTCCGCAAGGCGGTGGCGCGCCGTGAGGAATACCGGCAGCAGCAGGCGCTTTTATCCGAGCCTCCCAGCCGCGATGAGTACGCGGTGCTCGCGACGCTCCACAAGGCGCAGGACCTCCCCGGGTTTCACGGGCTCCTGGCCGGACGCCTGGGGACCGACTCGTGGGAACGGATGTACCCCGAGTTCGAGAACGTGCCCCAGAAGATCTTCGGCGGCTACCTGGTCCGGCGCGCCTACGAGCTCAGTTCGATCTGCTCGGAGCTCGTGGCTCCGGATCGTCCCATCATCGCCGCGGTGAACCGGATCAACTTCTTCCACCCGGTCCGGATGGGGGACAAGCTCCACTACACGGCGCGGGTGGTGTACACCAACGGCAGCTTCATCTGCGTGGAGGCAAACATCGAACGCATCAGCCGGGACCGGACCAGCAAGGCGCTGTCCAACTCCTGCCTGTTCACCTTCGTCAACGTGGACCGGAATCTGGTGCACCAGTCGGTTCCGGCGGTATTCCCGACGACCTACGGGGAGGACGCCGGATACCTGGCGGCGCACCGGAGCCTGCAGACGCTGCTTGAGCACACCTCGATCATCTGAAGCGGTTTGGAATGGAGGGATGAGGCGATCTTAGGGGGGCAGTTACGGCGTCTTGCTGAGCGAGATGAGAAATTCCATGACTCCGAGGAGGTTCACCAGCCGGCGGAAGAGACGATTCTTTTCTTGGGGGTCGCATGCGGTGGTCAGTTTTTCCCTGATCTGCTGATATTGTTCGTAAACGGCTTCGATACGGTTGAATTTGGCTTTGCCCACGATGGTCTGCTCCTTGAGATTGTAAAGATTTGAAGAATGTAATTAAACGTAGCAAATTTGTCAAGCGGCAGAAATGGGTCGTGCGCCCTACGCGGGAATCCGCCCGGCGCAGCTCCGGCGGGCCCAGCGCCAGCTCGGACCAAGTTTTCCTCGGCAACCGGTGGTTAAAAGGTTGCGCCGCAATTTTCTAAATGGTATAAACAGTGCCTTATGAAACGGACCGTCCGGTCGCCGCAACACCGCGATCAAGCTCCGGTTCTTGCCCCCCTTCCCGGACCGACCGCTTCACGTTCATGATGCCTTTACGGGTTTAGTCGGGCCGGCTAGACCCTTTTGTATTTCCGGCGCCCGTTTCGGGACGGCCGGGTCAGGTCCCGACACGGCTTGCGACGGGGCCCCAAGGACGGCCCTGCGGCTGTCGCGCGCCAGACCAATCCCATTGCTTCACATCGAGGAGACCCCATGAGCACGATATTGGTTACCGGAGGTGCTGGATACATCGGCAGCCACGTGGTCCGGCAACTTTCCGAGGCAGGCCACAAGGTCGTGGTATTCGACAACCTTTCCACCGGCTCCCCCGATGCCTTGATCCATGGCGAGCAGCTCATCGTCGGCGACCTTGCCGACCGCGAGCGCATCAATACCGTTCTTCGCGAGACCGGGGCCAAGTCGGTCCTGCACTTTGCGGCTGCCATCATTGCCCCCGAATCGGTTTCGTTGCCGCTGAAATACTACGGCAACAACACCCGCAACACCCTGAACCTCCTTGAGGCCTGCGTTGCCAACGGCGTCGAGCGCTTCATCTTTTCCAGCACCGCGGCCGTCTACGGGATCCCCGAAGGGGGCGAAGCTTCGGAGACCAGCCCCACCGTTCCCATCAACCCGTACGGCGCTTCCAAGCTGATGAGCGAGGGGATGCTGCGTGACGCGGCGGCGGCCCACGGCTTCAAGTACGTGGCGCTCCGTTATTTCAACGTCGCCGGCGCCGATCCGCAGGCACGCATGGGGCAGCGCACTCCGGACGCCACCCACCTGATCAAGGTTTCCTGCCAGGCGGCGCTGGGGATGCGCGACTGCGTTTCCATCTTCGGTACCGATTATCCGACCCCCGACGGTACCGGGGTCCGCGATTACATCCACATCGAGGACCTCGCCGCGGCCCACCTCTACGCCCTTTCCTATCTGGAGCGGGGCGGGGAGTCGACGGTGATCAACGTCGGCTACGGGCGTGGCTCCAGTGTCCGCGAGGTGGTCGACGTCGTACAGAAGGTCAGCGGCGTTCAGTTCAAGGTGGTCGAGGGGCCCCGGCGTCCGGGGGATCCCGCGAACCTGGTGGCCCAGGCATCCCGGATCCGTTCCCTGCTCGGCTGGGCTCCCAAGTACGACGACCTCACCACCATCGTGGCCGACGCCTGGCGTTGGGAGAAAAAACTTTTCGAAGCGCAAAAGAAGTAGCGGGGGAACCATGTTAAAGAGCATGACCGGGTATGGCAAAGGGGAAGCGTCGTTCGGCGCGGGGCGGATCGTCGTCGAGCTGCGCTGCGTCAACCACCGCTACGGTGAAATTTCGGTGAAGCTCCCCCGGCAGTTCATGCCCTTCGAGAGCGACATCAAGAAGCGGGTCGCCGAAAGGCTTTCCCGCGGCAAGATCGATCTCTTCATCCAGGTGGAGGGGGGCGCATCCCAGGGGGTGCCGACCGCGAACCTCCCGCTGGCACGCGGCTACTTCAAGGCCTTCAGCAGCATCCGCGAGGCGCTCGGGATCGACGAGCCGGTGGGGCTCGAACTGGTGGTCTCCCAGCGCGACGTGATCACCATGGCTGCCGAGGTGGAGACGGTGACCGACGAGGTCCCGCAGGAGCTCGTCTCGGCACTTGATGCCGCCCTCGCCGGTGCGGACCAGATGCGGATCTTCGAAGGCGAATCGCTTCTGGCCGACTTCCGGAAGCGGCGCGAGCAGCTCGAGGTCCTGATCACCCGGGTGGCGGAACGGGCTCCCGAGGTGGTTTCGGATTACGCGGTGAAGCTCAAGGAGCGGATCGCGGCCCTCATCGCCGACAGCGGGCTGCCTGAGGACCGGCTCGCCCTCGAGGTGGCGGTCCTGGCCGACAAGGGGGACATTACCGAGGAGCTGGTCCGGCTGGCGAGCCATTTGCGCCAGTTCGACGAGACGATCGGCCGCAGCGAGCCGGTGGGGCGCAAGCTCGACTTTTTGCTCCAGGAGATCAACCGCGAGGTCAACACCATCGGCTCCAAGGCCAACGACGCGCAGATCGCGGCGCTGGTGGTCGAATTGAAAAGCGAGCTGGAAAAGATACGCGAACAGGTTCAGAACGTAGAGTAACCTGCCGAAAAGGTGACTATGAAACGAGAAGGCGTGCTCTTTGTCATATCCGCTCCCTCCGGGGCGGGAAAGACCTCTCTGTGCAAGGAAATCATTGACATAATTCCTAATCTCCGGCATTCTGTCAGCTACACGACCCGTACCCCCCGCCCGGGGGAGCTGCATGGCCGTGATTATTTTTTTGTGGACCAGGCGGAATTCCAGCGGATGATCGAGGCCCAGGAGTTTGCCGAATGGGCCGAAGTACACGGCAACCTCTACGGTACTTCCCTCGCCACCCTCAACGAATGCCGCGCCAACGGCATCGACCTCATCCTCGACATCGACTGCCAGGGGGCGCAGCAGCTGAAGGGGCGCTACAACGGCGGCGTCTACATCTTCATTCTCCCCCCCAGCATCGCGGAACTCAGACGGCGGCTCGACAACCGCTCCTCCGACTCCGAAGAGGTGATCGAACGGCGCATCCGGAATGCCGCCGGCGAGATCCGGGAAGCCCGCTGGTACGACTACATCATCGTCAACGACGTGTTCGCCGTGGCGGTGGAGCAGTTGAAGGCGGTCCTCACCGCCGAGCAGTGCCGCTCGTCGCGGGTGATTCAGGGACTGTCGGAAAATTTCGATTTGTAATACACTAAACGTTCGACCTTTAATGTTCGACGTTAAACCCCTCAGTCAGTGCAGTTGTTTTTCAAAACCCGCTCGCACGTCGAACGCTAAACGTCGGACGGATTCCAAGGAGTTACGATAATGGCCCGTGTAACCGTTGAAGATTGCCTCGAGAAGGTCGACAACCGCTTTCTCCTCGTGATGCTCGCTTCCAAGCGGGTGAAGCAGCTTTTCAAGGGGGCGAAGCCCCTCATCGACAACCGCGCCGGCAACAAGAACGTGGTCGTCTCGCTGCGCGAAATCGCCGCCGGCAAGATCGGCTGCGAGCTCGGCAAGAAAAACCGCTAGGCAGCAGGAGGGGAAGAGCTTTTCGCCCCCTCAGATCGGTACCGAAAGGGGCTAAGGGCTCAAGGGGAGACTCCCTTGGCCGTTAGCCCCTTCCTTTTTCCTCAAAGACAGGTTCGCATGATTCGACTGAACGACATACTGGAGAAGGTCGCCGCCTACAACCCCGGTTGCGACCTCGACCTTTTGCGCAAGGCATACGTTTTCAGCGCCAAGGTCCACCAGGGGCAGACCCGCCTCTCCGGCGAACCTTACCTGGTCCACCCGATGGAAGTGGCGGGGATCCTCGCCGACCTGAAGCTCGACCTCCCCGCCGTCGTGACCGGGCTTTTGCACGATACCGTCGAGGACACCCTGACCACGATCGAGGAGCTGGATGCGCTCTTCGGTCCCGAGGTCGCGCGCCTGGTCGACGGGGTCACCAAGATCGGGAAGATCCACTTCAAGACCAAGGAAGAGAGCCAGGCGGAGAACTTCCGCAAGATGCTCCTCGCCATGGCCAACGACATCCGGGTCATTCTGGTCAAGCTCGCCGACCGCCTGCACAACATGCGGACCCTGCAGTACCAGCCCGAGGCGAAGCAGCGCGCCATCGCCAAGGAGACCCTGGACATCTACGCCCCGATCGCCAACCGGCTCGGGATCTCCTGGGTCAAGGGGGAACTGGAGGACCTTTCCTTCCGGTACCTGGAGCCCCAGCTTTACTATGACCTCGCCTCCAAGGTCGCCAAGAAGAAACAGGAGCGCGAGTCCTACGTCTCGAGCGTCAAGGAGATCATCAAGAAGCAGCTCGAAGAGCACGGCATCAAGGGGGAGGTTTCCGGGCGGAGCAAGCACCTCTATTCCATCTACCGCAAGATGCAAAGCCGCAACGTCGACATCGACCAGATCTACGACCTGATCGCGATCCGGGTCAACGTCGACGACATCCGGGAATGCTACGAGGTCCTCGGGATCATCCACTCGACCTGGAAGCCGATTCCGGGGCGGTTCAAGGATTACATCGCGATGCCCAAGGGGAACATGTACCAGTCGCTGCACACGACGGTGATCGGTCCTCTTGGCGAGCGGATGGAGGTCCAGATCCGGACCTCCGAGATGCACCGCGTCGCCGAGTCCGGCATCGCCGCGCACTGGAAGTACAAGGAAGGGGGCAAGGGGTACGACGAGAAGGAGGTGCGGCGCTTCACCTGGCTGCGGCAGCTCCTCGAGTGGCAGCAGGAGCTCGACGACTCCCGCGAGTTCATGGACACCGTCAAGGTCGAGCTCTTCCCCGAGGACGTCTTCGTCTTCACTCCCAAGGGGGACGTGAAGGGGTTCCCGAAGGGATCGACCCCGATCGACTTCGCCTACAGCATCCACTCCGACGTCGGGCACCGCTGCGTCGGCGCGAAGGTGAACGGCAAGCTGGTCCCGCTCAAACATGAGCTTAAGACCGGCGACATCGTCGAGGTCATCACCAGCCCGCACCACACCCCGAGCAAGGACTGGCTCAAGATCGTCAAGAGCTCCCGGGCCCGCAACCGGATCCGGGCCTGGGTCAAGACCGAGGAGCGGATGCGGAGCATCATCCTCGGCCGCGAGATCTGCGAGAAGGAGTTCCGACGCTACTCGGTGAACTTCGCCAAGATGTCCAAGACCGGAGAGCTCAAGCGCGTGGCGCAGGAATTCGGGTTCCAGGCCGAGGACGACCTGATGGCGTCGGTGGGATACGGGAAGCTTTCCAGCAACCAGATCCTGGGCAAGCTGCTCCCGGCCGAAAAGCTGGAGGCGGCGGCCGAGCACAAGGAGACCCGGATCGGGAAGGTGCTCGACAAGCTGAAGGGGAAATCCTCCAGCGCGATCCAGATCGACGGGGTAGAGGACGTGCTGGTCCGCTTCGGCAAGTGCTGCAATCCGCTTCCCGGCGACGAGATCGTCGGCTTCATCACCCGCGGCCGCGGCGTCACCATCCATACCCGCGACTGTCCGTTTGCCCTGGACAGCGAGCCGGAGCGGCGCATCGAGGTGGCGTGGAACAAGGGGACCAAGAGCGCGCTGCCGGTGAAGATCCGCGTGGTCTGCAACGACGAGAAGGGGATCCTGGCGCACATCGCCACCGCCATCACCAACTGCGAGGCGAACATCTCCTCGGCGTCGATCCAGAGCACCCTCGACAAGCGGGGCGAGAACCTCTTCGAGGTCGATGTGACCGACCTGGGGCACTTGAAACGGGTGTTTTCCTCGATCATGAAGGTGAAGGGAGTCATCACCGTGGAGCGGGTGAAAAGCTAGAAGTCACCGGTAGTAGGTAAAAAGCGCACCGCAGAGGACGCGGAGACCCGCAGAGGAAAGATCTTTTATTATTTCGGACGTACCGGCCCTGAGCGTCCCGGCTCCTTAACGAGCGGGACCGGGTGAGGATAGGGGGAAACATGAAGAAGGAAATCATCAGCACGGACCGCGCGCCCAAGGCGATCGGTCCTTACAGCCAAGGGGTGAAGGCAGGGGGCTTTCTGTTTCTTTCCGGTGCCATCGCACTGGACCCGGTGACGGGGGAGATGAAGCAGGGAGGGATCGAGGCGGAGACCGAGCAGGTGATGGCGAACATCGGCGCGCTTTTGGAGGCGGCCGGTGCGAGCTTCGCCGACGTGGTGAAGACGGTCATCTACCTCGCCGACATGAAGGACTTCACCACGGTGAACGGGATCTACGGCCGCTTCTTCGCGGAGAATCCGCCGGCGCGGGTGACCGTCGAGGTGAAGGGGCTGCCGCGCGGGGCGCTCGTCGAGATCGAGGTCACCGCCTGCTGTGGCTAAGGGGCAAAAACAAAGCCGCGGACGCCAGGGGCGCCGCGGCTTTGATCGCTTGCGGAAGAGGTCAGGCTTAGAGGGCTTTGGTCACGTGCCCGGAGCGGATGCAGCGAGTGCAGACCTTGATGCTCCTGACAGTGCCGTTCTGGACGGCCTTAATCTTCTGCAGGTTGGGACGCCAGATCTTCCTGGTTTTGTTGTTGGCGTGGCTGACGTTGTTCCCGAAGCTAGGGCCCTTACCGCAAATCTCGCAAATTCTGGACATTTCTTACCCTCCGGTGGTTACTGAAGTCGCTATTTATAACAGAACGGCGATGGCGATGCAAGCAAAATCTGCGGCGTCGCCCTCGTTTTGAAGGTGTGTCTCATGGTTTTAGTCAAGGGACTGATTTCCCTGATCGTTTTACTCTGCCTGGTCCTGAGCGTGCTGTTCGTGGACTTCGTGTACAAGACCTTCTCCCTCAAGCAGCGCGAGGTGCACGCCGACGCCATCGTCGTCCTCACCGGCGGGCGCGGTAGGGTCGACGAAGGGGTGCGCCTCTACCGGGAAGGGCAGGGGCGCCTCCTCTTCCTGATCGGGGTCGACCCTTCGGTGCGCAAGTCCGAACTCTACAAAGGCGAGGGTTCCGATGGGGTGATCCTGGAGCAGGTTTCCCGCAACACGCTGGAAAACGCCATCTACGCCCGGGACCTGATCATGAAGCACCACGTCAACTCGATCAAGCTGATCACCTCGCGCTACCACATGAAGCGCGCGACCATCATCTTCAGAAACGCGCTCCCCAAGGACGTCGCGGTCTATCCCCATCCGGTCGATTCGAGGAACCTCAAAGAGGAGTGGTGGAACCACGGCGGGAGCTTCAAGCTGCTGTTCTCCGAGTTTTACAAGTACTGCATGTTCCGCTTCTTCTTCCTGCTCGCCCCGGGTGAGCTCCGCCCGCTGCCGTTGGCTTCGTGATGTTGATGGTCCTCGGTAATCTCGCGAAGTTGCGTCAAGTTGCCACAGCAGCCCCGTAGAGCCGCGTACCCTGTGGGCGCGCCGTTCCTGGCGCAAATGAGCAAGGCTGATCGCGCCAGGAATGGCGCTCCCACAAGTTCTGCCGACCGCTCAGCAATAACAAACCTGCACCGCCGTTTTCTCCCGCAAATAAAGAAAGGGACCTCCCGAATACCGGAAGGTCCCTTTCTTTTTTGAAGTCGCTTGCTTTTACTAGCCCGCCTTACCCTTCCGCCTCGATCCTCGGGAAGAGCGCCTCTGCCTTGGCGATCTTGGTGCCGGGCTTGAGGAGCCCCCATTTGAGCCCTTCGGCGCTGGCCTCCTCGGTCACCCCGAGGTAGCAAAGGCCTTTCTGGCTGGTCTTGGGCATGAACGCGGAGAGGAGGAAGTAGACGATCCGCTGGGACTCGAGAAGGTGGTACATCACCGTCGCCAGCCGTTCTTTCTGAGCCGGATCCTTGGCGAGAGCCCACGGGGCGGTCTCGTCGATGTACTTGTTGCCGGCCGAGATGACCTCCCAGATGGATTGCAGCGCCTTGCTGAAGGAGAGGTCATCCAGGTGCTGGTCGACCTGCTGGATCATCGCTTCGGTCTTCTCCCGATAGGCCCGGTCGATCGGGGTCTCGGCGCCCGGTGTCTGCAGCTCGCCGCCGAAGTACTTGTTGAGCATCGCGGTGGAGCGGTTCAGGAGGTTCCCCAGGTCGTTGGCGAGGTCGGAGTTGATCCGGTTCACCAGCGCCGCGTGGGAGAAGTCGCCGTCCAGGCCGAACGGGACCTCGCGCAAAAGGAAATAACGGACCGCGTCCACGCCGTACTTGTCGATCAGCATGTTCGGCTCGACCACGTTTTGCAGGCTCTTGCTCATCTTCTGCCCCTCGACGGTCCACCAGCCGTGGGCAAATACCTTCTTGGGCACCGGCAGCCCGGCCGCCATCAGGAAGGTGGGCCAGTAGACGGTATGGAAGCGGAGGATGTCCTTGCCGATCAGGTGCACGTCGACCGGCCAGAACTTCTCGAAGTTCCCCCCTTCGTCGGGGTAGCCGAGCGCGGTGATGTAGTTGGTGAGCGCGTCGAACCAGACGTAGATGACGTGGTTTTCGTTGCCCGGGACCGGGATCCCCCACTTGAAGGTGGTGCGGGAAACCGAGAGGTCGCGCAACCCTTCCTTCACGAAGGAGATGATCTCGTTACGGCGCGATTTGGGCTGGATGAAGTCCGGGTTCGCCTCGATGTGCGCCAGGAGCTGGTCCTGGTATTTGCTCATCCGGAAGAAGTACGACTCCTCCTTGAGCTTCTCGGTCGGGCGGTTGCAGTCCGGGCACTTGAAATCGATGAGCTGGGTCTCGGTCCAGAAGGTCTCGCACGGGGTGCAGTACCAGTCCTCGTATTCGCCGAGGTAGATGTCGCCTTTCTCCATCACCTTGGCGAAGAAGTCGCTGACCCCCTTCTTGTGCCGCTCCTGGGTGGTCCGGATGAAGTCGGTGTAGGAGATCTCCAGCTTCTCCCACAGCGCCTGGAAGCGCTTCATCACGCGGTCGGCGAGTTCCAGCGGGGTTTCGCCGGCGGTGTTGGCTGCTTTTTCGACTTTCTGGCCGTGCTCGTCGGTGCCGGTGAGGAAAAAGACCTCGAACCCCTTGAGCCGCTTATAACGAGCCAGCACGTCGGCCGCAAGCGTCGTATAGGCGTGCCCGATGTGGGGGACGTCGTTTACGTAGTAGATCGGTGTGGTGACGTAGTAGGCCGGTTTCATGATGGCTTCTCCTTTTTGCGCTCCTTGACGTCCTGGGGACGGCGCTCCCGGTCGCGGTCGCGCCGCTGTTTGCCGGGGTTGGGCCCCTTCTTGGCGTCTCCTTGCTGCTCCTGCTTCTGGTTCTGGGGGGGCTTCTTCACCCGGTCGCTCACGCTCTCGGGAGGGATGTCATCCCCCTTGAGGTGGACCATGCTGTCGTCGGTGGTCTTCACCGTGACGGTCCCCTGCAAGACGTTCACCTTGACGATCTCGCCGTCGATCCCGCAGCACTGGACCCGTTTGCCGCACTTGGGAAGCCCCTTGCGCAGGCTGCAGTAGGTCTCGAATTCGTAGGAGAGGCAGCACAGCAGACGGCCGCACTGGCCGGAGATCTTGCTCGGGTTCAGGGCGAGGTTCTGTTCCTTGGCCATCTTCACCGAGACCGGCTCGAACTCGCGCAGATACGACGAGCAGCAGAGCTCGCGACCGCAGATGCCGATGCCGCCGACCATCTTGGACTCGTCGCGCACCCCGATCTGGCGCATTTCGATCCGGGTATGGAAGGCGTGGGCGAGGTCCTTGACCAGCTCGCGGAAATCGACCCGGCCGTCGGCGGTGAAATAGAAGATCGCCTTGCTCCCGTCGAAGAGGTACTCGACCTTGACGAGCTTCATCTCCATCCCCCGCTCCTTGATGCGGGTGAGGCAGAAACGGTGGGCTTCCTTTTCGCGGGCGGCGTTGGCGGCTGCTGCGGCCAGATCGTGTGGTTCCGCGATCCTCAAGACCGGCTTGATCCCCTCGGGAAGGACCGCGTCGTCCACCTCCAGGGGGCCGGCGACCACCTGGCCGATGCTTTTGCCCCGCTCGGTCTCCACGATCACCTTGTCGCCCCGTTGCATCGAGACAACCTTTCCCATGGTGAAGTCGTAGAGCTTGCCGGCGGCGCCGAATTGGATCCTGACTATCCTTGCCAAAATACCTCCAGTTAATCCTACCTAGCGGCGAGCCTCATGAAGAATACCTCCAGGGCGAGCCGGGCGTTTACGTTGCGGGCCAGCTGGCGGCGCATATCCAGAAGCTGTTCGATGAGCTCCATGGTCCGCCGCTCCGAGAAGCGCGCTGCCTCCCGGGCCACCAGCTCCGCGAGGTCGGCGTTGGCCAGGGCCTCGGGGGTGCGGCGGTAGATGAGGACGTCGCGCAGAAAGGAAAGGAGCAGTTCCAGAAGTTCCGGAAGCCGGTCCTTGTCCGCGGCGTACTCCTCGGACGCCGCGAAAAGCGGCGCTATGTTAGACAACTCGAAGGAGGTGACCCGCTCCAGGAACTCGTTTCTCCCGGCGAGCACCCCTTCGGTTGCGATCTCGATGCCGCGCTTGAGGCTCCCCCCGGAAAGGGTCGCCGCGATGCGCGCCGCCTCCGCGGAAAAGCCGTCCCGCACCAGGCGCCCCTCGACCGCCTCGACCGAAAGCGGCTGGAAGGCGAGTTCCTGGCAGCGCGACAGGATCGTCTGCAGTACTCCGGCGCGCTCCGCGGTGAGCAGGATCATCAGTGCGTCCCCGGGGGGCTCCTCCAGGGTCTTCAAAAGCGCGTTTCCCGAAGACTGGTTCAGCTTCTCGGCGCCGTCGATGATGCACGCCTTCTTGGGTGCCTCGAAGGGACGGTAGCTCAACTCCTTCTGCAGTTCGCGCACCTGGTCGATCTTGATGAACGCGCCGTCCGCCTCCAGGATGTGGAGGTCGGGGTGCTGGCCCGAGGCGACCTTCTTGCAGGAGGGACAGACCCCGCAGGCGTCCGGCTTGCCGCAGAAGATCGCCTGCACGAAAGAAAGCGCGCTCTTGCGTTTGCCGCACCCCTCGATCCCGGTGAAGAGATAGGCGTGGGCCACGCGGTTGAGCGTGATGGAGCGGGAGAGCACATTTAACGCCCGCTCCTGCCCGATGACGTCGGAAAAGGGCATCTAGCTCCCCAGCGCCTGTGCGAGCAGGGCAAAACGCGGCTCGCCCGGGACGACCCGCTGGGCGAGTGCCGCCACGATCCGTCCCGAGATCTCCTCGACGCTCCCGGAGCCCTCGACGATCACGAACCGCTCCGGGTTGGCCTCGGCGAGATCCAGATATCCGTGACGTACCTTTTCATGAAAACGCAGCGATTCCTGCTCGAAACGGTCTTCCTTGGCGCCGTGGGTCCCTTCGATGCGCGCCTTGGCGCGTCCCAGCCCCATCTCCACCGGGCAGTCGATCAGGACGGTCAGGTCGGGACGGACCCGGCCGGTCGCCAGGGTGTTCAACTGGTTGATCATGCTGAAATCGAGCCCCCGGCCGCATCCCTGGTAGGCGACGGTGGCGTCGGTGAAGCGGTCGCAGACGACGATCTCGCCACGCTCCAGTGCGGGGGTGATAACCTGCTCCACGTGCTGGGCGCGGGCCGCGGCGTAGAGCAGCAGTTCGGCGGTCGGGGTGATGGCGTGGTTTTCCGCGTCGAGCAGGATCGCGCGGATCTGGTCCGCGATCGGGCACCCCCCGGGCTCGCGGGTCGCGGTAACCGCTACCCCGGCCGCTTCGAACCGCTCCTTCAAAAGGCGCATCTGGGTGGTCTTGCCCGATCCTTCGATGCCTTCGAATGTAATGAAAAAGCTCATGGGACCATCTCTTTTTCGCCGCTGATACAGGCTTTTAGATTAACGCGCCTATCCTTATAAAATCATGAAATTATAGGTGACGGGTAGTAAATATGCAAGGTTAAAATGCCCCCAAAGCCGCATGGCTATTGCTATGACGGAGGGGTTTGGCTATAGTGGACGACTGTGGACCCCAACGAACTCATGAATAACGCGGATGCCGAGCGTCAGGAGCGGATCGAGGCGGCTTTAGGCTACCGTTTCCGGGACCGTGCCCTGCTCGACGAGGCGCTCACCCATCGATCCTTTCTGAACGAGGCGCGGGGGGGCAAGGACAACCAGCGCCTGGAGTTTTACGGCGACGCGGTCCTCGACTTTCTCCTGTCCGGAATGCTCTTGAGCCGGTTTCCCGGCAGCCGGGAAGGGGAGCTGACCCGGTTGCGCGCGGCGCTGGTGGACGAAGAGAGCCTGGGGCGTCTCGCGGTGGCGCTCGACCTGGGACAGGCGCTCAGGCTCGGGCGCGGCGAGGAGAAAAGCGGCGGCCGGACCAAGCGCTCGCTTTTAGCCGACGCCTACGAGGCCCTTTTGGCGGCGATCTACCTCGACGGCGGTCTGGAACCGGTGACCCGCGTGGTTGCCGCCCACTTTGGCCCGCTCATCGACTCCGGCGAACTCTACGGCCGCGACCACAAGACCTTCCTGCAGGAGCTGGTGCAGACCCGGCACGGACTCCTGCCGAGTTACCGGGTCAAGGAGACCACCGGCCCGGACCACGACCGCCGCTTCACCGTGGAGATTTATCTGGGCGAAAAGCTGATGGGGGAGGGGACCGGGCGGAGCAAGAAGGAGGCCGAGCAGGCGGCGGCGCGCGCTGCGGCTTCGGTGCTCAAGGAGTCGTAGCTTGAAAACACTGGTGGTCCCGTTCTTCATTCCCCACCTCGGGTGCCCGCACCGCTGCGTCTTCTGCGACCAGGAAAAGATCGCCGGTGCCCGCCCCATCCTTCCCTCGCCCCACGAGATCACGGCACGGATCCACGAGTACCGGGGGAGCGCCCCGGGCCGCTCCGTCGAAGTCGCCTTTTTCGGGGGGACCTTCACCGCGCTGCCGCGCGCCGACCAGGAGCGGCTCCTCGCGCCGCTGCAGCCGCTCATTGCCGGCGGGGAGGTGGTGAAAGTCCGGGTCTCCACCCGCCCCGACGCCGTCTCCGCCGACGATGCCTCGTTCCTGAAGCGGATGGGGGTGCGCCTGGTCGAGCTCGGGGTCCAGTCGATGGACGACGAGGTGCTGGAGCTTTCCGGGCGCGGGCACCAGGCCTCCCACGTGGAAGAGGCCTTCCGCCATCTGAAAAAGGCGGGGATCGCGGTCGGCGCCCAGTTGATGCCCGGGCTTCCCGGCGACACCGAGGCCCGTTCGCTGGCCTCGCTCGAGCGGGTGCTGAAGCTCGAGCCGGCCTGCCTGCGGATCTATCCGGCGCTGGTTTTGGAGGGGACGGAGCTGGCGCGGCGTTACCGGGAGGGGGGATACGCGCCCCTTTCCCTTCCGGCGGCGGTCACGGTGGGCAAGCAGATGCTCCGGGCCGCGCTCAAGCACGGCGTGCCGGTACTGCGCATCGGGCTGCATCCTTCCATCGAGCTCGCCGCGCCCGGGGTGGTACTGGCCGGGCCCGAGCACCCGGCCCTGGGGCAGCTTTTGGAGTCGGAACTCTACTACGACGCGGCGCGCGTCCTGGCGGCCGAAATCCCCCGCGGCAGCCGGGTGGTGCTTTCCTGCCACCCCCGCCGGATTTCCGACCTGATCGGGCAGCGGCGCCGCAACCTCGCCCGGCTCAAGGAGGAATTCGGGATCGAGGTCGCCGCAGTCCAGCCCCGGGAGGGACTGGGCCGCACCGTCGTGGCGCTTGCCTGGGGGGGCGGGGAGCGTTCGGTCGACCTGTTGGAGCTCTAGCTCCCTGATGCCGTCGCTTAACCCCAAAGATGTGCCACCAGCCGCGGAGATCGGGGCTGTATCGCAACCAATTTCAAGGAGGACCACCGTGTCCGAACAACCTTTCCGTTCCGGTTTCGTTTCCATCATCGGGCGTCCCAACGTCGGAAAATCTACCCTTTTGAACCGGATCCTGGGGGAGAAGATCGTCATCACCTCCGACAAGCCCCAGACCACCCGCAATCGAATCCAGGGGATCCACAACCTCCCCGGCGGGCAGATGGTCTTCATCGACACCCCGGGGATCCATCGCGCCAAGAGCCGGCTCAACCGGTTCATGGTGGATGAGGCGCTCTCCTCGGTGCAGGGGGTGGACGTCATCCTCTTCCTGGTGGACGGTGCTGCCGATCCGGAGAAAGAGGCGCCGATGATCCACGAGGTACTCGCGGGGGTGGAGAGCCCGGTCATCCTGGTTATGAACAAGATCGACCTGATCCCCAAAGGGGAGCTTTTAGAGCGGATGTCGGCCTACTCGGGGGTGTTTCCGTTCCGCGAGATCTTCCCGATTTCGGCGGCAACCGGCGACGGGGTGGAGCCGCTGGTCCGGCTGGTTTACGATCTTTTGCCCGAGGGGCCGTGCTACTTCCCGGACGACATCCTCACCGACGTGCCGGAGCGTTTCATCGTCGCCGAGATCATCCGGGAGAAGATCTTCCGCCTGACCCGGGACGAGGTGCCGTATTCGGTGGCGGTGGTCGTCGACAGCTTCAAGGAGCGGGAAAACGGCGTGGTTGCCATCGCCGCCACCATCAACGTCGAGCGCGACTCCCAGAAGGGGATCATCATCGGCAAGAAGGGGACCATGCTCAAGCGGATCGGCTCCGACGCCCGCCAGGAAATCGAGCAGCTCCTCGACGCCAAGGTCTTCCTGGAGCTCTTCGTCCGGGTGAGCACCGAATGGAGCGAGAACAGCCGCATGCTCAAGGAGTTCGGCTACGAGTGAGCCGTCCAACCGACGCACCCCACTCGGCAACAAAAAAATCCGGTCCCGGAAAGGGCCGGATTTTTTTGTTGCCGCAGGGGCCGATCCCGGGGAAGCGCTCGGCTCTTGATCGGACGGCGCTGGCGCATCTATGGAATGTCACGAAAGCGGGCTTTTTTTGTGAAAAGATAAATTAGCATCGTATAATGTACTCCGCTTGCCTTGTCTTTTAGTTAAGGGGGGAAAGGAAGGCGGACCATGAGAAAAAGCAAACTTTGGATCTTAGTATTGGTTTTGGGCATCTGCGGCTGTGGTGGCGGTTCCGGGGGGAGTCCTCCTGCCGGGGCGGGAGCTCCCTCCCTTGATTCCATCGTGGTAGTTCCGGGAGATCGCACTTTGGCCGCGCAGGCGGTGCTCCAACTGAGCGCCACCGGCAATTATGCCGACGGGTCGCACAGCGACATCACCCGGACGGTAACCTGGGTCTCGTCGGCGCCGGCGGTCGCCGCGGTGGATACCAGCGGCAAGGTGACCGCGGGGACGGCCGGGACGGCGGCCATCACGGCCAAGCTCGGCACGGTGACCAGCCAGCCGGTGCTGCTGACGGTCAATGCGGCCGTTCCTACCCTGACCGCCGTCACCATCGATCCCCCTGTGGCGAACCTCCCGGTCGGGACTGCGGAACGGTTCACCGCCACGGCGACCTATTCCGACGGCACCCGGAGCGACGTCACCGGCAGCGCGACCTGGACGGCCACCGCGCCGGTGGTCACCTTGGGGGGGACCGGGCAGGCCACCGCGGAGGCCCCCGGTACGGCGACGATCAGCGCATCGTTTCAGGGGATAACCGGAGGGGCATCGGTGACCGTGACCCCGGCCGCCTTGATGGCGCTTTCGCTGGATCCACCCGCCCAGACCATCGCCTTGGGGACCACGTGCGGCTTCACCGCAACCGGCCTCTATTCGGACGGCTCTTCCCGCGAACTTACCCGGGAGGTGAGCTGGCAGGCCTCCGATCCGGCGGTCGCCGCCGCGGAGACCGGCAGCGGGGCCGAGGGGAATTTCACCTCGACCTCGGTGGGCTCGGTGCTGGTGACGGCGACGCTGCAGGGGGTGCAAGGGACTGCCGCGCTTACCGTGAGTCCGGCGCGGCTGGTTTCCCTCTCCCTCACCCCGGAACATCCGTCGCTTCCCCTGGGGACCTCGGTTGCCCTCACCGCCGTCGGCACGTTCTCCGACGGCTCCACCCAGCCGATGGGGAGCGTCACCTGGCTCTCCTCCAATGCGGACGTCGTCGGGGTCAGCAATGCCGGGACCGCGACCTCGCACGGGATCGGGACCGCCACCGTTTCGGCCAGCGTCGGTTCGGTGCGGGGCAATACCACCCTGACCGTCACACCGGCCTACCTGGTCCGGGTGGCGGTCACTCCCGCGGACCAGGCGCTCCCCTTGGGGACCTCGCGCCAGTTCACCGCAACCGGCACCTATTCCGACGGATCGGTGCGCGATGTCACCGCCGCTGCGACCTGGACCTCCTCGGCACCAACGGTGGCCGGCGTCGGCAACGCTGCCGGAGTGGCCGGCAAGGTGAGCGCCCTGGCCGTGGGAGTGGGCACCATCACCGCCACGGTTCCGGTGACCATTCCGGCGCCCGGGGCGGTGGTCGCGACCACCGGAGTGACGGTGACCCCGGCCACGCTGATTTCGCTGGCGCTCAACCCGATCGACTTCACCTTGCCGCTGGGCACCACGCGGACCCTGATGGCGACCGGTACCTATTCCGACGGCACGACCCAGGACCTCAGCCGTTCGGTCACCTGGAGCTCTTCGGCACCGGATGTCGCCCAGGTCAGCAATGCCTCCGGCACCGTCGGGAAGGTCACGCCACTTACCACCGGGGGCGCGACCATAACGGCGAGCTTGGGGGGCAAGTCCACCGTCGCCACGGTGACCGTCACCCCGCTGGACATCATGAACCTCCGCGGGACCTGGGTCGGGAGCTACACCATCTACGACGATCCGGGCAACCCCGCCGAGCTCGGGACCTATTCCTTCACCCTGGTCCTCGGGCAAAGCGGGAGCACGGTCACCGCCTCGCCCACCTTGCGCGGCGCCATCGAGGGGAACGGCTCCCTGGTGGGCGCGGTGAGCGGAGACCAGTTCCGGTTCTCCTTCACCTATACCTCGCCGAGCAACGGCCTGTTGATGACCGACACCGGACTGGCCCACGTCGTGGGGGACACCATGACCGGCGACGTGGTGGAGAACTTCCTGCTCGGTTACAACTGCAGTTACCACTTCACCCTGACCCGGCAGCAGTAGCACGCACCCCGGTAGTACCGCAGTACCCAAAAGCCGCGAAGGCACCTGCCTTCGCGGCTTTTGTCGTTGCCGGCTCCAGAAAAAGCACCACCAAGGACGAGGAGACGAGCTGGACGGAGTGGACTTTGTGGGGAGGGCCCATTGCTCATTGTTTCATTGTCTCATTGCCCCCGCCCTCCGGTATTAACGTTGCTTCTTGACGCGCAAAATGTTACAAGATCAGGTTGCCGCAAAATCTCATGAATTTGGAAAGCGCCCTTAATACAAAAGCTTGGCGCGGCGTAGGAAGCCATGAAACCTATCATTGCCATCGTCGGACGTCCCAATGTCGGGAAATCCACGCTCTTCAACCGCCTGGTCGGCCGCCGCAAGGCCATGGTCGACGACATGCCCGGCGTCACCCGCGACCGCAATTACGCCGAGGTCACCCGCTTCGACCGTCCCTTCATCCTGGTCGACACCGGCGGCTTCGAGCCGGAGACCAACGACCGCCTCCTGCAGCAGATGCGGGAGCAGTCCCGGTTCGCCATGGACGAGGCGGACCTGATCCTCTTGGTGCTGGATGCGCGCTCCGGCCTCACTCCCGCCGACGAGGACGTGGTCGAGATGCTGCGCCGCGTCGACAAGCCGGTCTTCTTCGTGGTCAACAAGGTGGACGGCGACCGTCAGGAGAACGCCGCCGGCGACTTCTACTCCATCGGGGTCGACCGCCTCTACACCGTTTCCGCCGAGCACAACCGCGGCATCGGCGACCTGATGGACGACGTCATGGAAGTCCTCCCGGTGGACGCCGGGAAGGACGAGGCAAGCGACGTCACCCGCATCGCCGTGGTCGGGCGCCCCAACGTCGGTAAATCCACCCTGGTGAACCGCCTTTTGGGCTACGAGCGGGTGGTCGCCAACCCGACCGCCGGCACCACCCGGGACGCCGTCGACACCCGCTTCCTGTGCAACAAGAAGCCCTACGTCCTCATCGACACCGCCGGGATCCGCCGCAAGGGGAAAACGGTGGAGAAGGTGGAGAAGTACAGCGTCATGGATGCGCTCCGCTCCATCGAGCGCGCCGACGTGGTGCTCATCGTCTTGTCCGCCGAGGACGGGGTGACCGAGCAGGATTCCAAGATCGCCGGCTACGCCTACGAGGCGGGACGCGGCTGCATCTTCGTGGTCAACAAGTGGGACACCCTGGAGAAGGACAACTCCTCCATGGGGAAATTCGTCGAGGAGATCCGGCGCTCCTTCAAGTACCTTCCCTTCGCGCCGATCCTCTTCATCTCGGCCAAGACGGGCCAGCGCACCGGGAAGATCATCGCCGAGGTGGACCTGGTCATGGAGCAGTTCTCGCGCCGGGTCACCACCTCGGAGCTGAACCGCGTCTTCTCCAAGGCGGTCGAAGAGCATCACGCCCCGATGGACGGGGGGCGGCGGGTGAAGTTCTACTTCGCCACCCAGGTCGGCACCAAGCCCCCCTCCTTCGTCATCTTCACCAACCGTCCCGAGGGGATCCACTTTTCCTATGAGCGGTACCTCATGAACTCCTTCCGGGAGGCGTTCGGTTTCAACGGCACACCGCTCCATTTGATGTTCCGGGGGAGAGATCGCAAAGAGCGCTAAATTCTTACTTCATTCTTTACTTGAACAAACCGATAGTTTAGTATGAGGCAGTTTTTTTTCGGCTTTTCCAACGTGGCTAGGAACCTGGAATCATGAGTCTTGTCGGCAACCTGCACGACCTGGGGCTGGGGGAGATCCTGCAGATCGTCAGCCTGAGCAGGAAGTCGGGACTCCTCTCCCTTTCCCACCGCGACAAAAAGGCGGAGCTGCTCTTTCGCCGCGGCGACGTCATCCGCGCCAGTTCCAGCGACGTTCCGGCGCGGCTGGGCGAGCTACTCCTCTCCCGCGACGTGGTCGATTCCGCGACGCTCGCGCGCGCCCTGGCCCTGCAGGCCGAGGAAGGCTACCGCCGCCTGCTCGGCGCGATCCTGGTGGAGTTCGGCGTGAGCGCCCAGGCGATCGAGGACGTGGTGCGGGAGCAGATCGAGACCGCGGTCTTCGGCCTTTTCGACTGGGACGAGGGGGCCTTCGAGTTCGAGATCCGGGAGGTGGCCGCGCTGCCGGATGCGGTCCGGGTCGATCCGCTGCAGTTGGTCATCGACCTGGGGGTGAGCCCGCAATGGCTTGCCATGGAAGGGACCCGGATCCTGGACGAGAAGCGGCACAGCGCCGAGGAGGGGGAGGAGGTCGACTTCGCCTTCAACCTGATCCCCGAGGCACCGGCCGCTGCGGCCGAACCGGCCGCAACCGTTAACCGGACCGGCCCGAGCGATGCCCGGGCGGCCGAGGGGGTTAAGGAGCTGCGGCGACCGTCCCCTGAGCTGAGCCAGGGGCGTCCGCTGATCCTGGTGGACGACGACCCGGCCACCCTGCAGGCGCTGGAAGGGGTGCTTTCCCGGGCCGGCTATGCGGTCACCCCGGCGGGGGGAGGGGAGGCTGCCCTCATCGCGCTGGACACCATGTACGCCGAGGGAGTGCGCCCGGTGCTGGTGGTCGACCTGGTGATGCCCCGCATGGATGGGACCGGCCTCTTCGGCGGTCTCGAGTTTTTGGAGCTGGTGCAGCACAACTTCCCGGACGTCTCCCCCCTTGCGGTGACCGATCTGCGCGACGAGGAGGCCGAGGCGACCCTGCGGGAGCTCTCGGTGCCGCTTCTGGACAAGCCGGCGCGCGGGGCCGAGGATGGTTTCGCGGGCTCCCTGGAGCGCGCCCTCGGCGCGGATGGAGCGCCCCTCGACCTGGGGCAGGAACTCCGGCAGGAGTTGGGCGAGGCAGCCGAACCGCCGGAGCCGGCGCCGGCCGCGGCAGCGGAAGAGCCCGGGCTTTCCGGCATGCTGGAAGAGTTGCGCCAGCCCGCGCTGGGGGGCGGGGTGATCCTTTTGGCGCTCCGGTTCGCCGCCCGTTTCCTGAACCGCGGGGTGATCTTCCTGGTCGGCCGGGAAGGGATCGTCGGCGCGGGGGAGTTCGGGATCGACTCCGGCGACGGGCGGGCCGCGGCACGGATCCGGAGCCTCAAGGTCCCGACCCAGGCGCCGTCCGTTTTGGCAACCGTCGCGGCAAGCGGCCGCCCCTTCAAGGGGGTCGTTCCCGAGGCGCGCTGGAATGATGTGCTGCTGAAGGAACTAGGAGAGGGGAGACCGGTGGAGGCGTTTGCCGCACCGATCGTGAGCGCGGGGAAGGTCGTGGCGATCCTCTATGGCGATAACCTTCCCAACTACACGCCGATCGGCGAGACCGACGCGTTGGAGATTTTCCTGAGTCAGGCGGGCGTAGCAATGGAAAAGGCCTTCCTGAAACGTACGCTGCAAGAGCAAGGTCAGGAGGAGACGTGAAGAGGATACTCATTGCCGAAGATTCCAACACCATGCGTTCGATGCTCATCTCGACCATCGACGAGTTGGAAAAGTATGCCATTGTCGAGGCAGCCAGTGGTTTCGAGGCGTTGCGGCTGCTTCCCCGCGAACATGTGGACCTGATCATCACCGACATCAACATGCCCGACATCAACGGGCTGGAGCTGATCAGCTACGTCCGCAACAACCCGAACTACCAGAACATCCCGCTTTTCATCGTCTCCACCGAGAGCGGCGAGAAGGACCTGGAGAAGGGGCTCGCCCTGGGCGCCAACGAATACCTGGTGAAACCGTTCGACCCCCAGAAGCTGCAGGAGCTGATCACCAAGTACCTGGATTAGGGACCGCCACCTATGAGCGTTGAGGAGAACATTGGAAAGGCGGTGAAGGATTTTCTGGCCGAGGCCGAGGAGATCCTGGACCAGTTGAGCCTGGACCTGGTGGCGCTGAGCGACTGCGCCGACACCGGACGCTTCCAGCCCGACCTGGTCAATTCCGTCTTCCGCGCCGCCCACTCGTTGAAAGGGCTCGCCGGCATGTTCGGCTTCAAGGAGGTCTCCGAGGTGGGGCACACCCTGGAGAACCTGCTCGATGCCTTGAGGCTTGGGCGTGTCGACCTCAACTCCTCGGTGGTGAACGTCCTTTTCGAGGCGGTGGAGCTCCTGGGGGTGCTGGTGCGCCACGCCGGCGAGGATGGGGCGCTGCCCGACTGCAGTGCGACCATCGACCGGATCGAGGGGTGCCTGAAGGGTGGGGCGGCGACCCGCGGCGAATCGCCCCTGGCGCGGCTCAACCTCCCCGAGCGGGTCTTGAGCTCGATGACCGAGTACGAGGAGCACCGCCTCGTCGAAAACGTCAAGATGGGACGGCAGGTCTACTCGATCCACGTCTCGCTGCTCCTGGTGAGCTTCGACCAGGACCTTTTGGAGATCACCGAGCAGCTGAAACAGCTGGGCGAGGTGGTCAGCACCCTCCCCTCGGCCTCCTCCAACCTCGAGGCCGGCATCGACTTCGAGATCCTCTTCGGCACCGAACTGGACCAGGCCGCCCTGGCCCCGCTCATCGACCGGGAGAACCTGAGCATCGTCTGCCTGGGTGGGGGCGAGGAGACCGCACCCGCCCCACGCCAAAGGACCGAGTCCCTCCCCGCGGCTCCCCCCGAGTCGACCCAGGAGGCGCTCTCCGCCAAGAGCATGAGCCGCACCGTCCGGGTCGACATCGGCAAGCTCGACCAGCTCATGAACATCGTGGGCGAACTGGTCCTCTCCCATTCCATGATCGCCGAGGTCGCCGCCAAGATGCGCCGCGACGGGCTCATGGTCCCCTCGCACCAGCTGGCCAAGGCGGCCAAGGGGCTGGAAAAGAAACTCACCGAGCTGCAAAAGGGGGTCATGGAGATCCGCATGATCCCGGTCGGGCAGCTCTTCGACAAGATGGCGCGCATCGTCCGCAAGATCTCCCGGGAGCAGGGAAAGCTCGTCGAGCTGAAGCTTCTGGGCGCCGACACCGAGCTCGACAAGCTGATCATCGAGGACATCGCGGACCCGATGATGCACATCGTGCGCAACTCCATCGACCACGGCATCGAGACCCCGGAACGGCGCCTTTCCCTGGGCAAGGACGAGAAGGGGACCATCACCCTTTCCTCCTTCCAGAAGGGAAACCACGTCGTGATCCAGGTGGACGACGACGGCGCCGGCATCGACGTGGCGCGGGTCAAACGCAAGGCGCTCGACCGCGGCCTGATCAGCGATCCCGATTCCCTTTCCGAGCGCGACGCCCTGGAACTCATCTTCCTTCCCGGCTTCTCCACCACCGAGCAGGTGACCGACATCTCCGGGCGGGGCGTGGGGATGGACGTGGTGCGGACCAACATCGCCGCCCTTTCGGGGATGATCGACCTGGAAAACCGCCCCGGCGCCGGGACCCGCGTCATCATCACCTTGCCCATCACCCTCGCCATCATCAAGGCGCTCATCATCACCACCGCAGGGCGTACCTACGCCCTTCCCATCACCTCGGTGCTCGAGTCGATCATCGTGGAGCGGCGCGAGGTGCGCACCATCGAGCGCAAGGAAGTGATCGATCTGCGCGACGCGACCCTGCCGCTTTTGCGGCTGGACGACTTTTTCGAGCTCGACCGAAGCGACCGGGTGCCGGACAGCTTCTACGTGGTCGTGGTCGGGGTCGCCGAAAAGCGGCTGGGGATCGTGGTGGACGACCTCTTGGGGCAGCAGGACATCGTCATCAAGTCGATCGGCGAGACCTTCGCCGGCTTCCGGGGGATCTCCGGGGCCGCCGATCTGGGTGACCAGCGCACCATCCTGGTGCTCGACGTCGGGGGGATCATCGCCGAGGCCTCCCGGGGAGGCGCCTGATGTACAAGGCGTTCTACGGGCTCTCCGAGAAGCCGTTCAGCGTGACCCCGGACCCGCGCTTTCTCTACATGAGCTCCGGTCACCGCGAGGCGCTGGCCCGCCTGGAGTACGCCGTGGAGGAGTGCGAGCTCGCCCTTTTGACCGGGGAGATCGGCTGCGGCAAGACCACCATCTCCCGGGCGCTCATGGACCAGATGGGGGAGCGCTGCCGCTTCTGCTTCGTGATCAACCCCAGGCTCGGGTCCACCGAGCTCCTGCGGGTGATCGCCGCGGGACTCGAGGTAGGCGAGGTGCCCCAGGAAAAGGACCGGCTCCTCTCCGAGATCACCGACGCCCTCTTCAAGATGCACGAGGAGCGGGTGACCCCGGTGGTGGTCATCGACGAGGCGCAGCTGATCCCGGACCGCGAGCTTTTCGACGAGATCCGGCTTTTGACCAACTTCCAGCTCGACGACAAGAACCTTCTGAGCGTGATCATCATGGGGCAGCCGGAACTGCGCGGCATCCTCACCTCGCCGGTGTACGAGCCGCTCCGGCAGCGGATCTCGCTCAACTTTCACCTGGCGCCGCTTTCCCTGGAGGAGACCCTGGAGTACCTCGATTTCCGGATCCAGGCGGCCGGCGGCGTGCCCGGCCTTTTCTCGCCGGACGCGGTGCAGCGCATCTTCGAGCTTTCCGCCGGGGTGCCGCGCCGGATCAACACCATCGCGACCAACGCCCTTCTGGCCGGCTTCGGCCGGGACATCGCCTGGATCGACGCGGAGCTCGTCGACGAGGCGGCCGGGGAGAGCCTCGCCTGAAGGTGAGCCAAGGGAATGCATGAACCTCGCTGATATCAGAAAGAAGGCGCAGCAGACGCAAAAGCGCCAGGAGGGAACCCTCCCGGTCCCGGTGCCGACCCCGCCGCGCCTGCCCGAGGTGGCGCCGCTGCCGGCCGGTCTCGGCGTCGCCGCCCTGGACGAGCTCGCCGCGCCGCTGCCCGAGCCGGAGCTGCCCGACTGCGCCCTGGAGTTTCCCGATCCGCTGGAGGCCTCGAGCGAGCCCCCCTTGTCCCCGATCGGGGGCGCCCTTTCGGCGAGCGTCGCCGCTTTCGCCTGGGACGACCTGCCGGAGCCGCCGGAGGTGACGCCGGCAGTCGCCGCCGCGCCGGTCCCGGCCGCTGCCGCGGCACCCACCGCTCCGGTCGCCGAGACGGTTCCGGTAACCACCTTCCCGGCCATCGTCGCCGCCCCAACCCCTCCCGGCCCGCTCGCCCCGGAGGAGCTCTTCGACCCGCTGGCGGTGATCCTGAAGGGGAGGGAGCTCGCCGAGGCCGAGGAGCGCGAGGCCCAGGTGGTGGTGGAAGAGGTCGCCTCGCTGGAGCTCCTCTGCTTCCGGGTGGCCGACGAGGTCTACGCGATCGACATCCTGGACATCAAGGAGATCGTGCGGCCGCGCGAGGTGACCGAGGTGCCGCGGGTCCCCGGCTTCGTGCGCGGGATCCTTTCCCTGCGCGGGGTGATCATTCCGGTCTTCGACATGCGCCTGCGCCTGGGGCTTACCGCCGGCACCCCCGCCGAGCGGGAGCGGATCGTGGTGGTGAAGCGCGAGGGCGGCTTTTGCGGCGTCCTCGTCGATGAAGTGGTTCAGGTGGTCCGGGTCCCCCTCCAGGGGATCGAGCCGCCGCCGGTGGTCCTTGAGGGGATCGACCGGGAATTCGTGGAGGGAATCGGCCGGGTCCACGGCAAGATGCTCATCCTCCTCGACATGGCAAAGGTGCTCGACGTCACCCTCGGGTAGCGCGGGCGGAGGCAGCAATTGATGAAAAAGAACAGGATCCTCCTGGTGGAGGACGAGGAGAGCCTCCTCAAACTGGAAACCATCCTCTTCACCACGAGGGGGTACCGGGTCACCGGCGTCTCCGACGGCGCGAGCGCGTTGGACCTGATCCGGAAGAGCCCGCCCGACCTGGTGATCCTCGACGTGATGCTCCCGGGGATGGACGGCTTCGACATCTGCCGGGCCATCAAGGACGACCCGGCCAGCGCCGGCATCCCGGTGGTGATCCTGAGCGCGAAGAAGAGCGGGCCCGACCTGGAGCGGGGGCGCACGGCCGGCGCCGACGCCTACCTCACCAAGCCGTTCAAGGCGGTGAAGGTGCTGCAGGTCATCGAGGGGCTGATCGGCGGGGAGTCGTGACCAGATGAAAGACCAGATCCAGGAGATACAGGTCGCCTGCCTGAAGATGGAAGAGGGGCTCTACGCGGTGGACATCATGCGGATCAAGGAGATCCTGCGCCTGCCGCGCCTCTCCCCGCTGCCGCGGGCGCTCCCCTTCGTCGAAGGGGTGATCAACCTGCGCGGCATGGTGATCCCGGTGGTCGACCTGCGCAAGCGTTTCGGGCTCCCCCCGGCCGCCTCGCGGGAGAACGCCCGGCTCTTGATCATCTCCGTGGGGGGGCAGCCGCTGGGGCTCGTCGTGGACGAGGTGACCGAGATGATCAGCGTCCCGGTCAAGGAGATCAAGCCGCCGCCGCGGGGAGTGCGGGTGGTGGGGGGAGAGTTCCTGGTCGGGCTCTGCCTGGTGCAGGAGGTGCCGGTGATGCTCTTGAACATCGACTCCCTGCTCACCTTCTCGGAACAGGCATCCCTGGAGGATATCTCCTCGGTGCCGCTGCCGCCGCCTTTGCGCGGCGCCGAGGCATGAACGAGCGCGCTTTACATTTCAATGCCAGGAGGGCGAGCCTCTGAAACTTCTTGAGGAAATACAAAGGGAACTCCGCTCGCCGGATGAGGAAGTCCGCCGGCTCGCCGTCGTCTCGCTCGCGGGGCACCCCCTCGAGGAGACCGCGGAACTCGTTTTCGGCGCCATGGGGGACCAGAGCTGGCGCGTCCGCAAGGAGGCCGTTGCCGTGCTGCTCGGCTCCGGGGTGCCTTCCCCCGACGTGGTCGAGGGGCTGATCTCCCTTTTGCGCTGCCACGACAACGCCGGCAAGCGCAACGCGGCGGTGGAGTCGCTGGTCGGCCTGGGATCGGTCGCGGTCAAGCCGCTTTGCCGCCATCTCAACGACTACGACCACGACCTGCGCAAGTTCGTGATCGACATCCTGGGGAGCATCGGCTCCTCCGACTGCGTGCCGCTTTTGATCCAGGCGATGGACGATCCCGACCCCAACGTGCGCAGCGGCGCGGTCGAAAACCTCGGCAAGATCGGCGACCCTCAGGCGCTCCCGGCGCTTTTGGGGGCCCTCTCCGAGGGTGACGTCTGGTTCCGCTTCACCGTGCTCGACGCCCTGGCGGCGATCGGCGCGCCGGTGCCGCTCCCGACCATCGCGCCCCTCATGGGCGAGACCCTCTTGCGCCGCGCCATCTACGACTGTCTCGGCGCGGTCGGCGGGATGGAGGCCTTCCCCATCCTGCTCGACGGGATCCAGGAACGGGCCCGTTCCGCCCGGGAGGCCGCCGCCGTTGCCGTGATGCGGCTGCGCAACCGCAGCGACGCGGCCACCCGTGCCTCCATCGAGACCTCGCTGCGCGCGCTGAACGGCACCCACCTTTTGGACGGGATCCTGCGCAGCCTGGGGTGCGCCGAGTTCCCCGCGCTCGAGTCGCTGGTGGCGCTTTTGGGGATCATCGGCGATCCGCGGGCGGCGATGCCGCTGGTCGCGCTTTCCCGCCACGAGCGGCTGCGTGCCGGCTGCGTCCAGGCCTTCCGCGGCATCGGGGTTGCCGTCCTTCCCGAGCTGTGGGATTACTTCCCCTCGGCCACCCCCGACGAGCGCGCCTTCATCGCGTATCTCACCGGCGAGCTGCAGTACGCCCCCGGGGTTGAGCGCCTGATCGAGGGGCTGAAAGACGAGATGCCCTCTCTGCGCGCCGCGTCGCTCCTCTCGCTGGGCAAGCTCAACGTGAAGAGCGCGGTGAAGCGGATGGCGCGCCTTCTGGGCGACCGGGATCCGCTGGTGCGTGCCGCGGCCCGCGAGGCGCTGGACCGCCTGACCGCGACCCAGCCCGAGGCGATGGCCGACATCTGCGCCGGGCTCGCCACCTCCGAACACGCCGCTCGTCGGCGCGACGCCGCGATCCTTCTGGCCGGGCTCAAGGACGCCGACCGTCTCTACCTTTTGGCCAAGGACGAGGACGCCACCGTGCGGCAGGCCGCGGTCAGCTCGCTGTCCCGGCTGCGCGACCCGCAGGGGGTGAAGCACCTGGTGATGGCCCTGGTTGACGAAGTACCCGAGGTCCGGGTCGCCGCCGCGGCGGCTTTGGGGGAGCTGGGGGGCGACGAGGCGCTCCAGCCGCTGCTTCTGGCTTTGAACGACGCCGATCCCGGGGTGCAGATCGCCGCGCTGCGCGGCCTGGCCCATCTCAAGGACGACCGCGCCCTTGCCGGGGTCGCCCTCCTGGTTTCCCACAGCCGCGGGGCGGTCCTCATTGCCGGTTTGAAGACCCTTGCCGCGGTCGGTGGCGAGGCGGCGCTCACCCCGGTCAAGGAGGCCCTCTCCGACGGTGACGAGGAAGTGGTGGAGGCCGCCATCGAGATCCTGGCCCGCTTCGGCGGGGAGTGGATCGCCGAGTGCCGCGACGATCTTTTGAGGCATCCGCACTGGGGGGTGCGCAGCTCGTTTGTGCGCGCCATGGGCGAGACCCTCGGGGAGCGTGCGCTCCCCTACCTCAAGAAGGCCCGGGAAGGGGAGTCCGATCCGCTGGTGCGCGGGGAGATCGAAGGGCTCATGGACAGGCTCGGCTGATGCTGTTCTTTACCGAACCGGACCAGCAGCTCACCGAGGAGGAATTCCGTCTCATTCGGGACCTCATTTACCATCACTGCGGGATTTTTTTCGACAGTGACAGTAAATACCTTCTCGACAAGCGCCTGTACCGCCGGCTGGTCCATCACAGCCTGGGGAGCTTCCGCGAGTACTACCAGTTCCTCAAGTACCATCCCAAGCGCAACGAGGAGCTGTCCGACATCATGGACATCCTCACCACCAACGAGACCTACTTCTTCCGCGAGGGGTTCCAGCTCAAGGCGTACACCGACGAGATCCTTCCGGACCTGATGAAGCTCAGGGAGAAGGAGCGGACCTTGCGGATCTGGAGCGCCGGGTGCTCCACCGGTGAGGAGCCCTACACCATCGCCATGCTGATGCTGGAGATGGGGTGCTTCCTCGGGTGGCGCGTCGAGATCGTGGGCTCCGACATCAGCCAGCGGGTGGTGCAGCAGGCGCGCAAGGGGGTCTACGGCCAGGCGTCGTTTCGGTCCACCGAGGAGCACTACCTCAAGCGCTACTTCGTGAAGACCCCCGACGGGTACCGCATCGCCGACCAGGTCCGCGAGCTGGTTTCGATCAGCCACATGAACCTGTTCGACGCGAACCGGCTCGCCCTTCTGGGGAAGATGGACGTAATCTTTTGCCGCAACGTCATCATCTACTTCGACAATGACGCCAAGAAGCGGCTGATCGACTCCTTCTACCACACGCTCAGCTCCGGCGGATACCTGCTGCTGGGGCACTCCGAGTCGTTGATGAACCTTTCAACCGCCTTTGCATTGCGCCACCTGAAAAACGACATGGTCTACCAGAAGACGGTGGCCCTGTAGCAGAAGAGCCGAGGGGATTGAATTTGAAGAAGACGGTACGTGTAGTAGTTGTCGACGATTCCGCCTACAGCCGGCGGGCCATCACCAGGATGCTGGAAGCGATCCCGGAGGTCCAGGTGGTGGGGTATGCGACCAACGGCGAGGAGGGAATCCGCCGGGTGATCGACCTCGCCCCGGACCTGGTCACCCTCGACCTGGAAATGCCCCGGATGGACGGCTTCACCATGCTGCGCATCCTGATGGCGAGCTCCCCGGTTCCGGTCATCGTCATCAGCTCGACCCGCGGCGACGAAAAGGTTTTCAAGGCGCTCGAACTCGGCGCGGTCGATTTCATCACCAAGCCGACCGGGGTCGCCTCCGAGGATCTGCTCAACATCCAGGAAGACCTGCACGAGAAGGTCCAGGCGGTCTTCAAGCTGAACATCGCCCAGGTGCTGCACAAGCGCCTGGAGCCCCCCCGGGTGGAGGAAGTGCCCGTTTCGCAGCCGGCGCCGCGCCCGGCCTCCACCACCATCGACGTGGTTGCCATCGGCTCTTCCACCGGCGGGCCTCCCGCGCTGCAGGACATCTTCGCCTCGTTCAAACAGGTGCCCCCGTTTGCCATGGTCATCTCGCAGCACATGCCGGGCGGTTTCACCAGGACCTTCGCGGACCGGCTCAACCGGAGCTCCGGTTTCGAGGTGTGGGAGGCGCGCGACGGCGACGCGGTGGTCCCGGGACGGGCGCTGATCGCTCCGGGGGGGAAGAACCTCACCTTCGTCGAGGCGGACGGCAAGGTGGTCGCCCAGGTGGTCGACCCGACCGACAAGGAGCGCTACGTCCCCAGCGTGGACGTGATGTTCGCCAGCGCGGCGCGCATCTGGAAGAACCGGCTGCTGGCGGTGGTCCTGACCGGGATGGGAAACGACGGGGCGGAAGGGGTCGTGCAGGCCAAGCGGGCCGGAGCGCAGGTCCTCGCCGAGTCGGAGGAATCCTGCGTGGTCTTCGGGATGCCGCGCGAGGCGATCCTGACCGGGATGGTGGACAAGGTGGTGACCCTGGACCAGATGCCGCGCGAGATCGTGCTGCGCTGCGGGCTCGCCCCGCGGTTCGGGTAATGGGTTGCCCCCTTGCCGGAACACGGGATGCGGGAACTCTGGATTCCGGAGCTCGCGCCGGTGGGAGCGCCATTCCTGGCGCGAATCCCCCGTTGTCCGCTCCCACAGAAAAAGATGGCCGTACCGGGCCATATTTTGCGATGCTATCAATGTACCGAGGTGACGTAACAACCCGGAGGGATAAAGCCGGATGTCGACTTATCGAATCCTGATCGTCGAAGACTCGCTGACCATGAGGCAGCTGATTTCCTTCGCCCTGAACCGCATCCGCGGCGCCCGTCTCGTGGAGGCGTCCGACGGGATGGAAGGGCTGAAAAAGCTCTCGATGGAGCGGTTCGACCTGATCCTCACCGACATCAACATGCCCGTGATGGACGGCCTGAAGCTGGTGAGCCTGATCCGCAGCGACCCCGGCTATGCCAACGTCCCGATCATCGTCATCACCACCGAGGCCGCCCAGGAGGACCGGGAGCGCGCCCTGGCGCTGGGGGCCAACGATTACATCACCAAGCCGATGCAGCCCTCCAAGGTCTACGAGGTGGCGCGCCGGTTGCTCAACGTCGAACAATGATCAACGATCAAAAGCCGTAATAGATACTTCAGGTAGTAACAAAATAAGAATAAGAGCGATGAACAATGATATGAACGCAGTACCGTTCATTGATCATTGTTCATTGTTCATTGAATTCCGGAGGTTTTGATGGAGGAGCGGTACAACCCTAAACAGGTCGAGGAAAAGTGGCAGGGGTTCTGGGAAACGAACAAGAGCTTCAAGGCGGTCGAGGACGCGCAGCGCGAGAAGTACTACCTCCTCGAGATGTTTCCCTATCCCTCGGGTCGGATCCACATGGGTCACGTCCGCAACTACTCGATCGGTGACGTCATCGCCCGCTTCAAACGGATGCGCGGCTTCAACGTCCTGCACCCGATGGGGTGGGACGCGTTCGGGATGCCGGCGGAAAACGCGGCGATCCAGAACAAGAGCCATCCGGCGAAATGGACCTACGAGAACATCGACTACATGCGCGGCCAGCTGAAGCGCCTAGGCCTTTCCTACGACTGGGACCGCGAACTCGCCACCTGCGACCTCGACTATTACAAGTGGGAGCAGCAGATCTTCCTCGAAATGTACGAGAAAGGTCTCGCCTACAAGAAGGTCTCCCCGGTCAACTGGTGCCCCAAATGCCAGACGGTGCTCGCCAACGAGCAGGTCGAAGACGGCGCCTGCTGGCGCTGCGACTCCGAGGTGGTGCAAAAGGAGCTGGAACAGTGGTCGTTCCGGATCACCGCCTACGCGCAGGAGCTTCTCGATGACACCTACAAGCTGACCAACGGCTGGCCGGAGCGCGTCCTCACCATGCAGCGCAACTGGATCGGGCGCAGCGTCGGCTGCGAGGTCGAGTTCCCGCTGGAAGACGGCTCTTCCAAGATCACGGTCTTCACCACCCGCCAGGATACCCTTTACGGCGCCACCTTCATGTCGCTTGCCCCGGAGCACCCGATGGCGCTCCAGCTCGCCACCGACGCGCAGCGCCCGCAGGTCGAGGCATTCATCGACAAGGTGAAGAAGAGCGACAAACTCAAGCGCGGCGCCGAGGACCAGGAGAAGGAAGGGGTCTTCACCGGTGCCTACTGCATCAACCCGCTCACCAAGGTGAAGATGCCGATCTTCCTCGCCAACTTCGTCCTCATGGAGTACGGCACCGGTGCGGTCATGGCGGTTCCGACCCACGACCAGCGCGACTTCGAGTTCGCCAAGAAATACGATCTGCCGCTCAAGGTGGTCATCGTGCCGGAAGGGGAGACCCTCGATCCGGCGACCATGACCGAGGCCTTCACCGTCGAAGGGATCATGGTGAGCTCCGGATCTTTCGACGGGATGAAGAGCGGTGACGCCAAGGAGGCGATCGCCGACTTCCTCGAGAAGGAAGGGATCGGCCGCAAGACCGTCAACTTCCGCCTGCGCGACTGGGGCGTTTCCCGGCAGCGTTACTGGGGGAACCCGATCCCGATGATCAACTGCCCCACCTGCGGCGTGGTGCCGGTGCCCAAGGATCAGCTTCCGGTCGTGCTTCCGATGGACGTTGAGTTCACCGGCGAGGGGGGGAACCCGCTGGCCAAGGTGACGAGCTTCGTCAACTGCACCTGCCCGGTCTGCGGCGGCGCCGCGCGGCGCGAGACCGACACCATGGACACCTTCGTGCAGTCCTCCTGGTACTTCCTCCGCTACTGCTCCCCGAAATACAACGAGGGGCCGCTGGACAAAAAGCAGGTGGAAGCCTGGATGCCGGTCGACCAGTACATCGGCGGCATCGAGCATGCCGTTTTGCACCTGCTCTACGCCCGGTTCTTCACCAAGGTGCTGCGCGACCTCGGTTACTGCAACGTGGAGGAGCCGTTCTCCAACCTCCTCACCCAGGGGATGGTGATCAAGGACGGCGCCAAGATGAGCAAGTCCAAGGGGAACGTGGTCGACCCGAACGCCCTCATCGAGCGTTACGGCGCCGACACCGCGCGTCTGTTCTCTCTCTTCGCCGCGCCCCCCGAGAAAGACCTCGACTGGAGCGACCAGGGGGTGGACGGGAGCTACCGCTTCTTAAACCGCGTCTGGCGCCTGGTATTCGAGGCGCTGCCGTTCATCACCGGTGCCGGTGCAGTGGATCCGGCCAAGCTCACCTCCGAAGGGAAGGGGCTGCGCCGTGCGGTGCACAAGACCATCCGCAAGGTCACCGAGGACATCGACGGGCGCTTCCACTTCAACACCGCCATCGCGGCGGTAATGGAGCTCGTGAACGCGATCCAGGCCTTTGAGCCGAAGAGCGCGCCGGGAAATGTGGCCGTCGTGCGCGAGGCCGTCCTCTCGGTGATCCGCCTGCTGGCCCCGTTCGTGCCGCACTTCACCGAGGAACTCTGGACCGCGGTCGGCGAAAAAGGCGCCGTCGAGGCGTCCGGCTGGCCCGGTTTCGATGCCGAGGCGACCGTTGACGAGGAAATCACCGTGGTCGTCCAGGTGAACGGCAAGCTCAGAAGCAAGCTGAACGTCTCCCCCTCCGCCGCCGAGGAAGAGGTCAAGGCTCAGGCCCTGGCCGATGAAAAGGTCCAGCCGTTCCTGGAAGGTAAATCGGTGAAGAAAGTGATCTACGTCGCCGGCAAGCTCGTGAACATCGTCGTCGCCTGAAAACAAACCGCACACGGATAGAACCTCTCAAGGACGGATTCTCACGGACAACCCCTTGCGGGGTTTTCCCGGAAAAGGTCCCTTGATCCGTCTTTTCGAGGTGTTATCCGTGTGCGGCTCCCCTGACTCCAGATCCCGGACCACCGGCCCCGAGAATTCATTATGTCCAAGCTCCTCCTGATACTCCTTGCCGTCCTTGTTCTTTCCGGTTGCGGTTATCATGTCGTCGGCGACCGCGACTTCCTGCAAGGGGCCAACGGCGTCAACGTGATCCTGTTCGTCAACCGGAGCTACCGTTCTGGCGTCGAAGGGGTCCTTGGCAGGCAGATCGTGGATGAATTCGCCCAGCGCTCCGGTGGGAAGGTCCTCCCCGGAGACAAGGCCGACCTGGAACTCGTCGGGGTGATCCTTTCCTACGCAACCATCCCGGTCTCCTACACTGCCAACGACGTCATCCGTGAATACCAGGCATCGCTCAAGGTTGAAGCCACCCTGCGCCAGCGTACCTCGCAGAAAGTTCTCTGGAAGGGAGAGGTGACCGAGACCCAGGTCTATCCGGCGAACATCCCGCCCCAGAACGCCACGACGACCGCCACCCCGGTGCAGCAGAATGCCGGCACCATCCCGCTGCAGCAAAACGCCGAGTCGGCCGCCGTGGAGCGCATCTGCCGCCGGATCGCCGAAGACATCTGGACCAAGGCCGGGGAACGGTTTTGATCAATGATCGATGGACAATGGACCATGGCTATTGGTCAATCGTCAGTGGTCAGTGGTCTTAGAGCAAAGAGTAATGCTCAAACAGCAATGAGCAGGTAAACCCCATAACTCCCCCCTTTGACAAAAGGGGGGCTGGGGGGGATTTGCCTTTGAGGTTTGGGTGCCCTTTATTCCCTTCCCCTGGTCCACCTTGGAAAGCAACCATCCATGAAGCACCAGCTTCACTACAAAGGTCTTTGCAATGAAGCCTGAAGAATTCAACAGATTCGTGGAAAAGGGGGAGCTCGGCCCCCTTTATCTTTTGTATGGGGACGAGCCGTATCTCGTGGAGCGTGCGGTGAAGCGGCTGTTGGACCGCGTCGTCGACCCCGGTTTCCGCGACTTCAACCTGAACGTCTTCTATGGCAACGAATGCAAGGGGGACGAGGTCTTCAGCGCCGCCCAGACCTTGCCGATGTTCGCCGACCGCCGGGTGATCCTGGTGAAGAAAGCGGGTGAACTGAACGCCGCTGCCCAGGAAATCCTCCTTCCCTACCTCCAGGACCCCGCGCCGTCGACCTGCCTCATCCTGCAGGCGGAGAAGATCGACGGACGCAAGAAGTTCTTCCTGGACTTCAAAAAGCGCGGCGAGGCGGTCGAATTCAAGCGCCCCTACGAGAACCAACTCGGCCCCTACATCCGCGACGAAATACGTGCCGCGGGAAAAAGGATCGATCCCTCCGCAGCGGACCTGCTCGGCATCCTGGTCGGGACCAACCTCCAGGAGCTCGCCTCCCAGGTCGAGAAACTCTGCATCTACTGCGGGAACAAGGAAGTGATCGGGATGGACGACGTCCGGGCGATCGTTTCCGACACCAAGGTGGAGAGCGTCTTCGAGTTCACCGATGCCATCGGCGGGAAGGACCTGGCCAAGGCGCTGCGGATGCTCACCTCGCTGTTTCGCGACGGCGAGGTCCCGATTCGGATGCTGGGCGCGGTGGCGCGCCATTTCCGGCAACTGTGGCAGGTGCGGGAACTTTTGGATCGGCGGGTGCCGTCGTCCGAATTGGGTAAGGCAACGGGGATCAACCCGTACTTTTTGAAGAAGGTGACCGATCAGGCGAGAAACTACACGGTGGGCGAGCTGAGGGTGATCTTCGAGAAGATGCTGGAACTGGACCTGGCCTTCAAGTCCGGGGGGCGTTCCGAGGTCCTGTTCGAGCGGTTCGTGACCGAGGTCTGCACTGCGGGGCGGTCCGGGCGGTGAACCGCCCGGCGTTCGACGTTCGACGTTCGACGTTCGACGTTCGACGTTCGACGAGGGCTTGGTGCGCCTCCTCAAGGGGATCCGCCCGCTTTAAGTAGCGAGGGATTACCCTGTGGGAGCGCCTTTCCAGGCGCGAATAACCGCAACCCTGATCACGGCAGGAGAGGGCGTATCCACAAAGGGATTCGCCCCTTTTTTGTTGCAAGGGATTACCCTGTGGGAGCGCCTTTCCAGGCGCGAATAACGCAACCATAATCACGGAGCCCTGCATCACCGCCTTCGGCAGATCGTGCCAGGCGGTTAAACCTGTAGGAGCGACATTCCTGTCGCGATTCCGCGCGGGGCCTAACCCTCTCCCGGAGGAGAGGGGATGCAGCAAATCCAAAGCCAACGCAGAAAAGGGAATCCGTTGCCGGATTCCCTTCCTTGTTACTAGTATGCGTCTCGCCTTATGCGGAGAGAGTATTAACCAGTTTGGTGAGGCGGGAGACGTTCCTGGAGGCGTTGGAGGAGTGGATAACCCCTTTGGTCGCCGCAGAATCGATCACCGGGATCGCCTGAGCCAGAGCCGCGGTTGCAGCAGCCTGATCCTTAGCAGCGACAGCCTCGCGGACCCGCTTGATGAAGGTACGCAGGGTGGAGCGGACGTGCCGATTGCGATCCGTTCTCTTCTCCGTCTGCCTGATCCTCTTGAGCGCCGATTTATGATTTGCCAAACCACACCTCCAATATTTTTACGCAATGCGCTTTGATTTCGGAAAGTAGGATTTATACCATTTGGCAATGCGCAATGTCAAGCAGAAATGTTGCATAGATTTGCCAACTTATTCACGGAGCCGAAGGGCGGGTTTGAAAAGAGAGGAGGGGCGGCCGACACTGACCGTGGGGCGTATGTACTGTGGGAGCGCGAGGCGTGTATTTACTGTGGGAGGGCCTTTCCAGGCGCGATCCGCCGAAGGCGGTAACGTGACGCCGGGTGCGGTTGATGGAGCCGGGAATGGCGCGCCCACAAGCTAACCAGGTCCTACGGGATGACGTCGCGGCACCGGAAGATGGATTCTTTGTGTAATATATTGAAATTTGAATTATTGAATTGTATACTCGGATGTCGCTCAAGAGGGTGAGTCATCGCCCGGAACGCGCACCAAAATCCTCAACCTAAGAAAGGCACCGCAATGGAAAATAAGGGTAAACGCGATTTCGACGCCGCCGCAGCCACCTGGGACAATGAGCCGCGCCGCCTGAAGCTGGCCCAGGAGGTCGTGGCCGCCATTACCAGCCGGCTTCCCCTCACCGCCGGCATGACGGCACTCGACTATGGCTGCGGCAGCGGCCTGGTCACCCTCGGGCTCCACGGCTTCGTCAGCCGGATCACCGGCGCGGACAGCTCGCAAGGGATGCTCGATGTCCTGGACGCCAAAGTCGCCGAGCGTGGGATCGATAACGTCACCACCCTGCACATCGATCTCGAGCACCAGGAAGCGATTCCCGGCAAATACGACTTGATCGTAAGCAGCATGACGATGCACCATGTAAAGGACGTCGAGGGACTGGTTCAAAGTCTCGTCGCCAGCCTCAACCCCGGCGGTTGGCTGGCCCTGGCCGATCTGGAAAAGGAAGACGGCAGTTTTCACGCCGACACCGTCGTCGAGCACAATGGCTTCGAACGCGAGTTCTTCCCCGGAACTTTCCAGAGAGCCGGTCTGTCCGAGATAGGCGTAGTCACGGCGGCCGTAGTGGAGAAAGGGGAGCGCAGCTACCCGGTCTTGCTCGCCTTCGGAAGTAAGTAACCAGCCAACGAGCCCCTGACGGCTCAAAACATGCCACAGGTACCTGGAGGTTCCCATGCCGATATTCGAGTACAGCTGCCGCAGATGCGAGCACCGTTTTGAAAAGGTGCAGAAGTCCCAGGACGCAGCCGAGGTCATCTGCCCGCATTGCGGGTCCGACGACGTGAAGAAGGAGCTCTCCTCCTTCGCCACCGGTTCCGGCGGCGGAGCGTCGTCCCATTCCTGCGCCCCGGGCGGTGGTTGAAGGGTCTGATCGGCGCCGGTCGGCGTCGTCCAACCCTGCCGCGACCGTCATCTCGGCGGTCGCACCACAAAAAAAGGGGGCGCACATCGCGCCCCCAACTTCATCCCCAGCAAGTAATCTCTCCGTTTCCTACCAATCTTCCTTCATCTTCGCGGCTACCTTGTTGAAGAACAGCTCCGGGCTGGTCAGCTTCACCACTTCCTTGTCGCTGTAACCAAGCTCCTTGAAGTTCAGCACGCCGTTGGGGGCGTGGCAGTTGGCGCAGGAAAGCGCCCGGGTCTTGGTGACCAGGTGGCTGCTGGCAAAGTAGATGGTTTGCCACCCCGGAACCGCTTCCTTGGCGACCTGCTCCGGGTTTTTCATCCCCAGGGTGCGGGCGGCCGATTCCACGCCGGCGCGGGTGTTGCCGTTTGCCATGGGCGGTGCGAAGTCCATGGAGAGGAGCTCTCCGGTCTTCTTGTTATAGAACGCTTTCCCCTGGAAGATCTTGAAGGGATAGATCTTGCTCTTGCCGTCCTTTTTGCTCCCCTTGGGGCCGATGAAGTGCGGGGTGTTGGCGACGGTGCCGTTGTACCAGGCATAGACCGGGCTCGATTCGTTGGCCTCCAGTTTCAGCGTGGTCGGCTCGTAGAACTTGTCCGGGTTCTGGGCCCAGACGGTGAAGTCCTTGGCAAAAGCGCCGCCGGTACGCGGAATGTGGCAGGTCTGGCAGGCGACCTTGGCGGTGTGGCGGTTCAGGTCGGCATCTTTGTGCGGGCTCGCGCCGTGGCAGGAGACGTCGGCGCAGGAGAGCCGGACGCCGTCGTTAGCCCAGTTGTTCGGGTCGGTCCCGGTCGGGATCTTGTGGTCTTTCGCCTTGTGGCAGTCGACGCAGACCATTCCCTTGGCGGCATGGGCGTCGGTTTCCTTGGTGAAGGAGAAGCCGCGCTTCACGATGACCCCGCCGCCGGCCGCCTCGTGGCAGACCATGCAGTTCTTCGCGGTCGGCTTGCCGATGGCGAGCGCCGCTTCCTTGGAGCGGTCCTGCCCCATGACCACGCGCCCCTTGTCGTCCTTCATCGGCTTTCTCTTGCGGAAGTCGTACGCGGTGGAGTGGCAGACCAGGCAGTCGATCGCCTTTTCCGCCTCGGCACCCTTGCTCCCGACGTCGTTGAGGTGGTCGCCGGGATGGCAGGTGTTGCAGCCGGAGAACTTGGTCTTGCCGGTTTCGGGGTTCTTGGGGATTTCCTTCAGGTTGTTGACGATGTCGTTGCCGTTGCACATGACGTAGATACGGTTCTGCATCCCGTACTCTTTCTTGGGATCGAGCCCGTCCACGTTGGTCACCTTGGAAGCGTGCTTCCAGTGCACCGTGTCCAAAAACGCCTTGGCCTTGCCGGGGTGGCACTCCTCGCAGGTTTCCGGCCCCTTGTAACCGTTCTCCTTGATGTAGTCCGCGCCGGGATGGGCGGCGTACGCCGCAGTCGCCAAAATGGCGACGGTAAACATTGCAGCTGCCGCAGTCCTCTTCTTCATCTGTGCTCCTCCGCAGTGGTTCGTTGCCCGGCCGGTCTCCGCCCACCGGATGCCGGCCGGGTGGTTAAACATATGAATAATTGGATGAAATCGGGCCAAAAAGAGGCGCTGGAATCAACAGATTGCAGCGCCTTCTTTTATCGGGTCAACAGCCGGCGGTTTTGCGGAAAAACCTGCTGATGTTCTTGCCGTCGATGACTTCGTACTTGCAACGGATCTCGTCACCTTCGACGATGCGGTGGTCCTTGAACTTGTCCAAGGTCAGATCGTCGTTGACGGTGATGACAACGAGCTGTTCGGTCTTGTTGTCCTTGAGGGTTGCCGTGGCCGTCTTGGCGCTGGCACCTTCGATCTCGATCTTGGTGATGACGCCGACCATCTTGATTTCGTCCGCCTGGGCCCCTTTGGTGAAACCGAACACCGACACCGCGACGATGGCTGCTACCACGAGAAATGATACGACTGCCTTCATGACTTTCTCCTTCTGGGCCGGTCCGGGAGGACCAACCCGGGCTCGTCAGCCCGCTTGTTCGAGCCGGCCACCACCTCAACCCCAGAAGAGGGGGTGGCCGGCTGGGAAATGAGTCGATCTGTCGTGGTCAGCGATCCTGGGATAGCCGGTTTTCCCGACCCCAGATCCCGGATCCCCGACCCCGGTTTCTAGAACTTCACCTCGAAGGTCAGGTAGATGTCCTGGGCGTACTTGAGCGGGGTGAGGAGCATCATGTCGGTCGATTTGACCTCGGAGATCTTGACCGGTGCGCCAACCCAGTTGTTGCTGCCGGTGTAGTCGAAGCTGTAGTACTGGTAGCCGAGCCGGAAGAAGGCGGTGGCGAGGTAGGAGGAGATCGGCTTCAGGTTGAGTTCCTGGATCAGGTACGCCTCGTAGACGTCGCCGCGGGTCCCGAGCTTGGAGGTCCACATGTCATCGGCGGACGGGGCGAAGGTGATCCAGTTCTTGGAGCCGTGGTTGTACTCGAGGCCGACCTTGGTGCGGGAAGGCTCGTAGTCGTAGCGGGCGCCGACGTAGGCGGCCCAGCCGGTCTTGTCGGTCGGGGCTTCCGGCTGCAGGAAGCGGCCGGTCATCAGGCCCTGGAAGCCGGCCTGGCCGGAGACGTTGTTGTTCGGGTGGGTGACGCTCAAGCCGGCATCGCCGAAGAAGTTGAGCTTGCCGGGGCCGACGTTCTTGATGGTGCTCATGGCGCCGGCGCCGTACCAGTCGATGTCGCCCAGGTTGACCTTGGGAGCGGTGTTGCCGAAGGCGGTGTTCTGCATGGTCGGGAAGTCGAAGATGCTGAAGCCGCGGTTCCACTGCAGCCAGACGCGCAGCGGGTCGGTGTCGATCGGGATCACGGCGATGCCGAGCATGTCGGTGTCGTTCAGGCTGTTGGCCGGGTTCTCGAAGCCGCTCTCAAAGCCGCGGCCGTAGCAGACCTTCGCGTAGGCGCCGGGGAGGGCATCGATGTCCGGAGCGTAGCCGAGGGTCATGCCGTCGAAGGCGTAGTCGACCAGGAGGGCCGGGGTGCCGCCGTTACCCGGACGCGGGTTGTTCAGGCGCAGGTTGCTCGGCGCGCCGTTGGTGGAGGGGCGACGCCCGACCGAGAACCAGACCGGCTGGTCGCCGATGTTGGACCAGGTGGCGTAGGCGCGGTCCACGTCGAGCAGGCTCGAGGAGGGGACGTGGCCGAGGGTGCCGTCGAAGACGCCGGTGCGGTCGGCAAAGAAGGGGGCGGAGCCGTTGTTGGTGATGGCGCTGTCGTCCTGGGCACCGAAGACCTTATAGGCGAGGAGCCTTACGTTGACGGTAACGTCCTTGGTCGCCTTGGCGTGCAGGTCAAGACCGAGGCGGTTGGTGTAGAGGGAGTCGTTGTTGGGGCGGTAGGAGGGAACCTGCTTGGCGAAATTCCCCAGCCCGCCGATCATCTGCTGGGTCGAGGCCTGGCCCAGGAAGTTGCGGGCGCCGGACAGGGTGTTCGTGTTCTGCATCTGGTTGGAGAAGTTCATCAGGCCGCTGAGCATCGCCGCATTTATCGGGTTGGTCGGGTCGGCAAAGAAGGCGCCCTGAAGCTGCGCCGCGGCGTTGTTGAAGGTTCCCATTGCGTCGGTGAACGCAGCGGTCTGCCCCCGGAGGCTGTCGAAGCGGAACCGGTAGTCGCCGCCGATGGTGAGCCACTTGCTGAGCGACTTGTCTTCGAGCTTTTCGACCTTCCGGGTCAGTTCCTTCTGCTGGTTCTGCGACTTCTCCTCGAGCTGCTGCACCTTCTTGCTCAGTTCATCGACCTTCAATTGCAGGGCCTGGTCGTCCGCCTGGGCGTACGCAGGTGCGGCGAGGGTGGCAATCGCTGCCCCCAACACAAGTCTCTTCGCTACTGTGTTCATCTAACTCCTCCTCGAGTGTTGATCGGCGCCCGGCGCACTGGCGCCCTGCCTCCCCCCTCGCTGCAGTCGATTAGGGAGTTTTAATTAGTTAAACAAAGGTTTGGTTGTGTCGAATATATAGAATGTTGGATTTTAGTGTCAAGCACATTTTTCATATATATGAAGAAATATATAAAACAGTGTTTCGTTTGCGTTACGCCATCGTGCGGCAGGGGGAGTACGGCGTTTAAATCTGTTGACGGGAAGGCGCGAACTTGCGTACTATTCAGCAATTTCGGTAATGGGAACTACACGTGAAACAGGAAAAAATGTTGTATCTGGAAACCTTCGGGTGCCAGATGAATGTCAGTGATTCAGAGAAGATAGTCGCCCTGATGAAGGGGATCGGTTACGGCCGGACCGAGGATCCCCGTCAGGCGGACCTCATTCTCTTAAATACCTGCAGCATCCGGGCGAAGGCCGAGCAGCGCGTCTACGGCCACCTCGGGAAGTTCAAGTCGATCAAGTCCCGCAACCCGCGGCTCATCATCGGGGTAGGGGGGTGCGTCGCCCAGCAGGAAGGGGAGCGGCTTTTGCAGAAGGCCCCCTTCGTGAACCTGGTCTTCGGCACCCACAACATCCATCTCCTCCAGGAGATGGTGAGCGGCGCCGAGCGCGGCGAGCGGCGCATCGAGACCGACTTCATCGACGACGAAAAAAGGTTCGACCTCTTCCCGGCAACCGACGTCGAGGCGGGCGTGACCCGCTTCGTCACCGTCATGCAGGGGTGCGACAACTTCTGCTCCTACTGCATCGTGCCGCACGTGCGCGGCCGGGAGATCAGCCGCAGCGCCGCGAAGATCGTCGAGGAGATCCGCGCCCTGGCGGCGGCCGGTGTCACCGAGGTGACCCTCCTGGGCCAGAACGTGAACTCCTACGGCCGCGGTGGCGCCGACGAACCGGACTTCCCCGGGCTGCTCCGGATGGTCGCCGAGGTTGACGGGATCGAGCGGATTCGCTTTACCACGTCGCATCCAAAAGACTTATCGGACACATTAGTATATTGCTTTAGTCAAATTAATAAGCTTGCCCCGCATATCCATCTCCCGGCCCAGTCCGGGAGCGATCGCATCCTCAAGGCGATGAACCGCGGCTACACGAGGACCGAGTATCTTCGCAAGGTTGCGCTGCTCAAACAGGCCTGCCCGGAGATCCAGATCACCGGTGACATCATCGTCGGCTTCCCCGGCGAGGACGAGGCTGCGTTTGCGGAGACCCTCACCCTGCTCGACGAGGTCGGCTATGCCGATCTCTTCTCCTTCGTCTACTCGCCCCGCCCCGGCACCCAGGCGGCGGAGCTGGAGGACAGTACCGAATACGCGGTGAAGCAGCAGCGGCTGGACCGGCTCCAGCAGAAACAGAAACGTTCCACCCTGGAGCTGAACCGCTCCCTGGTCGGCACCGTGCAGCAGGTGCTGGTGGAGGGGGCGAGCAGTACCGGTGACTGTCTCTTCGGGAGGACCGGGGGGAACCGCGGCACGCTTTTGGATGGCGCTCCTTCCCTGGCGGGAAAGGTGATTCCGGTGCGGATCGTGGAAGGTTTGCAGACCCTGCTCAAAGGCGAGGTGCTCCATTGAGTCAGAGGGAGGAGACTGGCATGTACATCGAGATGAAAGTCTACGGGTTTGCGCTCGATCCGATCGCGCAGATGCCGGTGGTGATCCTCAAAGACGCCGACGGTGAACAGACCGTTCCGGTCTGGATCGGCGCCGCCGAGTCGATCTCCTTCGCCGCAGAATTCATCGGGCGCGAAGCCGCCGGCCGCAACGGGCGCAAGGACGTCTTCACCGCCCTTTTGGAGCGGCTGCAGATGACCGTGGCCGGGATCTACCTCGAAAGCGTTCAGGACGGCGTCTTCACCACCTCGGTACGGGTCCAGCCCGCGGGAGGGGACGAGCTGCGCCTCGAAGTCCACGTAAGCGAGGCGATGCTCTTATCGCTTAAGTACCGCAAGCCGGTCCTGGTGAATCCCGACCTCTTGTCGCAGGTGTCCCAGCTCGACATGAGCGAAGACAGCTTCGCCGACGAGAACAACGCCCGCCGCTTCGTCGACTTCCTCGACCAGCTCGACCCGTCCTCGATGAACAAATACCCGATGTAGGCAATTCAATTGACCATGGATACTTGGCAATTGACCACGCCGCCATCAGCACCTTCCTCATCTTTCGATCCAAGCCATCTTGTTTCCAAGTTCCAGCAATCTCTCGTTCCCAAGTTCCTGCACTCTCTCGTTCCCAAGCTCCAGCTTGGGAACGTAGTCCATTCAGGAAGCTCCCGCTTCACAAAGGCCTCCTTTACCAAGCTGGAGCTTGGATCGTTTTTGCGTTCCCAAGGTGGACCTTGGGCATGAGGCATTGAGCGAGAAGAGACGGTTGCAACTGCTCCTTGCTCCATGCCACGAACCCCATTGTCAACCAACCTCCTTTCATCGTAAGGTAGGGGATAAAGATTTTGGCTGATCAACCGATCTGATCACTTTGGTACCGAATCGACTGACAAGGAGAGTGAACCCCCATGAGAGAAGCATCCATCGAATTCCTGCAGCAGCTTCTTCAAGCGCCGAGCCCTTCCGGATACGAGCAGCCGGCCCAGCGCATTTTCCGTTCCTACATCGCTCCCTTCGCCCAGGTCACGAGCGACGTCATGGGCAACGTCTTCGGGTTCATTCCCGGCGCCGGTGACAACCTCCCCCGGGTCATGCTGGTCGGCCACTCCGACGAGATCGGCCTGCAGGTCCGCTACGTCGACGACAACGGCTTCATCTTTTTCGGCTCCATCGGCGGGGTCGATCCCCACATCACCCCCGGCATGCGGGTCAACGTCCAGGCCGCCCATGGTCCGGTGAAAGGTGTCGTCGGCAAGAAGCCGATCCACCTCATCGAGCCCAAGGAGCGCGACAACGTCATCAAGCTGGAGGCGCAGTACATCGACATCGGGGCCAAGGACAAGGCCGAAGCCCTCTCCCTGATCCGCGTCGGCGATGCGATCACCTTTGCGGTCGGTTTTGAGCGGCTGCACGGCGATCGGGTCACCTCGCGCGGTTTCGACGACAAGGCGGGGAGTTTCGTGGTCGCCGAAGTGCTGCGCGAGGTCGCGGCGCTTGCCCAGCCGCTTGCCGTCGATCTCTACGGCGTCTCCTCGGTGCAGGAGGAAGTCGGTCTGCGCGGCGGCACCACGAGCTGCTACTCGATCAAGCCCGACGTCGGGATCTGCGTGGAAGTGGATTTCGCCACCGACCAGCCCGACGTGGACAAGAAGCACAACGGCGAGGTCGGGCTCGGCAAGGGGCCGATCCTGCCGCGCGGCGCCAACATCAACCCGGTCCTCTTCGATCTGCTGAGCGGCGCCGCCGAAACGGACCACATCCCGGTCCAGTACACCGGCATCCCGCGTGCCACCGGCACCGACGCCAACGTGATGCAGATCTCCCGCGGCGGCGTGGCCACCGCACTGGTGAAGATCCCGCTTCGTTACATGCATACCCCGGTCGAGACCCTGGAGCTCGCCGACCTGGAGAACTGCGTGAAGCTCATCGTCGCGACGCTCGCCCGGATCACCGACAAAAACGCCTTCATCCCGCAATAACCATTGAAGGCAGACCCTTTCGTCGTTGAGGCACAGGCAAAGGCAAATCCCCGTAAATCCCCTTCTCAATGGGGGACTTCCAAGTCCGCAGACTCCCCCCTTTGAAAAAGGGGGGCTGGGGGGGATTTGCCTCCAGAGCAATCTAAGCGAAGGGGGTCTTGAGAAAGGTCCTTGAACTCCCCCCTTTGCGAAGGGGGGCAGGGGGGGATTTGCTTCTAAGATTTTTCCGACACTTCAAGTGTTGTATGTGTGACACCTCTAATGCCATTGCCCGGGCAGCAACCGCCCCGACAACTCTTTCAACCATATTCCCGATACTTATCCGGTAAACACAACTGGTTATAATTTAGACGTTTTTATTTGACCTTGCCGTCTCCTTGGACTATATTGCTCGGTTAATATCCCGCGCCGTTCCAAACAAAAGGAGTTCCCCATGTTGGAAAGCAACATCCCAGAAGGTCTTACATTCGATGATGTCTTGCTCCTCCCCGCTCACTCTCTCATCCTCCCCCGCGACGTAGAACTTTCCACCCGGCTCACCAAGAACATCCAGTTGAACATACCGCTTGTGAGTGCGGCCATGGACACCGTTACCGAGGCGAGGGCGGCGATCTGCATGGCGCGGGAAGGCGGCCTCGGCTTCATCCACAAGAACCTCACCATCGCCGAGCAGGCGATGGAGGTCGACAAGGTGAAGAAGAGCGAATCGGGGATGATCGTCGACCCGATCACCATGCGCCCCAACCAGCGCATCCGCGAAGCCCTCGAGCTGATGGCGAAGTACCGCATCTCCGGGGTCCCCATCACCAAACCCAACGGCAAGCTGGTCGGCATCCTCACCAACCGCGACCTCCGTTTCGAAACCAACCTCGATCTCCCCATCTCCGACCGCATGACCAAGCGCAACCTGGTCACCGTTCCGGTCGGGACCACCCTGGACCAGGCGAAGGAGCACCTCAAGCACACCCGCGTCGAGAAACTCCTCGTGGTCGATGACGACAAGAACCTCCGGGGTCTCATCACCATCAAGGACATCGAGAAGATCAAGAAATATCCCAACGCCTGCAAGGACGCCCTGGGCCGTCTGCGCGTCGGCGCCGCGGTCGGCCCGACCGCCGACGTGGACGCCCGCATCGACGCCCTGATGAAAGCCGGCGTCGACGTCATCGTCGTCGATACCGCCCACGGCCACTCCCAGGGCGTTCTCGACGCCATCGTCCGGATCAAGGCGACCTTCCCGAGCCTTGAGCTCATCGCCGGCAACATCGCCACCGCCGACGCCGCCGAGGCGCTCATCAAGGCCGGGGTCGATACCATCAAGGTCGGCATCGGACCGGGCTCCATCTGCACCACGCGCGTCGTGGCCGGTATCGGCGTCCCGCAGATCACCGCCATCGCCGAGTGCTCCCGGATCGCCAAGAAATACGGCGTGCCCCTCATCGCCGACGGCGGGATCAAGTACTCCGGCGACATCACCAAGGCGGTTGCCGCCGGTGCCGACGTCATCATGGTCGGCTCCCTCTTCGCCGGGACCGAAGAGTCCCCGGGCGACACCATCCTCTACCAGGGTCGCGCCTACAAGGGCTACCGCGGCATGGGCTCCATCGGCGCCATGAAAGAGGGGAGCAAGGACCGCTACTTCCAAAGCGACGTCGAGAGCGAGATCAAGCTCGTCCCCGAAGGGATCGAAGGGATGGTCCCGCTGCGCGGACCGCTTTCCGCCAACGTGCACCAGCTGATCGGCGGCCTGCGTGCCGGCATGGGCTACACCGGGAGCCGGACCATCGAGGAGCTGCAGCAAAACGGCCGCTTCGTGCGGATCACCGGCGCCGGCCTCAAGGAATCCCACGTCCACGACGTCATGATCACCAAAGAAGCCCCGAACTACCGCGTCGAGAAGTAGACCAACGAAATGAAGAAGGGGACTGGCTCCGCAGGTGCCAGTCCCCCTTTATTTGATTCCAATACCGGTAGCGAAAAAGGCCGTATTAAAGCACCCCCGTCTCTTTCAGCGTCCCCTCCCTTTCAAGGGGAGGGACAGGGTGAGGATGGGGTCCTCAGACCTACATAAGGCAAATTCCCTCCGTCTTCGCTGGAGCTTCGGCGGACCAGCCTTCCCCCTTTGCCAAAGGGGGGATGCACACACAAAGAGGAATAACATGACTGTCGATATCCATTCCGAGAAGGTGCTGATCCTCGATTTCGGTTCCCAGGTAACCCAGCTGATCGCGCGCCGGGTCCGGGAGCAGAGCGTCTACTGCGAGATCCACCCCTACAACATGGCCCTGGAGAAGATCAAGGAGTTCGCCCCGAAAGGGATCATCCTCTCCGGCGGCCCCTCCAGCGTCTACGACAAGGACGCCCCGCACTCCGATCTCGGCATCTACGATCTCGGCGTGCCCGTCCTGGGCATCTGCTACGGCATGCAGCTGATGACCCAGCAGCTCGGCGGCCGCGTCGAGCGCTGCGACAAGCGCGAGTTCGGCCGCGCCACCCTGGAACTCGACGGTGCCAGCGAGATCTTCGCCAGTTTCACCGGTGACGTCGAAGTCTGGATGTCCCACGGCGACCGGATCGAACTGATGCCGGAAGGCTTCGCCCTCATGGCCCATACCACCGGCTGCCCGACCGCCGCCATGAAGGACGAGAAGCGCCGCTTCTATGGCCTTCAGTTCCACCCCGAGGTGGTGCACACCCCGCGCGGCGACGAGATGATCGGCAACTTCGTCTTCAACATCTGCGGCTGCGTCCCGACCTGGACCATGGCCAACTTCATCGAGACCGAGACCGCCTCGATCCGCGAGAAGGTCGGCAACGGCAAAGTGCTCTGCGCCCTCTCCGGCGGGGTCGACTCCGCCGTCGTCGCGGTCCTGATCCACCGCGCCATCGGCGACCAGCTCCACTGCGTCTTCGTGAACAACGGTCTTTTGCGCAAGGGCGAGGCCGACAAGGTGGTGAACCTCTTCACCAAGCACTTCAAGATCAACCTGCACCACGTCGACGCGACCGACCGCTTCCTGGACAAGCTCTCCGGCATCTCCGACCCGGAGCGCAAGCGCAAGATCATCGGCAACGAATTCATCTACCTCTTCGAGGAAGAAGCCAAGAAGCTGGGGCAGGTCGACTACCTCGCCCAGGGGACCCTGTACCCCGACGTGATCGAGTCCGTCTCCACCAAGGGCCCCTCCGCGGTCATCAAGAGCCACCACAACGTCGGCGGGCTCCCCGAGAAGATGAACCTGAAGCTCCTCGAACCGGTGCGCGAGCTCTTCAAGGACGAAGTGCGGCTTTTGGGCAAGGAACTCGGCATGCCCGACGAAGTCGTCTACCGCCAGCCGTTCCCGGGCCCCGGTCTCGCCATCCGCTGCATCGGGGAGCTCTCCAAGGAGAAGCTCGACATCCTGCGCGAGGCCGACGCCATCGTCATCGAAGAGATCCGCAAGGCCGGGCTCTACCGCGAGATCTGGCAGTCCTTCGCCGTGCTTTTGCCGGTGAAGACCGTCGGCGTCATGGGCGATGCCCGTACCTACGAATACACCTGCGCCCTGCGCGCCGTGAACTCCATCGACGGCATGACCGCCGACTGGGTCAAGCTTCCCTATGAGATCCTGGGCAGTATTTCCTCCCGGATCATCAACGAAGTAAAAGGCGTGAACCGCGTGGTCTACGACATCAGCCAGAAACCGCCGGCAACCATCGAGTGGGAATAGACGTCAATTGACAATGGACAATTGATAATGGACAACGGAAACCCCGTCTTCGCCTCCATTCTCCCTCTCCTTCAAGGGGAGGGGCGGGGTGAGGATGGGGTTTTCGTGCTCTTACCTCCCATAGCTGAACTCCGAACTCTGAACTCCGAACTCCGAACTCTGAACTCTGAACTAAAAACGTTGAACGTTGAACGTTGAACGTTGAACAGGATTCCCTGATGCGACTTCTCATCTTCGACCTCGACGGCACCCTGATCGACTCCCTGGCCGACCTCGCCAACGCGACCAACCAAATGCTGGAGCACTTCTCCCGGCCGAAGCTGGCCGTGGACGAAGTCCGCAAGCTGGTAGGGCAGGGGGCGCGCCGGCTGGTCGAGCGGGCCCTTTCCGGCGCGACGCCGGAGGAAGTCGACCAGGCTCTGCAGCTCTTTCTCGATTTCAACCTGGCCCACATCGCCGACGAGACCCGCGCCTATCCCGGCGTCGCCGAGACGCTGCAGAAGTTGGGCGAGAAAGGCTACACCTGCTGCGTCCTCTCCAACAAGAACGTGGCGCTGTGCCGGCAGGTGCTCGACACCCTCGGCATGTCCGGCCTGGTTTCCGCGATCTACGGAGCGGATTCCTTCCCGTGGCGCAAGCCGTCGCCCGAACCGATCCTTGCGCTGCTCAAGCAGTACCAGGTGGCACCCCGCGACGCGGCGATGATCGGCGACAGCATCAACGACATCGCCGCCGGCAGCGGGGCGGGAGTGGTCACCATCGGCTGCAGCTACGGCTACGGAGACCGCTCCGAGCTCGACGGCGCCGAATACGTCGTGGGTAAATTTGCGGAATTGCTGCAGATATTAAATTAATAAAAATTGTAAAAATATTTGAAAAAATACCTAAAGTTTTGTAAATCCGTTGCCGATACAGTACCTAGCGATTAATCCAAACCGGGAGCGATTCTAAAATGAAAATTGAGGAATACACCGCGCAGGCTACCGTACTGCCGCAAGCACTGCCTGCGAAAACGGAGCAGTCTGCCAATGCAGCACAAACCGATGCCGCGGCAAAGCAGCCGAAGTCCAAGGACAAAGTGCAGCTTTCCGGCATGTCGCCGATTTCGGTCGACACACGGGAGCAGGACGTTGCCCGTGCGCAGCGTGTCGAGGCGATCAAGGCGAGCGTTTCCGCCGGCAAGTACCAGGTACCGGCACGAGCCGTGGCCGAGTCCATGATTTCCAAGATAGCCGGGAGCGGCACCCGGCATTGACGTGGTAATACCCGCTGAACCCTTTGCTGGCGCCAAAAAAACGTTGACAAGGCAGGGGGAGATGAGGTAGAAGTAGAGCTTCATTGAGCGGGAATAACTCAGTGGTAGAGTGTCAGCTTCCCAAGCTGAAGGTCGCGGGTTCGAATCCCGTTTCCCGCTCCAAAAGAAACATTGAAGGGCCAGGTTCTCACGAACTTGGCCCTTTTTGCGTCTGTCGCGATAAACAGAAGCAAACCGCAGAGGACACAGAGGTACACAGAGGGAAAGCCCGGGGACACTGAACAGGGATGAACAGGATGCAGGGGATGGTAGAGCCTGCGGGCAGATCCCCATTAAAAGGAAGAGCCGCTTACCCTGTGGGAGCGCCTTTCCAGGCGCGAACATGTAGGAGCGACATTCCTGTCGCGATTAACAGAAGGATTAACAGAAGCAACACCGCAGAGGACACAGAGGAGCACAGAGGAAAAGCCTGAGAAACTCTGACAGGGATACCAAGGATGCCTTGGATGGAAGCGCCCCTGGGGTGACCCCAGTTCAAGGAAAGGCGGTGCTTACCCTGTGGGAGCGCCTTTCCAGGCGCGAAGATGTAGGAGCGACATTCTTGTCGCGATTAACAGAAGCAAACCGCAGAGGACACTGAGGAGCACAGAGGAAAAGCCCGAGAAACTTTGACAGGGATGCACAGGATGCACTGGATGGAAGCGCCCCTGGGGTGACCCCAGTTCAAGGAAAGGCGGTGCTTACCCTGTGGGAGCGCCT
>NZ_JAEMHM010000029.1 GCF_016458275.1 Geomesophilobacter sediminis
GCCCTGACCACCGCAGAGATCGCGGCGATCAGCACCGATAACATCTCCACGCTGACTACCGCTGAGGTGAAAGCACTTACCACGGCTCAAATCGCCGGCCTCGATACCGCTCACGTCCAGGCGCTGGGCACCGCACAAGTTGCGGTCCTCTCCACCGCCCAGGCCCAGGCACTCGGTGCCGCAGGGGTAGGCGCACTTACTTCCGATCAGCTCCGCGCCCTCTCGACCGGCGATGTGGCGGCCCTGACCACCGCCGAGATCCAGGCGATCAGCACCGACAACCTGGCGACCCTGACTACCGCGGAAATCGCGGCACTGACCACCGCTCAGGCACAGGCCCTCGGCGCCACCGGCATCGCAGCCCTTGGTTCCGATCAGCTCCGCGCTCTGGCAACTCAGGATGTAGCAGCCCTGACCACCGCTGAGGTAGCGGCGATCAGCACCGATAACATCTCCCTGCTGACCACCGCCCAGGTCAAGGCAATGACCACGGCCCAGATCGCCGGCCTTGATACCGCTCACGTCCAGGCCCTGAGCACCGCAGAAATCGCGGTCCTCTCCACCGGCCAGGCTCAGGCGCTTGGTGCAGCAGGCGTTGGCGCACTTACCTCCGATCAGCTCCGTGCGCTGAATACTGCGGACATCGCAGCCCTGACCACCGCAGAGATCGCGGCGATCAGCACCGATAACATCTCCACGCTCACCACGAGCGAGATCAAGGCACTTACCACGGCCCAGGTCGCCGGCCTCGATACCGCTCACGTCCAGGCGCTGGGCACCGCACAAGTTGCGGTCCTCTCCACCGCCCAGGCCCAGGCACTCGGTGCCGCAGGGGTAGGCGCACTTACTTCCGATCAGCTCCGCGCCCTCTCGACCGGCGATGTGGCGGCCCTGACCACCGCCGAGATCCAGGCGATCAGCACCACCAACCTGGCGACCCTGACCACCGCGGAAATCGCGGCACTGACCACCGCTCAGGCACAGGCCCTCGGCGCCACCGGCATCGCAGCCCTTGGTTCCGATCAGCTCCGCGCCCTGGCAACTCAGGATGTGGCAGCCCTGACCACCGCTGAGGTGGCGGCCATCAGCACCGACAACATCTCCCTGCTGACCACCGCACAGGTCAAGGCAATGACCACCGCCCAGATCGCCGGCCTTGATACCGCTCACGTCCAGGCCCTGAGCACCGCGGAAATCGCGGTCCTCTCCACCGGCCAGGCCCAGGCCCTTGGCGCAGCCGGGGTAGGCGCACTTTCCTCCGACCAGCTCCGTGCGCTTTCCACTGCAGACATCGCAGCCCTGACCACCGCGGAGATCGCGGCGATCAGCACCGATAACATCTCCACCCTGACTACCGCTGAGGTGAAAGCACTCACCACGGCACAGGTCGCCGGCCTTGATACCGCTCACGTCCAGGCGCTGGGCACCGCACAGGTAGCGGTCCTCTCCACCGCCCAGGCTCAGGCACTCGGCGCTGCAGGGGTAGGCGCACTTACTTCCGATCAGCTCCGTGCGCTGAATACCGCCGATGTGGCGGCCCTGACCACCGCAGAAATCGCGGCGATCAGCACCGACAACCTGGCGACCCTGACTACCGCGGAAATCGCAGTCCTGACCACGGCCCAGGCACAGGCCCTCGGCGCCACCGGCATCGCAGCCCTTGGTTCCGATCAGCTCCGCTCCCTGAGCAACTCCGACATCGCGGCTCTGACCACGGCCGAACTTGCAGCGATCAGCACCGATAACATCTCCACGCTGACCACTGCCCAGATCAAGGCGCTCACCACGGCGGAAGTCGCCAGCCTTGATACCGCCCACGTCCAGGCGCTGGGGACCGACCAGATCTCGGTCCTGACCACGGCCCAGGCGCAGGCACTCGGTGCCACCGGCATCGGCGCCCTCGGCTCCGATCAGCTCCGCGCGCTGTCCACCGGCGACATCGCGGCCCTGACCACCGCCGAATTGGCAGCGATCAGCACCGACAACATCAGCACCCTGACCACCGGCCAGGTCATGGCACTGACCACCACCGAGGTCGCGGCTCTCGACACCGCCCACCTGCAGGCCCTGGGGACCAACCAGATTGCGGTCCTGACCACGGCCCAGGCCCAGGCACTGGGAGCCTCCGGCATCGGCGTTCTCAGCACGGATCAGCTCCATGCCTTCTCCACCGGTGATATCGCAGCACTGAGCACCGCAGAGGTTCACGCGATCGACAGCGCCCACATCTCGGGCCTGAGCACCGGTCAGATCGCGGTCCTCACCACGACCCAGATCCAGGCGCTGACTACCGACAGCATCCACGCCCTCAGCACGGATCAGGTCCACTCGATCAACGCCTTCGACGTACGGGCCATGACCACCGACCAGGTGGTGGCGCTGACCACCGACCACATCCAGGCGCTGTCCACGACCCAGCTCTACGCGATGACGACCGCCGAGGTGAATGCCCTCACCACGGACCAGGTCCATGCGATGACGACCACAGAGATCCACGCCCTGAGCACGGCACAGATTCACGCCCTGACCACCGGGGATATCAATAACCTCACTACCGATCAGCTGCGGTCCCTGACCACCGCACAGATCGCGGGTCTGAGCAGTGATCAGGTTCACGCCCTGACCACCGACCACATCACGTCCATGACCACCGCCCAGGTCTACGCGCTCACGACGGATAACCTGGCCAGCCTGACCACCGACCAGGCCCACGCCCTGAGCACCGCCGACCTGGCAGCCCTGGAGAACCCGACTGGCACCTACAACTCGGCTCTGGACAAGACCAACGCCCTCTCCACCCAGATTGCGGGTGGCGCCTTCGACAGCAGCCAGCTGGATGCCATCTTCCATACCCCGATCGTCCTCGACCTCGGGACCTCCGGCATCCATACCGTAGGGATCGGCGCCGGCAACACCTTCGACCTCGATGCCAACGGCGCCAAGGAGCATGTCGGCTGGATCTCCTCCGACAGCGGCTTCCTGGTACGGGATGTCAACCACAACGGCACCATCGACAACGGCAGCGAGCTCTTCGGCTCCGCTACCAAGCTCTCCAGCGGCGCTACGGCAGCTGACGGCTTCGCCGCCCTGAAGGATCTGGACAGCAACCACGACGGCGTCATCAACTCCAAGGACGCTGCCTGGAGTACCCTCGGCGTGATGACCGCCGACGGCAAGATCCACTCGCTCGACTCGCTGGGTATCACGAGCCTCAACGTGAACGCCACCCAGACGGCGATCAACAACAACGGCAACTTCGTCATGCTGGATTCCAGCTACACCACTGCCGACGGCAAGACCCACGAAATGGGCGACGTCTGGCTCAAGGACTCCGGCGACATCGCGCTGAGCACTGCCGAGGTTACCGCCCTGAGCACGGCACAGATCCACGCCCTGACCACCGCTCAGATCGCGACCCTGACCACTGCCGACATCGCGGTCATGAGCACGGAACAGATCCATGCCCTGAGCACGGATCAGATCCACGCCCTGACCACCCAGGACGTGGCGGCGATGAGCACCGCACAGCTCCACGCGCTCTCCACCGACCAGGTGGCGGCGCTGACCACGGCGGACATCGCGGCACTCCAGACCATGGGCCATGCCGACGCCCTGACGACCACCGCGCATCACAGCCAGATCCACCAGGGTCTGCAGGACATCCTCAACTTCAACAACCCGGCGTCCGCGCTGCCGATGGCCAACGCAGCCGATCACCTGGCGGTAACCGCCACCGGCCACGACCTTACCGCCCACGTCGCCGGCGCCCACGACACCGCAACCGTCGACGCCAACGGCCACCACGCCGACGGGACCGTGACGGTCCAGGGGGTCAACCCCCACCATCACGATCTGCTGATCGGCTAAACCTTCCCCAAGGTGCCGGGCTTCGGCCCGGCACCCAGTGGGAAAAGCTGGTAACACCTTTGAGTGCGGCCGGGCAATACGTTGCCCGGCCTTTTTTTTCTCCGGGGGGAATCCGGGAATCGCACCGGCGCCCAAGGAGCCGGGAAGGGGAGGGGGCTGTCAAATTCACCCTTGCGGCTTTTGGGCGGCCAGGACAAATTCTTGACGAAAAATACGGCGCGTTTTCTCCGCCAGCGCCGCCGACCGGTGCCGGCGCCGCTTTTTGCCCCGCTTCTGGGACGAATGGGTCACTTCCTCCCCGGAAATCCCGCTCCGCGGGGCCACCGTGGCTGACTCATGAACTGGCAGATAAATTGCAGTACCATCTCGTTCAGCGGCAATCACTACGGTCGGCAGGGGTAAGGAATGGAAAACGAAGCGGTACCGCAGCAGCATCAGCTGTCGGAGGAAGGAACCAGGGTGCTCAATGCAGCCTTCGATCTCGCCACGCGGGGGGAGCTGCAACTGATCGACCTGATCAACATCGCCGATCGACTGACCGCCGCGGGAAGGTGGGACCTGACCTCGTCCCTTTACCGCACCTTCCTGGAACACACGTCCCTCCCCACCGCCTACGTTGCCTATTTCAACTACGGCGTTTTGCTCTCCTCCCACGGAGAGACCTCCGAGTCCGAAAAGATGAACCGCAAGGCCCTGGAGCTCAACCCGGACCTCATCCAGGCCCGGCTGAACCTCGGGAACAACCTGGAGCAGCAGGGGCGCCCGGAGGAGGCCCTGGAGCAGTGGCGGGCGGCTCTCGCCTCGCCGGCCTCCCAGACGCCGGAGAACCTCTCCTTGCGCCTCCACGCGCTGAACAACCTGGGGCGGCTCCTCGAGTCGCGCCGGCAGTTCCAGGAGGCGCTCCAGATGCTGGAGCAAAGCATTTCCTTGGACCCTTCCCAGGAGAGCGTCATCCTGCACCTGGTCCATCTGCGCCAGAAACAGTGCATCTGGCCGGTGTACGCGGCGCCGCCGGGGATGACCCCCGAGGCCCTCGAAGCGCATACCTCCCCGCTGGCGATGCTGGCGGCCTCCAACGACCCTGCGCAGCAGCTTGACGCGGGGCAGCGCTTCGTCGCCTTCAAGTACGGGGTGGCCCCGGAGACCCCGCTGGCCACCGTTCCCTATGGCCACGAGAAGATCCGGATCGGCTACCTTTCCTCGGACCTCTGCCTGCATGCCGTCTCGATGCTGACCATCGAGCTCTTCGAGCGGCACGACCGGGAGCGCTTCGAAGTCTACGCCTTCTGCTGGAGCCGCGAGGACGGCACCGAGATGCGGCGGCGGGTGGTCGACGCCATGGATCACCTGATCCGGATCGACGCCATGGGGGACGCCGAGGCGGCGGCCTGCATCCGCTCCCACGAAATCGACGTCCTGGTCGATCTGCACGGACTCACCTCGGGGGCGCGTCCCAAGATCCTTTCCTACCGTCCGGCTCCGCTGCAGGTGACCTACCTCGGCTTTCCCGGCCCGACCGGCCTCCCCTGGATCGACTACGTCATCTGCGACCGGTTCCTGATCCCGGAGGCGGAGGTCGGCAACTACACCGAAAAGCCCCTGTACCTGCCGCACTGCTTCCAGTCGAGCGACAGCAAAAGGGCCATCGGTGCGCTGCCGACCCGCGCCGCCAACAACCTCCCCGAGGACGCGGTCGTCTTCTGCTCGTTCAACAACAACTACAAATTCACCCCCCAGCTCTTCGCCCTTTGGATGAAGATCCTGAAGCGGGTCCCCAAGAGCGTCCTGTGGCTTTTGGCCGACAACCAGTGGTCCCACGACAACCTCTGCCGGGAGGCCGAGCGGCACGGCGTGAAGCGGGAGCGGCTGATCTTCGCCTCGCGGGTGGCGCCGCCGGATTACCTCGCGCGCTACCAGCTCGCCGACCTTTTCCTCGATACCTTCCCCTTCAACGGGGGGACCACCGCTAACGATGCCCTCTACATGGGACTGCCGCTGCTCACCGTCTCCGGGCGCACCTTCGCCTCGCGCATGGCGGGTTCGCTTTTGACCCACCTCGGACTCGATGAGCTGATCGCCACCGATTTTGCCGACTACGAAAGAAAAGCCGTCGCCCTGGCGCGCAAGCCCTCCCGGCTGCGCAAGCTTAAGGAACAGCTCCTGGAAAAGCGCTCCCAGCCCGGCTCCCCCTTCGACATGGGGACCTTCATCAAGGATTACGAGGGCGCGATACTGGGCGCGCTCTCCGAAGTGAAACGGCCTGCCGAGCCGGCTCCCGCCGCGCACCAGGCTCCGGCGCCCCTGGTCCAGACCGCGCCTGCGGGACCACCACTTACCATTCTGCTCATGGCGGTAAATCCCGGGTTCTTCGCCGAGGCGCTCGGCTCCGTGCTGAGCCAGACCTTCGGGGATTACCGGCTGGTAGTGAGTGACAACAGCGAGCCGGGCACCATCCTCGCGCAGTTTCGGGACCGGTTTTCCGACCCCCGGATCACCTGGGTCCACGCCTGGCCGCAGACCAAGGGGAACCTGCTCAACCACGTCCGGTTCCTGCTGGACCTGGTGGAGACCCCCTTCTTCAAGTTCATGCACGACGACGACATCCTGTATCAGACCTCCAACGCCCACCTCATCTCGCTGCTGCAGCAAAACGAGAACGTGGTCTGCGCCTTCCACGGCAGGCACATCATCAACGAGCTGGGGCAGTTGGTCAGCCTGAGCCACTGGTTGCCGACCGGACAGCTACAGGCCTTCACCGAACGGCAGATTGCGGAACTGGTCTGCAAGACCGCAGCTAACCTCTTCGGGGAGGTCCCCTTCGGCATGTACCGCAGCACCGTGCGGGAATGCTGGTCGGCAGAGTTTGCCGGCTGGCCCTTTACCTACATTGGCGACATCACCTCGGTCCTCAACATCGCGCGGCTGGGATGGATTGCCGGCTCGGGGGCCATCCTCGGGGCCTACCGGCGGCACGGGAGCCAGATTTCCGTGGTCGATTCTCCGATCCGCCTGTCGGCGACGGTGGAGACCGACCTGTTGAGTCGGCTCCTCAACGCCCGCTTTGGCTTCTCCCCGGAGACGGTGTCGACAACCTACGACCGGCTGTTGGAAACCTACCAGCGCAATCTCCCCCATTTCCCGATCCTGGAGCGTTTCCTGAGCAACCTGCAAAGTTGCGTCACTGAGGGGCGGTTCGCGCCGGACCGGGAGTTCTACGAGCTCTGGAGGGAAGCCCGGACCATGCAGGACCTTCCGGTGGTGGATGCGGAGCAGCTGGTGTTCTGAAGTTCACAACCGGGGAATGAAAAAACGGCGTCCGGCCGGCCACGATGAAGGCCGGCGGGACGCCGTTTTTTTTTGTCGGTCAGGGGAGGGGGGCGGTCGGTGGCTGGGCGGGCGCTGCTCGGGTAGCGGCGCTGCAACCGGGAAAGGTAACCCTTCGCGGTACCCGGCCGTTTACCCTGGAAACGTCGTCAGTCCCAGATCTTCTTCTCGTTCACGACCCCGAACAGCTCGTCGACGAAGAAGGTTTCCTTCACCTCCGGGGCGATGGTCATTCTGCCGTCCATGCTCAGCCCGAAGATCTCATCCACCAGTGCCGGAGAGACGGGGGGCATCGCCTTGCCGTTGAGCTCCAGCATCTCCAAGATGAAGGCCTCGATCCCGGCATGGAGCTGCGCTTTCTGGGCGAAAAGGCGCTGGTTGTTGAAGCAGGGGCCGTTGACGAAGGTGCCGTCCGGATTGGCCTTGATGTACATCCCCTCCGGTGCGGCCAGCGCCGATTCGAAAAGGATGTGGTACTTCATCACGTTGCTGGGGCGGCCGTGCCCTGGGGGGCTTTCCGGGAACAGCGCCTTGGTGCGGTCCGCCATCCCGTACGGGTTCCAGGCTCCCACGAAACCGGTGACGTAGAAGCCGAAGAAATCGGCGTCGAAGAACCGTCCCAGATAGTACTGGATCGACCCCTTGATGCCGATGTCGGACAAGGCCAGCCGGCTGCCGGGTTTGAGGCCGATCTCCCGGATGTAGCGGAGATACCCGGCGCGCTCCCGGGCGGCATTTTCCAGGATCTCCTCAAGGTGATCGTCCACCACGGTCTTCAGCCTCGGGTCCGTATTGACCATGATCTCGTCCGAATCGGCCTCGTCTCGGCAGGGAACCCCGAACCGGTTGTTGAGAAGCTGCTTCGTGGTCCCGGAAAAGCTGTCCTTCAGGGTCTCGTGAACGTCGGCGGCGGTTTTCAGCGCGGCCACCGAGGCCATTCGGCGGGAGGTCTTGAAGTAGATCCCCTCCGGGAGATCGTCCCGGTCCAGGCGCCGCACGATTCCCGCGTAGAGTTTTTCCAGCAGGTAGCCTTCCCGGGCCAGGAAGAGGACCCGGTCGAAACGCCCCGCCTCCAGTTCCGCCGTCAGCCAGGAAAAATAGTTGTAGAGGAGCGGCCCGAAGAAGACGTAGCCGAAGTCGAAGAGAGAGCTGATTTCGGGGACCCCCTTCTTGCCGCTGAGCGCAAAGGGGTTGTCGAAGAGACGGGCGAGGAGCAGCCCCACCGCCTTGCTGTCGGGCAAGGTGGTGCTGTGGACGGCAGCGTCCCTGATGGACGAGGCGAGGAGCATCTCGTAGGGACCCATCACCTTGAAGGTATCGATGCCGTGGGGGAGGGGATTGGCGACGTCGGCCCGGTCGCTGTCGCCGATATGCAGGGCGGTTTTCCCGGCGACGACGCGGGCATAGCGCTCCCAGAGCGCCCCGGACTTTTTCGACGCACCCGCCTCGCACGATACCAGCAGCCCCGCGTACCCCTCGATGCCGCAGCGGGAGAGGATCTGTTCCATCACCGGGAGGGGGAGGTGGATGTCGCTGATCAGGTAGACGGACTTTTTCCCGGCGAGACAGTGCCGGTAGAGACGGAGGAGCTCCTGCCGGGGGACCGCGTGGTCGATCTCCGCGGCGACTTCCAGCTCCCGCAGGTGTTTCGCCTCGGCCTCGGGGAGGCCGGCGGCCTGGGCGAGCTGGCCGTAGATGTCGTCGATGGTGAAGTTCTCGCCGCTTTCCCGCAGGCAACGCTCTTCGGCCTGCTTGCGGGCGTTGAGAAATTGCTCCGGCCCCATCGCCAGGCCTTTGGCTTCGGCCTCCACCACCTGCAGGAGGTCTTCCGGCCGGCTGACCCCGCGCAGCACGAGGGTGTCGAAGACGTCGAAGGAGATCACCTCGTGGGCGTCGATCGCCGCTTCCAGCTGGGCGGCGGTCACGTTCCAGTAGGGATTGCCGCTTACCGAGGCGTCCCCCTGCTGCAGCGCTGCGATCTCGCCGTTGGTGAAAAAGATCTCTTTGCCGTGCTCGGACTTGAGAAAGGCGATCCGCTTGAAAATGGTCTCCCAGTAGACGTCGCTGGAGGCGATGATGACCGCATCGACCGCACCGATTACCTCGTGGTAGTCGAGGACCCTCTTGCCGTAGATGATCTTGCCGGTGTTTTCCGGCGCCTTGTCCATCAGCCCCGCGATGCGAAGGTGCGGCAGGGCGTCGATGACGCTCTTGGCGACCGCTCCGATCCCGTAGACCGCGAAGTTGAATTCCCGGTAGGGGCTCGTATTCAGGCGCTCCGCCAGGCGTCCGGTTTTGTCGTTGGTCAGATCCAAGGTTGCGGTTCCCCCAGCGGGTTCAGCGGCGCGGCAGCGAGGCGCGGATTCGCCTCGCTGCCGGCACCCGGCTCGGTTGGGCGGCTGATCAAAGCTGCTCGCCCGCAGTCACCTCTTTCGCACCGCCCGGGATCGAGCAGTAACGGCAGGCGTCGATGAATTCCACCTTCTCGAACTTGTCCAGCTCCCGGGCCAGGTCCGCGACCGAAAGCCGGTGGATGTCGACGTATTGTCCCTCCACCTTCTCGAATTTGCCGAGTTTCACCCCGTTGCACTGGTACGGGCAGTGGTAGAGCGTGCCGTTGTACATCCTGCGGCAGGCGGCCAGGAAACAGTTGCTGTAGTTGGCCTCGAGGCGGCCGTCGTCGGCCTGGTGCAAGTCGAAGGAGTTGATGTCGAACCAGTAGCGGTCCGAGTAGTTGAAATGCTGCACCCCGTACTCGGCGAGCTTTTTCAGGGTCTGGGCGATTTTGGCCCGGAACTGGTCCGAGAGGGACTCCCCGTAGTTGGCCACGGTGACGATGATCCGGTCGTTCTTGAGGACCTGGCAGAGCTCGTCCGAGGGGACCACGGTCCCGTTGGTGAATACGCCGATGTACCCGATCCGTTCGATCCGGAGGATGTCCCGAACCAGATCGGCCAGTTCGCGGTGGAGAAACGGCTCCCCGCCGACCAGGTCCAGCCGGTGGATGAAGCGGCAGGCCTGCACCATCTTTTTGATGTCGTTCAGGATGGTGTCCTTCGGGAGGGTCTCGCGGTTTTTCAGGTACGGCACCGCCTCCAGGCAGTGCTTGCACTTCAGGCTGCAGACCTCGCTCAGCAGGTAGCCGAACTCGTTGAACGAGGAACCGGCGACCTCCTGGTAGGGGTTGTCCCGATAGGCCATCTCCTCGACCTTCTTGCAGAAGATCGGGCACTTGTACGGCTTGACGTGGTACGAGGTGCACTCGAGGAGCTCGGGCGGGGTCCCCGCGGCATGGTGCGCCTTGCAGACCAGGTATTTGAGGAGGTAGACGAGAAACAGCCCGTTTGCTTTGGGATGGGTGCACCCGAGCTTGACGATGTCGTCGTCGATCAGCTCGGCCAACTGCATGGTCCCGGCGGCGATGATCAGCAGTTCGTCCGCCTGGGGCGGCCGGGCGGTCAGCGATGCCGGGGCGTCGACCGGGACGCCGTTGACGGAGCCGATCTGGTCGTGAAAGCGGTCGATGAAGCGCTCGATGGGAATCCCCAGCTCCTGGAACGCACCGTAGAGCATCTTCCCGGCCCGTCCGGCGCCGTAGATGATGTTCTTGCGGGTCTTGAGATACGCGATGACTTCATCCGCGGCCTTCTGGTCCGGTTCGGTCCCCTCGATCAGGCCGTCGTACAGCTCGGACAAAGTCTGGTTGAGCTCGATGAACATGTTCTTTCTCCTTTGGGTGCAGCTTTGTATCGGTTGAAAGTGGCAAACAGACGGTTTTTTTGGTTCAGGCGGAGCGGCTTCCGGCGTCCGGCTGCCGCTCCGCGGGGATCGCGTAGAGCACCAGGCCGGTGGCGCACCAGCCGTGCAGCCGTAACAAAAAGCGGTATCCCTCCAGCGCCTGCATCAGGAAAAGGGGGAGTTCCCACAGTCCCAGGCGGTTGTGGTAGGCGGTCGCGGCGATGATGGGGCGGCAGCGGCGGATCGTCTCCACCCCCCCTTTCAGGACCTCCAGTTCCCATCCCTCCAGATGGAGCTTGAGGAAGGTGGGGTCCTCGTGGAGCTGGTCGATGGTGGTGGTCGCGACCCGGCGGGGGCCGATGGCGGAGAGCTGGGTCGCGTAGCCCAGCCCGTCGTAGAGGAGGGCGCTTCCCTCCTGCTGTGCCAGGACCCGGTCCGAGATGGCGATCCGGCCGGCCGGCGCCGGGATGGCCGCGGCGATTTCCCGGCGTAAGACGGCCAAGTTGTCCGGGTCCGGTTCGACCGCCACGATCTCCCGGAACCGCTCTCCCACTGCGCGGGCAAAGGCGATGCTCACTTCGCCGTGGTGCGCCCCTACATCCAGCAGCGCTTCCTCGTCCCCGAGCAGTTCCCGCACCTGTGGAATGAAGTAGCGGTCCGCCACGGTGACCGGGGCTTCGGGGAAAAGCCAATCCTGGCGCAGCCGGCGCCAGGCGAAGAACTGAAGCTGATGCGCCCGGGAGATCGGGTCCTCCCAGCGGCTGAGTACCTCTTTCATCCCGGCGCGGTCCGCGTCGGAGATCTGGTCGGCGAACCACCCGTTACTCAGCGGATGGCGGTCCCGGTACGCCTCGGCCACGTCGTAGAAGGGGATCACGTCCGGCCATCCCTTAGCCGTCAGGCTCCGGTGCACCGGGCCGTACTGAACGGTGGAGATGCAGACCGCGAGCAGCACCCTGGATTGCTCTTCGGGAGAAACCTCATCCGGCGCGAGGATCCGGGTGCCCTCCCAGAAGGGATCGGCGCGGTGCTGCGCCGCGTTGGCGTCGACCACGTACTCGAACGGGATCCCGACGTGGCGGAGGTACTCGGCGGCCATGTGCCCCAGGTTTCCCGCGCCGTAGAGGACCAGCGGCTTGTCCACCGGGCGCGGGCCGAGTTCCGCCGGGGTGGCTGCGATCCGGTCGATAAGCGCCGCGCCCCCTTCTCTGGAGGGGAGTTCGGCAAAGGTCAGTTCACGGTAGCCACAGTCTCGGCCCATCGCCGCAACCTCTCGTTTTCGGGAAAATGCTGTTGGAAGTGGAACACCGACCCCTTGGTCTTTTCCACCAGGCCGTGCCGGGAAAAGGGGGACGGGACCGGTGCCGCGCCGGTGAAGATCTCCGGGTGCGCCTGGCAGGAAAGGAACCATTGCGCCGGGTCGGCGCCGAAGATGGCGGGAAAGGCGATCTCCCGCTTCGGCTGCTCCAGGACCGCCCGGTAATGCCCTTCGAGGAGCTCCACCATCCGGGGAACGGCGAAACGGGTCCGTACCGAGGCCGCCGCTTGCTCCCCCATCTCCCGGCGTGCCTCCGGGTGCTCCCAGAGCCATTGCAGGGCGTCGGCGAGCTCTTCCGGGGTCCGGACCACCAGGCCGGTTTTGCGGTCTTCCACCAGGTGGCGCTCCGCGGGGTTGTCCAGGACCACCGGGACGATCCCCATCGCCATCGCCTCCAAAAGCGCGTTTTCCGTGGTCCCGTAGTGCTCCGGGTTGAGGAGGTAGACCAGGGTGTCGATGTCGGCCAGCGCGCCGACCACATCGGGGGTGTACCCGGCGAATTGGAGCATCCCGGGGCGGCCGGCCAGCTCGCACTGCCGCTCCAGGATCTCCCGGTTCAGGGTGTCGCCCACCAGGCGGACCGTGAAGCCGGGTATCCGTACCTTTTTCAGGAAGTTGACGTAGTCCGGATGCAGCTTGGCGAAGTTGAGGCTCCCCAGGTATCCCGCCCGCATGCCGGCGACCTGGCGCCGGGCCGGCTCGGGAAAGCCGTCGAACCCACCGCAGCTGTGCACCACCCCGAGTCGTTCCCGCTGTGCCGGGTGCAGTCGCGCGACCGCCTCGGCCTCATAGGAACAGGGCGAGGTGAAGAGGAAACGCTCGGCGTTTTCCAAGAGCCCGGACGGGATCACCGGGGTATGGAGGCCGGAGACGTGGCACCAGACCAAAAGACGCATCGGGGGGAGCGCGGCGCGGCAAAGGGCCGCGATGGTGGCGGGATGGTTCCACCATTCCAGCTGCACGACGTCGGCGGCGGCGACCTCGGCGGCCAGGGTCGCCGGGTCCGGTTCCACGATAACCGCTCCGCCGGCGGCCAGGGTCCGGTCCACGAAGAGCGGCTTTTCCGGGCGCTCCAGGCAGACCACGCGGTGCCGAAACGCCCCGGAAAAGGCGCCGCCGACCACTCCGCTCAGCGCTTTCCCCACGCCACCGCCCAGGTGGGCGGTGAGATGCAGGACGGTCACCGGCCTCATCGGCGGCTCTCCTCCAGTTTTTTCAAAAGCTCGCCGGCGTACGGGTCGATGTTGTCCGGCAGGCAGTGGCTCAACTGGCCGCACTGGCTGCAGATCGGGTCCTGCATCCGCTCCCCGCGCAGATGCGCCACCCGGTGGCGGTACATCGCTTCCGAGTTCCAGATCTCCTTCACGCTCTGGGTCCGGACGTCGCCGATGATGAGCTTTCTGGCCCAGTCGAGGAAGCAGAGGCTCACCGAGCCGTCCGAGTTCACCGACATGGAATAGAAGATGTAGGGGCAGACGTTGGTCTCGCCGACCGGCTGGTCGTAGATCCCCTTCTCCATGGAGACCCCCAGCCGGTCTTCGATGTCGAACTCGGGCCAGCAGGGGGCCATGTTCTCGATGAAGATCCGGTCCGCGTAGTTGCCGAAGGTGGCGTAGAACCGCTCCTTGTCCGCCTCGCTCAGGAAGTCCCCGGCGATCTTGATGCAGATCTCGCAGTTCCCCTTGAATTCGTAGAGCTTGGCGATGTTCTCCACGAAGCGGTTGAAGTCGACCTTCACCCCGGTGAAATCCAGAAACTGCTGGTCGGAGAGGCCGTCCACCGAGATGTTGATCCGGTCGATCCCCGCCTCGATCACCGGGCGGATCCGCTCCGGCTCGAAGAAGTAGCCGTTGGTGGTGGTGTCGATGGCATCGGCCACCCCCCGCTCCTTGGCGTAGCGGATCATGTCGGCGAAGTGCCGGTTCATCATCGGCTCCCCTTCCTTGTAGAGGCGGAGCACCTTGAGGGGGCGGTCGAACTCCTGCAGGTCGTCGATCACCTTTTTGTAGAGATCGAAATCGAGCGGCCCCTGGAAACGGCCGGTCTCCCGGATCAGCTTGTCATCGCCGTTCGGGCAGAACTTGCAGCGGAAGTTGCAGGCGCTGGAGGGATCCACGAAAAGCACCATCGGGGTGGCGAGCGGGATCACCGTCTCCAGGCGGGTCCTGCCTTCGGCGTTGATGCGGGGTTTGATCTCTGCTTTCATGCGCGTCGTTTCCTTTTGTGTGGGAAGGTGAGGGGGAGCGCTACCTTTCGGACCGGTCCCCTTTTTCCGTTTCGTTGCCGCCCGCGTCAGGCGGTGAGCTGTTTCAGTTTCCCGGCGTCGCCCCAAAAAGCCATCGGCTCCCACTCCGGGTAGGGATAGCGGCCGAGCTCCAGCCGGATCGAGGCGCCGCGCCGGGCGATGTGCTCCTCCACCAGCCGGCGCACCGAAATGGGGGTGCCGCTGCAGACGTTAACGATGCCGTCGAAGTCGCGCCGTTCCAGAAGCCGCACCAGGCGCTCGGCGATGTCGCCGACCGGGGAATAGTCCCTGAGCTGCTCCCCGCCCGACATCGCGAAGTTCTCCGCACCGGCGTCGATGGCCCGGTCCAACTGGGCGATCAGGCTGCGCGGGTTCTGTCCCGCCCCGTGCATGTAGAAAAGCCGGGTCCAGGTGAGCCGGAAGGGGATTTCGCGCTGGAGGGCCTGGAGGAAGCGGCGCAGGGTGTCCTTGGCCTGGGGGTAGGGGAGGATCGGGGCGGTCGGGCACTCCTCGGTGAGGGGGCCGTTTTGCAGCCCGTACTCGAAGCAGGTGCCGGCGACCAAAAGCCGCGGCACCCCGGCGCGGACCACCAGTTCCAGGAAGCGGCAGTGCTCGCCCAGGGTTTCCGAGAGGTGCCGCAGCGCGCGGTAGTTGTCCAGGTCCGGCCAGGCCAGGTGCAGGAGGGCGTCGTGGCCGGCGAGCGGCTGGAGGTCGGGAGGGTTTTGCAGGTCGCAGGGAAGGGTCGCGACGCCGTCCGGCGGCTGCGCCGCGGAGCCCGGACGCACCAGCAGGGTCACCTGGTGGCCCCGCTCCAAAAGCGACGCCACCGCGTAGCGGCCGATGAAGCCGGTCCCGCCGGTCACCAACACCTTCATCGCGCCCCTCCCATGGTGAAGGGGGAGACGAACTCGGCCAGGGGGGCGAAAGAGCGGTCCCGCTGCGAGATGACCGGATCGGCATCGGGCCAGGGGATGCCGGCGGAGTCCCAGCGGATGCCGGTGTCGTGGGCGGGGGCGTAGACGGTGGCGACCTTGTAGAGCATGGTTGCCGGGCCGTCGGTGACGTAGAAGCCGTGGGCCACCCCCTTGGGAAGGTAGAGGAGGTTCGCCCGCTCCGCGTTCAGCTCGAAGAGCTCGTGCCTGCCGTAGCTTGGCGAGTCCCGGCGCAGGTCGAGGACGACGTCGAGCACCCCGCCGGCGCTGCAGTAGACCAGCTTCTCGTGATCGTGGGGGGGGAGCTGGAAATGGAGCCCCCGCAGCACGCGCGGGTGCGAGACCGAGTAGTACTCCTCGCGCCAGTCGGTGTTGAGCCCCAGTTCGGTGAAGAGCCCGTGGTGGAAGGTCTTGACGAAGCTCCCCCGGTCGTCCCGGAACCGGTCCGGAAGGAGCTCGCAGCAGCCCGGTATCGAGGTCTGGCGGAGCTCCATCAGGAGGCCATCCCGGCGAAGCGGCGCATGGTGGCGGCGATTCTCGCGATCATCTCGGCGGAGAGCCCCGGGTAGACCCCGACCCAGAAGGTGTCGCGCATGATCCGGTCGGTGTTGGCGAGCTCGCCGACCACACGGTAGCCCTGGCCGCTGGCCCGCATCTCGTCGAAGCAGGGGTGCTTGAGGAGGTTGCCGGCGAAAAGCATCCGGGTCTGGATCCGCTCCCGTTCCAGATGGCTGACCATCTGGTCCCGGGTGAACCCGGCATCATCGCGCACCGTGATCAGGAAACCGAACCAGGAGGGATCTGAGTTGGGGGTCGGCTCGGGGAGGATCAGCCGGTCCGCCAGCGGGGTGAGCTCCTCGCGGAGCTGGGCCCAGTTCTTCTTGCGCGCCTCGACGAAGCCGGGGAGACGGTCCAGCTGGGCGCAGCCGATCGCCGCCTGCAGGTCGGTCACCTTCAGGTTGTAGCCGAAGTGGGAATAGACGTACTTGTGGTCGTAGCCGACCGGGAGCTCGCCGAACTGCTGGTCGAACCGGTGCCGGCAGGTGTCGTCGCGCCCCGAGGGGCACCAGCAGTCGCGTCCCCAGTCGCGGAAGGACTCCACCAGGCGCTTGAGCTGGGTATCGCCGGTGTAGACCGCCCCCCCCTCGCCCATGGTCATATGGTGCGGCGGGTAGAAGCTCGAGGTCCCGAGGTCCCCGATGGTCCCGGTGTAGCGCCACTGCCCGCGGAAGAGGTAGCGGGAGCCGAGCGCGTCGCAGTTGTCCTCGATGAGCCACAGGCCGTGTTTCTCACAGAAGGCGCAGACCGCCTCCAGGTCGAAGGGGTTGCCCAGGGTGTGGGCGACCATGACGGCGCGCGTCTTCGGGGAGAGGGCGGCTTCCAGCTGGGTTACGTCGATGTTGTAGCCGGGAAGGGTCACGTCCACGAAGACCGGGACCGCCCCGTACTGGATGATGGGTGCCACGGTGGTCGGAAAACCGGCCGCCACGGTGATCACCTCGGCGCCGGGGAGAATCCGCCGGTCCCCGAGCTTCGGGGAGGTGAGCGCCATGAAGGCGAGGAGGTTCGCCGAGGAGCCGGAGTTGACCAGGGAGCAGTGGGGGACCCCCAGGAAGCGGGCGAATTCGGTCTCGAAACGCTCGGCGTAGCGCCCGGTGGTGAGCCAGAAATCGAGGGTGGCTTCGGTCAGGTTGGCGATCTCTTCCTCGCCGAAGATCCTCCCGCCGTAGTTGATGCGGTCCCCCGGGGCGTACGCCGGCTTGTGGCCGTGCACCTCCCGGTAGTAGGCAAGCGCCGCGGCCACCGCCTCGCGGCGCAGCGTCTGTTCCCGGTTATCGGCCATGCTCGGTCTCCCCCGATGCCAGAGTTTGGTAGTTTTCGATCTGCCGGAGGGTGAACTCCCGCATGTCCCCCCCCTTGAGCTGGGTGCGGTACCAGGAGACGGTCCAGTCGAGCGCCGTCTCCAGGTTCAGGGCCGGCTGCCACTTGAGCCCGGCGCGGGCCGCGGAGCAGTCGAGCTTCAGGTACTTCGCCTCGTGGGGCTGCGGCGTGCCGACGAGCTCCCAGCCGGCTCCCTCGCCCCACAGGGCGCAGGTCCGGGAGACCAGGTCGAGGGTGGGACGGGCGTCCTCGTCGCGGGGGCCGAAGTTCCACCCGCGGGCGAAGGGCTCGCCTTCCTGGTGCAGCTTCCGGGCGAGGGTGAGGTAGCCGCGCAGGGGCTCCAGGACGTGCTGCCAGGGGCGGATGGCGTCCGGGTTTCTGATCTGCACCTTCACCCCTCCGGCGCAGGCGCGGATCAGGTCCGGCACCAGCCGGTCCGCGGCCCAGTCGCCGCCGCCGATGACGTTGCCCGCCCGGGCGGTGGCGAGAAACGGGGCGGCGGCAAAGAAGGAGCGGCGGTAGGAGGCGGTGACCAGTTCGGCACACCCTTTGCTCGCCGAGTAGGGGTCGTTCCCCCCCATCGGCTCGTTCTCGCGGTAGCCCCAGTCCCACTCCCGGTTCTCGTAGCATTTGTCGCTGGTGATCACGACGGCGGCGGCGACCGAAGGGGTGCGGCGCACCGCCTCCAGGAAGTTCACCGTCCCCATCACGTTGGTGGCGAAGGTTTGCGCCGGGGTCTGGTAGGAGGCGCGCACCAGCGGCTGCGCCGCCAGGTGGAAGACGACCTCGGGGGCTGCCTCCCGCATGGCCGCGGCCAAGGCCTCCGCGTCGCAGACGTCGCCGATGCGGCTGACGATCCCCTCGGCGGCACCGGTCACCGTGAACATGCTCGGGTCGGTGGGGGGATTGAGGGCGTAGCCGGTGACCCGGGCCCCGAGCAGCTTCAGCCACAGGGTGAGCCAGGTCCCCTTGAAGCCGGTGTGGCCGGTGATGAAGACCGATTTTCCCTTCCAGAACGAGCCGTTCATCACCAGGTCTTCCATTTGGCCTGGTTGGTGGTCCACAGGTGCTCCAGGTCCTGCTTGTCGCGCAGGGCGTCCATGCATTTCCAGAAGCCGTGGTGCTTGTAGGCCTTGAGCTGGTTGTCGTGGGCGAGGTTTTCCAGCGGTACCTGCTCCCACATCCACTTGTCCGCATCCTCGGGGAGGTAGTTGAAGATCTCGGGCTTGAGGACGAAGAAGCCGCCGTTGATCCAGCCCCCCTCCTCGATCGGCTTCTCCTTGAAGCTGGAGACCGTGCCGTCCTCTTCGAGGTCTAAAAGGCCGAAACGTCCCCCCGGCTGCACCGTGGTGACGGTGGCGTACTTGCCGTGCTCGTTGTGGTAGGCGACCAGTTGCTCCAGGTTGACGTCGGCCACCCCGTCGCCGTAGGTGAGGAAGAAGTCTTCCTTCCCCACGTACTGCTGCACCCTTTTCAGGCGCCCGGCGGTCTGGGTCATCAGCCCGGTGTCGACCAGGGTCACCCGCAGCTTTTCGGTGTTCGCCTGGTGGATTTCGAAGCTGTTGGTCTGCAGGTTGAAGGTGACGTCGGAGTTATAGATGTAGTAGTTCATGAAATACTCTTTGATCATGAACCCCTTGTAACCAAGACAGATGATGAACTCGTTGTGCCCCTGGCTTTCGAAGATCTTCATGATGTGCCACAGGATCGGCTTCTCTCCGATCTCGATCATCGGCTTCGGCTTCAGGTACGACTCCTCGGAGATGCGCGTGCCGAGACCACCGGCGAAGATGACAACTTTCATAGAGGCTCCTGGGGGATTTGGATTGAAAGATCCTGGAGGGGCTGCCGCCAGAGTTCATTCTGTAGATGTGACCCGGGCTTGACTTGCAACGGCTGTGCCGTGCCTTTGCTGGTGCCGTCTGTGAGCATCCCGGGGCGATTTATGCCAGTGGGGCGGCCTTTTTTTGTCAAAGCTTTGGCTGAATCCCCGCGGCGAATCTGTCAATAATTTGAAAATAATGGGGAAATGAGCGGGGCGCGGGGGCTTGGTGCGGCAGCGGCGCAAGCGACCGCTATGGCCGGCGGCAGAGCGCTCCCGGCTCCCCCGACCCCGGTTCAGGACCCGGGCACTGTTGTTGCAGTACCGGTTCGTTTGAGGATCGGCCCCGGCGCCTTTCCCCGACGGCACCTAATCTATCGACACGGGACGGGATTGATGAACAAACTGGACAAGACGCTGAACGAAGCCACCGCACTGCAGCAGGCCGGTCGCTTCAAGGACGCCGAGAAGCTTTTTCTCAAGGTACTGAAAGCGCGCCCCAACGACCTGGTGGCCATCTATTCCCTGGCGGTGACCGCGGCGAAGTTCAAGGAGCGCGAGAAGGCTCTTTCCTATTTCGACCGGGCCGCCCAGCTCAACCCGTCCTACGGGCCGACCTGGTACAACCGGGGCCTGGTGCTCCAGGAGCTCAACCGCCACGACGAGGCGGTCGAGAGCTACCAGCGGGCGGTCCAGCTCGATCCCGGTGACTTCGGCTCGCTCTACTCGCTCGGGGTGATCGCCTCCCTGCGCGGCGACCAGGCGACCGCACTGGATTACATGGAGCGCTCGCTCAAGATCAACGACGCCTTTCCCTGGACCTGGTACAGCCGCGGCGTCATCTTCCATCTGCTCCACAAAAACAGCGAGGCGCTGGAGTGCTTCGAGCGGACCCTCAAGCTCGATCCGACCTTCATCCGTGCCATGATCAACCGCGGCAGCGTCCTTGAGGAGCTGGGGCGCCACTCCGAGGCGGTGGAGAACTACGATCGGCTCCTCGCCATCGAACCGGACAACCAGATGGCGCTCGGCAACCGGGGCATCATCCTCACCGAGCTGAACCGCTACGAGGAGGCGGTGGCAGACTTCCAGCGCCTCCTCGCCCTCAACCCCGATTACGACTACGCCTGGGGGCTTCTCTACTTCGCCCAGCTCTACATCTGCCGCTGGGAGCATCTCCCGGAGTACCTCCCCCACATCGAGGAGGGGGTGGCCCGGGGGAAACGGGTCTGCAAGTCGCTGCCGCTCCTCTCCGTGTCCGACAACTCCCTGGATCACCTGCGCTGTTCGCGCATCTTCGCCGCCCAGCACGCCCCGGCCCGACAGAACGCCTGGACCGGGCCGACCTACCGGCACGACAAGATCCGCATCGCCTACGTCTCTCCGGACCTGCGCGAGCACCCGGTCGGGCACCTGACCGCCGGCATCTTCGAAAACCACGACCGATCCCGGTTCGAGACCATCGCCATCTCGCTCGACGGCGGGGACCAGAGCAAGCTGCACCAGCGCATGGTCGCCGCCTTCGACCGGTTCGTCTACGTGAACGAAATGTCCTCCGAGGAGATCGCCAACCTGATGCGCTCGCTGGAGGTCGACATCGCCATCGACCTCGCCGGCTACACCGCCAACAGCCGTCCCGACATCTTCACCTACCGTCCCGCCCCGATCCAGGCCACCTACCTCGGCTACCCGAGCACCACGGGGCTCGACTGCATCGACTACATCATCGCGGACCACACCATCATCCCCGAGGAAAACCGCCCCTTCTTCTCGGAAAAGGTCGCCTACCTTCCGGACACCTACCTTCCGACCGACGCCACCCTGAAGGTCGCGGAAAAGACCCCCTCGCGCAAGGCCTGCGGCCTCCCCGAGAAAGGGTTCGTCTTTTGCTCCTTCAACCACTCCTACAAGATCAACCCCACCATCTTCGGGGTCTGGATGCGCATCCTGAAGCGGACTCCGGGGAGCGTCCTGTGGCTGATGAAGCTCAACCCGGTGGCCGAGGTGAACCTGCGCAAGGAGGCCGAGGCCGCCGGCGTCGATCCGTCCCGGTTGATCTTCGCCACCCGGGTCCCCAAGGTGGAGGATCACCTGGCCCGCTACCGAAACGCCGGCGTCTTCCTGGACACCACCCCGTACAACGCCCACACCACGGCCAGCGACGCCCTCTTCGTCGGGCTTCCGGTCCTGACCTGCTTGGGGAAGGCCTTCCCGGGACGGGTGGCGGCGAGCCTGCTGAACGCCGTCGGGATGCCGGAGCTGATCGCTGCCGACCTTAAGGAATACGAAGAGCTGGCGGTGCGGCTGGCCGAGGACGCGGCACTGCTCACGGGGCTCAAGGAAAAGCTCGCCGCCAACCGGGGCAGCTACCCGCTCTTCGATACCGCGGGCTTTTGCCGCAACCTCGAGGCCGCCTACCTCGAGATGTGGGAGCGCCACCAGCGCGGGACGGCCCCGGAGAGCTTCTCGGTCCCCGCCCCGGCGGGACGTGCGATCCCGGCGGTAAGCGGGACCCCGGCAAAAGCGGCCGGTACCGCCTCCGGCGTTGCCCCGGCGCCCCCCACGCGCGAGATCGAGCGGATCATCGCGCCGGAGATCAAGGACGACGAGATGCACCAGATGATCGTCGAGCTGGCGCAGCGCCCCGACGTCAAAACCATCCTCGAGATCGGCTCCTCCGCCGGCGGCGGGAGCACCTCGGCCTTCGTGGCGGGGCTTTTGCGCAACCCGGTCCGGCCGACCCTCTACTGCATGGAAGTCTCCGGGCCACGCTTCGAGGTCCTTGCCGGCACCTACCGGGAGATCCCCGAGGTCCGCTGCTACCGCGCCTCGTCGGTCCCCCGGGAGCGCTTCCCCTCCGAAGAGCAGGTGCGCGACTTCTACCGCACCACCCGGACCAACCTGAACGCCTATCCCGAGGACGAGATCGTGCGCTGGCTCCGGCAGGACCTGGAGTACATCGCCGAGGCCAAGGTGAACGAGGAGGGGATCCGCACCATCAAGCGGGAAAACAACATCGACACCTTCGACATGGTGCTGATCGACGGCTCCGAGTTCACCGGGGAGGCGGAACTGGAGGAGGTCTACGGCGCCCGCTTCATCCTGCTGGACGACACCGTCGCCTATAAGAACTGGGCCACCTACCACCGGCTCGCCAAGGACCCGAACTACCGCCTGCTCAGGGAGAACCACCGGCTGCGCAACGGCTACGCGGTCTTCGAGCGGGTGACCCCGGCGCTGCGGCCCCAGCCCAACCCGGAGCTCCCGGTCCACTTCTTCACCATCGTCTTGAACGGCGAGCCCTTCATCCGCTACCACCTGGACGTCTTCCGCAGCCTCCCCTTCGACTGGCACTGGCATATCGTGGAAGGGGTGGCCGACCTCAAGCACGACACCGCCTGGTCGGTCCGCAACGGCGGGCGCATCGACGGCTCCTTCCATGACAACGGGGTGAGCAACGACGGGACCACGCAGTACCTGGACGAGCTGCAAAAGCGTTATCCGGATCGGATCACCGTGTACCGCAAGCCGGCCGGCACCTTTTGGGACGGGAAGCTGGAGATGGTAAACGCCCCGCTGGGGCGGATTTCCGAGGAGTGCCTCCTCTGGCAGGTCGACGTCGACGAATTCTGGACCTTCGAGCAGATCTGCACCGCGCGGGAGATGTTCCTGGACGCCCCGGAGCGCCGCGCCGCCTTCTACTGGTGCCGCTTCTTCGTCGGCCCCGAGCTCATGGTGAACAGCCGCTACTGCTACAGCCAGAACCCGACCTTCGAATGGCAGCGGACCTGGCGCTACACCCCCGGCTGCCGCTGGTCCTCTCACGAGCCGCCGCAGCTGGTCGAGCCGCAGGCGACCGGCGCGGCCCGCCCCCTGGCCGAGATGTCCCCGTTCATGCACGCCGAGACCGAGCGCAAGGGGCTCGTTTTCCAGCATTTCGCCTACGTGCTCCCGGAGCAGTTGAGCTTCAAGGAGAGCTACTACGGTTACAAGGGGGCGGTGAAGAGCTGGAAGAAGCTGCAGCAGCAAAGCCGGTTTCCGGTGCCGCTCAAGGATTACTTCGGCTGGGTGCACGACGGCACCACCGTGGACCGGACCCTGGCGCAGGGCGTGCTTCCGATGCCGCTGCCGGCGCAAGGGAAGGGGGGGCTGGATAGGTTCAAGGTCGTCCTGGACGGCGTCTTCCTGCAGCAGTACCGCACCGGGATCGCCCGGGTCTGGCTGTCGCTGCTGCAACAGTGGGCGGGGACCGCGTTCGCCGATCACCTGGTGATCCTGGACCGGGACGGGACCTTCCCGCGGGTGGACGGGTTCAACTATCGGGTGGTGCCGCGCCACGACTACGGCACCCTTGCCGAGGACCGCAAGATGCTGCAAAACGTCTGCGACGAGGAGGGGGCAGCGCTGTTCGTGTCGACCTACTTCTCGCACCCGCTGACCACCCCTGCGTTGCAGATGGCCCACGACATGATTCCGGAGCTGCTCCGGTTCCCGGCGCATCCCATGTGGGACGAGAAGAAAGCGGCCATCGAGTACGCGAGCGCCTTCGTGGCTGTTTCCGAGAACACCGCCCTCGATCTGGCCCGGCTCTATCCCAGGGCCGCCGCGGCCGGGGTGACCGTCGCCCATAACGGGATCGATCCCGGTTTCGGTCCCGCCACGGCCGAGGAGGTTGCCTCCTTCCGGAGCCGGTTCCAACTGGAGGGGGGGTACTTCCTCCACGTGGGGGCGCGCGGCACCTACAAGAACGTCGGAGCCCTGTTCAAGGCGCTGGCAGCGCTGCCGGGAGGGGAGGGGATCAAGGTGGTCTGCACCGGCCGCGCCCCGCTCGAGCCGGAACTCGCCGCGCTGCTGCCGCCGTCCCGGATCGTGATGGCGGGGGAGCTGGACGATGCCGGCCTGCGAGCCGCCTACAGCGGGGCGCTGGCGCTGGTCTATCCCTCCTTCATCGAGGGGTTCGGGCTGCCGCTGGTCGAGGCGATGGCCTGCGGCTGTCCGGTCATCACCGGCAGGCATCCGGTGCTGCGGGAGGTATCCGGAGATGCCGCCCTGTATGTTACCTGTGACGACATCGACGAGATCGTGAAGTCGATGCTTTCGGTGGAGGCGCCGAAACTGAGGGAGCTCCTCGTAGCGCGGGGGCTGCGCCGGGCGCGGCACTTCTCCTGGGAGCGGATGGCGCGGGAGGTGCTGCGGGCCTGCGGTCGTGCCGCCGGACTCACCCAGTGGGAGTGCGCGGCGCTGGAGGCGCGGAAGAAGCATCCGGCGCAAGGCGCCGGGGCGGCGGTTGCTGCCGGGGGGACCGGAGCCGGCTGCTACGCCCCGTAGAGCACACTGACTGATGAAATGAAAAGCCCCCGCAGCGCATGCGGGGGCTTTTTTTTCGTCTGGACGTGTGTTGTAGGAGCGCCATTCCTGTCGCGATCAAATGCCTGTTCTGCTCAGGGTAGATCGAACAGACCAGCAATTGGCTGCCTACCCTGTGGGAGCGCCTTTCCTGTCGCGATCCGCCGAAGGCGCTGACCGTGGTTGCGGATCGCGCCCGGAACGGTGCTCCCACAATTCATCGGCTCTTATCCCACCGGTTTCTCCAGCACCAGCAGGAGGCTGCTGTGGTCGAAGTTTTTCCGCCCCGGATACATCGCCTCCAGGCGCTCCTGCACCGGAGGTTGCATGTTGACCGGGAACATCGGCGTGCACTGAAGGGTCGTGAAGCTGCTCCTGGCGACGATCTCGCGGTAGTCGTCGAGGAAGAAGCGGTTGATGTGGGGCGAGGAGTACACGAAGTAGACGATTTCGCGGGCGGTCTCGGGGTCGGTCTTGCTGCAGAGAAAATCGAAAAGCTCCATCGGCCGCACCAAAAGGTGCGCCCACGGCGGCACCGGGGAGTTGCTGAAACTCCAGCGGTTGCCGGCTCGGTCCTCGATCTCGGGAAGGTGGTGCCCGTTGTAGGATGACCAGAGCGGGCCGAACAGGGCATAGAGCTTGCCCCCCGGTCTCAGCGCCTGCGCCATCTTCTCCAGTGCCAGCGGGAGCTTGGCAATGTGCTCGAAGGCGGCTATCGAGAAGATCGCGTCGAAATAGCCGGTGAGCGCCTCCGGAAGTTCCTCGATCCGGCCGAAGCAGAGGTTGTGCGCGGCAAACTGCGCCGGATCGGCCTGCGCGAAAAGCTTCTTTTCCCCCTGGAGCTCGGGCGGGGTTCCCTGCAGGTGTCCGGTGCTCAGGCTCTCGGTCCAGTAGTCGATCTCTTCCAGGGAGAGCCACTGTGCCGCCTGTAAATCCCCGATCACCAGCCCCTCGGGGAGACTCCCCCCCACTTCCAGGACCTTCTTCCCCTTCAGTCCGATCAACTGCTCCCCATAGAGGAGGTAGTCGATATGGTAGGTGAGGTTGTACTTCTGCTTCAGGGCAGCGGTGTCGGGGATAGCCATGGAGGACCTTTCTCGGAAAATCATGCACGCACCGGCGGTGCGCGGCGGGGGGCGAGACCAACTTTCAGGACAACCCCGTGGGAGCCCCCTTCCGGGCGCGAGTTACTACTTCAGGAACGGGTTCCCCGGGTAGGCCGTGATCTTCCAGTAGCCGTTATACCGGGTCACGTCCACTTCCTGCAGCTTCTGCTTGTAGATGATCGCCAGGAGGTAGTTGTTCTTCTGCAGGTTCTGCGCGCAGCGCGCCTGCCCTTCCTCGGTCTGGCGCCGGAATTCCAAAAACTGCGGGATGGCGTCACTTGCCGGGAGTTCCTCGACCCCTTCGTAGTAGACGTCGAACAGCCCCCGCGTCGCCAAAACCGGCAGGTCGAGCCCGAGCACCACCTTTTCCAGTTCCCGCCGGGAGATCGTATAGATGTAGTTGCCGGCCTTCTCGTAGCCGAGGATCGGCTCCCCGGTGTACTGCGGGACGTCGATCATCGGGTCCTGCGGCTCGATCAGCACCACACCCTTCCGGGCCACCCGGAGCATCTCGTAGAGTGCCACCATCGGCCGGGGAAAATGGTGGAACGCCTCGCGGCAGACGGCCCAGTCGAAGCTTCCGTCGGCAAAGGAAAGCGCCTCGGCATTCTCCACCCGGTACTCAGCAATGAGCCCGCGCTTTTTCGAGTCCTCCAGGAAGGTTCCGCCGATGCTGGTCGGCAGCACGTTGCGGAAACCCTCGCGCATCATCTGGAAGGCGTCGGAGCCGAAGGTGTCGCCGACGGTGAGCCAGCGGTCGTTCTTGGTATGGGAGAGACAATCGAAGACCGGCTCCCACAGGCGCCGGTGCCGCCACCAGTTGGCGGTGTCGGTTCTCAGCCGCGCGTCGAGCGAGCTCTCCAGACTGGTTTCCTTCTCCTCGAATTCAAGATGGGCCCGGTACACCCGCTCCGCGTGACTCTCCCCGGCCACCGGCGGGGCCGCGCCGCCGATCCGTTCCAGGGCCTCCCGGACCGCGTCTCCCATGCCCCCTTTCTGGGCGGCATCGGCGAAAGCCTGAAGCAGCGCATCCTTGTTGCGAAACTCCTCGTCCAATGCCGCGAGGTGCTCCTCGTACCAGCGCAGCAAGAGACTCTTTATCGGGGCGTACTCACTCTGTTTATTCCCGGTCATGCGCGACGCTTCCTCCAGATCGGTTGGGGGTGTTACAACGATGTCAGCGTGAAGCGAAGAGAACTGCTGGATTTGCAACAATGAAGTAAGTATTGAACGGTGACGGTTGACATATAGTGTTCGGCTGGTTGAATATGAAAGCCGCCTTAATATAGCTGGATGCAGATCTTGTGTCAAACGATCAAACCAATAACTGTGACCGAACCGACTCGTCGGCGCAGGATCTGTCGCCCCGCTTTCATAACAGGTGCTTTACTTGACGATTGCGGGGGGAAGGGCTATGTTGGGTGAATTTACAGATTTACCGGTGAAGGAGACCGCTATGTTCAGACGTACCAAGATTGTTGCTACCGTAGGCCCGGCCAGCGAAACGCCGGAGATGATCGACGCCCTGATCACCACCGGGGTCGATGTCTTCCGCCTTAATTTCTCCCATGGGGAGCAGGAACAGAAGGTTCCCATCATCCGCTGCATCCGGGAAACCGCCCGCAAGTACAAGAAGGCGGTCGCGATCCTCGGCGACCTGCAGGGTCCCAAGATCCGCGTGGGGCGGATGAAGGGGGGCGCGCTGGAGCTGGTGGCCGGAAGCGACGTCACCATCACCACCCGGCCGGTGGAGGGGGAGGGGAACCTCATCTCGACGGTGTACCAGGGGCTTCCCAAGGACGTGATCCCCGGGGACCGGATCCTCCTCGACGACGGCCTGATGGAACTGGAGGTGCTTGCCTCCATCGGCGACGAGGTGCGCTGCCAGGTGATTACCGGCGGGATTCTCAAGGACCGCAAGGGGATGAACCTCCCCGGCGCCAAGATATCCGCCCCGGCGCTGACCGAGAAGGATCGCGAGGACCTCGAGTTCTGCATCCGGGAGGAACTGGACTACGTCGCGCTGTCCTTTGTCCGCGAAGCGGCCGACGTCATCGAGCTTAAGGAGATCATCAAGGAGCGCGAGTCGTTTTTGCGGGTCATCTCCAAGATCGAGAAGCCTGAGGCGGTGGCGAACTTCGAGAAGATCCTCGACGTCTCCGACGGGATCATGGTCGCCCGCGGCGATCTCGGGGTCGAGATCAACCCCGAGAAGGTCCCCCTGATCCAGAAGCGGATCATCCGCCTGTGCAACGAGGCCGGCTGCCCCGTCATCACGGCAACCCAGATGCTGGAGAGCATGGTGCAGAACCCGCGCCCGACCCGCGCCGAGACCTCCGACGTCGCCAATGCGATCCTGGACGGCACCGACGCCATCATGCTGTCGGCGGAGACCGCCTCCGGGCGCTACCCGATCGAGGCGGTTTCCATGATGGTGCAGGTGGCGCGCGACATCGAGGCGGAGCCGCTTTTGCCCAAGCCGAGCCTCACTCCCAGTATCGAGCTGAAGGACCACGGCCGGCTTTCCGAGGTGATCGGGCAGGCCGCCTGCCGGGTCGCCGAAGGGGTGAACGCCAGCGCGATCCTCGCCTTCACCCAGACCGGGAGGACCGCGACCCTGGTCTCCAAGTACCGCCCGCCGCTGCCGATCATCGCGGTGACCCCGGCCCAGCAGGTGCGGCGTCGGCTTGCCCTTTACGCCGGCGTGACCGCGATCCGCGTCGATATCGAAGGGGACACCGAGTCGCAGATCCTCTCGGTCGACGAGGCGGTATTGGCAACCGGCCTGCTGAAACCGGACGACGTGGTCGTCATCACGATGGGGAGCCCGCTTTCGACCACCGGCACCACCAACCTGCTCAAGGTGCACCGCCTCGGCGAGGCGCCCAGGAACTGGGGCGGCGAGTAGCCTTGAGGAGGACGGCATGAAGATGACCCTGTTGGCCCTGCTTCTGGCGACGACCTGCGCTGCAGTTCCCGTGTTTGCCTTCGAAAAGGACGTGATCGAGACCTCCGCCGGGCCCCTGGAAATCACCTTCATCGGGCACGGCTCGCTTATGTTCCGCTACGACGGCGAAGTGATCCAGGTCGATCCCTACAGCAAGCTTGCCGACTACGCCGGCTTTCCCAAGGCGGACCTGGTGCTCCTCACCCACGAGCACCAGGACCACCTGGATCCCCAGGCGCTCCGGAAGGTCCGCGGCGACCAGACCGCGATGATCCTGACCCAGCGCTGCGCCGAAAAGATCGGGGAGGGGATGGTTATGCAAAACGGTGACGCCCGCAAGGTCGCCGGGATCAGGATCGAGGCGGTCCCCGCCTACAACATCGTACACAAGCGCGAAAGCGGCGAGCCGTTTCATCCCAAGGGGGCCGGCAACGGGTACGTGCTCACCTTCGGGGACAAGCGGGTCTACATCGCCGGCGACACCGAGAACATCCCCGAGATGTCCGAATTGAAGGCGATCGATGTCGCTTTTCTCCCGATGAACCTTCCCTATACCATGACCCCCGAGATGGTCGCCGATGCGGCGCTCCGTTTCCATCCGAAGGTACTCTATCCGTACCATTACGGGGAGACCGATCCCTCCCGCCTCACCTACCTGCTTCGGAACCACCCCGAGGTGGAGGTCCGGATCCGGAGCATGAAGTAACCAAGCCGTCCCGCCCAAGTTCCCGTTGCAATCTCCCATCAAGGTCGCTCGTCACCCTAGGGGCGCAGCATGCTGCGCCCGTCCGTCCGCGGACTCCCCCTTTTGACGAAGGGGGGGACGGGGGGATTTGCCTCTCCTGGCTACGCTCGCTTTCCTTCTTGACTATATCCAAAATTATGGATATATTCCCGGCCATGGAAACCGTCGCCCAGATATTCCGTTCCCTCGAAGATGAGACCCGGCTGCGCATCATGGCACTGCTGCTGGAGCAGGAGGAGCTTTGCGTCTGCGACGTCATGGCTGTGCTCCAAATGCCGCAATCCACGGTCTCCCGGCAGTTGTCCCTGCTCAAGAAAGCCGGCTGGCTCAAGGATCGCCGCGTCGGTGTCTGGATCCACTACTCGGTCAGCCGCACGCTTTCCCCGATGCACCAGTACCTCCTCCCGGTGCTGCGCAACTTCCTGGCCGTAACCGATGCCGCACGACTGGACCGCGAGCGGCTCGCCGAGCGCAGGAAATCTTGTTGTCCTTGAGTTGTGAATCCACGATTTCGGATATAAGGAGGTAGTGGTGAAAAAACGGGTTCTTCTTCTTTGTACCCACAACTCGTGCCGATCCCAGATGGCGGAGGCGCTGATCAACCATGACCTCGGGGAGCGTTACCAGGCCTTTTCTGCCGGAACCGAGGCGACGCGGGTGCATCCTTGGGCCCTCCGGGTGCTGGAGGAGATCGGCATCGACGCGTCCGCTCAGTATTCCAAGACTCTCGACACCTTCGAGGGGGAGACCTTCGACCACGTCATCACCCTGTGCGGCTCCGCCAACGAGATCTGCCCGACCTTTTTCGGTGGGGTGCGCCGCGTCCACCTCGGTTTCGACGACCCCTCCCGGGCCGCAGGCGACGAGGCCGAGATTCTTGCCGAGTTCCGGCGGGTCCGGGACGAGCTGCGGCTGCGGTTGGCCGACTATCTGAAGGAGGCGGATCGATGAGCGAGGTGAGCAAGAATCTCTCTTTCCTGGATCGCTGGCTCACCGCCTGGATCTTCGCGGCGATGGCACTGGGCGTGGGGCTCGGCTATTTCGTTCCCGGCGTCGAGGATTTCGTGAACCGCTTCCAGGTCGGCACTACCAACATCCCGATCGCGGCGGGGCTCATCCTCATGATGTATCCCCCGTTTGCCAAGGTGCGCTACGAGGAGATGCCGGAAGTCTTCCATAACAAGAAGGTGCTCGGGCTCTCCCTGGTCCAGAACTGGGTGATCGGCCCGGTCCTGATGTTCGGCCTGGCGATCGCCTTCCTGTCGGACCGCCCCGAGTACATGGTCGGGCTCATCATGATCGGGCTGGCCCGCTGCATCGCCATGGTCATCGTCTGGAACGAGCTCGCCCAGGGGAACACCGAGTACGCCGCCGGTCTCGTCGCCTTCAACAGCATCTTCCAGGTTCTCTTCTACAGCGTCTACGCCTGGCTCTTCATCACCGTGCTCCCGCCGCTCTTCGGGCTCTCCGGGAGCGTCGTCGACGTGAGCATCGCCCAGATCGCCAAGAGCGTCTTCATCTACCTCGGCATCCCCTGCATCGCCGGCGCGCTGACCCGCCTGGTGGGAGTGAAGATGATGGGCAAGGAGCGCTACCACCGCGAGTTCGTGCCCCGGATCGGTCCGCTCACCCTGGCCGCGCTTTTGTTCACCATCGTGGTCATGTTCAGCCTCAAGGGGAAACTGATCGTATCCATCCCGATGGACGTGGTGCGGATCGCCATCCCGCTTCTCATCTACTTCGTGATCATGTTCCTGGTGTCGTTCTGGATGGGGAAAAGGCTCGGCGCCGACTACGGCAAGACCACGACCCTGGCCTTCACTGCCGCGAGCAACAACTTCGAACTCGCCATCGCCGTCGCCGTCGCGGTGTTCGGGCTCAACTCCGGGGCCGCCTTCGCCGCGGTGATCGGCCCCCTGGTCGAGGTGCCGGTGATGATCGGCCTCGTCAACGTGGCCTTCCGGTTCCGGCGCCAGTTCGCCGCCTGAGCCGGGAAAATTTCGGGTCCGGAACAGATGGAACGGAGGGGAGCGCCATGGAAGATTTCGCCGCCGTCTACCGGGAATTCCAGCCCAAGATCCAGCGTTACCTGACCAACCTGGTCGGGGAAGCCGACGCACCGGACCTCGCCCAGGTGGTCTTTCTGAAGGTGAGCCGTTCGCTCGACGGTTTCCGGGAGGAAGCGTCCCTCTCCACCTGGATCTACCGGATCGCCACCAACGCCGCGCTGGACCATCGGCGTGCGCTGCGGCATCAGGGGGCGGAGGAGCTGCTCGACGAGGAGGCGGTGGCCGACCTTCCCGATGCCGGAGCGGAGCGCTCCGACCAGCGGCTGATCCGGGAGGAGATGAGCGACTGCGTCCGCGCCATGGTGGACCGTCTCCCCGATGCTTATCGCACGGTGCTCCTTTTGAGCGAGTTCGAGGAACTCTCCAATCCTGAGATCGCCGGGGTGCTCGATTTGAGCCTGGATGTCGTGAAGATCCGCCTGCATCGAGCCCGGACCCGCCTGCGGGAGGCCATGCGGGTGCAGTGCACCTTCTACCGCGACGAGCGCAGCGCCCTGATGTGCGACCGGAAATGAAAAAAGCAGAGCAAGCGCGTATCCCTTCGCCCCGTCCCTCCGTCTAAGCAGGCAGCAGGATATTCCACCGACGGAGGTTGCCATGGACATGAAAGGATGCTGCGGGATGGACCGCAAGGGAGAAGACGCCGGTTACGAAACCGTACGGATCGAGATGGCGAAGAACAACTGCCATCTCTGCGACGAGTTCGCCGAGCGGCAAAAGACGAAGCCGGTCGCGGTGCTCTGCTGCGAGGGGGCCTGCCTGCGCGGCGAGATCGCCCGCCGGGCGGCGAATCTCCTCTGCCACGAGCTCGCGCCGCAGAAAACGGTCCGGGTCTGCCTGGGGGGCGCTTTCACCAAGAACGGCGGGCAGCGAAACCTCGTCGCCACCGTGGATCGGGTGATCGCCCTGGAGGGGTGTTTCGTGAACTGCTCCTCGCGCATGATGCGCGGGGTGGTGGACGGCCTCGCCCCCGAGCCGATCGTCGCCGACCGGCTCTACGAGTTCGACCGGTCCCTCTACGGGGCCGATGAGATGCCGGAAGAACAGATCCGGGCCCACGCCCGGACGGTCGCCGAGAAGGTTGCGGCCATGTTGTAGCAGTAAGATTTGGGCCGGGCCGGCAGCGGTCCGGCCCGGATCCCGCAGCGCTTGGCGCTACTGCAATTACCCGATGCCGTAGACCGCGGCAGCGTCCGGCACCCCGGAGCGCTCCGGGAAGGAGAATCTTATGAACGTCAAGACGGTGAAGAAACTGGGAGGGGGACCTTTGAAGGTGAAGGTTGCCGCCCCTGCGCAGTGCGGCGCTCCCTCGGACTCCGGCTCCGACAAGCCACCCTGTTGAGGCCCTCCCGTCTCCGCCGGCGGCGGAGCTATTGACGAGAAGGTTCCCGGTTTTGCCGGGTGGCGGGAAACCCCTGCCGGGCGGGTGGCCCGCATCGGCACCGTCTTGCAGGCTGCCGATCACCTCGGGGCCTGCCTGGCCCGCTGGGGGATCAACCGGATGCACTACCTGGTTCCCCCCGGGCTCTACGCACTGGGCAATCCGACCCCGGAGTCGCCGGTCCTGGTAACCGCCAATTACAAGATGAGCTTTGACGCGGTCCGCTCCGAGCTGGGCGGGCATGACGTGTGGCTGCTGGTCCTCGAGACCTACGGGATCAACGTCTGGTGTGCGGCGGGGAAGGGGACTTTCGGGACCGAGGAGCTGGTGAACCGGATCCGGCTAAGCCGGCTGGACCAGTTCGTCTCCCACCGCCGTCTGATTCTCCCGATTCTGGGGGCCCCCGGCGTGGCGGCGCACGAGGTGACCCGCCAGACCGGCTTCGCCGTCCGTTACGCCACGCTGCGCGCCGCGGACCTGCCGGAATACCTGGCAAACGGAGCGGTGACGACGGCCAGGATGCGGGAGATCACCTTTTCCTTCTACGAGCGCCTGGTGCTGATCCCGGTCGAGGTGATGCTGGCGCTGAAGCCGATTGCCTGGGTCGGGGCGGTTCTTTTCGCGCTCTTCTACGCGGTGGGTGGCTTAAGCGCCGCCCTCACCGCCTTCGGCGGTTACTTCGGCGCCTGCCTCACCGGCATTGCGGTAACCCCGGCGCTCTTGCCGTGGCTTCCCGGACGGAGCTTCGCCCTCAAGGGGGCGGTGGCGGGAGTCATCTATACCGCCTGCTTCTACCTGGGGGCCGGCGGTGCGAGTTGGGGGTGGCCCCTTGCCGCTGCCGCCTTTTTCGCCTTTCCCGCCTTCAGTTCCTTCTACGGGCTGAACTTCACCGGCTGCACCACCTACACCTCCCGTTCCGGCGTGAAGAAGGAGATGCGGCTGAGCCTCCCGGTGATGGCGGGGAGCTTGGCGGTGAGCCTGTTGCTGGTCGTGGCGGCCTGGTTCGTTTGAGGAGAGAGCTATGAAAGGATTTCGTTATCTGGAAGACGTGACGACGCTTCAGTTCGATCCGGCGCGCTGCACCGGGTGCGGCCGTTGCGTCGAGGTATGTCCGCACCAGGTATTTGCGGTGCAGGGGCGCAAGGCGGAGCTGATGGACCGCGACGCCTGCATGGAGTGCGGCGCCTGTGCCAAGAACTGCGCCGCCCGGGCCATCACTGTCGATGCCGGGGTAGGCTGCGCCAGCGGTCTGATCAACGAATGGCTGCAAGAGCGAAAACTGCTGAAGGGGATCAAAACGGGAGGGTGCTGTCAATGATCAAGGAACAATGATCAACAGCATACGAAGGGATAAGCCTTGGCATAGATGCCGAGGCTTTTTCGTCTTGCAGTCATGATGGAAATGCCGGCGATGGTTTTGATCATGGTTCATGGTTCATTGTTTCATTGATCAGGCTTTTCCCCTCCGCCTCGGAAAGTGCCGCCACGAACCCTTTCTCCTCGATCCGGCGGAAGAGCTCCGCCGTCCGCTGCGCCGCACACTCGGCCAGCTCGGACACCGTCTCCCTTCTTTGCTCCCCCGTGCCGGGGTGCCGCCAGCTCTCCGGCTCCGGCTGCGGTCTTCCCCTCCTTACCAACGGGTAGAACAGGTGGCGCTGATCGCTGAACGGCGCGCCGCAGATCCTTCCCACCACCCCCGCGAACACCTTCCAAGGCAACCGGTCGTACATCCCCTGGAACCGGCAGTGCAGCTCCAGGGCCCGCTCCAGGGTCGCCCGTGGCAGCCTTCCTTCCGGGTCGAATACGAGCCCCAGCGCCTCTACCAGCGCGCCGCGGGTGGCCGGGGTTACCAGCTCGCGCATGCGCCGTACCGGCGGCGTCTCGCCCCGGCGCAGAAAGTCGGTGTCGATGCGGGTCTCCAGCCGATAGTGCTCTCCCATCTTTTTTCCGGTGCGGGCAAAAACGTTCGGGTGGATCGCCATGTCCGCCTGCATGTGGCTGACCACCCCGAGCAGGCAGGCGAAGACGGGAGCGGGGAGCGAACCGGCTTTCTGCCAGGCCTGCACCAGGGGGAGGTAGCTGTCGTGAGGCGGATCGTGGAAGTGGTGCGAGAGCCCCAGGGCAACGCGGGCATGGGGCCCGCGAAAGACGTGCAACAGGGTGTCGGGGAGGACCGCCCCGGCCAGGTACTCGGCACGGTGCGCCGCGACGGTTGCGCCGATGCCGCTTCCGGAAAGCCGCTGCCGGGTTTTATCCGCAATGATCCAATGGGTCAGTTCCTTGGGCATGAATACCTTTTCGTCAGCTCGATCCCGTGCCTTTGCCGGGGCGTTGCGCTCACGCCCGTGGGGAATCTCGGCACGGCGCTCGACCGGGTCATCTTAAAGAAAAATGTCTCCTCGGGCAACCGAAACCTCAGCAAATCCGCGGCATCGCCCGGCTTGACTAAGTTGGTCGACCTGCTACAAATCTTGATGGCGTGAAGGGGCGGTTAAAGGAGACTAATAAATGGAAAAAGAAATGGTGAGAATAACAGCGTGCGATGTCGTCGACTGCTCATACAACAAACACAATGCCTGCCACACCCTGGCGATCACCGTCGGGGGGCCCGGCGACACCTGCCCCAACTGTGATACCTACCTGCACGGCACCCAGAAAGGGGGACTCGTCGACATCCAGGGTGGAGTCGGCGCCTGCAAGGTCGAGAAATGCACCTTCAACAATTCCCTCGAGTGCACCGCCACCAACATCACCGTCGGCAAGCACCAGGGACACCCCGATTGCTTCACCTATAAACCGAGGAGCTGATGCGGGGGAACCCGCTTTTCTTCCTGTTTTCCCCAACCTGAACCTCCGCTCCTTCCCGCTGTCTGCCCGAACTGCGGCGGACTCTCTGCTTGATCAGGCAGCACCCGGTACCGCATGTTGATGAAGAGATGGTTTCGTTTTACCGGAAAAAGCGCGGCAGGGATGCCGCAGCCAGTATCCCTGCCGCCCGCATCGGCACCACGGCAAGGAGGATCCGGATGGCTCGCGAGGTTTATGTCGACCAGGATGCCTGCATCGGGTGCGAACTCTGCACCGCCGTTGCCCCTGAGCTCTTCCGCCTCAGCGCGTCTTCGGTCGCGGAGGTGCACGGCCAGATTGCAGCGAGCGAGGCCAAGGCCCAGGAGGCGATCGACGGATGTCCCGTGGGGTGCATCCACTGGCGCTGAGCAAACCCAAGAGGAGGGGAACCATGACGACCGCGATACGCGAGGAAAGGCTTCAGGAGTTGGCGGAAAGTTCGTACCGGATACTGAAGGAGACCTACCGGGGGCTCGGCACCCTCCGCGAGTTGATCAAGGAACTGCACGATTCCTGCCTTTCCGGCGACGGCCCGGATTTCGACAAGGTCGCCGCGATGACCCTGACCTTCGATGAGGTCTACGGTGAGTTGGAGCGCTACCTGCGCCCGGAGGTCGATCCCGACAGTGCCGACGATGCTGCCATGCCCGAGGCGCCGCCCTCCTGAGCGCCGCCCGTGGTGAGAATTCCGAAAGGCCCCCCGGCTCATGCCGCGGGGGCCTTTCTATTTGTGCATCTCGAAATTTCCGGGGAGCCGGGGGAGCTCGATGACCAAGACCGGGTTATTGCCTTCCGAAACGTATGGTTCGTGGCATAGAGGTGATGCCGGCCATGCGACTATCTGTCATAGGCGCTGCAAAAAGCTCTATCAAATTCAGCACAAAGAAAAGATTAGCTTTGGTTAATTGAGTTGAACTTTTTCTTGTGGGAGATAGACTTGGGAGGCCGTTTAATCAGACAGTCAAAAGAGCAGCTCAATACCGGGTATTGGCGGTTTTCAGACGTCTCCCTTCATCATGAGCGGCATTCATGATCGACTTCAAGGTCACTGAGACAGTCGGTACCGACCGTGAAACTGTAGTACGTGTCGCGATAGCAAGATGTTTTGTCTTGTAGTGGGTGTCGCAGCAGTCGGTGTTTCGGGAAGGGGAGCCGCGTGATTGACCGGAGCGATCTCGACAGGATTTTTTACCTCGTAGCAGTCGCGTTGATTACCGCTGGGGTTTATCTCAGCAGCTTCTATTCCTACATCCTGTTCCACAGCCTGGTGGAAATCGCCACCATCGCCATCGGGTTCACCCTTTTCATCCTCGCCTGGAACACCCGCCGCATCGTCCCCAACGGCTGCATCCACCTGATCGGGGTCGGCTATGCCTTCGCCGCCTTCATCGACCTGTTCCACACCCTCGCGTACAAGGGGATCAACGTCTTCCCCCATTCCACGGCGAACCTCCCCACCCAGCTCTGGATCGCCGCCCGCTACCTGCAGGGGGCGACCCTGTGCCTGGCGCCGCTTTTCACCAGGCGCCGGGTGAACGACACCGCCACCTTCCTGGGCTATTCCGGCGCCCTGCTCGGGTTCGCGGTCACTCTCGCCACCGGGCATTTTCCGGACTGCTTCATCGAGGGAAAGGGGCTCACCCCTTTCAAGGTCGCCAGCGAGTACGTCATCATCGGGATGATCGGGCTCGCGCTGGTGCTTTTCTACCGCCGGCGCGAAGAGTTCGACCGCCAGGTCTTTCTCTACATCGTCTGCTCCCTGGGCGGCACGGCCTTGTCCGAACTCTCCTTTACCGCGTACCTGAGCGTGTACGGCTTTTCCAACCTGCTCGGCCACCTGCTCAAGCTCGCTGCGTTTTACCTCATATACCGGGCGCTTTTGGCGACCGGGCTCACCCATCCGTACCTCCTGATCTTCAGGGAATTGAAGGCGGCCGAACAGGCGCTGCGCCGGGAGCGGGAGCTTCTCGAGGAGCGGGTTGCGGAGCGGACCCGGGAGCTGCGCACCAGCCAGGAGAAATACCGGGTCCTGTTCCAAAGCGCCTACGACGCGGTTTTCATCCACGAGGTACTGGCGGACGGGACTCCCGGGCCCTTCATCGAAGTAAACGATGCCGCCTGCAACCTCCTCGGCTACCGCCGGGAAGAGCTGGCGCGGCTCAGTCCGCTGCAGATCGACGAGCCCGAACGGCGCGACAAGATCTTCTCCGTGATGCAGGCCCTGGCCCGCAACGGCCAGGCCGCTTTCGAGACGGTGCAGGTTGCCAAGGACGGGAGGAAGATCCCGGTTGAGGTGAGTACCTGTCTCACCGAAATCGAGGGGAAAAAGCTGATCTTTTCGCTGGTGCGCGACGTGACCCAGCGCCGGGAGGCGGAGGAGTCGCTGCGCCGGCTGACGGACCTTTTGGAGGAACGGGTCCGCGAGCGGACCCGGGAACTTGAGGAGAAAAACGAGGAGCTGGAACGGCTGAACCGGCTTTTCGTGGGGCGCGAGTTGCGCATGGCCGAGCTCAAGGAGCAGCTCGCCAAGCTGCAAGGTAGTGACGCTCTGGAGCATGCCTGATGGCAGGGGGGGACCTGGGACGCAAGCTGCTCGGTTGCCGGAGCGACCGACCCGACCGAGGCGCCCGCCGGCTCGGTGCGAGCCTTGAGGCGGAGGGGGGGCGATGACCCTGCTGACTCGGATTCCGCTGCGCTGGAGCATCCCGCTCGCCCTGCTCCTTTTGTTGCTTCTGGCCGAAGCGGTGACCTTCGGATACAGCCGCCGGGCCGCCGACGCCCAGGAAGAGGCTGCGGCCCTGGAGCTGGTGACCCAGGACATGCACCAGCTCCAGGAAACGATCCGGTACCGTCTTTCCCCAGACGACTGGAGCGGCGCTCAAGCCGCCCTCTCCACCTGGGGCGGCCATCCCGCGGTGCAGCGGCTCGTGCTCACCGACGAAAGCGGCAAGGTGACGGCAAGTTCCCGGGTGGAGTTGGTGGGACGGCCGGTAGCAAGCGTCTTCCCCGGCCTCGATCCGCAGCTGGCGCGGCGTGCCGCCGCCACCTTGGCCGGACAGGTGGCACCCGCCCCGGACCGGAACACCATCGTAGCCTGCTCTCCGATCCCCTTCGGCACCCGCGGCAAGCTGGGAGCGCATCGGCTCGGCATGCTGTACCAAAGCTACGACATGAGCTTCCGCAAGGCGGTCCGGCGCCACGCTTTGCAACGCCACGTGCTGATCACCGGCTCCTTTCACGCGGCCTGCATGGTGGCGCTGGGGATCTTCCTGCACCTGGTCTTTTCCCGCCGGGTGGGCGTCTTGGTCGCCGCCGCACGCCGCTTCACCGCCGGCGATCTCGCCGCCCGTGCCGGGCTGGGGGGGGAGGACGAACTGGCCCAGCTCGGCGCCGCCTACGACCGGATGGCGACGGAAATCGGGCGCAGCCACGAAGCCCTGCGGCAGGTTGCCGACAAGTACCGGGTGGTGGCGGACAACACCTACGACTGGGAGTTCTGGATCGACGCCGCCGGTCAGTTCGTCTACACCTCGCCGTCCTGCCAGCGGGTCAGCGGTCGCACGGCCGGGGAGTTTCTCGCCGATCCGGAGCTGATGGAACGGATCGTCCATCCGGACGATGTGCCGCTGTTCCGGGAGCACCGGCACGATTTGGGGAACGGCGCACCGGCCACGGCGCGGCTCCAGTTCCGCATCTTCCACACCGACGGAAGCCTGCGCTGGATCGAGCACGCCTGCCGTCCCATTCACGATGCGGCCGGCAACTTCCAGGGGATCCGGGGGAGCAACCGGGACATCACCGAGCAGATCGACGCCGACGCCGCGCTGCGCAAGGTGTCCCGGGAACTCGAACAGCGGGTGGAGGAGCGAACCGGGGCCCTGAACCGCAAGACCACCGAGCTGGCCGACAGCCAGCGGGCCCTGATCAACCTCGTGGACGATCTCAACCAGAAGACGGCAGAACTTCAGGGAGTCAACGTGCGACTGACCGAACTGGACCAGCTGAAATCCATGTTCATCGCCTCGATGAGCCACGAGCTGCGCACCCCGCTCAACTCGATCATCGGCTTTTCCAGCATCATGCTGCACGGCTGGACCGGGGCGATCAACCATGAGCAGCAGGAGAACCTGGAAATCATCCTGCGCTCCGGGCGGCACCTTTTGAACCTGGTCAACGACGTCATCGACGTCTCGCGCATCGAGGCGGGGCAGGTAGGGGCGGTGGTGGAGGAGTTCGACCTGGGAGAGCTGGTAGCCGAGGCGGTGAACCTGGTGCGCCGGGATGCCGAGGAGCGCGGGCTCGCGCTGCGGGTTGCCGCGGTGCCGGTCGCCCTGCGGACCGACCGGCGCCGGCTCCTCCAGGGGGTCTTGAACCTCCTCTCCAACGCGGTGAAGTTCACCAAGCGCGGGGGGATCGACCTTACCGTTTCGATCGAGGGAGCCGGAGAGCCGAGCCGGGTGGCGATCGCGGTCCGCGACACCGGGGTCGGGATCCGGGAGCAGGATCTCACCCGGATGTTCCAGCCCTTCGTCCGGTTCGGCCCACCGGACGAGGCGGCGCCCGGTACCGGGCTCGGGCTTTACCTTACCCACAAACTGGTCACCGAGGTCCTGCACGGCGAGGTGACCGTGGAAAGCGAACTGGGCCGGGGGAGCCGGTTTTCCATTTCGATTCCGGCGAGGCTGCCATGAAAAAGGTCCTGGTCATCGAGGACAACAAGGACAACATCCGGCTGGTTCGCTACGCCCTGGAGCGGGCCGGCTACCAGGTGCTCCCGGCGGAAACCGGCGAAGCGGGGGTGGCCCTGGCGCTTGATGAGGATCTGGTGTTCATCGTCATGGACATCAATCTCCCCGGTATCGACGGTGTCGAGGCGACCCGGCGCATCCGCAGCATGCCGCAGGGAGCCACCATTCCGATCGTGGCGATCACCTCCTTCGCCATGTCCGGCGACCGCGAGCGGATCCTGGAGGCGGGATGCACCGCCTACTTCGAAAAGCCGATCGACCCGCTCACCCTCGTGGAGCGGATTCACCAGGCGATCGGGATCGGCTAGGCGCGGGGAGAAACCGGGCCCGCCTGCCGATGCGGCACGGGCCGCGCCGCTCCCACCGGGGGCTTGAACTGTATTGCAACCTTTTCGGAGGTGAAGGGCATGAAGATACTGGTAGTGGACGACAACGCCAACGACCGCCGGGTCCTGCGCTACTACCTGGAGCAGCATCACTGCGAGGGGGTCCTGGAGGCGTGCGACGGCCTCGAGGGGTACAAGATGGCGCGGCAGCACCGCCCCGACCTGATCGTCTCCGACGCCCTGATGCCGCGTATGGACGGGTTCGAGTTTCTCCGCAAGGTGAAGACGGACCAGCTTACCAGGGAGATCCCCTTCGTCTTCTATTCCTCGGTCTATACCGGCTCCCGGGACGAGGAACTCGCCCTGCGCCTGGGGGCGGAAACCTTCATCACCAAGCCGAAGGAGCCCGAGGAGTTCTGGGACGAGCTCTCCACGGTGATGCAATCCATGTCCCAGGGGGAAAAGCCCCCTCCCGCCGAGCCGCTCGACGAGGAGAGCGAGTACCTGAAACGGTACAGCAGCATCGTGGCGGCCAAGCTGGAGGAGAAGGTCCAGGAGCTGGAAGAGAGCCTGCAGCGCCGCCGGGAGGCCGAGGAGGCGCTGCGCAAAAGCGAGCAGCTGTTGGCGACCGTGTTCGAGAACATCCCGGACCTGACCATCGTCGAGAACGCCGCCGACGATACCCTCCTCAAGGTGAACCGGGCCGGGGAGGAGCTTTTGGGCTACCCGCGGGAAGAGCTGCTCGGGAGGCGCCCCCAGGAGGTCTTCCCCCAGCGGCTTGCCGAACTTTTCACCAGAAGGAGCGGGGAAGCGATCGCCGGTGCGGGGATCGTGGAAATCCCGGAGGAGGTCCTCCCGACCCGGCTCAAGGGGGAACGGACGGTCCGGACCAAGAAGATACCGATCGCCGACGAGGGGGGGGAGCCGCGCTACCTTTTGCGGATCTCCGAGGACATCACCGAGGGGAAACGGGCCGAGGAGGAGCTCTTCAAGCTCTCCTCGGCGATCCACCAGAGCCCGGTCTCGATCATGATCACCGACGTGGGGGGATGCATCGAGTTCGTCAATCCGAAATTCACCGAGGTTACCGGGTACCTGGCGGATGAGGCGCTCGGGCAAAACCCGCGCCTGGTCAAGTCGGGGAAGACCTCCCCCGAGGAATACCGTAACCTGTGGCTGACCATCACCTCGGGGAACGTCTGGCATGGCGAGCTCTACAACAAGAAGAAAAACGGCCAGCTCTACTGGGAGCACGTGACCATCGCGCCGGTGAAAAACCGGGAGGGGGTGATCACCCATTTCATCGCCATCAAGGAGGACATCACCGAGAAAAAGACGCTCGAGGAGCAGCTGCGCCAGGCCCAGAAGATGGAGGCGATCGGGCAGCTGGCCGGGGGGGTGGCCCATGACTTCAACAACATGCTGATGGTCATCTTCGGCTACGCCAACATCATGCAGATGAAGATGGCCGAGGACGACCCGCTGCGCGCCAACATGGACAAGCTTTTAGCCGCCGCCGAGCGCGCCGCCGGGCTTACCCGCAGCCTGCTCGCCTTCAGCCGGCGGGAGCCGATCGATCCCCGCCCGCTCAATTTCAACGACGTGGTCCGCAAGGTGGAGAAGCTCCTCACCCGGATCATCGGCGAGGACATCGCGGTCCGTACCGAGTTCGGTGAGGAGCCGCTCCGGGTGAACGCGGACAGCGGCCAGATCGAGCAGGTGCTCATCAACCTTGCCACCAACGCCCGCGACGCCATGCCGCAGGGGGGTACCCTCAGCATTGCCACCGAGGCGGTGGCACTCGACGCGGAGCAGCTCGCGCTGCGCGGTGCGGAAGGGGCCGGCCGCTACGCCCTCATCTCGGTAACCGACACCGGCACCGGGATGGAGCAGGGGGTGGCGGAGCGGATCTTCGAACCCTTCTTCACCACCAAGGAGACCGGGAAGGGGACCGGCCTGGGCCTTTCCATCGTCTACGGCATCATCCAGCAGCACAGCGGGTTCATCACGGTCAACAGCGAGCCGGGGCAGGGGACCACCTTCCGGATCTACCTCCCGATTCTCCCCGAACCCCAGTGGGACGGCCGGGTTCCGGTCCAGCCGCCGCGGCCGCGCGCCGGGACCGAGACCGTGCTGCTCGCCGAAGACAACGCGGAAATCCGCCACCTTGCCCGCCAGGTATTGACCGACTTCGGCTATTCGGTGATCGAGGCGGTGGATGGGGTCGAGGCGGTGCGGATCTTCCGGGAACAGGGGGATAAGATCGCGCTCCTCGTCCTGGACCTGGTCATGCCGCACATGGGGGGCAAAGAGGCACTCCGGGAGATCCAGCAGCTGGGCGGGCGCGTCCCCGCGGTGTTCATCAGCGGCTATCCGAAGGACCTGGTGCAGAAGGGGGGAGGGATGCCGGAGGGGAGCTTCGACCTCCTGATGAAGCCGATTTCTCCCCAGGCCCTGCTTTTGAAGGTGCGCGAAGTCCTCGACCGCGGACCGGAAGAGCCGGCAGGGTAGTCGGACCGGGAGTGGAGCGGGAGGATCTTTGCGTTTACGTGTTGCCTCGCTCCCAAGCTCCAGCTTGGGAGCGTCCGATCTTCGCGAAGCTCCAGCTTCGCCACCCTGCCTTGCCAAGCCGCTCCTTTGCGGAATGTTCCGTTCCCAAGGTGGACCTTGGGAACGAGGCAGGGAGGTGGACCTTGGGACCGAGGCCAGACGAAGTTCCGGGCAGGATTCCAAAAACAAAAGGGACGGTCACCGCGGGGTGCCGTCCCTTTGTATTTTGCTTGCCTGGGGTTGCTGATCGGTGGAAGTTCCGCGCCCTTTTACATCCCGGCCCGCCAGGTAAACGCCTTCACCTGCGAGTTGAGGACGTCGTTGAGGGTGATGCCCATCTCGTCCAGGTGGCAGCGGATGTGGTCGAACTGTTCCTGTTCCAATAGTTCCGCCAGATGCAAAAGCCTCCCGAACCCGCCGGAGCGGCAGACCAGCGCGTCGCGGACGTCATCGGAGAGGTGCAGCTTCTCCACCATCTCGTCGATCGGGATGTCGTAGATCCGGTCCAGCATGGAGAGGATCCCGGTCATGAACGCCTTGTCCGGTGAGTCCTCCAGTCCCTGGAGGGCCAGGTAGCGTGGGGCCAGGCTCTCCATGAGGCTTGCCCGGACCGCGGCCATGTCCACCACGGGATTCTCGATGCCCCGGGCGTCGTTGCCGGCAAAAAGGGCGAGCTGCACCCACCGCTTGATCTGCTGGCGGCCGATCATGGTGATCGCGTGCCGCAGGCTCTCGATGCGCATCCGCGACCCGATGCCGACCGAATTCACCAAAAGGAGCAGCTTGTAGGTAAGCCCGGCGCTCTCCCGGATGGTCCGCTCGATCTCCGCGATCTCGGCATCCTCGGAGAGTTGTCGCATCAGCTTGAGGAGCGTCGTTCCCGCATCGTCCAGCCGCTTCTTCTCCAGGATCGCCGGCTTGGCGAAATAGTACCCCTGGAAGAGTTCGAAGCCGAGCTCCAGGCAGGAGCGGTAATTTTCCTGGCTTTCCACCTTTTCCGCCAGAAGCTTCATCGGGTAGCGGCGAAACTGCTCCACCATCGGGGCCAGCTCGAGCATCGGGGTCTGCACCAGGTCCAGTTTCACGATGTCGGCGAGCTGGTAGATCTCGTGGAAGTCGGGGTTGTAGACGTGGTCGTCCAGGGCGAGGACGAAGCCCTTTTCCTTCAGATGCCGGCACTGCTCAACCAGTTCCGGAGTGACCCGGACCGTCTCGAGGATCTCCAGCACCATCTGTTCTTTGGGGAGGATCTGCAGGGAGTCGTTCATCAACAACTCGAAGTCGAGGTTGATGAAACCCTTGTGCCCGCCGAGGATATCCTCGATGCCGAACCCGGTGAGGGTATTGACGATGACGTTGGCGGTCGCCTGAACCGCGTCCTGGACGAGCGCCTGCGTAGCCCCGGGGGAACGGAAGAGGAGTTCGTAGGCCACGATCTCCTCACTGCGGTTCAAGATCGGTTGCCGACCGATCAGGTAGCTGGAGCTGTCGTCCATTCCGGGGTCCTGTCCTGACGTCCCGCGCTGGCGGGGGCATTACTGCGTCAGGTGCTGGCGAACGCCGTCGCCGGCTCGTGCGCCCGGTGTTCCCGGTGGGCACGTGGCGGGGTCGGTTCTTCGGCGTTGAGCGCCTTGCGCAGCAGTTTGCTTGGGCGGAAGGTAAGCACGCGCCGGGCTTTGATGCTCATCAGCTCGCCGGTCTGCGGGTTCCTTCCGGTGCGGTCTCTCTTGTCTTTGAGTTCGAAACTGCCGAAGCCGGAGATCTTTACTTCCTCACCCGATTCCAGGGTGTCTTTTAAGATCCCCAGTACCTCTTCCACCATTTCCAGCGATTCTTTGCGGTTCAGTCCGCTTTGCTCCGCTATCCGCTGCGCGATCTCGATCTTCGTCATTGGTGCTGTCTCCTGACGTGCATGGTTACCCCGGGGGGATCAGGAGACAAAGTCCAAGTTCTGTGCCAAGAACCGGAACGGATAGCGCCGATGACAGAGATCGATTTAGGCTGGGGGAGAAACGCGCCGCCGCTGCGGAGGTTGCTCCTGTTTACGCGAAAAAAACCGCAAAGTCAATGTGTTATCGTCAGGCCAGGGCGGCGTCTGAGGATTTGGTGCGGCCGGACTTCACGGTGTCGGAAAAAAAAATGACGGTGCCGCAGCGTCGAAAACGGGTTCCCAGGCGGCTCGGCGATTGGATCGGTCTCATAAAACTGTAAAAAAATGGACAGTCCAAAATATTACAGCGCTCCGGTAACTGCCCGTAATTACGCTGGAACGGTCCTGGCGCAGGAGGCGGACTGTAACAAAATGGACACCCGCACTTATAGAAAAGGCCGGCTTCCAACGTTATAACTGGCCGAAATTGTAGGTATTGAAAAGAAAAATTATGGCATGCTTCTTGTTGCTTATATTTATCGGAAAAAAAGCGCAGAACTACTGTGTTTAAATGATTAAATCCTATTGAGTCTGGCGTTACCATATCTGAACTATTGATTGTTACTATAAAAAACGGCAGCACAGCTTCCCCCGATCGGGCGCCGTGCTGCCGTTTCTGTTGTGGGCTTTGGAAGCGGCGGCCCTACGGCACCGGGCTCCCCAGTCGGAGGATCGTCTCCCATTGCTGCGGCGTGACCGGCTGGATCGACAGCCGGCTGCGCTTGACCAGCGGCATGTCGCTCAACTGGGGGATCTGCTTGATCTGTTCCAGGGTGACCGGGGTGGCGAGGGCCTGCCGGTAGCGCACGTCGACCATGTACCAGATCGGGTTTTGCGGGGTGGCTTTCGGGTCGAAGTGATCTCCCTGCGGGTTCAGGGCGGTATGATCCGGATATCCGGCCCGGACCACCTCCGCGATTCCCACCACCGCGGGTTGCGCGATGTTGCTGTGGTAGATGAAAACGAGGTCCCCCAGGGCGACCGCATCACGCAGGAAGTTGCGCGCCTGGTAGTTGCGCACGCCGTCCCAGTGTTCGGTCTGGTTCGGGCGGCTCTTGAGGTCCTCCAATGAAAAGGCCGACGGCTCGGTCTTGAAAAGCCAGTACGCCATACTTACTCCCTCCCAAAACAGCACTGCCCCCCCCGGTCCCAAGGCGGGGGAGGCAGCGCTGTAGCGACGCCCGCAGCTTCAGCCGCGGGATTGATGATGTTTATCCTTTAGGGGTGGTTTTCCCGGACCCCTTGCAGAAACTGCACGGGACCTCGACTTGGTCATACCCGGTTTGCCGCGAGGCGGTGAGGATCTTTCCGCTCCCTTTGCACTTAGGACAAGTGATGGCGTTCATTGACTGTTCTCCTTGCTTTGTCTGCTTCGATGATCCTTATTATACAACGGAGCGGGGAAACACGGTCAGCGGAAAATCTTCTTTATTCCCGGAGTCTCCTTCCCCTGGAACTGGATCTCCAGCCGTCCGGTGATGGCATAGACGATGGGGAAGACACCGTCGGCCTGGCGCGGCCAGGAGACCTGCGGTTCCACCTCGTAAAAAAGCCAGGGCCTCCAGATGTTGCGCCGGTAGCGGACGTAGATCACGTAGTTGGTGATCCAGTCGTTGACGGAGGTCATGCCGAACATGCCGCCGGCAACGGTGATCGCGCTGCGCGAGCTGAGCTCGTGGAGCAGGGCCAGTTCGGAACCCCACTCCATTGCGCCGATCTCCTGGGATACCGTGCCCGTGTTCGACCACCGGAGCAGGGTCTTCGGATCGAGGGAGCGTTCCAGGATCACTTCTGTCGTCTCCCCGAGCCCCGCCTTGGTCTTGACGAAGAGCGTTTCGGACATGCGTGCCAGTGACAGCTCGCCGATCCGGTAGGTGTACTGGTAGCGGGCCCGGGTGAAGAGCTGGATCGGGATGGCGAGCTCTATGCCGGCACCGAGGAAGGCATAGGTGGTCGGGGTCCGGCGCAGCTGGTAGCGCAGCTCGGTGTTGACGACCCGGGCGGACTGGAAAGTACGGTCGAAGCCCGGATTGCCGGGGTCCTGGGGGAGCCGGGGCGCTATGGGATCCGGCTCGTTTTCGCCGGAGATGATCAGGTTCAGTCGGTCGTTGATCCGGGTGAGGTCGATGTCCGCGCGGACCGTAGCGCCGGGATCGAATCTCCCCCCCTGTTGCCAGCGCAGCGAGTTGCGCCAGATGAGGTGGTACGAGGTTCCCGGCGGCTTTTCCATGTTGGGATTGCCGAAAAAGTTATCCAGATGAACCGTCTGCTGCAGGATGCCCCGCTCCACGCTGTCGTGCGCGGCCTCGGCGGTGTGGCCCAGGGCGCGGATCTTGTCCGCCAGCTGGTCCAGGAAGGTGGGGCCGGGCTGGTACGCTTCCGGCGGAAGGAGGCTGGGCCGGGGCGGGGTGAGCGGCTTTTCCCAACGGGGGACAACCGGCCCCGTGAATATCGGCGCTGCCTGGGGCGGACAGTTGGCCCCGGCAGGCGCACCGGATCGGTCCGGGGCGCAGGGATCGGGCGCGGGGAGCGGAGCCTCGGCCGGCGCCGCGAGCTGGTCCCGTGGCCCCGTGGGCGACGGTTGCGTTGGCGGCGCCGGTTGCGTTGGCGGTGCCGCGCTTGTGTTACGGTCCGCCTGGCGCGGCCGTTTTGAGCGCTTTGGGGGCTGTTTTTTCTTTTTCTTCGGGGTGACTTTCTTGGATTTTGCTGCCGGGGGTTCGACCGGCTGCCCCGCCGTCGGCGGAGAAGCCGGGGCCGGAGCGGACGGGGCGATTTCCTCGCCGAGGGCGGAGTCAAGTCCCAGTCGCGGCACGGCCAAAATTGCACCGAGAGTTACCGCCAGGAGCAGACCCTTTACCTTTGTCGGACCAGGTATTACCCACCTCATTTTGATCATTCACCGCTCGCCAGGAAGAATTCCACCAACATCACCGGGTAGTTACTGTCGGGAAGTGAGTTTAGATGGAACCTTCTGTATTAGCAACTATGAATGCTTGCCCGTTCCTAGATTGCGTTATGGTTGCACTGATACCAGAAAAAGCGCGCTCCTCATAGAGCTGCCGTCTCATAACAAAGGGGAGTTCATCCTCCGCAAAAGGTGCTACTTGGCACGCCGGTGCAAACCCTGTGGGAGCGCCATTTCTGGCGCGATAGTTCGAAGCTGGCCCTGAAACAGTGCGGCACTGATCAAAACCGTGTGCCGGAAAGAGAAAAAGCCCTCCGTTTCCGGAGGGCTTTTTATTATGACAATCCGACGCACGAGACGTCTCCTCTACGTTCATCAGGAGATGCGCCGACTGTCGAACGCCGCCTGTCGAACGTCGAACGTCGAACGATCGCTACTGGCTTGCGTGCAGCGCCTGGTCGATATCGGCGATGATGTCCCCGGCATCCTCGATGCCGATGGAGAGCCGGATCAGGTCCGGCTTCACCCCGCTCGATACCTGCTGCTCCTCGGAGAGCTGCCTATGCGTGGTGCTGGCCGGGTGGAGGACACAGCTGCGGGCGTCGCCGACGTGGACCACCAGCGCGATCAGCCGGGTCGCTTCCATGAACTTGCGCCCCGCCTCGGCGCCCCCCTTGATGCCGAAGGTGAGCACGCCGCTGCACCCCTTGGGGAGGTACTTGAGCGCCCGGTCGTGGGTCGGGTGGCTTTCCAGCCCGGGGTAGCAGACCCAGCTGACCAGCGGGTGGGTTTCCAAATATTTCGCCACCGCGAGCGCGTTGTCGCTGTGGCGCTGCATGCGGAGGTGGAGGGTTTCCAGACCCAGGTTGAAAAGGAACGAGTTGAAGGGGCCCGGAGGGGTGCCCAGGTCGCGCATCAGCTGGACCCGCGCCTTGATGATGTAGGCGAGCGGCCCGAAGGTCTTCACGTACTCCAGCCCGTGGTAGCTGACGTCCGGTTCGGTCATTTCCGGGAAGCGGCCGCAGTTCCAGTCGAAGGTCCCCCCGTCGACAATGACGCCGCCGACGCTGGTGGCGTGCCCGTCGATGTACTTGGTCGCCGAGTGGATGACGATGTGGGCGCCGTGCTCGAAGGGGCGGCACAGGTACGGGGTGCCGAAGGTGTTGTCCACGATCAGCGGCGTCTGCATCTCGTTGGCGATGGCGGAGAATTTGGCGAAGTCGAGCACATTCAGGCCGGGGTTGCCGATGGTCTCGGCGAAGATGCAGCGGGTGTTGGGGCGGAAGGCCTTCTTGATCTCCTCGGCCGGGAGTTCCGGATCGACGAAGGTGACCTCGATCCCCATCTTGGGGAGGGTGACCGCGAAGAGGTTGTAGGTCCCGCCGTAGAGAGTGCTGGCGGTGACGATGTGCTGCCCCGCCTGGCAGATGTTCATGATGGCGAGGGTCGTGGCCGCCTGGCCCGACGAGGTCGCCATCGCGCCGACGCCACCCTCCATCTGGGCGATCTTGCGCTCGAAACCGTCGGTGGTCGGATTGGCCAGCCGGGTGTAGAAAAAGCCGGCCGCCTCCAGGTCGAAAAGCTTGGTGACGTGCTCGGCGCTGTCGTACTTGAAGGTGGTGCTCTGAATGATGGGGAGGATACGCGGCTCGCCGGATTTCGGCTCCCAGCCCCCCTGTACCGCTACGGTATCGATTTTCCAGTCCTTGTTCATAGTCTCTCCTTCCGGGTGATGGCGTTCAGCTTTGATACAGCAAATGAGTGCAACCTGAACAGCGGTTGCTTTTTGTCAAATGTAAAACGTAGTGATGCCGGTAGCTTAGCGTTGGCACGTTTTCCGCTTATACCGATCTCACGGCACTCAAAAATACAGCACCCTCGTGGGGCTGAAATGGAGAAGGAGGGCGTGTCATGGACGCAATCGTGGTAACTGCCGTAGTAACCATCGCCTTGATGTCGGTAACCGCTTTTTGTGTCCAGATGTGGGCACTCAAGAAGGCGGAACAGCGTCGGTAGTCCCGCAGCGGATCAAAGATAAAAAAGAAAAAAACGTACCGGTTTTTTTGGCCCCGAATGCACCCTCCTGGTTCGGGGTCTTTTTTTATCCCTGCCTCACTATCTAAAGGGCAAAGACCGCCGCCTACGGTTTCGCCCCGAGGGCAGCCAGGCGTTCCCGGGCCTCCTTGGCCCCCGGGCTGTCCGGGTACTTGGCGACGATTTCCTGATACAGCTGCCGCGCGTGATCGCGGTTGTTCTGCTTTTCCTCGAAGCGGGCCGTTTCCAAAAGTTCCTGGCTTTTGTTGCCGCTGCACCCGGCGGTGGCCACCACCAGTACCAAGACCCCCAGCATTGCCAATCTCTTCATGAACCCTCCTGATTACCGCCCGTGACCTGCTCTGCGGTCCCCGGCGCGGCGCCCGTCCCCTTCCTGCCGTGACCCGGGCCGGCGCCTCGGGGGCGCCTATTGTCGTACGGATTGTTATCCAACGCAATAAAAAACCCACACGATTTGCGCGGGAACCGGCTCGCCCCGCCCCAAGCCGGCGGCACCCTCCGCCAATTCGCCTCTTTTTCCGCCACCGCTGCAAAATTTCGCAGCGCTTTCCCGACCCCATCGGCCGATTTTGCAGCAACGGCGAGGCATCCGCATCCTGGCACGGCGTATGCTTCTACCAAGTCAGATGGGTCAAACGACTACCGGAAGACCAATAGGAAGCAGCATCTGGAGGTAAAACCTGTGTGCCCGGCGACGGTACGGCAGGTGGGGAGGTGGCCATGAGAACTTATGATAGAAGGAGAACCCTGCGTTATTCAGCCCCCCGCGAGAGTGTGCCGGAGCAGGACGTACTGACGCCCCCCGATGACCCGGTGGCGCGCCTGGCCTGGGAGTGGAACAACGCCCTGCGCATCGCCGCGGACCGGATGTGGGGCGAAAACGGCATGGTCGGGAGGAAGTGAGATCCGAACTCTTGCTCCTCCGCGGTTGGTTGCGGAAGAAGTGACTCGATCACCCAATAATGGAAAAGGTCGCCTCAAAAGAGGTGACCTTTTCTTTTTTGGGGCAGAAATCGGTGTCGGAAAAGCTGCCGTCTGCTCCGGCAAGCTGTCGGAAAAGCTTACCTTCTCCGCGGGAATCCCGCTCCCCAGCCGGGCAGGGGACGCACCCGCCGCGCCGCCGCGTTGTCCTCCCGGGGCGGCCTCGGCAGGCTACGGGACGGTGACGAAAGCGCCGTTGCCAGCGGTGTCGGCTTCGAGACCGTAGCCGGTCGCATTGAAGGTCAGGCGGGCCTTGGTGCCGAATGCGCCGCTCAGCAGGATGCGACCGGCGGTGGGATCGGCCGAGATGCTCGCCGCAGTCAGCGGGGTGGCCGTGGCGATGGTGACGTAGCCGTAGATGGGGTCGTAATAGGTACCGGTGAAGCTCAGCGAGGTCCCGGTGAATTGCAGGGTGTAGTCTTTGGCAACCGTCGTCCGCAGGGCGATGTTATCGGTGATCGCGAGGTTTGCGGTAAGGGTCGTGGTGGAGCCGTCGGAGTTCATCGCGAAGGTTCCCGAGATGGTATAGCTGTTGGACGAGTCGGTATAGGTCGCGCTGGAGGTGCTCATGCTCAGGGAAAAGGTCGTGCCGCCCGGGCCGGAAACGCCGGAAAAAGAGAACGTCCCGTCCAGCGTGGGAGCGGTGCTGGTCTGCTGGTAGTGGTGGTAGGTTATCGTGGCCGAGGAGGAGCCCGGGGTGCCGCTTATCGTGTAATCGCCGCTGTAGCCGTAGGTGGTTGCCGTGCTCGCCAGGCGTTTTGCCGGTTCCGTAACTTCGGCCGTAGCCGCCCCGGCCTCTTGGGCAATTACGGCAATTCTTTGCAGCAGCGAGATCGTCTTGTCGTTGCCGGTCGCCGCCGGTTTGGCAACCACATCCACCGGAGAGCCCATTTGCACGCCGTTCATGGCCCCGTCGGCCAGTCTTTTGGCATTGGACATGGTGATCATCGCCGGCGAGGTGCTGCCAATGTAGGAGGCGGGGAGACCATCCTGGGTCGCCGTCGACCCACACCCGCCCAGCAAGAGAAGTCCCGTCAGAACCAGCAGCAACTTTTTCAGCATGAATCCTCCCTTTGATTCAATCCGGGCTACTCCCGATCCGGCTACCTTGTGTTCCGGCGGTGCCCGGAACTGGCAATGCTCGATATTAAACAATTTCTTATACAAGAACGGTGCGGACTAATCAATTGAAAAGACACGGGGAAGAGGTAAATCAGGCCCGGGTGGCGGCCTCAGTCAGGCACGGCTCGGCGCGGGCTGGCACGCAACAAAGGGATGTGTGGATGTGATAGTGTCGGGTGTCGTTTCATTGTGGCGATGTTCTGGTACAGTGATTCACCACAGAGCAGGTAACAGCTCCCAAGTATCGCCTGTCCAGGATATCAACCACGACTGCATCCACCGATGCGGTGCAAAGGAGGAGGCGCAGATGCAACTCAACACCCCGTACGCTTTTGGCAAGACCATCGACCTGCCTTTTGAAGAGGCGCAAAAAAGGGTAAGGGAGGAGCTGGGAAAGCTCGGCTTCGGGATTCTCACCGAGATCGACGTGAGGCAGAAGTTCGCGGAAAAGCTGCAGAAGGATTTCCGCAACTACGTGATCCTGGGGGCCTGCAATCCGGGATTCGCGTATCAGGCGTTGGAACGGGAGATCAACATCGGCGCCCTGCTTCCCTGCAACGTGCTGGTCTATACCACCGACGACGGCAGGACCGCGGTGGTCGTGAAGGACCCCATCGCCGCCCTGGCCCAGACCGGCAATGCCGAGATCGCCGGGCTCGCCGCCGAGGTTGCTGACCAGATGAAACAGATGCTGGCCGCCCTCGAGCCATAAACCAAAGAACATAAAAAAAGGGGACTGGCACCGCCAGGTGCCTGTCCCCCTCTACCTTCCAGATGAAACTAGATGCTGGCCGTCCTCGAGCCATAAACAAAAGAACGTAAAAAAAGGGGACTGGCACCGCCAGGTGCCTGTCCCCCTCAACCTTCGTGGCCAATGAAAAAGGGGACCGTCACCCCAAGGCGTCTGTCCCCTTCGTGGTAATGTCCCCCTCGTCCCTCATTAAGGCCCGCCGCGCCTGCGGGGCGTCTCTTAAAAACCGCGGTCTACAGCCCGACCCCCCGGATCACCTTCTGTAAGTCCGCCAACGTGTACGGCTTCTGGATGAAGCCGGCCAACCCCTTGCCCACGAAGCGCTGGGTGACGTCCTGCTCGTTGTAGCCGCTGGACATGATCACCTTCACCTTCGGATCGATCAGCTTCAGTTCCCGGAAGCACCCCTCTCCGTCGAGGTGCGGCATGGTCAGGTCGAGCAGGACAAAGGCGATGCCCGAGGTGTTCCGGTAGCACTCCAGCGCCTCGCAGCCGTTTGACGCCGCCACCACCTGGAAACCCAGTTCCCGGAGCATCTTCCCGCCGGTCGCCTGCACCGTCTCCTCGTCGTCGACCAGAAGCACCGTCCCGCTTCCCTGCCACGACTCGTCCTTCTCCACGTGCTGCTGCTCGGCTACGGGCTGCGCACAGGCCGGAAAGAGCACCTTGAAGGTCGACCCCTTGTTGGGCTCGCTGTAGACCCGGATCGCCCCCTTATGCCCCCGGACGATGCCCTGCACCGCCGCCATCCCCAGCCCGCGCCCGGTGAATTTGGTGGTGAAGAAGGGATCGAAGACCCTGGCTGTCGTCTCGCTGTCCATGCCACATCCGGTATCGGAGACCTCGATATAGACGTAGGTTCCTTCCGGGATGTGCTCTTCCATCCAGACCGTCTTCAGGTAGCTGCGGTCGCACTCCATCCATCCGGTGTTGACCGCGATCACGCCGCTCTTTTCGCCGATCGCCTCGGAGGCGTTGATCACGAGGTTCATGATGACCTGCCGGATCTGGGTGGCGTCCGCTTCCACGGAGGGGAGGCGCGCCCCGGGATTGAAGCGGAGCACCGCGGTCTTGGAGATTGAGACCTGCAGCATGTGGAGCATCTCGTCGACCAGGCGGTTGATGTCGATCGGCTCGACCACGAACCTTCCCTTCCCGGAGTAGGCGAGCATCTGCTTGGCGAGGTCGGCGGCGCGGCCGGCGGCGCGGTTGATCTCGAAGAGGTTGTCGGCGACCGGCGACTCGGGGACCAACTTGCGCAGCGCGAGGTCGGCATTGCCGATGATCGACATGAGGATGTTGTTGAAATCGTGGGCGATCCCGCCGGCCAGAACCCCGAGGCTTTCCAGCTTCTGGGCGTGCAAAAGCTGCTTTTCCAGGGCGACCAGCTCGGCGTCGGCCCGTTTGCGCATGGTGATCATCCAGACCGCGTCCATGAACAGCTTGAGCTGGATGACGTCGTTGTCGGTGTACTCGTCCTCCTTGTCCGCCACCCCCACCACGGCGACCACCTCATCTCCCACCAGGACCGGAAGGGTCAGAAACCGCTTGAGCTCGATGTGCCCGGAAGGGTATCCCTTCTTGAGCGGGTGATCCGCCTGGAAGTTGTTGAGCAGGATCGGCCGGCGCTGGCGGACCGGCTCCCCCCAGATCCCCGTGGCGTCGAGGTGGTAGACCTTCTGGGGATCCTGGATCCGGCACTCCTGCATCACCTCGCCGGACCAGCTGTTCAGGATGAACTGGCGTTTCTGCTCATCGTAGAGATAGATGTAGCCGAGCTTGCTCGCGGTCAGCTTGAGCACCTCGGCCAGGGCGTGGTCCAGGAACCCCTCCTCGTTGAGGAACGGGTATTGGGTGATGCCGTACAGGCTGGCCATCCGCTTTTCGTTGGCCAGGTGCTCCCGTTCCGACTTCTTGCGGGATGTGATGTCGCGGGAGACGGAGCAGGTATACTCCTCCCCGTCGTACGCGATGTAGTTCGCCGATATCTCGACGTCCACCAGCCGTCCCTCTTTGGTCCGGTGTTGGGTCTCGCGCAGGATCGACCCTTCCGCTTTCAGCTGTTCCCAAAAGGCCGGCCACTGGTCCGCGCCGAAATGCGGGTTGAGCTCGGCGACCGTCATCCCGTCGAGCTCTTCCATGGAATAGCCAAGGAAGCTGCAGGCCGCCTGATTGACGCGGGTGATGCGCCCCTCGGCGGAAATCCAGTAGATGGGGTCGAAGACCCGGTCCAGGGAGAATACCGCCCGCTGTAGTTGCGCATTGGTTGCGGCGAGTTCCCGGTTGAGCTTTTTGATCTCATCCACCGACCCGATGACGTTGGGGAGCGCGATCGCCTCGGGGATGCGGGGGATGAACATGACGGCGGTGAGGGCGGAGATGCCGGCGGTGATGGCCTTGACCACCCCCTCGATCCAATAGTCGGGGCGGAAGATGGTATAGGCGGCGAGCAGATGGGTGGTGCCGCAGGAGAGGATGAAGAGCGCGAACATCAGGAAGATCTTGTAGAAGGGGAGATCCCGGCGCCGGTAGGCGAAGTAGAACATGGCCAGGGGGATGGAGTAGTAGGAAATGCCGGTGATGATGTCCGAACCGACGTGAAGAAAGACCAGGGGCGGCTCCCAGTTGAGACAGTAGCCGTGCTCCATGTAATTGCTCGCCATCAGGTGACCCGAATCCATGAAACCTCTCCTGCTGCATGATCCTTGTACCAGGGGCCCGTCACCCGAAAGGCGTCAGTTCCCCTTACCAACAGGGGACTGGCTCCGCCAGGTGCCTGTCCCCCTCCATGTTCACCAACCGATGGGCCCCCCAACAGGGGACTGGCTCCGCCAGGTGCCTGTCCCCCTCCATGTCCACCAACCGATGGGCCCCCCAACAGGGGACTGGCTCCGCCAGGTGCCTGTCCCCCTCCATGTCCACCAACCGATGGGCCTACCCACAGGGGACTGGCTCCGCCAGGTGCCTGTCCCCCTCCATGTCCACCAACCGATGGGTCCCCCAACAGGGGACTGGCTCCGCCAGGTGCCTGTCCCCCTCCATGTCCACCAACCGATGGGCCCCCCAACGGGGGACTGGCCCCGCCAGGTGCCTGTCCCCCTCCGAAGCTGTCCCCCTCCAAAGCACTGGAAGGTTCTTTTCCCATAACCTCTCCAACACGGGCTCCGTCGGTCGGGGAACTTGTTGATAGCTTTTATTAGAGCGGCTGTCAATGGCGAAGAACGATGCGCTCCTGCTTAGGGATAAATCTGCGCTGGGAGCCTCGATGTGCCGTGCGGTTGCGGGGCAGGGTGGAAAAAACCGGCGCGTCCGGTTGCCGGAGTCGGGTTGCTAAGTATGTTTGAAATTTTTCATTTGTAGCCGCTGGTCTTGGCCTTCACCACGGCACGTCGACGGAGGTATCGCTCATGAAGAAGCTCCTGCCCAAGCTCCTGGTCCTTTTTCTGTGCACCGGCTGCGCCGGTGCCGCCGTCCCTCTGCCCGGATTCTCCCCTTCGGTTTCGGTGCAGCAGCAACAGGTGCAGTCGGTGACCGCGGTGCAACAGCCTTTCTCAAAGCGCCTCACCAATCTATCCCCACCCCCGCGTTGCGAGCTTGCGGAGCCCTTTCACCCCTTGATCGCGCCGAAGGCGGCGAAGCAGGAATTTTTGTGCAAAAGCTCCACCTTGGCAAACCCCACCCTGCGCAGCAGGTCCAGTTGGTAGGTGACCGGACGGGGCGAGTCCTCCTGATCGATATAGGCGAAGACCCGGTCCCGGTACTCCTCACCGCCGATGCCGCTCAAGTAGCTGCCGTAGCGGCTCCACATCATCTCCTGCACCGCCGCCGTTTCGTGCGCCACCAGGTCCGTGATCCAGAAGCTTCCCCCCGGGGCGGTCATCCGGAAGATCTTCGCGAAGGCTGCTTCCCAGTCCCGGTCGTCGCGCAGATGGTGCAAAACTGCCGCAGCGAGGATCACGTCGTACGTTCCATCCGGAAGCTCAAGAGCGCGGAAGTCCCCCTGGAAGGTCCGCACCCTCCCCGACGTGGCCGCGGCCACCCGTGCCTGCGCCCGTTCCAGCATCGGCAGGCTCAAATCGACCAGGTCGCACTCCAGGCCCGGGACGTACTCCAGGAGTTTCAAGGTGTTGTTGCCCGCACCGCAGCCGATGTCGAGCATGCGCCGGATGGTCGCCTTCGAGGCAACGGCGGCCCTCGTGATCAGTTCCATGGCCAGCGGAGCGTCGATGGTCGCCGCCTGACCGGTGTCCAGGTTGGAGAACCGCTCCACGTCCCCGTCGAAACGTTCCCGGATCTGTTCCAGTGTCGATTTTTCCTCCAGTGACCTTGTTGCCATGCCGTACCCCTTCCCGTTGTGATGGAGGGACCTTTCGGTCCGTGGCCCGTCATGTTAGCAGAGCGGCGCCATCGCGAGTATGAAAAACGCGTGGATATTGTATTTGCTTGAAATCATTATAAAAAATCACGAAATTTGCTAAGATACTGGAAGGAAAGGGGAATTTACCATCCGCGGGAAGGTCCCGCGGAAAGGAGGTACATGATGATCGAAAGAGAAGACATCATCAGTAGGGAAGGGATCGTCGGCGAAACCGGTCCCGTGGTGCAAAACGAGTCCGCGCGAGTTTTCCTGCAGCCGATCGCGGCACCGTCAATCCTCGGGCTTTTCGCCTTTGCCGCATCGACGTTCATTCTTGCCGCGTGGGCGGTGGGATGGTACGGAACGCCGTTGTCTGCCTATTTCATCGTTCCCTTCGTCGGGGTATTCGGCGGTATCGTGCAGCTGCTCGCCGCGATGTGGGCCTTCCGGGCCAGGGACGGGGTGGCGACCGCCATCCATGGAACGTGGGGGGCGTTTTTCCTCTCCTTCGCGCTGTTGCACGTGATGTATCTGTACCAGCCGGGGCTGCAACGGACCGGGCTTCAGTTCCCCGAGATGGGGTTCTGGTTCATCGCCGTAGCCGCCATCAGCTGGGTAACCACGTTGGCGGCGATGGCGCAGCGCTGGTCGCTCGCCGCCGTGTTGATGTCGGTATCGGCCGGGGCGACGCTTTTCGCGATCTCGCTTTTGACGGGGACCGCGTGGTGCAGCGTCGCCGGTGGTTACCTCTTCATCCTCTCGGCGCTGTGCGCACTTTATGATTCGACGGCGCAGGTGCTCAAAGAGGTGTACGGGCACGAAGTGCTCAAAGTCGGCATCACCCCGCGGGTGCTTTCCGAGCCCGGAATCATGGTCGGCACCGGCGAGCCCGGCGTAATCCACGGCCAGCGGTAATGGAGGGAGCAGGGGAGGGGGCCGGCAGTTATTGTCCGTCCCCTCTTCTGGGCAGTGCCACCACCCGGATGCGGGATGTGGGCACCAAAGTAAAAGGCCCGGCGATATTTGCCGGGCCTTTTTTTATGAATTGATCCAAGAACTCTGTGCAACCGCTTTTTCCCGCTCACAGCCTCGGGCTGTAATGCCTCTTGAGCCACCGGCTCAGGCCGTCCAGCCCCGGGAAGAGGACTCGCTCATTCACGTTCCCCTGGTCCAGCTTGTCCCGTATTTCCCATTTCAAGGCCGCCGGAATGATGATCTTTCTGGCGATCCCGGTGTGGTTGGCGAGCCAGTCGTCCAGCACCATGGTGGGGTCCGACATGACCGAGCAGAAGGCGTACTGGTTCACGATCCGGTCGTCGATGGACGGTGGCTCGAAGAAGATCGCCACCTTGTCCGCGGCAAGGGCGTCCAGCTCGGCCAGAGAGTTGATCGATTCGGAGAGCAGCTCCACGGTCAAAACGTTCGCCCCCTCCAGCATGAGCCGGTTGCGGAGCCGGTCCGGGAGCAGCTCGTGCGCCTTGACGTAGTTGACCGCCCAGATGACCGCGTCCTTGTCGTACTTCTCGATGTTGGCGGTAGCGAAATGCATCGCAATGAAGGGGGAGTAGGTCCAGTCGAGGACCCGGGTCGGGAGGCCGTAGTGCTGGGCCACCGAGAGCCAGTGCCACAGCGAGTCCCGTTCGACGACCTTGGTGTGCGCGTATTTTTTGAAGTTGCGCAGCAGGTGCCGTTCCAGTTCCGCGTAGGGGCCGCCGAGGCGGATCAGCGTGGTTTCGAGGCGGTAATCGGCATCGGACAGGCCCCGGAAAGCGAACCGCGACCGGAACCGGCGCAGGTCCTCATTCCACGAAAAGGCAAAAAGCTCCTCCTGGAGCTCTTCCCAGCTTTGGATTACTACGGTTTCCATAGACGATCCATCCCCTTCAAAAAACGGAAAAATAGGAAAACAGGGTGGGTTCCCCGGGGCTACCCGCGTAGGAGCGACCTTTTGTCGCGATCCGGGGAGGGGACCGCTGCCCCCCGAAGATCTCCATCTTATAGCAGAACCCGCGGCAGTGAGGCAACCGGCAAGGCGGAGCATTCTACGGAAGCCGGCCGGGGGGGAGGCTGCGGGCCTTCCACCCCCTATGCAAAAGGACCCAGATGTGGTGTGATGGGAGAAGACTAATAATGTCTGGTTTTTCCGCATAACCCACATTTCGGAGGTGCGCCATGTCCTTGATCATCTACCTCGTTGGTTTTGCATTCGTCATTGGCGGAGTTGCCTGGGCCCTCGTCGTAGCCGGGGTGAGCACCGTCTACGTCCTCATCACTGCGGTCATCCTGGTTGGCATCGCAATCCTCACCGGAGTCACCCGGACCCGGACCCGGGACTGATGCCCGCGGCTCAACTCCGCTTCAAGCTTTCGGCCCGGTCGCCGATATTTCATGTAACTGCGGAACGGCTCCCTTGCCGGAGGCCGCTTCCCTTCAATTCCCAAATGGAGGAGCACATGAAGAAAACCCTCACCACGATCGCCCTCACCCTGACCCTCGTCGGCGCCGCGAGCCTCGCCTGGGCCGAAAAAGCCGTCGTCGTCCCCCAATCCGGCGCGCCGCTCAGCGTCCTGATCTACGAAGCCGAGTACGGCAACAAGGCCGACAAGGCGCGAGTGGTTCACACCGTCAAGTACCAAAACGTCTCCGACAAGAAAGTCCTCTCCGCGCGCTTCGGGTTCATCGAGCTGAACGGGTACAACGACCGGCTGGACAGCTTCATCGGTTACACCCTGGAAGACTCCAAAGTGGGGGAGAAGGACAAGGTGAAGTTCATCAACGAAGCACCCCACGCCGCCTTCTTCAAGCGCTACGGCACCGCCTATCTCTGGGTCGACGCGGTCCGCTACGCCGACGGAAGCATCTGGAAGGCGAACAAGGCCGAACTCCTGAAGGAGCTGAAAAACGAGTTGTCCGGAGTAACCGATGCCGACCTCCAGGAAAAGAAGAGCCTGATGGAGGACTAGCCGGCAGCGGTTCTTTGGCGGGTAAAAAAAGCCCCGTTGGTAGCGGATTTTCCTCCGCCTGCCATCGGGGCTTTTCTATCTCATTGGATATCGTTTGTATACGTGACCGGATCGAGGATGCAGTCACTGACTCTGATGAGATCCCCCATGTTTCTACCATGCTCTTGAAAGGTTTAAGTATACTAATTGGAACGGAACTGCTTCGGCTCTTATCAAAAAATACCCCTACCAGATACAGTCGGAAATTCCTGCGTATTTATGGACTCGTTGCCTGTGAGAGTTATCGCTCTCTGTCATAATTGGTAATTAGTGGTAAATAGATAGATAACACCCATGTGAAGTTTACCTGTGTCAACCAGGCTGTCGGTTGAGCCAATCCGAGTTAGAGACGGCAATTGCCCGTAGGGCAGAAAGGAGCTGGGGTGTGAACGACTATCGTTGGCGGGCCATCAGCATCGACTGCATCGCACCCGACCTTGTCCCCGCCAGCCCCTCTGCACCAGGGCCTCCGGTAATGCCTTCCTCGACCTCAACTCCGAGAGGTCCCCCTCCAGCGATGCCCCGTCTGCCGGTTTTTTTTTAAGATCTTTCAAAAAAATATTGACACGAATGTTACTTTGCGGTAAAAACGCCCCCGGTCAAGCAGACAAAAAGAGTCTTTTAGATCGTGTATGTCCCTTGCACATTTAACGGGGCCGAATTCGCGGCGCCGATATAACTACAAGGAGAGGACGATGGCAAAAAAGGTATTGTTGGCAGTGGTTATGGCGATGGTCGTAACGGTATTCGCGGGGACTTCCTTCGCGGCGGATGAGAACATTGGGGTTCGTTTCCGTGCGATCTATGTGAAGCCCAACGAGGATATCGACGGAGCGCTCAACAGCTTGAACCTCAAGATTGGCGACGACATCATCCCTGAACTCGACCTGGAGTACTTCTTCACCAAGAAGGTTTCTGTCGAGGCAATTGCCGGCGTAACCCGTCACGACATCCGTTCCAACGGCAGCATCATCGGTTCTACTTGGCTCCTCCCTCCGACCATCACCGTAAAGTATCATCCGTTTGGTGGCTCGACCGTCAGCCCCTACATCGGTGCCGGTATCAACGCCACTTTCCCGTTCAGCTCCAGCACGGTTCTGGGCAAGAAGGCAGATATCGATAACACCGTTGGCTGGGCGGCCCAGGCCGGTATTGACTTCAAGATCGCCGAGCACCTCTACTTCAACCTCGACTACAAGTACATCAACGCCGAGTCTAAGTTGAGCATCGACAACGGCACCAAGTACAAGCTGGACCTCAACCCGAGCCTCTTCGCGATGGGTGTTGGCTACCGCTTCTAAGCTGCGACCAAAAACGAGTGCAACATCATTCCTTTGGCGGGGGGCAACCCCCGCCGTTTTTTTGTCCGAAGCCGTCCCCGCCGCCCAGCCCCACAGTGTCGCATTCCCCGCATTCCCGCAGTCGCCCAGTCCACCCAGTCCACCCAGTCCACCCAGTCCACCCAGTCCACCCAGTCCACCCAGTCCACCCAGTCCACCCAG
>NZ_JAEMHM010000002.1 GCF_016458275.1 Geomesophilobacter sediminis
GGGCGACCGTGATGGCGAAGGCCGGCAGCGCCGCCGAGCCGGCGGCGTTCGCCGCACTGATCACGATGTTCGGGTAGTTCCCGGCGTCGGCACGTTGCGGGGTGCCGGAAAGCGCGCCGGTGGCGGAATCGAAGGCCGCCCAGGAGGGCTTGCCGGTGATCGAGAAACTTGCGGCGTCGGTCGCGTTCGGGGTGAAAAGGTAGCTTTGGACGGCGGTCACGGTCGTGGCCGGGGTCCCGGAGATGGTCGGCAGCGGTGGTAGCGGCAGGGCGACCGTGATGGCGAAGGCCGGCAGCGCCGCCGAGCCGGCGGCGTTCGCCGCACTGATCACGATGTTCGGGTAGCTCCCGGCGTCGGCACGTTGCGGGGTGCCGGAGAGCGCGCCGGTGGCGGAATCGAAGGCCGCCCAGGAGGGCTTGCCGGTGATGGAGAAACTTGCGGCGTTGGTGGCGCTCGGGGTGAAACGGTAGCTTTGGCCCGCGGTCACGGTCGTGGCCGGGGTCCCGGAGATGGTCGGCAGCGGCGGTAGCGGCAGGGCGACCGTGATGGCGAAGGCCGGCAGCGCCGCCGAGCCGGCGGCGTTCACCGCGCTGATGACGATGCTCGGGTAGTTCCCGACGTCGGCTGTCTGCGGCGTGCCGGACAGGGTGCCGGTCGCGCTGTCGAACGCGGCCCAGGAAGGTTTGCCGGTGATGGCAAAACTCGCCGCGTCGGTTGCGGTCGGCGTGAAAAGGTAGCTCTGGCCGACGGTCACGGCGGCGGCGGGGCTCCCCGAGACGGTCGGCAGCGGCGGCACGGTCACCGTGATGGCGAAGGCGGGGAGGGTGGCCGCCCCGGCCGCGTTGACCGCGCTGATGACGATGCTGGAATAGATGCCGGCGTCGGCAAGCCTGGGGGACCCGGAAAGGGTGCCGGTGGTGGCGTCGAAGGCGGCCCAGGACGGCTTGCTGGTGATGGTGAAGCCGGTGGCGTCGGTTGCCGTCGGGGTGAAGCGGTAGGCGTAGCCGACCGTCACCCCGGTTGCCGGGGTGCCCGAGATGGTCGGGATGGTCGCCCCACCGCTCGTAGGCCGGGAAACGATGATGTTTCGCTGCACCGTGGCGACGTTCCCCGCCAGGTCGGTTGCCGTGGCGACGACCGCGTACTGTTTTTCATCGGGAAGGTCGATCTGCTGGGCGAAGGCCCCGGCGGTCAGCGCCGGGGTGAAGACCTTGCCGTCCACCGCGATGACCACCGTGGCCGCGGTGTCGGCGTCTCCCGCGCTCCCCCGGACCAGGTAGGACGATGCTGCGGTGACGATGTCCTGGTTCGGATCGGTGATCGCCAGGGATGGTTTGGACGGGTCGCAGACGACGGTCCGCTTGGCGACGCTCACGTTGCCGGCCCGGTCGGTCACGGTGACGATGATGGTATTGGTCCCGGCGGCGAGGTTCACCGCGGCGGAGAAGTCGTTGCCGTTCATGACCGCCGGTACCGCGGCTGCACCGTTGACCGCTACGGTTACCGTGCACGGCTCGCTGACCGTGCCGGTGACGTTGATGGCGGTCGCGGCGGTGATGCTGGTATCGGCCGGGGCCGCGATCGTGATGGTCGGCCCGGTGCTGTCGAGGGTGATGGTCCGGCTGTCCACGGTGCGGTAATCGAGGAAGTCGGTGGCCGCGACGGTGATGGTGTTCGCCCCCTCGGCGAGGACGACCGCCCAGGCAAAGCTTCCGTCACCGTTCACCGGGACGGCACCGCCGTTGATGGTGAGGCTTTTCAGTCCGTTGGCGCAGGTGACGACGCCGGTTATGTTGAGGGTGCGGTTACTGGTGACCGAGCCGTCCGGCAGGGTGGAAATGACCAGGACCGGGACCGGGTTCGTCGCCGGCGCGACCGCGATGGAAAAGGCGGGAAGCACCGCCGACCCCGCTGCGTTCACCGCGCTGATGCCGATGTTGGCGTAGGTGCCCGCGTCGGCGTCCGCCGGGGTGCCGGAAAGGGTGCCGGTGCCGCTGTCAAAGCCTGCCCAGGCCGGCTTGTTGGTGATGGAGAAGCTCGCCGCGTTGGCGGCGGTCGGGGTGAAACGGTAGGGCTGCCCTGCGGTAACGCTCGTGGCCGGCACCCCCGAGATGGTGGGGAGCGGCGGGAGCACGGTGATCGTGAAGGCGGGGAGCGCTGCGGTTGCCGTGGTATTTGCCGCGCTGATGACGATGTTCGAATAGGCGCCGATGTCACTGCCTGCCGGGGTGCCGGAAAGGGTCCCGGTGGCGGGGTCGAAGCTCGCCCAGGCCGGTTTGTTGGCAATGGTGAAGCTTGCGGCGTTGCTTGCCGACGGGGTGAAGCGGTACTGCTGCCCCGTGGTCACGGTGGTGGCCGGGGTGCCGGATATGGAGGGGGCGGGCACGGTGACCGTGATCGAGAAGGCCGGGAGGGGGGCCGTTCCGGTGCCGTTGACCGCGCTGATCACGATGTTTTGGTACACCCCGGCGTCCGCGAGCCCCGGGGTGCCGGAAAGGGCGCCGGTCGCGGTGTTGAAGCTGGCCCAGGCCGGCCGGTTTGCCACCGTGAAGCTCGTGGCATTGGCGGCCGACGGGGTGAAACTGTAGCTCGACCCGGCCACCACGGTACTTGCCGGGGTGCCGTAGATCATCGGCATCGGCAGGTTGACCCGGACCGTGAACGGAGCGAGCGCGGTGGTCCCGGTGCTGTTGACCGCGGAGATGGTGATGCCGGAATAATCTCCGGCGTCGGCGTTGGTGGGGGTCCCGGTCAACTGCCCGGTGGCGGTGGTGAAGTAGGCCCAGGAGGGCTTGTTGGCGATGGAGAAGCTCGCGGCGTAGCTTGCGGTCGGCGTGAAGCTGTAGGTATTCCCCGCGGTGACGCTGGTCGCCGGGGTGCCGGAAATGAGCGGCAGCGGCAGCAGCACGGTGATCGAGAAGGGGGGGAGCGACACCTTGGTGGTGTAGAAGGTGGCTGAGATGACGATGTTGTTGTAGGCGCCGATGTTGCCGGTGGTCGGCGTGCCGGTCAGGGTGCCGGTGGCCGTGTCGAAGCTCGCCCAGTAGGGCATGTTGGTGATGGAGAAGCTGGTGGCGTTGGGGGCGGCCGGGGTGAAGCGGTAGGTGCTGCCGGCCATGACGCTCGTAGCGGGGATGCCGCCGATGGCCGCGGCAACTCCCTTGTAGACCGAGCCGGCGTTGGTCCCGGCGTAGACGATCTGGCCGGCCGTGTCGATGGCCAGGGAATAGACGTTGGTGCTGTTCAGGTTGGTGTTGATCGCGTTCCAGGTGTCGCCGCCGTCGGTCGACTGGAACACCCCGTTCCAGGTCCCGGCGTAGATCGTGTCCTCGTTGGCGGGATCGATCGCCACCGCGGAGACCTGTCCGCTGTAGACCTCGCTCCAGGAGCTCCCCCCGTCGGTGGAGCGGTACACCCCGGTGTATGCCCCGCCGTCGCCGTTGGTCTTGCTCCCCCACCAGGTGCCGGCAAAGAGCCGTTGCCGGCCGCTACTCGAAGCGAGCGCGGTGACCACGGTGAAATCCGGGCTGAAGGAAAGCCCGGTGTTGGCCGCGCTCCAGGAGGCCCCGCCGTCCGTGCTTTTGAAAATCCCCCGCCCGGTTGCCCCGCCGTTGCTACCGGTCCCGACGTAGACGGTCTGCGGAGCCGTCGGGTCGAGGGCTATCGAGGCTACGTCCGTAGAGGTAAGGCCATTGCTCGTTGCGGTCCAGGAGTTCCCCCCATCCGTCGATTTGAACACCCCGCCGGTATCCGTCGGATAGGCACGGCTGGATCCCGCGTAGATGATCTGGCTGTTGCTCGGGTCGATGGCAAGCGCCCAGACATGCGTACTGCTGAGCCCTGTGTTGATAGCTGTCCATGATTGCGCTCCGTCGGTTGACTTGAAGATGCCGTTGTCGGTGCCGAGGTAGATGCGGCCGTCCTTGTCGATCGCCAGGGCGAACACCTGGCTGTTGCCCAGCCCCGTGTTCGCCGCGATCCAGGAACTGCCCCGGTCGGTGGATTTGGCCACGCCGTTGGTCGATCCGACGTAGATGGTTTGGCTGTCGGTGGGGGAAACGGCCAGGGCGTTTACCGGTGCCCTCTGCAGACCGCCCGTAGGTTCCCAGACCGTGACGGCCATCGCGGGGACACTGGCGAGATACATCAAAAAGAAGGCAGCGGAAAAACACAGCCACTTAACCCGGTTCTCCATGGTGTCCCCCTGTGTTTTCAAAGCGCTACAAATCCCACCTCGTTTCCAGGTGTTCCGGATCAGCCAGGGGCCGCATCCTCTCCAGCGGCAGAGCGCAGCCCAAATGCCAGCCACCGTAGCAAATTGCACACCAATGGGTATCTGCTCGATTTTTCAGGTGGAATGTCGTCTTTGTCGGGGGGGAGTCCGGCGAAGTGTAACAAAAATGAGACTTCGCTTAACCGCGGCGCAAAAGCGCTGCCGGTAATGTTCTCGGGAAGTTTCGGGGGTTCGGTGGCAGGAGGTTGCAGTAATGCGGTGTTGCGGCGGCACCGTCGCCGCGATGAGGTGTAACACCCCTTTTACACTACCGGCAGCGAAACCGGGCCGCTGGAGATCGCGGCAGCGCCGCCAGCCAGTGCGTTCCCCCCTTTGGCAAAAGGGGGGCAGGGGGGCGTGGCTATTGGTTCCCCCCTTTGGCAAAGGGGGGGCAGGGGGGATTTGCCTTTTGTTGGCCCATCCGACCAATCTCATCCAGAACCACAGCCGTTTCCAACACTACCTGTCGATTTCCGGGAACCAGGTTAATGCTCGCTCGAAAGACGGCGTGACTATTGGTTCCCCCCTTTGGCAAAGGGGGGGCAGGGGGGATTTGCCTTTGGTCGGCACATCCGACCAATCTCATCCAGAACCGCTGCCGTTTCCAACACTACCTATCGGTTTTCCCGGAAATCCAGGAAGAGCCACAAAAAAAGGCACCCGGCCAGTTTGCCGGGTGCCTTTTTCACTGTCGATCCGTAGGAATGGCTACTGCTTCTTCCTTCCCTCGGTCGTTTCGCCCTTGGCGATGCTCTCGGCGATCGCGTCGAGCACCTTGTTGAGGGCCCGCTGCAGCCCGCTGTCAGAGATGTTCAGCATCCCGGTCCAGACGGTCTTGCTGGTCTTCACGTCGAGAAGCTTCGCGGTCACCGCCACGCGGGCCACGTGCATCTTGGCGGAGCGTCCCTTGGAACCGTAGTCGAGCTCCCACTCCTGCAGGGTCTTCGGCTGCTGGGGCAAGGCGAGGTTCTCGGCCTTGAAGTAACCGACGTAGGCGTCGTAATCCTTCTGGTAGCGCGTCTTCTCCTTGGCGGAGATGGTCGGGGCGATGGTCACGTCCTCTTTCGCGGAGCTGTATTCGGTGATGCTGCCGATCAGGAAGTAGCGGGTCTTGAGCGGGTCGGCGATGTTCTTGATCAGCTCGATTCCGGACAGCCGCTTGCGGGCGTCCAGACCCGCGGCGGGAGCCGGCACCGCGACGCTGCCGACGGCCTCCGTTGCCCCGGCGGCAACCGGAGCCGGAGCCGGTCCGTTCACGTCGGCAATCGCCTTCTCCAGATATTCGCGCTCCAGGACCGGGAAGCCCTTACGCTGCAGCTTCAGGATCAGCGAATCAGTGATGGTGGTCTGCACGTCCTTGGGCACCCCGTTGAAATCCATCACCGCCACGGCAGCCGCAGTCGGGATCTCCTCGTCCGGGTTCTTGAAGGCGTCGATGAAGACCGGCTTGTAGGCGACCGCATCGGCGTCGGGATACTCGATCTCCGGCGGGGCCGGGGCGGTCGGGAGCGGCTCCAGGTCGAAATGGAGCTCGACGTCGCTGCTGCTCGCCTCGGTGGCGATCATCTTGGGGCGGTACCCGTTCAGGCGCGCCAGGTAGTAACCCTTCTCCCAGGACGGCTTTTCCTCGGAGGCGGCGTCGGTCTTGGACTCCTTGTAGGGGGTCGGTCCGAGCTGCTTGGTGATGTTGTTCTTGTCGGTCCCGAACAGGATCATCGCCTCGCTCGGTTTGGAGGTGACGGTGAGCCGGATCGTGGTGATCGGCTGCATGCTGAAGGCGAGCTTGAAGCTCTGCGGCTTCCCGTTGGCCGGCGGCGCCGGCTGCAGCCGGGTCTCCGACTTGTACCCTTCTTTCTCCACGCGGTAGTACCCGGCGGGAAACTTGTCCGGCTCGAACTGGTCGGCAAAGGGGGTGGTCCCCAGCGCTACCCACTGGTCCTCACCCTTGAGCGAGTAGGAAACCTTCGCGCCGGCCGGGGTTGAGATGATCTCGCGCTTCAAGGGATCCTTGCTGAACCAGCCGGCTGTGGCAACTGTCGGCAAAACAGAGCACAGGATCAGGACAATAAACAAGCGATACAGGTGATGCATACTATTCCTCCATTGCCGGATTTAATCGAATTCTACGGTCTCGACGAACTCCCTGGACCGCTTCAGGAGGGCGGCAAGGTCGGTGTCCGCCTCGGAGACCGAATAGATGAAGTCGCAGTAGTTTTCCGCCGCTTCCAGGTGCTTGCCCTGGGCGGCGAGTTTCTCCGCGTTGTTGAAACGGGCGACGGCGTACTTGCTGAGGGCCTGGGTGATCCCCTTGAAGAGGGCGTCCACTCCCTTGCCGATGATCGCGCCGCGGATCTCGTCGTCGGACTCGAACGGGATCGGCTTCTCTTCGATGCCGATTTCGGGGTTGGCGTGTTCCACCGACTCCCCGGTCAGCTCCGCCTCGGCGTTCACGGTGGATTCGCCGAGCAGGGTGCCGGTCGCGGTGTCGAAGAGCCGGAAGCTGACCCCGAGGGTGCCGTGCTTGATGTGGTGGATCACCTTGTAACGCCAGGTGGCAAAGGTCGGCTCGTCGATGTATTCCGGGGTGTTGGCCAGCGCCGAGCGCATGGCGGCCACGGTCCCGCCGCTCACCCCCTTGGCGAGCAGGCTCCCGAAGGCGCCGAACTGGCCGGCCACCTGCCGCGTCGCCGCGTCTGCCGCTTCGGCCGCCGCGAGCTTCTCCTTGGCCGCCTGGTACTCGGGGTTGGGCTTGGGAACCGATCCGGACTGGTAGCTCTTGGTCAGGCTTTCCGCCTTCTTCTCGGTGGACACCTTGAACGAGGCGACCTTGGTCGCGACGATCGCCTGGGGCCCCTTGAGCCCCTTGAAGACCGCCGGGTCCTTCGGGTCGACCAGCTTCTCCATCGGGATGTCCTTCTCCTGGGAGAGCTGCTCGATCGGCTTGTTGTTCACCACCCGCAGCAGGTGCTGGTCATCCTCGGTGAAGCGCTTCTTGAGCACTTCCTGCAGCTTCTCGGAGAGCTCGTTGTCCCGGCTGTACTCCTTGAAGGGAAGGATGGCCAGGGTGACCACGCTGCGGTCCCGGATCCCCTGTTCCAGGGAGGCGACCCGTTTCTTCAGTGCCTCGTTGGCCGGGGCCAGTCCGAGCGCCCGTTTCAGGTAGCAGACCGAGCCCCCGAGCTTTCCCTGCTCTTCGAGTTCGCCGCCGCAGCGCGCATAGTAGCCGACCAGCGCCTCGCGGGCCTCGGGCTGTTCCGGGTCCAGGGCGAGCGCGTCGTTCAAAAGCTTCACCCCGGCGCGGTTTTTCTTGGCGGCGATCTCCGCCTGGCCTTTCTGGTAGAGCGCCTTCGCGTTTTCCAGGATCTTCTGCGTCTCGGCGAGCTTCGCCTGGACCTCCTGGTCCTCGGGATCGTTGTCCAGCGCGGACTTCAGGTCGTCGATGGCGGCCCGCCATTTCTTATCGGCAAGGGATCGGCCCGCGGAATCGAGGAACTCCTGGGTCCGCTTCGCCTGGGCCTGGCATTCATCGAGCCCCTTCTGGGCCTTCTCGTTATCGGGATTGATCTTGAGCGCCGCCTGGTAGCTCGCCGCCGCGAGACGCCACTGCTTCTTGGCGGCGTACTCCTCGGCTTCCTTGAAGCTGTCCACGCTGCGGTTCAGCAGTTCCGCCCGCTGGTTGAACGCGGACTGCAGGGCCTGGAGGCTCTTCTTGTGATTGCGGTCCAGGGAAAGGGCGCGTTTGAACTGGAAGATCGCCGCGTCGTACTCCTTCTTGGCGGCGAGCTCGGTTCCCTTTCGGTAGGAGGCGGTGACGCACTCTTTCTTGGCGAAATAGAGGTTGGTGCCGAACTGTTGGTCGTTGGAGAGGTCCGGGGTTTCCGTTTCCGCTTTCCGGTACTTCTGGTACGCCTCGCAGTACTTGCCGCTGCCCAGAAGCGCGTCACCCTCGTCGACGATAGTGACCTTCTTCCCGGAGCAGCCGAGCGTCAGCAAGAGTAAAAGTGTAACAAGTACCCTCATAGCATTCCTTTTGGGGGCGGGTAGAGACTGTGGAGACCGGTAGGACAGTAAAATATAACTATATTTGATAATTATCAATAGCTTTGTCGCTTTTTTTGTGAGCTTTGGGTACCGTCTGTGACAGACCTTCCGAAACCGTAAGCGAGCGAAAAATAAACAGACGGGAAACGCCGGCGCGGCCGGTTCGAGGCACCGGTTCCGGGCGTGGTGTGGGAGCGCCTTTCCAGGCGCGAATGAGCGCAGCGAACGGGTGCCGACAGAACCAAGACGGATTGGGCCCCAGCCTGTGGATTAGTGCTAAATAATTTTGCTTCGTGCGTGGATGCTTCATAGCACCTCTCAATGACCATTGGTGCCTTGTAATAAAACTGTAAAAAAATGGACATGTCCAAAATGTTACAGTTTCTGGTTAAGCACCTGATTCACTGTCACAATTACTGGCATTCTACTTTCTGTAGTAACGAAATGGACACCCCAGGCCTGATTCAGGGAAATGCTTGCCATTGCTAACCTCTTGATTAATCGCCACTTCTGAAATCCTTACAAAGGCATCCTTTTTGTAATGCCCTACGGTCTGGAGCAGCGTCGGTGGTTCGGTTCCACCTTCGCCGCGTCTGCAGCTTTGGGCGAGTCGGCCGGACCGGGACCGGCTCGGTAACAAAAGGAGGCCTTACCTTGGAATTCCTCGCAGCACACTACACCACCATCGTCCCGCTCGTAGTACTCGCCATCATCGTCGGAATCCTTCTCTACAACTCGATAGTCAACGTTCCCGGCACCGACATGGCCATCCTGGAGCGGCGCTGGTTCGGCCGCAAGATGCCCCAGGGGCGCGTGGTCGCCATGGAGGACGAGGTCGGCATCCAGGCCCGCACCCTCGGGCCGGGACTCCATTTTCTCATCCCGTTTCTCTACACCGCGCAGAAGCATCCCTTCGTGGAGATCAAGGACGGCGAGGTCGGCATGGTCGAGTCGATCGACGGCATCCCGATTCCGCCGGGGCGCATCTTCGCCCAGGTGGTCGAGGGGCATAACGCATTCCAGGACGGCGAACTCTTTCTGAAAAACGGGGGCCAGAAGGGGCCGCAGATCCAGATCCTCCCTCCGGGCAAGTACCGGATAAATCCTTTCCAGTTCCAGGTGACCACTGCCAGTGCGGTCTTCATCGACAAGGGGAGGGTCGGGGTGGTGACCGCGATGGACGGGGACAACATCCCTGCCGGCCGCCTGCTCGGGCAGAGCGTGAAGGGACATTCCAACTTCGAAAACGGACAGGGCTTTCTTGAGAAGGGAGGGCAGAAGGGGCCGCAGATCGACATCCTCCAGCCGGGTACCTACCGGATCAACACCAACCTGTTTCGGGTGGAGATCCACGAGGCGACGGTCGTTCCGGCCAGCAAGATCGGGCTGGTTACCGCGCTGGACGGCGCCGCCCTTCCGGAAAGCGAATACATCGCCAAGGCGGTGGCCGGTCACGACGACTACCAGGACGCCCAGAAGTTCCTCGTCGCCGGCGGCCAGCGCGGCCCGCAGCTCGACGTGCTGCGACCCGGCACCTACTACGTCAATCCCCTCATGTTCAAGGTCGAGCCGGACGACGTGGCGGTGGTCGAGCGCGGCCAGGTCGCGGTGGTGATCTCCAACGTGGGCGAGGAGCCGACCGAGGAGATGAAGCGGCGGCTCACCGCGTCGCAGACCGGCGAGGTTGCCGACGCCGATGAGGCACGCGAGCGCTACGTGGTTCCCAAGGGGTACCGCGGCATTCAGGAGGAGGTCGCCGGGCCGGGACGCTACTACCTGAACAAGCGCGCCTTCATCCCCTACATCATCGACACCACCAACATCACCATCGACTGGGACAATTCCGCCGAGACCCGTTTCGATCCCCTCAAGGTGATTTCCAAGGACGGCTTCCCCATCGACGTCTCGGTCAAGGTCGTGGTGCGGGTGCGTCCCGACCAGGCACCGTACATGGTGGCGAAGGTCGGTTCCATCGAAAACCTGATCCTGCACGTCATCCATCCGATGATCGACTCCTCCTTCCGCAACCAGGCGTCCTCCACCTCCGCGATGAACTTCCTGCAGAACCGCCAGGAAGAGCAGACCCGGGCCGAGGACCGGGCGCGGCTGAGTCTGGAGAAGTACCACGTTGAGTGCGTCTCGGTGCTCATCTGCCAGATCAACCTGCCCCAGGAACTCATGGAGACCCAGACCAAGCGGATCATCGCAGAGCAGCAAAAAGAGATGTTCGCCATGCAGCAGGAGGCCGAGGCGGCGCGCATTTCGACCGAGAAGACCCGCGCCACCGCCGACCAGCAGGGCGAACTGGTCAAGGCCGAGATCGGGGTGAAAGTGGCGGACCAGCAGAAGCAGCGGACGATTGTTTTGGCCCAGGGGGATGCCGAAGGCGTGCGGCTGCGCGGGGAGGGGGAGGCGAAGAAGATCGAGGCGATCGGCCAGGCGACCGCCGAGGCCTACCGCAAGCAGAATGCGGCGCTCGGGCAGCAGGCCATCACCGCCATCGAGGTGATCAAGAAGATCGCCGAAGGGAACATCCGGGTGACCCCCGACATCCTGGTCTCCGGCGAAAAAGGCGGGCTGCTCGACGTTCTGATCGCCCAGATGGTGAAGAAGGGTACTCCGACCATGACCGTGGCCGAACCGCCGGCCAAAGTGGTCACCGAGCAGGCGGTCTCGTGACCACAAACCGTCCGCAGATGAACGCTGATAAATGCTGATGAATGCTGATAAGGTGGATCCTACTCCTCCCCCCTTTGAAAAAGGGGGGCCGGGGGGGATTTGCCTTTAAGCTGTTCAGGACAAAAAATAGCTAACTCAATGTTCCGATCGTTTCGAACCAAGGAGCCGCAAGCAGTGCCAGTGAACAAAGTAATCAGAAGAGTAGTCGGTGAGATGGCCGAAGAATTTCTCGAATACCTGAAGGAAAAGGAGACGCAGTACCAGGAACGCTGGGTCCCGTCCGTCCGGATTGAAAAGGACCTCGACCTGCATCTTTTCCGCGTCCCCAAGAGCTGGTTCCTCCGCCGCCTGACCCGCATGCTAGAGGCCAGCGGGGAGATAGAGCACTTCAACGACGGCACGACGGCGTACTTCCGGACCGTTGGGTGAAGCGAAGGTTAGGGACACTCAGGCTCACAAGATCCGTCGGCTGATGAAGGCCGTTACAAGCGATGAACCAGTTCGCGAGCAGGCATACCAGTCTGGCGAGCAGGCATACCAGTCTGGCGAGCAGGCATACCGGTCTGGCGAGCAGGCATACCGGTCTGGCGAGCAGGCATACCGGTCTGGCGAGCAGGCATACCAGTCTGGCGAGCAGGCATACCAGTCTGGCCAGCGGGCACACCAGTCTGGCGAGCAGGCATACCAATCTGGCGAGCAGGCATACCAGTCAGGCCGGGCAGGCATACCAGTCAGGCCGGGCAGGCATACCCGTCAGGCCGGGCAGGCATACCAGTCAGGCCGGGCATACCAGTCAGGCCTGGCATACCAGTCTGGCCAGCGGACACACCAGTCTGGCGAGCGGGCATACCAGTTTGACGAGCAGGCATACAAGTCTGGCGAGGAGTCACGGAGTATCGAGCCGACGGCACTGCGATCATGCAATCAAAGATCAGTGCCCTAGGAAGAGAATGGCAGATGGTAGTGAAAGGCTTCTGGAAGATAGACGGAAACCACCTGATCATGACCGCCACCGAATCCAGCAACCCCAGCATTTTACCGGTAGGCACCGTGACCGACGACGAGATCGTCACTATCACACCAATAGAAATGGTCTTGCTGGAAGAAGACGGCCCTCGGGAGGTAAGCGTGCGGGTGAGACCTTATAGAACAAGGCCTGTCAAATGTGTAGGCCAGGCCCCAAGGCCGTGTAGTTGTGTAGTTGTGTGATGAAAAAGGACAAGGAAAAGAAATGGCAGGTGGACTTGGAACAATTGCACAATATCGAAATCTGATCGAAGCAGGACTTGCCAAGTCGAAACTTTAAGCTGCTGGAATCATATGCTTCATCGACAATGAGTACACTGTCGGTGCCAATTGGCTCTACTCGATTGCTTTGTGCAGAGTGAAGCTAAATGTACCTGAAGAAAATGCAGAAGAAGCCAAAGCAATAATTGAAGAAATTCTAGAAGTAATAACGACTGAAAATACAGAAGGAATGTTGCAGGAGTCAGCCTGCCATATCTGCGAGGGCTCTTCGTCGCCGTGAGTGGGTAATGGTATAGTCCATCATCCCAGACCTCCAGCTATGTATGAGGGGAGTGAACTAATGATCAATCAGATCGACATTGCCAGCTTTGGCAGCTTCAATGACCTGAACTGGAAGAAGAGCATTCGTGACGGCGGCAACAATGTTCAGGACTTCAAGCGCCTGAACATCCTTTATGGACGCAACTATTCGGGGAAAACTACTCTTTCCCGAATCTTTCGTGCGCTGGAGACAGGGCGCATTCCGCTGAACTATGTGGGATCAACCTTCACCGTTCATGGCGTCAAAGGAGATGTGACCCAAGCTGCCATTGCCGCTCATGGCTATGACATCCGGGTCTACAACCGTGATTTCGTCAGTGAAAACCTCAGCTTCCTGATCAATCAGGCCATGGGCGGGGAAATAAAGACCTTCGCCATCGTCGGGGAGAAGAACAAGGAGATCGAGGATGAAATTGCTGCCATCCAAGCGAAACTTGGCAGCCTTGAGTCCAAGGCAGGTCTTCGGCACGATCGGGATGCAAAAAAGAAGGAAAGAGATCGGACCAAGAACAACCATAAAAACGCTTCTGATGCTCTGGAAGGCAAGCTTCGCTCTCATGCCAACGATAAGATCAAACAGAATCGCACCTATGGCCCAGCAGTCTACAACATTGAAAGCATCAAGAAGGACATCGGCACCATAAAGAAGGCGGGATTCACGCCTCTAACCACTGACGAACAGGCCACCAAGGTCAGCCTCTTGAAGCAAGAGGCCCTTCCTGACATCACCGATACCGTTTCGATCAACCTAAAAATTGATTCAATCAAGACGGAGGCCCAGGAGCTTCTTTCAAGATCGATCAAACCGACGCAGGCAATTCAAGAGCTGTTGAGCGAGACAGCTCTTCAAGCGTGGGTGAAGCAAGGCATCCCGCTGCACAAGGACAAACGCAATACATGCGCCTTCTGCCGTCAGGAACTGCCCCACGATATATGGCAGGTTCTGGACTCTCACTTCAGCAAGGAATCTTCGGATCTGGAGTCGTCCATCGATTCATGCCTGACATCAGTCAACGGCGAAATTCAGGCCATTGCTGGCTTCCTGACTTTGACCGGGGACAAGTTCTATGCCGAAGAAAAAGTGTCATTTGAAGCCAACAAGAAATCTCTTACCGAGTGCCTGAAGGTCTACAAACAAGACTTGGAGGCACTGAAGACCGCACTGGAGTCAAGGAAGAGTTCTCTCTTCCAGCCCGTTCCCATGCCGGCCCCTACGCACGATTCAGCGGCAATCCAGAAATGTGCCGACGAGATAAACGATCTGATTGTCAAGAACAATGGCCGCACCAACTCACTGGAAAAGGATAAAGGCTCCGCACGCGAGGCATTGCGACTCACTGATGTGGCCTCCTTCATTGGTGACATCACCTACGACACGGAATTGACCCGCATTGCTGGTCTTAAAACAGACGCCGACACTGCCAACACGGCCTATACCGATGCCGAGGCTGAGATCCTCAAGCTTGAAGCGGATGTCACCCGCCTGCAAGGCCAACAGAAGGATGAACGCAAAGGTGCGGAGCGGGTCAATTCCTTGCTCAATCACTTCTTCGGTCACGACGGCATTAAGCTTGAAGCCAAGGAAAACGCGGAGAAAAATGCCGTCAAGTTTGAGATCACGCGGGATGGCAAATCAGCCTACAATTTGAGTGAAGGCGAATGCAGCCTGATAGCCTTTTGTTACTTCATAGCCAAGCTGGAAGAGCCTGACAGCAAGGGCAAAGATCTGATCATCTACATCGACGATCCGATCTCCAGTCTGGACGGGAACCACATCTTCTTCATGTTCAGCCTGATCGAGAGCCTGATAGCCAAGCCGTTCAAGAATGCGGACGGCTCCAACGGCTATCGTTACAGTCAGCTCTTCATCTCCACGCACAACCTGGATTTCCTGAAGTATCTAAAGCGGTTATCGGTACCCAAAAAGAAGGTGCCAGCGGGGGAAGGCAAGACCAAAAACGTGGATGATAATGAGCATTTCATGGTGGAGCGGAACGGCCCCACAAGCAACATCATGCTGATGCCGTCCTACCTGAAGGACTACATCACTGAGTTCAACTACCTCTTCCACCAAATCTACAAATGCAGGAACCAGGACGCCGCACAAGGCGCACATGAGCCGTTTTATGGCTTCGGGAACAACCTTCGCAAGTTTCTAGAAGCCTTCTTGTTCTTCAAGTTCCCTTACCACGATGACAAGAACGATGCGTTTGAACGAATTAAGAAGTTCTTTGGCGATGAAGACGCAACGGCAATCGCACTGGTGAACCGGCTCAACAATGAATTTTCTCACCTTGAGTCAATCCCAGATCGAGGGTTCAAGCCTGTAGAGATTCCAGAGATCGCCAAGGTAGCGAACTTCGTCTTGGACAAGATCTATGCGTCAGACCCTCATCAATACAATGCCCTGCTAAAGAGCATTGGAGAGCCTGCGAGGACACCAGATCAGGGAGAAGGGGGCAGTCCTTAACACGGAGAGAGGCGACGGAGAAGTGGATTACTCCGTAAAGGAGAAGACAAATCCCAACAAGACGGGTAGAGCCGGACGGCTTCGCCGCCGCTCACCCGCCGAGCCGTTGAGCGACCAAAAATGATGAGGAGGGTCCTGTGAAGAAAAGATTCTGTTTGATTTTGCTTGGAGTTTTTATGGCTGGATGTACAGCCAATTATTACGTGAAACCAGACGATTTTATTAAGGAAGTGGCTGCCAATCAACAAAGGACCGAAAAATTTAACCTCGTTGGCACAGTCCCAGTTTTCTTTCCAATTCGATACAATGCGAACAACATTAGAAGGATACTGTGTAGGGACAAAAACGGGGAAAATGTCTATCTCATTCCAGACAGGAATACACAATTAGAAATAACCTCGAAATCAACAAAGGACGTTGTAAAGATGTATTTCGATACGGTCTTTTTCGAAGGCAGCAAATTAACGGGCCTGCGTTCAAGACTCGTTCCGGGCATGACAAGAGAAATTGAATTGTCGGATATCGATTCCATTGTAATTTATGCAGAGTTCCCACGCACACAAGCAGTGGACGCGAAATAGGGTACATGCCCAACCATAGAGATGCACCTGACCAAGAAGCCGTCAGGTGATCTCCTGACCCCGTTGGCGGGTAAGAAGGTAAAAAGGGGCCTGCTGAGGGCCAGGCCTACACATTTGACAAACAGCTGTCTAGAATATGACGGTTCTTATGCTTTTTGTTTAATCTTGGAGGGGGGAGCATGCGCCAATTCTTTCTGTTAGTCCCTTTCAGTCTGTTTTTGCTCTTTTCTGGTTGCGGTGATTCCGACTCCGTCACCAAACCGAGGCCTCCGGCCATCACTGCCCAGGCGGTCACTAAGACCGTCGCTGCCGGCGATACTCCTACCTTCACCGTCTCTCCTACCGGGACGGGGCCCTTCACCTACCAGTGGTTCTGGAACGGGGTGCGGGTTGATGGCAACGGTGCTTCCTACACCGCCCCGCCCATCGCTTCTTCCGACGATCAATCGACCATCTCCGTCACGGTGACCAACGACCTCGGTTCCGCCTCGGCTGCCGTTGCTACCTTGTCGGTTCCGGGCAGCCCGCGGCATCCGGAAATCAACGACCTGCGTTTCAAGGACCTGGATACCGTTCCGATGCTTGCAGCAGGCGGTGCCAGCACCAATGTCATGCGCGGTTCTTCGTCATACGAAAATTCCTTCGGGTTCCCGCTCGTGGTCGGTGATCCGGGACCCCAGGTGCCGACCAATAATCCTGATCTCGCCAGCTGGTTTTATATCGTAGAGTCGATGCCCAATGGTGCCGTCGGGAGGACCAATACCTACCAGGTTGGTATACTCACCGACTTGGCCGCCGATCTCGACGTTTTCTTTGATTCACAAACGGTCATAACGTCACTTGACGTTTCATCCGGGCAGAACGCATATGCAGTTCGTGCGGTGAAAACGGCGGGTGCCGATCGCTACCCATCCTACGTCTCCGGGACCGCGTCTGCCGACGGCCTGCAGGCTGTCGCCACCGCGGAGGCTCAGGCGGGGAGGGTGGTGACGGCCGTCGCTTTGAGCGGCGGGATCGCCTACTACCTTGCTTACGGCAGGGAGGGTGACCTCCGGATATACGAATCCAAGGTGGTGACGGCTACCGTCGACTCTGTGAGTAACGCCGCGGCCGATCTGGCTGCACAGGGGTGGATCATCACCGCCGTTGGGGGAAATATTCGTGAAGGGTTCCTCCTGGTGGGAACGCGCGTTTCCGGTGACGCCACTCCACGTCCTTTCCAGGTTAAAAATACGCCTGCGTTGGAACGGGGATACACCCCGGTCGGTACGATCTACACCGGTGCTGTCTTACCAACCTACTTTTTCGAGCAGTAACTGACTTCAAACGAAAAACTGCCGGCGTCGACCGGCGAGGAGGAACCACCATGAAGCAGCTGATGATGTGCGTGATCTTGTTGTGCATCTCGGTCGGTTCGGGTTGCGCGAACTCGCAGAGCATGAGTCAGTCGATGTCGGGGCTGGGGACGGGGACCGGAACGGGGCCGGATCTTTCGGTGGGCTATTTCTCTGCCCATTCGGAGGCGCTTCCTAATGGCAAGGTCCTGCTGCCGGCGCCGCCGCGGCCGGACCCGGGGTTGCCCGCTTTTGCGGCCGATCAGGCGATTAACCTGGATACTTTCAAGCTGCGCGGCACCAAGCGCTGGGAGTTGGCCGCACAGGATGCTGATCTCAAGTTCCCCGCGGCAGCCGGGACCTTTGCCTGCGCGCTCGGAGTGGCGGTGACCGAGAAGGACACCCCGCATCTCTATACCTTGCTGCACCGCTCTCTTGCTGACGCCGCGCATTCCGCCGACAGCGCCAAAGGTGAGTACCGCCGGTTGCGCCCGTTGGCCGTGAACGGTCAACCGTCCTGCACCCCCAATGACGAGCCTTTTCTCCGCGGGAGTTGGTCCTATCCTTCCGGGCATGCCACTATCGGCTGGGCCTGGGCGCTGATCTTGAGCGAGGTGGCCCCGGACCGGATCGATGCGCTCCTGGCGCGCGGGCTCGCCTTCGGGCAGAGCCGGGTGATCTGCAACGCCCACTGGCAAAGCGACGTCAACGCGGGACGGATCATGGGGGCCGGCTCGGTGGCGGCGCTGCATAACAACGGCGAATTCCGGAAGGATCTGGAGGCGGCGCAGAAAGAGGTGGCCGAGGCGCGGAACAAAGGGCTCCAGCCCCAGCGCGACTGCGCTGCCGAGGCTGCGGCGCTGGCGGAACATTGAGGACCCCATCCTCACCCTGTCCCTCCCCTTGAAGGGGAGGGGACTTCTGGGCAGGTTTTCAACCGGATGAACCGAAACGGCTAGGCCGTTAGTAACAGCAAAACGACTTCGGTTTTGCCGCAGGATTGGGCCGATTCAGGCCGGGAGGAGGTTAGATGAACTGGAAATGGTTGTTGGTTTTGGTCGCATTCTTTCTCAACGGTTGCATCCACGTATCGGTGATTCCGCCGGTGGCGCCGTTCCAGGAGAAGGTGCTGGAAGGGGAGGGGACGCCGAAGATCCTGCTCCTCGACGTCTCGGGAACGATTTCGGAGAAAAAGCGCGGAACCTCCTTTAGGGAGCGCCCCTCCATGGTCGGCGAGATCAAGGAGGCGCTCAAGAAAGCGGAGGATGACCCGGACGTCGTCGCGGTCCTGGTGCGCATCAACTCGCCGGGGGGAACGGTCACCGGCAGCGACATCATCTACCATGAGCTGATGGCCTTCAAAAAGCGCAAGAAGGTCCCGGTGCATGCGGCGATCGTCGGGCTGGGGACTTCGGGCGGCTATTACGTCGCCAGCGCCGCGGACCGCATCACGGCCCACAAGACCGCGATCACCGGGAGCATCGGGGTCATCTTCCTGCACTTCGAGGTGGATGGTTTGATGAACAAGCTGGGGGTCGTGGAATGGAGCGCCAAGTCCGGCGACAAAAAGGACATGATGACGCCGTTTCGTGCCGCGACGCCCGAGGAGAAGCAGATCGCCATGGGGGTGATCGACGGGCTGTACGGAAGGTTTCTCGAGGTCGTCCTGGCTCGCCCCGGGAACACGCTGGACCGCAAGGCGCTGACGACCTTGGCCGACGGCCGGGTCTACACCGCGGACCAAGCCTTGGCGGCGCATCTGATCGACGGGGTCTGTTATCTGGACGAGGCCCTGGACGACCTGAAGATGGCCGCCAAGGTGAAGCAGGCGCGGGTGGTGAGTTACTATCGGGCCGGCAACTACCAGGGGAGCATCTACGCCGATGCCGAGGCGAGCGCGCAGATGGTGGGACCCTTTTCCCTCGGGCCGGACGTCATGGAGCTTTTACCGGATCTCGGCTTTGCCTATCTTTGGAAGCCATAGGTTTTGATTGTTTAAGCGCACCGCAGAGGACGCGGCGGGACGCAGAGGAAAATCTATTTACCGGAAGCTGAAGTCGCGTTTTGCCAAAGCTGATTTGACTGACGATTTGGCCCTTCATCTGAGTAAAGGGGGGACTGACAGCTTTTCTCTGCGCGCCTTAGCGACCTCTGCGGTGTGCTTGTTTGCGTATTCATTTTCAAATCGATGCATTCGGCCGATTGGCCTCGGGAGGGTGGTTTTGAAGTCTTTGTTTTATCTGGCAGTCCTGGTTTTCCTTTCTCTGTTCACTCTTTCCGGTTGTGGTTCTTCCGGCGGCTCTGCCAGCAGCGCTGACCTCCCCAACTTCAACGACATCACCTCCGCTCCGGCGGCAATCCAGCAGGCCGCGAAAGCGGTGGTACGAGTTCAGGTTGCCGGCGGCGCCGCCTCTGGCTCGTTCATAAGCTCGACCGGGCTCATGCTGACCAACAACCACGTGCTCGGCAACGAGGTCTGCCCGACCGAGGGGTGCTACGTCGAGCTCACCTTCGACTGGCAGGCGGGCAGTCCCTATTCCTCTCCCCGCATCTACTACGCAGTTCCCAAGGCGGTGGACGCCGGGCTGGATATGGCGGTGGTGCAGATCTACCAGTACCGAAACGGGCCAATGATCCAGACGCCGAACTATCTTTCCTTGGAGACGCAGACCCCCGCTTCGCTGCTGAAGACCCATGTCACCATCGTGGGGCACCCTGAGGGGTACCTGAAGAAATGGACCGACGGAACGGTGGTCGATATCGACGGCGATTGGATCCGAAGCTCCACCTATATCCTCCCCGGCGACTCCGGCTCTCCCATCCTCAACGACGCCGGCCACATCGTCGGGCTGGTGCATCGCGGTTCGGCCTCGGAGGACGTCTTCACCCTCACCGGCGCCAGCGTCTACTCGGTCGGAACGGCTTCTGCCCCGCTTATTGCGGCGTTGAACGCCCCGCTTCCCTCGACGATGCTGTCCGTCTCAGCACCGACCACCACGCAAAAGTTTCTCGACAACGATCTTGTCTACCTCAATGCTCACGTCACCACCGTCACGGTGGATGGAACCTCGCAGAGCCCGCTCACCGTCCTCGCCCAGGCCTGTGACAGCGCTCTGGCCCGCAACGACTTTCTCTCCCCGGAGGACCTCAGTGCGGCCCTCCAGCCCTGCCATCACGCCCAGGCCTGGATCGATTGCCGCTCCGATATCGGCCAGGGACAGGCGGGGGTTATGTGCCCGCCAGCTTCGGAAACTGCCGCCTGGGTGAACCGGTTCAACAAGATGAACCAGGCACAAATTGCGATGAACGGCGCGATGGACCTCTATTCGGTGTCCGGGGCCATTGCCCAGCTGCAGTCTACCAAGGCGCAGGGCTACACTGCCGGGGCTCAGGCCCTGGCGCAGGCGGTGTCGCAGACTAAGCCCGTGCTCGATTTCCAGGTGGCCTCCTACCTGGCCGAATTCAACATCATGGGCTACGGCGGGCAATCCGTTGCCGATTACGTTGCCAACTACAGCGGCGATCCGGTTTATGCGATCGAAGGGGTGTACGTCGCCGATGCGGAGCTGTGGCTCAACTCTAAAGGGGCGGTCTCGGCCCAGGGTCTGGCGTCCTTTTTGTCCCGGCTGCACGACGACCCCAACTCGACGGTAGGAACCAAGCTCTTCATCGAAAACTACCAGCATGCCATGGGGGTACGGTAGCTAACGGCTCCGACCCGGCTTTCTCTGCGGTTTGGTGCGCGCCTTGGGGTAATTCGCGCCGCGCCAGGAACGGCGCCTGGCGCCCCCGCAGGGGAAGCTGCAGGTCCGCCCCGCAAGTTGCAGAAATTCGGGTTCGTCTTGGAGATAAAAAAAGAGGCGCTTGGGAAATCCCAGGCGCCTCTTTCTTTTACTGCTGCATGTAAGACCGGTCGCGCTCACTCCGCGTAGGTATCGGAGTGGCCGGTGTTCAGGTACTGCATCACGTCCAAAAGGTTGATCAGCCGTCGGAAGATGAGGTTCTTCTCGGCGATGTCATCGGTCTCGGCGAGCTTTTCCCGCAGTTCCCGGTACTGGTCGTTCGCCATATGGACTGCTCTTCTGCGTGCCGGATTGCGGTGCTTCGGCATCTTAGGGTCACGGGGCCCCACAGCCGCACCCCTCGAATTCGGCCCTGCCGGTGTTGCGCTCGAGGTCGCTGTACTCTTTCCGGCGCGCGCCGCAGGAATAAGCGATCTCGGTGGTGGTTACGTAGCGGGTCTTTCTCTTGATCGTGTACGATACTGCTTCGCTGTTACAGTCAACGCAATGCTGGTGCTTCTTCATGATTCTTTACCTTCTGCTCCTTCTCTCTGATGATGAATCTTTGATGCGATGTTATAGCATCCCCAGATGACAGCCGGTGGGCGGGGACGTTACCATTGTGAAACGTGTCGTGGGGAACTGGTTTCCTGAGATCAGCCGCAGCAGCCGGTCGGCTCCGCCTCCGCCTCGGCGTTGGCGTCGGCGTTGCAGCTTTCCACTGCTTCCCGCAGCCAGGCGATCTCCCCCGGGTTGAACTGTTTGGAGTATTCAGTCCCTACATTCAAGGCCCAGTACAAGGAGTCGGTCGTGGTGAGGGCCAGAAGATGCCCCGCCACCTCGACGTACGGCACCTCTTCCTCGGCGGGGACCCACTCCCGCAACCGCTCGAAGGAGCTGAACAGCATGAGGTAATCCTTGCCGTCGGATTCGGTGATCAGGGGAAGGATTTCTCGGGGGCGGTCTTCGGTATCGCTCCCCTGCGGGTTGGCTAGGACCGGAACGAAAAAGGTGGAGTTGAGGAAAAGATCGTAGAACGCCGAAGCCTTCCGGCCGTCGGTCAGGTTCTGGCGCATGCCGTCCAGCGCCTCGTCAAGTTTGCTCATTCAATGCCCTTTGTGTGTGGTGCCGCGGTCGCGGCCAAAAACTGCAGGATACAATAACCTTCCCGCTCATTACAAGCCAATACGACAGGGACCTTGGAAAAAAGGTCCTTCGGGCACAGCGGCAGGGGGGCGCGTTTCCAATAGAAAAGGGGGGGACGGATGCTCGCCGTCCCCCCCTCTTTGTGCGCTCCGGATGCCGGGTTTGCTCAACTGGCTAACCGGCTTTCCTGATGTCATGTGCATCCAGGAACTCGTCCAGCGACAGTACCAGCGCCTGCGCCGAGTTGCCGTCCATGTTGATCAAAAGTTCGTTGATGCCGAGCATCTTGTCCGAAAGATAGATGTTGATGAATAGGTCCAGCCCGATAGGATGCGGTTCCAGCTCGCCGTCGAGGAGCTGCGTATTTTTTAAAAATTCCACCGCCCGTTCTTTGGCCGACCAAACCGGCAGGGAGAATCCGGCCTGGTCCAGCTCCATGGCATAGATGTTCTCGTTTCTCCCCTTAACCACCCAAACCTGCCTGTTCGCCTGTACCTCTTGGCTGAATATGATCTGACCGATGAAGTCGATATTCATGTCTTTGATCTCCTAGAACCGGCATTTCCGGTCGCCTCTAAGGGATCATTATATAGATCTAATAAAATTCCGAGAACCCCCTTTGTATGCCCCCGGCTCGCAGCACCAACCGGTGGCCGACCCAAGTCAGGGCTGCCCAGGTCAGGAGGTGGACCCGTGCTGAAACGCCCTGAGTATCTTGCTGCGGGCCGGCTTGTTTTCAGGGGCGAAAAGCTGGATCGCCTTGCGGCCTTTCTGTGGATAAATTCCCTACAGCGGTAACAGAAATGGGACCGACAGTAACGAAAAGAGTTATTGATGTTAATGTTTGTGGTAATTAATCTTTGTGGGAGTTTGAAAGTATCCACTGTGCCTGTGGATAATTTGGCTATGCCTGTGGATATTTCACAAGAATGCAACGATTTTCTGCGCATTTTAGCATCTTGCACAAGGATTAGGCGCATGGCTTAAGTGGTTGATATTGCGTGTCAAGAACCAAAAGTTTGCTACCCGGCTTTTCCCATTTATCCGCAGTATCGCGGAAGAGACGGTAAACTGCGACGCTGAGTGGATAAGTGGGGGAATGGTACAACGCTAACTGCCTGGGAATATTAGTGAATGTGTGCAAGCCTTAACGTAACGAGTGAGGGGGCTGCCCCTGTTTTAAAGCGGCTAAGTTGCCGAAATAATGGGTTAAAAAACGGGTGTTGTGGAGCACGGGAGACGGAAGTTTGACGTTTATGGTGTCCGGTCATTTCGCTGGGTTTTCCCTTTTCGTAGTGAGTTCGCACCGTTTGCGCGTAAGCGGGAAGAAACCCGGTGGGTTGCTTGCTTGGCTAACTGTCAGATAACACGAGTGTTTTGGCTAAAACAAACAGCAGGTTCTCTATCTCGTTGATTCTTTTTTGTTGATTTATCATTAGCCGTGTCACAATCTGTGATTTTCCTGTGACATTGGATTCCTTGACCGGCGCGGTCGGAAAAATAGATGGTATTGCAGCGGGAAAAAGTACATATTGTTGCAAGACGGTTCGACCGTCACGAAATGCGCACCTTGAGTCGAGGTTTCCCCGTAATGAGCAAGATCACCTGCCCGGACGACGCAACGAAGGTCGGCACGACACTTGATCGCCAAGATACCAAAGCAGGTCCCACCGCGGACCCGTTCGTGAAGGACAACGCCCAGCTTCTGGACTACTTGAGCGCGATCCTCACCTCGCCCCAGCCCAAAATCAACCTGAACGACATCCCTTTCGACTACACCCCCGAAGAAACCACCCCGACCGGCAATCCCATTGTCGATGGCGTCATCCACTTCGGTTCCCAGCAGACCCGCAGCGACAACCGGCGCCTGAAGGCGGAAAACGACGCCTTGAAGATGAAGGTCGCCCGTCTGACCGCCCAGCTCAACGAGGCGGAGTGCACCCTCGATGCGGTGCTCTCTGAAAACGACGAGCTCAAGGTGATCGTCGCCCGGCTGCAGAGCCAGCTCGAAGCGCCCAGGGCGATCCGGCACGCCGAGCGTGAGGTGGTGGTGCCGGCGGTTGCCGAGGAAATCGTCGAACTCGTGCCGGAAGCCGCTGCCGGGCCGATCGAACCGGTTCTCGAGGCGGCGGTACCCGCGCCGGAGGCGGTGGCCCTGGAAGAGCCGCTCGAACTGGTCGAGGAAGCTCCGGAGGCTGGGGAGGAGGTGCTGGAGCCCGACGCGGAGGAGCTTTTCCCGGAAACCTTCACGGTCGCCGAACTGATGCCCAAACTGATGCCCGAACCGGTGCCCGAGCCGGCCCGAGAGCCGGACCTTGCCGCCGAACCAGCCCCGGCAGCCGGGGCTTTTGCCTTGGCTGCGGAAGTTCCAGAGCCGATCGTTGCCGTCGCTTCCGAGACCGTGCCGGAGTCGGGGGGGGATTTCTTTGCCCCCGGTGCGGCCCTGGCCGGGGCGCATTTCCGCTTCGAGAACCCGCCCACGGAGACGGAACCTGGAGATACCCGGCAAACCGCTGCCATCCACATCGGGGGTGAGCCGATAGCCGCCGCCCCGATCTCGGTGCCGTTGCCCCCGGAAGCCGACGCGCGCCCGGCGGTCGAAGTAAAGATCGTAGCGGAAGCTCCGGCGCCGCGGGTACTGGTCCCCCCGCCGCCCCAGCCGGAACCAACGCCCGAACTGAAAGCAGAACCCAAACCCGAGCGCAAGCCCGAACCCAAACCGGAGCTCAAGCCAAAAGAGCCGGCTCCCCGACCGGCGCCCAAGCTGGTGGCCCCGATTCCACCCCGCCCCAAAAACCCCCGCGTGATCCGCATCGAGGATGCCCCGCCGGCGGAACCGGGTGCCAAGCCCGCCGCTCCCAAGCCGGTGTTCCAGCCTTTCATCGAGGAAAAGCCCGCTCCTGCGCCGGAAGAGGCCACGCCGGAACCGGTGGTCCAGCCTGCAGCGACCGAGCCGGAGCCCCCGAGCCTCCAACTTCCCGACGGTGGCGAGGAGCCGGATATCGAGCCGGCACCGGTGACCAAGGTGGTCGCCAAAAAGCACATCGACAATTACCGGCAGATCCAGCAGGAAGCCGAAGCGGGTGAAGCCGGCGCCTCGCATGACATCATCGGTAAAGCATGATGGCATTGCGCGCCAAATCGTCTGCTTGAGCTTCCTGCCAATGTCATGACCCGGTTCTCCTTGTGAGTGCTCCCGTGACGCCACACTGTTGATATTGAGCATTAGTAAATGCTAAAATGATGGCGTGGGAGTCTAAATCCAACACAAGGAGGCACGTAGCCATGTTGGAAAAAGAAAGGGACGTTCAGAAAAGATCGGACCAGCCGCTGGATCAGTGGCGTAGGCAGTCGCCCTTTGCCGAAATGGACCGTCTCTTTGACGAAGTCTTCAAGCGCCCGTTCTTCTCGTTGATGTCCACTCGTACCGGAGGCGCCACCGACCAACTCTACCTGCCGGTCGACATCTTCGAAGATGGGGAATCCATCGTGGTCAAGGCGGAAATCCCCGGTATCCGGAAGGAAGATATCGACGTGCAGTTGACCCCGGACAGCATCACCATTTCGGGGCACCGGGACAGTGAAGAAAAGGTGGAGCGGAAAAATTATCTCCGGCTCGAACGTTCGCACGGCAGCTTCACCCGGCGTTTCGACCTTCCGGTCGAGACCTTGGTTGACAAGGCCCGCGCTACGTTCAAGGACGGTATCCTGGAGGTCCGGATACCGAAGAGCGAACATGCTCAGGAACGGGTAAGAAAGGTGACCATCGACTAACGCTTCCACACTGGCGCTGAGTTGAAGGCCGCGGCGAAATATCGCCGCGGCCTTTTTTGCATTTGAGGCAGCATCTCGCGGCAGCCGACCGGCCTGACCGGCCGACCGGCCTGATCGGTCGGATGGGTCGGATCGGTCGGATCGGTCGGATGAGCCCCCCCTTCGGTGAAACTTCTCTCGTTGAAAACACTCTCATGATCTGCTATTGGTAGGCAGCTTTGATTGCTGCAGCCGGTGACGTGACGCGATTCCAAACTGAGGAGGGGGTCATGACGGACAGGTCGAGGAAGGGGATCGGACGGAGGGATTTTCTCAAGGTCGGGCTGGTCGGTACCACCTCGGCCCTGTTGGGAGGGCGCGCCCTGGCCGAGGCGGCGGAGAGCCTCGCCGCGACCAAGCCGGCGCCGTTTCCGGAACCGGTCTACCGGACCCTGGGACGGACCGGGCTCAAGGTCAGCGTAGTCAGCTTCGGCGCCATGCTCACCCCGGAGCCGGAAGTGATCCGGGTCGCCCTGGAGCACGGGGTGAACTACGTCGACACCGCCCGCAAGTACATGAGCGGCAAGAACGAGGAGATCGTGGCCCGCGCCATCAAGGGGCGCCGCGACAAGGTCTTCCTGGCGACCAAGACCCTCCCGGATTCCAAAAGCCGCGCCGACATCGTCCGCGACGTCGAGGCCAGCCTCAAGGCACTCGGCACCGACCACATCGACGTGATCCAGCTGCACAACCTCACCGAACGGGACCGCATCTTCGTTCCCGAGACGCGGGAGGCGCTGCTCACCCTGAAAAAACAGGGGAAGGTGCGTTTCTTCGGCGTGACCACCCACAAAAATCAGGCCGAGGTGCTGAACGCCCTGGTGGATGACAAGGACCGCTTCTTCGACACCTGCCTGGTCGCCTACAACTTCAAGAGCGATCCGGTGGTAGGTGAGGCCATTGCCCGCGCCGCCGCGGCCGGGATCGGGATCGTCGCCATGAAAAGCCAGGCCGGCGGCTACCAGACCGACGCCCTGGGCAAGATCAGTCCTCATCAGGCCGCCCTGAAATGGGTGCTCCAGAATCCCCACGTCTCCAACGCCATCCCCGGCATCAAGGATATGTCCCAGCTTCGGGAAAACATCGCGGTCATGGGGATGTCCTTCAAGTACGCCGACCGCAGGATTCTGGAGCGCTATGCCGAGGCGGTCGAACCTTTCTACTGCAGCTTCTGCGGCTCCTGCGAAAAGGGGTGCCCGCGCGGCGTGGAGATCGGTACCGTCAACCGTGCCCTGATGTATGCCGAGGGGGGCTACCGCGATCACGCCCTGGCGCGGGCCACGTACGCCGAACTCTCCCCGTCGGCTAACGCCGCCTCTTGCGTCGACTGCGCCTCCTGCACCGCACGGTGCGTCAACGGCCTCGACATCCCCGTGAAAATGGACCGGGCGCGCCAGCTCCTGGGATAGGTGATTATGCGAATCCTTCCGAACCTGCTCCTACTGCTGCTTTTGATGGTTCCCGCTTTGGCGGCCGCGGCCGGGCCGACCGAGCTTCTCCCGGTGCCCGAGTGCGGACCCGACTGGAAGCTCGACGGCAAGACCGCCGCCTACGACAAGGAGAACCTTTCCGAGCATATCGACGGCGAGGCGGAGCTCTTCTTCCCGTACGGGTTCGAGTTCATGGCCTGCGCCCGGTTTAAGAAGGGGACGCGCTCCTTCGACCTCGAGGTCTACCGGATGGGCTCGCCCCTCGATGCCTACGGGATGTTCGCCAACTATCGTCCCGGTGAGGCCGCCCCCATCAGCACCGGGACCGAAGGGGCGGTGAGCGATGCCCAGCTCTTCTTCTACCAGGACCGTTATTTTGTCCGGCTCCAATCCACGGGCAATCCCGATGCCGGCAAGAGCGCCCTGTCCGCCTGCGCCCAAGCGGTTGCCAAGCGGCTGCCGATGGGGGGAGAGCCGCCCCGGGAGCTGCAGCTTCTAGCGATCCCCGAAGTGGTTGCCGGCAGCGTCCGTTACAGCGCGACGAGCCTGCTGGGTTACGACTTTTTCCCCAAGGGGATGATGGCCGACGCGCTGGTGGAGAAGGAACCGGCGCGGGTATTCGTTCTTTTCTGCGCCACCCCCGAGGCTGCGGCGCAGGCCCTTTCCGCGTACCGGGGCTACCTCAGGCAAAACGGGATCGAGCCTCCGGTGGAGGAAGAAGAGGGGGCCAAGGAGCTCCCGCTGATCACCCTGGATCCGCTGTACGGGCGGGTGCTCGTCCAGCAGGCGGGTCGCTACCTGGTGGGGATCGCCCGGGTGAAGGACGCCTCGGCGGGACTCCCGGTCCTGGAGAAGCTTAGGACGAAGGTGTTATCCAATAAACAATGAGACAATGAAACAATGAAACAATTCCTGTGGTTGGGCCGCTGTTCCTGTAGGAGCGACATTCCTGTCGCGATCCGCCGAAGGCGGTAACCGCGCTACCGGTCAATCGCGCCCGGAAGGGCGCTCCCCCAGGGTAATCCCTTCCTTCCTTCCTTCCTTCCTTTCTGTTCTTTTCCCCGTTGTTTCAACTCCAAAATATCCTCGGCCTGTCTTTATTAATCCAGCTTTTGTGATATGCACTGATGGTATTTTTGCCAATGCGGTCATTTTCTATGACAGTGGAGGGACTCATGCGACTTTCCTTGGTCGGGCTGGCCATGCTGCTCATTTTTGCCGCCACCGCAGCCTGGGCCGATTCGCCGCGGGTGGAACGGTTTTCGCCCACGGGGAGGGCCAAGGGGGTCCGGCAGGTCGCGGTCCTCTTCTCGGAGCCCATGACCACCTTCGGCGACCCGCGCAACGACAGTCCCTTCGATATCTCCTGCCCCGAAAAAGGTTCCGGCCGTTGGGTCGACGTCTCCAACTGGGTCTTCGACTTCGACCGGGACGTTCCCGCCGGGGTCTCCTGCCTCTTCACTCTCAAAGATGGTCTCAAGAGCGCCTCCGGCCTCCCGGTCGGCGGTGAACGGAGCTTCTCCTTCAGCACCGGCGGTCCCGGTATCCTCCACGCGCGTCCCTCCGACGGCAAGACCATCGAGGAGGATCAGATCTTCATCCTGGACCTGGACGGCGCGCCTGATGAGGCGTCGGTCCTTGGCAACGTGCGGTTTGCCGTCGAGGGGCTGGCCGAGCCGGTCGGCGCCGAGATCGTGAAGGGGACGGAGCGGGCCACCGTTCTCAAGGCCGCTGGCGAGAAGGACCTGGACACCACGTTGCTTTTGCGCTGCCGGCAGCGCTTTCCGAGCAAGGCCGCGGTGAAGCTGATCTGGGGCGCGGGGGTGCGCTCGGTCACCGGCCTGGTGTCCGACGAACAGGTCGTGAACTACACCGTACAGGATTCCTTCACCGTCACCTTCAAATGCGAGCGGACCCGTGCCGATGCCGCCTGCCTTCCCATGACCCCGATGCAGCTTCGCTTCTCGGCGCCGGTCCCGACCCCCCTGGCGCGCAAGATCGTCCTCAAATCCGGGAAACGGACCTATCGTCCCAAGGCGATCGCCGAAGACGAGGAGTCGACGGAGGAGAGCGCCACGGCTCTGCCGACGGTCCGGGCGGTCAAGTTCGAGGGGCCGTTTCCCGAGCACAAGTCGCTGAAGTTGGAGCTTCCCGCCGGCTTTGCCGACGAGGCGGGACGTCGCCCGGCCAACGCCGACAAGTTTCCCCTTAAGGTGACGACCGACGGCTATCCTCCCCTGGCGAAATTCGCCGCGCCCTTCGGCATCGTGGAATGGGGCGCCGATGCCGCCATTCCGGTCACCCTGCGCAACCTGGAGCCGAATGTGAAGGGGCGGCAGCTCTCCGCCCTTCCGGCACCGGCCGCTGAGGCCGCGGTGCCCGCCCAGCCGGCGGCAACCCCTGCCGAGGGGATCAAGGGGAAGACCCGGCGCCTGGACGACAGCCGCGAGGAGCAGATCATCCAGTGGCTGCGCAAGGTCCGGGAGGCCCGCCGGGAGAAGCCGCTTCTCAAGGGGGCGGGGGCGGATCGGATCGTGGTCCCCAAACCCAACGGGGAGAAGGCGTTCGAGGTGGTGGGGATCCCGGTCAAAAAACCGGGGTTCTATGTCGTGGAACTGGAAAGCCCCATCCTCGGGGCGGCGCTTTTGGAAAAGAAGCGGCCGATGTTCGTCTCCTCGGCGGCCTTGGTCACCAATCTTTCCGCCCATTTCAAGAAGGGGCACGAATCCTCCCTGGTGTGGGTCACCTCGCTGGATAAGGGAGAGCCGGTGGCCGGGGCCGCCGTCACGGTGCGCGACTGCAAGGGGAAGCTCTATTGGCGGGGAACTACCGACGCCGAAGGGATCGCGCGGATCGGCAAGAAGTTCCCGGAGCAGCTCCCGTACTGCTCCCAGGAGAAGGAGGCCGAGGAGGAAGAGGACTCCTACAGCGACAACAACGGCTCCATGCTGCAGGGAACCTCGGGCGGACTCTTCGTCTTTGCGCGCCGAAACGACGACCTGACCCTCGTCCACACCAGCTGGGACCGCGGCATCGAGAGCTGGCGCTTCAACCTCCCCGGTGCGGAGTACCGGGAGCACACCATCGCCCATACCGTTTTCGACCGGACCCTGGTGCGCGCCGGGGAGACGGTGCACATGAAGCACTTCATGCGCAACCATGTCATGAAAGGGTTCGCGCTGCGCAAGCCGTCCGAACTGCCGCAGGCGGTGGTGGTGCAGCACCGCGGCAGCGGGCAGACCTACGAATTCCCGCTTTCCTGGCACGCCGACAACAGCGCCGAGAGCACGATGACCGTTCCCAAGGGGGCGGAACTCGGCTTCTACGACGTCTATCTCACCCAAAAATCCACGGCTCCGGCGAATGGGGAAGAGTCCGATTCGCAGCGGGGCGGGAGCTATGTCGTTGGCTGGAATTCCGGATTCTTCCGGGTGGAGGCGTTCCGGGTCCCGCTCATGAGAGGGGTGGTCGAGCCGCCTAAGGAACCGGCGGTGAACGCCACCGCGGTCGACGTCGACCTCTACGTCGCCCATCTTTCCGGCGGCGGGGCCGGGGGGGCGCCGGTGAAGCTGCGGACCCGGGTCGCCCCGCGCTCGGTTCATTTCGATGACTACGAGGAGTACACCTTTGCCAACGGCAAGGTGCAGACCGGTGTGGTCAAGGAGGATTATCAGGACCCCGCTTCGGAGGGGGAGGAGCTCCGGGAGGATCTTTCCGGCACGCCGCAGTACCGAACCCAGGAGTTCGTGCTCGACAAGTCCGGCGCCTACCGGGCGCGCATCGGCGCGCTCCCCACCACTGCGTCGCCGCAGACTCTTCTCGCCGAGCTGGAGTTCCGCGACCCGAACGGGGAAATCCAGACCGTGACCGGACGGATTCCGCTCTGGTCCTCGAAGCTGCTGGTGGGCATCAAGCCGCAATCCTGGACCGCGTCGGGCGATTCTCTCGAGTTTTCCGCGCTGGTGCTGGATCTGAAGGGACGCCCGGTACCGGGGGCCAAGGTGGACGTGGAACTTTTCCGCCGGAAGAACTTCTCCCACCGCAAGCGCCTGGTCGGCGGCTTCTATTCCTACGAGCACGTGACCGAGACCAAGGGGCTCGGCGCCATCTGCTCGGGGACCACCGACGGCAAGGGGCTCCTCCACTGCAGCGGCAAGCCCGCCAGCTCCGGAAACCTCATCCTTCAGGCGACGGTGGTCGACGATGCCGGCAACGTCGCCTCCGCCAACCAGGACGTCTGGGTGGCGGGGAAGGATGAGTGGTGGTTCGAGACCGGCGACAGCGACCGGATCGACCTCCTGCCGGAGAAAAAGGCGTACGAGCCGGGCGAGGTGGCGAAGTTCCAGGTCCGCTCCCCGTTCCGCTCCGCAACCGTGCTGGTCGCGGTCGAGCGGGAAGGGGTGATCGAAGCGCACGTACAGCAGATCAGCGGCAAGCAGCCGATCGTCTCGGTCCCGATCAAGGGGAGCTATGCCCCCAATGTCTTCGTCTCCGCCCTCTGCGTTCGGGGCCGGCTCTCCGGAACCAAGCCGACCGCCCTCTTCGATCCGGGCAAGCCGTCCTATCGCCTGGGAATCGCGGAGGTCCGGGTGGGGAGCCTCGCTCACGAGTTGCAGGTGAAGGTGACCCCGGACCGCCCAAGCTACCAGGTGCGCGGCAAGGCGCAGATCGCCATCAAGGTGGTCCGGGCCGACGGCGGCAGGCTCCCCAAGGGGGCGGAGGTTGCGGTGGCCGCGGTGGACGAAGGGCTCCTGGAGCTCATGCCCAACAACAGCTGGAAGCTCCTGGAGGCGATGCTGGGGCGCCGCGGCTACGAGGTCGAAACCGCGACCGCCCAGACCCAGGTGGTCGGGCGGCGCCATTTCGGCCTGAAGGCACTTCCCGCCGGTGGCGGCGGGGGGATGCGCTCGGCGCGCGAGCTCTTCGATACGCTTTTGGCCTGGAAGGGGCGGGTCAAGCTGGACGAGAACGGCGAGGCGACGGTCGAGATCCCGCTCAACGACTCCCTCACCAGCTTCGCCGTGGTGGCGGTCGCCGATGCCGGTCCCTCGCTCTTCGGCACCGGACGCACCACGATCCGCACCACCCAGGACCTGATGGTCCTCTCGGGACTTCCGCCGGTGGTCCGGCAGGGGGACTGGCTGACGGCGCTTTTCACGGTCCGCAACGCCTCGAATCGGGCCATGTCGGTTTCGGTTGCCGCGCGTCCCTCCTGGGAGCCGGAGGGCGCCCGGGCGCCAGTTGCGGTAGAGCTTGCGCCGGGCGAGGCGAAGGAGCTTTCCTTCCCCGTGGAGGTTCCCGGCGGCATAGAAAAGGCGACCTGGGAGGTGCGGGCCCGGGAGGAAAAGGGGCCCGAGAGCGACACGATCAAGGTCACCCAGCAGGTGCTCCCGGCGGTCCCGGTCCAGGTCTACCAGGCGACGCTGGCCCAGGTGGACCGGTCGTACCAGGTCGGGGTGCGCCGTCCCGAGCAGGCCCTCAAAGGGCGCGGCGGGCTCAACGTCACCCTGCGTCCGAAACTGGCCGGCGGGCTGGACGGGGTGACCCGGTACATGCGCAACTATCCCTACAGTTGCATGGAACAGATGGTTTCCCGCGCCATTGCCCTTAAGGACGACGCGCTCTGGAAGCAGGTCCTGAAGGTGCTTCCGTCGTACCTTGATTCCGACGGACTGGTGCGCTATTTCCCCTCCTCCTGGCTCAACGGCAGTCCCACCCTCACCGCGTACCTTCTTTCCATTACCAACGCGGCCGGGCGGGAGTTGCCGGTGGCGCAGACAAATAAGATGCTGGAGGGACTGCGGCTGTTCGTGGAAGGAAAGATCCGGCGGGAGAGCGCCTTTCGCACCGCGGACCGATCCCTCCAGAAACTTGCGGCGATCGAGGCGCTGGGGCGCCGGGGGCGGGCGAGTAACGATCTGGTTGCGACGGTGACCATCGAGCCGAAGTTCTGGCCGACCTCGGCCCTTCTCGACTGGCTGAGCATCCTGAAAACGACCAGGGACATCCCGAACCGAAGCCAGCGGCTGAAGGAGGCCGGTGAGCTGCTTCGGTCCCGGCTCAACCTTCAGGGGAGCGCGCTGACCTTCTCGACCGAGCGTTCCGACGAGCTCTGGTGGCTCATGGTTTCCACCGATGCCAATGCGGTGCGCGCCCTCCTTACCCTGCTGGACGAGGAAGGGTGGCAGAAGGATCTGCCCCGGCTGGCGCGGGGCGCGGTGGCCCGCCAGACGCGGGGACACTGGGAGACGACCGTTGCCAATGCCTGGGGGGTAGTGGCGCTGGATGCCTTCTCCAAAAAATTCGAAGCCGCGCCGGTGGCCGGGGCCACCACGGCCGAGTTGGCCGGGACCCGCAAGACGGAGGACTGGGGCAAGGACAAGAAAGGGAAGACCCTAAGCTTCGGGTGGCCGGACAAGGCGGCCACCCTGGTGCTGCAGCACGAAGGCTCGGGCAAGCCGTGGGCGACGGTGCTGAGTCTCGCCGCGATCCCGCTCAAGGAACAGGTTTCCAGCGGCTACCACATCAAGAAGAGCGTCGTGGCCGTGGAGCGGCGGATCAAGAACCGCTGGAGCCGCGGCGACGTGGCCCGGGTGCGCCTGGAGATCGATGCGCAAAGCGACATGACCTGGGTGGCGGTGAGTGACCCGATCCCGGCGGGAGCGACCATCCTCGGCTCGGGACTGGGCCGCGACTCCGACCTCTTGACCGCCGGGGAAAAGAACCGCAGCTGGCCGGTCTTTGACGAGCGCGGCCTCGACACCTACCGCGCCTACTATGAGTTCGTTCCCAAAGGAAAGCTGGTGGTCGAGTACACGGTCCGCTTCAACAACGAAGGGAAATTCCGGCTGCCCCCGACCCGCGTCGAGGCCCTCTACCTGCCGGAGATGTTCGGTGAGTCCCCGAACGCCGCGGTATGGGTGGAGAAATAGCATGCGCCCCGTGTCAGGAGATAGATCCGTTTGGAGAAAATGGCGCCCCGTCAAACGGTGGGAGCGCCTTTCCAGGCGCGAATACCATGCCCAAATCACGGAAGCCGCCGCCCGAAATCGAGGCTGTTTCGATCTCAGATGGCAAGTCACTGCCATCCTGCTGCTCCTCTTGTCCACCATATCGGCCCAGGCCGCTCTCCTTCCCACCTTCTCTGAGGTCCAGAAAGCCCACCGCCGCTCCGACGTGCTTATCCTGGACCGCCACGGTGAGCTGATCCACGAACTCCGCGTCGACAAGACCGGCCGCCGCCTGGAATGGACCAAACTGAAGGATGTCTCGCCGGCGTTGGTGAAGGCGGTCCTGCAATCGGAAGACCGGCGCTTCTATGAGCATGGCGGGGTGGATTGGAAGGCGGTGGGTGCGGCGCTCATCGACCGGTTCTTCGGCTCCAAGACCCGCGGTGCCAGCACCATCAGCATGCAGGTGGCGGTGATGGTGCAGCGGGGTGGCCGGCCGTTGGGGCACAAGACGTTCCGGCAGAAATGGGACCAGATGGCGGCGGCCCGCGAGCTGGAAAAGAGCTGGAAAAAGGACGAGATCCTCGAGGCATACCTGAACCTGGTGAGTTTCCGAAGCGAGCTCCAGGGGATCGCCGCCGCCTCGCGCGGCTTGTTCGGGAAGGAGCCATCCGGTCTGGACCTGAAGGAGTCCTGCACCCTGGCGGCACTGATCCGATCCCCCAATGCCCTTCCCGCCGTCGTGGGGCAGCGGGCAGCTCTTCTGGCGCAATCGCTATCACCCGGCGAGCCAGGCGAGGCCTACCGTCGCACGGCGATCGACGCGCTCTCCCGTCCCTACCGGCTGCGTCCCTACCTTGCGCTCGCTCCCCAGGTGGCGAAGATCCTGACCGCCGGCGCGGGGCAGGGGGAGCTGTCGGCGCAGACCATCAATTCGACCCTGGATCTGCGCCTGCAACGCTTTGCCCTCCAGTCGCTGCGCCAGCAGTTGGATCTTTTGCAAGGAAGGCACGTGGGGAACGGGGCGGTCCTGGTGGTGGACAATGCAACGGGAAACATCCTGGCCTATGTCGGGAACTCCGGCGACAGCCAGGTGGACGGGATCGTTGCCAAGCGGCAGGCGGGTTCGACGCTGAAGCCGTTTCTCTACGGCCTGGCCCTGGAAAAGCGGTTGCTCACCACCGCCTCGGTCCTGGACGACACCCCCTTGCACATTTCAACCGAACGCGGCATCTACATGCCTCACGATTACGACCACCGTCCGCGCGGCCCGGTTACCGTCCGCACCGCGCTCTCCGCCTCGCTCAACATTCCGGCGGTTCGGACTCAATTGCTGGTGGGGACCGAGCCTTTCGCGGACCGGTTGCGGCGCGTCGGCTTCGACCTGCGCCGTTCCGCCGAGTTCTACGGCTTTTCCCTGGCACTGGGCACCGCGGATGTCTCGCTCAAGGAGCTGGTCAACGCCTACCGCTGCATCGCCCGCGGCGGCATCGTGAGCCCGCTGCACCTCACCCCCGGGCACTCCGGCCGGACCCTCCGGGCCATGGACCCCAAGGTCGCCTACCTCGTCTCCGACATCCTCTCCGACCCCGGCTCCCGAAGCGTCACCTTCGGGCTGGACAACCCGCTTACCACCCGCTACTGGACCGCGGTCAAGACCGGGACCAGCAAGGACATGCGGGACAACTGGTGCATCGGTTTCTCGCGCCGCTACACCGTCGGCGTTTGGGTCGGGAACCTGTCCGGGGACCCGATGTGGAACGTCTCCGGCGTTTCCGGAGCGGCGCCGGTCTGGCTGGAGGTGATGAACTACCTGCACGGCAACGTCCGGAGTGCTCCACCGCCGCGGCCGCGCGGTGTGGTGGCGGCCCGGGTCCCTGCCGGCCATGGGGAAGCTGAGAGAGGCGAGCTTTTCCTCGCCGGGACCGAGCCCCCCTCCGTGCCCGCGGCGCGACCGGCCGGGGAAGCCTGGCACATTGCCCGGATCGCCTATCCCCCTGACGGGACCATCATCGTCATCGATCCGGACATCCCGGAGCCGAACCAGCGGGTGTTTTTCGAGACCGAAAATGAGGCGCCGGGGCTCAAATGGAGGCTCAACGGGGAGCTGCTGCCGCCGGGTGAGGAGGGACGACGCTGGGCGCCGCGGGTGGGAAGGTATGAGCTGGCCCTGGTGGACAACGGGGGGAAGGTGCAGGATGCGGTGTCGTTTGAGGTGAGAGGGCAAAATCAATGAGCAATGAACAGCCGATTAGCGTCAATCGTCATACCAGGGGACCGGTACCTCCCTCTCCCTCTGGGAGAGGACCGGGGTGAGGGGCGTTGCCGCAAAGAACCTTTCCTCACCCGCCTTCCGGGCACCCTCCCCCGAAGGGAGAGGGGATCACATGAGAATGAGCCTAATCAGCTTCCTCATTGTTTAGATGGCGTAGCAGTCAAAGCCGCTCAGGTTGTCCAGGTTCTGCTTCAGGGATTCGGCGATGGCGGGGGAGGGGGGGAGGCCGCCGACTCCTTTCAGCCAGAAACGGTCCTCAACCGTCTCGCCGATGGTTTCGATGTTCATCTTTACCGGAAAGAGGCACTTCAGACTGAAGAAGTCCAGCAGGTCGCGCAGGAAGCCGGTCCGGTCCACGGCCCATATTTCCACAAAGATGCTCCCCTCTTCGCGGTGCGGGTTGATGCGGTAATCCTGAAGGGCGATCTTCGGGGCGGTCTGGTGCAGCGGGTGCTCCTTACGGGCCAGCGACAGGTAGTTGAGTTCCAGGATCTGCTGTTCCGGTTTCCCGGAGGTGATTTCAAAGTTGGAACGCCAGGAGATGTTGGTGGCCTTTTCGGCGTCGGCGCGCACGATGTCGATGCCGTTTTCGGCGAGGCCGGCGGCAAGTCTTCCGGTCCAGCCTGGGGTGAGGTACCCGTGCAGGGAAAGGTTGTAGCAGGATGGCCGGTAGGCGATCGGCTGGATGTCCACCATGGTTTCACCGGGGGCGGGGGTGTTCGGGGCGGTGATCGGTTTTTTCATTGATCTGGTCGGGACCATGCAACCTCCTCGCTGCTGGGACAGCTGCGCTGCTGTCGAATTTTTGGGCAACTGTGCCTGATGATTATGCTTTCTGGGGCTGGTGCCGGCGGCTGGGCGGATGGGCGCAGGCGCCTTGCCGCTGGCAAGGGAGCGAATATGCGTCGCTTTTGCCGGTAGTGCCGGGGGGGCATGGAAAGCTTCCGCCAGGACAGAGGGGGATAGTGCAGGAAGGATACCGAAGAGATCATCGTGAAAGGAATGGCGTTCTTCGTACAAGTGACGAGGAGCGACCTTTCTCTGTGGGAGCGCCATTCCTGGCGCGAACCGCCGGAGGCGGTGACAACGATAGTGGCTGATCTCCCAGGGAAATGGGCTCCCAAGGGGGGCAACTACTTGCTTATTTCAAGGCAGTCGATCGCGACAGGAATGTCGCTCCTACCGGTGAGGGTGAATCCGTGCGGTAGGAGCGGGATTGCTGCCGCGATTTGTTTTTTGCTTTACGGCTGCGCCGTTCGCGCCTGGAAAGGCGCTCCCACAGTAGGGGCGGGGTCTCAATCCGGAAAGAGATCATCGTGAAAGGAATGGTGTTCTTCGTACAAGTGACGAGGAGCGACCTTTCTCTGTGGGAGCGCCATTCCTGGCGCGAACCGCCGGAGGCGGTGACAACGATAGTGGCTGATCTCCCAGGGAAATGGGCTCCCAAGGGGGGCAACTACCTTGCTTATTTCAAGGCAGTCGATCGCGACAGGAATGTCGCTCCTACCGGTGAGGGTGAATCCGTGCGGTAGGAGCGGGATTGCTGCCGCGATTTGTCTTTTTGCTTTACGGCTGCGCCGTTCGCGCCTGGAAAGGCGCTCCCACAGTGGCTGCTCGGTCTCAATTCGGAAAGCATAGGCCGTGGTTGTTTACAGCCCTGGTAATCCTGCCACTGTCACAGGCCTGGTGCGTCTGTCACAGCCATTGCTGCAAAATTCTCAAAATGCTAAATTGTAGGAAGATTGGGTTGGAATGCGATGTACTGAAGGGAGGAGGGGCGCTACCAGCTGCCGATTGATCCGACTGTGTTGAGGCAGGTCATGGATCGGGAAGAAAAATCAGAAGAATTACCGGTCATCATCCACACCGAACGACGTTCGCGGCGCTCGGAGGAACTCTCCAGCGAGGAGATCATGCAGATCCTTCGCGATAGGGGGAGAGCCCGGGCCGCACGCCGGAACGTGATCGACGTAGATTAGCTGTGACGATCAGGCGTGGGAGGCGTAGGAAACCATCTTCGCCGCAACTTCCATCGCCGGAACATGGTACTTCCCGGACTCAATCAGCGCCTTGAGCTTCGCCAACCGCTCCGGGGAGGCTTCTTTGGGCGCCTCCGTTTCCGCGACCTTCAAGCTTTTCTTGGAAAGCTCCACCTTGTCGGTGGCCTTTTGTGCGTCGGCGCGCTGTGCTGCGGCGGCAGCCTCGTGTTTATCGGCTGCTACTGTCTGCACCGGCTGGACGTTGCTTCCTGCTGCGATCTCTGCGACTTTCATGACGGAATCCCTCCCCCTGCTGCCGGCTGCATCGTGCAGCCCCATCTGTGCGAATTATAAAGGTTGTCGCCACCGGCTGTCACCTGTTTCTTCCGGCTGATCCGTTTCGTGCTGCGGCGGCGGTTCCTGGTCCTTCATCCGCTGGGGGAGTATTCCGTTGGGCGCGGTCAGCGCCTGCGCCATTAGGCTGAGCTTTCCCCCTGCTGGCCATCACCATGCAACACGTGTTCCCATTCGTGTTTCAATTTGTCCGGTTCCGGCGTGATGCCCTGCAAAAGAAGGTAGAGTCGTTCCTCTTCTTCCTCGGTCAGGAGGAACTTTACCCCCACCATCGAGTAGAAAGAGTGGATTACCTCGGCATACATAAGTAGCGGTTTTTCCGCGTCCTCGGGGTGGATCTCCACCGTGCAGCGATCGCCGGGGGTGACCATTAATCCTTCGTTGGCACTTACCAGTGCGCCTTGTAAAGAAATATTTCCGAGCCTCCCCTCGTAGGTGAGGTTGTTACAGGTCAAAAGGGCCGGGGCGGTATAGGTCATTCGGTGAAATCGCCGAAGCTCCATGGAGGACTCCTTGCTCTGGTATGGTCGATGATCCGCTCTGTGGCTGGGATTTTACCCCAATTGCCCGCAAGATTAAAAGAGAAATTTAGAGGTTCTCGTTAAGACACGATGATGGTTATATAGCGGAATCGGTATGTCTCCCTGCGCCTTTTTCCGTTTCCGGTGGTCCCGGTGTCGCGGATGGCTACAAGCTGCCCAAATCTGTGCGAAAAAAGATCAACCGGTGCAGGATTGGGACAGGCGGGCTTGCGGGCCGAGGCGTCCTTTTTACGTTGACTTCAAAGCGCAGGTGATGTATTAAGTGGCGTTTCGCGGGAACGCCGTCTCGGCAGCCCGGCGTCGGGCCGCGGAAGGCGTTCGTCAATCAGCTGCAGGGGGAAGAGGATTGGGCATGGAAGACAAGATCAGGGTGTTCAGCGGCAATTCGAATCCGGCACTGGCAGAGAAGATCTGTGCTGCGCTGGGGGTTCCGCTCGGTAAGGCGAAGGTAAAGACGTTCTCCGACGGTGAAATCATGGTGGAGATCGGCGAGAACGTGCGCGGCAGGGACATCTACGTGGTCCAGTCCACCTGCGCTCCCACCAACAACAACCTGATGGAGCTCCTGATCATGATGGATGCGCTGAAGCGTGCTTCGGCGGCGACCATCACCGCGGTGATCCCGTACTACGGCTACGCCCGCCAGGACCGCAAGGCCGCTCCGCGTACCCCGATCACTTCCAAGCTGGTCGCCGACCTGGTCACCACCGCCGGCGCCGACCGCGTGGTCACCATCGACCTGCATGCGGGGCAGATCCAGGGCTTCTTCAACATCCCGGTGGATAACCTCTATGCCGCCCCGGTTCTGCTGGCTCACCTGAAGAGCCGCTTTGCCGACGAGATCGCGAACCTGGTCATGGTTTCCCCGGATGCCGGCGGGACCGAGCGCGCCCGCGCCTTTGCCAAGCGGCTCGGCTGCACCCTGGCCGTGATCGACAAGCGGCGCACCAGCCCCAACGTCGCCGAGATCATGCACCTGATCGGGGACGTCAAAGGGAAGTCGGCGATCATCCTCGACGACATGGTCGACACCGCCGGCACCCTGACCCAGGCCGCCCAGGCCCTCAAGGACCACGGCGCCACCAACGTCTACGCCGCCGCCACCCACGGCGTCCTCTCCGGTCCGGCCATCGACCGCATCAACGCGTCGGTCATCGAGAAGGTGGTCATCACCGACACCGTGCCGCTGGCCGAGAAGGAAGCCAAAACCGACAAGATCCGCGTCCTTTCGGTCGCCGATCTTTTGGCGGAAGCCATTCGCAGGATTCACGAAGACGAATCGGTCAGTTCGCTCTTCGTCTAGTCTTTGATAGATCTACGGATTTAAATTCTGAAATTGCATCGGAGGATGTATGAGCAAGACGCTTACTGTTGAACTGAGAGAGAAAACCGGGAAAGGGATCAGCCGCCGCCTGCGCACCGAAGGCAAAGTGCCGGCTGTCGTATATGGCAAAGGGATGGAGCCGGTTCCCGTCACCCTCAACCTGAAGGAATTCACCGAAGCGGTCGCCGGCGTCGGCGGGCGTAACCACATCCTGACCGTCAGCGGCGGCGGCGCTCTCAATGGCGAGAACGTCATCGTAGCCGACCTGTACCAGGACTGCATCAAAGGGACCGCGCTCCACGTCGACCTGCACCGCATCAACCTGGCCGACAAGGTGAAGGTCCACGTCCGCCTCAACCTGGTCGGGACCTCCGTCGGCGTGAAAGGCGGCGGCTTCCTCGACTTCGCCTGCCACCAGATCGAGGTCGAGTGCCTCCCGGTCCACATTCCGGAGAAGATCAACGTCGACATCACCGAGCTCAACATCGGCCACTCCATCCACGTCGGCGACATCGTCGCCCCGGTCGGCTCGGTCATCCTCACCGACCCGAGCACCCCGGTGGTCAGCATCCTCGGCCGTAAAGCCGGCGACGTCGAAGAGGCTGCTGCTCCGGCTGAATAATTTCCACTTATGCCAAAACTGATCGTGGGGCTGGGGAATCCCGGCCCGCAATACTCATGGACCCGCCACAACGCGGGTTTCATGGTTTTAGACCGCCTCTCCAGCCAGGCCGGTATCCCGATCACCAAGAAGGCCTTCTCCGGCCTTTGCGGTGACGGGAACTGGCTCGGGGAGAGGCTCTTCCTTCTCAAGCCGCAGACCTTCATGAACCTTTCCGGGCGGTCGGTTGCCGAGGCGCTGCGCTTCTACAAACTGTCGCTTTCGGACCTCATCGTCATTCACGACGACCTCGACATCCCCTTTGGAAAGCTGAAGTTGAAGGAAGGGGGAGGGCACGGCGGCCACAACGGCCTGCGCTCCCTGGGGCAGGAACTCGGTTCCGCGAACTTCGTCCGGGTCCGGGTCGGCATCGGGCGTCCGGTGCACGGCGACACGGTGAACTACGTCCTGCAGAACTTCGCCAAGAACGAGATGGATTCGCTTTTGGGTATCCTGGACGGGGCCATCGATGCGATCGAGATGATCATGAAGGAAGGGCTCCCCAAGGCGATGAGCATCTTTCACGCGAAGGATTACGCGTAGCGGATCTGCCTTCTTTTGAAATGAAAAACCCTGTAATATCGCAGGAATGGATGACCTGATGCTGGACGCCTCCCACCGCGTCCCCTCTCCTTCAAGGGTCGCGCGCCAGCGCGAGCTTGCGACGGACGGGGTGAGGATGGGTTACCGCTAAGGTATGAAAAGCTGGAGCTTTGAACTGCGGTGCGTTCCCAAGGTGGACCTTGGGAACGAGAAACTACGAGCAACAACAGTCACGTCGAGCGTCGACGCTGAACGTCGAATGGTTCTCAAGAGGTTTTAGTCATGGGTTTTAACTGCGGTATCGTCGGTCTCCCCAACGTCGGGAAATCCACCATCTTCAATGCGCTCACCTCCGCGGGGGCCGAGTCCGCCAACTATCCGTTTTGCACCATCGATCCCAACGTCGGGATCGTGGCGGTTCCCGATCCGCGCATGGACAAGCTCGCCGAGATCGTCCACCCGGAGCGTATCCTGCCGACCACCATCGAGTTTCTCGACATCGCCGGCCTGGTGAAGGGGGCGAGCCAGGGGGAGGGGCTGGGGAACAAGTTTCTCGGTCACATCCGCTCGGTCGACGCCATCCTGCACGTGGTGCGCTGCTTTGAGAACGAGAACGTGGTCCACGTGAGCGGGAGCGTTTCGCCGCGCCGCGACATCGAGGTGATCCAGACCGAGCTCGCCCTGGCCGACCTCGACACCGTCGAGAAAAGGATCCAGCGCACCGAAAAGCAGGCCCGGGGCGGCGACAAGAAGGCCAAGGAGGACGTCGATTTCTGCCTGCGGGTGAAATCGACCCTGGAGAAGGGGGAATCCCCGCGCAACCTCCCGGAAAACGAAGACGAGCGGCTGATCCTGCGCGACATGCACCTGATGACCGCGAAGCCGGTCCTCTACGTGGCCAACGTCGCCGAGGACGACCTGGAAGGAACCCATCCCTACGTCGAGGAAGTGCGTCAGCTCGCCGCCTCCGAAGGGGCCGGGGTCGTTACCATCTGCGGCAACATCGAGGCGGAGATCTCCGAGCTGGAAGGTGAGGAGAAACTGGCGTTTCTGCAGGAGATGGGGCTTGCCGAATCCGGTCTGGACCGGCTGATCCGTTCCGGCTACGAACTCCTCGGGCTCATCACCTATTTCACCGCCGGGGTGAAGGAAGTCCGCGCCTGGACCATCACCAGGGGGACCAAGGCCCCCGGGGCGGCCGGCGTGATCCACTCCGACTTCGAGAAGGGGTTCATCCGCGCCGAGGTCATTGCCTACGAGGATTTCATCGCCTCCGGCGGCGAGTCCGGGGCCAAGGAAAAAGGGCTCATGCGGCTGGAAGGGAAGGAATACGTCGTCAACGACGGCGACGTGATGCACTTCCGGTTCAACGTCTAGCCGCCGAGGCACCGAAAATAGCAAGGGTTCGCGCCAGGAATGGCGCTCCCACCGGGTAAGCCGCTGATTCTCGCTGTGGGAGCGCCATTCCTGGCGCGAATGTTTTGGCTCCTGCCCGATCTCTTTTTTCTTGCTACCCGCTTTAATGTGATGTACTATCCAGCGTTCTACAGAGCGGCCCCGAGGGCCGTATCTCCTTGTTCCGGACCGGATCCGGGGCTAATAAACCGTGAGGAGGCAATACCATGAGGATGTACGAGACGATTTACATCGTCCAGCCGGACCTGGGTGACGAGGAGCTCAAAGCTCTCTCCGCCAAGGTTCAGGAAATCATCGCCGCAGGCAAGGGCGACTTCAAAAGGCTTGAGGACTGGGGCGTCCGCAAACTGGCTTACCCGATCAACAAGAACCCCCGTGGCCGTTACTTCTATCTCCGTTTCGACGCCGATGCTGCCCTGATCGCCGAACTGGAGCGCCGTCTGCGCCTGGACGACAAAGTCGTCCGCTACCAGAGCGTGAAACTCGAGCAGGAAGTCGTGGTCCCGGCTGCTGCTCCGGTGAAAGCTGCTGAAGAAGGTGCCGAAGAGGCTGCTGCTCCGGCCGAAGCTGCCGCTGAGGCTGCTGAAACTACTACGGAGGGATAGAGATGAGCGACGAAAGACCGAATCAGAGACCCAGTAACTCCGGCCCGAGGAAGAAACGGCCGTTCCAGCGCCGCAAAGTCTGCCGCTTCTGCGCCGACAAGCAGGTGAGCATCGATTACAAAGATCCCCGCACCCTCCGTTACTTCGTTTCCGAGCGCGGCAAGATCATTCCCCGCCGTATTTCCGGCAACTGCTCCAAACACCAGCGTGAAATCACCGAAGCGATCAAGCGCGCCAGGAACATCGCGCTCCTCCCGATCGCAGGTAGCCACGCCAGCGCGTAACCGGTGCCGGAAAGCAATCATCCGGTGCCCCTGAAGGCACAGGCGTTAGATGTAGTAAAGGGAAGCGTCGCCACAGCGGCGCTTTTCCTTGCCTTCATCTCGCTGCCGGTGATCGGTCTGATTCCGGGTTTCTGCGTCCCCACTCCGGGGGTGTACTACTCCCTCAAGAGCGGACGGATGACCGGGATCGCCATCGTCCTCATGACGGTGGCACTGCTGGTTGCCCTGCGCGACCCGGCGGCGCTGATCATCTACCTGCTCCAGGCCGGCGTGATGACCCTGACCCTCCCCGAGTTCCTCAAACGTAACAAGGGGGGTGCCCGCTCCATCGTCTACGCGGTGGCGGTCAACCTGGCGGTCGTTCTCGTCGTGGCCGCCGCTTTCGGGATGATCACCGGGACCGACCTCCATGCGAAGATCATCAAGGGGGTCAACGCCAGCATCAACCAGACCGGGCAGGTCTACGAGAAGATGGGGGTGAAAGGGGACGAGCTGAAGGGGCTGCAGGACTCGATGCGCCAGGCCGCTTCCCTGATCGTCACCATCTATCCGGCGCTCATCACCGTGGCGCTCGGATGCATCGGCGCGTGGAACGTTTCGCTGGTTTCCCGCATCGCTGCCAGGTTCCGGGTTCCCGTCTACATCGGGGATTTCCGGAAGTACCGCAATCCGGAGCCGATGATCTGGCTCCTGATCGTTTCCGGGTTCACGCTGCTGATCCCGCAGACCATGGTCTACCTGACCGCGCTGAACACGACCGTCATCCTCTGTGCGCTCTACTGCGTGCAGGGATTCGCGATCATCAGCCACTACTTCAGCCGCTACCGGGTCCCGAGGGCGGCGCGGGCCGTGTTCATCGCGATTATCATGTTGCAGCCGTTTCTCACCCTCGTGGTGGCGGCGCTAGGAATATTCGATCTCTGGGGGAACTTCCGTGCCCCCAGGCAACCCAAAAACCTGTAGCAATCAGGCTAGGAGGCATGTCATGAAAGTCATTCTGAAAGAAAACGTGGAAAACCTCGGTCACATCGGCGACGTCGTCAAGGTCGCTCCGGGCTACGCCCGCAACTACCTGGTCCCCAAAGGGTTCGCCATCGAGGCTACCGAGAAGAACGCGAAGGCTCTCGAGCACGCCAAGCGTCACCTCGAGTACAAAAAAGGCAAAGTCCTGGAAGGCGCCAAGCTCCTCGCCGGGAAAATCGAAGCCATCACCCTTACCCTGGCTCATCAGGCCGGCTCCGACGACCGTCTCTTCGGTTCCGTCACCAACATGGAACTTGCCGAGCAGCTCAAGGAGAAGGGGATCGAAATCGATCGCAAGCGGATCATCCTGGCCGAGCCGGTCAAGCACCTGGGCGAGTTCACCGCTACCGTGAAACTCCACCCGGAAGTTGCCGCTACCCTGAAGTTCGCGGTAACCCGCGCCGAGTAATCGGTTTTCCGTAGCAAATAAGAAGGCCGGCTTCGCAGAGGAGTCCGGCCTTTTTTTCATTCTTTCGGAGCGGCCATGCAGATCCGCGCCTACCTTAAACAGGAAATCGCCCTCAAACAGATCGAGACCGCCCTCGGCATCTTTTTCGCCCAGGGGGACCTCTTCTCCGTCATCACCTTGGCCGCTGCCGCCGAGGAGATCCTCGCCCAGCTCCCGGGGGGCGGCCCCGCCGGTATCAAGCGGGCCTTCACCTCCATCTTCGAAATCCTCCGCATCAAGCGCAACCGGGATCACGACCGCCACTTCAACTTCGAGGACGAGGAACTGGTGCACATGGACCCGTACCAGGATGCCGTGTTCCTGCTCGGCCGCGCCATCGACGAATACCAGCAGGTTTCCGGCACCCTGACCCCGGACATGCTCCGCTTCAACACCAGCGTCCGCACCCCGGAGTAAGGGGCGGGGGGGCGTTCTCTTCGTTTCTTCTGCCAAAAAGGTGGGCGCGCCTTTTCCGGCGCGATCATCAAAGCTATTTGCGCCCGGATAGGCGCTCCCCCAGGTAATGCTCTCCCCTCGGTGCCGACCGCTCCCACCGTCGCCGTCCCCGCGGTCATATCACCCGGAACCCCTTATCATTAATTGACTTTCCCCTCCCTTCACATTATAACCATGGCACAAATTCCCACAGGGTAGGCGGACCAAATGTTCACCACGATCCGGTCAAAATTACTGCTTTTTTCGGTACTCGGGCTTTGCGCGCTCATGGTCTCGGTCGGGGTCTCCTCCCTGCTGGCCCGAAACGAAATCCGCTCCATCATGAAGGCGGATATCTGCGGCACCGCCGACGCCTTGGAAAAGACGCTCGAATACATCGCCGAACGGCATCCGCAAGGGTACAAGGACCCTTCCTTCAAGCGCTATATCAACAGCGTCAAGATCGGGGAGAGCGGCTACGTCTACCTCCTCGACGAATCCGGCACCCTTATCGTCCATCCTTCCAAGGAGGGGGCGAACCTCGCCGGGGAGAAGCATATCGATGCCATCCGCTCCCACCGGGGGAACGGGGTCATCGAATACGTCTCCACGACCACCAAGCAGAAGAAGATCGCGGCGTACCGCTACATCGACCCGTGGGGGGTGTGGGTGGTCCCCGGGGTGAACGAGGCGGACTATTTCGCCCAGCTCAACAAGAGCCTCCTGAAGTGGAACCTTACCTGCGGCATCGTCATCATGGCGCTCTTTGCGCTGGCGAGTTTCTTCATCATCCGCAGTATCTCCCGGCCGCTGCGTGAAGTGGCCAAAACCGCCAACCGCATCTCGGTAGGCGCCCTCAACGAGCGGGTGCCGGTGAGCGGGGATGGGGAGATCGCCCTTCTGGCGGACGCCTTCAACAAGATGACCGGCGTCATCGCCAAAAACCTGCGCGATGAGGTGGACAAGAGCAGCCGCCTGTTCTCCTCCATCCGGGGTGCCATCACCCACCTTTCCGGTTCGGCGAGCCATCTGATGGCGATCAGCACCGAGCAGTCTTCCGGATCGGCGCAGCAGGCGAGCGCGGTGCAGGAAGTCTCCACCACCTCGCACGAGATCGCCGTCACCGCCCGCCTGATCATGGAAAATGCCCAGATCGTCGAGTCGCTGGCCCAGCAAAGCAGCAAGAGCTGCCAGTCCGGTACCAATGACGTGGCCGATGCGGCCGCCGGTGTGGTGCAGCTCAAATCTCAGGTCCAGGGGATCGCCCGGGCGATGGTGCATCTTGGGGATAACAGCCAGAAGATCGGCGGCATCGTCGAGATCATCGACGAGATCAGTGAGCAGACCAATCTGCTGGCGCTCAACGCCGCCATCGAGGCGGCCGGTGCCGGTGAATACGGGAAGCGGTTCAACGTCGTCGCCCAGGAAGTCCGGCGCCTGGCGGAACGGACCGTCGCGGCGACGCGCCAGATCAGCGGTTTGATTGAAGAAATCCAGAAATCGACCAATTCCACCATCATGGTGACCGAAGAAGGAACCAAGGCTGCCGATTATGCGGCCTCCATGGTGGACAAGGTGCAAAGCTCCTTCGGCACCATCATCGACATGGTGGACAAGACCGCCTGGGCCGCGAAGGAGATCAGTCTCTCCACGCAGCATCAGACCACCGCCTGCCAGGAGATGGCGGAAACGATGGGCGAGGTGCGTGACGTCGCCCGGCAGGTGGCCTCGGGCGCCCAGGCGACCGAACAGGCGGTGGCCGAGCTCAGGGAGTTGACCGGCGATTTGAAGGAGATGATCGAGGAGGAGGTCCGTTCCAAAGGGAAGGCGGACGCCCTCCGGGGGGCCAAGCTGATGGAGCAGATGCTGACCGAAATGGTGACCAGCGGCGACATCACCCTCGATGAGCTTTTCGACGAGAACTACGAGCCGATCCCCGGTACCACGCCGCAGAAGTACCACACCAAGTACGACCGCCTGCTTGACGAACGGATCGTCACCTATGAGGACCAGATCCTGGAGCGGGACAAGAACTGCATCTACGCCATCCTGGTCGATCGCAACAGTTACTGCCCGACCCACAACTCCAAGTACCAGCAGGAGCTGACCGGGGACGCGGAGCAGGATCGTGCCGGGAACCGGACCAAGCGGTTCTTCGACGATCCGGACGAGATGGCGGCGGCGCGCAATACTTCCGAGCCGCTGCTGATCCAGATCCACCAGCGCGACACCGGGGAGAAGGTCTGGGCCATCGCCTCGCCGGTGTACGTCCAGGGACGGCACTGGGGGGCGTTCCGGGTAGGGTACGTCCTGTAGCAATGAGCAATGAGCGGGTGGCTTGGGCTTTCTTGCCCCTCCGGGTGCGGGGCGGTGAGGGGGCTATCGTGGCCTCATGTGGGAGCGCCTCTCCCGGCGCGTACGGTCTTTAATCGCGACCGCAATGTCGCTCCTGCACCGAGCCGCGATTACCTGCGTAGGGGCGCAGCATGCTGCGCCGGTCAGCCCGAAATAAAAAAAGCCCTTTCTCCCGGCGGAGAAAGGGCTTTTCCTTTGTGGTGCGTAGACCTTAATTAGTGCGAGAACTTCGCCTCTTCGATGATGACGTCGTACTTGTAACCGGCGCCGAAGTCCTTGTTGTTGGCGAGAACTCCTTTGGCGGTCACCACGTCCCCCTCTTTGGGGGTCTCGGTGGAGGTGATCACGAGTTCGTTGTTTTTCTTCTTCGCCTTGCCGGTGCCGTCCTGGATATGCACCCAGGCCCGTTTCATGATCCCGGTGGAGACTTTGACCACGGTGCCGCGCACCACGACCGTCTTCTTGTTCAGGCTCTTCCGCTTGGCGAACAGTTCGGCCACGGTGTAGGCATTGGCCCCTTTGGCCTTGGTCACCTTGCCGACTTTGGCCGGCTGGTCCTTCCCGCCTTTCTTTGCCGCGGCATCTTCGTTCTTCTTGATCGCCAGGTTCATCACGTCGGGAGAGACGTTTTTGTGCGATTTCTTGATCGCCTCTTCGCTCATCCCCAGTTCGCGCTTGTCATTTACCAGACCGGCGCTGAAGTACACCTTGTCGAAGGTCCGCTTGAGGGCTTTGCTGGTGAAATTGGTCATTTCGTAGCCCGGAATGAACGATGCCTGCTGCCCGACGGTTACTTTCATCAGCGGTGCGGCGACCCATTTCTTTTCGCCGCCGGCGGAGATCAGCACGTAGGTGTAGCCGCCACCGTCCATCGTCTCGACGACCTTGCCGGAGAGGGTGGTAGCTTTCGGTTTCGGGGCTGCGGTGTCCGAAGCGGCGCTGGCACTGTGACCGACTGACACCACGGCAAGGCAAGCAATGAAAACAACGGCGAGAAACGAACGGGTCATAAAGGCGACGCTCCTTAAAGAGGACTTGACCGCGGTCTCCGGCAGGCCGGTTTCGGCGGCTACGCCAGACTACTGTCTTGGCGAGATATTGACAAGCATTTTGTTTTATTTCGGCAGGAAGCAGGACAACTTGAGGGGGAACTCGACCGGCCGGCGCGATCGGAAGAAAAGGGTGGCCCCCGACCCCGCCCCCCCGCTCTCATCCTTAAGCCATATTCATTGTCATTTCCCCCTCAGCTCATTACTATCTAAAGAAGCAGGTACTGTGTCGGGCTGGATTTTGCCTTGCCAATGACTGAGTGCTGTGCTATACAGATTTGCTGTTTAAAATTCGCACGCCGTCTTCATCCTGCCGGTGGTGCCCACAGTACGTGGGTTCCGTCAGATCGGGCGGCGGAGGCAAAACCAAAGGAGAAACGCATGTCCAACATCACCATGAAAGAACTGCTGGAAGCCGGCGTCCACTTCGGACACCAGACCAAGAGATGGAACCCGAAGATGAAGCCGTACATCTTCGGCGCCCGTAACGGTATCTACATCATCGACCTGCAGAAGACCGTTCGTCTCTTCAAAAGCGCTTACAGCTTCGTGACTGAGTCGGCCCAGGCCGGCGAGTCCATCCTCTTCGTCGGCACCAAGAAGCAGGCCCAGGATTCGGTTGCCGAAGAGGCACAGCGCTGCAACATGTTCTACGTCAACGACCGTTGGCTGGGCGGCATGCTCACCAACTTCTCGACCGTCAAGCAGAGCATCGATCGTCTCAAGCGTCTCGATTCCATGTTCGCCGACGGCTCCATCGAGGCATACACCAAGAAGGAAGCTCTGAAGCTGGGCAAAGAGCGTGAGAAACTCGAGAAGACCCTGGGCGGCATCAAAGGGATGGGCAAACTCCCCGGCATGCTGTTCGTCGTCGACCCGAAAAACGAAGAAATCGCCGTTTCCGAAGCCAAGAAGCTCGGTATCCCGGTCGTCGCCATCGTCGACACCAACTGCGATCCGGACGACATCAACTACGTCATCCCGGGCAACGACGACGCGATCCGCGCCATCCGCCTGCTGACCAGCAAGATGGCCGACGCGATCCTCGAAGGGGTCCAGGCTCGTCAGGCTCGCCTCCAGACCGGCGCCGAGGAAGAGTTCGCGGCCGGTGAGGAAGCTGTCGTCGAGGAAGAGACTGCCGGCGAAGCGTAACAACCCGTTCGACGTGCGACGTCGAATTCGGAAAGCTTGCATCTTTCAGTAACAAAAAAATATATGTGGTCCCCGCCTTCGGGCGGGGGCAACGCGGAGGAATGACGTGAGCGTAACCGCTGCACAGGTAAACGAACTGAGAAAAGCCACTGGTGCCGGCCTTATGGATTGCAAGAAGGCCCTCACCGAAACCAACGGCGACCACGAAAAAGCGATCGATTACCTTCGTAAGAAGGGCCTTGCCGCTGCTTCCAAAAAAGCAGGCCGTACGGCCAGCGAAGGTCTGGTCGGCTCCTACATCCACGCCGGCGGCAAAATCGGCGTCCTCGTCGAAGTCAACTGCGAGACCGACTTCGTCGCCAAAAACGAGAACTTCCAGGCTTTCGTGAAGGACATCGCGATGCACATCGCCGCGGCCAACCCGACCTGCGTCCGTCGCGAAGAAGTCTCGGCCGAGCTCCTCGAGCGCGAGAAGGAAATCTACCGCGCCAAGGCCAAAGAAAGCGGCAAGCCGGACAACATCGTCGAGAAGATCATCGAAGGCCAGGTCAACAAGTTCTACGGTGACATCTGCCTCCTCGAGCAGGCTTACGTCAAGGATCCGGACAAGACCGTCCAGACCTACCTGAACGAGACCATCGCCACCATCGGCGAGAACATCAGCATCCGGCGCTTCACCAAGTACGTCCTCGGTGAGGGGCTGGCCAAGAAGGAATCCGATTTCGCGGCGGAAGTAGCCGCGGCGGTCGGCGCTTAAGGCAGTCCCGACAGAGCCGGCCATGCAAATGGGCGGCTCTTTTTTTACCCATTTCTCAACCGACAACCTGATACCGGACTCCGCATTCCCAGGCCTTTGGGCAGGCGAGAGACATGGTGCCGCTAACCGAGCTGAAATCGACCCGCGCGGCATCCCTGCCGCGATTTCTGCCTGTTCTCGGCGGCCCGTACCGCCGCCACGATGATGTGGCCTCGCCTACGAAGTTCGGCGATCGAAAGCCCTAAGGTGAAAACGATGGCAGAACCTTACTACAAACGTGTACTTCTGAAGCTTTCCGGTGAGGCGTTGGCCGGAAACCAGGGCTACGGCATCGACCCGGAGACCATCACCACCATCGCCCGCGAGGTGAAGTCGGTCATCGACCTTGGTGTGCAGCTTTCGCTGGTCATCGGCGGCGGCAACATCTTCCGCGGTCTGGCCGCCTCCTCCAAGGGGATGGATCGCGCCAGCGCCGACTACATGGGGATGCTCGCCACCATGATCAACTCCCTGGCCATGCAGGACGCCCTGGAGAAGGTCGGCGTCGACACCCGGGTTCAGTCCGCGATCGCGATGCAGGAAGTGGCCGAGCCGTACATACGCCGCCGCGCCATTCGCCATCTCGAGAAGGGGCGCGTGGTCATCTTCGGCGCCGGCACCGGCAACCCGTACTTCACCACCGACACCGCGGCCAGCCTGCGGGCGATGGAAATCGGGGCCGACGTGATCCTCAAGGGGACCAAGGTCGACGGCGTCTACTCCGCCGATCCGAAAAAGGACGCCTCCGCCGTCAAATACCAGAGCCTGACCTATCTTGAAGTTCTCAAGAAGGGGCTCCAGGTGATGGACGCGACCGCGACCTCGCTCTGCATGGACAACAATCTCCCGATCATCGTCTTCGACGTGACGACCGACGGCAACGTGGTGCGGGTCATCAACGGCGAGAGGATCGGCACCATCGTGAAAGGAGAGTAGCATGATCAAAGACGTCATTGCCGACATGAACGTCCGCATGGACAAGAGCGTAGAGTCGCTGCGCAAGGACTACCAGAAAGTCCGCACCGGGCGTGCCTCGACCTCCCTTCTCGACGAGGTTAAGGTCGACTACTACGGCTCGCTGGGCCCGCTGACCAACGTCGCGACCCTCGCCGTGCCGGAGGCCCGCACCATCACCATCCAGCCCTGGGAAGCGAAGATGATCCCGGTGATCGAGAAGGCGATCCTCAACTCGAACCTCGGGCTCACCCCGAGCAACGACGGCAAGATGATCCGCCTGAATCTCCCGCCGCTGACCGAGGAGCGCCGCAAGGACATCGTGAAGCAGCTCAAGCGCGAGGCCGAAGAAGCCAAGGTGGCGCTGCGCAACATCCGCCGCGAAGCGATGGACGGACTCAAGAAGCTGGAGAAGGATAAGCAGATCTCCGAAGACGATCTGAAGCGCGCCGAGAAAGAGGTCCAGGACTTCACCAACAGCCACACGGCCAAGGTGGACGAGGTCCTCGCGCACAAGGAAAAAGAGGTCATGGAGGTCTAAGGACCCGATGGTCGGGGGGCGCACGCCCCCCGGTTACCTCTCCGGCGACAGCTCCCGCTGGGTCGCGACCCCCACTTGAAGGGGATTTTTTGTTTTTAGGGTGTTTATGAAAACGTTGCAGCCGGGGAACCTCCCCGTTCACCTTGCCGTTATCATGGACGGCAACGGGCGCTGGGCCAAGAAGAGGATGCTGCGCCGTATCGTCGGCCACCAGAAGGGTGTGGAGACGGTCCGGGTGATAGTCGAGGAGTGCTCCCGGCTCGGGATCGGCTACCTCACCCTGTTCGCCTTTTCCGCGGAAAACTGGCTTAGGCCCAAAACCGAGGTGAAGGCGCTGATGGCGCTTCTCAAGCAGTACATCCGGGCCGAAGTCCCGCGGATGATGCAAAACGACATCCGCTTCAACGTGATCGGCAACCGGGCCGACCTTCCCGAAGACGTGAACCGGGAGATCGACGCTGCCATAGCAAAGACCTCGGCCAACCGCGGCATGCTCCTGACCCTTGCCCTTTCCTACGGGGCGCGGCAGGAGATGGTCTCGGCGGTGAAACATCTGGCCGGTGAGGTTGCCGCCGGGCGGCTCGATGCCGAGGCGATCGACGAGAACCTGTTCGGCCGGTCGCTTTTTACCGCGGACATTCCGGACCCGGACCTTTTGATCCGGACCAGCGGGGAGATGCGGATCAGCAACTTCCTGCTCTGGCAGCTTGCCTACACCGAACTCTATTTCACCGACGTCAACTGGCCCGATTTCGACCGCGACGAGCTTGCCAAAGCGTTTCGCAGCTATCATGCCCGCGAGCGGCGGTTCGGGCGGACCAGCGAACAGCTGAAAAGCGAGTTTTAAACCCGAACGGCTTCTGGGGGTTCTATCAAACGTCTAGCTACCGCAGCGGTGCTGTTGCCGCTGGTCATCATCTTCATTTTGAAAAGTTCCCCGTTCCAGTTCGCGCTGCTGGTCGCCCTTTTGGCGCTGCTCGGTCTGGACGAGTTCTACCGGATGACTCTCCCGGGGCGCCGGGGGGAGGGGTGGCTTGCCGCCATCTGCGGCGCTGCTTCGGTCTTCACCGTCTTCGCTACCAATCCGATCCTGCCGCTTTTCGCCCTTACCGGATTGGTGCTCCTTTTTACCCTGATCGCGTTGTTCCGCCTCCAGGACATCAAGCAGGCGGCCCCCGACATCGCCCTGGTCCTGATGGGTTTTCTCTACGTCCCGCTCCTGCTCTCCCACCTGGTACTGGTCCGAATGCAGCCGCACGGCGTGGCGTGGCTGTTCCTCATCATGGTCATCGTCATGGCCGGCGACAGCGCCGCCTACTATGTCGGCTCCACCATCGGCAAGCACCGGATCTATCCGGCAGTCAGCCCGAAAAAAAGCGTGGAAGGCTCGATCGGCGGCCTGGCCGGCAGCATCATCGGCGCGCTCATCGCCCGGGCTACTTTTTTCCCCGAGCTTGCCATCGCCGATTGCGTGGCGACCGCACTCATCTTCGGGGTCCTCGGGCAACTGGGCGACCTGTTCGAGTCGCTGATCAAGCGGAGCTGCGGAGTCAAGGATTCCGGGGTGATCTTCCCGGGGCACGGCGGGGTTTTGGACCGGCTGGACAGCATCCTGTTTGCCGCTCCGGCGGCTTTTTACTATTCCTGGTTTTTCTTCAAGGGGTGCTGCGGAGGGTAGTCTGCCCGCACCGGACCGATCGGACTGATCGGTCGGATCCGACTGATCGGTCGGATCCTTTCGGCGATGTAAGTGCCATTAAGTTTCACGAGGGTTTTCGATGAAGAAGCTCACCATACTTGGTTCCACCGGCTCCATCGGGGTCAGCACGCTTGATGTCGTCGCCGCTCATCGCGACAAGTTCGAGGTCGTGGCCCTGACCGCGGGCTCCAATCTCACCCTGCTCAAAAAGCAGATCGAGGCTTTCTCCCCGCAACTGGTCGCGGTGGTCTCCGCTGACGACGCCAAGAAACTGGACCGGATGCTCGCCGGCAAAAAGCCGCAGATCCTGCACGGTGTGGAAGGGATGATCGCCGCCGCGACCGCCGCCGACACCACCATGGTGGTTGCCGCCATTGTCGGTGCGGCCGGTCTTGCTCCCACCGCGGCCGCCATCATGGCCGGCAAGGACGTGGCTCTTGCCAACAAGGAGACCCTGGTCACCGCCGGGCACCTGGTCATGGACCTGGTCAAGAAGCACGACGTCAACCTCTATCCGGTGGACAGCGAGCACTGCGCGGTGTTCCAGTCCATGGTCGGCCACCGCAACGAGGACGTCGCCCGCGTCATCCTTACCGCGTCCGGTGGCCCCTTCCTGAAGTGGACCAAGGAGCAGCTTTCCCAGGCGACCATCAAGGACGCGCTCAATCACCCGAACTGGAGCATGGGGAAGAAGATCACCATCGATTCCGCCACCATGATGAACAAGGGGCTGGAGGTCATCGAGGCGCGCTGGCTCTTCGACATCGAGGTGGACCGGATCGCGGTCAACATCCATCCGCAGAGCATCATCCACTCCATGGTCGAGTACGTGGACGGCAGCGTGATGGCGCAGCTTGGCGTGCCCGACATGAAGGGGCCTATCGCCTACGCGCTCACCTACCCGCAGCGGGTGCCCAGCGGGGTGAAGCCGCTCGACCTGACGCTTCTTTCCGGGCTGACCTTCTTCAACCCGGACCTGGAGCGCTTCCCGGCACTGGGGCTTGCCTACCAGGCGGCCAAGGCCGGCGAGAGCATGCCGGCGGTGATGAACGCGGCCAACGAGATCGCGGTCGAGGCCTTCCTGGAAGGGAAGATCTCTTTCATGACCATCGCCGAGTCGATCGAAAAGACCATGAACCGCCACGTTGCGCACAACCTGACCTCGATCGAGGAGGTGCTGGAGGCGGATCTGTGGGGCCGCCGGACCGCCCGCGAGGTGTTGGGGATCGCCTAAACCGATAAACCCGGCCGATCCTTGCGTCCCCGCTCCTTCAAGGGTCGCGTGCGCAAGCACGGCTTGCGACGGACCGGGTGAGGATGGGGTTCTGGGGGCACTTAACCCCATCCTCCTGACCTCCCCCTTGAAGGGGGAGGGAATATGCCGTGTGGAGCAGTTGTTGTGCCCGCTGGCAACGTAAGAATGTTAGGTTTCTGCGGCCTGCAGTATAATGAGGCATTCACCCCAACCTATCCTGCCGTCGTTCTTGGCTTCCGGAGGGGAATTCGATGAGCATACTGTTCGCCATAATCGCCCTCGGGGCACTCATATTCGTTCATGAATTCGGCCACTTCCTGTTCGCGAAGGCGTTCGGCGTCGGCGTCGAGAAGTTCTCCCTCGGCTTCGGCCCGAAGGTGATCGGCAAGAAGATCGGCGAGACCGAGTACCTCCTTTCCGCGCTCCCCCTGGGGGGCTACGTCAAGATGGTCGGCGAGGTGGACGGGGAAACCGAGCTGACCGAAGAGGAAAAGAAGGTTTCCTTCTCCCACAAGCCGCCGTTGCAGCGCATCGGCATCGTCGTCGCCGGTCCGCTGTTCAATCTTCTTTCCGCCTACGTCATCTTCATCATCCTGTTCATGGTCGGCGTCCCCTCGGTAACCACCAAGGTCGGCGAGGTGGTGCCGAACAAACCGGCCGCCCGCGCGGGGATCGTGGCCGGCGACCTGATCGCCTCGGTGAACGGGAAGGCGGTCGGGCGCTGGGAAGATTTCGCCAAGATCATTGCCCAGGGTAAGGCGGCCCCGGTCCAGGTAACGGTGAACCGTGCCGGCAAGGCGCTGACCTTCACCATGACCCCGGAGCCCCGCACCGCCAAAAACCTCCTCGGCGACACCGTCACCACGCCGGTGATCGGGGTGGTGGCTGCCGGCGACACCTTCATCGACCGGTTTCCTCCCGGGGAAGCCTTCGTCCGCGGGAGCGCCCAGTGCTGGAACGTGATCAAGGTGACCTACCTCTCCCTGGTGCGTCTGGTGCAGCGCGCGTTGCCGCTCGATTCCATCGGCGGTCCGATCATGATCGTGAAGATGGCCGGCCAGCAGGCGCAGGCCGGGGGAGTGAGCTTTCTCGCGTTCGTCGCGCTTTTGTCGGTCAACCTCGGGGTGCTGAACCTTTTGCCGGTTCCGATTTTGGACGGCGGGCACCTGGTTTTCTTCCTGATCGAGCTGGTGATCGGGCGGCCGGTGAGCAAGCGGAGCCGGGAGATCGCCCAGCAGATCGGGATGATGGTCCTGATCAGCCTGATGATGCTCGCCTTCTACAACGACATCATGCGGATGCTGCCGAAGAACTGAGCCGGGGACTGGCTCCGCAAGGTGCCAGTCCCCCTCTGACATGAATTGTTCCACCGTTCACTGTTAGGTGATCACGGAAAAGAACCCCATCCTCACCCTGTCCCTCCCCTTGAAGGGGAGGGGACGTAAGGGGAGCATTGAAGCGGATAGAAGAGCGGCAATTGAAGATACTAACCGTCGATACCTCGAGTAACTGTTCCAGCGTCGCCCTCTCGGACGGCGCTTCTCTTTTGGGGGAGTACCTCCTCGGCGAGGACCGCCTTAACTCCGGGCGGCTGTTCGCCTCGATCGCGAAGCTCCTGGAGTCGGCGCGGCTTGCCCCCACCGACCTCGACGCCTTCGCGGTCGCCATCGGCCCGGGCTCCTTCACCGGGGTTCGCGTCGGGATCGCCACCGTCAAGGGGCTCGCCCTGGCCGCCGCCAAGCCGGCGGTCGGTTTTTCCTCCCTGGCCATGCTCGCCCTGAACAGCCCCTACTGCGGATTTCCGGTGGCGCCGCTTTTCGACGCGAGGAAAAAGGAGGTCTACGCCGGCCTCTACCGCGTCACCGATCTGCCGGAGCCGCTGCGCGAAGACGCGGTCCTCGCTCCGGAAAGCTTTCTCGCCACCATCGATGAGCCGACCCTGTTCCTGGGGGAGGGGGCGGTCCGCTACCGCGACCTCATTACCGCGACCCTCGGGGACCGCGCCCGCTTCGCCCCGTTCCATGCCGACGTCCCGCGTGCCGCGGCCGGAGCGGTCATCGCCTGCGACCTCGCCCGCCAGGGCAGGTTCACCCCGCTGGAACTCCTCAATCCCACCTACATCCGCCCCTCCGAAGCCGAGATTGCCAAACAGAAAAGAGACGCCTCAAACAGTATTTCGTAGCTGTTGACAGTTGCATCTTAATGTATTATGTTTGTCGTTCGATTTCATTTAAGATAACCTCTTTTAACTACAAGTTTTTTTGCACGAATCCAACGCTGCCCCGCCGGAACCGGCGGGGTTGCGATTTATGAGGGAGCATATGCGCAGCGATACCATCACCCAGGGACTGGAGCGTACCCCGCACCGGGCGCTTCTGAAAGGAACCGGACTTCCCCAGAGCGAGATGGAGAAGCCTTTCATCGGGATTGCCACCAGCTTCACCGACCTCATCCCCGGCCACGTCGGGATGCGGGATCTGGAGCGCTTCATTGAAAAAGGGGTCCACACCGGCGGCGGCTACTCCTTCTTCTTCGGGATCCCCGGCGTCTGCGACGGGATCTCGATGGGGCACAAGGGGATGCACTATTCGCTTCCCACCCGTGAGCTGATCGCCGACATGGTCGAGTCGGTCGCCGAGGCGCACCGGCTGGACGGCCTGGTCCTTCTGACCAACTGCGACAAGATCACCCCGGGCATGCTGATGGCCGCCGCGCGGCTCGACATCCCGTGCATCGTGGTCACCGCCGGTCCGATGATGGGCGGCCGCGGCCAGGACCGCCGCTACTCCTTCGTTACCGACACCTTCGAGGCGATGGCCCGTTACAAGGCCGGCGTCATCGACGACAAGGAACTCGCCCGCTGCGAGGAGAACGCCTGTCCGGGGATGGGTTCCTGCCAGGGGCTCTTCACCGCCAACACCATGGCGATCCTCACCGAGACCATGGGGATGAGCCTGCCGCGCTGCGGCACCGCGCTCGCCGTCTCCGCGCTCAAGCGCCGGATCGCCTTTGCCTCGGGCGAGCGGATCGTCGGCATGGTGCGCGACAACATCACCCCGCGTTCGATCCTCACCCGCGAGGCGTTCGAAAACGCCATCCGCGTCGACCTGGCGCTGGGGGGCTCCTCCAACACCGTGCTCCACCTCCTCGCCATCGCCCGCGAGGCCGGCGTCGAGCTCCCGCTGGAGACCTTTGACATCCTTTCCAAGACGACCCCGCAGCTCGCCTCCATGAACCCCGCCGGGGAGCACTTCATGGAAGACCTGGACGTTGCCGGCGGCGTGGCCGGCGTGCTCAAGCAGCTGGGGGACAAGATCCACGACTGCCCGACCGTCTTCGGCCTTACCACCAAGCAGATCGCCGCGAGCCTCGACGGGGTCGACGAGACCGTCATCCACCCACTTTCCGACCCGGTCAAGAAAGAGGGGGGGATCGCGGTGCTGTTCGGCAACATCGCCCCCAAAGGCGCGGTGGTCAAGCAGTCCGGCGTCGGCGAGAAGATGATGCAGTTCACCGGCGTGGCCCGCTGCTTCGACTCCGAGGAGAAGGCGATGGCGGCCATGATGGGCGGGGTCGTGAAATCCGGCGACTGCGTCGTCATCCGCTACGAAGGGCCCAAAGGGGGGCCCGGCATGCGCGAGATGCTCGCCCCCACCGCCGCCCTCATGGGGCTTGGCCTGGGCGACTCCGTTGCCCTCATCACCGACGGGCGCTTTTCCGGCGGCACCCGCGGCCCCTGCATCGGCCACATCTCTCCGGAAGCCGCGCAGGGCGGTCCGATCGCCCTCATCGAGGACGGGGACCAGATCGAACTCGACATCCCGAACCGCTCGCTCAGGGTCCTGGTGAGCGACGAAGTGCTTGCGGAGCGGAGGAAACACTGGGTCGCTCCCGAGCCGAAAATCAAGAAGGGCTGGCTGGCCCGATACGCCAAGGTGGTTACCTCGGCCCACACCGGCGCCGTTACGACGGCGGATTAGTACCTCGACCCCCTTTACCGAAGGGGCAGGGGTGGGATTCCCTTTACCGAGGGTGCTCCCGTCTCAGGGGACTTGTTTATTCACAAGTGGTTCCAGTCTTACCGGACTCGGGATCTATAACATGCGGCAGCTCGCTGCCGCGGTACGGAGGTACAACCTATGAAGATGAACGGCGCACGCATTCTCTTGGAGTGTCTCAAGCTGGAGGGGGTAGACACGGTCTTCGGGTATCCCGGAGGGACGGTCATCAACCTCTACGACGAACTCTTCTCCTTCAAAGAGATCCGGCACATCCTGCCGCGTCACGAGCAGGCCGGGGTCCACGCCGCCGACGGCTTTGCGCGGGCGACCGGCAAAGTCGGGGTGGCCATCGCCACTTCCGGCCCCGGGGCCACCAACACCATCACCGGCATCGCCACCGCCTACATGGACTCGATCCCGATGGTGATCATCACCGGCCAGGTCCCGACCGCCCTGATCGGCAACGACGCCTTCCAGGAGGCGGACATCATCGGCATCACCCGCCCCTGCACCAAGCACAACTTCCTGGTCAAGGATGTGAAGGACCTCGCGACCATCGTCAAGAAGGCCTTCTACATCGCCCGCACCGGCCGTCCCGGCCCGGTTCTCATCGATCTTCCCAAGGACGTCCAGATCGCCCAGACCGAGTTCAAGTACCCGGACACCGTCGAGATCCGCGGCTACAAGCCGACCGTCGAGGGGCACCCGAAGCAGATCGAAAAAGCGGTCTCCATGATGCTGCACGCCAAGAAGCCGGTGATCTACGTCGGCGGCGGCGTGGTGCTCGGCGACGCGGGTGCGGAGCTCACCGAGCTCGCCGAGCGCTTCGGCTTCCCGGTCACCACCACCCTCATGGGGCTCGGCTCCTTCCCGGAAAACAACCCGCTTTCCCTGGGGCTCCTCGGGATGCACGGCACCTACTATGCAAACATGGCGATCTCCAACTGCGATCTGCTGATCGCGGTCGCGGCCCGCTTCGATGACCGCGTCACCGGCAAGATCGCGACCTTTGCCCCGCACGCGAAGATCATCCACATCGACGTCGACCCGACCTCCATCAAGAAGAACGTCCGCGTCGACCTCCCGATCGTCGGGGACGTCCGCGAAGTGCTCGGCAAGATGCTCAAGGTGAGCGAAGAGCAGGGCGACGACGTGAAGCAGGTGAAAGAGGCGGTCGGCCCCTGGATTGCCGAGATTGACGGGTGGAAGGCGAAGCATCCGGTTACCTACCAGCCGTCCAGCACCATCATCAAGCCCCAGTACGTGATCCAGCGCCTGCGCGCCCTTTCCGAGCCGGACGCCATCGTCGCGACCGACGTCGGGCAGCACCAGATGTGGACCGCGCAGTTCTTCGGCTTCACCAAACCCAGGACCCTCCTCTCCTCCGGCGGCCTCGGCACCATGGGATACGGCCTTCCGGCCGCAATGGGCGCCCAGGCCGGCTTCCCGGACCGCCAGGTGATCGTCGTCGTCGGCGACGGCGGTTTCCAGATGAATATGCAGGAACTGGCCACCCTGGTCCAGAACCGTCTCAACGTGAAGATCGTCATCCTGAACAACAACTTCCTCGGGATGGTGCGCCAGTGGCAGGAGCTCTTCTTCGACAAGCGTTACTCCTCCACCTGCATGGAACTCCCCATCGACTTCGTGAAGCTCGCCGAGGCCTTCGGCGCCACCGGCCTGCGCGCCGACAAGACCGACCAGGTCGACGAGGTCATCAAGCAGGGCTTTGCTACGGCGGGCCCGGTCCTGATGGAGTTCAAGGTTGCCCGTGAGGAGAAGGTGCTCCCGATGGTTCCCGCCGGGGCTTCGCTTACTGAGATGGTGCTGGCTTCCTAAGGCAGCCTAGGCCGATCCGGGTTGAGATCCGGATCGTTACTGCATATATGCGGAGGGATCAATGAGACATACCATTGCCGTGCTGGTTGAGAACGAATTCGGCGTTCTTTCCCGCGTCGTCGGGCTCTTCTCGGGACGCGGCTTCAATATCGACTCGCTTACCGTTGCCCCCACCAACGACGAATCCCTTTCCCGGATTACCGTGGTGACCCGTGGCGACGAACAGATCATCGAGCAGATCACCAAGCAGCTCAACAAACTCATCGACGTCATCAAGGTCATCGATTTCGAGCCGGAAAACGCCATCGAGCGCGAGATGGCGCTGATCAAGGTTTCCGCCGAGGACGACCACCGTGCCGAAGTGCTGCGCGTGGCGGACATCTTCCGCGCGAAAGTCATCGACGTCACCCCCAAGTCCTACACCCTGGAGGCGACCGGCGCACCGTCCAAGGTCGACGCGCTCCTGGAACTCCTTCGCCCGCTGGGCCTGAAGGAAGTGGTGCGCACCGGCCCGGTCGTGATCGGCCGCGGCGCCAAGGGTTGGAGAGGGTAATCATTCAAGGGGACTGGCTCCGGAACGGTGCCTGTCCCCCTCGCAGCGGCCCCTGAAAGGGGGACCGGCACCTGCGGAGCCAGTCCCCTGAGAGTGTTTTTTCGAACGGTTCGGCCGAGCGCTGAACCTTAAACTAACCTTGCAATACCAAAGGAGAGAAGATGAACATTTATTACGACAAGGACTGCAACCTCGGCGTTCTTAAAGGCAAAAAGGTCGCGGTAATCGGATACGGCTCCCAGGGGCACGCCCATTCCAATAACCTCAAGGATTCCGGCATCGACGTCGTGGTCGGCCTCAAGTCCGACTCCCCGTCGGTCGCCAAAGCCACCGCCGCCGGCCTGACCGTGCTGCCGACCGCCGAAGCGGTCAAGGCTGCCGACGTGGTCATGATCCTGCTCCCGGACGAGATCCAGGGCGACGTGTTCCGCGAGGAGATCGGCCCGAACCTGAAGCAGGGCGCCTACCTTGCCTTCGGCCACGGCTTCTCCATCCACTTCGGCCAGATCGTTCCGCGCGCCGACGTGAACATCATCATGGTTGCTCCCAAAGGCCCGGGTCACCTCGTGCGCCACGAGTACACCAAAGGCGGCGGCGTTCCGTCCCTGATCGCCGTGCACCACGACCCGTCCGGCGACTCCAAGCAGGTTGCCCTGGCTTATGCTTCCGCCAACGGCGGCGGCCGCGCCGGCATCATCGAGACCTCCTTCAAAGAAGAGACCGAAACCGACCTCTTCGGCGAGCAGGCGGTCCTCTGCGGCGGCATCTCCGCCCTGATCCAGGCCGGTTTCGAGACCCTGGTCGAGGCGGGCTACGCTCCGGAGATGGCTTACTTCGAGTGCCTTCACGAGACCAAGCTGATCGTCGACCTGATCTACGAAGGCGGCATCGCCAACATGCGCTACTCCGTCTCCAACACCGCCGAGTACGGTGACCTGACCCGCGGCCCGCGCGTCATCACCGAAGAGACCAAGAAAGAGATGAAGAAGATCCTCGACGAGATCCAGACCGGCGAATTCGCCCGCGAGTGGATGCTCGAGAACAAGGTCAACAAGCCGCGCTTCAACGCGCTGCGCAAGCGTGGCAACGACCACCAGATCGAAGCGGTCGGCGCCAAGCTCCGCTCCATGATGGCCTGGATCTCCGCGTCCAAGATCGTGGACAAGGCCAAGAACTAACACCTGTTTCGTTGCATGAGGGGCCGGGTTCGGGCTATACTCGCGAGTTGCGGTAGGTCCGCCCCCGGCCCCTTTTCGGTTGTGCCCGGTGGATACCACCCGGGTGTGAAGTCCCCCTTTGAAAAAGGGGGATTTAGGGGGATTTGGTTTTCCGGTTTCGTAACGGCAAAATCCCCCCCAGCCCTCCTTTGTCAAAGGGGGGAGTTAACTTGACAGTCCCAAGAGGTATGAATGCGCAATAGAAACACCCCGGTCGCTACCGAGGGGTATCCTTTCATCTCCGCAGGCGTCGTCATCACCGTGGTCCTGTGCGGGTTGTCCTTCCAGATCTACGGCGGATTCTTCGTTCTCACCGTCCTCGCCCTGATCCTGACCCTGTTCACCGTCTTTTTCTTCCGCAACCCCGAGCGCGTGACTCCGGAGGGTGAAAGCGACGTGATCGCCCCCGCCGACGGGGTGGTGATCTACTCGGGCAAGGTGAAGGAGCCGCACACCGGCAAGGAGATGGAGAAGGTCAGCATCTTCATGTCGGTCTTCAACGTGCACGTGAACCGTGCCCCGATCACCGGCAAGGTGGTGGATACCTTCTACACCCCGGGCAAGTTCCTCGACGTCCGCGACGAGCGGGCTACCTTCGAAAACGAGCAGCAGGGGCTGGTCGTCGAGACCGCAGCGGGGAAAAAGCTCGTCGTGGTGCAGGTCGCGGGGCTCATTGCGCGCCGCATCGTCTGTTATGCGAAGACCGGAGATCAGCTGACCCGCGGCATGCGCTATGGCCTGATCCGGTTCGGCTCCAGGCTCGACATCTACCTCCCGGTCGGAAGCACCGTCAAGGTGGGGCTGGGTGAAAAGACGGTCGCAGGGGAGACCGTAGTGGGGACAATCTCGTGAGCGAAATTCAGGTAGTGGAGCGCGAGGGGATGCGGAAGGGGATTTACATCCTCCCGAACCTTTTCACGGCGGGGAGCCTCTTTGCCGGCTTCTACTGCATGGTTTCCACCTTGAACGGCGACTATCGGACCGCCGCCCTCTGGATCCTCGCCTCGTCGATTTTCGACGGGCTTGACGGGAAGGTGGCGCGTCTTACCAAGACCGCGAGCAAGTTCGGGGTCGAGTTCGACTCTTTGGCCGATGTCGTCTCCTTCGGCGCGGCCCCGGGGCTTTTGATGTACGCCTGGGCGCTCAAGCCGTTTGGGAGGGTAGGGTGGCTGGCCGGGTTTTTGTTCCTGGTCTGCGCCGCGCTCAGGCTGGCCCGTTTCAACGTCCAGGTCGACACCGTGGAGAGCAAGCGTTTCGTCGGTTTGCCGACCCCGGCCGCGGCCAGCATGGCTTCGGCGACGGTGCTCCTCTTCTATCACATGGGGTGGCCCGCATCCTACGCGAAACCCGCCGTCCTCGCGCTCATCTATTTCCTGGCCCTTTTGATGGTTTCCAACGTCCGGTACTACTCGTTCAAGGACCCGAGCCTGATCAAGCGGCAGCCGTTTGCCTTCCTGGTCTTCGCGGTCTTCCTCTTGATCGTCATCGCCGCCGAGCCGGTGCTCATGCTCTTCACCATCTTCATCGGGTACATCTTCTCCGGGCCGATCGGGTTCATCCTGACCTGGCCGCGCCGCCGGCGCCTGGAAAAGGCGATGCGCAAGGGGCACGAGGAACTGGGGCGGAAGAACTCGCAGGGGTAGGTTGTTCAAAGCGCACCGCAGAGGACGCGGAGGGGCGCAGAGAAAAGCATCTCTTGGTTGCTGAATTTCCTGGTAGGAGCGACATTCCTGTCGCGATCAACTCTGGGTAATGTGTTTGCCCCAGTTGCGAAGTTATCGTATGGCTCACTCCTAAACGCCAGTCGTTACAACTGCTTTATAAAAAAGCCTTGACAGCCGTCGGGGCTTTTGCTTAATATCCGTCGCAATATGCAAAGGCAGTGATGAGGAGTAGTAGCCGTACCTTTCCTCTCCAGAGAGCCGGTGGCTGGTGCAAACCGGTGGGGAAACAGGTGAACTCGCCTCGGAGCCGATGTGGTGAACCCGGAATAGTCCGGCGTCCGGATGCGGACGCAGGAGCGTTACGGTGGTAATCGCATCCGTCATCCCGCGTAAAGGGTCAACGAGGTCCGCCTAGGCGGACGAATGAGGGTGGTACCGCGGAAGCTTCAAAGCCTTCGCCCCTTGCTGGGCGATGGCTTTTTTATTATCTACTGACTGGATTTGGTGTGCCTAAACAATTGTTTTGTCAGGGGTTTTGCTTTCAAGTTTCCGCCGCACGCGACGATTAAGTAAACGTTACATCTTCAATGTTGAGACATAAAAATATGAGCTTGGGCCACAATGATTGTGGCTCATTACTCCAACACAGGGAGGAGAACGAATGTCCGTAACCAACACCGAGCCGCGCATTATCAAGATCTTTGACACCACCCTGCGGGACGGGGAGCAGTCTCCCGGCGCCAGCATGAACATCGATGAAAAACTCCGCCTCGCCAAACAGCTACAGAAGCTGAATGTCGACGTCATCGAGGCGGGTTTCCCCATTGCTTCCGAAGGGGACTTCGAGGCGGTGAAGAAGATCGCCCAGACGATCAAGGGACCCGAGATCGCCGGGCTTTGCCGCTCGGGATTCAAGGATATCGACCGTGCCTGGGAAGCCCTCAAGTACGCCGAGGATAAAGGCCGCATCCATACCTTCATCGCGACCTCCGATATCCATATGAAATACAAGCTGCAGATGACCCCGGCCCAGGTGCTGGAGTCTGCGGTCGCCGGCGTCAAGCGCGCCCGCTCCTACACCCCGAACGTCGAGTTCTCCTGCGAGGACGCGGTCCGCACCGACCTGAAATTCCTGGTCGAGGTGGTTACCGCGGTCATCGATGCCGGCGCCAGCGTCGTCAACATCCCGGACACCGTCGGGTACACCATCCCGTTCGAGTACTTCAACATCATCAAGCACCTGAAGGACAACGTCCCCAACGTCGACAAGGCGATCATCTCGGTCCACTGCCACAATGACCTCGGCCTGTCGGTGGCCAACTCCATCGCGGCGGTCCAGGCCGGCGCCGGGCAGGTCGAGTGCACCATCAACGGGATCGGCGAGCGCGCCGGTAACTGCTCGCTGGAAGAGTTCGTCATGAGCATCAAGACCCGTGGCGACATCCTCCCGTTCAAGACCAACGTGGTCACCGAGCAGCTCACCCCGGCGAGCCGCCTGCTCACCAACATCACCGGGATCGTGGTGCAGCAGAACAAGGCAATCGTCGGCGCCAACGCGTTTGCCCACGAGGCGGGGATCCACCAGCACGGCATGCTGATGGAGAAGTCGACTTACGAGATCATGACTCCCGAGTCGGTCGGCCTCAAGGCGAGCGCCCTGGTGCTCGGCAAGCACTCCGGCCGGCACGCCTTCAAAAAGCGCCTCGAGGAGCTCGGCTACGAGCTGAACGACGAGGATCTGAACAAGGCGTTCACCCGGTTCAAGGCGCTGGCCGACCTGAAGAAGGAGGTCTTCGACGAGGATCTCGACGCCATCGTCGCCGACGAGGTGATGCGTGCGACCGAGCGCTACAAGCTCTCCCACATCACGGTCACCTGCGGCTCCTTTGCCGTCGCTACCGCGACCGTGCAGCTCGAGATCGACGGTGAGCAGGTTCGCACCGCGGAACTCGGCGACGGGCCGGTCGACGCGACCCTGAAGGCGATCAAGAAGCTCGCCGGCAGCGAAGCGAAACTCACCCAGTACAACGTCGGCTCCATCACCGGCGGCACCGATGCCCAGGGCGAAGTCACCGTCCGCGTCGAAGAGGGGACCCGCACCGTGATCGGCCGCGGCGCTTCCACCGACATCATCGAGGCCTCTGCCAAGGCGTACATCGACGCCCTGAACCGTCTGCATTTCGCCACCGCCCGGGACGTCGAGTCCCTGTAAAACGACCCTTCCACCGCTGCAGTTACAGACCGCCTTCGCGCATTTCGCGAAGGCGGTTTTTTTTTGTCTCGGTTGCGCCGGCGGGGCTGTTCCCGAAGACGCCGGGCCGGGCGGAGCCGGCATCTTTGGGGAAATAACCGCTGACCTACTAAATAGTGAGCAGGTTGGAAACAATTAGTGTCTCAACAGTGTGACATTGGCAATTGGGTTCCACATATTTCATTATTTGAATGTCACATGAGGGGGTATCTGTTTTCTAAATAGGTAGGTTGACGTAAAGGTAAATACACCAATTTTGCCAAGAATGGGAAAACCTCATTCTTTCAACAATGGGAAATAAAGTGAAATTTTTTTCTCAAGTTGAAACAGATCCTGACGATAACCACCACACTGCTCATTCCAGCCTTATAAGTCTAATGTAACGGATAAATATTGTTTGCATTACCAATTCGTAATTTTAGTTGCTTGCCTTGTTCTGTAGTTTTCATTGCAAAAGGAGATCAGGTATGAAAAAGAGGTTTCCGTGGGTGCTGCTGCTAGGTATGTTTATGCTGCTGGCACTGTTTTCCACCAGCGCACTGGCCTTTGATGTTTCGGGCACAGTGAGCTACAGCGGCTCAAAGAGCGGCCGCATCTACCTCGTCATCAACACCCAGAGCGGAACCTTGGGGACGAGCATCGCCAGCGCAGGGTCGTACACCATTCGTGGGGTCCCCGACGGGACCATGGGGGCGGTCACCGCCTTCGTCGACAGCCACGACACTGGCAGCCTCCACGCCAGTGATCCGTTTGGGAGCAGGACCATTTCGGTGGTCGGCGCGTCGGTAACGGGCGCCAACATAACCCTTGCCGACCCTTCCCAGCCTCCCGCCGCTTCTCCGCCTCCTTTTTCCGTATTTCCCGGTTCCGGTTCGCTGCTGGTCGTCTGGGACGACAACCATAATTCCACCGCCGCCATTCCGGCCGACAGCTACACCGTCTACTGGAGCACCGACGCGACTCCCGGTCCCAACGACATGACGGGGGGGGGGCACCTCACCGTGACCGCCGGCTCGAGGAGCAACGCGGTCGTCATCAGCGGGCTCACCAATGCCACCAACCTTTATGTCGCTGCCACCGCCACCGTCGGAAACACTGAGTCGGCACCCTCGGCAGCAGTTCCGGTCACCGTAGGAGCTCCGGCTCAGGGGGTGAACGTTACCGGGACCCTATCTCTGCCGAACGCACCGGTTACCGGAGAAAAGGTTTACCTCGCCGCCTGCGTTGACAACAAAAACGGCCTCCCCAGCTCTTGCTTCATTTCGGTCCTCAACGGACCGCTCGGCTCTGCCTCCGTTCCCTTCACCCTCTCCGGGGTAGCCGCCGGCACCTACAAGATGCACGGGGTCTACGACAAAAGCGGCACCGGCAAGATCGATGCTAACGGCAACCTCCAGACCGACGACAGCGCCACGGCGCCCTTCACCGTGACCTCCGGCCCGGTTGACGTCGGGACCATCGTCCTGGACAATGCCAGCGCCCATTCCTACGTTCGTACCAGCCATTACAAAGATCCGTATTCCGAAGGGTACGGGGTGAACATCGACGTCCGCAGCGCCGCGAAGCGGCCGGTGAAGGTAACCCTCACCACGGTCCCCTCCGCAAGTGGTCTCGTTACTCCTATCGACCTCGGTCTCAACGATGGGGGCGACTTCTCGAGCTGGTTCAACACCGTGAGCGCGGCCCCCCAGGTCAACGACAGCTATGGCTTCGACGTGACCTATAACGACAACAGCACCGAGTCCCTTGCCGGGAAAGTGACTGCCATCGCCCCGCTGGCCACGCCGGTGTCCCCCTCCGGGCCGTCCACCTACTCCGCCACCCCGACCTTCACCTGGACGGCTCCCTCGGCGAGCCCGGTGGGCGGGTTCTCCTACCAGCTCCGGCTGCAGAGCGGGATGAGCGACCTGTGGGATTCCCGCAACCTCCCCTCGACCGGATCGCTCAGCGCGATCTACAACTTCGATGGAAGCGCGCTCGGCACACTCAGCAACAACGGCTCCTACCGCTGGTACATCGAGGTGGTGGACGCGCAGGGTAACTCGTCCTCCAACGGGGTCGATTTCACCTTCGGCACCCCCTTGAGCATCAGCACCGTGTCGCTGCAGAGCGCACTGCAGGGGACCACCTACTCCCAGCAGCTGCAGGCCTCCGGCGGGACGTCCCCCTACAACTGGTCCTACAGCGGGACCCTGCCCCCGGGCATCTCTTTGGTCAACGGCCTTTTGAGCGGGACCCCGACCGCCAGTGGTGACTTCCCGTTCCAGGTGAACGTTTCCGATTCCTCGGTCCCCCCCAACGGTTCCTCCCGCAACTACCACCTTTTCGTCTCGGCTTCGGTTTCCTCCCAGCCGCTTCAGATCACGACTACCTCGCCGCTGCCGGCGGGGGCCGTCAACACCAACTACATGATCTACCTGGCCGCGCAGGGAGGAACCCCTTCGTACAGCTTCGCGCTGGACGGCAACTCCACGCTTCCGGCCGGATTGACCCTGGACCCGGGTAACGGGCGCATCTCCGGTACCCCCACGACGGTCGGCAGCTATTCCTTCACCGTCAAGGTGACCGACTCCCTGTCCCAGACCGCCACCGCCACCCTGAGTCTGAACGTCACCCAGGGGACGAACCCCGGCTCCTACACCTTCCGGGGGAGGGTGACCGACAGTGCCTCTCCGGCCAATCCGATCTCCGGTGCTTCCGTCGCCACGGTCGGTCTCTCCTCGGCGGTCACCGCCAGCACCGACCCGGCCGGGTATTTCACCCTTACCGGGATTCCGGCCAACACCACCTTCCAGATCCACGTGACCCAAGCCGGGTACGTCGACACCTATTCCGCCAATTTCTCCCTGAACGGCTACCTCGACGTCTCCGATCGCCCCTACACCCTCTTCACTCCGGCCAACGTCCAGTCCTGGGACGGCAGCGCCGGGGTCGCCCTGGTCTCCGGGACCGGGATCATCAGGAGCAAGGTGGTCGACAAGGCAGACCTCGTGAACGGCTATGTCGGCGGGGTGGTGGTAACCGCCACCGACAGCGCCAACAACGCCAACTACCCGGTCGTCTACTACGACGGCAGCAGCTACAGCACCACCGCTACCTCCGCCAACACCGGCAACTACATGGTGCTCAACGTCCCCTCCGGCGCCACCGTGCAGGTCTCCGCAGCCAAATCCGGGTACACCTTCGAAGCCAAGACCTTCATCGTGGCTGCCAATTCGGTCTCGCAGGGGAGGATCTCCGGCAGCCCGAACACCGCCACCGGTACGGTCTACTTCACCGGGAGCGTAACCGACAACAGCACCAGCACCTCGGTTCCCCTCGCCGGCGCCACCGTCAGCCAGATCGGGACCTCGAACGGCACCACCACCCTGACCGACGGCAGTTTCGTGCTCACCGGACTCCCCATGGGGGCCTTGTTCGACCTCAAGTTCACCAAGCAGGGGTTCGTTGATACCTACATCACCGACCAGTACCTCACCGCCGGCATCGCCGCCGCCGGTCGTCCGGTCGGGATGTTCACCGCAGCCCAGCTCGCCTCCTGGAACGTCACCAGCGGCAACGGCGCGATTCGGGGACGGGTGGTGGACAGCGCCAACCCCGCCACCGGCTACGTCGGCGGCGTGACCCTTACCGCCGTCGACAGCGCCAACCCGGGCACCACCTTCACGGTCACCTACTGGGACAACAACGGCGTCAGCGTCAACGCAACCTCCACAAGCAACGGCTCCTTCGCCGTCAACAACGTTCCGGCCGGCACCAAGGTCACCGTGACCGCGACCAGTTCCGCGTGGTCGTTCCCCCTGAAGAGTTACACCATCTATGCAAACGCGGTAAGCCAGGGCCGGCTGATGGGGATCGCTCACATCCCCTCCCCCGGCCTGATCAACGGGACCTGCGGCGGCGCGAACCAACAGAGCTTCACCAGCGCCCCGACCGGCAACCTCTGCAGCACCGGCACCGCCGGTACCGTGACCGGCAACGGTCCGTGGTCCTGGACCTGCCAGGGCGCCGGCGGCGGGAGCACCGCCACCTGCGGCGCGAACCTCGCCAACGTCGGCACCGGCCCGGTCAACGGGGCCTGCGGCAGCGCCAACGGCCTGGGCTTCACCAGCACCCCGACCGGCGACAACCTCTGCAGCGCCGGGACTCCGGGACCGGTGACCGGCAACGGCCCGTGGTCCTGGACCTGCCAGGGCACCGGCGGGGGGAGCAACGTCACCTGTGGCGCGTTCTTCACTAACAACGGCGGCAACAGCCCGGTCGGGATCTCCGGCCACGTGCGTGACGCCAACGGTTTCGGCCTCGGCGGCATCAACGTAGAGGCGCTGGATTCCAACGGAAACAGTGTCAGCAAGAGCTCTACCGGGATGGACGGCTCCTATTTCCTCAGTGTTACCGCCGGCACCTACCAGGTCCACTTCGACGGGGTGAGCCAGGGTTACCTCCCGCAGTGGTACCAAAACGCCACCGCGCTCGCCTCGGCAACCGCGGTCACCGTCACCTCCGGCACCCCGGTTACCGGGATCGACGCGACGCTCGCCGTCGCACCGCCGCGCAGCATCTCCGGCACGGTGAGCTACAGCGGCAACGCCCACGGGCGGATCTACCTCACCATCGGGACCAACAACGGCAACCTCGGCACCAGCATCGACGGCGCCGGCAACTTCACCATCCGCGGCGTCCCGGCCGGCTCCTACACCGTGAACGCCTTCATGGATCTCACCGGGACCGCGACCGCCACCCAGGGGTCCCCCGCCGGGAGCAGCGCGCCGGTCCAGGTCCTTACCTCCGACGTCACCGGCGTCGCCATTACCCTTGCCGACCCGACCTCGGTGAACCTCGTGGCTCCGCAGCACATCCGGGTCTTCCCGGGCACCGGCGCCGCCCTGATCGGGTGGGACTCGGCCCGGGACAGCGGGGTTTCCGCCGCCGAAAACTACGACGTCTACTGGAGCACCTCCTCGCAGGTCGGTCCGGCGAACTACCAGGGCAAACTGACCTCGGTCACCACCAACAGCGACACCCCGTCCATCTGCACCGGTCTGACCGACGGCACCTCCTACTACTTCGTCGTGGTCCCCCGCTCCGGGAACACCACCGGTACCCCCTCTGCTGTCGTGGGCCCGGTCACCATCGGTGCCGGGACCGGCGGCAACACCGTCTCGGGGACCGTCGACTTCGGCGCCGTCACCGCGACCGGTCCGCTCTATGTGGCTGTGGTCGACACCGCTTCCCAGGGGGAGACCATCTACTTCACCCAGGTCGCCTCCCCGGTTTCGCCGGCCGCCTTCAGCGTCTCCGGCGTCCCCAACGGGAGCTACAACGTCTATGCGATCCTCGACCAGAACCAGGACCACCTGATCGGTCTGGGCGACATCATGACCTCGGACGCCACCGCACCGGTGGTCAACCTCACCGGCTCCGGGGCGACCGGGGTGACGGTGAAGATGGGGCAGCCGGTTTCCGTCTACGTCAACTCCTACCACAGCCAGAATGCCGGCGGCACCGGCACCGGGATGAACGACTGGTACAGCGTCAACTACGGCGTCCGCGGCCAGACCAAGCAGCCGGTTACCGTCACCCTGACCGGAGCCCCGAACCTTTCCGGCCCGGTCGATCTTGGGGTGGACGGTAAGGAGTTCCACGGCTGGACCGGCGGCAACGGCACCGCGCCGAAGGTTGGCGATACCTACACCTTCGACGTGGTCTACTCCGACGGGAGCAAGGAGACCCTCTCCTCCTCGATCACCGCACTTTTGAGCAGCTTCCCGAGCAACCTGCAGGTGGTAGGGGGCTCCACGATCCCGTCCTTCACCTGGACCGCTCCGGTCAACCCGCCGGCGCAGTACCGCTACGAGCTGCAGGTCTACCTGCAGAGCAACAACGGCGGTAACGGCCTGTGGGACGTCACCCTTCCGGCCACCAAGACCTCCGTGGTCTACGGCGGCGCGGCACTGCAGGTGGGAGCCACGTATTACGTGAACCTGAGCGTAAAGGATTTCGACGGCAACACCGCCGCGGTCCAGGGGATGAGCTTCAAACCGACCGTTGCCAGCACCAGCCTGCCGTCCACCACGGCGACTCCGGCCGGCGGCACCTACAACAAGGCGCTCAACGTCACCTTGAAGAGCAGCGCCACCGATGCGGTCATTTACTACACCACCGACGGGAGCACCCCGACGACCAACTCGGCCGTTTACAGCGCTCCCATCGCCATCAGCGCTTCCACCGTCCTCAAGTTCTTCGGCGTCAACGGTGCCGGTCAAGAGATGGTGAAAACCGAGCGCTACGTCGTCGACACCGTGGTGCCGGTCACCACCGCCGCTCCGGCGGGGGGGCAGTACACCGCACCGCAGACCGTCACCCTGACCAGCAGCAAACCTGCGCTTATCTACTACACCCTCGACGGCAGCACTCCGACCACCACCTCCGCCGTTTACATGAAGCCGCTGGTCATCGGCTCCAGCGCCACTTTGACTTTCTTCGCCAAAGACGTCGCAGGTAACATCGAGACGCCGCACAGCGAAAGCTACGTCATCAACACCAACGGGATCCCGGTCACCTCGGCGCTCCCCCTGGGCGGGACCTACAACAGCTCCCAGACGGTAACCCTGGTGAACAGCATCGGCGCCTCCATCTACTACACCGTTGACGGCTCGGTCCCGACCACCAGCTCCACCCTCTACAGCGGGCCGATCCCCCTCAGCAACGGCACCACGGTGCTGAAGTACTTCTCGAAGGACCCGGTTTCCGGGACCAAGGAGGCGCTCCAGTCCCAGACCTACATCATCGACACGACCGTGCCGGTGACGACGGCGGCTCCGGCCGGCGGGATCTACAACAACGCCCAGCTGGTGAGCCTCATGGTGATGAACAAGAAGGCGACCATCTACTACACAACCGACGGTTCCACCCCGACCGTCCTGTCGCCGGTCTACGGCACTCCGATCCCGGTCAACGCGACCATGACCATCAAGTACTTCGCCAAAGACCTCGCCGGGAACCAGGAGGCGGTGAAGAGCCAGAGCTACACCATCGACACCGTGGCACCGGTCACCACCGCAACGCCTCCGGGCGGGCTCTACAACGCCACCCAGAGCGTGGTCCTTGCCGCCAGCGAGGACGCCACGATCTACTACACCACCGACGGCAGCACCCCGACCGCGAAGTCCACCGTGTACACGGCGCCGATCAGCGTCGCTAAGAACATGATCGTCCGCTTCTTCGCGGTCGACCTCGCCGGGAACCTCGAGGCGGTGAAGAGCCAGAGCTACACCATCGACACCGTGGTCCCGGTCACCAGCGCCACTCCGGACGGCGGGATGTTCAACAAGGCGCAGAGCGTGACCCTGCGGGCCAGCAAAGCGGGGGTGACCATCTACTACACCACCGACGGGAGCACCCCGACCACCGCGTCGCCGGTCTACAGCACGGCCATCCCGGTCAACGCGACGATGACCCTTAACTTCTTCGGCAAGGACCTCGCGGGCAACGTCGAAGCGGTCAACAGCAAGACCTTCACCATCGACACCGTCTCGCCGTTCACCGTGGCGACCCCTCCGGGGGGGCTCTACGGCGCGACCCAGAACGTCACCCTGAGCAGCAGCACCGGGTCGACCGCGACCATCTACTACAGCACCGACCCGAATGCCTCCAACGATGCCTTCACCATCTACAGCGGCCCGATCACGGTGAGCAGCAGCACGGTGCTTAGGTACTACTCCCGTACCGCCGTGAACACCGAGACGGTGAAGTCACAGACCTATGTCATCGACAGCGTGCTCCCGGCGACCACCGCCTTCCCGGCGGCAGGGGCCTTCAACACGCCCCAGACGGTCACCCTCACGGTGAGCAAGGCGGCGACCATCTACTACACCACCGACGGTTCCACCCCGACCACCCTCTCGTCGGTGTACAGCGGCCCGATCCCGGTCAGCGCCTCGCTCAAGCTGAAGTTCTTCGCCCGCGACCTGACCGGGAATAACGAGGCGGTGAAGACCCTGACCTACACCATCGACACGGTGGTGCCGGCTACCACGCCGTCCCAGGCGGGGGGGCTCTTCACCGACGGCTTCACGCTGACCCTCACGGTGAGCAAACCGGCGACCATCTACTACACTACCGACGGGTCCGCCCCGACCACCGGTTCGACCGTCTACAGCGGGCCGATCCCGCTGACTGCTACCAGCAACGGGGACGCCAGCAATCCCTTGAAGAACGTGACCGTGAAGTATTTCGCCGTGGACCCCGTCGGCAACCAGGAAGAGGTGAAGAGCCAGACCTTTACCCTGCTCGACCTTCCCCTGGTGCAGCGGTCTGTGGAGATGGCGGTCGGGAACCTTGAACCTACCGACACGGAACTCAAGCTCCTCGACGTCGCCCCGCTGGTCAATGACAAGCCGGCCCCCAACGGCGTGATCGAGGTCGGGGACGTGGTCGTGCTGATGCGGCGCCTGGTCGGGCTGGATACCTGGTAGCCGGCACGGCGCCGAAACCGGCCGGAAAACGAACACCAACAACTAACGAAGAGGTGCAGTTATGAAGATACAAGGTTTGGCACGGATACTTCTTGGGGCAGCTTTGCTGGGACTCACCGCCTGCGGCGGAGGGGGTGGAGGAGGGAGCACCACTTCCCCCCCTCCGCCTCCGGCGAAGGCGACCACCACCATCTCGGGTACGGTCCAGTTCCCCACGAGCCTCGGCAAACGGGCCGCCGGGGCCACCACCGACCCCACCATCGTCGTCCAGGCGTACACCCTGGACGGGGTGACGGTCGGATCCCCGGTGCAGGCCGATGCCGGGACCGGCGCGTTCTCGATCCCGAACCTCCCCCCCGGCGTGGACTACGTGCTCAAGTCCACCAAGGGGCAGCAAGTGCTCAAAAAGCTCATCGAGAAGGTGACCGTGGCCCCCGGAGCGACGGTCCAGGGGATGGACGTGAGCGAGGTCTCAACGACCGCGGTCGTTATCGCCTCCCAGAAGCTCGCCAGCGCCGCCGGCGTTACCACTCTCAATCTCGGTGAGCCGACCACGCTCACCGACACCCAGAAAAGCGCCATGTCCAGCGCCATTTTCACCGACGTGGCGCCCCAGACCCTGGAACAGACCATCACCGACACCGTGGCCAAGGTTCAACAGGTGCTCCAGATCCAGACCGCCATCGCCCAAGGGCAGGATACGGCACCGCCGGACCTGAGCGCACTGACTCCGCAACTGGTCAACCTGGTGAACATGCTGAACATCGTCTCCGCCGCGGTTTCCAGCAATACCGATGTAAACCAGGTGCTCTCCGGTACCCCGAACAACCAGAACCCGCAGCAGTTCCAGCAGCTCTCTCTGGGCAACGGCAGCCTGACGCAGGCCACCACCGCGGTAAGCGCGGCCTCTGTATCCGCAGTCGCAGTATCCACGGCCCAGTACACTCCGCCGCCCCGCGTGGCACTCGATATCAGCACTAACGTCGCCGCGAATACCCTCTATGGCATTACCTTCGACGTCGTTCTTCCCGCTGGTGCCTCCGTTGCGTTGGACGGCAGCGGGAAACCGGACATGTCCAAGATCACCCTGGCCAGCGGGGTCCTGAGCGGGACGATGATCTCGGCCCACTACACTCCCGAGACCCGAACCCTCCGGGTGCTCGTCGCCGGCGGCTCGGCGGCCCTTCCCACCGGGAAACTCGCCACCCTGGTTTTTAGCCGCTCCAGCGACAGCATCACCTTCACCGAGGCCGTTGTCTCGACCTCCGATTCGAACGGGAGTTCCCTGACTAGCGCCTTTACCCTGTCCGGCGCCAGCTCCTGACCTTCCAGCTAAATCGGCAATAAAAAAGATCCCCCTTTTCCGCAGCGGAAGAGGGGGATCTTTTTCTTGGTGGCAAATCCCATACTCGAAGTAATTTACTTTTTGCCGGTGATAACTTATTTCACGCTCGGAATGAATTACTTTTGGCACGAAGTAACTTACTTCAGGTGCCGAGTAATTAACTCCATGCTCGAAATAAATTACTTTGCGCTCGCAGTAATTTACATCGCGCTCCAGGTAATTTACCTCCGGCTTCGAGTAAATTACTTCGTGCTCGGACTAAATTGATTCGTGCTCGGTGTAACTTACGTATCACTTGGAGTAAGTTATTCTGCGCTTGGAAGAAATTCTTTCTTTCGTCGGAGCTTTTCAGGACCGGGATCCGGTACTTCCAGCCCTTGCCAAGTGTGGGAGGACGGACGTTGTATCGAGGAGGGGGGGTGGGGCTGAGGCTTGAGAGACAATCGTTTGGCCCTTGGAAAATAGGAATCATTAGGGAGAATGGATTTGGGTGACGTCACACCCGATGGTGAAGCTCTCTCTGGGCTACACTGTTCCAATCCGCAATCCAACTAATGAGGTTGCCAAAGTTTTCTTCTTCATGCTACCGTGGTGAACGATTTGGAGGTGTTATGGTCAAGATCGCCGGATTGCTGACACTGGCTCTTTTGCTCTGCACGTCCGCGCTTGGCGCCGAGATCGCAGGGTTCAAAGCCTATTTCTTCGACGGCCAGTCCTTCCGGGAAGGGAAGGGGGAGGGCGGTGTCCTGGTGAAGGATTACCGGCTTCCGGTTCCGGTGGGGGAGGGGGCGGTTCGTGAGGACCCTCTTCCTGCCAACACCGGCGCGGTGGCACTTTTGTGCTACCTGCAAAGCGGCGGCGGTAAACTGAAACGCCAGCCGCGCGTTATACCGATAGCCGGCGTCGCCGTGCAGTTGCAGGGAGGCAGTATTTCCCTGGCGGCACGAACCGATGTCGCGGGATACCTCATATTGGCCCTGCCGCCGGGAAACTATACCATCCGGCTCGGCAGTTTCGAGAAAGCAGTCGTCATTGAACGAGGGAAGACAACCCTCGCCTCCCTGCGGGGAGGGAAAAGGATGGTGGATTAGTGATTCGTACCCTGCGCGTGGTCACTCTGTTGCTGCTGATCGTCGTTCCCGCTGCCTCCTGGGGCGCGGCCCTCGATGATTACTACCTTTCCCGCCTGGCAAACGCACATTCCGGTGCTCGTTCCCTCGCTGCGATTGTCCCCGGGCAATCCTTGGGCCCGGATCGTGGTCAGACCATCATTCGCCATCAGGCATGGCTGGATTGGCAGAAACTGCAGCCATCTACCCGCAAGACCCTTGCTAAGGTCATGGCTCGGCCGACTTTGGCCGGAGAGAGGACCTGTACTCCCGTAGGAGGGCATTTCACCATCCATTATGCGACTTCTGGCTCCGATGCTCCGGATTCTACCGACGCCAACGGCAATAACGTGCCTGACTGGGTTGAGACGGTGGCGGGGGTTTTTGAGTACGTCTACAGCGTGGAAATAGGCAAGATGGGCTACCAGGCCCCCCCGGGCTCGAGCTATGACGTCTACCTGGAAGATCTTGCGCCACAAAAGGTCTACGGATTCACGACTAACGACTTTACCGGCGTAACCTCGGTTTCATATCCTAGCTACATTGAAATAGATAAATCATTCACCAACAGCATCTTTTTGCCGTTTGCGCCTATTACGAGTTTACGTATCACCGCTGCACATGAGTTTCATCATGCCATCCAGTACGGCTACAACGCCTACTTTCCGTCAGTCTACGCAGAGATGACTTCGACTTGGATGGAGGATGAAGTCTATGATTCAGGCAATCAGCTTTACGATTACATCCCGGACTACCTCAGCTATTCCGATACGATTGCCATAAATGGTCCGATGGACAATTCCAACTCTCCGTATGGACGTTGGGTTTTTAACCGATATTTAGCCGAGCTCCAGGGCCGGACCGTGGTCCGGTCGATCTGGGAAAAACTCGGTTCCATGCCCGCACCTTCTTCCGCGGCTCCCGATTCCAGCAATGAAATACCGATTGAGCCGATCATTGACTCCGTACTGAAGGGAAACTTCGCCAACAATTTCTTCGGCTTCGCTAAAAGGATGCTGGTTCGGGACTGGTCCAGTCATCAGAGCGAGTTGTCGCTGATACCGAGGATCACTCCGCTTGCCGTAAATTCGGTACATGGCACCGTGACCCCGACTCTGAGCCTGCCGACCGCATACACCTTCGGCTATTATCGGTACACCGCGTCCACCCAGGACGGACAACCGCTGTTGATCAACCTGCCGAGCCTTCCGGCAGCCTTGGCGGTCACCGCGTTCCAGGTTGATGGGAGCACCGCCACGGGGTGGCAGGAATATCCCTATGACAGTGGGAACCAGCGCATCACCATTCCGGTTTTTAATAACGACGTCTACCTGGTTGTTTGCAACAACGGCGGGAACATGGCCGCCCCCGTGGTGGTCTCCCCGGCATTTCCCGCTGATTCGAGCACCATTTTGGATGGGACGAATCTGGATGCGAATGTTCTTACCATCCCGCAGGCACAGCCAGTGCCGACCGGGAGCAAGTCCAGCGGTGGCGGCTGTTTCATTGCCACCGCGGCGTACGGGAGTTACCTCCATCCCAAGGTCGCCGAGCTGCGGCAGTTTCGGGATCGCTACCTGATGACCAACGCGCCGGGAAGGGCGTTCGTGGCGGCGTACTATGCCGTGAGCCCGCCGATCGCCAAGGTGATTGCCGGGCACGAGTGGATGCGGGCCGCGGTGCGGGTGTTGCTGACGCCGCTCGTGTTTGCGGTGGAGCATCCGTGGTTGGCGCTCATCTTTGTGCTGGCGCTGGCCGGCGGGGTAGGGTGGCGGTGGGTGAGTCGACGGGAGAAGAGGACGGCGGGAGCTTCCGCTTCGGTGGTTGGGTAGGTATAGGCCATAAAAAGCATCGCGCCCGGAAGGGCGCTCCCACGGGGTTGGCAGCAGAACTGGTGAGGAAGTCTTGTTGCTCGGGTTTAACCTTGTCTGATTGAGGAGAAAAGATCGCGACAGGAATGTCGCTCCTACAGGGGGATGCTTGTAGGAGCGACATTCTTGTCGCGATTGTCATTGAACCTTTTTTTTATTCAATCCACATCGCATCCCATAACGGGTACTGCCAGATATTGCTCACTATTCCTGCCCGCACCGGGTTCATTACCAAATACCTCGCGGCCTCGACGACGTGCTCCTCGCCCCTTATCGCATGATCATGGAATCCTTGCTGCCAAATCGGTTCGGCTTCCTTGGTTGTGTCCTCGGAGCAATCAGAATTATGAGACCTCAACCGGTACGCGGAGTATCCCTTCACCGACTGCACTACCTTTGAGAGTCCCTTATCCCCAGAAAGGGCAAGAAGCCAATGCAGATGATTTGGCATAACGCAAAATGCCAATGTCAGGGCATCTCCTTGATCGGCATGATACTTCATTGCATGCACTACGAGTCGGCCCGCTGTGAAATCGGCGAAGAGCGGCCTTCGAAGATGGGTGACGGCGGTCACAAGATAGACATGCCCTTCCAGCGATATCCGTCCTTTTCTTAATCGGGAACCGTGGTGACAGTCCATTTCCCTCTCCTCGTCGGATGGAGAAAATACATCGCGACAGGAATGTCGCTCCTACAGGTGGAGGCGGACTGTACTTGTGGGAGCCACATCCTTGCCGAGATCGGCTTGGTTTTAAAGAAAAAAGCCCCACCGGGGGACCCGGCGGGGCTTTGTATGCTTCGAATCGTTAGATTCATTACATCTTTTTGACGTTGGCCGCCTGAAGCCCTTTCGGGCCGTTGGTCACGTCAAACTGTACCGCTTCACCTTCGGTCAGCGATTTGAAGCCATCCCCGACGATTGCCGAGAAGTGCACGAATACGTCTTCACCATTCTCCTGCTCGATGAAACCGAACCCTTTCGCATCGTTGAACCACTTAACTTTCCCCTGTGCCATTTTCCTGCCTCCTTTTACCTCCGGTTCAAGCCGGATCTACATTTCGTGCTGTCCGGAGAGTCTTGGCAGAAAAACGGGAGAAAAATTCACAACGGGTCTCCTTGACATTTTTCCAGTGCAGCTAAAACTTCCGAGGCCAGCTTGCTCGGCAGAAAAATTAGCATCGTGTAATAACCTTGTCAAGAAAATATTTTTCATATTTATTTTTTTGTAAAAGCCTTCTCAGAAGGTGTTCAGACGCCGGATGAAGGCGAGGAGCAGGCCGTAGTGCTGGTGGTCGAAACGCATCGCCAGCCGGGGAAGTTCCATGAGGTCCGGCTCGTCGGCTTCTTCCGGGCGCGCACTGCAGGCGATCAGCCGGGTGTCGGGGCGGCGCAGCTCGGGGAATTCGTTTTCCAGCATCTCCACCTGCTCGGCGGTCAGTTCCTTGTTGAGGCGGATGATGAGCTCGCCGTTGACGAACCGGATCGAGTGGTAGTTGATGTAGAACTCCTCGATGACCCGGACCGCCTCGTCCACGTTCTTGGTGACGGTGAAGAGGGAGAAGTCCTCGGGGGAGATGAATCCCTTGACCAGCAGGCGCTCCTTCACGAACTTGAACCACTGCTCCCAGTAACCGTCCTCGTCGTCCACCAGGACCAGCGGCTTGGGTGAAGTCTTGCCGGTCTGGATCAGGGTGAACACCTCCATCGCCTCGTCCAGGGTGCCGAAGCCGCCCGGAAAGACGGCGATCGCGTCCGATTCCTTCACGAAGGCCACCTTGCGGTTGAAGAAGTACTTGTAGGTGATCAGGCGCGGGTTCTTGAGCATGACCGTGTTCGGGCTCTGCTCGAAGGGAAGCCGGATGTTGGCGGCAAACGAGCAGTCCGAGCCGGCCCCTTCGTTGCCGGCCTGCATGATGCCGCCACCGCCGCCGGTGATGATCATGTAACCCCGCTTGGCGAGGGTCCGGCTGAAGTCGACGCACTTCAGATACATCTCCTCGTCGGGCTGGGTTCGGGCCGAGCCGAAGATGGTCACCTTCTTGGTCTGGCGGTAGGGGGCGAAGACCAGGGTGGTGTAGCGCATCTCCTTCATGGTGTTGCTGAGGAGTTTGAGGTCGGCAAGGTAATCGGTGTCCTGCCCGGCCTTCATGGCGGCGAGGATCATCTCGCGTACGATCGTCGGGTGGTGGATCCCGCCCGCCTTTTCCAGGAGCTCATCAATGAGTTTGTCGATCTCCCCGTTGTTTGCTGTGAAGCGAAGTTGCATCTGTGAGGCTCCTGTTATTCACATGTTGCGGCGTCGAGGCGCGGATTTCCGCTTTTGGTAGTAATTCCGTACGCTTTTGCGGTTTACCGCCCCGGGGCACCGGTGCCCTCCCGAATCGGGGAAAAGCAGTATAGCAAAGCCGCAAGGCATAGGCAAAGGTTTAATATAATTGAACAAATATTAGTTTGATTTGTAGATCATATTTGGTTATTGTGGCACGAAAGTATGACTCTATTCCATTTCTCAAGAGGATGCGCTTTTTATGGGAATGACAACAGCTGAGAAGATATTTGCCGCCCATCTCGTGGACGAGCCGTTTGCCGGCACCAAGGTGCTGAAGATCGACGTTGTCATGTGTCACGAGATCACCACCCCGATCGCCATCGCCGACCTGCAGGCACGGGGCAAGGACCGGGTGTTCGATCCCAGCAAGATCAAGGCGGTCATCGACCACGTGACCCCGAGCAAGGACTCCAAGACCGCCACCCAGGCGAAGATGCTGCGCGACTGGGCGCGTCGTCACGATATCAAGGACTTCTTCGACATCGGCGCCAACGGCGTCTGCCATGCCATCTTCCCGGAGAAAGGTTTCATCCGTCCGGGCAACACGGTGATCATGGGCGACTCCCACACCTGCACCCACGGGGCTTTCGGCGCCTTCGCCGCCGGCGTCGGCACCACCGACCTCGAGGTCGGCATCCTGAAAGGGGTCTGCGCCTTCCGTGAGCCGAAGACCATCCGGGTCAACCTGAACGGTACCCTCCCCAAAGGGGTCTACGCCAAGGACGCCATTCTCCACGTCATCGGCCAGCTCACCGTCAACGGCGCCACCGACCGCGTCATCGAGTTCGGCGGCCCGATCGTGAAGGGGATGACCATGGAGTCCCGCATGACGCTGTGCAACATGGCGATCGAAGCGGGGGGGACCTCCGGCATCTGCATGCCGGACGAAGTCACCGTCGACTACCTCTGGCCGTTCATCTCCGGCAACTACGCCTCCAAGGAAGCGGCCGTGGCCGATTTCGCCAAGTGGTGCTCCGATGCCGACGCCCAGTACGACCGGGTTCTCGATCTCGACCTCTCCAACCTCGAGCCGGTGGCCACCTTCGGCTACAAGCCGGACCAGGTCAAGGGAATCTCGGAGCTGGCCGGCACCCCGGTCGACCAGGTCTATATCGGCTCCTGCACCAACGGCCGTCTGGAAGACCTCCGCATCGCCGCCCAGATCCTCAAAGGGAAGAAGATCGCCCCGCACGTCCGCGGCATCCTCTCCCCGGCCACTCCGAAGATCTACGCCGACGCCGCTGCCGAAGGGCTCATCGACGTTTTCATGGCCGCCGGCTTCTGCGTGACCAACCCGACCTGCGGCGCCTGCCTCGGGATGAGCAACGGCGTTCTCGCCGAGGGCGAGGTCTGCGCCTCCACCACCAACCGCAACTTCATGGGGCGGATGGGCAAGGGCGGCATGGTGCACCTCCTCTCGCCGGCGACCGCCGCGGCCAGCGCCGTCGAAGGCGTGCTGGCGGACCCGCGGAAATACCTGTAAACCAATTGACAATTGACGATGGACAATTGACCAGGAAAACCGGGGCCGCCTTGCTGGCGCCGGTTCAGTCAATGCCAGGTCATGTCATAGGTTTCTTCCGGCGCTTACGAAAAGACAAATCGTTGTCAATTGTCAATTGTCCATTGTCAATTGCCTTTAAGGAGATCTGATATGAAGAGTTTTGGCGGCCCCGTACTTTTTCTGGACCGGAGCGACATCAATACCGATGAGATCATTCCGGCCAAGTACCTGACCGAGATCACCAAGGAGGACCTCAAGCCGTACCTCCTCGAGGACCTCAAACTCCCCGGTTTCGACCCGAAGAGCGACAAGACCCGCAACGCCGGCGTCATCGTCTCCCGCGCCAACTTCGGCTGCGGCTCCTCCCGCGAGCACGCTCCCTGGGTCTTCGAGGTGAACGGGCAGTACGTCGTGATCGCCCAGTCGTTCGCCCGCATCTTCCGGCAGAACATGTTCAACTGCGGCATGGCGGCCATCGAACTTCCGGCCGACAAGATCGACCTCCTCTTCTCCTTCGCCAACGCCGCCGACGCGAAAATCAGTGTCGACGTCGCCGGCCAGATCCTGACCGTCACCGGCGCCGGCCGCAAGGAGAGCATCTCCTTCGAGATGTCTCCGTTCGACAAGGCACTGGTTCTGGCCGGGGGATGGGTCGATTACGCGGACCAGAAGTACTGATTAGAGGTAAAAGCAGAGTATTTTCATCTTTTTGTTTGACTGGTGATTAAAACTGCAGTTACTATTCGGGCTTCTACCGGCCACCACCCACATCCGTAGAGGTCCATGCACGTTTTCAGGTTTTTCATAGGGGTTGTCTGCGCCGCGCTCGTCGCGGCGTCTCCTCTTTTTGCGGCCGACCAGGAACCCGCAAAAAAGGAACGGGGAACCATCTTCACCCTGTGGCCGCTGGTCGACTACCGCACCAGTCCCGCGGAGGGCTACCGAAACCTCTCCCTCCTCGGCCCCATATTCAAGTTTCAAATCAAGGGGGACGACCGCGATACCGCGATCCGTCCCTTCTTTTATATTTCCGCCAACCCCAAGGAGGGGAGGCGGTCGACCGACTTCCTCTACCCGGCGGCGTCGCTCGACGTGACCCCGGAAGCCTTCAGCTACCGCGCCTTCGAGATCTACCAGAACACCATCTACCGCAAGGACCAGCCCAAGGAAGAGCATGGGGTAACCCTGTTCCCCTTCTACTTCAGCGGTACCTCGGAAAAATACGGCCCCTACCGCGCCGTATTCCCCTTTTACGGCACCCTCTATCAGCGCTTCTGGCGCGACGAGTATCACTTCGTCCTCTTTCCGCTGTACGGCAGGACCGTCAAAAACGGCACCACGAACCGGCACTACCTCTATCCCTTCTTCTCGACCACCACCGGGGACAAGGAGAGCGGTTTCGAGTTCTTCCCGCTCTACGGCCGGTCGCACAAGGAAGGGGTGTACTCCAAGCGCTACGTCGTCTGGCCCTTTTTCACCTTCAACGACACCGGGCTCAACACGGACAATCCGACCAGCAAGACGCTGATCTTTCCGCTCTATGCGGCGACCGACTCGCCGAAGAAAACCGCGCGCAGCTACCTTTGGCCCTTCTTTGGCTACGATGATGACCGGGACAAGAAAACCTTCGAGACCGACTACTTCTGGCCCTTCATCTACACGGTGCGGGGCGAGACCAAAAACACCACCAGCGTGCTCCCCTTCTGGATGAAGGAGACCTCCCCCGGGTGGGAGAAAAAGTGGCTGATCTGGCCGCTTTACCGCCACCAGGAGATGACCTCGTCGATGTTCAACGAGGAGTACGACCGGTACCTTTTCTTCCTGTACACCGACCGGCGCCAGACCTGGCCCAAGGACGGGGCGACCGCCCGGAGAACCGCCTTCTGGCCGCTCTTTCTTTACAAGAGCACCCCGCATGGGGTATCCTCGATATCCCTTCCGGCGCCGGTGGAGCCGATCCTGGACAAGGAGGGGATCGAGCGCGACTGGGCGCCTTTGTGGCGCATCTACCAGCGGCGCTGGAACGAGAACGGGGACAGTGCGTCGTCGTTTCTTTGGAACCTTTTCTGGCATGAGCGCCGCGGCGAGGATCTTGCCTACGAATTCTTCCCGCTGGTTTCCTATCGCTCGGAAAAGGCGGAGACGGAATTCAAACTGTTCAAGGGGCTTTTCGGTTACAGCAGAAGCGGTGGGGAACGGGAACTGACCCTGCTCTGGATTCCGGCTGGGCTGAAATGGGGGACTAAGTGACTTCCAGGGTGGACAACCTCGGCAAGCGAATATTGTACTTCCAGCAGGTCGTGGGCGAGATGGTCATCCTCATCTGGAAGATCGTGGCCTACATCCGCGAGGCGCCGCGGAATATCCCGAGCATCCTCACCCAGATGGCGATCATCGGTTACGACACGCTCCCGGTCGCCTCGGTCATGGCCTTTTTCGTCGGGATGGTCCTCGCGCTGCAGACCGGGGTCGAGTTGAACAAGTACGGGGGCCAGAACATCATCGGGGCGATCGTCGGGCACTCGATGGTGCGGGAACTGGGGCCGGTCATGACGAGCTTTCTCGTTGCCGGGCGCTGCGGTTCCGCCATGGCCGCGGAACTCGGCGTCATGACGGTGTACGAGGAGATCGACGCGCTCAAGACGCTCGACATCGACCCGATCCGGTACCTGGCGATGCCGCGTTTCATCGCCTGCCTGATCTGCGTGCCGGCACTGGTCATCTATTCCGACTGCATCGGGATCGTCGGCGGGGCGCTGATCAGCAACATCCACCCGCAGATCTTCGTCTCCTACGCCACCTATTACGACAGCCTCACGGCGGCGTTGAAGATGAAGGAGATCGGGACCGGCCTTACCAAGGCGGTGGTCTTCGGGGCGCTGATCGCGCTGGTCTCCACCTATGTCGGGTTTGCCACCCGCGGCGGGGCGCGCGGCATCGGCGAGTCGACCACCCGTTCGGTGGTGCTCTCTTTCATGCTGATTCTGGTCGCGGACTACATCCTGACCCGGCTGCTCATGTAGTTGGTGACGAAACCCATCCCCGCCCTGCCCGTCGTAAGCCGTGCTCTTGCACGCGACTTGAAGGGGAGGGGACGTGTGCGGAAATGTTCGGTAAAACAGCTACTAGCAGGATAGGCCCCTACTTCCCTTAAAATCCGCCCTTACGCTCCCTCTCCTTCAAGGAGAGGGACGGGGTGAGGATGGGGTTATAGTTGTGCCTTTTTGAAGAGCCATTGGGCTCTTTTTCCGGAGGGATATATCTATGGCAATGACGGTGGAGCGCAAAGTCGGCCTTTTCTTTATCTTCGGTCTCATCATCCTCGGCGTCCTTTTGGAGGTCGGGGAGAAGTGGAACCCGTTCCAGCATAACGTCCCCTACAAGACCTATCTCACCACCATTACCGGTCTCAAGATGGGCGACCCGGTCCGGCTGGCCGGCGTCGACGTCGGGCGCATCACCAGCATCGAAGTTCTCACCGACCGGATCGAAATCGACTTCGAGGTGAAGCCGGGCACCCGGATCCGCACGGATACCGTCGCCGGCCTGCGGCTTACCAACCTCCTCGGCGGCCAGTTCCTCGGCCTTTCCTTCGGCTCGCCCAACGCACCGCTGCTCCCGCCTGGCGGGACCGTCATCGGCAAGGACTCCGCCAACATCGACGTCATCGTCGACAACGTGAGCGACCTGACCAAGGACGCCAAGGTGCTCATCAACAACCTGAACAAGAACCAGGAGGAGGTCATGCACAAGATCTCCGGCATCCTGGACGACAACCGCGGCAACCTGAAAAGCGCCATCTCCAACCTCAACGACATCTCCGAGAAGGTGAACAAGGGGGATGGAACCCTGGCGAAACTGTTGAACGACAAGACCCTCTACGACGATGCCGCGACCACGGTCGCATCGCTTAAGGACGTGACCGGGAAGATGCAGCGCGGCGAGGGAACCCTCGGCAAGCTCATCAACGACGAACTCCTCTACAAGGACGCCACCTCCCTGGTCTCCGACCTGCGGGTCGGGGTGAAGGATCTGAACAGCGGCCTGAAGGATGCCAAGGAAATTGCGGCCAAGATCAACCACGGCGACGGCACCTTGGGCAAGCTGGTCAACGATCCCAAGCTCTACGACAACGCCAACGGCGTGCTTACCGACATGCGTTCCGGCATGCAGGACCTGAAGGAGATCGCGGCGAAGATCAACAAGGGGCAGGGGACCCTCGGCAAGCTGGTTAACGACGACTCCCTGTACCGCGACACCACCGCCACCCTTAAGAAGGCGGAACGGGCCATGGAAGGGTTGAGCGACACCGGTCCGATCTCCGTCCTCGGATCGGTGCTGGGCACCCTTTTCTAGCGCCATGGAACAGCTTTTCCACATTGCCGCGGGGACCTTCCTGCTCCGCCCGTACGTGTTTGCCTTTTTTGCCGCCTACCTGGTGGCGAGCGTGCTGCACCTGGGCTGGAAGAAGACCATCTGGTTCACCGCGGCGGGCTACCTGATCGCCTTCGTTTCCGAGGTCTCCTCGATCAACAACGGCTTTCCTTACGGGTGGTACTACTACATCGATACCACCCGCCACGACGAACTCTGGATCGCCGGGGTTCCCTTCTTCGATTCGCTGTCCTACGTCTTTCTCTGTTACGTAAGCTACGCCACCGCGATCCTGGTCCTCGCCCCGATCAAACGGTGGCGCGGCGACCTGGTCACCCTGGAGACCTTCCGGCTGCGGCGCTCCCTCTCGGTCCTTCTGCTCGGCTCGCTGTTCCAGACCTTCCTCGACATCGTCATCGACCCGGTCGCCCTGCAGGGGCGGCGCTGGTTTTTGGGACAGATCTACGGCTATAAGGAGGCGGGGTACCACTACGGCGTCCCCCTTTCCAACTACCTCGGCTGGTGGCTGGTGAGCGCGGTGATGATCTTCGCGCTGCAGCTTATCGACCGCCTGGTCCGTTCCGAGGAGCGGCCGTACGGCGTCGCGGCGCTTCCGTTTCGCTCCCTCTATGCTCCTTTCCTCTACCTGTGCGTACTCGTCTTCAACCTCGGCGTGACCCTCTTCATCGGTGAAAACATGATGGCGCTCACCGGAATCTTCACCTTCTTCCTCCCCATTACCATGGCCGTTGTGCTGATTGCCAACCGGGTGAACCGGTACCGCAAAGAGGATCTGGCCGCCCATCTCCAGGACTTTCCCTGGTCGCCGGCAGCCAAAAACCGGGGCTAGGGGCTGGGGCTCGGGAGTGGGAAGCAGAACCTGGCCCGTGGACCGGCATCGATCTATTTTTCGGAGGTAGCAATGAACGACCCCGATATCCGGTGGCGGCAACGCTACCAGCACTTTTCCAAGGCGCTCACCCAGTTGGGGCGGGCGGTGGATATGAGTCGGCAGCGTGCCCTGAATGAGATCGAGCAGCAGGGGCTGATCAAGGCGTTCGAGTTTACCCACGAACTGGCCTGGAACGTTTTGAAGGACTATTTCGAGTACCAGGGCATCGCTACGCTCATTGGGTCCCGCGACGCCAGCCGGGAAGCCTTTCAGAGGGGGCTGGTCGATGACGGGGAAGGGTGGATGGAGATGATCCGAAGTCGCAATATGACCTCCCACACCTACAACGAGGACGTTGCCAACGAGATTGCCGCCAAGGTGGTCGCGCTGTACTATCCGCTTTTCTGTGCCCTCCACGAACGGTTGGCGGAGTTAATGGATGCCGAATGACCCAGGTCCGACACAGTTTGGCCTCCCTGAAAAGACGATCACGCTGATCCGTACCGTCTTCAGCAGGCATCCCCAGGTCGAGCAGGTCATCCTTTACGGGTCGCGTGCCAAGGGGACGTATAAAAAAGGTTCTGATATCGACCTCACCATTAAAGGTGATGGGGTGACTCTCTCGGAGCTGTTCCAGATCGAAAACGAACTGGATGACCTCTTGCTCCCGTACAAGATTGACCTGTCATTGATGCACAAACTCGGTGACCCCTCTCTCATAGAGCATGTTGAAAGGGTGGGGCGAATACTTTATTCTGCCGGTACTGAATATCTGCTTTAGGAGTAGTATCGCTTTATTCTTCGGCCAGTATCGTTTTTGTTAATCCTTTTTGTAGTCAGAAGACCGCAAATCGTAATTTTGCTGCTGTTTAAGGTAATGTTATAATTAAAACAATTGTCTCTTTAATCTAATTTATGTTACGGTCAAGCTCCAACCTAACCCAATGTCGAACGGACTCCAGCGTCTGCTGCCGGTCCTCGATTCGCAGCGCCTCACGGGAAGGAGGGCAGGACCATGAAGTACATTATTGGCAGACAGCCAATCCTCGATCGAAACGAACAGTTGCTCGGTTATGAACTCTTGTTTCGTCCCTCCCGTCCGCTTTCCACCGAGAACCTCGACAATTCCTACGCTACCGCCAACGTCATCATCAATTCGCTTTCCGGATTCGGCCTCCAGGAGATCCTGGGGGGGCACAAAGGCTTCATCAACATAGAGCACGAGCTGCTCATGGATGATGTCCTCGAGATCCTGCCCAAGCAGATGGTGGTATTGGAGCTGTTGGAGAGCATCCAGCTGAGCGATGCCATGGTCGAGCGGTGCCGCCTGCTCAAGGAGAGGGGATTCACCCTCGCCCTGGACGATCACGTCTACCACCCAAGCTACGATCCTCTTTACCGCATGGTCGACATCGTGAAGCTGGACCTGGTTGAGAACAATCTCGACGAAGTGGCTCAGATGGTGGAGAACCTGCGCCCCTATCCCATGAAGCTGGTCGCGGAAAAGGTGGAAACCCGGGAACAGTTCGAAGCCTGCAGTGACCTGGGGTTCGACTATTTCCAGGGCTACTACTTCTCGAAACCGCTAGTGATTGAAAAGAAAAAAATCGACGATTCCGGCGCGTCACTGTTGAAGCTTTTGCATCTCTTGATGGATGACGCCGGAATCGAGGAGATCGTGAACGCCTTCCAGGCGAGCCCCGGGCTGACTTACAAGCTGCTCATGCTGGTCAACTCGGTCGCCGTCGGGTCGCGGGTGGATATCACCTCGGTGCGGCATGCCATAACCATGCTGGGGCTGCAGCAGATAAAGCGCTGGGTGCAGATCTGCCTGTTTGCCACCTCGACCCAGAGCACCGGCGACAACCCGATGATGGACATGGCCGCGGTGCGGGCCGGGTTCATGGAGGCGCTGGCCCGCCATCACGGCAAGCTGCGGGGCATTCCGACCGCTCCGGAACAGGCCTTCATGGTGGGGATCCTCTCGCTCATGGAGGCTATCTATTCCGTTCCGATGCAGGAAGTGGTGACGACCCTGAATCTATCCGGTGAGTTGAGTAGTGCGCTCTTGACCCGGGAAGGTCCTTTCGGGGAACTGCTGCAGTTTGCCGAGGACATGGAAAGGCTGTTGCTGGGGTACGACACCCTCGAAAATCGGTTGAAGCAGATGGACATCACCCACGACCAGATGCTTCAGGCACGGTTCGACTCTTTCATGTGGAAATCCGCCGGCAAGTCCGCGGCGTGAGATGGTCTTGAAATAATGCCGGTGCTCCCTACCCTGTGGGAGCGCCTTTCCCGGCGCGCACCGGAGAAGGCAAACCGCCGCACGTTATTACGAGCGCCACCGCTACCTCCTCGACGTAGCCGAGGTGGACCTTAGGGGCGAGACTCAACGCGATCGGAAACAAAAAGGCCGGGATTCCCCGGCCTTTCCTGTTCATTGTCTCATTGTCTCATTGTCTCATTGTGCTAGATCGGCTTCACCTCTCCCGCCTCGGCGTTGGGTTCGCCGCCGCGGGCTTCCAGCTCGTTTTCCAGGTGGGTGATGATTTCTCCGACCTGGCTGAGGTAGAGATCCGGCCGGTCATCGAGGGAGAGCAGGGCGGAATGCAGCCGCCGCGCGGCGGAAAGGCTCGCCTTCATCGGGACCAGCGGATCGTACTCGTCGCGGAGCGACGCGACCTCCTTGTACTTCTTCAGCACCGTCGGATGGCTCTTTTCGTCCTCCACCACGGTCTTCCTGAGATCCTGGTATTCCTCTTCGCTGAATCCCTTTTCTTCCTTTGCCTTGCGCAGAAGGTCCACGGAACGGTAATCCGGCAGCGGCTTGAGGTCTTCGGCGGTGCCGCGGTGCTGGAGGAGTTGCGGTTCCTCCTTTTCCATGAACCGGTAGGCCATGGTGAGTTTTTCGGCGGTGCCGCGCTTGATCCGGATCTCCTGGACGCAGTACTCTTCGAAACTGTTGTATCCCCACTCGCGGAAACTCCCCTGGCTGCTCACCACGAGAAGTTTTTCCCCCAGTTCCACCCAGCTTGACTTGAAACGCTTCGCCTTGTCGAGAACGTCGTAGCGGTCCGAGCCTGGTTCGAGTTGCTCCATGATGGCGTCAATATGGCGTTCCCCGCTCGATTTAGGTGCGTCGGACATTTCTTCCTCCTTGGTCGGCGCTGTTGGCGCCAGAAGATGAAAACTAGCAGATTCCGAGGCTCTTTTGAAGCATTTTTGCCGCCGCCGTTATCAGTCAGCGAACGGTCGATCATGCCGTGTCTTTACTTATTAGGACTATAGGATTAGAATCAGAGTTTTCCGGCGCCGGCTTGTAATGGCAGCGGCGATCGCAATTAAATGATTTTCGAGGGTATTGCTATGAGTCGAATGAAGAAAGTGGCTATCGGGTGCACCATTTTCCTGGTGGTTCTCGTTCTTTTCGTGATGTTCGTGCTGCCGCCGCTGGTAAAAAGCAAAGCCGTCGAAGCGATCAAGGAGTCGACCGGCCGAAACAGCCAGATCGGCTCGATCTCGATCAACCCCTTCACCCTCACCGCGACCATCGAAAACTTCCAGCTTCTGGAGGCCAGCCGTCCGCCGCTCTTTTCGGTGAGCCGCATCCGGGCCTCGGTTAGTCCCTCATCCATCTTCCGCAAGGCGCTCATCGTCGATGAAGTATCGGTAGACAAGCCCGCATTCAATTTCTCAAGATACGCTGCCAACAAGTACAGCTTCAGCGACATCATCGAGCTGCAGAAGAAACTCCCCAAAAAGAAAGAGGAGAAGAAAGAGAAGTTTCTTTTCTCCATCAACAACATCACCCTGCATGGCGGTTCGGTCGATTTCGACGATGCCGCCGTCAGTCGCAAGCACACCATCCGCGACCTGGAAATCGGCGTTCCTTTCGTCAGCAACATCCCTTACCGGGTCGAGAAGTACGTACAGCCCAAGATCAGCGCCGTCGTCAACGGCACCCCGTTCAATTTCGGCGGGCAGCTCAAGCCGTTCAGCAAGTCGTTGGAGACCTCGGTCCACCTCTCTTTCAACCGGCTGAGCCTGCCGCGCTACCTTGCCTACTCGCCGGTCCCACCGCCGGTCAACGTCCCTTCCGGAAATCTCTCGCTCGATACCGAACTGAGTTACCGCGTGTCGTCGCGGGACGTCCCCGATCTTGCCCTGCGCGGCACCTTCCGGCTCGATGACGTCGCCATCAACCTCAAAGACGGGCGGCCGCTCCTCAAGGCTCCGTTGGCCGAGGTCAAGGCCACCAAGCTCGAGGTCCTCGCCAACCGCTTCGATATCGCCTCGATCCGGCTGGACGGGATCGAGGTCTTCGCGAGCCGCGACCGGCAGGGGCGCTGGATGTTCGAACAGCTCCGGACTGCGGAGGCGAAGAAAGAGAAGGAGCCCGAAAAAGAGAAGGATAAGGATAAGGAGAAAAAGAAGGAGGCGCATCCGCTCTGGATGCACATCGGTTCGGCCGAACTTGCCAACGGTGCTTTCCACTTTGCCGATGCGCTGCCGCAGGGCGGCTTTGCCTCCACCGTCTCCAACATCAACATCGGCTTGAAGAATTTCGGCACCGACCCCAAGTCGCTCGCCGATTACCAGATCTCGCTGCTGCTCAACAAGGAGACCGGGGTGGATTCCGCCGGGCGGCTGTCGGTTGCGCCCGCCTCGCTCAACGGCAAAGCGGGGATCAAGAACTTCAACCTGCGCCAGACCTGGCCCTACCTTGCGGCATACCTGACCAACCCGGTGGAGGGAAAGCTCGACCTCTCCAGCGACATTTCCTACAGCAAGGAGAAGGGGTTCGTCTCGACCCATGGACAGGCGGCGCTCCGGAAACTCTCGCTCAAATACGGGGCGGGGGAGGGGATGAAGCTCGGCGAGCTCCTGGTGAAGGATGCGGGTTACGACCAGAACGCCAACCGCCTCACCATCGCCGACGTGGGACTTGCCAACGGTGCCACCAGCCTTTCGCTGGAGCCGGGGGGCGTGTCGATCCTTTCCCTTTTGAAAAAGGAAAAGCCGGCCGCTTCGGCAGGAGCTGGGCGGAAGCCGCACCCGAAGCCGGAGAAAAAGGAAGCTCACGGCAAGAAGGGAGCACCGTTTTCCTACAAGGTCGGGACGGTGCACGCCCGTGCCCTCAACTTCTCCTTTACCGACAAGACGCGGGAGGAGCACCCGCAGTTCACCCTGAACGACACCGGTTTCAACCTCACCAACATCCAGGGGCCGCGCTTTGCCCCGATCGGGCTGCGCTTCAAGACGCGGCTGGGCAACCGGGGGCCGATCGCCGCCAACGGCCAGCTGGTGCCGCAGCCTTTCAGCTATTCCGGAACCGTGGCGCTCAAGAGCATCGCACTGCGCCAGTTCGAGGACTACCTTCCGGACAACCTGAACGTGATCCTGGCCGGTGGCGACCTCGATGTCGCCCTGAAGACCGACCTCGCCCTCAAGGACGGCAAGATCGCCGGCACCTTCGCCGGAAGCGCGGGGGTGCGCTCCTTCCATATCCTCGACTCGGTGGACGAGCAGGATCTCCTGAAATGGGAAAGCCTGGAAGTCGAGGACGTCCGGGGAACCCTGGCGCCGTTCAGTCTCGCCGTCCGTGAAGTGTCGCTCAGTAACGTCTACTCCAAGATCGTGGTCCGCCCCGACGGGACCCTCAACCTGCAGAACCTGGTCGAGCCTCCCGAGGCGCCTGCCGCGGCAGCGGCGTCAGCCAAGCAACCGGGAGCGGCCGCTCCGCCGGCGCCTGCCAAACCGGCACAGCCGCCGGTGGCGGTGGCCAAGTCCGTCCCGCCCGCGTCGCCGGCAGCATCCCAGGCCGCGGCCCAGAAACGGGTCAGCATCGGCACCGTGGTCGTGCAGGGGGGGACGCTTGCCTTTTCCGACCTGCACCTTTCCAAACCATTCAATACCACCTTCTACAACCTGGGAGGGCGGGTCAGCGGGCTTTCGTCGGAGTCCTCGACCGTCGCCGATGTCGACCTGAGGGGTAACCTGGAAAACCGCTCGCCGCTGCAGATAACGGGCAAGATCAACCCGCTGCGGGGCGATCTCTTCGTGGATTTGAAGATGTCCTTTAGGGACATCGAGATGCCTGCCGCGACACCGTACTCCGGCACCTACCTGGGTTACACCATCGACCAGGGGAAGCTGTTTCTCGACCTCAAATACCTGATCGAGAAGAACAAGCTGACCTCCGAAAACAAGGTGTTCCTGGACCAGTTCACCTTCGGCCAGAAGGTGGAGAGCAAGAAGGCGACCTCGCTGCCGGTGCGGCTTGCGGTGGCGCTGCTGAAAGACCGAAACGGCGAGATCCACCTCGATCTCCCGGTCACCGGGCGGACCGACGACCCGCAGTTCAAGGTTTGGGGGGTGGTCTGGCAGGTATTGAAGAACCTGGTGGTAAAGGCGGCAACCTCTCCGTTCTCGCTGCTTTCATCCATGGTCGGCAAGGATCAGGATCTGCGCACCGTTGCCTTCGATCCCGGTTCCAGCCGGCTTTCCGCCGCCGAATCGGACAAGCTTAAAGCGCTCGGCAAGGCGCTGACCGAGCGGCCGGGGATCGTGCTTGAGGTCGGGGGGTACGTAAACAAGGAGAAGGATGCCGAAGGGTATCGCCACGAGCAGTTGCAGAAGAAGCTCAGGACCGAGAAGTTCCTGCAGATGGTGAAGAAGAACAAGGAGACGGCGGGCATTTCGGCGGACAACCTGGAGATCTCCAAGGAGGAGTATCCGGACCTGCTCCGCGCGGTCTACGTCAAGGAGAAGTTCCCCAAGCCGCGCACCATCCTGGGCACCGTCAAGGATCTCCCGGTGGAAGAGATGACCAAGCTGATCTACGCCAACATGATCGTGGGGGACCACGAACTGCACGCCCTGGCGCATGACCGCTGTGCGACCGTCATTTCCTACCTCGCCAAGGAGGCGAAAGTGCCGCAGGAGCGGATGTTCGAAAAGAGCGGCGACATCTATACCGCTCCCAAGGAAGGCGGACCCCGCGGGCGGGTGGAATTCGTCGTCTCGGCGAAGTAGTTCCCCATCTCTCCCATTCTCTCGACGGGAGCGGGCGCGGGGGTGGGGGAAGCCACAGATAGGGCCCGAGTCTTGTAAGAAATACCGCTCCTTCATGCTATTGCTCCCTGATTTTTGTCTTGGTTTACCAAATCAGAAGAGCTAGAATTCCCGGTGTTGAAGCATAGCCGCCACTAATTATCGGCGGCCGACACGCCGCACCGATGCGGAGCGTCAAAAGGAGAAAAAGCCATGGAACAACGGCTAACCGACATGGAAATGCTGATCATGCACCAGGGGCATGTCATTGACCAGCTGAACGAGGTTGTCACCCAGCAGCAGCGGCACATCGACCACCTCATGAGAGAGCTCAAGCACATCAAGGATCACCTGCGGGGGCTGAATTTCTCCCAGAACAAGGCTCCTTCGGAAGAAGAGCCGCCTCCGCATTACTGACCGTCAGCAAGACGACGCGGCTGCCCGGCCGCGTCTGCCAACGGTGTGTTAACGGCCTTGGCGTCGAATCGTTCTTATCCCGGAAAGGATTCTGGAGCATGAAAACTGTTGCACTGGGCAGTACCGGACTGGCCATTAACCCCTTGGTATTCGGCACCCTTCCCCTGGGACCGCTGCAGGCCCGGGTCACTCCCGAAGAGGGGGGGCGGCTGATCCGCCACGCGGTGGAGCGGGGGGTGAACCTTCTCGACACCGCCGAACTCTATCAGACCTACTCCCACATCCGCGCCGGGTTGGACGGCTTCGTCGGTCCCGTCTTCATCGCCACCAAAACCCACGCCAACAACGCAGCCGATGCCCGTGCCCATGTCGAGCGCGCCCTGAAAGAACTGGGGCGGGAACGGCTCGACATCGTGCACCTCCACGGCGCCCGCGTTGCCGATCCGTTCACCGAGCGCGCCGAGGTGATCGAGGTCCTTTTGCGGATGAAGGAAGAGGGGAAAATCGCCCATGTGGGACTTTCCTCCCATTTCATCAGCGCGATCAGGAAAAGCGCGCAGCACCCGGAGATCGAGGTGATCCATCCGCTGATCAACCGGACCGGTATGGGGATTTTGGACGGGAGTGCCGCCGAGATGGCCGCGGCGATCGCGGAATGCGCCGCGGTCGGAAAAGGGGTCTACGCCATGAAGGCGCTGGCGGGGGGGAACCTGATCTCGTCGGCACGGGAGAGCCTGCGCTACGTGCTCGGGCTTACCGGAGTGAACGGGATCGCGCTCGGGATGCTCACCGAGGCGGAGATCGACGGAAACCTTGCCCTTTTCGACAACGGCGCCGCGCCGGAGGAGGTGTGGAGCAAGCTGGAAGGAAGGAAACGGACCCTGGCGATCATGCAGGCCTTCTGCAAGGGATGCGGTGCCTGTGTGCCGGCCTGCACCAACAACGCGCTTACCATCAAGGAAGGGAAGGCAATGGTTGAAGAGGCCGACTGCATTCTCTGCGGCTACTGCGGCGCCGCCTGTCCGGAGTTCATCATCCGGGTGGTCTGAGACAATGAAACAATGAAGCAATGAGACAATGAGACAATCGGTTCGGTCTTGTTGAGGATCTTTACTAGAGTGCTTTTACTGTGGGAGCGCCCTTCCGGGCGCGATTAAAGAAATCGCGTCGGAAGGACGCTCTTGCTTTTTGATAGGAAAACAGGAGGCAGGAATGGCTGTTGAGCCGGGCAGGTATCGTCATTACAAGGGGAATTACTACGAGGTCATTGGGACGGCGCGCCATAGCGAGACCGATGAGCGCCTGGTGGTGTATCGTCCTTTGTATGGCGAAGGTGGACTGTGGGTGCGTCCCGAGGCGATGTTCGAGGAGACGGTCGTCGTGGAAGGAAAGGAAGTGCCCCGCTTCGCCCGCTGCGAAGCGTCGGAATAGAACGCCAACTAAAGCCAACCAAAGCCAACCGCAGAGGTCGCTGAGGCACGCCGAGGGACAAACCCTTATTGGGGGGAATCGGTGAGCTTTCTTCCAGACACCAGCCCCCCGACCCCAGCCCCCGCCTTTCAATACACAAACGGAATCAGCCTGCGCACCCGTTTTCGGTATTCCTCGTACCCCGGGTACTGCTCCACCAGCCAACGTTCCTCCCGCCGCGATTTGATGTCCAGGAAAACGAAGATAACGGTCGCATATCCAATCGTCAGCCAACTCATCGCGAGCACACTCCAGCCGTAAGCCATGCAGATCACCCCGGTATAGATCGGATGCCGCACCAAACCGTAAGGACCGGTTTCGACCAGCTTCCCGCTTTCCTTGGGGCGGGGGAGGGGGGTAAGATTCCTCCCCAGGCGCAATGCAGCGGAAATCCCGAAGGTGAGTCCGACGCCGATCAGGAGCCCCGCAACGACGAGCGACGCGGCTTTCCACCGCTCGGACCAAAGCGGGATCGACGCCGTTTCCCGCGGGGCAAAGAAAAGCAACAGGAGCAGCAGGAACTGCATCGCGACGTACCACTCACCGCGCTTGCCTTGCCACCATTTCGTTTTTTCCGTCGGCAGAAACGTCACAAATTCCCCTTCAGGTATCCCTGACGCAACGGCTCCGGGAAGCGCTCAATGGCATAGCGGAGCATGGTGCGCGGCATCGACCGGTAGTGTTGACGGAGAAAGCTCTCTTCGGTTGACCGGTCCCGTTTGCCGATCTCGCGCAGCATCCATCCCACCGCTTTGTGGATCAGGTCCTCCCGGTCGTGGAGCAGTGTCTCGGCCAGTCGCAGCGTTTCCCCGAATTCCCCGCGCTTGATGTAATGGAAGCTCGCCATGATCGCGATCCGGCGTTCCCAGATCAGCTTCGACTGGACAAACTCGTGCAGCGGTGCCCGCGAGCGCTCCCTCAGGTGAGCCCCCACGACATGCTCGGCGGAGCAGTCGACCAGATCCCAGTTGTTGATCCGGGACGTGTTGGCGCAGTAGCCGCGATAGATCTCCTCGCGCAACTCGGGGGTGCCACGCTGGAAACCGTCGACCAGCAGAAGCAGTCCCAGGAATCGTGCCTCGTGGAGGGGCGATTGGAGCAACTGGAGTCGTTCGACAAGCGGCAGGGGGCGAAACTCCGGAATCAGACGCCGACACTGGGGGACCTTGAGTCCGAGAAATACGTCTCCTTCCCCGTATTCCCCCGACCCGGTCTTGAAATATCGCTGCATGATTTTCGCCTGTTCCGGGGCGGCGAGTTCTTGCAGCCGTTTGACTACCGTTTCAGCGTTCATCGACCATCCATTATTCATTCATTTTCAACCCTGCGGAATCTATCATATATGGGCGCCGCATTGAAAGAAAAGCATTGGAAAAGGCCGGGAGATAACTATTTCCTTCAAGGTTTTCCACTACCTACCGATACATGAAGAAAGCCCTACGTAACATAATCGAAGAATTAAAAGAGGAGAGCACCATGGGCCTTTTCGGCGGCGGACCCACCAGACAGGAACTCGACGAAAAAAATGCAGAGATCGCAAAGCTCGTGCAGATGCTCGACAACGTCGACAACATCGTGATGCTTTGCGACACCACTCATGACAACAAGATCTTCTACATGAATCGGCGTGCGAAGGAGCTTTTCAGCCAGCATCGCTCCCAGCTCAATGCCGGCCTGGCCGGCGCCGACGTGGCGCGTGCCTCCGGTGAGTCGATCCACCAGTTTCATAAGGATCCGGCCCGGATTCGTCGCATCTTCGGCAATCCCCGCAGCGATCTGCCCCACACCGCCGAAATTCCCATCGGGAGCGTTACCCTGCGGACCACGGCTTACCCGATCTGGAGCAGTACCGACAGTTCCAAGGTCCTTTGCTACATGGCTTGTTGGAGCGACATCAGCGCCGAAAAAGCAGTCGACGAGCACCAGCGCCGCGAACTTGCCCGCAAGGAATATCTCGAGAACCGGGTCACCCAGATTGCGACCGCCATGGAAGAAATGAGCATGACGGTCAACGAAGTGGCGCGCAACACGGTGAACGCCTCCGATGCCGCGACGCAGGTTGCCTCCAATGCCCGCGAAGGGCAGCAGGTGGTGAACCAGGCGGTGCACGAGATGCGGAAAGTTGCCGAGATCGTGCGCAGCTCCGCCGGTATCGTGGGGAGTCTCGGGACCAAGTCCGAGAAGATCGGTGAGTTCGTGAGCGTCATCAACGACATTGCCGATCAGACCAACCTCCTGGCCCTCAATGCTGCCATCGAAGCGGCCCGGGCCGGCGAGCAGGGACGAGGCTTCGCCGTCGTCGCCGATGAGGTTCGGCGGCTTGCCGACCGCACCGTCCAGTCCACCAAGGAAATCCGCACCATGGTCGATGAGATCCTGAAGGAGACCGCCTTGGCGGTTGATGCCATCGAGCGCGGCAAAACCGAGGCGGAGGTGAGCGAACAGTTGTCCAACCAGGTCGATGAGTCTCTCACCCACATCGTCTCCTCCATCGAGGAGATCGAACACCTCATTTCGCAGATCGCCACGGCCTCCGAAGAACAGGCGGCGACCTCCACGACCATTGCCGGCAACCTGGAAGAGATCATCCGGGGCGAGTAGTACCGCGCCGCGTTGATCGGTGATCGTTACCAAAAAAGAAGGCCCCCTTTTCCCAGCGGAAGAGGGGGCCTTCTTTTGTGCTGCTGCAAGGGCCGGAAGCCCGCTCAGTTATTCGAAGTCCCGCGCGTACAGGATCTTGCCGCTCAGCTCGCGCTCGATGCAGGCCTGGTAGGCAAGGGCCACCTTGTCCGCCGGCATCCCCTGGGAGCTTTCCTTCCCCATGGCAATGAGCGTTTCCTTCACCCAGGGCGGGCTTACCGCATTGAGGCGAACGCCGCGCTCCATCTCCATCGCTGCTGCCCGAACGAATCCCTCGATGCCGGCGTTGATCATGCTGATCGAGACGCTCCCCGGCATCGGGTGCTGCGCCAGAATGCCGCTGGTAAGGACGATGGAGCCGTAATCGTTGACGTAGCGCGTGCCGAGGCGCACCAGGTTGACCTGTCCCATCAGCTTGTTGGAAAGCCCCAGCTGGAAGTCGGCATCGCTCAACTCGACCATCGGACCGAATTTGGCGAGCCCCGCCGCACAGACCAGCGTATCGAACGTCCCCACGTCGTTGAAGAGCTGCTCGATCGACTCCTTCCGGGCGATGTCCACCTGGAAGTCACCGCTTTTGTTGCCGACCTTCACCACGGTGTGGTCCTGGGAGAGCAAATTCACCACAGCTGTCCCAATGGTACCGGTCGCTCCGATGACGATGATCCGCATAAGCGCTACCTCCTTAAGAATTTGAAAGCTTTCCTATCATACCAGAAAGGGTCTCAGAGATTGGCGTAGATGGTCAAATAAATGGTGTTTTCGCCGCCACTGCCAAAGCCGTGGGCGACACCCAGTGCCGGAGTGATCGTGAGCCAGTAGCCGATGGATACGTCCAGGCGCAGTTCCCCCCCGGCCCCCACCAGCGTGCGGTCACCGAGGTTGGTGATGTGGTCGTCCCACACGTGTGCGGCATCGACGAACACGGCGGTATGGAACTTCTCCAAGAATAACGGAGCGGTGCCGGGGCCGCTCATCAGGTTGCTCACCGGCAGACGATACTCGAGGGTGCCCTTGGCAAGGTACCGTCCCAAGGCGGAGCGGTCGGCGTAGCCGCGCACGGAATAGGGATTGAGATCGGACGGGACCCCGCCCACCGTCAGGGCCTGCTGGGGGGTGAGATCACCCTTTGCGGCGGCGCCGGCCAGATTCACATACAGGACGTGGTGCTTGAGCGCCGGGGAAGGCATCCTCAGAAATTCGCTGTAGGAGGCGCTGTACTCGGTGGAGTTGACGTCGCTTCCCAAGCCGCGCTGATAGCGGCGGACCTGCGCCGATACCAGGCGCCCCTCCTCGGAGCTGATCGAGTAGGGATACCGGAGGTTGCTCGCGTAGTCTACTCCGGCGTAGAAGCTGTCCCGCCTGCCCTGAAAGACATCTATTCCCCGAAACCGACCGTTAGGATCAAGCGAGCTCAGTGCCCGCTGGTCCTGCAGCCAATACCCGCCCTTCACCCGGTAGTTGGATTCGATGAAGTTCACCGGCACCGACACCTCGGCTTTGAACGCCCGGTTCAGTTCATAGTAATCGCCACCGCGCTGGAGCAGGTCGCCGTAGAGGAACGGCTGTGCGTATCCCTGGAGCAGGATCGTGGGATAGAAATAGTTGTTCAGATAGGTCAGGTCGTAGTACGCCCGGTTGCGCCCGGTACTGTAGTCTGCGCTGAGAAGAAACGTGTTGTAGCCCAGGACGTCCTGCCCGGCGGTGAAAATCCCCAAAGGCGGCATGTCGCTGCCGTCAAAGGTCATGTGGGGGAGCCAGAAATGTGGGTAGAGCGTCTTCCAGGGGGAATACGGCTTTGCTTCCGGCGTCTGCGGCGGGACCGGCTCCGGTGTCCCCGGCGGCAGGGCCTGGTTGAGCTGGCGCGGCGGCGGCAGGGTCGGGCCGCGCTGTTCGGACCACTTGCCGCGGTCGAGGTCGGTCGAGACAATGCTGTAGCCACGGGAGGTGTAGCTGGCGAGCAGGATGCTCTTGCCGTCCGGGGCCACCTCCGGGTGCAGCGCTCCCCCCAGCAGGTGAGTTACCTGGTAGCTCTTCTTTTCCTTCAGGTCGTAGGCAAAGAGGTTGAAGACGCCGGTCTCGTCCGAGACGTAGATGAGGGCGCCGCCGTCGCGGGTCCAGACCGGAAAGGCGACGTTGTGGTCGAGGGTGAGGGCGGCGCGGTCGGTGCCCGAGACGACGTTGTAGAGGTGGATTCCGGTATGCCCGGCATTGTCGGTGACCGTGTAGGCGATGGAACGGCCATCGGGAGACCAGCGCGGTGCCGAGACCCGCTGCATCTGTAAGTCGGTCGCCTGCCGCGGTGTCACCCGCGAGTATGCCGTCACGTCCGCCCGATCCAGGAGCACCAGGTTCTGGCTGCCGCGGTTACTGACTACGGCCGCGAAGGTCGTGCCGTCCGGGGAAAGGTCGACGTCATGCAGCCGCAGGCCCTTGGTCAGCCGCGAGGTGCTCTTGGTATTGAGATCGAAGGCGTAGAGGTCCTGGAAGATGTCGAAGCCGTTGGTGACTTCGGCCTGGCTGAAGTAGATGGTGTTCCCGTCCGGCGCCCAGGTCAGGCTCCCCCGATCGGACTGCACCCGGCGGAACTCCATGACGCGGTTACCCTGCCGGTCCGCGATCACTACCGTAGGGTGATCGTGCGGATCGTTGCGGTTGAAGGCGATGCGGCTGCCGTCCGGCGAGACGCGCGGGAAGGTCAGGTTCTCCCCTTCGTTGGACACCAGGCGCAGCGGCGTGTACGGGGCGCGGGACAAGAGAACGATGCGGGCGTCCTGTTCCCGGAACATCTGTTGCACCATGTCGCGGTAGAGCTGGGCGAAGTCCTTCCCGTTGGTCAGGCGTTCGGGAGGCGCGTTGATGAAGTAGGGAAAGCGTCCGGCCTGCTCCAGGCTCAGGGTGCCCAGCGCCTCTTTGCCATAGGTATCGGCAATGTACTGCTGAAGCCGGTAGCCATAGACGTACGGGAGGTTGCCGTCGGGCCAGTCGGGGAGCTCGCCGTTGATGCGGTCGATGCTGGGAATGTTGTTCTCGGCGACCGCCATGCGGTAGATCATGTCGAAATCGCTCGCCCGGCCCCGGCCGGCGCCGGTGAATTCCGTTTCCGCCCAGGTCGCCATCCCCTCGTGCCACCAACGGGGATTGAAGGTGTTGGGGGGCGCGGTGACGAAGAACAGCAGTTCGGAGAGCGGGTCGATGCTGGGCAGCGGCTTTCCGAAGATGGAGCGGGTGACCTTCGAATAGCCGCGGGCGGCGTCGGCGGTGAGCACATGTGCGTACTCATGGGTGATCAGGACCTTCAGCCAGTCGTCGTACTCACCGATACTGGAGACCAGCGACGGTGGGACGACCTGGAGGATGATCATGTTGTACGGGATGGTGATGGTCATGCCGTTTTCGAAGTCGGTATCGTCGATCAGGACAACCTGTGTCTTCTCCTGCGGCTCCCATTTGAATTCCCGCACCATCTTGGGATGGATCCCCTCGGCGGTAGCCGCCACCTTGCGCGCCGCCGGCTCCAGCCCCTGGTGGAAATGGATCGAGAAATGCGACGTCTCGATGGTGGAGAACTTGAAAGAGGTATCCATGACAGCGGCAAAGGAAAGGGATGCAGCGGACAGGACGAGCAGGATGGCGAGAACTACAGATTTCATGATGCCCTCAAATGCAATGCAGTGTGACAATAGTTGTTGAAATAGTGAAACTATTAGGACAGCAGGCTCCCACTCCTTCAAGGGGCGCGTGCAAGAGCACGGCTTGCGACGGGCGGGGGGAGGATGAGGTTCGTCAATTAACGACAAGCTCAGTGTCTGTTTCCGTGCGTCGCTCACTGACAAAGTGCACAGCATTAAAACATTAATATCAGGGGAAGGCAAGGGGGGAAGGGGGGGGCGAAATGGAGGGAATCTGAAGGTCAATAGTGATAGCGGGCTTGAAGGAAATCGATTTTATCGTCACAAACTATGTACACGATTCGATGCTCTTGCGTTAAGCGCCGTGACCATGCTCCAGAAAGGAGATTTTTCAGGGGTTCTGGCTTCCCGATGCCAGAAAATGGGTCTTTGATGATCGCTTCTATGAGTTCGAAAGCACGAAGTGCTGTTCTCCGGTCCGTCTTCACCCAATACTGGAGATCTTCACGGAACTCAGAATGGAAAACAGCCTCTCGCCGCTTAGCCTTCAAGGCCTAAATCCTTTTTGAGTGTTTCCACGGAAGTTGGCTCTCCTTCTCCATTTACCGCTCGTTGCAGTGCAGTCAGGAGTCGCTGAGCATTTTTCGGCGATCGAAGCAGATGCGCCGTTTCCATTAGTCCCTCTAGTTCATCAGCTGAAATTAGTGCTACCCGGTCTCCGTTGCGACGACCGATGATCACGATCTCCCTGTTCTTGGTTACTTCGTCGCATAGCCCGGCAAAATTTGCCCTGGCATTGCTATAGGTCGTTTTTAACATGAGCGAACCTCCGGAAAGTTGTACAGTAACACTGTACATGATGGGGGGTGCGTCATCAACGGAAATGTGAACCGGGATGCCCTTTCCCAACGCCTGACCTTTTTGGACATTCCCGCCATCATGCGCTACGATGAGCCAGTCATAGACCGAAGGTAAGGAGAAACTGCCATGGCTATCATCCGACAGATTGCCCAACTGGGACGGCCGGTGCTGCGCAAGGTGGCCGAGCCGGTAGCCGATCCGACCGCTCCCGAAATCGCCACCCTCGTTGCCGACATGCTGGCGACCTGCGAGGACGCCAACGGGGTCGGCATCGCGGCGCCGCAGGTCCACGAGTCGCTCGCGCTTTTCATCATCTGCCCGCGCCCCAACGTTCGCTATCCGGAGGCCCAGACCATCGAGCCGATCGTGATGATGAACCCGGAGATTGTCTGGAAATCGGACGAGATGGAAAGTGGGTGGGAAGGGTGCCTCAGCGTGCCCGGTATCCGCGGCATCGTTCCCCGCCACCTCGCCCTGCGGGTCCGCTTCACCGGGCTGGACGGCGTGCGCCAGGAAGCAGAGCTGTCCGGATTCATCGCGCGGATTTTCCAGCACGAATACGACCACATCCGGGGGATGCTCTACATCGACCGGGCCGACCCCCGCGAACTCGCCACCGAGAAGGAGTACCTGAACCTGCTCAGTTGAGTTCGTAGGTCGTGTTGAGGAACGAAACGCGACTGTACTCTCGGGTCCACCTTGGGAACGCAATTGCCGTCAAAGCTCCAGCTTCGTATGCTTCACGAAGCTGGAGCTTCGCATTTAAGGACGGTCCCTAGCTGGAGCTTGGGAACGAGGAATGTGGAGCGTCGCGTTTCGTACCTCAACGCGACCTACATGCTTCAAACAGGAAGACCCCATCCTCACCCTGTCCCTCCCCTTGAAGGGGAGGGAACCTGCGATCAACCTTCTTCCGTTTCCAACTCCGCCTCGGGAACCACGGACGCTCACCGGTCACTCGATCCCCGTCACCTCTTTCCCCTTCGGATATTCGATGGTTATCTCGTAGGTGATCCGCTTCTTTTCTCCCGGGGCGAGATTCACGGTCCAGATCTGCGTTCCGTCATTTTTCGCCACGCTTGGACGCGGTTCCGCCTCCGCCAGGCTCACCTTGATTTCCTCGTTGCCAGGGATCGGTAGCTGGTCCAGCACCTTCACGGTCACTCCGCGTTTTTTCAGGTTTTCCAGCTCCACGACACTGCGATAGCTGACCCGGTTGCTGCTGAGGAGCCCGCCTTCCTTGCGGACCTTGGTTGATTCGCGCTTGACCTTGATCTGGTGGTCGGCGCCGAAGAAGAGATCGAACTTCTCACCCGCGGCGATGGTGCGCAGGGTTTCCTTCCCGGTAAAGGTCGTGTCGTTGAAGATGTTGGCGGCGCCGGCTAGGAGCGGGAAGAGCGTATCGTTGGTCACCTCGGACTTCAGGTAAACGTGCTGGGAGAGCTTCGGGACGGTGATGAAATCAGCCGTTACCGGGAGATGGGCGACCGCGATGACCGTGGCCTGCTTGGTCCCGTCGGCCGGGATGTCCGCCGGGGCGACGATGTTGAAGAGGACCGAGCTCTGCCCCTCGCTCACCAGGGCGGACTGGGGGAGAGCAGGTTCCTGCGGTTCGGGCGCCGCCTCCGCCTCGGGAGCCGGAGCCGGCATAGCGGCGGCGCGGCCGGCGAGTTCCATCGGCATGGCGCTTTTCATCGCGGCGCGCGGCTCGTACATCATTGGACGAGGCGGCACGTAGAAAGAGACATGCCAAGGGGACAACTCGGGCGGAGCGCCGCCGATCTCCGGCGAAGCGGTGGACAGCGCCAGCTTCACGTTCTTCCAGTCCTCCCCGCTCTGCTGCCAGACCATGCCGCGGTAGGTAAGTTCCGCTTCCCTGCCATCGGCAGCCAGTCGGACGTCGTACGCCGGTTCCCAGCGCGCCTGGCTCACCACGTACGAGAGTTCGATGTCAAACAGCATCGCCTTCGTCGTCTCCACCGCGACCTCGACCGTCCGCACCTGCTTCTTCCGTTCACCGCGCGCCTGCTCCAACTGTTTTTTGAGCGCCGCGATCCGGTCGGTCAGCGGTTTCTTTTCTGCATCCGCCTGAAAGATCTGCTCCTCTACTTTTCCGGTCCCTTCCCCGACGAACTTCGCCGCCTCGCCGAGTTCCGCAGCCGTCGGTTTCCCTGCCGCGAGTTCGTGGGAAATCCTTTCGCCCCAGCCGACGCGGATCGACTCGATGAATGCCTTCTGGGCGACCAGCCCCTTGCGCCGGGCCTCGATCTTCTCGATCTTCTCTTGCAGGGCGCGGATTTGGTCTTCCAGGTCGCGGATGTTCTTTTCCGCGATCCGCTCGACAAACACGTTTTTTACCGTCAGGCCGGAAATGATCGCCTTGCCGGTTCCTTTGCCTTCCGCACGCAACGAGTCTTCGGCCAGAAACTGGGGGAGGGCCTCGAAGGTGATCAGGTTGATTCCGGGGCTCAACTGCAAGGAGGCCTTGCGGGTAACCTGGGCCCGGTCTGCGAAGACCGTGACCGCGGTAATGCGGGAGTCGGCGGTAAGCCGGACGTCGGCGCCGGCGGCACAGGGGAGGGCGAAGAGAAGAACGGTCCAAAGGGCGATGCGGAGCTTCATGTTGATCCTCCTGAAAAGCAAAAGATGTATCGCAGGTGGGGCTGGATGTTGGGAATAAGATCGAGATCCGCGCGGTAACCACCCTCTCCCTCTGGGAGAGGGGCGGGGTGAGGGGAATTGCCACGAAGAACCTTCCCTCACCCGCCCTCCGGGCACCATCTCCCAGAGGGAGAGGGCATCATATGAGGATGACGTTGATCGGCTTGTTCACTTGAAATAGTATCCGCCGGTGTAGGCGCCGAGCACCTTCTCTAGGTGTCTCTGCACTCCATCGAACAATTGCAAAGTGGTGTCGTTGGGGTTCTGGCAGTAATAGGCAGACTTGTCGAAGTTGTAATAGATGCGGCAGGCAAAGGGACGGACCTGGTAGATGCCGCAGTTCCTTTTACTGAGGTTGAAGAAGGGGCAGTACCCGGATTGGTCGCTCCGTTTCGGAAGCAGATCCAGTACCCGCCGTTCGTACTCGAATACATCGGGGCCGCACTTACAGCATTTCCCCGTGTTGCATCCCTCCTGTGCCGCCTCGCCTTGGCAGAACGAATGCGGATAGACCGCCCGCGCGAAGCGGTCGGCGGCACGGTACAGAAAGGCAAGCTGCCGTCCCTGGTCCGCCCCCGCCCGTTCCACCGAGAGGATCCGCCGCTTGAGCCGATCAATCTCGTGACTGATGATCTGTTTCCTCTTCGATTGTGCTGATGACATAGCTTCTATGACAACCCCTGTTGACTCTGTTTGGCCGGCTCGTCATGCTGTGGGAGCGCCATTTCTGGCGCGAGTAATCTAACACACTTTTTCGATGACTTGCTCTTACGGGTGGATCACCTGAAATCGCACATCGCTTCAGCCACCGCGGCATCCAGGATCTTGTCGAGGAGGAGGTTCACGTTGCGGATTTCGTACTCCCCCTCGCGCATGCCGAAACTCTTGGCGACGTGCCGGCTCCAGACGATCTCGCCCGATTCCACCGCGACCATGCGGAGGGTGAAACCGACCGAGACGTAGTATTTGTCGACCGTGTAGGTTCGGGTCTCGGCGGGAACCGTGACGATGGTAGGTGTCTTCTCCCCGGGGGGGAGGGGCATCAGGTCCGTCTTGTCCCGGGAGTACTTGTACTCGAACGGCTTTACCTCGACCTGGTAGTTGGTGACTTCTCCCACGATTACCGCGTCGGCCCCGAGCATCCGGCCGGCTTCTTTTGCTGTCTTGGTGTCCACGAGCCCGGACATCCCCAGTTTCAATTCCTGAATTACCTTGTCGATCCGGTTTCGCTCCACCAGGTCGAAGCGACCGGTTTCCATCAGGCCGGCGGTGAACGGTCCCACGACCTTTTCGGAAGCGTCGGGGGAGGCGGTGCAGTTCTTCAGCTCCAGCACCGCTACCCGCTTCATGCCGTTTAGGCGGGGCCGCTGCGCCGGCTCCCGGCACTGGCGCACCTGCAAAGCGGGCGGCAGTGAAGGTGCCGTCGCACAGCCGGCGGTGAGGGCGCTAACGGTTGCGAGAAATACCATGGACCATTTCAGCATGATTACCCTTTGTGATGCCTTCAGTTTCGATAGATGGGAATGAAAAACAGTCTGATCTCGACTTTGTCGTTCACCCGGCGCAGCCGGTACAACTCCAATAACATCGAGAAGAAGGTTTCTTCGCGGCCCGGGGCCGTCGTCTTTTCATACTCGAAAAAGGGGCGAAACCGATTCAAGTAGTAACCCGGGTGATCTTCGTTGCGATAAAGGCCGAACAGTCCGATCGTCTTGGTGCTCGCCGGCGCCTCCTCGTGCCGGTAGAGCCACCACAACACGGAGTACTCGCTTGTCTGTGCCTCCCGGTCCTGGGAGGAGTTGAAGAACAGTGGCAGCAGCGTAAAGGAGGAGCGGTTCCGGTCCGAGGACTTCCACACCAGCGGGAAAAGAAGAAACCGTTCCCGGTCCCGTTGGCGGTCGGTATGCAGCAGAGGAAACAGCGTGAAGCTGCTGGCATCCCGGGACGGACTGCTGCTCCAGGAGACCAGCGGCAGCGTGTGCCGGGTGCTCTCCGGCGTCACATGGCTCCAATAAAAAGGGAAGATCACCCGGTCCCTGTTTTCAGGATCCCAACTGTTCCAATAGAAGGGGAGCACGAAGGTGTTGCCGAAATCCGGGCCGCGGGTGTAGGCGAATAACGGGAGGAAGCGCCCGGTGCTTTCCTCGGGGCCGGAGCCGGCCGAAAAGAGGGGCCAGAAAAGATGGTGCGAGCGGAAATTGGCGACCCGGTCGTATTCGTAGCTGTAGGGCCACACCCGCACCTTTTCGCGCGCCGGATCTTCTTCAAACGCAGTCAGCGGCCAGAGTACCGTGCGGTACCGGTGCCCGGTGGCTTCGTCGTAATCGCTGTAGTAAAGGGGCGGAATCTTGGTGAAGATCCAGAGCGGAACCACGCTCTGCCACTCGGTTTTCCCCTGGGTCTTATCTTCGTGCCGGCGAGCCAAAAGCGGCCACAGGGTCATGTCCCGCCGCTCGCCATCCTCCCGTATCGAACAAAAGGGTAGGAGATCCCACTCCTTCTTTTCCGGACTTTTGTAGTCGTAGTAGAGCCGCCCGAAAAGCGCCTTCTCTTCGGTATCCCCTTCGGTGCTTTGTATGTAGAAGGGCCAAAGGACGCTGCGGTAGGCGGTTCTTTGCGCCTTGTTGGCGCGGTCGATATAGAAGGGCCACAACACCGACGTCGTCTCGGTCCGGTCCTCTTCCTTCTTGGCAATGTAGATCGGCCAGAGGACCGAGGTATAGGAAGTGTCCTTGCCAGGGTTGTCGCGATGGTAATAAAAGGGCCAAAGGATGGAGCGGTAGTTCTCTCCATTCTCAAAGGTCGTGGTGTAGAACGGAATGAGTTTGGTGGTGCGGTAGGACGGACCGGTTTCGCGCCGCCAGTAGGAGGGGAAGACGTACCGCATCTGGTCGGCATCGCTTTTCCGATCGAAATAGAAGGGGATTACCCCGGAGTAGCTGCTGCCGTTCGCCGTGCCCCAGATTGCCGAGGGGAAGGCAAAGGTCTCATTGGCGCCCAGGCTGTCCTCACGGTTGAAATAGAAGGGGAGGTAGCTGGTGGTGTGGACGCTGGTTCCATCCTGGTAAGTGCTCCAATCCAGCCAGACGGTCGGGAAGTAGTAGTGCAGGTTGCGTTCGGGAGTGGTCGTCCGGAAATAGAACGGGAACAGCGCCTGTAAGTTGGCGGCCGGCTCCAGTTCCGACCCCTCCGCGACATAGTCCAGATACGAAGGGAAAGCGTAGATGAACCGTTTCCCTGGTGCCGTTCTTTGCGCATAGAAGGGGAAGACGGCGCTCCACCGGCTCTTATCGGTCTCGTCGCTGCTCCAGAAAATCGTGGGGCCGACGAACCGGAAGGTACTTCCCGCATCGTCAATCCCGCAATAGAAGGGTACGAGGCAGAGGCTTCTTTCATCCGGGGGCTCGCCCACCGTCCCGGCTTCGCGCCAGCCGATCAACGGCCACAGGACGTGACGATACCGCTCGTACCTTTCCGACGCTGAGCTCGTGCCCGATTTCGGATCGAAACGAAACGCCGGCGCGGTCTTGTCCCGGAAGGCGAAGAACGGCCAGATGACGTCCAGATCCGTGCCGTGCTCGGTGTGCTGATAGCCGGTGAAAGGCCATAAAAGGCTGAAGGTGGAAATCTTGCCGTTGGTGGTCTTCACCTCGGTGAACGGGCGGGCCAGGCTGTAGCGGCTCCCGAGCGCATCCTCGGCATAACCGGTGAACGGCCAGACCAAATCCAGTTGCTTCAGCTCACCGTTTTGTTTTTGGTAACCGGTAAAGGGCCAGAGGAAGTCGACGGTGGCACGGTCCCCCTTCCGCTCCGTGCCGAGCAGCGGCCAGATCGGGTAGTTGGTGACGTTCTCCCGGTCCGTTTCGTAAAACCAGAGCGGCCCGAAGACGTACTGCTCCTTGGTTTGCGTCACCTTGCGGTGGTAGTAAAGCGGCCAGGAGCGCTGGGGCCTATCCGTGAAGTCGCTCGCGTCGGTGCTGGAACGACGGGCAGAGGTGGGAGCGGGGGGTGCTGTTGGAGCTTGAATCGGCGCGGCAACGGCCTTTTCTGATTCAGCCACTGGGGGAGGGGAAGCCGGTTCAGTTTGAGTAACCGTCACAGCTTCGGGTAGGGGCGCAACATGCTGCGCCCGCACCGCAGGTGCCGATGGCGCCATTTCCCCGGTCAACGAAGGTTCGGCAGCAGCGACAGTGACCGCCGCCGGTAGCAGCACAGCCGCTACTACTATCTGGAGCAAAATGGAGCACAATACGCGGTGGGTAAAGCACAGGTTTCGCACGGGGCCCTCCGTTTCATGTCATAGCAGGTAAATCGATTAACAGAGTCGTAACAATAACATACTCTAAGGAACACCACCTTGAAATTTTTCTGATACAGCTTGGAGAAGGAATCACAGATCGATGAAACGATTGCAGTCCGTAGTGAGGAGAGATAGTGCGGTACCCATTTTTTCTATACAGAGTCTTTCTAGGCATGCATAGCTTGGCTGAAGCGAGAGACCCGTGCCGAGATCAATTATGGGAAGTGCGCCTCATCTCTGCATTCCCTTTTGGAGAAAGCAGTGGAATTGACATGCGGACAAAAATGTCCGAAAATGAGTCAAATGAACGGTGCCGAATTCGTGAAGAAGGTTAAAGCGGCTGCCAAGAAAAGGGGGCTTCCTTGCACCCTTGATTTTTCGCGGGATAAAGGAAGCCATGCAACGCTCTATGTCGGTGAGTGATTCACGATCATTAAAGACAGAAAAAAGGAAATAGGCCCGGGGCTGCTCGCATCGATGCTTGCTGACCTTGGTCTGACGAAGGAGGAACTCCGGTGACAGCGTATCGTTATTCCTGCAACATCACCTGTGATGAGGCCGGTTTCCATTTGGTCAAATTCCCCGATCTTCCCGGTGCGGCTACCGATGCCAAAAGCAGAGAGGAAGCTCTCGATGAAGCAGAGGACTGCTTGGCTGAGGCGGTGGCGGGTTATCTTGTGCGACGGGAGCGTGTGCCGGAGGCGACGGCGAATGAAGGCGATGCTTTTATTTCCCTGGATCCGCTGCTGGCAGCAAAAGCTGCTCTGAACAATGCCATGTTGGATGCGGGGATTTCACGAACTGAACTTGCTGCCCGTATGGGAGTGGATGAGAAGATGATCAGGCGCCTGCTGGATCCAAAACACCAAAGTCATATCCGTGCCGTACTGCGAGCGGCGGCTCTGCTCGGGTTGAAGGCAGAGGTGAGGTTTCGAAGGGCGGCGTAACACCGATAACTCAGAGGACAATTTATCGCGCCAGGAATGGCGCTCCCACCGGGTTGGCAACTGCCCTCCTGTGGGAGCGCCATTCCTGGCGCGATTTGTTTTCCTACCATTTCGGCGGCGGGGGGGAGAGGAGGGCTAAGAGTTCTTCGGCGGTGACCTTGGCGCTCAGGTCGGTCTCTTCCAGAAGGCTCTCCGCCAGGCCCCGTTTTTGCTGGTGCAGGTCCACGATCTTTTCCTCGACCGTCCCCTTGGTCACCAGGCGGTAGATGGTCACCGGGCGCTGCTGCCCGATCCGGTGCGCGCGGTCGGAAGCCTGGTCCTCCACCGCCGGGTTCCACCACGGGTCCAGATGGATCACGTAGTCGGCCGCCGTAAGGTTCAGTCCCACCCCGCCTGCTTTCAGGCTGATCAGGAACAGCTCCCCTTCGCCGGCCTGGAAGGCGTCGACGCGCCGCTTGCGCTCCGCAGACGGGGTGCTCCCGTCCAGGTATTGATAGGAAATCCCTGCCCGCTCTACGTACTCGCGCACGATCTGCAGGTGATCGACGAACTGGCTGAAGACGAGCGCCTTGTGCCGGTTCTCCCGCAGCTCGTCCATGATCTCCCCGAACGCGGTGAGCTTGCAGCTGGAAATGGTGCTCTCCGGCATGACCAGCCGCGGGTTGCAGCAGGCCCGGCGCAGGCGCATGATCTCCGCCAGGATCTTGATGTGGTTCTGCTCCTTCCCGTCCACGCTGTTCAGCCCGGACAGGTTCACCATCGCGTTTCGGCGCAGCGCCTCGTAAAGTGACGCCTCCGCCTCGCTCATCTCCACCTTCAGCACGATCTCGGTGCGCGACGGGAGCTCTTCGAGCACCTGGCTTTTGGTCCGGCGCAGGATGAAGGGCTGGATCAGCTTCTTGAGCCGCGCCCGTGCCTTCTTGTCCTGGGTCTTCTCGATGGGGGAGGCGTACTTCACGTTGAACTGCTTGAGCGAGCCTAAGAGACCCGGGTTGATGAACCGGAAGATGTTCCACAGCTCGCCGAGGTGGTTCTCGATGGGGGTCCCGGTCGCCACCATCTTGAAGGCTCCTTTAAGCTCCATCGCCGCCTGCGAACGCTTGGTGGCCGTGTTCTTGATCGCCTGCGCCTCGTCCAAAACGATTCCCTGCCACTGCACCAGGGCGAGAAGTTCCGCCTCCTGCTGCAAAAGTCCATAGCTGCAGATGACGAGGTCGAACGGCTTTAACTGCTCCAGGCACTCCTTCCGGTTGCCGGGGCCGAAGGGGATCACGTTCAGGGTCGGCGCAAAACGCGCGGCCTCGCTTTCCCAGTTGGTGCAGACCGAGGTCGGCGCGACCACCAGCGACGGGCCGTGCTCGGCCATGGTCAGGATCTGGGCCAGCGCCTGCACGGTTTTGCCGAGCCCCATGTCGTCGGCAAGACAGGCGCCGACGCCCCAGCGGGCCAGCCGGTTCAGCCAGGCAAAACCTTCCTCCTGGTAGCCGCGCAACTCCGCCCGAAGGGTGCTCGGCACCGCCGGGACGAACTCCTCCGCCTCGCGCAGCCGACGCACCTGGCTGCGCCACGACTCGTCCACCTGCATCTCGCCGACCTCATCGAAGAACTCGCTGAAGACGCGCGACGCCAGCGGATGAAAGCGCAGTCCCTTGCCGTGCGGCTCGGCATAGGCCGCCAGGTCGTCGAGCCGCTTCCGGAGCTGGTTGCTGAGCGCCAGGAACTCGCCTTCCCCAAGCGGAATGAAACGCCCCATCCCCTCCTGCATCAGGCGCAAAAGCTCCTGGAGGTTGAGGGTGAGGCCGTCGTTGACCCGGACCTCCCCCTCGATCTCGAACCAGTCGCGGGTGTGGCGCAGGGTCATGCGGCAGTGTCCCATCGAGGCCTGGTGCGCCACCTTGAAACGCGCCCCTTCGGGCCAGGCGACCCGCACCTGGTCGCCCAGTTCCTGGAACTGCTCCAGGAGCTCCAACGCCTTCTCGGGGTCCGGCACCAGCCAGCGGTGATCCTCGTCCTCGAGCCCTTCCAGGACGGTGAGCTCGGATAGAACCCGCAGGGCCTGGCGCACTTCGAGTTTCAGGTCGCGGCGCGCCTGGAGTTTCTTGCCGTCCAGCTCCGCCAGTACGGTCTCGCCCCCCGAGCCTGGGGCAAAGTAGGGTCCCGCATCGGCGAAAGGCCGCACCAGGAGCTCCACCTTCACGCCGTGCTGATAGGGGAGCAGATGGAAACAGGGGGTCGTGTCACCGGGAACCGTGTCTCCCGCCCCACCGACGTCGGAATGGACCACAACCAAAGACGAGAGCGCCCGTACCGCCTCCAGCGCCTTTTCCTTAGCTGCCGCCGGGATGCGCAGACCCTCGCCCAGGATTCCGGAGATCTTCCGGTACTCGTCCTTTGCCTCGTAGACCCGGATCCGGTTCTGGCTTTCGCGGACCAGGGCGATCTTCTTATCCTTCTCGAACTGGGGGAACAGGGACATGGTGAGGGTGTCTCCCTGTGCCGCCAACTGGAGTTCCGGTTCGCCCGAAAACAGTTCCAGGCGCACCTGCGCCGCCGGATCCAGGTAGACGTCGGGATGGCCGACCAGTAAAAGCAGTGCCTGCTCCAGGTCCAGCCGATAGACGTCCCGGCCGTAGTAGCCGTACCCGAGCTCGTGCTCCGGCTTGATCGCCTGGCAGACCAGCCGGTCCTGATCGGAAAGAAAATCGATGTCCTTGGTCTCCAGGGCCAGCCGCTTCAGCGCGACGTTGCGCCCCGCGGTCCACTTCCCGGTCGCGGTCTGCTTCTGTTCCCGCGGCTGCAGCTCGATAAACCGCCCGTGGTCCTCGAAATACCAGATCAGCCGGGACTCCGAAGCGGGCTTCGCCCCTTCCTTTTGCTCCGGCTCGTTCAGCTTGATCAGGGCCGAGAGCGCTTTTTCCCAGATCTCAGCACGCTTTACGACGTCGATCAGCGGGACCAGTCCGCTTTTTTTGTAGGTTGCGCGGAGCTTGGTGCCTGAAGGCGGGGAGGCGCCGCAGGTCGCCGCCGCGATTTCCATCTCCCCGGCCAGGTAGAGGTATCCCGCCTCCCGGGCCTGGCGGGCCAGCCCGATCAGTTCCTCCCCCTTTTCCCGGGCGCGCGGCGACCCGCTCCAGTACAGCGCCATCGCCTGAAAGAGGGGCGCCAGCGGCAGCGTCGTGTTTTTGTGGGTGCAGAGGATTTCGATGATGTTTCGGGCCGTGCCTTCGCCGCTGATGTCCTGGATGGTCATCGCCAGAAGCTGGATCAGGTCTTCCAGGGGCCATTCCCGCCTGCCCTGGACGAAATCACAGTGCTGCCTGGCTTTGGCAGCCAGAGCGGGATCGCCGGTGGCGATAAGAGCCAGGATGAAACAGGGGCCGGCAAGGTTGGTGAAGAAGGTCCGGCGCTTCCCGGTTTCCTTCTTGATCAGGACCAGCGCGTCTTCGAAAAGTGCCGCCGCTTCCTGGTACCTTCCTTGCCGCAACGCGACCAGGGCCAGCACGCTTCTGCCGGAGGAGTGGGGGAGGCCGTGGGCAAGCTGTTCCGCCTCATCCAAACGGTCCCGCAGCAAAAGTTCCAGCGCGTAGATCCCTTTCTCTTCCGCCGACACCGATCCCTGCTCGACCAGGTCAGTCAGTGCGGCGAAGGGCTCCTGGGCTTGAACCAGCCGGACGGCGGTGCCGGAGAAGAGTTCCTTCAGTGTGGTCGTGGCCAGCGGCACCGGCAGGGTCCGGAACCAGGCGGCGTCGAAAGGATCGGTGCAGATCTGCACGAACGGGTGGGGCTGCAATGGGGAAAGGGAGAACTGCTTGGTAAAGGCGTCGAGCAGTTGGAAGGCGTAGTCGGCATCGCGGCGATAGAAGGCGATCCTGAGATCGCGCAGGGCAAGCTTGCTGGAGCGGTAATAATTGCTCCCCCAGGTACTCGGGATCTCGGTCTGGATAACCCGCGCCAGGTCGGCGAAATGGCCCTCGGCGGCCGAGGCGAAGGTAACATGGTGCATCATGGCTGGAGCGCAGGTGAATCCTTCGTAGGACACGATCACCAGCCGCAGGCGCTTCAGCCGATCCAGCGTTTCTTTTACCGCATCTTGCGTGTAGGCCTTGCCGTCAGCGTCGCGCATCCCGAACTTGCGAGTGCAGTTCAGGATCGACGTCTTGGAAATCGGGGCGTAGGCCACGGAAAGGAGCTGGAGCACGGCCCGGTCCGCCGGACGGAGATCGTTGTAGTTTCGAAGCAGCAGGGCGTGAGTATTTTCTACGGGAGATGCCGGCACGTGGTCCACCAAATATACAGAATCAGGTTGTTATCTAGCTGGGCTTGTCGTCGTCGACCGTTATCTGGTCCTTCAGGTAATTGACCAGCCGCATCTGCCCCTCGATGAACTTGAGGTTGAAGCGGCTTTCGTAGAGGAGCAGGGCGCTCGCGGCGAAGAGGAAGAGTCCGCCGAAAAGGGCGATGCCGGTCGGGGCCCAACTGGTATCGGGGCCGCCGAAGGCGACGTTCATGGCAATGGCGATGCTGGAAGCGATGAAAAGGGCGGTGGCGGTGTAGAGCGCGGAAAGGGCTCTTTGCAGCAGCCGCCCCCGGATGCCCTGGATCGCCATCAGCTCGGTGACGTGCTCCAGGCGTTCCCGCGGATGGGAAAGCCGTTTGGCCGCGATCCCCTCCACTTCTGCTTTAAGCGCGTTCACCCGGTCGAAGACCCGCCCCAGCCGGCCGGAGGTCGAGAAGATGAGCGTGCCTGAGGCGGAGATGAGGACCGCCGGGGTGATCATGGACGTGAGAACCTTGCTGCTGGAAAGCGCTTCGAGAATCTCCCGGTCGTGCAACAGCATGTGGAACTCCTTGGGTGCCATGAAAGAGTGAATGCAAGGTATTAAATCAAAACAGTAAAAGCAGGTGTTATATCAGCGGGGCTAATCCCGGTAGCGCCGGACCAGGTCCCCGTAGGCGTCGATGCGTCGGTCGCGCAGAAACGGCCAGATGCGGCGCACGTCTTCGCTGCGCTTGGGCTCCAGATCAGCGATCAGGAGCTCTTCGTTCTCCTGGCCCGCCTGTGCCAGGTACTCTCCCTGCGGCCCGGCGATGAAGCTCGATCCCCAGAACTGGATGCCCGCGCCGACCCCGCTGGGATCGGGCTCGAAGCCGACCCGGTTGACGGAGAGGACGGGAATCCCGTTGGCCACGGCGTGAGAGCGCTGGATGGTGATCCAGGCCTCGCGCTGGCGCTCCTTCTCGGCGTCTTCGTCGCGCGGGTCCCAGCCGATCGCAGTCGGGTAGATAAGGAGATCGGCCCCCGCCAGCGCCATCAGCCGCGCCGCCTCGGGATACCACTGATCCCAGCAAACCAGGACACCGAGGGTTCCCACCGAGGTGCGGATCGGCTCGAAACCGAGATCCCCCGGGGTAAAGTAGAACTTCTCGTAGAAGCCGGGGTCGTCCGGGATATGCATCTTGCGGTACTTGCCGGCGATGCTGCCATCGCTGTCGAACACGACAGAGGTGTTGTGGTAGATCCCGGGAGCCCGGCGTTCGAAGAGCGAGGAGACGATGACGACCTTCAGCTCCGCAGCCAGGGCGCCCAGGAACTCGGTGCCGGGGCCCGGGATCGGCTCGGCGAGCTCGAAGCAGGAGGTGTCCTCGGTCTGGCAGAAGTAGCTGCCGGCGTGGAGCTCCTGCAGCACGACCAGTTTCGCCCCCTGGGCCGCCGCCTTGCGGATGCCCGCCGCACTCTCGTCCAGGTTCTCCTGGCGGGTCGGACGTACCTTCTGCTGTACCAGTGCCACTTTCAGCTTTTGCATCGAACTCTCCTGAATCTAGGTAACGATGTGTTTTAAAGTCCCCCTTTGAAAAAGGGGGATTTAGGGGATTTGGTTTTTAGGCCCTTTTGAGAGTCGCATTCGCTGCTCTGGGCTTTGCGGACGGCAAAATCTCAAAAGCAAATCCCCCCAGCCCCCCTTTGTCAAAGGGGGGGGAGGTTGGCGCTACTTCAGTGTTCCCTTGGGGAGCTGCATGGTAACGCAATGCAGCGAGCCGTGCTGAAGGATCAACGGCAGGCAGTCCACCCCGACGATTTCCCGTCCCGGGAATGCCGTGCCGACTGCCTCGAGGGCGGCGGCATCGTTGGCATCCTGGTAGGTGGGGACGAGCACCGCGCCGTTCACGATCAGGAAATTGGCGTAGGTCGCGGGGAGGCGATTGCCGTCTTCGTCCAACCGCGGAGCGGGCCAGGGAAGACCGACCATCCGGTACGGCTTTCCAGCGGCGGTCCGGAAGGCGGCGATTTCCAGCTCCATCGCCTTCAGGGCGTGGTAATGCTCGTCTTCGCGATCGTCGCAGGTCACGTAGGCGATGGTGTCCTCCGGGCAAAGGCGCGCCAGGGTGTCGACGTGCGAATCGGTGTCGTCGCCGGCCAGGTAGCCGTTGCTGAGCCAGAGAAAACGGTCGCTGCCGAAAAGGGCGTGCAGTTCCGCCTCCAGCTCCTCGCGGGTGAGGTGCGGGTTGCGGTTCTCGTTGAGGAGACACTCTTCGGTGGTGAGTATGGTTCCCGCCCCGTCGCTTTCGATGCTCCCTCCTTCGAGGATGAGCCCAACCGTCTGCAGCGGGACCCGGAACGCGGACAGCCCCTGCAGGCGTCGGTTGATCCGGTTGTCGAGGTCGGAGGCGAACTTGAGCCCCCATCCGTTGAACCCGAAATTGAGCAGGGTAGGGGCTTGGCCGTCGACCACGGTGATCGGGCCGAAGTCGCGCGCCCAGGTGTCATTGGTGTCGATCTCGTAGATCCGCACCGTCTCCGGTACGTTTCCTTTTGCCGCCAGCATCTCCCGCACCCGGTCCGGATCGGGGGCGGCAATGATCGCGGTTTCGAACCGGCTGATCTGGTGCACGATATCCACGAAGACCGGTTCGACCTGGTCGAGATACGGCTGCCAGTCGCTGTTTTCGTGAGGCCACGCCACGAGCACGCCGTCCTGCGGCTCCCACTCGGCCGGAAGTCTTCTCTTCACTTCGTTCTCCTGCATCGCCATCCTTGATAATCATGATGGGGCTCGCCCGCTCTGTCTGGAGGGGACATCCCATCTTCTTAAATGAGAAAGATTGGCATAACGAGACCTCTCAATGCAAGAGGAAAACGTCCCGTGGCAACCGGTCTCTGGTTGCCCAGGATGGTGCTTTCTTGTTGAATTGGCGCTTCTGTCACAGAGGGAGGCTCGGCTAACGAGTTTGAGAATCGGATTTTTCCGAAGGGATCCACGTGCTGGCTCAGGAAGAAGGTGCTAACAGGCGTCAACCCGGAGATGGTCTTTTATTCGCTCAATAAAAAAGAGGAGATGCATGCTTTTTTATTAAAGTTGATAAAGGGGGTGCCGATATGCTCATTGTGTAAGCAATGTGCATGTGGTAAAACTCATGTAGCTGCAGTTAGTTGATTTCGACCCGGTATCCGGCTAGTCCGACTGAGTGTAGGAGGCAACCATGATTGACGAGGAATGGGCTGAAATCGCGGAACAGACCGATGAACTGGTGCGGATCCTGGAAAGATTCTTGATGGACTGCCGCAGTGGGATATCGCGCCAGAAGGACTCGTGAGGGCGTTTCTCCGCCGAACCTTCAGGTCAACCACATCCGCCCCCTGATGGGGACTGATTTCTGTCCTGTCGGTGCGACGACTGTTAATCTCGCCTGGAAAGGCGCTCCCACAAGAGTGACCTGCGTCCGCGTCCTCATCGCAGCGCCGACCCCCTAGCACCTGCCCCGTCCCCCGACCCCCGATTCGCAATTGATCCCGAAGTTTTTTCGTGATAGACCTCCTTCCACGGCGCATCTGCCGGAGGAGGCAAGTAATGAAATATCCCGATACCATCAACCTTCCCTTCAATGCGGAAGCGCTCCGGGAACGGTTTACCCAGAAGAAGCCAGGGGAGATGGCCGATGACGGCGACCACGCGGCGTGGGTAATCCTTCAGGGCGATACCATCCTGCTCGACGACGGCGCGCTTCCCCAGGGCGCGCTTTTGCCGGGGATGATCCCATCCCAAGGGCCGATGCTGTTCGGCCTGTGGGACGGTGCTCCGATTCGCGTCGTATCGCTGTCCCGCTCCGACGTGCCCCCACCCTCGCTGCAGGCGGTTCCCACCGTCGAACTTCCCGACGACCTGATGTCCCTGGCCGGGCTCGCCAAGCAGCTTCTGTATTGGGATCGGCTCTGTAACGTCTGCTCCCGGTGCGGCGGCAGCCTGGAGCGGATCGACCTTTCCTGGGGCAAACGCTGCACGAGCTGCTCCCACGAACACTACCCGCATATTCATCCTTGCGTGATCGTCCTGGTAAAGCGTGGCGACGAGATGCTCCTGGCGCGCAAGCCGGAATGGCCGAAAGGGCGCTACAGCCTGGTCGCCGGGTTCGTTGATTTCGGAGAGAGTCTGGAGGAGTGTGTCGTACGCGAGGTAGCAGAAGAGACCGGCATCAAGGTTCATAACATCCGCTACGTAGGGAGCCAGAACTGGCCCTTCCCGAGCCAGTTGATGGCCGGCTTTGTGGCCGACTACCTGGAAGGGGAGGTCCGGGTGGACCAGACCGAGCTCGAGGATGCCCGCTGGTTTCCCAAAGGCGTGATGCCGGATATGCTCCCGCCCAGGCGAAGCATTGCCCGGTGGATCATCGAGACCTATGGGAATGATGGAGAGGACCAGCGGTAACGTCCTTCGGTGAACCGTGGTCAGGATCGGTGGTTGATGAGCCCGCAGTCTCGGGTTTTTCAATACATATAGGGCGCAGCATGCTGCGCCCTCTTTCGTTCTCGGTCTTGGTAAAAGGCAAATTCCCCCGACACCCTTCGCAAAGGGGGGAGCTGAAAGGCTTCCCCCACCCCCAGTCCCAGCCCCAACCCCTCATCCTGTCTTTTCTTTGTATCTTGTAATACTTAGCGCTTTCTGCTAACATACGCCGTTCGTTCAGCGTACAGCGCCCGCGGGGGGGCGACCGGATGGAATCCAAGAGAAATGCCCTGGTGCGGCATGTAGCCGAGATGCCCGCAGCAGCCATATATGCCCTTGCCGACAAGGGGCACCTCTTCCGAGGGTTCGAGCTGCTCAAGCGCTGCCCCGTCTCCGGTGTTGTCTGGAGCGAAGACGGCGCCACGCTCCGGATGGAACTCCATGCCGAAGAGGTGATCCAGGTAGCGTTCACTTTGCAGTTGGGGGAGCTTTCCCCTTCCTGCGAATGCGGCGTCTGGAGCCCCAGCGGCTATTGCCCCCACGTCGTCGCCTCGCTGGCAACGCTGAAGAAAGCCGTCTCCCCCGCATCATTTCCCATGCTGCACCTGCCGCAGCCCTACTTGGACCTGATCCGCAGCCATCTTCCCATCGTTTCCGAATCCCGAGCCCCCGGTGAAGAAGAGTTTTCCCTTCTGGTCGAGCCGGTCGGTGACGATCTCAGGCTCCAAGTCCGGCGCGGTAGCGACCCGGCTGCCCTTTTCGACCCCACGCTCCCCATGACGATGCGGGAGTTCCTTCGTTCCATGGTGCTCCCCGCCTTTCAGCAGAAGGTGATCGAGGAGTTCCGCGCCCGTTTCCGCCGGCGCTATCCGGTAGTATTTGCCGGGCCTGACGGAGAAATCCCGCTCACCCTCGATACCGACCGGACCCGCTCCACCCGCCTTTTGCTCGACAGCACCGCCGGGCGGCTTACCGGTACCCGAACTCTCGAAGACGGCACGCCGCTCGGGGAGACTTCCATCGCCTCCGAGCAGTACCATTTCGATACCAAGGCGGGCCGGATCGAACGGATCGAGGATCCCGCCGGACTCAGGTTCTATCGCCGCCTCACCGCTGTGCTGGCAGCGCTTCCCGATTCCGATTTCCGGGAAGATCGCCAGGGATTTTCGGTTTCCCTCACCGGCTTCAACAAGATGCAGCTTTCGCTCAGCACCGCCGAGCTGGACCAGTTTCTGCGTCACACCCAGCTGACCCGGCAGGGGGAGCCGGCGCCGCTGCGCCAGCTCCAGCCCGACTATCGCCTGAACCTCACCGAGAGTGCCAACCGCTTCGTCCTGGTCGCTGAGGGGCAAGTCGAAGGGATGACCTTCCCGCTTTCCCACGAGGCCTTCTGGTTTTTCCCCGCCGCCGGCCGGGCCCGGTTCCCGCAGCCCTTGCGCGCTAAGAAACGGGTCATCACGTTGCTGGATGCCTGTTTCGCCTCCCTGACCTGCCGGACCCGCACCGACCGCGATCGGGTGATCCGTAATGCGCTGAGCGGTGCCGATTTCAGCAAGCGCGGCGTCAAATCGGAAGCGCGCCGGCTGATCGCCGGATTCTGGCAGGCGGTGACCGAACGGCAGACTCTCCTGCAGCTGGGTGATGCCGGATGGCTGGCCGTGGAGTTCGATGCCGGCCTCCAGGCGCGGCTGCTCGAAATCCCGTACCGGCTCTTCGGCGCTGAGCTGTTTGCGGAAGCCTCCGCGCCGGGAGAGATGTCGGTGGACCGCGCTTCCCTGCTGCAAAGTCTTCCCGCGCTGCGGACCGCCTGTGAGCGCGCCGGTTTCACCCTCACCATGGACGGACGCCCCCTGGAGGCGGTCAGCTGGAGCTTCACCCTCGATGCGACCCGGTCGACCATCGACTGGTTCGAACTGCGCCCCGAGATCCGGTTCCAAGGGGAACTGGTGGACGAGCAGGAATTCCTCGATGCCGTGCGCGGCGGGGGGCTTTTCCGGAAAAACGGCTCCATCGTGATCTTGGACGAGGAGAGCAGCCGCAACCTCTCCTTCCTGGCGGCGCACGGCAAAAAGGAAGTGGTGCGGGTGCCGCGCCTGCAGATCCTGGACTGGATTGTCCTCAGGCGCAACGGGGTCCGGATCCTCCTCTCCCCGGAGGACGAACAGATCATCGACAGCCTGGTCAATTTCGAGCGGATCCCGCAGCTCGCACCGCCGTCCGGGCTGCAGGCGACCCTGCGCAAATACCAGGTCGAGGGGTATTCCTGGCTCGGTTTTCTGTACGAGCACCGCTTCGGCGCCTGCCTGGCCGACGATATGGGCCTGGGCAAGACGATTCAGGCCATCGCCCTGCTGGCCGGGCTCCTGGAGGGGGGGATCAAGGCGGCGGAGGTGGCCGGGCCGCACCTGGTCGTGGTGCCGCCGAGCCTGATTTTCAACTGGGAGAGCGAGATCGCGCGGTTTTATCCCCGGCTCAACGTCATGGTCTACCGCGGCACCGGACGGCGCGCCGATTTCGAGGGGGTCGACGTTGTCCTCACCAGCTATGGGGTGGTGCAACGGGATATCGAGGAGCTGGGCCAGATCCCGTTTCACGTTATCGTCTTCGACGAGGCGCAATCGATCAAGAACATTCACGCCGAGACCACCGGGGCGGTGCGGCGGCTCAAGGGGCGCTTCAAGCTCGCCCTGACCGGGACGCCGGTGGAGAACCACTTGGGCGAATACTACTCGGTGATGGACCTTGCGCTTCCGGGGCTGCTCGGTCCCTACGAGCCGTTCCGCAAGCAGATGGGGCGCGACGACCCGCAGTTTTTGGATACCCTGATCCGGCGCACCCGCCCCTTCATCCTCAGACGCTCCAAGGACATGATTGCCTCGGAGCTCCCGCCCAAGGTGGAGACCGATATCTACCTGGAGATGAGCCCGCGCCAGAAGGCACTCTACGTGAGAACCGTGGCCCAGGTGAAGGAAACCGTCGCCCAGGCTTACAGCTCCAACTCCGCAGGGCAGGCACGGATCATCGCGCTGACGGCGATCTTGAAACTGCGCCAGATCTGCCTGTCCACCAATCTGCTGATCCCGGACATGCGTGACGCCTCGCCCAAGATCGAGTTTTTGATCGAGCAGGTGCGGGAACTCTTCGAGGAAGGGCACAGCGTCCTGGTCTTCTCCCAGTTCACCTCCTTTCTGGACGTGGTCCAGGAGGCGTTCGAGGCGGAGCAGATCCGGCATTTCCGGCTGGACGGGTCGACTCCGGTGGGGAAAAGGAAGGAACTGGTGCAGGGATTCCAGGAATGTACGGACCCGTCCGTGTTCCTGTTGAGCCTGAAGGCGGGGGGGAGGGGGCTGAACCTGACCCGGGCTTCCTACGTATTCCATCTGGATCCGTGGTGGAACCCGGCGGTGGAGAGCCAGGCATCGGACCGGGCGCACCGGCTCGGGCAGCTGCGTCAGGTCACCATCACCCGGCTTTTGATGCGGCATTCCATCGAAGAGAAGATGATGGAGCTGAAAAAGCGCAAGCTCCGGTTATACCAGGCCCTGCTGGAAGACGCCGAGCTCGAGAGCTCCTTCACCATCGGGCGGGAGGACTTCGAGTTCCTTTTGGGGCAATGAGCAAAGCAATGAGCTATGAGCAGAAAAAACGTGGGGGCCGCACCAATACTATGTTGACGCGGCCCCCACTGTTTTAGAAGTTGCTCTTTGCTCTTTGTTCATTGCTCCAGCGTGAAGTAAAACGTCGCCCCGGCCCCGACCTCTCCCTCCCCCCACACCTTCCCGGCGTGACGGGAGATGATCCGCTGTACCGTCGCCAGCCCGATCCCGTTCCCCTCGTATTCGTCGCCGTGCAGCCGCTGAAACGCCCCGAAAAGCTGCTCCCGGAAAGTCATGTCGAATCCCGCCCCGTTGTCCCGGACGTAGAAGGCCCATCCCAGCTCGAAATTGGTCCTCCCGAACTCGATTTCGGCTCGCGACTTTTTCCCGGTGTACTTCCACGCATTCTCCAGGAGGTTCTCCAGCACCTGGCGTAAAAGGATCGGGTCTCCCGGTGCGCTGAGCGCCTCGGTGATGGTGAAATTCACTTCCCGCTGCGGGTTCTCCTCCTGCAGCCGCTGGGCAATCTCCTCCGCAAGAGCGGTCAGGTCGACCATTTCCCGTTTCATCTCGGTCCGGGTGACCCGCGCCAGGAGCAACAGGTCGTCGATCAGTTTCCCCATGCGGCTGCTCGCCGCCACCAGCCGGTCCAGGTAGCGCTGTGCTTCCTCGGGAAGCGCGTTTGCGAACTCCTCGCGCAGGATGGCGGCGTAGCTGTTGATGTGGCGCAGCGGTCCCCGCAAGTCGTGGGAAACGGAATAGCTGAACGCTTCCTGCTGATGAACCGCCGCCTCCAGCTGCTCGGTCCGTTCCTCGACCCGCCGGTCCAGTTCCAGGTTCAGCATGTTGACGCATTCCTCGGCCAGCTTGCGCTCGGTGATGTCGTTGAAGACGATCATGATGCTGGTGCCGATGACGCTGCCAAAGGTGTCGAAGGTGCGCGTCGATGCGTCCTTGCAGGTGACCCGGAACTCGTAGGACTCGATGTCGGTCCCCTCCTGCTGGGCCTTTTCGATCAGTTGCTGCCAGGTCGCGAGCGAGCGCGCCCGGTACTCAGGCTCGGGGAAGGCCAGGGACCACCAGGTCTCCTCGTCCCGGAGTTCCTCCCGGGTGTAGCCGAAGGTCGCGGCGAACCGGTCGTTGAGGTACTGGATCTGCCCGTCGGCGCCGATCAGGGCGATCGGCATCGGAGACCGCTGCAGCAGCCCTCGGAAATGGCGTTCCCTCTGGCGCAACGCCTCCTGGATCCATTTCTGGTCGCTCATCGCCTTGGCGAGCCGAAGGTTGCTGTAGCTCAGCCGGGAGCTCTGCTCGGCGAATTTGACCAGGAAGTCCATCACGGTGCGGATCTTTTCCCGGCTTACCCGCGGCACCCGGTCCAGCGCCTGCAGATAGTGCTCTGGGTGGAAGCCATACCGCTTCGCCTGTTCCGAGAACTGTTCGGGGTCGATCGCCTCCTCCTCCATCAGGAACTGCCCGGTGTAGATGTTGCCCACGTGGGTTCCGGCGATGTACAGCGGAGTGATGACCTCCCAAAGACCGTGGCGGCACTTGTAGGTGTGGTATTCCCCGGGGCGTCCGTGCCCGGAAAAGACGAGGTCGCTTTCCTTACAGGCTGCGGCCGCTTCGGGGCTGGCCCGATGAAACCTGGTGCAGACCTCCTGCCACCCCGACTGGACCAGGACGTTGCCTTTGAGATCGACGATCGCCAACGCGGTGCCGGCCAGCTTCTGGAAGTCATTCAGTACCGACTCCAGCCAGCCTATGTCCAGCACCTGAACGAGGTTCTGCTCGTCAAGCTCGGCCAGGCAGTCGGCACCCAGCCGAAACGAGGCGTGTTCTTCCACCTCTGCCAGGGGCTCCGGCTTCTGCTCCAGTGCGCTCAGGTCGTGCACGATGGCCGTGGACCCGGCCACGGCTCCCGCTCCCCGGAAGATGGTGGCATCGAGTCGGACGGTCCGGACTTGTCCATGGCGCTGTCGGACGGCAAGGTCGAGGCCATGCAGCGAGCCGCTCGGGATCAGCCGTCGCAGGGCCCTTTCTACCCGTTTCGGCTCGGTGAAGATGCTGGAAAAACGGCGCCCCACGAGCTCGCTACGGCTCCAGCCCGTCAGACGTTCGGCCGCGCCGTTCACGTCGGTGACCGTTCCGTCGGCGCCCAGGCTGAAGAGCGGATCGATGATCGCCTCCTGCAGACTGGCGGTGTAGGCCTCCAGACGCAGCAAATAGGTTTGCACCCGGTGCAGGTGTTGTCTTTGGTGAAGCAGGCAGGCAACGACCGCTGCCGTCAGCAATATGAGCAGCACTGACATAGCTCGCTCCCAACTCTCATTGTGGTGCCGCGCCTCTGTAAAAACTCAGGCTCGCTATGTAACAGATCAAGCTTGTGAGGGATGCGAACTATAACATTTCTATTAGCAGTAATAAACTAAAAAATATGAATGTGGCGTATTGAGTGGCTATGACAGCGGTGCATCGTGCGTTGGCGCGGCCGAAACCTCAATTCCGGTGCGAATGCGACCGAGGCTCGGGGGCGGGAACGTTGTTCGGAGCAAGCCGGGTGCCGGATGGCGGATCCGGAGGGTGGTGAGGATTCAGGGAGATGGTGAGGATTCTAAGGGGGATTGTGAGGATAAAGGGGGGTGGTGAAGAATCAGGGGAGTGGAGACGGGAAGTATTTACAGAAGGAGAGGGTGTTGCGGCCGTCGGCCGAGGTGTAGGTCACCTCGTCCATGATCGTCTCGATGATGAACAACCCCATGCCGTTTTCGGGGATGGAGCCGATTTCTTCCGGGTCGAATTCGAGGCTGCGGGGAGCGTAGTTGACGATGGCGGTACCGCAGTCCGAGATGGCAAAGGAGATGCGGTCTTCGTGGAGGGTGATGGCGGTCTCGACCCGGAAACCGTTCTGACGCTGGTAAGCGTGGTTGATCGCATTGGTCACCGCCTCGACGACGCAGACCTCCATCCGTCCGTAGTCCTCCTGGTCCAGCGGGGAACAGCAGCAGACCCCGCGTACCGCGTGACCCACGAGGCAGACGTCGCTTAGTTTGCTCTCAATGCTCAGGTTGATGGTCTTGCCGGTCATATTAGGTTTGGTTGCCGTGGACGGTAGGTGGTTCTTTTTGGGGCGGGGCGCGCCCCACGCGTGCATCCCGCTGGAATTACCCGGGTTTCCGGCACAATGCAGTAAAGCTTAACTCCGAGGTGCGTGATGTCAAATGAGATTGCTACAGTACCACCGGAAGACGCTGGACCAGCCGGATCTCCCCCGGGGTCACTTCGGCGCGGTAGGCGAGCAGTTCCACCCCGTTGGCCGCGGCTTCCCGAAGCATTCGGCCATAGGCGGGGTCGATGCCGTCGGCGGGGGCGACGTACTCGCCGTCGCCGCGCTGTACCACGAACAGGTTGACGCCGCGGTCGCCGCGGCGGACGACTTCCATCAGTTCGCGGAGGTGTTTTTGTCCCCGCAGGGTGACCGCGTCGGGGAAAAGCGCGGCTCCCTTTTCCACCAGGGTGACGTTTTTGACCTCTATGTAGCAGGAGCCCCGGGTCCCGTTCAGGAGCAGATCGATGCGGCTGCCCTCTCCGTAGGGGACCTCTTCGCGCAGATTCTCGTATCCGGCCAGCTCCGCGATGGTGCCGTCGAGGATCCCTTCGCGGGCGAGGAAGTTGGGATAGCGGGTATTGATGCCGGCCCAGAAGCCGTCGGCATGGACCAGTTCCCAGCTGTAGGGGTATTTGCGACCCGGATTGTCGCTCACCGACAGGACCACCCGATTGCCGGGGACGGCGCACCCTTTCATGCTTCCGGTATTCGCCGTATGGGCGGTAACGACCGTGCCGTCGTCGAGTTCGACGTCGGCGAGAAAGCGCTGGTAGCGCCGGATCAGGGTGCCGTGGAAAAGCGGTTGGGGGAGCAGCATGTTACGAAAGCCTCGCGGGGGAAAAATTGCCATCAGCGGGGGGGGAAAGTACCACTGCAGCAAGGGGATGTCCACGAAAAACCGTCGTCAGAACGCCGACTCCCTGGCGATGCAGGTGCTGACACAGTGGTGCGGGTGCTGATACAGTGGTGCGGGTGCTGATACTGTGATGCCGGTGCGCGCTGTGGGAGCGCCGTTCCCGGCGCGAACAGCGATGGTTATTCGCGCCAGGAATGGCGCTCCCACCGGGTTGGTCTCTCTTCCGGACCCTCCCCATGTCAGAAATGGACCTGTTGACCTTGAAAGAGGGGGACAGGAACTCCGTCGCCTGCCCCCCCGTTGGTGCCGTAAACGCCCCAGATTCGGAAAAGTCTTTTTTCTCACCGCCCCTTCTGCTAGACTGGGGCGTCGGCCTGGCTTGCGACGGAGGATATCGGGATGGCGAAGGGACATCAGCAGCACCGGGAGCATCTGGAAGCGGTCTCCTCCTTCGGAAAGTCGATCGGCAAGCGCGCGGGCTTTCGCTGCGAGTGGTGCGGCGGTGACGAGGGGCTGCGCTTGTGGGAATACCGCCCCGACGAAGAGCCGGTCCCCGAGAACCTTGCGCTGCTCTGCGAGCCGTGCCGCACCCTGGCCGACGGCAAATCCGCCGATCCGCACCTTTTGCGCTCCCTGCGCAACGCGCTTTGGAGCGACGTTCCCGCCATCAGCGAGGGGGCGGCGGTCGTGCTGGCCCGGCTCCGGGAACCGTGGGTGCGCGAGGCGATCGAAGAGAGCTTCATTGACGAGGAACTGAAGGCCCGATTGCTCCGATCCTAATGGAATTAAAGATTTGACGCGATTTTCGCTTCATGTTAAAAAGTAGCGCTAATTAATTTAATGGGTTCGAAAGGTGGTTATGTCGCAAGGTATCAAGAAGGGTATTTTGTTGGCGGGAGGGGCCGGCAGCCGGCTGTATCCGCTCACCATGGTTGCCAGCAAGCAGCTGCAGCCGGTCTATGACAAGCCGATGATTTACTACCCCCTGGCCACCCTGATGATGGCGGGGATCAAGGACATCCTGATCATCTCCACCCCGGCCGACGTGCCACGCTTCCAGGCGCTTTTGGGAGACGGCTCCCGCTGGGGAATCTCGCTTACCTACGCGGTGCAGCCCGAGCCCAAGGGGATCGCCCAGGCCTTTTTGATCGGGGAGGAGTTTTTGGCCGGAGACCCGGTCTGCCTGATTCTCGGGGACAACATCTTCTACGGCAAGATGATGCTCGACCGCTGCATCGCCGAATTCTCCAGCGGCGCCATGATCTTCGGATACTACGTGCAGGACCCGGAGCGCTACGGGGTGGTCGAGTTCGACCCTGCCGGAAAGGTCATCTCCATCGAGGAAAAGCCGGCCAAGCCGAAATCGAACTACGCCGTCCCCGGCCTTTACCTCTACGACGGTCGCATCGTCGAGATCGCCAAATCGATCCAGCCGTCGGCCCGGGGCGAGCTGGAAATCACCGACATCAACCTCGAGTACCTGACCCGTGGCGAACTGACCGTACAGCGGCTGGGACGCGGCATCGCGTGGCTGGACACCGGAACGCACCAGAGCCTTTTGGAGGCTTCCCACTTCATCGGCACCCTCGAAGCGCGCCAGGGACTCAAGATCGCCTGCCTCGAAGAGATCGCCCTGCGGCTGGGCTACCTGGACTGCAAGGGGATGTCCGACGCCATCGCGGCGACCCCCAATTCCTCCTACCGGGACTACCTGATCCGGGTATACAATGAAAGCACGCTCTGCGGCGGCGTTTCCTGATTTGTTTCACGCCTTTGAGATGGCGGGCCGCAGCGGGCGGTCCGGTTTGCCGGCGACGTTTGCTTGAATAGGGGGCCTTCAGCCCCCTAAACCTTTTTTGAGATCGATGCGAGAGTTCTTTTCCCGAAACAAGCGCTACTTTATCACCGGAGGTTTCCTCCTGGTGGCGTTCCTGACCTACGCCCTGAACCTGAAGAACCGTGAGCACGCCAACCCGCTGGAGCGGGCGGTGCTGGCCGCCACGTCGCCGCTCACTTCGACGGCCGCCGGCGTCAACGGCTTCGTCGATGGGATCTGGAGCAACTACATCGACCTCATCAACGTCCGGCACGAGAACAAGATCCTGCGCGACCGGGTCAAGCGCCTCAACGAACGGGTGGTGGCGGCCAACGAAGCGGTGATGGGAAACATCCGGCTGAAGGAGCTTTTGGCGCTCAAGACGAGCCTTGACGCGCCCAGCCTGGCGGTCTCGGTGATCGGCGAGGATTCCTCGGCCTGGTTCAAGATCCTGGTGGTGGATCGCGGCAGCGCCGACGGGCTTGCCGAGGGGATGCCGGTGGTTGCCGCCGGCGGGATCGTCGGCCGGCTGGTCAAGGTCGCCCCCAAGAGTTCGCGCGTCCTTTTGCTCACCGACCATGCCAGCGCCGTCGCTGCCGTGGTGCAACGCTCCCGCGCCCGCGGGGTGGTCCGCGGCATGGGGGGGGGGCGCTGCTCGATGGAGTTCACCGTTCGCGACGAGGACGTCAAGGTCGGTGACTCCGTGGTCACCTCCGGGGTAGGCGGCGTCTTCCCCAAGGGACTCCCCATCGGCGAGGTGACCATGGTTAAAAAGGGGGAGTACGGGGTCTTCCAGACCATCGAAGTGCGCCCCAGCGTCAACATCGCCCGGCTCGAGGAGATGCTGGTGTTGCTCCGTCCCGGGCAGTGAAAACGGACACCGGCAGGCCATGACCAAATACCTTAAGATAACCGCGCTTGTCTTGATCGCGCTGCTGTTGCAGACGACCCTGCTCCCGGCCTACCTGGTCGACCCCTTTCAGCCCAATCTCCTGATCATCCTGGTGGTTTACCTGGGACTCAAGCTCCCGCACCGGCTCGGTCCGGCCGCCGCCCTTTCCCTGGGGATCCTCCAGGACTGCTACTCCGGTCTTTGCTTCGGACTGCAGGCATTTTCCTACCTCTGCATTTACCTTTTGCTCGCCGAAATCTCGGACCGCCTCTTCACCGACAACCGGCTCCTTCTGGTGATCGTCGTCTTTTTGGCTACGGTCCTGAACGCCCTTTTGAATCTCGTCATGCTCATCGTATTTTCGGTATCTCAGGGGATCTACGCCTCGGTGCTCCCCGCGATCATCCCCCAGGCCCTGGTCAACGCGCTCGCCGCCTCGATTCTCTTCAACCTGCCGCTTCCGGCACCTGAGGAGGCGCGATGAAACCCAAGACCTATCTCCCCGAATTCAACAACGCGCGCCGCATCGTCTGGCTCTCCCTGGGGGCCTTCGCCATGTTCTTCCTGCTCCTGGCGCGCCTTTGGTACCTCCAGGAGGTCCAGGCGGACCAGCTTCTGGACCAGTCCGAGAACAACCGGCTCCGCTTCGTTCCGGTCGCCGCGCCGCGCGGCGCCATCCTGGACCGAAACGGCAAGGTGCTGGTATCGAACACCCCCTCCTTCTCGGTCTCGGTCATCCCCCAGGACGTGAAGAACAAGGAGCAGCTCATCGACAACCTCGCCCGCTACCTGAACCTGGACCGCAAGGAGATCCTGGACAAGTGGAGCAAGGGGCAGGGGAGGGCGAAGTACTACCCGCTGGTGGTCGCCTCCGGCATCACCCGGGACCAGATGGAGTTCCTGGAAGAAAACCGCCTCTCCCTCTCCGGGGTGAACATCGAGATGAAGCCGATCCGCCAGTACGCCAACGGCGACCTCGCCGCGCACCTTCTGGGCTACATCGGCGAGATCTCGGAAAACGAGCTCACCTCGGATCGCTACAAGGAATACAACGCCGGGGACTACGTCGGCAAGAGCGGCATCGAACGGGCCTGGGAGAACTATCTCCACGGCAGCGACGGCGGCCGGCAGATCGAGGTCGACGCCCGCGGGCGCTTTTTGCGCACCGTCGAGGAGACCGACTCCTCGGTGGGGAATTCGGTGGTCCTGACCGTGGACCTCGACATGCAGAAGGTGGCTGAGCAGGCGCTGGGGGACCAGGCGGGGGCGGCGGTCGCCATGGACGTGAACACCGGGGAAATCTTAGCCTTTGCCAGCAGCCCCGACTTCGACCCGACCCTGTTTGCCGGGCGGATGCCGCCCGACAAGTGGAAGGAGTACCTGGAGGACAAGCGGCGGCCGCTGGAGAACAAGGCGCTGCGCGGCATGTACCCGCCCGGTTCGACCTTCAAGATCATCACCGCCATCGCCGGGCTGGAAGAGGGGCTGATCGACCAGCACACCTCGGTGGAATGCCCCGGCTACTACAAGTTCGGCAATTCCACCTTCAAGTGCTGGGAGAAGAAAGGGCACGGGCACGTCGAGCTCAGACGGGCGTTGCGGGAGTCCTGCGACGTCTATTTCTACAAGCTCGCCGAGCGGCTCGGGGTGGACCGGATCGCCAAGTACGCCAAGCGCTTTGGCCTGGGAGCCCCGCTGGGGGTAGGCCTGGACCAGGAAAAGGGTGGGATCATCCCGACCTCGGAATGGAAGCTCAAGCGTTTCGGGAAGAAGTGGTACCAGGGGGAGACGCTGTCGGTCGGCATCGGCCAGGGGTACGTCCTGACCACCCCGCTGCAGCTTGCCTCCATGATCGCCACCGTGGCCAACGAGGGGACCATCTACCGCCCCCACCTGGTGAAGAAGATCGTCGACTTCGACGGCAAGGTGCTCAAGGAATTCACCCCGGAGGTGATCGGGAAGACCGGGCTGCATCCGGAAACCTACAAGCTCGTCAAAGAGGGGCTTTTCGCGGTCGTCAACGAACCGCACGGCACCGGCGGGATGGCGCGCCTGGCCGAGGTCAAGGTCGCCGGGAAGACCGGCTCCTCCCAGGTCGTGAAACTGCGCGACAGCAAGGGGGACGTACCCTACCAGTTCCGCGACCACGCCCTCTTCGTCGCCTTCGCCCCCTACGAGAAGCCCGAGGTCGCGGTTGCGGTCATCGTCGAGCACGGGGAGCACGGCGGCTCCGCCGCGGCCCCGGTGGCGGGACGGATCATGCGCTCTTACTTCGAAGGGAAGGGGCTCATCAAAAAGCCGGTACCCAAGGCGCCGCCCAAGACCGAGGAAGAAGGGGAGGGTGCTCCGGTCCTCCAGGGCGCCCCGGCGGCTCCGGGCCAAAAGCCGGCGCCGGCCCCCGGCCCCCCGGCGGTCCAGCCCCCCGCCGCCACGCTGCCCAAACAGCAGTAACCGTTTCCCCCGCTCCCCCGGGAGCGGCTGGGGTGAGGGCAGGATCCCCTGCACAACACATCCGCGTCACCAAAGGATCAGATAGATGTTTGACCGAAGGCTCTTCACCAACTTTGACTGGACGCTCCTGGCGCTGGTGCTCGTCATCTGCAGCATCGGCGTCGTGAACATCTACAGCGCCGCCTCCAGCTACCGCGAGATCGGGACGCCATTTTTCATCAAGCAGCTCTACTGGATCACCGCCGGCATCGTCCTGTGCCTCACCGTCTGCAGCCTCGACTACCACATGCTCGAGGACTTCGCCTACTGGCTCTACGGCGGCATCCTCTTCCTGCTGTTGGCGGTGCTCGTGGTGGGTAAGACCTCCATGGGGGCGACCCGCTGGATTCACCTCGGTTTTTTCACCATGCAGCCTTCCGAGCCGATGAAGATCGTCATCATCGTCACCTTCGCCCGGTTCTTCAGTCGGTATCCCGTCTTCCAGGGACTCACCCTCAAGGATCTTGCCTACCCGCTCATGCTTTTGGGGGCCCCGGCCCTGCTCATCATGAAGCAGCCGGACCTGGGGACCGCCATCCTCGTGGTCCTGATCGCCGGGACCATGCTCCTCTACGTCGGGGTCCGCTGGACCTCGCTGGCCACCCTGTTCGCCGCTGCCATCCCCCTTGTCTACGGCGGCTGGCGCTTCGTTTTGCACGACTACCAGAAGGACCGCATCTACAACTTCCTGAACCCCGACCTCGATCCGCAGGGGAGCGGCTACCACATCATCCAGAGCAAGATCGCGGTCGGCTCCGGGGCCACCTTCGGCAAGGGCTTTTTGCACGGGACCCAGTCCCAGCTCCGCTTCCTCCCCGAGCAGCACACCGACTTCGCCTTCTCGGTCTTCGCCGAGGAGTGGGGCTTCATCGGCTGCCTGGTGATGGTGGTGCTCTATCTCTTCCTCATCCTGTGGGGGCTCGGGATCGCCTCCCGCTGCAACGACCGGTTCGGGAGCCTCCTTGCCGTCGGGGTCTCCGCGATGCTCTTTTGGCACATCGTCATCAACATGGGTATGGTGATCGGGCTCTTTCCCGTGGTCGGGGTGCCGTTGCCGTTTTTCTCCTACGGCGGGACCTCCATGGTCACCTCGATGGTCGGGGTCGGGATCCTGATGAACATCAGCATGCGCCGGTTCATGTTCTGATCCGCCGAACCCTCTGGCAATTTGGCCTTCGCGGGAGCCCCCCTGGCTTCCCCTCTCCTTAAATGGTTGCGTGCGATAGCGCGGCCTGCGACGGACTGGGCTGCGATGGGGGCCCCGGAGGCACGGAAAGGTCCTCCAGAAACCATGCGCATCGCCTTAGTCGAGCCGTACTTTACCGGCTCCCACGCCGCCTGGGCCACCGAATACGCCCGGCGCAGCGGCCACCACGTCGATCTCCTCACCCTCCCCGGGCGCAACTGGAAATGGCGCATGCACGGCGGCGCCGTCTCGCTCGCCGCCCAGTTTCTCGCCCTGCCGCAGACCCCCGACCTCATCCTCGCCACCGACATGCTCGACCTGGCGACTTTCCTTGCCCTTACCCGGCAAAGAAGTGCCGGCTGTCCGGTCGCGGTCTACTTCCACGAAAACCAGCTCACCTACCCCTGGTCCCCCGGGGATCCGGACCCGGGAAAAGATCGGGACCTCCACTACGCCTTCATCAACTACACCACGGCGCTTGCCGCCGATGCGGTTCTTTTCAACTCCGCCTACCACAGAAGCGCCTTCCTCGATGCCCTCCCCGGTTTTCTGGGGCGTTTCCCGGATGCGGTGGAGCGGGGAACCGTCGCGGCCATCGCGGCCAAAAGCCGGGTCCTCCCCCTGGGGCTGGACCTGAAGAAGCTGGACTCCTTCCGTCCCGCCGTCGCGGAGGCCGCGGGCGAAGCGCCGCTCGTGATCTGGAACCACCGCTGGGAGTACGACAAGGACCCGGAGACGTTCTTTTACGCGCTCTTCGAGCTCGCCGACCAGGGGATCGATTTTCGTCTTGCGGTACTAGGTGAATCGTTCGGAAGGGTGCCGCCCATCTTTAAAACAGCGCGGGAGCGCCTGGCGGACCGGGTGGTGCAGTGGGGGTATCTGAAGGGTTTCGGGGATTACGCGCGCTGGCTGTGGCGCGGCGATGTCCTGCCGGTCACCTCGCGACAGGAATTCTTCGGCGCGAGCGTGGTGCAGGCGATGTACTGCGGATGCACCCCTCTTCTGCCGGACCGGCTCTCCTATCCGGAACATCTGCCGGAACCGCGGAGCACGTGGCTGTACGAAGAGGGGACCACCTACCGGGAGCGGCTGCGTTCCCTGCTGGTTGCGGGAAGAAAAGCCGCGGCGTCAGTAGAACAGACGGTGACGCGTTATGACTGGGGAACGCTCGCTCCGGTGTACGACGAACTGCTGGCAAGCCTGGCGGGTAAAGGGGATCGCGACCTCCGTTTCCCGCCGCTTACACCTCGGAGTGAGGTTTAGGCCGCCTGTTTACGTTCGCTGACGATCTCGTTGCTTCCGTCCAGCCAGACGGTGCCGCAGCTGGTGCATTCCAGAAGGTCCTTGGCGTAGCCGTCGGAGTGCATCATGATTTCGACGCGGTTTGCGGTGTTACATTTCGGGCAGTTCATTGTATTTCTCCTCTTTTGGTTTTAATTGGTGACACAAATATATAAAAGGCAAAAAATTACTGCAACAGCTATTTTGTGTCAGTTTGGTCAAAAAAAGTCTGTAAAACAATAGTTTACCAAGTTGGCACCCCCCTAAAACGGACCCTTCATTTTAAAACATCGCGTGCGCCGTCTCCCTTCTTTTTCTAAAAATACAGGCTAAGTACCGGTAAATACAGATGAAACTGGATTTATAACGAGATTATGCCCGGATCGCCACCTTTCTCCAGGTGCCGAAACTGCATACTGCATTTTTTTTTGCATGACGTTCACGTAAACACCAGTTTCGAAATCCGAAACTTATCGCGCAGCGATACTAAACTCGGTCCGGGCCGCGCCGTTGGCGGTAGCAAACGAAATGGGGGGGTGCTATGATAACCCGTACCTAAACGGGAGAGGGGGGAGCGTCATGAAAGAAGCGATGTTCCAGGAAAAGGTGGGAGAGGGCGGGATCCGTTGCGGACTTTGTCGGTTTCACTGCCAGATCGCTCACGGCGCCCGCGGTCATTGCGGGGTACGGGAAAACCGTGGGGGCGAGCTCTACAGCCTGGTCTACGGCCGGGCCGTGGCGGAGCACGCCGACCCGATCGAGAAAAAGCCCCTGTTCCATTTTCTCCCCGGCACCCGGAGCTATTCGATAGCCACCGTGGGGTGCAATTTCCGCTGCCTGCATTGCCAGAACTACAGCATTTCCCAGCCGGACCAGGGGGCGGTGGAATTCATCGGGACCGCCGTCTCCCCCGAGGAGATCGTCGCCCGTGCCCTTGCCGCCGGATGCCGTTCCATCTCCTATACCTACACCGAGCCCACCATCTTCTTCGAGTACGCCTACGACACCGCCCGGCTGGCCCGCGCCGCAGGGCTCAAGAACGTCTTCGTGACCAACGGTTACATCACCTCCGAGGCGCTCGACGTCATCGCCCCCTACCTCGATGCCGCCAATATCGACCTGAAGGGGTTTTCCGAGCGGTTCTACCGGGAGATCATCGGGGCCCAACTCTCCGAGGTCCTCGATTCGATCGTCGATTACAAGCGCCACGGCATCTGGATCGAGCTCACCACCCTGATCATCCCCAACCAAAACGACGACCGCGGCGAGCTCAAGGGGATCGCCGACTTCATCGTCAACGACCTGGGACCCGAGGTTCCCTGGCACGTTACCCAGTTCTACCCGACCTACCTCCTTACCAAGGAGCCGCGCACCCCGCTCGCCACCCTGCGCGAGGCGCGCCGGATCGGCCTCGATGCCGGCCTGCGCTACGTCTATGAAGGGAACGTCCCGGGCGAGGGTGGCGAGGACAGCACCTGCCCCGGGTGCGCCACGCTGCTCGTCAAGCGCTACGGGTATCTCATCGAGAAGTACCACGTGGTCAAGGGGCGTTGCCCTTCCTGCGGCTACCAGCTGGATGGGGTGTGGGAGTAGCGGCCGGCCGTTTACGGGTCCGTTAACGGTTGCTACTTTTGGAATATTCATGGTATAAGCAGGTGTCCCTTGCGGGAACACTTCCGATTTATGAGGGTAGGATTGAAGGTTTCGCTTCTCAGACGTTGTTGGGTCACCTTGTCGGCATGGGTCATCGGTACCTATGCCTCCCTCCTGAACAAATTTCGCATCGAAGGGGCGTCGCATCTGCCCGCATCCGGCGGCGTGCTCATCGTCTCCAACCACATCTCCGCCTACGATACCGTTTTTCTCCCCTGGGCCGTCATCCGCACCTATCCCTTGCAAATGCTGTGGGCACCGGCCAAGGAGGAGCTCTTCCGGAACCCTTTTCTGGCCTGGCTTTTCCGCTCGTGGGGCGCCTTCAGCGTGCGTCGCGGCCGGGACGTCCGGGCCGGCAAGCACTTAAACGAGCTCCTCGCCGACCAGAAGGTGATGCTGTTCCCGGAGGGGACCCGGCACAAGGACGGCAAACTCGGACCCGGCAACCGCGGGGTCGGCAAGATCATCTATGACGTGCGTCCGGCGGTGGTCCCGGCGGGGCTCTCCGGCATCAATACCTGGCGTTTCCCCTCCTTCGGCGCAAGGGGGCGGGTCCGCTTCGGGGCGCCGCTTCACTTTGACGATCTGTTCCAGCTTCCCGACTGCAAGGAGACCCACCAGCAGATCGTGGACCGGGTAATGAAGGCGATCGCGGTTCAGATCCAGGGAGGAAACGATGCGCGTTGAGATCTTCTGCGACGGCGCCTGCAGCGGCAACCCCGGCGTGGGGGGGTACGGCACCATCCTTCGCTACGGGGACAACGAGAAGGAACTTTCGGGGGCCGACGGGGATACCACCAACAACCGGATGGAGCTCAGCGGCGCCCTCGCCGGACTGGAGGCGCTCAAGCGCCCCTGCGAGGTGGTGATCACCACCGATTCGCAGTACCTGGTCAAGGGGATGACCGAGTGGGTCTCCGGTTGGCTCAAGCGCGGCTGGGTGAATAGCAAGAAGGAGCCGGTCGTGAACCGGGACCTGTGGGAGCGTCTCTTGCAACAGTCCCGGGTGCACCGGATCAACTGGCAGTGGGTGCGCGGGCACAACGGGCATCCGGAAAACGAGCGCTGCGACGCCCTGGCCCGCGCCGCCATCGAAAGCTACCGGAGAAGCAACTAGATCCTCCCTCCTCACCCCGTGGCGCCGGATTCCCAAGTCTTTTCGTTGTCCATGGTCAATTCCTCCAGAGGTTTTCTTGGATTACTTCATCATCGAAGTCTCCGAAACGGAGATCAAGAAAGAGCGGGAAAAAGCCCGCGAACTGCGCAAGAGCCAGTGGTGGAAGAACCGGATCGGCCGGGGAACCTGCCACTGGTGCGGGAAGACGTTTCCCCCCGCCGAGCTCTCCATGGATCACATCGTTCCGGTCATCCGCGGCGGCAAAAGCACCCGGGGAAACGTGGTCCCCAGCTGCAAGGAATGCAACAACCAGAAAAAGCACATGCTCCCCATCGAATGGGAAGAGTACCTGAAGACCCTGCCCGAGCGCGAGGACCCAAGCGGTGAATAAGTTCCCCAGCACCATAAAAGCGGTGATTTACGACTGCGACGGAGTGCTCTTCGACTCCTTTGAAGCGAACTTCGCCTTTTACAGCCAGATCGTGGAGCGCTTCGGAAAGCCGCCCCTGGACCGAAGCGATGCCGATACCATGCGGATCCTGCACACCTACGCCAACAAGGAGGTCCTGGAGTACCTCTTTGCCGCCGACACCCCGATGGACCAGGTCCGGGCCTTCTCCGCCGCCATCGATTACCGCAAGCTCTTCCCGCTTTTGCGCATGGAAGAGGGGTTGCGGGAAACCCTGGAGCAGCTGCAGGGCAAGGTGGAACTCGCGGTCTGCACCAACCGTTCCTCCTCGATGGAAGCGCTCCTGGAGACCTTTTCCCTGGACGGCTTTTTCAGCTGCGTCATGACCGCCGGTAAGGTGGCCAACCCGAAACCGCACCCGGAGCCTTTGTTCAAGGTGCTGGACCAGTACGGCATCGCCCCCTCCGAGGCCCTTTTCGTCGGCGACTCCGACGTCGACCGGCAGGCCGCCGAAGCCGCCTCCATCCCGTTCGTGGCGTACAAGGCGCCGATGGCCGCGTTCGCCCGGATCGACCGGCACACCGAACTGATCACCCTCCTCTGAGCGAAGACCTCCCTTATCGAACCTTCCCAAAGCCCGCCCGGCATACCTTGCCGTGCGGGCTTTTTTCATTCCATCCCGAGGCAATGCTGTAGATGCGACATTCCTGTCGCGATGGCTTTTGAACTAAGGACGGTAGCTGCCTACCCGGCGGGCGCGCCTTCCCAGTCGCGAATGACCGCAACCCTCGTCACCGCCTTCGGCGGTTCGCGCCAGGAATGGCGCTCCCACAGAAAAGGCTTAAATACTCATCCGTCATTCAAAAGGATGTCCCGATTACGGAACGCAGCGAAATCCTTGGAGCCTCATTGATTGAAAATAATATTGAGACGCCTGGGGGGGGCGGGCCAGACTGACTCTTTTCTCGTGTCATCACTGGCACTTCGCGGCCAGCCTGGTCCCCTTTGAGAGAAACCTCGCCAGCATTGAGATCAAGGGGAAAAGTATTAGCATAAAATGATGTGGGTTGATTCAGCAGCACCATCCTCTTCTCCAGTTGCTTGCGTTTTCTCAACTGTTTAGAGACATCTTCCAACTTCAAACATCTCGGGCTCATACTGCGCGGAGACACGCTCGAGCAGATCCAAGGAGGGCACATGACTGTCGAAACCGTTGTTGAAACCACCCAGTATCTGACGTTCACCCTGGACGGAGAGCTCTTCGCCTTCGATATCAGCCAGGTCCGCGAGGTGCTTGATTTCACCACGCCCACCAAGGTTCCCCAGACCCCGGACTACATGCGGGGGGTGATAAACCTGCGCGGCAACGTGGTACCGGTGATCGACCTGAGGCGCAAATTCGGCATGCCCCAGGCGGTGCAGACGGTGCATAGCTGCATCATCATCGTCGAGGTGGTTCTGGAAGGGGAGACGGTGGTGATCGGCGCGATGGCCGACGCCGTGCAGGAGGTGCTCGACTTGGAGCCGGACCAGATCGAACCGCCGCCGAGATTGGGAACGAAGCTGGATACCAGCTTCATCGTCGGTATGGGTAAAAATAACGACGACTTCATCATCATCCTCGACATCGACCGGGTCTTTGCCGAGGACGAACTGGGAGTGATGAAAGAGATCGGGGAGGGGGCGCAGTTCCGGGTGGGAGACGGCGCTGTCCAGGCGGTTTCGGCCTGATCCGTCCCGGATGCCGGAAACACCATCGCTGGCCAAGGAGGTCCTATGTTCGACAACATGAAGATACCCGGGCCGCCTGCCGCGAGCAGGACACCGGCGGCAACCAGATCAACAAGGCGATCCAGCAACTCGACCAGGTCATCCAGCAAAACGCCGGGGCGGCGGAAAAGATGTCGTCTACCGCGGAGGAGCTCGCATCGCAGTCCGAACAGTTGCAGCACAGCGTGGGCTTTTTCCGGATCGGCAGCGAGAGCATAACCACCTTCACGCCAAAGGCGGCGCCCCGCACCAAACCGGTTCGCAGAGCCCGGACGCTGGCCCAGGCGGGGGCGCAGCCGGCGGCCGACGGGGCGGAGCTCAACCTCGATGAGGAGGACGTTGCCTTCGAGAAGTACTGACCAGAGCCACTGGACCGATTGGGGCCGCTCCCCTTTCCCTTTCAAGGGGTCAGGTCCCAGCTGGTGAACGGGATGGATTTGCCGCAGCAGTGGGGTGCGAACGACATAGGAACAGGAAAGGCCCGCTGCGACCATTGGAATTCCGGTAGTTGCCGCGGGCCTTTTTTGCACCGTCTCGACCTGTCATGCCAAAGGCTTTTCCTGCTCGGCTTTAATTCAACGAAGACATCAGTAAAAGAAGGGCAACTGTAATAATATGGACAGTCCATTTTTTTACAGTTGGGCCCATCTCGCTGGATTTGCGAGGTTTGTCCGCTTTTGGCTGTAACAAAATGAACAGTTGAGATGTTTTAATGATGAGTGGGCGGTTGTTAAGTGTTCATTATTGTTGGTCGCTCGTACTGACAGTTTTGTGGCATGGAAATTGATTACACATGAGCACCAACGCAGGATGAGAAAGGGTGGGTTGAATCTGGAATGATGTTCCTAAAGAAGCGTGTGCTGCCGCTTTATGTCCCCTATTGAAATGGAGGAAGGTATGAATCGCATTGTCCTGGTTCTGATGCTGGCTTTGCTGTTCCAAGGATGCGGGCAGTCTAACGTTTCGGCCCCCGCGGCCGCAACGACGAGAGACACCGGCTCGACGACGGGATCGGAGTGGTCGACGCAGGTACCTGTCGATACGGCGGCATTTGTAGAGCTGTTCAAGAACAGCGACTGCGCCGACCTCCGAAACCGTCTCTTTCTCATCGATGGGGCGCTGGTGCTGCACGACCGGTCTGGGAACAGTTGCCCGGATAATGACTACCAGCTCACTTTGTTCGATGGCTCGCCCAGTATTCGCCTCGAGGACCTTGCAGACAGCATTGCCGGTCCGACGTGGTTAGTCAGCACCCCCGATCACCTGCAAATGTTCCAGACCATTCAGGCCAACCTCGACAAGGCCGATCTCGGCCTGGGAACCGGCCATACGGTGGTCCAGGTTCCCATGCAATAACTCCTGGCGTGAGGCAAATCGTTCGAGACTAAACCAGCGCTTCAAGCAACCTGATCAGCCGCCGTTTCCATCTACTGATCCTGGCAGGTACCGTCTGCTCCGGCAGATCTGGTACCCGCCTTTTTTTCTTCCATCCCAGGACCGGATGAAGATACTATTGCTCCCCTACTGACCTGCGGCGCGATTATGTAGGCAGGATTCGGTCGGTACTGTTCCCACGGCTTGGGACATTCCCTCCCCAGGCCGGAAATGATATAAGGGTGAGCCGGCACTATTTCCTCGCGCAGGAAAAAACGCCCCCGGCCCCAGGGCTTGTGCATTACCCGGGCTGGAGAGGGGCACAGTGGCATTGTCATCGAGAAAAGGAGACGCGGGTGTTTTCAAGCTACAGCAGGGATGGGTATAAGAAGGCGCTCGAGGGGATCGAGCAGAAGACGCTGGTTCATGGGGACAAGACTCTTATGGTGGAGTTTCGGCTGCGGCAGGGGGCGGTACTGCCGCAACATGCGCATCCGCACGAGCAGATCGGCTACCTTGTTTCGGGGCGAATCCGGCTCCGGATTGGGGAGGAAGCGCGGGAACTTTCTTCCGGGGACAGCTGGTGCATCCCCGGCGCTGCCATCCACGGTGCCGACATCCTGGAGGATGCGGTGGCAATAGAGGTGTTTTCCCCGGTTCGGGAAGATTACCTGCCGTGACGTCAAATCCGGGCCTGAGCCGGAGCGCTCATGATTATTCTTTCCGGAGAATACAAAATCCGGCAAGCCGCTGAAAATACAGGCCTATTTAACGCTCGACCCAGGCCTTTCCGGGTCCGGCTCGCCCCGGAAGGTCCAGTAGAGATAAACCAGCGACGGGATCAGGATGAGTGCGCCGATCGGCAGGATCGCCAGGTAGGCGCTCAGGGTCGGCCGCGGAGCCGCCGCGGCCGCAAATGACAGGGTCCCGATGAGAAGCTCTGGGCTGAGTGCGGCGGCGAACCCGCCGAGGGTGCAGACGACGGCCCCTCCGGAGCAGACCTGCGCCAGGGCATAGTGCCGACGCCAAAGAAAGAGTTGTGTGGCGCATCCCGCCGCGACGGCCAAAGCGACGAACGCGATCGGCCAGGATCGCAGCAGTCGCTGGGCGAAAACCGGTGCCTCGTACACGGCAACCGGTAGCGCCAGTGTGGTCAACCCTCCCAACACGAGCCCCGCCAGCAGAGCTTCCTTGCGAAAATCTTCCCGCAACTCACCGGTTACCCGCACCGTCATATAAACCGGCGCGAGATACGCGCAGATCGCAACGCCGATCAGCCCGCCCATCAGCGTGAACGGATTGAGCCAGGTCCCGACCCCGAGCGACGGTTGCCCCCCGGCCAGGGTTATCCTCCCGGCACCAGTTGCCGCGACCGCAAGCCCGAGGGTGAACGGCGTCAGCACGCTGGCGACTTCAAAGGTCGCCGCGCTCCAGGGGACCTCCCGCCCTGCCTGGCGGCCAAAGTGCCGGAAGGCAAAAGCCGCCCCTCGAAAGTTGATCCCGACCAGGGCCAGCACCAGCGGGGTCAGCAACGTGGTGAAGAGGGCGGAAAAACCGGCCGGGAAGACGGTGAAGAGCGTGACGACGACGAAGATCAGCCAGACGTGGTTGGTCTCCCATACCGGACCGATCGCGTTGAAGAGCGCGTCGCGCTGCTGTCCCGCCCGGGGGCCGAAGGCGAACGCGGTCCAAATGCCGCCGCCGAAGTCGGCCCCGGCGAAAAGGGCATAGAGTATGAAACCGGCGCCGAGCGCCAGCTCGCAGAGGACCAGTTCACTCATGAACCACCTCCGCAGGCCTCTTTCGTGAACCGCCGTCGGGACGGAGCAACAAGCGGAAGATGGCCACGGTCAGGGCAAGGTAGACCAGGAAAAAGGTGAGAAATACCAGCAGGATCCCTCCGTGCATGGTAACCCCCTGCGACGTCCTCAGGTATCCCTGTACCACCCACGGCTGCCGGCCGAATTCCGTCACCATCCATCCGCTTTCCAGCGCGATCAATCCAAACGGTGCGGCAATGACGACCGACCGAAGCGTCAAACGCCCGGGAGTGTGTTGTCCGTGCCTGCGGCAGCTCCACCAAAACAAACCGGCGGCCGTCGACATGACGAAAAAAGATAGGACCATCAGGTCGAAAAAAGGGTGTACCAGGCGCGGGTCCGGCCGGTCTGCGCGAGGAAGGGCATCGAGCCCTGCCACCACGCTGTCCGGATTGCGGTGCGCCAGCAGACTGAGCAGCTTGGGGATCGGGATCCCGTACGCTACCCGGTTTTCGGCCGGCTCCGGCCAGCCACCGATGATGAGCGGGGCACCGGGGCGGGTAACGAAATGCGCCTCCATGGCGGCCAGTTTCCCCTTCTGGTCTCGAGCCACCGATACCGCCGCCCAGTCTCCCGAAAAGAGCATCAGGGGGAGCGCCACCGTCGCTACGCCGAGGGTCAGTCGCAGCGCGTTCACTGCATGGGGCCAGGGCGCCGCCCGCAAAAGTGCCGCCGCGTAGAGCCCGGCCATACCGAAGCCGGTGGCGGTGTAGGCCGCAAGGGTGCCATGCACCGCTTCGTGGCGCCAGGCCGGGTTGAAGAAGGCCCCAGCCGGATCGATGCCGGCCGGCGAACCCTGCACCAGTTGGAAGCCGGAAGGGGTGTTCATCCAGCCGTTGGCGCTGATGACGAAGACGGCGGAAACTGCGGCTGCGACGCTCAAGGGGATGGTGCAGAGAAAGAGAGCGCGGCGGGAAAGGCGTCGCTCGCCGTAAAGGTAAAGGGCCAGGAAGATCGCTTCGGTGAAGAAGGCGAACCCTTCCATCGAGAAGGCAAGGCCGATCAAGGGGCCGCTGAAGGCCATGAACTGCGGCCAGAGGAGCCCGAGCTCGAAGGAGAGAATCGTCCCGGAGACCGCACCGATGGCGAAGAGAACCCCGGCGGGACGGATCCAGCCCCGTGCCAGGTCATGCCAGGAGTCGTCTCCGGTTTTCAGCGCGAGACCTTCGGCGAGCATGAGCAAAAAAGGAAGTCCGATCCCTACCGTTGCATAGACGATATGGAACGCGAGGGAAAGTCCCATCAAGGCCCGTGCTGCGAAAAGATTTTCCATAGGTCTCCTCCGCTGCTAATCGCCTGCTCTGGCGTCAGAGCGTCCTCTCCTGGTGCTTGTGTGGCTTCACCGCCTCGTTTTGTTCCGGGACCAGCACTACCGCCGCATTCCCCTGCACCCGCCAGTATTTATCCAGATCGAGACTGGGGGTCCCGGAGCCGCCGTAGATGATCCGTTCGCTGCTCCAGAGCATGTCCCAGTGGCATCCCTCCGGAGGGGCCAGCATCGGCTCCGGGCTCGGCGCCAGGTGCAGCTCGCGCCCGAGGTTGAACAGCAGCAGCCGCTGTTGATCTTCGAGGAAGTAGCGGAGCAAAAACGCGTTGGGACCCAGCACCGCCCCCTCGATCTGGCATTGGTATCCCTTCTGGAACACCGGGTCCTCGCGACGCAGCGCGATCAGGTCGCGGTAGAGGGCATACGTCTTGTCGTGCCGCTGGCGCTGGGTCAGGTCCAGTTTCGACTGCTCGAAAGTGTTGGGATCGGATGGCTTGTCGATGGTCGCGATGATCTCCGGCGAGTCGATGTTGGTGAACTCCTTGAGGAACTCGATGCGCCCGGCATGGACCTGCTCCGCTATCTCCGGGCTCAGGTCGGCAAAATAGAGGAAGGGGGTCGAGGCGTTGTACTCCTGCCCCTGGAACAGCATCGGCGTCTGGGGGGCGAGAAGGAGCAGGGTCACCACGGCCCGAAGGGTTGCCGGGTTGGCGAGCTTGTGCAGCCGGATTCCCCAGGCGGAGTTGCCGATCTGGTCGTGGTTCTGGGTGAAGTTGATGAAGCGGCTCCGGTTGTACCCCATGGTCGGCGTGCCGCGGCGTTTGTCCTCCCAGAAATAGCGCTGCCCCTGGAAGAGGTAACTCCACTTGATGGTGGAGATGAGTTCCTGCGGCGCGCCCAGGAATTCGGAATAGTAGGCGTCATGGTAGCCGGTCAGGGAGACGTGGGCGCTGTGATGAAAATCGTCGTTCCAGACGCAGTCCATGCCGTACCCCTTCTGCTCCTTGGGACGCAGGCAGCGGATCTCCTCGGTTTCGTTCTCGGCGATCATGATGACCTTACGCTCCCCGGCGGCCTGGCGCGCCTTTTCGGTGATCTCCCCGAGGATGTTGATGGGAGACTCGTCGAAGATGGCGTGGGTGGCGTCGAAGCGCAACCCGTCCAGGTGGAACTCGCTCATCCAGTAGGCGGCGTTAGTAATGAAGAACTCCCGCACCGGCCCATTGTTCTTACCGTCGAAGTTGATCGCCTTACCCCACAAGTTATCGGCCGGGCTGTAGTAATCGAGGGAGTAGCGTTCCAGGTAGTTTCCCTCCGGGCCGAAATGGTTGTACACCACGTCGAGGATCACCCCGAGCCCGAGGGCGTGGGCCCGGTCCACGAAGCGGCGCATGTCGTCGGGCTCGCCGTAGAGCCTGGTGGGGGCGAAGTGGTTGACCCCGTCGTAGCCCCAGCCGAATCGGCCCGGAAAGTCGGCCACCGGCATCACCTCCACCAGGGTGATCCCCAGGTCGACCAGCGCCGGGAGCTCTTCCATGGCCGCCAGCCAGGTTCCCTCCCTGGTGTAGGTCCCGATGTGGAGCTCGTAGATCACCTGACCGGTCACCTCCACGCCGCGCCATTTCTGATCGCTCCAGGCGAAGGTCTTCGGGGCGATTACCTGGGAGGGGCCGTGCGGCCCTTCCGGCTGAAAACGCGAGGCGGGATCGGGAAAGCTGTCCTCGCCGTTGATCCGGAACTTGTAACGGGACCCGGCCCCGGCCTGTGAGCTCATCCCGGAGTAGTATCCCTCCGTCTCCTTGGTCATCTGGACCGTCTCGAGGGGCGGGGCATCCTTTGCCTCCCCGAGAACAACGATCTCAAGCTTCTTGCAGCTGGGCGCCCACACCCGGAAATGTACCCCGCCCTTGACGAGTTCCGCTCCGATCGGGAACCTTCTCTTCGGTTCGGACATGAAACCCACCTCCCGTGAAAAAAATATTGGGGAAGTTTAACCTGTGATCGCTGCATACCAAGCGAATGAAGAGCGGCACTTCCTTATCCTCGGGGAGCCATTGCCGGCGCGCATGCCCTTTGGTCCGAACAGCAAGATAACCGGTAACAAAAGGCTATTTGAGACCGGGGCTGAAAGATCGTGTTTCGCGGCGGCTCTCTGGTAGACCGGTACCGGGATGGAGCAGAATGGTTGGGGCTGTCGATAATGTGGGTTTTGGCATCAGCTATATTCAGGAACGACCGATGCTATAACTTGGGCAAAAGCTCCTTTTGACAGATGCCGTTGCAATTCTGAGGAAGGTAGTAGAATTGTGTGTCAGACGCTGGAGAAGGGAGGGGAGAATGGATCAGTTCAGGCAGCACGGGGCGATAAGTTGGTTCGAACTGAGGACGTCGGACCCCAAGGGAGCCGAATCCTTCTACACCAGGATCTTCGGCTGGACCACCGAGCCATGGCTCGCCGCCAAGAACGGCTACAGCCTGATCAAGGTAGACGGCAAACAGGTCGGCGGTATCTGTTCCCCGCATGGTGAGGGGACCGGACGCCCGACTGCCTGGGGGGTCTATGTCACCGTCGCCGATGTCGATGCCACCGCCGCGCGGGCGGTGGAATTGGGGGGCAAGCTCCTGGTGGCGCCGCGCGACATCCCCAAGGTGGGCCGCTTCTGCGTTATCGAGGACCCGCAGGGCGGAGTAGTGAGCGCCATAACCTATTTGCCGGGAATAACGGGACAATGAAACAATGAAACAGTGAAACAGTGAAACAGTGACAAAAAAAGCGCGGCACCGGTAGAATCCAGGTGCCGCGCTTTTTTGTTCCGTCCTGCTTCGGGACCGGTTCGTATTGTTCATTGTCTCATTGTTTCATTGTTCATTGATCTAGATTCCCAGCACCGACGCCATCCCCAAAAGTTCCTCCTGCGGGCGCTTCTCGCTGACCGCCACGGTCTCCAGCAGGGTGGGAACGATGGCGTTGCAGATCAGCCCCACCATCTTGCCGCGCTGCCCCGCGAGCAGAAATTCCACCGCGGAATTGCCGAAGCGGCTTCCCAACAGACGGTCGAAAACCGAGGGCGCACCGCCGCGCTGGTAGTGCCCGAGCACGGTGACCCGGGTCTCGAAGCCGATGGCGTCCTTGATGGTGTCGGCGATGTTCTGCGCGTGCCCGGCCCCTTCGGCCAGGATGATGATGGCGTTGCTGCGTCCTTCCTCCCAGCGCAGCCGCAGCTGGTTGCAAAGATCGGAGAGGTCGCACTCGATTTCGGGGACGATGGCGTATTCGGCGCCGCAGGCGATGGCCGACATGCTGGCGAGATACCCCGAGTTTCTTCCCATCACCTCGATGACGAAGGCACGGTCGTGGGAGCTTGCCGTGTCCTTGATGCAGTCCACGGCATAGATGATGTTGTTGAGCGCGGTGTCGACGCCGAGCGCCATGTCGGTGAAGGGGATGTCGTTGTCGATGCTCGCCGGTATGCCGATCACCGGGACCCCCAGCCGATGCAGCGCGAGCGCACCCTTGAGGGAGCCGTCGCCGCCGATGATGATCAGCCCGTCCACCTCGAGATCCTTCAGGCGCTGGACCGCCTTCTCGCGCCCCTTCTCGGTCCGGAACTCCTCGCTGCGCGCCGACTGCAAAAAGGTGCCGCCGCGGTGCAGGATCCCCGCCACCTCCCGCGAGGTCATCTCCAGGTAATCGCCTTTCAAAAGACCGAGGTAACCCTTGCGGAACCCGAGCACCTCCACGCCGTGACCGATGGCGGTGCGGGTTGCACTCCGAACCGCGGCGTTCATGCCGGAGCAATCTCCACCACTGGTTATGATCCCTATCCTTTTCATCGTGCTCTCCCGGAAATGGACAGGAAGCCGCCGATGCCGTCCGGCCCTTACCCGTCCCGATTATGGCGTCTGGTGAGTATTACATCTGTTTCGGAGTCTGCACTGTGAAGATTTGGAAAAAACCGCTACTCCTCGCGTGACTTCTTCAGCCACTCCATCCGTTCCTTGATGCTCTTCTCGTAGCCGTAGCCGATCGGTTCGTAGAACTTCCTGCCGGCCAGATCATCGGGGAGGTACCCCTGGGGGACGTAACCTTCGGCGTAGTCGTGCGGGTACTGGTACCCCTTGCCGTATCCCAGGTCCTTCATGAGCGAGGTCGGCGCGTTGCGGATGTGCAGGGGAACCGGCAGGGCCCCGCTCTGGCGCACCTCGCGCAGCGCGTTGTTGATGCCGACGTAGGAGGCGTTCGATTTGGGAGCGGTGGCGAGATAGGTGACCGCCTGCCCCAGGATGATCCTTCCCTCCGGCATCCCGACGAACTGGAATGCCTGAAGTGCGGAGATCGCGATCTGCAGCCCGCGCGGGTCGGCGTTCCCCACGTCCTCGGAGGCGAAGATGACCATGCGGCGCAGGATGAAGAGGGGGTCCTCTCCCGCCTCGATCATGCGGGCCATCCAGTAGAGAGCGGCGTCCGGGTCGCTGCCGCGCAGCGACTTGATGAAGGCGGAGATGACGTTGTAGTGCTCCTCGCCACCCTTGTCGTAGAGCAGCGGCTTTTTCTGGATCGCCTCCCGCACCGTTTCCAGGGTGATCGCCCCCTCCTTCACCACCCGCGACGCGGTCTCGAGCGTGTTCAGCGCCACCCGGGCGTCGCCGCCGGCCTGGTCCGCCATGAAGGCGAGCGCCTCCGGCTCGGCGCTGAGACCCAATTCCCCCAGGCCACGCTCCTTGTCCTCAAGCGCGCTCACCAGGATCTCGATGACCTCCTCCCGGGTGAGCGGATTGAGCACCAGGACCTTGCAGCGCGACAACAGCGGCGCGATCACCTCGAAAGAGGGATTCTCGGTGGTGGCGCCGATCATGGTGAAGGTGCCGCGCTCGACGTAGGGGAGAAAGGCGTCCTGCTGGGTCTTGTTGAACCGGTGGATTTCGTCCACGAAGAGGATGGTCTTCTTGCCGTGGTACTTGAGGGTGTCCTCCGCCTCCTTGACGATCTCGCGGATCTCCTTGATCCCGGACATGATGGCGGAGAAGAAGATGAAATGGGACTGGGTGGCGCCGGCGATGATGCGCGCCAGGGTGGTTTTGCCGCTTCCCGGGGGGCCCCAGAAGATCAGCGAGGTGAGTCGGTCGGTCTCGATGAGCCGGCGCAGGAGTTTGCCCTCGCCCAGGAGGTGTCCCTGCCCGACGTATTCGTCCATGGTGCGCGGCCGCATCCTCTCGGCGAGAGGCGCGACCTTTTGGGTTGCCGCTTCGAATAGATCCACCGGCTACAGCCTCTTTACGTTGACGGTGCCGGGGTGCACGTCCATCGGCTTGATCCCCCAGATCTCCCGGGCGTACTCCTCGATGGTCCGGTCGCTGGAGAACTTGCCCATGCCGGCGCAGTTGAGGATTGCCAGCCGCGCCCACTCGTTTTTGTTCCTGAAGAGCTTGCCGACTTCCTCCTGGCAGGCGATGTACGAGGCGTAGTCGGCCAGGAGCATGTAGTTGTCCCCCAGGTTCATGAGGGAATCGGTGAGCGGGACGAAGAGGTCGGGGGTCCCCTGGGCGAAGAAACCGCTGGAGATCATGTCGATGGCCTTCTTGAGCTCGGGATTGCCGTTGTAGTACTCCCTCGGGTTGTATCCCTGCTCCTTGAGGTGGCTGACCTCCTCGGCGGTGAGGCCGAAGATGAAGATGTTTTCCCGGTGCACCTCTTCCGCCATCTCGATGTTGGCGCCGTCCAGGGTCCCGATGGTGAGGGCGCCGTTCAGGGCGAATTTCATGTTGCCGGTCCCGGAGGCCTCGGTCCCGGCGGTGGAGATCTGCTCGGAAAGGTCGGATGCCGGGAAGATCTGTTCGGCGAGCGAGACGGAGTAGTTGGCCAGAAATACCACCTTGATGCGGCCGGCAACATCCGGGTCCTCGTTCACCACCTTGGCGACCCCGTTGATGAGCCTGATCACGAGCTTGGCGGCGAAGTAGGCGGGGGCCGCCTTGCCGGCAAAGATGAAGGTGCGCGGGGTGACCTCCGCCTCGGGGTTTTCCTTGATGCGGTTATAGAGGGTGATGATGTGCAGCACGTTCAAAAGCTGCCGCTTGTATTCGTGGATCCGCTTCACCTGGCAGTCGAAAAGGGAATTCGGGTCCACCACGATGTCGTTGTGTTTGAGGATGTAGGCGGCGAGCTCCTCCTTGTTGCACCGCTTCACTTCCTGCCAGCGCTGGGAGAACTCGGGATCCTCCGCCACCGCGCGCAGCTTCTCCAACTCGTACAGATCGGTGACCCAGCCGTCGCCGATGTAATCGTCGATCAGGTGGGCGAGCGGCGGGTTGGCCATCTTCAGCCAGCGCCGCTGGGTGATCCCGTTGGTCTTGTTGTTGAACCGCTCCGGGTACATCTCGTAGAAGTCCTTGAACAGGCGCTCTCTGAGGATCTGGGAGTGCAGCTCCGCGACCCCGTTCACCGAGTGGCTCCCCACGATGGCAAGGTGCGCCATCCGGATCTTGCGCTCCCAGTGCTCCTCCACGATCGACATCCGCGCCGGCCGGTCAGGATCGTCCGGGAAACGGGCGCGCACCTCCTTCATGAAGTAGTCGTTGATCTCGTAGATGATCTGCAGGTGGCGCGGCAGGATCTGCTCGAAGAACCAGACCGGCCACTGCTCGAGCGCCTCGGGAAGGATGGTGTGGTTGGTGTAGGCGAAGGTCTTCTTGGTGATTGCCCAGGCATCCTCCCATTCCACGTTTTCCAGGTCGATGAGGACCCGCATCAACTCCGGAATGGCAAGGGTAGGGTGGGTATCGTTCAGCTGGATGGCGACCTTCTCCGGAAGAAGCCGCATATCGGTGTGCTTCTTCTTGAAGCGGTACAGGACGTCGTGCACCGTCGCGGAGGCGAGGAAGTACTCCTGCTTGAAGCGCAGCTCCTTCCCCTCGATGACGTTGTCGGCGGGGTAGAGGACCTTGGAGATGGTCTCGGTCTGCATCTTCTTTTCCACGGCACGGATGTAGTTCCCCTCGTTGAAGAACTTGAGGTCGAATTCACGGCTCGACTTGGCGCTCCAGAGCCGGAGCGTGTTGACCGTCTGGGTGTCGTAGCCGGGGATCGGGGTGTCGTAGGCCATCGCCATGACGTCCTCGGTGTCGACCCACTCCCGGACCAGCTTGTTGTCCTTGTTGAAGGTGGTGATCACCCGCCCGTAGAACTTGACCGTATGCAGGTGCTCCTGGCGGTCGAGCTCCCAGGGGTTGCGGTAGCGCAGCCAGTTGTCCGGGATCTCCACCTGGGCGCCGTCCACGATCTGCTGCCGGAAGATCCCGTATTCGTAGCGGATGCCGTAGCCGTAGGCGGGAATGGACATGGTCGCCATGGAATCCAGGAAACAGGCGGCCAAGCGCCCGAGCCCCCCGTTTCCCAGCCCGGCGTCCTGCTCCTCGGAGAGGATCTCTTCGAAGTCGTAGCCGAGCGAGTTGATGGCGTCGCGGAAATCGTCGTAGAGCCCGAGGTTGATGAGGCTGTTCCCCAGGGTCCGCCCCATGAGGAATTCCATGGAGATGTAATAAACCCGCTTGTTATCGGTGTTGTAATACGCCTGCTGGGTGTCGAGCCAGCGTTCGACGAGGTACTTTCGCACCGCATAGGCAAGAGCGTTGTAACGGTCGTATTTGGTCGCGGAGTATTTGTCTTTGCCCAGCGTGTATTCCAGATGCTCCAGGAAGGACTTGATGATGATCATGTCCTTGTCCAGTGGTTCGTTCATCGCATCCAGTTCATCTGTCATGTGCGCACCCTGTTCCTGTCGTTATTGACATGCGTGGTACCGCTCTGATCCAGCGTCCATGGCTCATGGAGTTTACCGTGGACAATGATACTGTATATATGCTACTAGATCCAGGATTACAAGTAAGGTAAAGGGGTTGTGATGAAAAAAATCGCTATTTTTGCGAAGGTGCATGACCCCCGCTGCCTCGGCGTCGCCGAGGAACTCACCGAGTGGTTGGCCGACCGGGGCGTCACCGCCCTGGTCGAAGATCACCTCTCCAAAAGGCTCAGCACCCCCGGCCATGCCTTGAGTGCCGACAGCGAGGAGGTCGTGCGCGACACCGACCTTGCCGTGGTACTGGGCGGGGACGGCACCCTGATCGCCGCAGCCCGTGTCCTGGGGGACCGCCAGATTCCGATCCTCGCGGTGAACCTCGGGAGCCTTGGCTTTCTTACCGAAATCACGCTGGACGAACTCTACCAGTCCATGGAACGCTGCCTGAACGGCGACTTCGAGGTGACCCGGCGCATGATGCTCATCGCCTCGATCCAGCGCGACGGGGCGGAACTGGAGCGGCACCGGGTTTTGAACGACGTCGTCATCAACAAGGGGGCGCTGGCGCGGATCGTGGACCTGGAAACCGTGGTCGACGGGCGCTACCTCACCACCTTCAAGGCCGACGGTCTCATCGTCTCGACCCCGACCGGCTCCACCGGCTATTCGCTTTCCGCCAACGGCCCGATCATCCATCCGGCGCTGGACTGCGTCTCGATCACCCCGATCTGCCCGCATACCCTGACCAACCGGCCGCTGGTGATCCCCGCCGGCTCCAAGATCTCCATCGAACTCACCACGGCCGACGAGGCAGTATACCTGACCCTGGACGGGCAGGTGGGGGTAAAACTTGCCTACGGCGACGTGGTGCAGATTTGGGAGGCTGAGCAGCGGACCCTGCTCGTGCAGTCGCGGACCAAGGACTACTTCTCCGTTTTGCGCACCAAGCTGAAGTGGGGAGAGCGTTAGGCATTGCAAGTGCCGGGTAAGATTTCAGTTTGCAGTTTGTATCGCAATGATTAAAATGGGCGGGATCGTTTTCCTGCCCTTTTTCGTGGCAGGGGGCACCTAAGACTCCCCCCTTAGCGAAGGGGGCGGGGTGGATTTGCCTTTCGGTGGTGTTGTGGACGAAGAAGGAAGCTGGGGACAGTGGAAAAATCGCACCGAGCCCCACCCTCACCCGGTCCCTCCCCGTGAAGGGGAGGGGACGTAGTGGTGGGCTGGATCTGGTAAAAACGTCGAACGAAGGTTTCATATGCTCCGTGAACTGCAGATAAAAAACCTCGCCATCATCGAGAACCTCCACGTGGAGTTCCACGGGGGGATGAACATCCTCACCGGGGAAACCGGCGCCGGCAAGTCGATCATCATCGACGCGGTCAACCTGATCCTGGGAGGACGCGCGAGCACCGACCTGATCCGCGCCGGGGCCGAGGAGGCGAGCGTGGAGGCGGTCTTCGACCTCTCCGACCGGCCCGAACTGGTGAGCGAGCTTGCCGAGCGGGGGATCGACTGCGACGGCGAACTCCTGGTGCGCCGGGTGGTCTCGCGCGGCGGCAAAAACCGCGTCTTCATCGGCGGCGGGCTCGCGACGACCGCCATCCTCGCCGAACTCGCCCGCCTTTTGATCAACATCTACGGGCAGCACGAGTCCCAGACCCTTTTGAAGACCGACCGGCACCTGCACCTTTTGGACGGCTTCGCCGGCTGCCTGCCGCTGCGCAGCACCTTCGCCACCCTGTTCGACGAGTACTCCCGCACCCGCGCCGAGCTCCAGGAACTGGAGGAAGGGGAGCGCGAGGCGGCGCGCCGCATCGACATCCTCGCCTTCCAGAGCGAGGAGATCGCCGCGGCCAAGCTGTCGGAAAACGAAGAAGAGGAGCTGGCGGAGGAGCGGCGCCTTCTGGCCCACGGCGAGAAGCTCCGCCTGCTCACCGGGCAGGCCTACGACACCCTCTACGGCAACGACGCCGCCGTTTTGGGCGGGGTACGCCGGGCGATCAGCTCGGTGACCGAGGCCGGAAGCGTCGATGCCTCCCTGGCGCCGGTTCTGGAAACCCTCGAAGGAGCCTACGCCCAATTGGAGGATGCCTCCCTTACCCTGCGCGACTACGGGGCGCGCATCGAGACCGATCCGGCCCGGCTGGAGCAGCTCGACGACCGGATCGACCAGTTGAACCGCCTCAAGCGCAAGTACGGCGAGACCGTCGCCGACGTCATCCGCTACCATCGCGACATCGAGGCGGAACTGGCCCAACTGGCCGGGCGCGAGGTGGCCAAGGGGGAGCTGGTCGAGAAGCTGGACCGGCTGCGCGCCGAGATGGCGCGTCAGGGGGCCGTTCTTACCAAGGCGCGCCAGGCCGGGGCCGGCGAGCTGAAAAAGGGGATGGAGCGGGAGCTCGGCGAACTCGCCATGAAGCATTCCCTCTTCGACACCTCCTTTGAGACCTTTTCCGAGCCGAAAGCGGCCGGCTACGAACGGGCCGAGTTTCTCTTCTCCCCCAACCCCGGGGAACCCCCCAAGCCGCTGGCCAAGATCGCGTCCGGCGGGGAGCTCTCGCGCTTGATGCTGGCCCTGAAGCAGCTCCACCCGGAAAGCGACGTGCCGACCCTCATCTTCGACGAGGTAGACACCGGTATCGGCGGGGCGACTTCGGAACTGGTCGGGAAGAAACTCAAGAAAGTGGCGTCCTCCCAGCAGGTGCTGGCGATCACGCACCTGCCGCAGGTGGCGGCATTTGCCGACTGGCACCTCAAGGTGGAGAAGTCGGTGGTAAACGGAAGGACCCTCACCATGGTGATCCCGCTTTCCGGCGACGACAAGGTGGCCGAGGTGGCGCGGATGCTGGGGGGGGCGCGGGTGACCGAGAAGACCCTCGAGCACGCCCGGGAGTTGATTCAGGAGGCAGCAACGTGATTCGTAAGGCAAAAATCGCTGACGTTAAGGACATTCACAAACTGTTGACCAAATATGCCGGGAAAGGGGAGATGCTCTCCCGTTCCCTTTCGGAGCTCTACGAGGCCCTGCGCGACTTCTACGTTTTCGAGGAAGACGGCGGCCTGCTCGGGGTTTCGGCGTTGCACATCGTATGGGAGGATCTGGCCGAGATCCGTTCCGTCGCCGTTGCCGAAGAGGCGGGGCGGCGGGGGATCGGGAGCCAGGTCGTCAACGCCTGTCTCGAAGAGGCGCGCGCCTTGGGGCTGAAGCGGCTTTTCTGTCTCACCTACAAGCCCGACTTCTTCGGCACCCTGGGTTTTCGCGTGGTCGACAAATCCGAGCTGCCGCACAAGGTCTGGGGCGACTGCATCAAATGCCCGAAGTTCCCCGACTGCGACGAGATCGCGATGATCCTTGAAATCGGGTAGGCAATTGACAATGGACAATTGACAATTGACAATGTAGAACCCGATCTGCTGAGAGAGTGCGCTTAATTCCCGTATACTAGTTGGCGCACTCTTTCTTTTTCAATTACTTACGTCTTTTCAAGGTTTTTCGTTGTCAATTGTCCATTGTCAATTGTCAATTGAAAGGAGCTCCTATGCTTTCCCAACATGCCGACGCGGTCGAGGCGCTTTTAAAGCGCGAGCAGCTTGACGGATTCGAAATCATGGTCTCTTCCTCCAAGGATCTCTCCCTGGAGTCCAAGGAAGGAAAGGTGGACAGCTACAAGGTCGCCGAGCCGTTCGGCATCGCGATTCGGGTGCTCAAGGGGGACGGCCTCGGGTTTTCCTTTTCGACCACCCTGGAGCCGGCGGCACTCTCCCGCATGGTGGAAGGGGCCCTCACCGCGGCCCGGATGCAGACCCCCGATGCCGCGAACTCCTTCCCGCTTCCGCAGGTCTACCCGGAGCCGTCCGGCATCTACGACGCCGAGCTGGAAAAGGTTCCCCACGAGGAAAAGGTCGAGCGCGCCCTGCAATTGGAGCGCCTGGCCCTCTCCGGGGACCCGCGGGTAAAACGGGTCCGCAAGTGCAGCTACAGCGAAAGCGTCTTTGATCTCTACCTGAGAAACTCGTTCGGCGTCACCGGCGCCTACCGCGGCAGCTACGTCTCCTGCAGCGCCTCGGCGGTTGCCGAAGCAGACGGCGCGGCGCAGATCGGCTGGGACTTCGATTACGCGACCGGCTATGCCGGGATCGACGTGGAGAAGATCGCCCGCGGCGCCATCGCCAAGGCGACGTCGCTTCTGGGGGCGCGCAGCATGGCCACCATGCGGGTGCCGGTGATCCTCGACAACTACGTCGCTACCCAGCTTCTCGACATCGTCGCGGCCTCGTTCCTGGTGGAAAACGTCGAAAAGGGGAAGTCGCTTTTCAAGGGGAAGGTGGGGGAGCAGGTCTTCTCACCGCTGGTCTCGGTCCGAGACAACGGTCTTCTGGACGGGGGGATGGGGACGGCGCCGTGGGACGGCGAAGGGGTACCGCAGCAGGACGTCGAGCTGGTCCGCGCGGGCGAACTGAAGGGATTTCTCTGCGACACCTTCTGGGGACAGAAAGCGGGGGTGGCATCGACGGGGAATTCGGTGCGGGGTTCGCTCCGGAGTCCCCCGCGCACCGGGGTGCACAACCTCTTTGTCGAAAAGGGGAAAACCTCGCCGGAGGCGCTACGGGAAGGGATGGAAAAGGGGGTCCTGATCACCGAAGTGATGGGGATGCATACCGCCAACCCGATTTCCGGGGACTTCTCGGTCGGTGCTGCCGGTTTCTACGTGGAGCGGGGTGAGATCGTCCATCCGGTCAAAGGCATTGCCATAGCCGGAAACGTACTGGAACTGTTCCAGCGGGTAGACCTGGTTGCCGATGACCTTCGCTTCTTTGGTGGTACCGGTGCTCCTGCGCTGCGCATCGCCGAACTCGACGTTAGCGGTAGCTGATCAGTTTTCCGACAGGACGTCCACCAGTTTCCGCACCAGCGGGTGGATCACCGAGTAGTGCACCTCGACCCCGTCGCGAGTCCCTTCGATGATCCCCTTGTTTTTCAGCAGGGCAAGGTGCTGGGAGACGGTCGCCTGGGGGAGCCCCAGGCACTCCCAGATATGCTTGACGTTGCACTCCTGGGTGCAGAGCCCGGAGACGATCTTCAGCCGGATCGGGTGCCCGAGCACCTTCAGTATTTCCGCTTCCTTGGAATAATTCCTCGTGGTATCGAAAGCCAACGTAAACTCCTCCTCGATTACTTCTGCCTGCCTTGCTCTCCCCCTTCGACAAAGGGGGCTGGGGGCAATTTGCTTTGGGGTCCCTTCCCGGAGCACCTGGGAAGGGGGTAAACCCTGACGGCAAATCCCCCTGAATCCCCTTGGTTAAAGTGGGACGCACCCTCTACCTCGAAGTCCGATCGCTTCAGGCGATCAACTATGGTAGGAATCACTATATTTGAATGTTGGTCGGGGTTTTGTCAACGAAAACCTTCAGCGGGGCAGCTTTTCACTGAAATGGCAGGCGGCACGGTGCCCGGGACGATCCTTTTCCACCAGATCCGGGCGCTCGACCCGACAGCGCTCCTCGGCGTAGGGACAGCGCGGGTGAAAGGGACAGCCGGACGGCGGCGCCAGCGGAGAGGGGATTTCTCCCTTCGGGGCGGCGTGCTTGCGGCGCTTTTTCGGGTCCACGCTCGGGATCGCGGCAAGCAGCGCCTCGGTGTAGGGGTGGCGCGGGTGCTCCAGGACCTCCTCGGCGCTGCCGCTTTCGACGATCCTTCCCAGGTACATGATGGCGATCCGGTCGCTCACGTGGCGCAGCACCGACAGGTCGTGGGTGATGAAGAGGAAACCCAGGCCGAGCTCGCGCTTCACCTCCTGGAGCAGGTTGATGATCTGCGCCTGGATCGAGAGGTCGAGCGCCGAGACCGGCTCGTCGGCGATGATGAGCTTCGGCGAGACGGCGAGGGCGCGGGCGATCCCGATCCGCTGGCGCTGCCCCCCGGAGAACTCGTGGGGGAAGCGGGAAAGCTGCTCGGGGAGAAGCCCCACCCGGTTCATCAGGAAATCGACCCGGTCGCGGCGCTGGGCCTCGGTGCCGATGCCGTGGATCACCATCGGCTCGGCCAGGATCTCGGAGACCCGCATCCTCGGGTTCAGCGAGGAGAAGGGGTCCTGGAAGATCATCTGCACCTCGCGCCGGAAAAGCGCCATCTCGGCCCGGCTCAAGGCGGCGAGGTCCCGGCCCTGGTAGGTGACCCGGCCCCCGGAAAGGGGGATCAGGCCGGTCAGAAGCCGCGCCACGGTCGATTTCCCGCACCCCGACTCCCCGGCGATCCCCAGTGTTTCCCCGGGATTGAGTTCCAGGTCCACTCCCGCCACCGCCATCAGCCTCTGGTGCGGCGCGAACATCCCCCCGCCCCGTGCGGCAAACTGCTTTTCCACCCCTTCGGCTCTCAAAAGATCAGTCATGAGCTTTCAGGCACCGGACCAGGTGCCCCCCTCCTGCGTCGTGCATCTCCGGATAGGTCGCAGCGCAGCCGGCATCGCCGATCGGGCAGCGGTCCCGAAACGGACAGCCGGCAGTCCCCCCGTAGAGGACCGGCACGTTGCCGCTGATGGTCGCGAGCTCCTGGCCCGGCTTCGCGTTTTCCGGCAGCGAGGCGAGGAGCCCCTTGGTATAGGGGTGGAGCGGGTTGGCGAAGAGCTCCTCGGTGGGGGCGCTTTCCATGATGCTCCCGGCGTACATGATGGCGGTGCGGTGGGCGCGTTCGGCGACGATGCCGAGGTTGTGGGTGATGAGGATGAGCCCCATGCGGGTCTCTTCCTTGAGCCGGTCCAAAAGCTCGAGGATCTGCGCCTGGATCGTGACGTCGAGCGCGGTGGTCGGCTCGTCGGCGATGACCAGTTCCGGCCTGAGGGCGAGCGCCATGGCGATCATCACGCGCTGGCGCTGCCCACCGCTCATCTGGTGCGGGTAATCCTTGAGGCGCTCCCGCGGCGCCGGGATGCCGACCTGGGCGAGGATCTCCGCGGCGGCTTCCTCGGCCTGGGCGCGGTTCAGCCCGCGGTGGATCCTGAGCCCCTCGGCGACCTGCTCCCCGATGGTGAAGACCGGGTTCAGCGAGGTCATCGGGTCCTGAAAGATCATGGCGATCCGGTTGCCCCGGATCTCGCGCATCTTATCTTCGGAGAGCTGGAGCAGGTCCACCCCCTCGAACAGGATCGACCCGGAGACGATGCGTCCCGGCGGCGGGACCAGCCGCATGATCGAGGCGGCGGTGATGCTCTTGCCCGAACCGGACTCTCCGACCAGGGCCAGCGTCTCGCCGCGCTCTACGGTCAGGTCGACCCGCTCCACGGCCTTGAGGATGCCCCGGGGAAGGGAGAAGTGCGTCGAGAGACCTTTAATTTCCAGAAGAGCCACGGAAACTCCGTTCGCGGTAGCCGTAAGGTGGACACCCGGTGCCCACGCGGTCGACCCGATGGGTTGGTAATGGCGGGGAGGCGCTGCCCGCCCTGCGACGTTCATTGAGTTATTTCAGTAGGTTGCCCCGAAAAGGGCAGGTCCCCCTTTATACCACGAATCGGCCGGGGGCACAATCCTGGGGGGCGACGGGGACGACCGGCTCGGCCGGCGCCGCCGGACGCGGCAGGTCCGCGACGAAGTCGGGATCTTTGAGAATGGTGATGAAGATCGGCACCAGCCCGGGATCGAACTGGGCTCCGGCGTGGTCTCTGAGCTCCTGGATCGCGTCGGCAAGCCCGAGCGGCTTGCGGTAGGGGCGCTCCGAGGTCATGGCGTCGAAGGCGTCGGCGATGGCGAGGATGCGCGATTCCAAAAGGAGGCGGTCCCCCCCGAGCCGGCCCGGGTAGCCCTGGGCATCGAACCGCTCGTGGTGCTGCCCGATGCAAAGGCGCACGTCGTGGAGAAACTCGATCGGCTCCAGGATCTTCATCCCGATGGAGGGGTGCTGCCGCAGCTCGGCGACCTCCTCCGGGGTGAGCTCGTCCTTCTTGTTGAGCAGCGCCATGTTGATCCCGATCTTGCCGATGTCGTGCAGGATCGCCGCCCGCTCGATCACCTCCAGGCGCTCCTGGGGGAGCTCCAGCTTCCGGGCGATGGCCAGGGAGTAGCGGGTGACCCGTTCGGAGTGGCCACGGGTGTAGCTGTCGTTGGCCTCGATGGCGGAGACCAGCGCCTGGATCGTGTTCAGGTAGGTCTTCTGCTGCTCGTCGTAGAGCTTGGCATTCTTGATCGCGATGCTCGCCTGGGCGGCGATGGTGCTCAACAGCTCCAGTTCTTCATGGTTGTACTTGGTGTTGTTCACCTTGTTGATGACGGTGATGGTTCCGATGATCTCCTCTTTCACCATGAGCGGCACGCAGATCGCGCTTTTGGTCTCGAAGCCGAGCGCGGAAATCCGGTCGAAGTGCGGCGATGCCTCGATGTCGGCGATGAGGAGCGGCTTGCGGTTTTCGATGACCCAGGTGGAGACGCTGGAGCGCTTCATCGGGATCCGGGTCCCGTTCGGGATCGGCCGGTCGTTCCCCATGATATTGGTGACGCTCAGCGAACCGCGCTCGGCGTCGTAGAGGACGACGTAACCGATCTGGGCCTGCATGGTATCGATGGTCGTCTTCACCACCAGGTTGAGCAGGCTGTCGATCTCCATGGTGCCGTTGATCGCCAGGCCGAGCCGGTACAGGGTGGAGAGCTTGGTGACCGCCTTCTCCAGGTTGGTGTTCTTGTCCTCGAGCTCGCCGGCGAGGTCGGCGATCTTGTAGTTCGCCTCCTCGATCTCCTCGATCCGCTCCTCCAGGGAGACGTTCAAGTTCTCGATTTCCCGGATCTGCTCCTCGAGCCGCGCGTTCATCGCGTCGGTCTCTTGGTGGTGCTTGAGGTTCTCCTGGGCCCGGGCCAGTTCCCGTTCCTGGGCGCAGGTGGAGTCGATCAGGCCCTTGAGCCGACCCACCATCAGGTTGAAGCTCTCGCCGAGGGTGCTCATCTCGATGCTCCCCTTGAGGGCGATCTGTTGGTCGAAGCGGCCGTTTTCGACCTCCTTCATGTAGGAGATCAGGCGGCGGATCGGGCGTTCCACGTAGCCGGTCAGGAAGAGGGCGATGATCCCGGAGACGAGCAGGGTGAGGAGCAGGCAGGCGATGATGGCGGTCTCGCGCTCACCCTCCAGAAAGCCGGTCATGTAATCGAGGGAGAGCCGGATCTCCAAGAGGCCCAGGGTGTCCTTGGACGGAGAGTGGCACTTGTAGCATTGGGGGGCGTTGCCGATGCGGGCGTAGGATTCGAAGACCCCGTCATGGCTGAAGAAGTTGTAGTTTCTCGGGATGGCGCGCTCGTCGAGGTCGGGGACCATCTTCCCGATCTCTTCCTTGACCGCCGAATTGAGGACCCGTCCGTTGGTGTCGATGATGCGGATCGACTTCACGAACTCGCGGGATTTGATGCGGGCGAAGATGTTGGCGATCTCGTCGGAGCGGCCGGAGAGCATGGCGTTGCCGATGCTGCTGCGGATCGTCTCGATGAGGACCGCCGTGTTGCGGTTGGCGATCTCCTGGAGCATCTCCTTTTGTTTCTGGTAGTTGAGGTAGGCCGCCGTGGAGAAGATCACCACCAGGATAACGGTGATCAACGTTAGAATTTTCACCTTGAGCGAGCTGTACATACCCCCCCTGCTCAGCGGATTCTCTGCCAAATCGCCGAAACGTAGAAGCGATATAGCGTAATTCGCGGGAAACCACAACAGATTTCGCCATTGCACCCGGGTTGAGTGTTACCTTTTTTCCCGCGCCGGCTCCGCGTTTCCGGGAATCAGTGGTAAGATTAAAGAGCGCAAGCCAGGGTTCTAATTAAAGCAAGTCGCGAGCCAACCGAAGCGCCCGTCGTGCCAGACAAAATGATTGACTTCGCAGGGTGTTCTATGATTAATATCTGAGGCTTTTTAGAAAGGGTAAATCCACTCATTGTGCCGCACATGAACCGTTTTCGGATCTTGATCATACTGATGCTCTCCCTGGTTGCCGGGGGGAGCATCGCCTCTCCGCGACCGGAAACGATCCGGGTCGCCCTGCTCAAGGGAGCGGAGAGCGTGCGGGTCGATGGTTCCGGTCTCCTCTTAACCGATGGGACCATGCCGCTGGACCTGGAGCCCCCGTTCGAGCTGCGTCGCGGCCGGGACGGGATCCTGGTGAACGGCAAAACCCTGCGCCGGCTCATCGTCTCCGCCCCCCAGCGGGTCACGGTGAACGGAAAGGGATACCGCGGACTGCTTGATATCAGCCCCTCCGACAAGGGGCTTTTGGTTGTCAATGAACTCGGCCTGGAGGAATACCTGGTCGGGCTCATCAACTGCGAGATCTCCTCGGCCTGGCCCATCGAGGCGGTGAAGGCCCAGGCGGTCATCGCCCGCTCCTATGCCATGTACCAGAAGGCGGCGCGGCGGGGAGCCCCCTACCAGTTGGAGTCGAGCGTGATGGACCAGGTCTACGATGGCGCCGACGGCGAGGACAGTCGCGCGGCGCGCGGGGTCCAGGAGACGGCGGGGGAGGTGCTCACCTACGACGGCAGGGTGATCCAGGCCTTCTACCATTCCAACTGCGGCGGCCACACCGAGGACGCCGAAAACGTCTGGGGCCAGTCGGTCCCCTACCTGCACGGCGTACCCTGCAGCTACTGCGGCGAGGCGAACCCCTCCCGCTGGGAGCAGACCGTCTCGCTGAAGAAGCTGGAGTCAGGGCTGCGTGCGGCCGGCTACCCGGTCGGCACGATCCGGGACCTCAAGGTGCTCGGGAGAAACCGCAGCGGCAGGGTCGAGGAGGTCGGTGTCGTCTCCTCTCGCGGCAACACCGCGGTTCCCGGGGTCGGCTTCCGCAAGGCACTCGGCTACAGCTTCGTGAAGAGCACCAATTTCGAACTCCGCGTCTCAGGCGACGAATGCGTCATCGCCGGGGTGGGGAGCGGCCACGGCGTCGGCCTCTGCCAATGGGGTGCCAAACAGCGCGCGGCCGATGGCTTCAGCTATCGCGAGATCCTCACCTATTACTATCCCGGGGTGAAGCTCGCCAAGGTGTCCGATTACTAGATGTTTCTTTCCGATTTCGATTATCCGCTCCCCCCGGAGCTGATCGCGCAGCACCCCGCCCAGCGCCGCGACGCATCACGGGTGATGACCCTGAACCGCGAAAGCGGCGCCATCGGGGAAACCGTCGTCGCCGACTGCGCGGCGCTTTTTCGCCCCGACGACCTCCTGGTTTTGAACGACACCCGGGTGATCCCGGCCCGGCTCTTCGGCAAGAAGAGCAGCGGCGGCAAGGTGGAGATCTTCCTGGTGCGCCGGGAAGGGGGCGACTCCGAGATCTGGAGCGCACTGATCAAGGCCTCGAAATCACCTTCCGACGGCTGCGTCGTCGAGCTTGCCGAGGGGGTGACCGCGACGGTGCTTTCCCGCGGCGAGGGGGAATGGCGGGTCCGCTTCGCAGGCTTCGACGACTTCCATGAGTGGCTGGAGCGGGTAGGGCGGTTGCCGCTTCCCCCGTACATCAAGCGGGAACCGGAAGGGGCGGACCGGGAGCGTTACCAGACCGTCTTCGCCCGGGAGCGCGGGGCGGTGGCGGCGCCGACCGCGGGGCTGCACTTCACCGAGGAGCTTTTGGGGCAGATCCGCGCCCGCGGTACCGAGATCGCTTCGCTCACCCTCCACGTGGGGCTCGGCACCTTCATGCCGGTCCGGGTGGAGGCGCTTGCCGAACATACCATGCACCGCGAGTCCTACCGGATCCCCGAGGAGACGGTGGCCGCCCTGCAGCGAACCCGGCAACGGGGCGGGCGGGTGATCGCGCTGGGTACGACGACGCTTCGGGCGCTGGAGCACGCGGCTTCCTTGGGCGAAATCAAGAGCGGGCCGGGGGAGGCCGACATCTTCATCCTCCCGGGGCATCGCTTCCGCGCCGTCGACGCGCTCTTCACCAACTTTCACCTCCCGAAGTCGACCCTCTTCATGCTGGTCTGCGCTTTCGCGGGGAAGGAGCGGATGCTCGCGGCATATGCCGAGGCGGTGCAGCGGCGCTTCCGGTTTTTCAGCTACGGCGACGCGATGTTCATCGGCTAAAAGACCTAGGCAAAAAAAGTTTAAGAATAACGGCCATCTGACGAAAGATTATCTAATGTGCCGCAGGTGGCTTTGAGATACGGCCCCGACAACTCCCCCCTTCGACCAAGTTGGGCGGGAGGGGATTTGCTTATCCCCCATTAAAACCTTAAAGCAAATCCCCCTAAATCCCCCTTCGCAAAGGGGGACTTGACGGATGTCCGGCAAGAAATTTGCTAGAGAGCCATCCTGTGCCCATGGTCCGGTCAATTGACCGATGGAGTTCGATTGTTCGACCTGAAATTTGAACTGATAAAGAAGGACCCGGGTTCCTCGGCCCGGCTCGGATCTCTGACAACCACACACGGCAAGATCGAAACCCCCATTTTCATGCCGGTGGGCACGCAGGCCACGGTTAAGGCGATGACCCCCGAGGAACTGGTGCAAGCGGGGTCGCAGATCATCCTTGCCAACACCTACCACCTCTACCTGCGCCCCGGCCACGAGCTGGTGGGGCGGCTGGGAGGACTGCACGGCTTCATGCACTGGGACCGCCCGATCCTCACCGACAGCGGCGGGTTCCAGGTCTTCTCCCTCGGCGAATTGCGCAAGATCTCGGAAGAGGGGGTCAAATTCCGTTCCCATATCGACGGTTCCCGCCATTTTCTCTCCCCCGAGCTCTCCATCGCGATTCAGCAATCCCTGGGGGCCGACATCGCCATGTGCTTCGACGAATGTCCCCCGTACCCCGCGGAAGTCTCCTACGTGCAAAAATCGCTGGAGCTGACCACCCGCTGGGCCCGGCGCTGCAAGGAGGCCCACACCCGGACCGACCAGGCGCTCTTCGGCATCGTGCAGGGGGGGATGCATCCGGAGCTGCGGCGCGAAAGCGCCGAGCGGCTGATCGAGATCGGCTTTGACGGTTACGCGCTGGGGGGGCTTTCGGTAGGGGAGGAAAAAGGGCTGATGCACGAGATGTTTCACGCCTGCGCCCCGTACGTTCCGGAGCACTTTCCCCGCTACATCATGGGCATCGGCGCGCCCGAGGACCTCATCGAGGCGGTTAACGCCGGCTACGACATGTTCGACTGCGTCATGCCGACCCGCAACGCACGAAACGGGGCTCTTTTCACCAGCTTCGGGCGGATCAACATCAAGGCCGCCTGTTTCGAGGAAGACACCGGCCCGGTCGATCCCGAGTGTGACTGTTACGTCTGTCGCAACTACAGCCGCGCCTATCTGCGGCACCTGTACCGCAGCCAGGAGATTCTCGCCTCGCGGCTGAACACCTGGCACAACCTGCACTACTACCTGAACCTGATGCGCCAGGTGCGCGACTCCATCGCCGCCGGCACCTTCTCCGCGTTCCGCAAGGAGTTCTACGCTCAGAGAGGCGGGGCCGGATCGGTAGTCAGTGAACGGTAGACAGAATTAGTAATAAGTCCTTCCCAGTCCCCCTTTGGCAAAAGGGGAGTTAGGGGGATTTGCCTTTGATGTTTTGATGAGGGGAGAAGCAAATCCCCCCCGACCCCCCTTCGCAAAGGGGGGAGGTAACGGACGAAATAAAAGGCCGGAGGCTGGTCCGGGTTTCCCCGATCCCCGATCCCCGACCCCTGACCCTGTATTTTCAATAACAAATGCAATAACTATCCAGGAGGTATGACAATGTTAGGTTTGGCGTTTGCAATGGCTTCTCCCCCGGGCGGCGCTTCCGGGGCCGCTTCGAACCCCTTCGCCCAGTTCATCCCGCTCATCCTCATGTTCGCCATCTTCTACTTCCTGCTGATCCGTCCGCAGCAGAAGAAGGCGAAAGAGCACCGTTCGCTCCTCGAGGGGCTGAAAAAGGGTGACCAGGTCGTTACCGCCGGCGGCATGCACGGCAAGGTGACCGACATCAACGACCAGGTGGTTACCATCGAGGTCTCCCCCGGCGTGAACATCAAGTTCAACAAGGGGTTCATCGCCTCGATCGTCAAGAAGGACTAGAGCGTTTTTACTATCCGGCAAAGGAGTTTGTTCATGAAGAAATACGCTTGGCGCGTCAGCCTGATTGCCCTCTTCATCGTCGCCTCAATCGTTTACCTGGTACCGACGGTGGTCGGGCAGCTCCCCTCGTGGTGGAGCGGTGTTCTCCCCAAGGACAAAATCCATCTCGGTCTTGACCTGCAGGGGGGGACCCACCTGGTGATGGGGGTTGAGACCCAAAAGGCGGTGGAAGGTCAGCTGGACCTGATCGCCACCGATATCGAGGACTCGCTCAACGAGCAGAAGGTGCGCTTCAAGAAGGTTGGCAAGATCAGCAGCGACCGCGTTCAGGTCACCCTTTACGACAGCGCCTCTGCCGATGCGGTGCAGAAGCTGGTGAAAAAGAAGTACCCCGACCTCGAGCTGCTCCCGGCCACCAACGAGGGTGGCTTCGTCAACATGCAGCTTCGCATCAACGAGAAAGAGGCCCAGGTCCGCAAGGACCGCGCGGTGGCCCAGGCCCTGGAGACGATCCGGAACAGGATTGACCAGTTCGGCGTCGCCGAGCCGATCATCCAGCGCGAAGGGATCGACCACATCGTGGTACAGCTCCCCGGCATCAAGGATCCCAAGCGTGCCATCGAGCTGATCGGCAAGACCGCCCGCCTCGAGTTCAAACTCGTCGACGAGAACGTCAACGCTGCGACCGCCACCCCGGGGACCATCCCCGAGGACGACGAACTCCTCTATGAAAAGCGCACCGATCCCACCACCGGCGCCGTCTCCGAGACGCCGCTCGTGGTCAAGCGCAAGGCGATGATCACCGGCGAGCTCCTCACCGATGCCCAGATCCGCATCGACTCGCAGTACAACCAGCCCTACGTCGCCATCGAGTTCAACTCGACCGGCGCGCGGCTCTTCGACCAGGTCACCGCCGCCAACGTCGGCAAGCGCTTTGCCATCGTGCTGGACAACAACATCTACTCCGCCCCGGTCATCCGGGAAAGGATCTCCGGCGGCTCCGCCCAGATCTCCGGCTCCTTCACCGAAAAGGACGCCTCCGACCTCGCCATCGTTTTGCGCGCCGGTTCGCTCCCCGCTCCGGTCAAGATCCTGCAGAACGTCACCGTCGGTCCTTCCCTGGGTGCCGACTCCATCCACAAGGGGCTCTTCGCCGGTCTGATCGGCGTCGCCCTGGTCGTGGTGTTCATGGCGATCTACTACAAGATCTCCGGCATGGTCGCCAACATCGGGATGGTGCTCAACATCGTCTACCTGATGGGGGCGATGGCGGCCCTCGGCGCGACGCTCACCCTCCCGGGCATCGCCGCTATCGTCCTTCTGGTCGGTATGTCGGTCGACGCGAACGTGCTCATCTTCGAGAGGATCCGCGAGGAGCTCCGGCTGGGCAAGACGCCGCATGCGGCGCTCGACGCCGGCTACGACAAGGCGTTTTTGACCATCATGGACTCCCACGTTACCACGCTCATCACCGCGGCGGTGCTGTTCCAGTTCGGCACCGGCCCGGTCAAAGGGTTCGCCGTCTCCCTGAGCCTCGGTATCATCATCAACCTCTTCACGTCGCTGGTATCCACCCGGGTTATCTTCGACATGTTCCTCGATCGCGTCCGCGTGAAGAGACTCAGCATATAAGGGGGAGACAATGGAACTCATCGGCAAAACCAAGATCGATTTCATGGGGATGAAGAAGGTTACCTTCGTCATCTCCGGCATCATAGCCCTCATCGGGCTCATCGCCATCATCCAGATCGGCCGCGGCGCCGCCAACATGGGGATCGACTTCTCCGGCGGCATCGCGATGCAGCTCAAATTCGACAAGCCGGTCACCATCCAGCAGGCCCGCGAGGCCCTGGTGCGGGAAGGGGTGAAGGACGCCGAACTCCAGGAGATCACCGACGGTAACAAACTCCTGATCAAGATCCGCAAGGGCTCCCAAGGCGATGTGAAGGTCGCCGACCACATTCAGGACGTGCTCAAGAAGGAGTTCCCGGCCAACCCGTTCCAGGTGGAGAGCTCCACCGAGATCGGTCCCTCCATCGGTGAGAAGCTGAAGAAGGACACCCTGGTCGCCGTCGCCATCTCGATGCTCGGCATCGTCCTCTACATCGCCTGGCGTTTCGACTTCAAGTTCGGCGTGGCCGCCGTCGTGGCGACCCTGCACGACGTCCTCGCCATCTTCGCGGTCTTCTTCCTGCTGCACAAGGAGGTCAACCTCCTGCTGATCACCGCGGTCCTTACCATCGCCGGTTATTCCATGACCGACACCGTCGTCGTCTTTGACCGAATCCGTGAGAACCTGCACAAAAGCCTCAAGGATCCCCTCATGGACGTATTCAACCGCAGCATCAACGAGGTCCTTTCCCGTACCATCGTCACCTCGCTCACCGCGTTTCTGTCCGCGGTCGCGCTGCTCGTCTTCGGCGGCGAGGTGATCCACGACTTCGCCTTCGCGCTTGCGGTGGGGATCGCGGTCGGTACCTATTCGTCCGTCTTCGTGGCCAGCCCGATCGTCGTGATCTGGGAGAAAGCACCGGAAGAGGTCAAGGCATAAGAGAGGAATCGATGAGCAAAGAGAACCTGCTTACCATTGTGGTCGCCCTCATCGTCGGACTTTTAGGCGGCTACCTCATCTTCAATATCAGCAGCAGCAACAAGCAGGAGCCGAACAACGCCGCGGTCCCGCTGGGCGCCGGTTCTCCGACCGACTACCAGCGGCGCATCGCCGAGGCCGAAAAGATCGTCGCCCGCGAGCCCCAAAACGTACAGGTCTGGAACCAGCTCGCCAACGACTACTTCGACACCGATCAGCCCCAGAAGGCGGTCAACGCCTATACCAAGGTGCTGGAGCTCGAGCCGAAGAACGTGAATGCGCTGACCGACCAGGGGATCATGTACCGCCGTCTCGGCTGGTACGACAAGGCGATCGCCAACTTCGAGAAGGCGCAGGCGACCGATCCGCGGCACCTGCAGAGCCTTTACAACCTCGGCGTGGTGTACATGAACGATCTCAAGCAGCCCGAAAAGGCGCGCGAGATCTGGACCAAGTACCTCCAGTTCGACTCGACCAGCCCGACCGCCCAGCAGATCAAGTCCGAGATGCAGAACATGGCGAACATGCCCCCCGGCATGGGCAAGAAATAGTCGTCAGATACCAGTAGCCAGTAGGCAGATTCAGAAATCTGTAATCAGTAATCAGTCATAGGTCCGCCCAAGTCCCTCTTTGCGAAGGGGGATTTAGGGGGATTTGTCTTATCCAGTCCACCCTCCTCTTTCTTTCAAGGGGAGGGTGCCGTTTTTTGGGCATCTCGACCCACCAGTGCATTTCGGGACCGAGTGTGATTGACACTGTGGGAGCGAATACCTTCTGATCACGCGCGCCAGGAATGGCGCTTCCGCAGAAAATACTGTAGTCTTCCCCAACTGTCATTTTGATTTATCCCTGTTACGGAGCTCCCCTTTATGCAACCTGTCACGCGAAGAGAGTGGCTCCCCCGGGAGGGGGCGCCGGAAGGGGTGCAAAGGCTCGTCGATTCCTCGATCCCGGCCCTGGAAGCCCGCATCCTGGCCAACCGCGGCATCGTCGATCCCGAGGTGGCCGATCTCTTTCTTTGTCCGGCGCTCAAGGCGCTGCACGACCCGATGACGCTCACCGGGATGCCGGCGGCGGTCGAGCGCCTGGCCCAGGCGGTTTCCCGGGGCGAGACGGTATGCGTCCACGGCGACTACGACGTGGACGGGGTCACCTCCGTGGCACTCCTCATTTCCTTCTTCGAGGAAATCGGTCTCAACGCATTCCCCTACATACCCAAAAGGCTCACCGAAGGGTACGGCCTCTCCGATCTCGGTGTGGAAGCCGCCCGGGTACGCGGGACGGCGGTCATGGTCACCGTCGACTGCGGCATCTCCTCGGTCGCCGAGGCGCTTTTATGCCGCGGCGCCGGTATCGACCTCATCGTCACCGACCACCATGCGCCGCCGGAAACCCTCCCCGACGCCTACGCCGTGATCAACCCGCACCAGACCGGCTGCCAGTACCCGTTCAAGGAACTCGCCGGGGTTGGGGTCGCCTTCAACCTCCTCGTTGCCCTGCGCGCCAGGTTGCGGCGCGATGGCCATTTCCCTCCCGGTAAGGAACCGGACCTGCGCCGGTACCTGGACCTGGTCGCCTTGGGGACCATTGCCGACGTCGTGCCGCTGCTCGGCCTGAACCGGGTCCTGGTCAGCTACGGCCTCAAGGAACTGACTGCGGAAAAACGGGTGGGGATCAAGGCGCTCAAGGAAGTATCCGGCGCCACCGGCGAGGTGGGATGCGGTGCCGTCGGGTTCCGGCTCGCCCCGCGATTAAACGCCGCCGGCCGCCTCGAAGACGCTGCCCTGGGGCTCAAACTCCTTCTGACCGAAGATCCGGACCAGGCCCGTGAGATCGCCCAGCAGCTCGATGACAGCAACGCCCAGCGCCAGGCTTTGGAGCGCGCCATGCTTGAGGAGGCGCGGCAGATGCTGACCAGCGGCGCTTACAAGGGGCGCAAGAGCATCGTCCTTGCCTCGGAGGAGTGGCACCCCGGCGTGATCGGGATCGTCGCCTCGCGCATCGCCGAGATGTTTCATCGTCCCGTGGTCCTTTTCGCCCTGCAGAACGGGGCGGGGCGCGGCTCGGGGCGCAGCATCTCCCGGTTCCATCTGCTCGATGCGATCCGTGAATGTGAAGAGCACCTGGTCCGGTTCGGCGGCCACAGCCACGCCGCCGGGCTGTCGATCGAGGAGTCGCGTCTGGAGCGGTTCATCGAGGAGTTCGAAGCGGCAGCCGGGCGGGTACTCGATGATGACCTGCTCACCCCGCGCCTTTACTATGATGCCGAGATCACCCCGCGGGACCTGGACCTGGCACTCCCGGAACGCCTGGAGCGTTTGAAGCCTTTCGGGATGGGAAACCCGGAGCCGCTGTTTCTGTTGCGTGGGGCGACCGTGGTGTCGACGCGGGTCTTGAAGGGGGGGCACCTGAAACTCGATCTTTCCTGCGGCGGCAAGCGCCTGGAAGCGATCGCCTTCGGGCTCGCCGAGCGGGAGCCGGCCGGCAACCGGCTGGACCTGGTCTTCGCACCGACGGTCAACGTCTGGAACGGCAGGACCAGGCTCCAGCTCGTGGTTAAGGATTTTCGGGAGGTGGCGGCGGCATGCTGAGGCACGAGCGTTTCAACCGCGCCGATCGCGTGATCCGGATTGGCTTCTGGATGAACGCCTTTCTCATGGTGATCAAGCTGGCCGCCGGTCACTTCGGCCATTCCGAGGCCGTGTTTGCCGACGGCGTCGAGAGCGCCTGCGATCTGGTGGTGATGGCCGCCACCATCGTGGCGCTCAAGGTAGGGCGCAAACCGTTCGACGAGGAGCACCCCTACGGGCACGGCAAGGTGGAAAGCCTGAGCGCCATCCTGGTATCGCTCATCATCTGCGCCACCGGCCTGTGGATTCTCTACGACTCCGTCGTGCGGATCCGGGAAGGGGACTACGAATCCCCCCAACTCATGGCGGTTGGTGCGGCCTTGGTGACCATCCTGGTGAAGTGGGCGCTGGGGCGCTATACCATGGGGATCGGCAACCAACTGGGGAGCCCCGCGGTGGTCGCCGTGGCCCGCGACCATAAAAAAGATGCCATCACCTCCGTTGCGACCCTGATCGGCGTCACCGGCGCCTATTTTGGCGTGGAAATGATGGACCCGATCGCTGCCGGGATCACCGCCTTCTTCATCGTCCATCTGGGGTTACAGGGTTTCCGGATGTCCGCCCACGAACTGATGGACGGCCGTCCCCAGGCCGAGCTGATGAGCTCGATCGCCGAGGTGGCCGCCGCAGTGCCGGGGGTAGGGCGGGTGCATGAGATTCGCGGGCGGCGTTCCGGGCAGTACATCATCGTGGACATGGAACTCGACATGGACCCCGAGATGACCGTCAAGCAGAGCCACGACATCGTCGAGACCGTGAAGCGGCTCATCTTCGAGCGCTTCCCCAATGTAGGCGACGTCATGATCCACATCAACCCGTGGGACGACCCCCACGAAGACCTCACCCGCCTCTGACAAAAAAGACCGTCCCCTTTTTCCTCCCGTATCCTCACGCCGGAATAGGGCGCCTATCGGCTGCTAAACACGGCTACCGCAAATGGCTTTTGCTGAAACAACAAGACCCCGCAAGCTCGGCAGTGCGGGGTCTTGTTACATCGTGGCTTGGTGTTCCCCTGAGCCCCCTGTTTGCCCGCCCGACGGACCGCCGGGCGCAAGGTGCAGCCTCGTTTCCGGGTGAATCTAGTTTAAGCGCACCGTAAACCTAATTGACGACCAAATGCCCGGGATGGAATCTGCCGATCGTCGGCAACTCCTTTGGGTGCCAGCGAATCTTGGAACCTCAGATCGCCATCAGGCTGATCAGGGCGGACCAGGGGCTGGTGCCGTTGCTCAGGATCGCCCGGACCCTGAACCAGTAGAGTCTCCCCGGGGTCAGATTCCTCATCTCGATTCGGTTGCACCTCGACGAAACCACCAGGTATTTCCAGTTTTCCTCATTATTGGGGTCCTCAGCCCACCACACCTCGTAGCTCTTCGCACCAGGGATCCGGCTGCATCTGCCGATGATCACCCCGTGCTCCGTTCCGTGCTTGACGGTAAAGTTTTTCGGCCCCGTCGAAAGGGAAAGGGCACGGGCTTGCGGGGACGTGGTCGTCTTTTTGATCCAGCCAAGTCCGGCCCGGATCAGAAGGGTCGAGTCCTTGCGGGCGGCAATGCTCACAAAATCGAGAACATCGCCGAACATGCTGTTGAACTCATGCCTTCGGGTGTTCGTTTCCACCGTCTTTACCGGGTCGCCCCGAAGCGATGCGGCGTGAGTTTGTTCCAGTTGCTGGAACGATTCCCTGAGTGCGTCCGGGGTTGCCAGGAAAAAGGCCCAGGTGAACCCGAGGATTCCCGTTTCGGTGAGTGCCTCGACGGTGGGACGGGCCTTGAGAAGGAACTCGCCGTGCCCGAGTTTGTTGAATGCGGTTATGAGGCGTTTTTCCATCGGGGTACTCCTCGGCCTGATTGTGATTGGTAAATATTAATCGTAGGAAGGGTACTATGCGCATGGCCGATTGCAACCAGAGCGGCGTCGAATTCAAGGTGAACGGAAGAGGAGTAGATCCGGGGGGACGAGTCGGTAATTCACTGTGGGTGTTAGACCAACTACGCGGCAGGTTTTTAAAGTGAACGGACGAATGGCAAACTCGGAGGGGAGGATTGCCAACTCAGGAGGGAAAATGGCAAACTCCGCGGGGAGGATTGCCATCTCAGCAGGGAAAATGACCAACTCCGCGGGCGGAGTTGTTAAAACCTGCGGCCCAATTGCAAGAGTCGGCGTGGTGAATTGCAAACTCTCAAGTATGAAATGCAAACTCCGGTGCAGGCGTTGTTAAAATCGCCGGCGCATTTGCAACCTCGGCACATGGAATGCGTAAATTTCGGGTAAAATACTTCCAACTCACGAGCCGGCAAGACCTGTGGCATGAGAAACTGTCTGGGCGGTTATCGCGTTGCAGTCACGGTGAAGTCCCATTGTGGCCTCCCCTGCGTGAACGCGGTTGGTCAACCCACACTCTGAGCACCACACACCCTGTCTCGGTCACAGGGGCCTTTGACAGTTCTTTTACTCTCAGTTGAAATTAAAGATTTGACATAAATAATTTAATCGTGCTAATTATGCACAGCTCAAAATCACCCGTACTTTGGGAGGAACCCTTCCCGGGCTAGAGGGGGGGGGCTGTAACTTCACCGTCACTACGGTGTCATTACCAATCGAGGGCTTCAACGTGTCACTTACTCATTCCCGTGTCATATACACCACCATCTATGCCGTAGTGTCATCGGTCGACTATCACGGTCCCGCATCGGGATTCAGCATCCTGCGGGTGACCGGGGAAGGTCTGGACAGGGAAGTGAAGCTGTTCGGGAGAATCAAACCGGTGGCCGTGGGGGATCGCCTGGAAGCTTTCGGGATGTGGCATGAGGTCGAGGGGGAACGCGGATTCAACGCCTTCGAGATCAAGAAGGTACAGGAGGTCGCATGTTTGTGAGAATCCTGTTGAAAAACGGCACCATCAGTCTGGTCCCCGAAGGTGAACTGGACCGAATGGTCAGGGACCAGGAGGTGACCGCGATCCGCAGGGACAACCGGTGGGTCCTGATTGCGGAGGTGCCGTTGAGAAAGCGGGATCTTCCTTTCCCAGGGGCCGGCCGACGGTGGTCGGACCTCGACCAGATGTGGGAGGCCATCTCCCGTGTCGGGAACGTTCACCGGCGGCTTTAGCGAAGATTACCCAAATAGAAAAAGCGCCCTGCGGAGATCTTTCCTCCCGGGGCGCTTTTGCGTTTTGGGCCGGAATCTTGTCGGTCTCAGCCGCGGAAAACGTCGGTGACCAGTTCCAGATCGCCGCTTACGCAAACCTGCAGCGACATCCGGGTTCTCCGGACGTGGCTTTCCAGGTTGATCCACTCTTCGTTGATCTGTTTGCTTTGCCCTTGGGCGACGTACTTGGGGGTGTTCTTAAGCTGTTCTTCCAGCGCTTCGAGCTGGGAACGGATCGGTTCGCATTTGGTAGCCATAGGGTCCTCCTCTTCTTGCCCCTGTTTCGATCATAGCATTTACCGGCGTACCGGGTAAACCCGGCGTCGGGATCGGGTGCGAAGAGACGCGGCCACCGGACCGGGAGGGGAGCTCCGGTTTACCGGAAACTTCGGAATCACGCGGCTCTAGGGGGCATAAGTTCTTGACAGGACACCGGTTGCGGTAGTATACAGGATCGTTTTTGTAAATTGCCATGAATAGGAGGAATGATGAAACGGAACATGTTTAGCAAGTTCGCTGGTTCCCTGCTCGCTCTGGCACTCGTCTTCGCCGCCTCGTCGGCGTTCGCGAAAGTCGCTACTGTCGACATCCCGGTGGACAGCCAGATGTACGCCCAGGCTCCGCAGCCGCTGACCCCGTCGCAGTGCGCCCAGTGCCACAGCTACCAGTTCGGCGCCCTCAAGGAGAAGGGCGGCAAGCACCGCTTCGCCTGCCAGGAGTGCCACAAGGCTTTCCACGCGTACAACCCGAACAAGGGGAACTACGCCGAGATTATGCCGAAGTGCTCCCAGTGCCACACCGACATCCACGGGCCGGCCAACAAGGACTGCGCTACCTGCCACACCAACCCGCACACCCCGCGGGTGGTCAAGGTCACCGAGCGTCTGACCAACAGCTGCGCTACCTGCCACCAGGAAGAGAAGGCTGAGCTGGTCCAGTTCCCGAGCAAGCACTCCCTGCTCGCCTGCTCCAAGTGCCACCACACCCGTCACGGCTACAAACCGTCCTGCCAGGAGTGCCACAAGCCGCACTACAAAGGGCAGGAGTACAGCAGCTGCCTCGGCTGCCACTCGGTCCACAAGCCGAAGAAGGTTACCTACAAGTCCAACGAACCGGCCCAGACCTGCGGTTCCTGCCACACCAAGGTGTACGGCAAATGGACCAAGACCGTCAGCAAGCACTCCAAGGTCAACTGCGCCACCTGCCACCACGACAAGCACGGCTACATTCCGAAGTGCGAAGAGTGCCACAAGGCTCCGCACCCGGCCGGTATCCTGAAGCACTACCCGCGCTGCCTGGATTGCCACCTCGACGTGCATGAGCTCCCCGGCATGGGGGGCAAGAAGTAAGCCCCGAGCAGCATCCAGCCCCCCGGCGCGAGCCGGGGGGCTTTTTTCGTTTAGGTAATGCGCTGTAGGGAGTAGCATGGTTTGTCGCATGTCCCACGTCGAACGTCCCACGTCCCACGTCCCACGTCCCACGTCGAACGTCGAACGCCGAACGCCGAACGCCGAACGCCGAACGTAAACCTCGAGATACATGAAAGGTTCCCTTAAAAGCATCACCGTTCCGCTGCGCGACTTCGCGCTGCCGGCGCCCCGGGTTGGGCACCTCGAGCCGCACTCCGGTTCGGGCCGTGCCACCGCCGAAGGGCAGGAGATCCACCTCAGGGTCCAGAAAAGGCGCGCCCTCGCCGATCCCTCCTCCCAGGCCGAAGTCCCCATCAGTGCCACCTTCGAGCGCGACGGCTACCGTTTCACGGTGGAGGGGCGGATGGACGGGCTCTTCCCAAGCACCCCGCCGCGCATCGAGGAGATCAAAAGCAGCTTCGACCTGCACGACCTGGTGCGCCGCCTCAAGGACGATCCCTACCGGCACCCTTATGCGCTCCAACTCTTAAGCTACGGCTATTTCTTCTGGCTCAAAGACGGCGTCCTTCCCGAACTCACCTTCCACCTGGTATCCTCGCGCACCTCCGATGCCGTAGATCTTCCCCTCGAACTCGATCCCGAGCGTTACCGGCAGTGGCTCGACCTGCGCCTGGCCGAGCTGGCCGTCGATGCGGCCCAAGGGGAGAAACGGGCCCAGCGCCGGCGTCAGCTGGCCGCCGGGTTTCCCTTCCCCTTTGCCGAGCCCCGGCCGGGACAGTTGGAGCTGATCGCCGAGATCGAAGCGGGGATGGCGGAGCGCCGCCCCATGCTGATCCAGGCGCCGACCGGGCTGGGGAAGACGGTGGGGGTGCTCTATCCGGTGCTCAAGGAGGCGCTGGCCCGGGGACAGCGGGTGGTCTACCTCACCCCGAAAAACAGCCTCCATGCGGTGGCCGAGGAGGCGGTGGCCCGGTTCAAGGAGGTCGGCGCCCGGGTGAAATCGCTTTGCATCACCGCCAAGGGGAAGATCTGCTTTCACGACGAGCCGCTTTGCGACCCGGAGAGCTGCGAATATGCCCGCGACTACTACGACAAGCTGCGCGAGCATGGCGTCCTGGAAATCCTGGCACGCAAGCGGCGCCTTCGGGCCCGGACCTTCCGGGAGATCGGGGAGACCTACCGCGTCTGTCCCTTCGAGCTGCAGCTCGATCTGGCCCACGAGGCGGACGTCGTTGTCTGCGACTACAATTACGTCTTTGCCCCCCGCTCCGCCGCCACCCGGATTGCCGCCTCCGGCATCGATCAGCAGGGGAAGCCGAACCTGGTGATCGACGAGGCCCACAACCTCCCGGCCCGCACCATGGACCAGTACTCGCCGGCCTTATCCACGGCCCTGCTGGAGAGCTGGCGCGAGGATCTGCAGCGGATCCCGGCCCGCTTTCGCCGCCCGGGGGAGGAGCTTCTCGACGCCTGTCTCGCCGCGGTCCGTGGCTGCCGCGGCAGGGGAGAGACCCCCTTTCGGATCGATCCTCCTGTCGAGCTCTTCTGGGATACCGACGCGAAGCTGCGCGCTTTTCTCTCGCGCTACCTGGAGGCGGACCTGGAGCTCGGCGCCGACGATCCGGTGCTGCGTCTTTGCTATACCTGGTCCTCATTCGTGGAGAGCCTGGCATACCTGAAGGACCCGGAGCGGGACGAGTTTTTCGCTACCTTCCATCCCGACCGAAACGGCGGCGGGACCCTCAAGATCACCTGCTGCGACGCCGCCGCGCTCATCAAGCCCTGCTACCAGGAGTTCGGCCAGGTGGTGGCGTTTTCGGCGACCTTGAAACCCTTTGAGTACTACGCACGGCTTTGCGGGCTCGATCCGGCCCGGGTCCGCAGCGCCGAGTTCAGCACTCCCTTTGCGCGGGAGCGGCGCAAGCTCCTGGTCATTCCGCAGGTCTCCACCCGTTACTCGCGGCGCGAGAAGAACTACGCCAAGATCGCCGAGGCGGTGGCGCGCATCGCCGCGCTTCAGCCCGGTAACTACTTCGCCTTTTTCCCCTCCTTCGATTTCCTGGAACGGGTCGCCGCCCTCTTTAACGTCCCGGACGGTTTCGAACTCTTGCTGCAGGAGCGCAGGATGCGCGGGGACCGGGTGGAGTCCCTTCTGGAGCGGCTGCGCCAGGAGGGGGCGCCGGCGATCGCCTTCGGGGTCCAGGGGGGCTCCTTCGCGGAGGGGGTGGATTACGCCGGCAAGATGCTGATCGGGGCCTTCGTGGTGGGGCCGCCGTTGCCGACCTATGACCTGGAGCGCGAAGAGATGCGGCGCTATTATCAGAAGCGTTACGGGGCGGGGTTCCAATATGCCTACGGCATTCCGGCCATGGCCAAGGCGGTCCAGGCGGCGGGAAGGGTGATCCGGTCGGAACGTGACAAGGGGGTAGTCGTGCTGATGGACGATCGCTTCCTGGAACCGGAATATAGCGCGTCGATGCCGGGGGACTGGTTCGCCGAGCAGGTGACCGAGTTGGTGTCGGGAAGCATCCTCAGCGAGGTGGCCCAGTTTTGGGAAAAGGAGTAGCTAAGGGGAGATAAACGAAAAAAAGGCGGCCGATAGGGCCGCCTTTTTTTCGTTGGTGCGGTGCGCAAAGAGGCTAGTGCTTGGCCTCTTTCTCCGCTTGAACGTGGCAAAGAAGCTGAGTGACGATGGTGATGCAACTGACGATTGCAAGCCCTCCGATGATCAATAGCAGCATGACTTTTACCTCCGTTCTTGGAGTAGCTCCGGCGCTTAGAAAGCCGCGGAGCAGGTGTTGGCAGTGGCGGTGATGGATTTGCTCGACTCCTGCCGCTCCTTTTCGTACTGCAGATAGCACGAGAACTGGACGGAAAGGACGAGGATGCTGGAAGCGGCAAAGAATTCGAGGATGTAAGCAAGCATGTTTTTTCTCCTTTTTAAATCAACGGTAAAGGGTTAACAGGCAACAGCGCACGCTTTGGTTTCGCCGGTAACTTTTTCTTTTCTATAGCCGGTCAGGCAGACCAACTGGTAGGAAACTGCCATGACGCTGGATGCCGCCAGAAACGTAAGGTAGAAAGTGATCACGCACAACCCTCCATGTTTTTATCTGTTTTCCGCTTACTTGAACGGTGCGACGCTTCGTTGCTCATTAGCTTAGCGGGAAGTATGCCAGGATTTCATGCTCTCATGAGAGAGGAGAATGTGGGGCTCTAATTCTTACGGAAATGTAAGGTTTTTCCCCGCAATGGGGTGTCTCAAGTGACCGTAAATAAAGGATAAATGTGTTGGGTTGCGAAGGGGGGGATGTTCAAAAAAAATCAGCGGGGGGAGGGAGCGAAACGAGAGGAGTTTAATATCGGGACTCGAAAATTGTGGCATTTCGGTCGAATAACGTTCTTTGGCGAAATGGCGGCAGATGCCTACGCTTTTCCGCTGATTGCCTGCGGATGCCCATGGATTCGGGCTTTGCAGCTTTATTGCGGAGATTTGCCCGGTTTGGCGGGTTCGGCTGCGCTGCACGTTTGCTGCCACCTGCGATTCTAAAGCCCCGTAAATACTGACTATGCAAGTTTAGAACAGTAAATGTGCAAGAACGGTGCATTGACCGGAGGATACGTTATATGGCCGGAAAATGCGGGCAGGAGCCGATATTTGCCAGTGCTCCCGCGAAGCAGAGGCGGTTGGATCGGGGAGGATGCCGGAAGGATCGATCCTGGGCAACTTCTTTCGTGATGGTCGTTTTGCCGGTTTGGGTGCGGTGGGGGTGATTTTGTGCGCGTCATCAGGGGGGGGCCGGTTGGGGACGGAATCCGGGAAAAACGGTTGCCGAAATTGATAAAAAAATGAACAGGGGGGGTGCTGGTCGTTTTCTTGCACCGAATCAAGCAACGGGGTGGCCGGTACGGGCAGGGGGGGGCGCGATCCTCGCGTCCTGGTCCGTCTGGACCGAGTCCTCCGGACATGGTCGCGGTGGTATCGCTGTATTTCCATGAGCGATCTCAGCAGTACGTTCTGTACCTGCACTGGTCATTCGATAACATAGACTATGTCATTGTGATCAGTTGTTGCTTGAGGGGGCATTAACTGTTGCAGAAAATTCGGCTGTGGTGTATGTAATCATGCTTAATTGAGTTTTTGCCATACTGTTTGCTGTGTTTTGTCAGAATCTGTATCCAGTTAGATATGTGTATACAGTCATTTCACGCTTTTAGCCTTTTGCTCGTGAAGAGCAAGTGTCCGTCTTTTGTCGCCGTCCTTGGGGCGGCTATGCGGTATTTAATTGGTATTTCCACCGGATAGGAGCCGACCGCTCGCTTCCGCCCTGCGTCACCTCGCTTATCGGTATTTCGCCGAATGGCGGAATGCGATGACGGGGCAGGATGGCGGCGGCCGGGGCGATCCTTTCCGTGGCTGGTCCGGACCGCGGGTGCGGTGACGGAATATTGTATATGGGGGGAGTATGAGATCAGGAGCCGCGACCCGGGATCCCCGGAAAAATGCGATCCTCATCGTCGAAGACAATGCCGCGCAGGCCCAGTTGGTCCGGATGACCCTTGAACAGAAGGGATTTCGCTGCGACCAGGCCGCCACCGGTGCCGATGCCCTCGCCTACCTTGCCCAGAACCAGCCTCTGCTCATGCTTCTCGACTACACCCTGCCCGACATGAACGCGCTCGAGGTGGTCGCCGCCCTGGAAAACGAACAGGGGGAAGTTCCTCCCTTCATCATCATCACCTGCATCGAAGACACCCGCCTTGCCGTGAGCACCATGCGCAGCGGCGCCCGCGATTTTCTGGTCAAAGACTTCGAATTCTTGGAACGGCTACCGGCTGCCGTACAGCGGGTAAAGCGGGAGATCGAAACCGAACGGCGGCTCAAACAGGCTGAACTTGCCCTTCGGGAGAGCGAAGCGCGCCTGGCCAAGGCCCAGCAGATTGCGCGGATGGGGAGCTGGGAGTGGGATCCTGCCACCGACCGGGTGATCTGTTCCGACGGCCTGGTGCAACTGCTCGGCCTCTCTCCCCAGGCGGTCGCCAAGGCGACCCTGCGCGACCTGATCCGCTACCTTCATCCGGGCGACATGGAGCCGGTCCAGATGGCCCTTTTGGATTGCCTGCGCACCGGGGACCCCTTCAACATCGACTGCCGCCTGGTCCGCGACGACGGGGTCGAACTGTCGGTGAACGCGCAGGGGGAGGTGGAGCCGGACGAGGAGGGAACCTACTCCAGCATGACCGGTACCATCCTCGATATCACCGAGCGCAAACGGGTCGAACACGAGATCCAGCAGCTCGCCTATTACGATCCGCTGACCGGCCTCCCCAACCGCACCCTGCTCGGCGACCGTCTGAGCCAGGCGATCGTGCAGGCCAACCGCGACGGCCGGCTGGTCGGCGTCATCTTCCTCGACCTGGACGGGTTCAAGGAGGTGAACGACACTTTCGGGCACCACAACGGTGACCGGCTTCTCAACTGCGTCGCGCGGCAGCTGGTGGAGGTGGTGCGGGAGACCGATACGGTGGCGCGGATCGGCGGCGACGAATTCGTCATCGTGCTGACCGCGATCAGCCACGAGGAGGATATCGGAGACGTCGCGGGCAAGATTCTTGCCGCGGTCTCCGCGCCGGTCCAGCTTGACAAGGCCGAGGTGGTGGCGACCGGAAGCGTGGGGATCTCCATCTTCCCGCTGGACGGGGAGGACGTGCAGACGCTTCTCAAGCATGCCGACGTCGCCATGTATAATGCCAAGGATCTGGGCAAGAACAATTACCGCTTCTATTCCCAGGCGATGAACGTGAAGCTGGTGGAACGGCATACCCTCGACGCCGGGATGCGGCGTGCGCTTTTGGGCTCCGAGTTCGCGGTGCACTACCAGCCCCAGATCGACCTGGTTTCCGGCGCCCTGATCGGTACCGAGGCGCTCGCCCGCTGGCAGCATCCGGAGATGGGGATGGTTCCGGCGGCGACCTTCATCCCGCTGGCCGAGGAGACCGGGCTGATCTGCTCCATCGGCGAGACGGTGCTGCGTCACGCCTGCCTGCGCAACAAGCAGTGGCAGGAGCAGGGGCTGGGCCGGCTGACCGTTTCGGTGAATCTTTCCACCCGCGAATTCCGGCAGAAAAACCTGGTGGCGCTGATCGGATCGGTGCTGGAGGAGACCGGGCTGGAACCCTGTTTTCTCGAGCTGGAACTGACCGAGGCGACCATCATGGTGAACGTCGACGAGGCGGAACGGACCCTGCGCCAGTTAAAGGAACTTGGGGTGCTTATTTCGGTGGACGGTTTCGGGACCGGCTACTCATCACTTATGCGCCTGCGCCGCTTCGGGATCGATCGGATCAAGATCGACCGCTCCTTCCTGCGGGATCTGCCGCAAAGCCAGGACAACGCTGCGATTACCCAGGCGATAGTCGCCATGGGGCAGAGCCTTGGGCTCAAGGTACTGGCGGTCGGCGTCGAAAACCACGAGCAGCTCGGCTTTCTCAAGGGGCTTGGCTGCAACGAGATCCAGGGGTATCTGGCGGGACGGCCGCTGGGCGAGGAGGCGGTAACCACGATGCTTGCCCGCCAGGCGGCGGCGCAGGTCGACGTCGAGGTCAACTACCCTCTCAACGACCCGCTCCGCTTCGGCCCTGCCTACACTTCCTAGCGCTGCTTGGATAGATCCATTGCCAGTTTCCACGTCCCGTTCTTTGCACTGAGCCGACCTGCAATGCGTCAGCCAGATTAATTGCCCGGCCTGCATTCAATAAAGACCGTGGTGAATCAGCACTCGCCCGGTGCGGGTAAAAATCTACCGCTCCGGTTTCTACATTCTGTCCTTCCCCACTTCCTCCTCCTTTTCAGACTGACGACTTTTTTGTTCCTTTGATAGATAGTTTGCTGTCACATTGTTGTGACAGGGGAAATGGATGGTAGAATGTCCCCTTTCGTTGCTACTGTCAGTGGCCACGTATGACGGAGGGTATCATGAGAAAAGTAGTGCAGTTGTTGCTGATCCTTCTTGTTCCGGCCGTTTTTTCCGGTTGCGGGTACAACACCATGCAGGCCAAGGAAGAGGCCGTGTTTGCGTCCTGGGGCGACGTTGAGGCCGCCTACCAGCGGCGTGCCGACCTGGTGCCGAACCTGGTGGAGGTGGTGAAGGGGTATGCCAAGCACGAGGAGGAGACCCTGAAGGCGGTAACCGAAGCCCGTGCCCGGGTCGGTACCGTCCAGGCCACCAAGGACACCATCAACGATCCCAAGGCGCTGCAGAAGTTCCAGCAGGCCCAGTCCGACCTGGGCGGGGCGCTGTCGCGTCTGATGGTCGTCGTGGAGCGCTATCCCGATCTGAAGGCGAACCAGAATTTCATGGACCTGCAAAACCAGCTGGAGGGTACCGAAAACCGCATCAACGTGGCCCGGGTCCGTTACAACCAGGCGGTGCAGGATTTCAATACCAGCATCCGCACCTTCCCCAATTCCCTTACCAATTCGGTGCTGCTGCACCTGAACCGCAAAGAGCCGTTCCGAGCCGAGGAAGGGGCGCGGACCGCGCCACGGGTTAAGTTCTAAACCCGCCCTGACCATGCGCGCCCTTTTCCTTTCCCTGTTGCTGATTGCTTGCTGGACCGTTGCCGCCCCGGCGGTGGAGGTCCCGCCGCTGCGTGCCCACGTGAACGACTACGCCGGGCTGCTCTCTCCGGAGACGTCCCGGCAACTGGAGGATGAACTCGCCGGATTCGAGCGCAGCGATTCGACCCAGATCGTGGTCCTCACCGTGGCATCGCTCGATGGGGTCCCGATCGAGGAGTATTCGATCGCGGTGGCGGAAAAGTGGCGCATCGGACAAAAGGGGAAGGACAACGGCGCCATCCTGCTGGTCGCCAAGAACGAGCGGAAGATCCGGATCGAGGTGGGACGCGGTCTGGAGGACCGGCTGACCGACCTGGTCTCCGGGCGGATCATCAGAAACGAGATCTCCCCTGCCTTCAAGCGGGGGGACTTCAGCGGCGGTATCACGGCCGGGGTGCACGCGATCATGGCGGTGGTCCGCGGCGAGTACGCGGCAGGGGCCCAGGACCTGCGGCACGGCAAGCGGGGCGCCCACCCGATCTTCACCCTGCTCATCTTCGTTGCGGTGGCGGCGGTGTTCTTCGGCGGGATCTCCCGGGTTTTGGGCGGGATAGCCGGGGCGGTGGGGCTCCCCCTGGCGGCCGTGATGGCCTATTCCGGCCTCTCGCTGGCGCTGCTCGGTCTGCTGGCCGCGGGCGGTTTCCTGCTGGGACTTTTTCTCTCCTTTCTCTTCGGGACCGGCGGGCGGGGCGGCTTCATGGGGGGCGGCCCCTGGTTCGGCGGCTTCGGCGGCGGTTTTGGCGGCGGGGGCGGCTTCGGCGGCGGTTCCGGTGACGGCGGTTTTTCGGGGGGGGGCGGTACGTTCGGTGGCGGAGGCGCTTCGGGGGACTGGTGACTACGAGCGGGGAAGGGAAAAGAAGGGTCGTGCTGACCCGGGGGGAAAAACACCGCATCCGGGAGGCGGTGACGCGCGCCGAGGCCCGATCCGCCGGCGAGATCGTCACCATGGTCGTCGAGGAGAGCGACCGGTATCTCGAAGCGGAGCGCCTCGGGGCGCTGCTGGTTGCGGCGCTCGTCGCGGCCGCGGTTGCCGTGGCTACGCGGCACGTCACCATCTGGAGCTACATCCCGCTGGTTCTGGTCGCGTACTTTCCGATGCTCGTCCTGTTCCGACGCTTTCCCCGGCTGAAGCTCTGCTTCGTCGGGCCGGCCCGGCAGGCCTTGGCGGTGCACGAGCGGGCCCTGGCGAGCTTTTTCCGCAAAGGTCTCTACCGGACCCGCCACGAGACCGGGATCCTCATCTTCATCTCGCTTTTGGAGCGCAAGGTCTGGATCCTCGGCGACCGCGGCATCAACGCGAAGATCCCGGAAGCCTCCTGGCGGGAACTGGCCGACGAGCTCGCGGCGGGGCTGCGCGAGGGGAGGGCGGCCGATGCGCTCTGCCATGCCGTCGATGCCTGCGGCGATCTTTTGGCCCGGCACTTCCCTAGGGGGGAGGACGACCGCAACGAGCTTTCCGACGAGGTGCTGACCTCCTGACCCAAGGTTGGGCGGGGCTCCCGGATCGGAACCGGGCGGGGCTTTTGGTGGGGCGAACCGGCGGCCCGATGTCAAAAAAACCCTTGACTTTTAAGTCCTTTCGCTTCCATAGTTATCATTAAACTGCCTAGCTGGTGAAGTTAACTATTATTTCATTTGAACACGCTGCGCCAAACGGCTCGGGCCCCAAAGCGGGAGCCCCTGACGTCTTTTTGCGCCTGAACGAGGGGCGCCGCTGGACACCCGTTCCATTCCTCCGGAGTTAGCATGACCGTAGACACCCAGAACCTCAACAAGCCTGCCCCGAATCCCTCGCACAAGCGCCTTGGGGAGATCTTCGTCGAGCGTGCCCTTTTGACCGAGGCCTCGATTCAGCGGCTGGTCGAGCACGCCAAGAGCAAGAACATCCGGCTGGGCGAACTGCTCGAGGTGATCGGCCTGGTGACCCCCCAGGAACTGGCCGAAGCGCTGGCGACCCAGTACCGCTGCCGCATCATCAACGACTTCGCCAAGTATGCCTTCCCGCAGGAGGTGCTGCGGCTCATCCCGATGGACGTGGCGGTGAAGAACACCATCTTTCCCCTGAAGCTGGATGGCGGCAAGCTCGGCCTCGCCGTGGCCGATCCGACCCAGCAGGAGCTCTTCGAGGAGATCGCCCAGCGCACCAACGTGAAGGTGATCCTCTACGTTTCCACCCGCACCGAGATCAACAAGGCGATCGCGCGGCACTACCTGGGGCAGAACATCACCGATCCCAACGCGAACACCATACTGGTGGTCGAGGACAACGAGCTGACCCGCGAGTCGGTGGAGCGGATCCTCAAGAAGCGCGGCTATGCGGTGGCGACCGCGGTCGACGGCATGGACGCCTTCAGCAAGATCTTCACCTTGAAGCCGAAGCTGGTCATCACCGACAAGGTCATGCCCAAGCTGGGTGGATACGAGTTCCTCTACGCGATCCGGAACATCCCCGAGTTCCGTTACATGCCGGTCATCCTGATGACCGCGGCGGCGACCCCGGACGAGGAGAAAGAGGCCCTGGAGCGCGGCTTCTTCGACTTCATCCTGAAGCCGGTGAAGGAGATCGGTCTGATGACCCGGGTGCAGCGCGCCTTCCAGAGCTCGGAGCAGTTGTACGGGAAGACGGGGTAACCGCGCCGCCCGCCGAGGCGGGCGAAGTTCAGGGTTCGATGTTCAAAATTCAAGGTTGACGGCTCAAAAAAAGGGGGCGGATCGTAAAAGATCCACCCCCTTTTCTTTATTAACAGAGCCGCGCTCTGAAGTCAGAACTCAGAACTCAGAACTAAGAACTCAGAATTAAGAACGTTGAACCGGTGTTACTTCCCGCCGGCGACCATCAGTTCGCTCACCAGCTTGGTGAAGCGGAGCGGGTCCTTGATCGGGGTGCCCTCGGTCAGAAGTCCCTGGTCGAAGAGGAGTTCGCAGTAGTCCTTGAGCTTGGCGTCTTCCTTGTTTTTCTCGAACATGGAAGTCATCACCTGGAGGATCGGGTGGTCCGGGTTGAGCTCCAGGATGCGCTTGCTCTCGGGCACCTCCTGGTTCATTGACTTCAAGATCTTCTCCATGTTAGCGTTCAGCCCCATCTCCTCGGCGACCAGGCAGCACGCGCTCTCGGTCAGACGCGAGGAGAAACGCACTTCCTTCACCCGGTCCTTGAGGGTCTCCTGGATGAAGGTGATCACCCCGCCGAATTCCTTCTGCTTCTCTTCCTTCTTGGCCTCCTGCGCCTTCTTTTCTTCCTCGGTTTCCAGCTCCAGGTCGCCGCGGTCGATCGCCTTCAGGTGCTTGCCGTCGTAGTCGTGCAGGGCCTGGACCACCCACTCGTCGACCGGATCGACCATGAAGAGGACTTCGTAATCCTTCTTGCGGAAGACTTCCATGTAGGGGGAGTTCTCCACCGACGCCCGGGACATGCCGGTGATGAAGTAGATCTCCTTCTGCCCTTCCGGCATCCGCTCCACGTACTCCTTGAGCGAGACGTACTTGCCGCTCTCGGTTTTGGAGCTTTCGAAAAGGAGCAGGTCCTTGATCTTGTCGAGGTTGGCGTGGTCGAAGTGGATCCCTTCCTTGAGAACCGGGCCGAACTCCCCGTAGAACTTGAGGTACTTGTCGAAGTCCTTTTCCTTCATCTCGGCGAGGGTGGAGAGGATCTTGCCCACCAGGCTCTTCTGGATCCGTTTGATCTGGATGTCTTCCTGGAGGATCTCCCGGGATACGTTGAGCGGCAGGTCGCTTGAGTCGACCACACCCTTGATGAAGCGGAGATAGTCGGGGAGCAGGGCCTCGCAGTTGTCGGTGATGTAAACCCGCTTCACGTAGAGGTGGACCCCCTTCTTGTGGTCGCGCAGGAAAAGATCGAACGGTTTGTGGGCCGGGATGTAGACGATCGACTTGAACTCGCTCACCCCTTCGGCGGAGTAGTGGATCGTGGCGAGCGGCTTGTCGTAGTCGTGGGAGATGTGCTTGTAGAACTCCTCGTACTCCTCCTCGGTGATCTCGCTCTTGGAACGGGTCCAGATCGCCTTCATCGAGTTGAGGGTCTCCTCGGTGGTCTTCTCGATGGTGCCCCCCCCCTCGATCACGTTACCTTCGGCGTCCTTTACCGGCTCGCTGCGGGTGACGTCCATGACGATCGGGTACTGGACGTAGTCGGAGTACTTCTTCACGATGGAGCGGATGCGCCATTCGTCGAGAAACTCCGTCATCTCCTCCTTGAGGTGCAAGGTGATGTCGGTGCCGCGGGTCTCCTTCTCGCACTCCTCGATGGTGTAGCTCCCGTCGCCGGCGGACTCCCAGCGGCAGCCGAACTCCTTTCCCCCCGCCTTGCGGGTGACCAGGGTGACCCGGTCGGCGACCATGAAGGATGCGTAGAAGCCGACGCCGAACTGGCCGATCAGTTCCGGGTTCTCGGCGAGGTTCTGCTCCTTGAGGGCGGCCATGAAGTTCTTGGTGCCGGACTTGGCGATGGTGCCGATGTTGTCGGCGACCTCGTCCATGCTCATCCCGATCCCGTTGTCCGATATGGTGAGGGTCCCGGCCTCTTTGTCCGGATGGATCTTGATCTTCCAATCCGCGTTCCCTTCCAGAAGCTCCATGTTGGAGTGGGATTCGAACTTCACCTTGTCTATGGCATCGGAGGCGTTGGAAATCAGCTCCCGTAAGAAGATCTCCTTGTTGGAGTAGAGGGAGTGGATGACCAGGTCCAGAAGCTGCTGGACCTCCGTCTCGAATTTTTTCACAGTTTTGCCCATGTCGTGGTGGTCTCCTTTGGCGGAATGTAGATAGCAGGGAAGAACCTAATCACGGGTCGCTCCATTTTCAAGGGGGAAAGGTGAAAAAGTAATCGGATGGGGAGGGAAAGCGGGGCCAGGAGCTGGGGACCAGGGGCTGGGGAATGGTGGCGCTGATTTGAACCGGGGTGCAAGGCTTTTCCGTGCACCGGGAGCGGCGGAGCGGGGCGTTACCAGGGCGGCAGGCTCAGTGCGAGGCAGAACAGGACCACCAGCATGAAGCAGAGGGGAAGTGCGGCGGGCAGGGCGACGGCCCGCACCGTTTCCGCATTCTTGATCGCCGATAGCGAGGCGTTCAGCCCGGTGGTGAATGCAATCGGATAGAGCCACACCGCATACACCATGAGGTAGCGCAGTTGCCATTCCAGGTCGTTTTTGCGGGGGGAATCGAAGACCGACGCGGTGAGGTAGAAAAGGACGGGCCAGGCCAGAAGCCAAAGTCCCAGCGGTGCGTAGAGTACCCAGAACAGCCTGCCCTTCGTTGTCTTTTCCATGGCGGGGGGGGAGATTAACCGTTGCCCCTCTCGGTGGCGATGCGGATGACGCAGTCATTGATGGCGCTGGCGAGCCTGTTGAACGCGAGGGGCTTCCAGCAGAAGTGGTCGATCTCGACCGGGCTTTTGGCGCGGAAGTCCTCGGCACTTTTTTCGCTGGAGGCGGTGATGACGATGGTTTTCAGCTCCGGCTTCACTTCCTTCATCCGCCGCGCCATCTCGATGCCATCCATCACCGGCATCCTGATGTCCGTGATCAGGATGTCGGGAAGGTGACGCTCGAAACATTCCAGCCCGCTCTTGCCGTTGGTGGCGGAATAGATGGTGGAGTCGGGCCTGAGCCGGGCCACCACCCGTTGCAAGGTCTGCAGGGCGCTCTCGTCGTCTTCGCAGAGCAGGATGCTGATCGGCATGTGCTGTGGCATGTCAGACCTCGATGGTGAATTCGGCGCCGGTGCCGGTGTTGCGCACGCTGACCCGGCCGTTCATCCCTTTTTCGATGATGTTCTTGGCCATGAACAGACCGATCCCGGTACCCTGGGTATCCTTGGTGGTGAAGTGGGGGTCGAAGACCTTGTAGATGATCTCCTCGGGGATGCCGCCGGCGTTGTCGGTAATGGTGAGTAGCGACTTCTCCCCCAGCGCCGCGATCCTGATTTCCACCATCGGCTTTTCCGTGCCGCGGGCCTCCACGGCATCCTTGGCGTTGTTCAGGATGTTGAGGATGACCTGGGAGTATTCGTTGGGGTAGCCGACGATGGTGGGGTCGTCCTGGAAGTGGAGCGTGATCTCGATCTCGCGGTTGTCGAAGCTCGCCTCGATCAGCTTGACCGCGTTGCCGACCACCTGGCTGAGGCGGAACGGGACCTTCTCCTTGTCCGGCTTGAAGAAGTTCCGGAAGTCGTCGATGGTGCTCGACATGTGCTGAACCAGCATCATCGCGTTGGCTACCGACTGGTCCAAAAACTCCGGGGTCAGCTCTCCTTCCTCGAGGACCATCGGCAGTTCCTGGATGATGAGCCCCAGCGCGTTCAGGGGTTGGCGCCATTGGTGCGCGATGTTGCTGATCATCTCCCCCATTGCCGCCAGACGGCTTTGCTGCAGCAGCATGTGCTCCTTTTCGCGCAGCTCCCGCACCGTCCGGGCGAGGTCCAGGGTCCGTTCCGCCACCCGTTGCTCCAGCTCCTCGCGGGCCCGTTGCAAGTTTTTTTCCGCCTCCTTGCGGTAGGTGATGTCGGTCAAGGTAACCACGCAGCCGATGACCCGGTCGCCGTCGTCGGTCAGCGGGGCGGCGTTGAGGAGAAAGTAGAGGATGGTTTCCGCGGCGACCTTGAGCCGGACCTCTTCGTTACGCCTAAACCGCCGCTGCAGCGGATCGGCCACGGTGAAGAGCCGCTCCGTCTCGCCCATGGTGAGCCGGTAGACGTCGTCGAAATGTTCGCCCATCGGGCTTTTGCCGAGCAGGTCGTTGGTGAGCTGGCTGGCCCGGATCACCCGCCCCTCCTCGTTGCAGACCACGATCACCTCTCCGGCCTGCTCGATGATCGATTTGGCCAGATTTCCCGAGGCGATGGTCTCGTCGAGCCGGATTTTTTCGGAGAGATCGGTGATGACCGCGCAGATCCCTTCTTTGCCGTCCTGATCCAGGGGGCGGCAGGAGAAGATGACCGGAATCCACTTTTCTTCGGGGGTCGTGATGCGGATTTCAACGCTGCAGCGCTCCTGGCGCCCCTTGTGCAGGATGGCGTCGAAGGCGTCCGCATCGGAGGGGACGACGAAACGCAGGAACGGCTCGCCCAGGATTTCCGGCAACGGGCGATCCAGCATGGTGCACAGGCGTGAGTTGCAGAAGAGAATGGTGCCGTCGAAAGCGAGGGTGCAGGCCCCTTCGTTCATGGTTTCCACGAGCACGCAGGAGGGATGATAACTCCCCTCAAGGGTGAACACCTTTTCGCCTACCGGCGTCCGGACGACGACGGCGTCGACCTCGCCGTTACGTATGGCGTCCAGAACCGCTTCGGCCTCGTGGAGCCGAAGCAGCAGTTCCTCCTTTTTCTGCCGGTTGTGAGCGGATCCCTCGACAGGCATCTTGGGGCCCCCAAAGCGTCACGACTCCGGATCCAACCCAAGTCCCTGGAGAATCGTGCTTGTTTTTGGCATGTCACCGATAAACCGCCGATGCGGCAAGGGCGACTCCTTGACCAGGGTCGGCGCGGCGACGATCTGGTGCGAGCCGGCCAGTTCCGGTTGCTCTTCGATATCGATCACCTCAAGGATATGGCGCTCCGGGAGGTGTTCCCGGCAGATGGCCTTGACGTTGACCACGGCGCGCTGGGAGAGGCGCGACCTGCCGGCAATATAGAGGCGCAACAGGTACCTTTCCGGCTGAGCTCGCTCCAAGGTCGCCTCCTGCAACGCCGAAATGCCCCTCCGGAGCGGTGGCAACTCACCTACTTCACCGTCCGTTCCATGGTCCGTACCTCAAGGCCCACCAGTACCTTTTCCTTGTTGGAGAGATCCCCAATCACCTTGCGCACCGGTTCCGGAAGTTTGCGCACCAGGGTCGGCAGCGCCACGACCTGGTCCCGGGTGGCGAGCTCCGGCTTGGTCACCACGTCGACGATCTCTATGTCGTAGCGGCCCGGCAGGTGCTCTTCACAAATCTGCTTGAGGTTGGAAAAAGCGGTAACCGATCGGGGCGTCTGGCCCGCTACGTACAGGGTCAGCAGCCAGTGGACTGCCTCGGCGCCCCCCGCGGTGGTCGTTCCTTTCACAATCTGGTCAGCACTCATACCTGATTACCTCCCTGTACCGTTTCCGGGGCAGCTGCCGATCTGCAGAGGTTGTCGGACTGCCGCGCCGCCGCCATGGTCTCGGCATCGAGGACCAGCCGCTCCTCTTGCCGTTTGGCCTGGGCGATGACCCGTTGCAGTTCGTCCTGATCCGCTTCGTATTCCGTGCGCAGCGCCATGATTTGCGCATCGATGGCTATCTTCCTGCGTTCCAGCTGCCGCTGCTTGCGCTCGATATCCTGGCGCCGCTGCAGGGCCTCGGCCGCCTCTTTTGCCTCCTGGGCGGTGCGGGCGGCTCCGGTCAGGACGCCGCAGGAACCGACGTACACGTCCCGCAGCTCGATGCCGTCGTTCGTCATGATGAACTCGCGCACCTGGTTGGAGTGTTGCATCCCCCGGGACTTGAGGACATAGAGACCGCGGTTGCGCTCTCCGCTGCCGGCGATGTCTTGCAGGAGCAGCCAGGCATCCATGATGGAGGAAATGCCCACCTCGGTGGACTCGGCTGGGTTCGGTCCGGTGGCGAGGTCGGTACAGATCGCGGTGATCTCCTTCAGCTTGAGGTAGTCGACCAGGCGGGACAGCATCGCCTTGGCCTCCCGGATGCTGGAGGTGCTGATCAGGTTGGAGACCGGATCGACGACGACCACCGAGGGGGCGGCCGTTTCCACCACCTTGTGCATGGAGACGAGGTGCATCTCCAGCCCGTACATGGTGGGACGGGTGTTATGGAAGGTGAGGAGCCCCCGGGTCACCCACTGTTCCAGGTCGATGCCGATCGAGCGCATGTTCCGGATGATCTGGTTCTGCGACTCCTCGAAGGCGAAGTAAATGGCCCGCTCGCCCCTGCGGCAGGCGGCGTCTACGAAGTGGGCGGCAAGACTGCTCTTCCCGGTGCCGGCGGTGCCCGTGATCAGGACGCTGCTCCCGCGGTAGAATCCCTGCCCCCCGAGCATGTTGTCCAATCGCGCGATCCCGGTGGAGATGCGCTCGGTGGAGACCGGGTGATCGAGCTTGAGCGAGGTGATGGGGAGGATGGAAAGCCCCTGGTGGTCGATGAGGAACGGGTATTCGTTGGTGCCGTGGCTGGAACCGCGGTACTTGACGATCCTCAGCCGACGGGTCGCGATCTGCTCCTTTACCGTGTGGTCCAGGGCGATGACGCAGTCCGCAACATACTCCTCAAGGCCGAAGCGGGTCAGGGTGTGGGCGCCGGTCTCGCCGGTGACGATGGTGGTGACCCCTTTCCCCTTCAGGAAGGCGAACAGGCGCCTCAACTCGGCGCGCAGCACCATGTCGTTAGCAAACATGGAAAAGAGGGCTTCGAGGGTGTCGATCACCACCCGTTGCGCCCCGATGGTATCGATGGAGTGGCCGAGGCGCACGAAGAGACCTTCCAGGTCGTAGTCGCCGGCCTCCTCGATCTCGGTCCGGTCGATGTGGACATATTCCAGGACGAGTTTCCCCTCCCGGGTCAGGCCCTCGAGGTCAACCCCGAAGGAGGCGTAATTCTGTATCAGCTCTTCGGGTTTCTCCTCAAACGAGAAGAAGACCCCGGGCTCGTTGAACTGGACGATGCCCCGAATCACGAAGTCCATCCCAAGGAGCGTCTTGCCGCAACCGGTGCCACCGCAGACAAGGGTCGGACGACCGCGCGGAATCCCCCCGTCCGTGATCTCGTCGAGTCCCTTTACCCCCGTCTGACATTTCAGCAACAGGGGCACCCCCCCCTGCATGGACGTCGTCGGTGCGGCCATCGTCAACCTCCGGTGGTGAAATTTAAGACCGTGAGATGATAGCGCGAATGTGAAAAATGAAAAGTGATGAATTAGGTAATGTTAAAAATGACACTGAAAGTATCTTCGTGAGATAGCGGAGTTGTTGATGCAGTCAGGTAACTGAAGCATCGCGCTGTGACATACGTAAAGAAGGTTATTTGTCAGACGTCGGTAGAAAGGTGGGAAAGCAAGGGGGGGACCGCGGCGGGACCAAACGCGGTGGCCGCATCTGCTGGTGCGGCAGGAGAGGGCGGAGGGGGAGTCAGGGGGCGGGCGGGTCTGCTTCGGCCGCTTGGCAAAGGGGTGGTTCGGGATGCTCGCGCTCCGGCAGGAAGGGGCGGGTGCTCGCCTCCAGATCGGAGCAGCGTTGGGCGATTTCGGCGACGGTGCCGCTCATCTCGTCGGCGGCGGAGCTGTTGCGCTCGATCATCGCCGTTACTTCCTGCACGAACTGCTGCAGCGCCTCGCCGATCCGGGACTGCTGCAGCGCGTTTTCCTGCAGCTTGCGGACCCGCTCGTTGTCCTCCATGACACTTTGCAGGTAGAGCCGGTTGCCGCGCCCCTGTTCCTGGATCGAGAAGTCGATTTTCTGGGAAAGCAGGCGCATGTGCTCCAGCGAGTTGAGGATGTCGCTGATGCCTTCTTCCTGGCGTTTGGTGGTGCCGCTGGCGGATTTCACGCGCTGCAGGTTCTTTTCCGCTTCCTCGCTGATCAACCGGCTCTGCGCCGCCTGCTCCACGGTGGCGGCCGCGATCCGCTTCACCATTTCGGACGCCTCCGCAGCGCCCGACTCGATCTTGACCAGCGCCTCGTTGGTCTGCCCGGAGATCTTCACCCCGTCCTTGACCCTCGACTTCCCCTGGGTGACCGCCCGCTGTACCGCCGCGGTTTCCTTCTGGATGTTCTTGACCAGATCCCCGATTTCCTTGGCCGAAAGCGAGGTGCGCTGGGCGAGGGAGCGGACCTCTTCGGCGACGATCCCGAACGCCTTGCCCCGTTCTCCGGCCTGGGCCGCGATGATGGAGGCGTTCAGGGAGAGGAGGTTGGTCTGCTCCACCACCTCCTGGATCACGTTGAGGAACTCGCCGACCCGCGCCGAGTGGATGGAGAGCCGGTTGATCGCGTCGAAGGACTCTTCGTTTGACTTCTCGATCTCCCGCATCGCCTTGAGGGTCGTCGCCATGTAGAGCAGCCCGCCCTGTGCCTGGCGCCGGACCCCTTCGGAGGAGTCGGCGGCATTCTGGGCGTTGTCGCGCACGTGGCTGATGGCGCTGCCGATCTGGGCGATCGAACCGACGGTCTGCTCCGTCGACGTGGCCAAGCTTTGGATGATGGTGGCGTTCTGCTTCACCCCCATCGCCATCTCCTGGATTGAGGAGGAGGTCTCCAGCACGGAGGCGGAGTACTCCCTGATGTTCTCGGCGATGATGTCGGTGGTGTCGGTCATCTGCTTGGAAAGTGCGGTCCGTGCCTCGGTACGCCGGGATAGGTCGTCGATCTCGCTCAGGACGACCGCAAAGAAATGATTCACCTCCGCGACGGTGTGCAGGGTCTGCCGTGCCTTGCTGCTTTGCGTCTCGCTCCCTCGGGCGATTTCGACGAATCTCGCGGCGAGCTGGGCATGCAGCGGGGCAAGGTGCTCGATGAGGGTGGAGACCTCACCCGCCATGGTAACGATGCGGGTCACCATCAGCTCGTGAAAGGCAAGCAGCGCTTCCAACTCGTCGTCGGCCTTGGGGACCGGATGGGAAGACAAGGCGGCGATGCTTTGGTGCTGGCGCTCCAGGTGCACCCCGAGGACCTGGCGCACCAGGTAGTAGCAGAAGGAACCGACCGCAAAGCCTGCGACGAGGCAGCCCAGGACGTAGAAAGGGGAAAAGGCGCGGGGGCCGAAGAAAAGATAGGAATAGAACGGGAAGACGAGCCCCATCAGGAGCCCGAAGCAGACCATGAAACGATAGGTGGTGCGCAGCGACGTCAGGTATCTTCGCAAAAACATAAGCCCTCGGGGATTCGAAACGCGGTGCCGTGCCGTAGCCGGCAGCCTGCCATTAGTACCATGGGGATGGGGGTGGCGTCAAAGAAAGAGTAATGATTGCGCCGGGAAAACCAGGGTCCGGCGCCCCCTCCGTTCCTATAAATTGTTGACAATTTCGGCACCCGGCGTGAAAATGCGGACCTTTCGCATATCCCGACGAGGTACCAACCATGGCTGTCGAAGCACCTACGAAAAAACTGCTGCAAGGAAACGAGGCGATCGCGCGCGGGCTGGTGGAAAACGGCTGCGTCGTCGCCGCTTCCTATCCGGGAACCCCCGCCTCGGAAATCCTCACCTCGGTACAGGAGTGGCAACGCCGGGAAGGGGTCGAGATGCACGTCGAGTGGTCGGTCAACGAGAAGGTCGCCCTCGAACTTGCCTACACCGCCAGCCAGACCGGCCTGCGCGCTGCGACCGCGATGAAGCAGGTCGGGCTCAACGTGGCGAGCGATCCCCTGATGAGCGCTGCCTACCTCGGCGTGGTCGGGGGCTTCATCGTGGTCAGCGCCGACGACCCCGGTCCCCACTCCTCGCAGACCGAGCAGGACAGCCGGCTGATGGCGATGCTCGCCAAGATCCCGGTGCTCGATCCCGACTCCCCGCAGCAGGCACGGGAGCTGACCGGGACCGCCTTTGCGCTCTCGGAGACCTTTTCCATTCCGGTCATGCTGCGCCCCACCACCCGCGTCTGCCACGCCTGCCAGGACGTGGCGCTGGAGCCGGTGGCGCAGCTCGGGCGCAGCGCCAATTTCCGCAAAGACCCCTCGCGCTGGGCGGCGACTCCCAAGTTCCGCTACCAGCTCCACTTGGAACTCAACGAGAAACTCGCCAACATCGCCGCCTACACCCCGACCGCGCCCCGCTGCCACAACCCGCAGACGGTGAGCCGCAAGGCGGTGGTCGCCTCCGGCCCCGCGGCGGCCTACGTGCGGGAGGCCCTGGGCGACCTGGGCCTGTGGGACCAGGTGAGCTTCCACCAGGTGGTGCAGCCCTATCCACTGCACAGCGCCTTCATCGAGGAGACCCTGGCCGGCTACGACGAGATCCTGGTCCTGGAAGAGACCACCGGCGTCATCGAGATGCAGTTCCGGGACCGCTCCAAGGTCCGGGGCAAGCTCTCGGGCGCGGTTCCCGAGGCAGGGGAGCTCCTCCCCGAGATCGTGGAGCGGATCCTGGCCGACTTCGCCGGGTTGTCCGCGGCGCCGTCGGCGCCGGCTGCGGCACCGGGAGGACGCCGTCCCACCCTGTGCCCCGGCTGCCCGCACCGGGCGAGCTTCTATGCGATCAAGAAGGCGGCGCCCAAAGGGATCTACCCGAGCGACATCGGTTGCTACACCCTCGGCATCAACCTGGGCGCGGTCGACACCGTCCTTTGCATGGGCGCCTCCATCAGCCAGGCCGCCGGCTTCTACCATTCCTACCGGATCACCGGCCAGCAGCGCGACATCGTCGCCACGGTCGGCGACTCCACCTTCTTTCATGCCGGCGTCCCGCCGCTCGTCGATGCGGTGACCCAGGGGGCGCGTTTCGTCCTGGTGATCCTGGACAACGCCACCACCGCCATGACCGGCAACCAGCCGACCCCGGCGCAGGGGACTCCGGCCGGCCTCCCGGTCGCCATCGAGAACCTGGTCCAGGGCTGCGGGGTCCGCTTCTGCAAGAGTGCCGACCCTCTCGATCTCCCCGGCTTCACCGCGCTCATGAAAGAGGCGGTGGCCTTCTCCCGGGAAGAAGGGGTCGCGGTGGTCATCGCGAAGAGCCCCTGCCTGGTCGACCGGAGCGCACCTCGCGTCCAGCGGGCGCAGCCGGCAGTGACCGCGGAAAAATGCATCGGCTGCCGGGTCTGCACCGCCGCCTTTGAGTGCCCGGCGCTCGAGTACGACGAGACGACCAAGAAGGTGACCGTGGACCGGATGATCTGCAGCGGCTGCAACGTCTGCCTGTCGGTCTGTCCGGTGGGTGCGATCGAGGAGGTTAAGGGATGAGCCGGCAGCAACTGATCATCAGCGGTGTGGGAGGGCAGGGGATTCTCTTCATTACCCGGCTCCTTGCCGAGACCGCTATCGCCAAGGGGCTTCCGGTGCTCACCTCGGAGACTCACGGCATGGCGCAGCGCGGCGGGATCGTGATCTCGCACCTTAAGGTGGGGGATTTTTCCAGTCCGCTGGTTCGCCCGGGAAAGGCCGACCTGCTCCTTTCTTTGAAGGCGGAGACCGTGGCCCTGCACCTGCATTTTCTCAACCACTCCGGGACCGTCGCCGCCAATGCGCGTGCCCTTCCCGAGGCTGCCGCCGGCAAGGAGGCGGTGACCGTCGATGCGGATACCCTGGCCCTCAACCTGGGGGACCCGCGCAGTGTGAACCTGATCGTCCTGGGGCGGGCGCTGGCCCAGCCGGGGATGCTCTTTTGCAGCGCCGAGGAGGTCATTGCCGTGCTCAAGGCGAGGCTTGCCGGCAAGGAGAAGCAGCTGCAAGGGGCCTTGGCCGCCCTGAAGGCCGGTATGGAATACGGCGCGGCCTGACCGCAGCCCGAGAAGGAGACATCGTACATGCTGAAGCGTTTTCCCGCGAAGGTATCCCCGGCCGATCTTGCTGCGCATCAATTGGCCGGACTGCAATGGACCGTGCGTCATGCCTATGAAAATTCCCCCTTCTACCGGGAGAAGCTCAGTGCCGCCGGGGTCACCCCCGACTCCATCGGTTCGCTGGACGACCTTAAACGGCTGCCCCTCTTGACCGCGCAGGATCTGGCCGAGGGATACCCCTTTGCCCTGCGCAGCGTCCCCTTTACCGACCTGGTGCGCATCCACGCCTCCTCCGGGACCACCGGCAAGCGCAAGGTCCTTTGCTACACGCAGAAGGATCTCGACGACTGGCAGAGCATGTTCGCCCGCTGTTACGAACTGGCCGGGCTGACCCGCGAGGATCGGGTGCAGATTGCGGTCGGCTACGGCCTTTGGACCGCCGGTGCCGGTTTCCAGCTCGCCTGCGAGAAGTTCGGTGCGCTCGCCATCCCGGTCGGCCCGGGGAACCTCGACATGCAGATCGGCCTGATGATCGACCTGGAGACCACCGTCTTCTGCTGTACCGCCTCGATGGGGCTGCTCCTTGCCGAAGAGGTGCTCCGCCAGGGGCTGCGCGACAAGCTCAAGCTGAAGAAGGTCATTCTCGGCGCCGAGCGGAGCTCGTCGGCGATGCTCGCGACCATGAAGGCCGGGCTCGGGGTGGAGGAGATCTACGACATTCCCGGGCTCACCGAGGTCTACGGCCCCGGGACCGGTCTTTCCTGCGGCCGGGAGCCCGGCATCCATTATTGGGCCGACTACTACATCCTGGAGCTCCTCGACCCGATCACGCTCGAACCGGTCGCCCCGGGGGAGGTGGGGGAGATGGTGTACACGACCCTCGGCAAGGAAGGGGCGCCGCTGATCCGCTACCGGTCCCGGGACCTGACCCGCCTGATCGTGGAGCCGTGCCCCTGCGGCTGCACGCTGCCTCGGCACGACCGGATCCTCGGGCGCTCCGACGACGTGGTCATTTTCCGCGGGGTCAACATCTATCCGGGGCAGGTCGACGAGGTACTGCACCACGTGGAGGGGATCGGAAGCGAATACCAGGTCCATCTCGGCCACGGCTCCGACGGCAGGGACTTCATGACGGTGAAGGTCGAGCGCGCCGCCGGGGCGGGGAGCGTTTCCGACCCGGAACTGCAGAAAAGGATCGCCTCCGCCATCAAGCACAAGCTCATCGTTTCCTGCAACGTGGAGGTCGTGGCGTACGGGACCATGCCCCGTTCCGAGCGCAAAACCAAACGGATCTTCGACGAGCGCAATTTCGAGTGAAAGAAGTCCGTGCCACGGTTCTTGCCGCATGAAATATAAAAGGGTTCCCTCGGAAGGGGGAGCCCTTTTGTTTTGTGTGCGCCTTTCGCTTGGGGCGCCCGTCCGGGGCACGATTGGCTGCTGCTGGACTGGCTGGCCGAAGATCTTCAGCCGTTTTTCGAATTGGCAGTTGGTAGGAGCGATATTCCGGTCGCGATCGCCAACCTGAAATCGCGACTGAAAATCGCTGCTATCCCGTCAATCGTCATAATTTGAATAAAATGGAACGCTGTTATTTTTGCGCTTGACAAGTGAGTGTGCTCTGATTTATAGAGTCGTTATATAAAGCCTCTATTTAAAACTCGAATGAAGGTACCGATGTCCCCAAGAAACACGCAATTCAGCCGCGATGACATCATCGAAGCGGCTTTTCAGCTGGTCCGGGAAATGGGATGGGAAGGTTTTTCGGTCGTTGCGGTGGCAAAGTCGATCGGTTCTTCCACCATGCCGGTCTACTCGCAGTTCTCCAACGTGCGGGAGCTCGAGGACGAGGTCTGCCGCAAGGCGATGGCCCTGATGAAGGAACACCTGCTGGTGGATCGCACCGGCGACCGCTGGATCGACCAGGCGGTAAGCTACGTGAATTTCGCCGTCGAAGAACGGCATCTTTTCCGCTGCCTGGGGGACGGTCGCAACCTCGATCTGCAAAAGGAACTCGGGATGGGGCTGGTGGAATTTCTGGACCAGTCACTGGCCGATTACCCGCTCTTTGCCGGTTTGAACGACATGGAGTTCCGGATGATCCGGATGGCGCGCATGATGTTCGCCCAGCGACTGGCCCACTGGCTCAATAACGACATCCACTTCCTGAACCGCTCCGGCCTGGAAACGGAGGATTTCATCCGCCGCAGTTCCCGTGCGATCTACGACGGGTTCATGCTGCAGTTCGGAAAAAAGACCACTAAACCCGGAACCATCAACCACAACGCGTAGGGGCGCTAGCATGCTGCGCCCATGAATCCTTGAAATTAGGCGGTGCTACTGGCATTGGAGGGGACCATGGAACATGGAAGAGGAGCAACATCGCGGTGCGTCGTCTTGCTGGCCCTGTCGTTTTTTACCGTAATGGTCTGGGCGGCTCTCGGGGGTGCTGCCGAGAGACCCGGAGGAACACTTACCGTCGCGATCGAGGAGGACTTCAGGGGCTTTGACCCGATCAAGGTCGGCGTCCTCTACACCTCGGCGCGCAGTGCCGCGGTCGCGGTCGAGGAGCGCCTGTTCGATCTGGACCCCAAGGGAAATCTCCTTCCGGAACTGGGATTGTCCGCCACTTCGAGCAAGGACGGCAAGAGTTGGACCATCAAGCTCCGTCGGGGCGTCGTCTTCCACGACGGCACCCCGTTCAATGCCGACGCAGTGGTCAGCCACTGGGATCGGCTGCTCGACCCCAGGAACCACTTCCGTGGTGCGTCGACCATGCAACCGATTGCCGGCGTTACCAAGGTCGATGACTTCACCGTCCGTTTCCAGCTCAAACATCCCTGGCTTTCTTTCAAGGACCAGATCGCTTCGCCCCTGCTGATCGCCGCCTATATTCCCTCGCCCAAAGCGGTTCGCGAAGGGACGCACGACCGGGCACCGGTGGGGACCGGGCCGTTTCGCTTCCGGGAATGGCTCCCCAACAACCGCCTGGTCCTGGTCAGAAACCAGCAGTACTGGCAAAAAGGGCGCCCCTACCTGGACAGCGTGGTATTCAAGATCGTCCCAGACATGCAGACCCGCTATACCGCGCTCAAATCCGGCGAGATGGACGTCATCCTTACCGACCGTGGCGCCAGCGTGCTGCAAGCCCAGGAAGACCGGTCGCTTCGGGTCTACCACAGCGAGGTGACCGGCGCCGAGACCGTCATTTTCAATACCTCGCGGCCTCCCCTGAACGACCTCCGGGTCCGCCGGGCGATCGCCCACGCCTGGAACCAGGAGTTCTACATCCGGGCAAGTTACAAAGACACCATCTCCGAAATCCACGATCCTTTCGGGGGGAGTTTCTCCTGCGGAGATGTGGGGTACCGCCAGCACAACCTGGACCTGGCGCGCAAACTGATCGCTCAGTACGGAAAGCCGGTCAATATCGAGCTGCAGATCACCAACACCCCCCGGGGGCGGGAGTTCGGCGAGATGATCCAGCGCATGATGAAGGAAATCGGGGTGACCGTTACTCTCCGGTCCCTCGCGTTGAGCCAGCGTAACAAGCTGGTTTTCGCCGGCGATTACCAGATGACCGGCTGGTCCCTCTTCGATGCGACCGATATGGGCCCGACGCTGTATGCCAATTATTTCTCCGCCAGCGAACTCAATTTCAGCCGCTACCGCAACCCGGAAATGGACCGCCTGCTGACAGCTTCCCAGACGAGCACCAAGCAGAAGGAACGGGAAAAACTGCTCTGCGGCGTGGCGCGCCTGATCAACGACGAGGCGGTGAGTCTCTACCGTGGCGGGCTGCGTTACAACGCGATTGCTAAAGCAGAGGTGAAAGGTATTTCCCGCATCGACCACGGGATCGTACGGGTGAAAGACGTCTGGTGGGCCGGGAAATGACAACGGTGGGGATCGGCCGGAGTTACCAGTGTAGGAGCGACATTCTTGTCGCGATTTCGGCAGCTCGATCGCGGCAGGAATGCCGCTCCTACAGCACGAAGCGGGCAACGTCCCACCTGCACTGAGTAAAACCCTTGTTGCTGACGAGAGTTGATCCCTGTGATGTAAAGCAGAACTCGAGCCGGCGCCGGCGGCGCCGTAAAAGGAGGGAGAACATGAGACCCACGGTAACTGCGGTATTTTTCGGTTTTGCCTTGTTGGTACTGCTTCCCTATGGCGTTCAGGCTGCATCCTCCCAATTTCCGGGCGGCACTTCTCCATCCGCCAAGTACCTCTTCTTTTTCCACAACCTCTACGTTGAAAACAAAGGACCCGATGGCGACTGCAAATACCACGAGATCCTGAAAAGCTTCAGCGATCGCGGCTACACCGTCATCAGCGAGATCCGGCCCAAGGACAGCTCGGTTGCGGAATACGCCAGAAAAGCGGCCGTGCAGGTGCGCAGCCTGCTCGATGCCGGGGTCCTGCCGCAGAACATCGCCGTGACCGGACATTCCAAGGGGGCGGTCCTGGCGCTTCGGGTTGCGGCGGAGCTCGGCCAACCGAAGATCAGATACGTCGTCATGGCCGGTTGCGGCATCAAGGGGCTGGAGAAGGCCTATCCCGACTTCGCCGCGCTGAAAGGTGATTTCCTCTCCGTCTATGCCAACTCCGACAAGGTCGCCCGCAGCTGCGGTGCCGAGTTTGCCCAGGCCGGCTCCGGCTTTGGCGGCAAGGAACTGGTGCTGGAGAGTGCGGCCGGCCACCAGCTCTTTTTTAAACCGGAAAAGCGGTGGGTGGATCCGGTGGCCGCCTGGCTGGAACAGGGGCAGTAAGACGGGGCGGTTGCCCGGCGCGGATTTGCCCTTTCCGCTGTGGGAGCGCCATTCCTGGCGCGAACCGCCGGAGGCGGTGACAAAGGTCGTGGAATTCGCGCCTGGAAAAGGCGCTCCCACAGGAAGAGAGATTCGATCGCGACCAGAATGTCGCTCCTACAGGGCGCCCCCGGGCTCCGGCAGGGCGGCTCCCCGATCCGGCTCCGCCATGTTTAAACGATGAGGGCTGCCTGTGCACTTTTTGATTCGCAAATCCCTGCATCTTGTTCTGGTTGCCCTGGCGGTCACGGCGATCACCTTCGTCATGCTCGACCACATGCCGGTCAGCATCGAGCACGAGATTACCGGGCGCTTCGCAACGGAAGCCGACGTTCGTTCCCTCCGGGAGCAACTGGGGCTGAACGCTTCGTTGCCGGTCCGCTACGGCAGGTGGCTTTCCGGTGCGCTGCGCGGCGAGCTCGGCCGCTCGTTGAGCACCGGAGAACCGGTGGGGCAAGCCCTGGCTGCCTCGCTGCCGGTTACCCTGGAACTTTTGCTCCTGGCTCAGCTTCTGGCGCTTGCCCTGGCGCTGCCGGTGGGGATCGCCGCGGCCTGGCGTCCCGGCTCCTGGTGGGATCGGCTGAGCGGGACGATCGGGTTCGGACTGGCCTCCTTGCCGCCGTTCGCCTTGGCGGTGGTGCTCATGTTCCTCTTCTCGCTCCGGCTCCGCTGGCTTCCCGCGACCGGCTTTACCCCTCTTTCCGTGGGATGGTGGCAAAACCTGCGCGGGCTTTTGCTTCCGGCCCTTTCCATCGCCCTGGTCGAGTGGGTGACCCTGATGCAGGTGCTGCGCAGCGACCTGATCGCGACCCTGCAGGAAGACTTCATCCTGCTGGCGCGCGCCAAGGGGCTGCCGGGGTGGCGCATCATGTTCCGCCATGCCCTGCGCCCATCCTGCTTTTCCCTCATCACCCTGGTCGGCCTTCATGGCGGAAACCTGCTCGGGGGGGCGGTGCTCATCGAGAACATCTTCTCCTTGCCCGGCCTCGGCCGTTTGCTCCTGACCGGGCTCTTTTCCCAGGATTATCCGGTGGTGGCTGGATGCGTCCTGGTCATTGCCTTGGGTTACGTGCTGGTCACCTTTTCGGTCGATCTATGCTATGGGGCGCTCGACCCGCGGCTGCGGCGGGAGGGTGCCGATGGGTAAGGGCTCCGTTACCTATCGGCTCGCCCTCGCCTGGCTCAGCTTCGTGGCGCTCGGGGCCGCGGCGGCGGGGTTTTTGCCGGTTCCTGCTCCGGACCAGATCGACTGGAACCACCTGGCCGTGGCGCCGGGTGTTGCCGGGCATCTGCTCGGAACCGATGCCATGGGCCGGGACTTGGCCAGCCGTATTTTCTTTGGGGCACGGGTTTCCCTGGTGGTAGGCATCTTTGCCCCGGCCCTGGGACTCGCCGTCGGGGCGCTGCTCGGGATTGTCGCCGGGTACTACCGCGGCGTGGTGGAGACGGTCGTGATGGGCGCGGTCGACGCTTTTCTCGCCTTCCCCCGGGTGGTCTTCCTGTTGATGGTGCTCTTCATCTTCGGCTCCAGCCTCCCGAAGGTCACCCTGGCCCTTGGCATCGTGTCCGTGCCGTATTTCGCCCGCATTGCCCGGGCCAATACTCTGAAGGTGGCGGTGCAGGAGTTCGTGCTGGCGGCACGGGCCTCGGGGGCGGGGAATGGGGCGGTGATGCTGCGGGAAATCCTTCCCAATGTGATGCGGCCCCTGCTGGTTTATCTGCTGCTGGTGGCCGGGCTCTTGATCATCGCCGAGGGGGCGCTCGGCTTCCTTGGCGCGAGCGTGCCGCCTCCGATGCCGAGCTGGGGAGGGATGATCGCCGAGGGGAGAGAGGTCCTGGATCATGCTCCGCAGGTGAGCCTGATCCCGGCTGCGGTGATGTTTCTGACCATCCTGTCGGTGAACGTGATCGGTGAGCGGCTGCGGGCCCGGGCCGGGATCAGTGAGGCTCAGCCATGAGTGCCAACCTGCTGCTTTCGGTGGAGAACCTCACGGTGCGCCTCCCCAGCCGCCATGGAACGGTGCGGGCGGTGGAAAGGGTTTCCTTCGCCATCGAAAAAGGCAAGACCCTGGCGCTGGTCGGCGAGTCGGGATGCGGCAAGAGCATGCTCTGTCGCGCTCTGGCGGGAATCCTCCCGGGCGGTGCTCAATTGCCCGGAGCGTGGCGCATGACTTTTGACGGCCGCAACCTTGCGAGACTTTCTCCGAAGGAGTTGACGCGGCTGCGCGGCAATGAGATCGGCATCGTGCTGCAAAACCCGCTTGCCTCGCTCAATCCGGTCCACACCATCGGGCGGCAGGTGAGCGAACCGATGCTCTACCACCTGGGCATCGCGGCATCGGAGGCGAAGCGGCGCACTGTCGAGCTGCTTCAGGCGGTAGGGATCCCGCAGGCCGAGCCAAGAATGAAATGCTATCCGCACCAGCTCTCCGGCGGGATGCGGCAGCGGGTGGCAATTGCCATCGCCCTTTCCTGCGACCCGAAGCTGCTGATCGCCGACGAGCCGACGACGGCGCTCGACGTGACGGTTCAGGCCGAGATCCTGGACCTGTTGGGGCGCCTGCAGCGGGATCGCGGGATGTCGATTCTCCTGGTCTCGCACGACCTGGCACTGGTAGCCGGGCGCGCCCACCATACTGCGGTTATGTACGCCGGGCGGATCGTCGAGGAAGCGCCGACTCCGGAGCTTTTCGCCGGGATGCGCATGCCCTACACCCGGGCTCTTCTCGAAGCCCTGCCGCGGATTGACGCCCCGGTCCTCGGCCCGCTACCAGCCATCGTCGGGCAGCCCCCGAATCTGGCCGCCCCAATCGTCGGCTGCGCCTTTGCCCCCCGCTGCGCCTATGCTCGTGACCTTTGCCGCGAGCAGGAGCCGTCGCTGCTAGAAGCGGCATTGCTGCCGCGATTGGACCAGGCTGAACCGGAGGCAGGTGTCGCGACGGGGTTCGAAAGTCTCCCGAAACCGGAGCCTCCCCGACCCCCGACCCTCGACCCCGGATCCCCGTTTCACCACCGTTACGCCTGCTGGTTTCCGGTGGGGGAGGAGATGCCATGAGCGCCGGTTATGCTGCGGAAGATAACGTGCTGCTGCGGGTGGAGGATCTGGTCGTGGAATTTTCCACCCGGCGCGGCCGGGTCCAGGCCGTCTCCGGAGTCTCCTTCGAACTGGGGCGGAGCGAGACTCTGGGGATGGTCGGGGAGTCCGGCTGCGGCAAATCGTCGCTGGCACGGGCGATCATGCAGCTTCCGCCCCCGACCGGAGGAAGGGTGCTCCTTTCCGGCCACGATCTCACCCGGCTTTCGGCGGGATCGTTGCGTTCGCTGCGCCGCCAGTTCCAGATGGTATTCCAGGATCCCGCCTCCTCCCTGAACCCGATGCGCCCGGTCGGTAAAAGCATCGAGGAGCCGCTTCGGGCCCTGGATCGGCTGGAGGCCGGAGAACGGGAGCGCCGTGCCCGGGAGATGATGACGGCGGTGGGGCTCGATCCGGACCTCCATTACCAGCGTCTTCCCCGCCAGCTCTCCGGCGGACAGTGCCAGCGGGTGAGCATCGCCCGTGCTTTGGTGACCCGACCGAAGCTTTTAGTCTGCGACGAGCCGGTCGCCTCGCTCGACGTTTCCATCCAGGCCCAGATCCTCAATCTTCTGCGCGAGATCCGGAGCGCCTTCGGCCTTGCCGTTCTATTCATTGCCCACGACCTGGCCGTGGTGAAGCAGGTCTGCGACCGGGTGGCCGTAATGTATCTGGGGAGGCTCTGCGAGGTGGCTCCGACCGATGCCATCTTTCATCTCCCGGCGCACCCCTACACCCGGGCTCTCCTGGCTGCCGCGCCCCGCCCCGATCCGGGCCAGCCGCCCGGCGAGCCGGAACTTTTGCCCGGGGAGCTCCCGTCTCCCCTCGATCCCCCTTCCGGCTGCCGGTTCCGCACCCGCTGCCCGCGCGCGAAGGCCCGCTGCGCCGAGCAGCAGCCGGAACTCAGGGCGTTGGCCCCCGGGCATCTGGTGGCCTGTCACTACCCCCACGATTCCGGTGCTGGACGCTGATTCAGGAGGCGGCATGGAAGAGAACAAGTCGAGTAAAACGGCCCAGATGACGGCCTATTTCCGCTGGCACCACTACCGCTACGATGCCCCGCATATCTTTGCCGATGCCCTGGCCGGTGCGATCCTCTCCGAAGGGGAGAAAGAAGAGATCGAAGCCATGCTCTTTGCGGCTTTACAACAGCACAACCCGGCGGGCGCGGCCAAGTTTGCCGACCGGAAAGCGGCGATCGCCTGGATGATGCAGACCGGCGCCTCGACCCCGGTGGTTCTCGCCCGGGCACGCTACGCCGAAGAGATGCTCTCCGGCGCGATCGAGGCGGGAGCGAGCCAGTACGTCATTCTCGGTGCCGGTCTGGATACCTTCGCGTTTCGGCGCCCCGAGCTTCTGGAGCGTCTCGATGTTTTCGATGTCGACCACCCGGCCAGCCAGGAGCACAAGCGTCGGCGCATCCGGGAACTCGGTTGGCGCTCCCACCCGAACCTGCATTTCGTGCCGGTCGATTTTTCCCGGGACCGCCTCGGGGCTAAATTGCGGCGCAGCGGCTTTCAAGCGGAGCGACAGAGCTTCTTCAGCTGGCTCGGAGTCACCTATTACCTTTCCGCCGCCGAGGTCCGCGATACCTTGCGTGAAGTTGCCGCAACCGCCTCGCCGGGAAGTGCCCTCGTGTTCGATTACCTGGACCATGGCGCGTATGAGCGGGAAAAGGCGTCGCCCCGCGTCGTCCGCATGCTGTCCAGTGTCGAATCCATCGGCGAGCCGATGCGATCCGGATTCGATGGCCATGCCCTTGCCGGGGAGCTTGACGGCTGCGGATTGGAGCTGCAGGAAAACCTCGGCCCCTACGACATCCACTACCGCTATTTCATCGGCCGCACCGATTACCATCGGGCCTGCGAGCACGTGCATTTTGCCTGTGCCACGGTGCGAGAACGAAGCGGCAGGTCGCGTTGAGCTACGAAACGCGATGCCTGATGGAGGTTGTCACCGCCCCCCCCTGTGGGAGCGCCATTCCTGGCGCGAACCGCCGGAGGCTGTTACATCGGTTGTGAAATTCGCGCCTGGAAAGGCGCCTCCACAAGGTGGGCCTCTAAGATGCTTGTTCGAGGACCGACACGGAGAAGAGATCTCGATCGCGAAAAGAATGTCGCTCCTACAAGCGGTCGGTCCCGTTGAGGTACCAAATGCGACTGACCTGCCTCGAATCATCAAAGGGGAAATGCGGCGAATTTAAGGAATCACCGGGGAAAGAGCGGACCGCGGGTTGTACTTTTAACGAAGAGAATGTATAACGCCAAGGTCCTTTCGTCCCCGTTTTCATGAGGTTCCTATGTCCCGAATTCTCCGACGCCTTGTTTTGTGCAGCCTTTTCCTCCTCACTGCCACCCCTGTCTTCGCCCAGGAAGTAAAGGACATGGAGGACCGGGCGACCGACCTTTTGACCATGGCTCCCGCTGCGGCTCCGGCCAAATGGGAGAGCTTCGCCGAGACCGACTGGCTGCGCCGCAGCAGCATCGAGGAGGGGGGCGGCAACGTCACCATGGGGCAGGTCCGCGCCGGGGTCAGCCGGAAACAGGATCTCAGCTCCCGTTTCGAGCTCACTACCGGCATGCACTACAGCGCGCGCTTGATCGACGCTCCCGCCTCGGCACACCTTCCCGAGTCGTTGCATGCCGTGGCATTGGAATTGGGGGGCGAGTACCGGACCAGTGACAAGCTGGCGCTGGGCGCGCGCGTCTCACCCGGACTCGCCGGGGACTTCAAGGCGATCACGGGGGACGACGTCAGGGTGCCGGTGGCGCTGCATGCCCGCTACCGCCCGGATCAGCAATGGACCCTCATCGGCGGGGTCGCCTACACCGGCATGAACCGCTCGTTTCCGGTGCTCCCCATTCTCGGCGCCCTCTACGTCCCCACCCCCCAGTGGGCCTTCGGTCTGGGTTTTCCCCGAACCGGGATCATGTACCGGCCCAGCCGTGGGACCGAGCTCTACCTGGCCGCCGAATTTTCCGGCGGCGAATACCGGCTGCACGACCCCTCCGTCGGAGCCAACCTGATCAGCTATCACGAGGAACGCCTTGCGGCCGGTGCCGAGATTTCCCTCTCCAAACGCGTGAAGCTGGGCCTTTCGGTGGGGGAGGCCTTTGGCAGGAAATTCCGGTTCTTCGATGGCGACCGTCCTGACCTGCATGTGGCTCGGGCACCGTTCGCGCGGCTGGGGCTGAAGTTTTACCTGTAATTTCCCGGAACAGGAAGGATGCCGATGGATCAGAAAGCCGAGCGGGCCCGCTACCTGCGAAACCTCGAGGAGGAGCGCAACAGCACCTACCTTTACCGGGCGCTCTCCGAGCATGAGGAAAACCCCCGGCTTGCCGAGGTGTACCGAAAGCTTGCCGAGGCGGAGGAACACCATGCCGATCTGTGGGCCGGGAAACTTGCCGCCGCCGGGGCCAAGGTGCCCCCGTTTCGCCCCGCGGTCCGCACCCGGCTCCTGGCTTGGCTCTCCCGGTCCCTTGGCCCGGAAATGGTGGTGCCGACCCTTTCCGCCAAGGAGGAGACCGCTTCCGGCGATTACGGCAGCCAGCCGGACGCGGCCGACTTGATCCCGACCGAACAGTCCCACGCCCGGGTGCTGCGCCAGATCGTGCAGAATTCCGGCGGGGTAGGGGGGAGCGCGCTGGCCCAGCTCGAGGGGCGGCACCGGATGGCCGGCGGCAATGCGCTGCGGGCGGCGGTTCTCGGCGCGAGCGACGGCCTGCTCTCCAACTTCAACCTGATCATGGGGGTGGCTGGGGCCCAGCTGGCCAATCGCAGCATCTTGCTCACCGGGTGCGCGGGGATGCTCGCCGGGGCGATTTCCATGGCGCTGGGGGAATGGATTTCGGTGCAGAGTTCGCGGGAGCTCTACCAGAGGCACATCGAGACCGAGCGCGAGGAAATAGAGAACGCCCCCGAGGAAGAGGTCGAGGAACTGGTCCTGATCTACCAGGCGCGCGGCATCGACGAGCCGACCGCCCGCCAGATCGCGGGCCGGATCATGGATGACCGGGAGAACGCGCTCGGCACCCTGGTCCGCGAGGAGCTCGGGGTGGATCCCGAGGAGTTGGGGGGATCGGCCTGGGTGGCGGCCATTACCTCGTTTTTGCTCTTTGCCGCCGGAGCCGTCATTCCCATCATTCCGTTTCTGTTCATGAGCGGCGCGGCAGCCGTCGTTACCAGTGCCGCCTTCAGTGCGGTCGGCCTTTTTGCCGTAGGCGCCGCCATCACGCTTTTTACCGGGCGTCCCGTCTTCTATGCCGGAATGCGGCAGGTCGGCTTCGGCCTGATCGCCGCGGCGGTTACCTATCTGGTTGGTCGGCTCGTCGGGGGCAGCCTGGCCGGGTAGGTTTTTTCCCGTTTCTTCCCTCCATCGAAAAGGGGGCCCTGGTTTGCGCCGGGGCCCCCTTTTTCATGCCGTTAAGAATGCCGGTACCGTTATTTCGCGAGTCGAAACCGCAAGGAGAGTCTCACCAGCCGGCCGCGGTTGGCCCGAACCGTCGTTAGTTCGCCACTGTCTGTCGAAGAGTTTTACAGCGATATCACTTGTCGACTTCGCGACTTCGCGGCAGTTTTTGAGCCTGATCGCGCGATGGGGCCGGCCAAAAGATGTGTAGAAACAGAACAGCAGCTGTCGGAAATAACTACAATCCGCGGTTAATGGCGAAGTTACGCGGAGTTGGAACGCCAGTATTGTCAGCTGGTTCCCGCCATCTTTAATGCTGGCATCTGGTTTGCAGTATGTAGGGCAATGACAAGAGCAAATAGTGTTGCAGTCGGTGAGGTGCTTATGAACTCCGAATTAGTTGAGACATATTATTTTACCAGCAGGGATTCCTGCAGATACTTCTGTCAAGTGCTCAGTTGTGAAAGATGTATGGACCACAATTCCCGTTCCTGTCCGTTCAGGAATGAGGCCCTTACTCAGTAGCGATTGGATGCTCGAATCGACCTGATGATGCAGATGCAGTACATGAAGTACATGATGTCTCTGTAATGATGAATTGAAATGTAGTACGTGATGTTCATGGAATGATGCGTTGCTTTTATTGTTATTTGGATGTTGTTCTTGAAATGTTGTTGTCCTTTGCCCTGTCCTTGCAGTAACTGTAATGTAGTACGTTGTTTGTAGTACCTTTTTTCGTGCAGTACCTTTGCCTGTCCTTTGCCATGTAGTACCTGTTGTTCCTGTTGCCCGTCCTTTGCCCTGTTGTGCCCGTTTGTAATGCTGTAATGCTGATGTTGGTTTGATGAACTGAAATGATTTAATGTAGTTAGCAGTGACAAAAAGCCACCTGTGGCAGACAGGTGGCTTCTTTTTTTTCGTGCTCCCAAGGTAGCGCGCTCCCGCAGCGTCGAACCGCCTTCCAAAACGAAAGGGGACCGGCTTCTGCGAAGCCAGTCCCCTGATGGGACAGCATGTTGAGCAAGGGGGCGGGCGCCTGCGGAGCCCGCCCCCTTTATGTTACGCGCCGAGGGAGCTGATGCGGGGATGGCAGCGCTTGCAGTCGTTCATCGGGAAGGCGACCAGGAGGTGACAGGCGCCGCAGAAGTTCCCGTAGAGGTTGTTTTCCATCGAAAAGGATCTGGTCCCTTCCTTCTTGATGTTGAAGATGTCGGGATGGCACGAGGAGCAATCCAATTCGGCGAAGTGGTCCTGGTGCGAGAAGATGACCATGGTGCGGTCCGAGTACGAGCCGAGCTTCAGCGGTGTTTTCAGCTTGTCCGGCAACTGCGAGATCACCGCGCGGGAGTTGAGCGTGTTTCGGGGTGCCATCTGCTCGTCGCGGATCGCCTTGGCCCAGTCGATGCCGTTGCCGAAAGCCGCGATCGGCAGTCCTTCGGCAAATTCTTCGAACCGCGCTTCCAGCCCCTTGGTGTCCTTGATGTGGCAACGCTCGCAGTTGGGCGATCCCGGCTCACCTTTCACGGTGAAGGCCGCCTTCCCGTTGTGGCAGACGCCACAGTATTTTCCTCTCAGGTATTCGCTCCGGGTGACGCCGGTGTCCCCCTGCTTCATGCTGAAGCCGAGTTCCATGTGGCAGACCCGGCAGGTGTACATGGCGCGGTGCTTCCAGTGCGGGAAGATGACCGGCTGCATCCCCACCGGCCGGCAGCGCATCCCCATGACCACGTTCCCATACTGCCAAAACGGCCCGTTGGGCGGGATCGCGTGAATGACCTTGGCCAGGGCGTCGCGATCGTCGGCAAGGGAAGTCTTGCCGGGACCGAGCAGCAGCAGGCCTACCAGCGAGAGGGGGAGGGCGGCGAGCCGCACGCGGAAACGCCAACGGTTCATTTAGCGGCCTCTCCCTTTTTCTGCTGCCTGGCCTTGGCCTCCAAAACGAAGCGGTACAGGTTCTCGCACATATCGATTCTTTTCAGGTAGACCTTCCGGACCGTCTCGTCTTCTTTTTCCAGGGACTTGCGCAGGCGCGAGCACCGCTCGATGAGCTCGTTCAACTCCGCCACGCTCAGGTTCATGGCGTCATCGGTCTTGGCACAGGCGGCGTCGAACTCCGCTTTGATGGGCGATTCCGCCAGGGCCGGAGCCAGGAACAGGCAGAGCACGATAAATGCCGCAATAAAAAAGCGGATAGTCATAGTAGCCTCGAAACCTGCGTTTCCTCCCGTTCAAGGGGGAGGACAGGACGGCGATGGGGACGCGGGAGACGTCGGAAACCCATCCTCACCCCGCCGACCCCGGACCCCGGTCTTACTGCACCGGAGCGCTGTGGCACCTCTGGCAGTCGGTGTTGGGGAAGGCCACCTTGCCGTGGCAGACCCCGCAGTACTTGCCGTCGAAGATCTCCACCATGGAGTACTTGGTCGCTCCCTTCTTCACCCCAACGAAGATGTCCGGATGGCAGAGCTCGCAGCCGCTCCAGACGGTGTGTTTCTTATGCGAGAAGATGATGTCCGGCATTCCCTCTACCTTGCTGGTGAGGGAGAAATCCTGCTGGGTCTTGAGCTTCGCCTTCTTCACCGAGACCCCTTCCAGGTAATCCGTAAGCTTTATCTTCCCCATCTCCTCGGCTTTCTCCCAATTGATCCCGTTGCCGAAGGTCTCCCGCGGCATTCCCTGGGCAAAATCGTAGAAGGCGTCTTCGCGCGCCTCGCTCCGGTCTACACGATGGCAGTTTACGCAGACCTTGTAATCCTCCCGGGTGTACTCCTTGGCGCAGGAGGCGAAGAGCTTGCCCTTGCCGAATTCGGACTGGCCGTTGTGGCAGGTGCCGCAGTAGTACCCCTTCATGTTGTCGGCGGCTTTGATCTTGGTGGAGCCGGCGGTCATGCCGAAGCCGATATCGACGTGGCAGAGGCGGCAGGTGAAGTGCTTCCGGTGCACCCAGTGGTCGAAGACCGCAGGCGGCATCCCGGCATGTTCGGAGTAGTTGTTGAGGGTGACGGTACCGAATTCGTAGGGGAGGGGCTTTTTCTTCTTCATACCCCCCTGCGCCCAGGCCATCCCCGCTCCCACCAGGAGTAACAACAGGACCAGATATGATTTTTTCATGGCTCCTCCCTCTAACTGCATAGCATTGAAAAAGAACGCGGAGGACGCAGGGGATCGCAGGATGAAACCAAGGCGCTACATAGCAAAAAATGTCATTGTCTTGTGTGATAGCTGCTGTTCATCGCTGCGAGCCATCTGCGTCCTCTTCAGTCCAACAGCCGTTTCCACGCTGAAACGGCGACTCCCTTGCCACGCCGGAGTGACAATGGGCACGGTAGCTTCAGCACTGTCAGCATTAATCATGCCTAGCCTCCTGTTTTTGCAATGATTTCTCGGTGGTATGTAGAGCTGTTAACTCTTTTTAAGGGGTTAGCTTGCTTAGAAAAAAATTGCCGCTCTGGCACAGGAGCGTCCTATGACAGTGCATCCGGTTGATAATAGGTGAGGTGACGACATCAGTGCGTGAAATAACCGACTCCTGACCCTGCGAAAATCGCACCTGCCATGATGGCCAAAACGCTTCGCCGAAGCCCGGTTTCCTTGACACTACAGCCCCCGATATGCTAGTAGTCAGAGCTTAATTTCATTCAGTTTGAGAAGCGTTACGACCTAGGAGGGACGACATGTTCAAGAAAACGAGCATCACCTTCGGCATTGTGCTTTTGGCATCCGTAACTGTTGCTCACGCCGCAGGGTTCAAGCTTTCCAGCCCCACCATCAAACCCAACTCAAAACTGACGTCCAAACAGGTGTTTAACGGCTTCGGCTGCTCGGGTGAGAACCTTTCTCCTGCGCTGGCCTGGAGCGGTGCCCCGAAAGGGACCAAGAGCTTTGCCGTTACTGTTTACGATCCCGATGCGCCGACCGGTTCCGGCTGGTGGCACTGGGTGGTCTATAACATTCCCGCATCCGTGACGAGCCTTCCCGAAGCGGCCGGCGATGCCGCCGGATCGAAGCTTCCCGAGGGAGCGGTCCAGGGGCGCACCGACTACGGTGCCCCGGGATTTGGCGGCGCCTGCCCCCCGAAGGGTGACAAGCCGCACCGCTATATCTTCACGGTCTACGCGCTGAAAGTGGACAAGCTGGAACTGCCCAAAGAGGCGAGTCCCGCGATGATCGGGTTCATGCTCAAGTCCAATCAGCTCGGTTCAGCAAGCTTTACCGCCAAGTACGGCCGCTAGGACCGCTACCGCCGGACAGGAGGTCTTCCGGCAGGGCGGATCGGCCGTTTCAGGGAGCCCCATGTATTATCCAGATTTCGCCACGTTCCAATCCCTCTGCAGCAACGGAAACCTGATCCCCGTCTACCGGGAAATCCTGGCCGACCTTGACACGCCGGTAGGCGCCTTCAAGAAGATCGACGACGGCCGCCATGGCTTTCTGCTGGAAAGTATCGAGGGGGGCGAAAAATGGGGGCGTTACACCTTCCTGGGCTCCTCACCCGCGGTGGTGATCCGCGGCAACAAGGATTTCGTCGAGATTATCGAAGGTGACGAGATCCGGCGCGTCGAAGTCAGCGACCCGCTGCAGTACATCCGCGAGTTCATGGAGCAGTACACGCCGGTCGAGGTCGCTGGTCTGCCGCGCTTTTTCGGCGGGGCGGTCGGTTACCTGGGCTACGACACGGTACGTTACTTCGAGCGGCTCCCCGATACCAACCCCGGCCTGATCGGCGCCTTCGATGCCTACTTCATCATCACCGACACCATCGTCGTCTTTGACAGCCTGAGCCAGAAGATCAAGGTCGTCTCCAACGCCCACCTCGACGGCACCATCTCCCCGGAAGCAGCTTACGCAGAGGCACAACAGAAGATCGAGGGGCTGATTGCCCGTCTCAAGGCCCCGCTTCCGGCCGTTTCTTCGGCGCCGGCGCAGGGAAAAGTCTCCCTTTCTTCCAACGTGAAACGCGAAGAGTTCGAGGCCGCGGTGGTCCGGGCCAAGGAGTACGTCCGCGAAGGCGACATCATCCAGGTGGTCCTTTCCCAGCGGTTTTCCGGTGCTTTGACTGTCGATCCCTTCGACATCTACCGTGCCCTGCGCACCTTGAATCCGTCCCCGTACATGTTCTTCCTGCGGCTGGATGAAACGGTGGTCGTGGGCGCGTCCCCCGAAGTCATGGTGCGCAAGGAAGGGGACATGGTGGAACTGCGCCCGATTGCCGGGACCCGGCCTCGTGGTGCGACCCCGGCCCTGGACGAAACACTGGCGCGGGAGCTGCTCGCCGATCCGAAAGAGCGCGCCGAACACGTCATGCTGATCGACCTGGGGAGAAACGACCTGGGGCGGGTCTGCCGCATCGGGAGCGTGAAGGTATCCGAGCTGATGGTGGTCGAGCGTTACTCCCATGTCATGCATATCGTCTCCAACGTGCAGGGGCGGCTCGCCCCGGGCCAGGATTCTTTCGATGTCGTCCGCGCGACCTTCCCGGCCGGGACCCTTTCCGGCGCGCCGAAGGTTCGGGCCATGGAGATCATCGAAGAGCTCGAAGGTGCCCGCCGCGAGGTATACGGCGGCGCCGTTGGGTACTTCTCCTTCTCCGGCAACATGGACCTTGCCATCGCCATCCGGACCCTGGTGGTGAAAGACGGCAAGGTGCATCTGCAGGCCGGAGCCGGGATCGTGGCCGATTCCGACCCCGCCGCCGAGTACCAGGAGACGGTGAACAAGGCGATGGCCGTGGTCAAGGCGATCGAGATGGCGGAAAAAGGACTGGTCTGAGTTTTTGAAAGCCCACCGCAGAGGACGCGGAGGACGCAGAGGAAAACCTTTTTCTTTGACGGCGATTCGGAGTCTGGCAACTGCTGCTATGAAACGCCGCCTTTGCCCTACCGTCCCCTCTCCCTCAAGGGTCGCGCGCGAAAGCGCGGTTTGCGACGGACAGGTGAGGATGGGGGGCTGAGCCCTCACCCCAACCCTCTCCCGGGGGGAGAGGGAGCTATAAGCAAGATCGAAAAGATAAAATGGCTTTCCTCTGCGTCCCTCAGCGACCTCTGCGGTGCGCTTGACTTAATCGAGGTAATTCATGCTGTTGATGATCGATAACTACGACTCCTTCACCTACAACATTGTCCAGTACCTGGGCGAATTGGGTGAGGACGTGCGGGTCTTCCGCAACGACCAGATTACGCTGGAGGAGATCGAGGCCTTGGCCCCGGACCGGATCGTCATCTCCCCGGGACCCTGCTCTCCGGAAGAGGCGGGGATCTCGGTTGCGGTGGTCAAACGTTTTGCCGGCCGGATTCCGCTTCTGGGCGTCTGCCTCGGGCACCAATCCATCGGATACGCCTATGGCGGCAACATCATCAAGAGTTCCACCTTGATGCACGGCAAGACCTCTCCCATCTACCACGATGGAAGGGAGATCTTTGCCGGGCTCCCCAACCCGTTCTCCGCGACCCGTTACCATTCGCTCGTGGTGGAGCGCCCCACCTTCCCGGAAGAGCTCGAGATCACCGCGTGGGTCGAGGAAGGGGAGGTCATGGGGCTGCGGCACAAGACCTTGCCGATCTGGGGGGTCCAGTTCCATCCGGAATCCATTCTCACCGAGGGTGGGATGGAACTCTTGAAGAACTTCCTGGACCTGTCCCGGAAATTCAAGGCCTAGGCGGCCAGTCAACCGGAAAAACCCCCTCCTGGAGGGAGATGGTGCCCGAAGGGCGGGTGAGGTTAGCTGACACCCGGCCCTCACCCCAACCCTCTCCCGAGGGGGAGGGGGAATTGGATTGATGCAGGAGGTGGCAGGATGATTCGCAAGGCGATCGCCAAGGTGGTCGAGAGGGAAAATCTCAGCGAAGCCGAGATGATCGAGGTTATGGACCAGATCATGTCGGGGGGCGCGACGCCGGCCCAGGTCGCCTCGTTCATCACCGCCTTGCGCATGAAGGGGGAAACGGTCGAAGAGATCACCGGGGCGGCCCGTGTGATGCGGGACCGGGTGACACCGATCCGGGTCGGGAAGGTCCTGGACCTCGACCGCGATGACATCAACCTCGACCGTGAAACCATCCTTGATACCTGCGGCACCGGTGGTGGCTCCACCAACAGCTTCAACATCTCCACTACGGTCGCTTTCGTCATCTCCGCCTGCGGGGTGAAGGTTGCCAAGCACGGTAACCGCGCGGTCTCTTCATCCTGTGGCAGCGCCGACGTCCTGGAATCGCTCGGGGTCAACCTGGGCATCACGCCGGAAGGGGTGGAGCGCTGCGTGGACGAGATCGGCATCGGCTTTCTTTTCGCCCCGGCGCTGCACGGCGCCATGAAGCACGCCATCGGGCCGCGCCGCGAGATCGGCATCCGGACCATTTTCAATATCCTGGGCCCGCTTACCAATCCCGCCGGAGCCGACTGCCAAGTCCTCGGCGTCTACCGCGAAGACCTGGTGGAAAAGCTCGCCAACGTCCTGAAAAAACTCGGCTGCCGGCGCGGCTTCGTCGTCCACGGGCTGGATGGAATGGACGAGATCACCCTGGCCGGGCAGACGAGGGTCGCCGAGGTGAGCCAGTCCGGCGTTGAGGTGAGCCTGATCGATCCCGAGCAATTCGGACTGCAGCGTTGCACTCCCGAGGAGTTGCGCGGTGGGGACGCCGCGGGGAACGCCGAGATCGTGAGGGGAGTACTCTGCGGTGAAAGCGGGCCCAAGCGTCGGGTGGTGCTGTTAAACGCCGCTTTCGGCCTGGTGGCGGCCGGCAAGGCGGCCGGGGTGATCGAGGGGGTCGCGGTCGCCGCCGATGCGATCGATTCCGGCCGCGCCCTCAGACAACTGGAGCAGTTGGTCAAGCTGACCAACGAGCTGAGTAATTAAGGCAGGGGTTTAAGTCCCCCTTTGAAGAAGGGGGATTTAGGGGGATTTGCCCCTGAGGTTCAGGCCTTAGAGAGTAAAACAGAGAACCTCAAAGGCAAATCCCCCCCCGCCCCCCCTTTGTCAAAGGGGGGGAGAAAAAGGACTTTGTGGCATTGAAGGAAAGGGGTGCCAACTGTCTGTGGGAGCGCCATTCCTGGCGCGAATCAAGTCCTCATACAAAGAAGGAAAATCCGGATGACCGACATCCCTGACGTACTTAAAAAGATCGTTGATTACAAGGCTGGGGAACTGGCGCGGATGAAGGCCGATTCCTCCCTTGCCGAAATTCAGGCACGCATCGCCGATCTGGAAGACCATCCGCGCGGTTTCATCTCTGCGATAGAGAACTCCTGCAATTCCGGCTGGACCGCCATCATCGCGGAGGTGAAAAAGGGCTCCCCATCCAAAGGGGTGATCCGCGAGGATTTCGACCCGCTGGAGATCGCCATGATCTACCAGAACACCGGGGCGACCTGCCTGTCGGTCCTCACCGATGAGCACTTCTTCCTCGGCCATCTCGGTTATCTGGCGCTGATCCGGGAGCAGGTGAGCCTGCCGCTTTTGCGCAAGGACTTCATTTTCGACCCGTACCAGATCTACCAGGCGCGTGCCGCCGGTGCTGACGCGATCCTCCTGATCGCCGCGATGCTCGACCTTTCCCGGCTCAAGGAGTTTTCTGCCCTGGCCCGGGATCTCGCGCTGGACGTCCTTTTGGAAGTCCACGATGAAAAGGAGTTGGAGAGCGCGCTGCAGACCGACTGCCGACTGATCGGGATCAACAACCGGAACCTGCGCACCTTCGAGGTCGACATTGCCACCTCGGAGAGGCTGCGCGCCCTGATCCCCGTGGATCGGCTCGTGGTTGCGGAAAGTGGTATCACCCAACGGGAGGAAATCATTCGCCTTTCGGAGCAGGGGGTTAACGCCTTCCTGATCGGCGAATCCTTGATGCGCGAGGACGATATTGCCGCCAAGCTCGCGGAGTTGCTGGGATAGTTTGTTAACCGGTTAGCCGGATTCTCTACGCTACAAGGAGTCGTCATGAACACTAAGATAGTGCTGGACGAAGCGCAGATCCCGAAGCAGTGGTACAACATCATCCCTGACATGCCGGGGCCCTTGGCGCCGGTCGTCAACCCGCAGACCCTGCAGCCGGTGACCCCCGACGACATGCTTCCCATCTTCCCCATGTCGCTCATTGAGCAGGAAATGTCGCCGCAGCGCTGGATCGACATTCCGGACGAGGTCCGGGAAATCTACCGCCTGTGGAGACCGGCGCCGCTTTACCGCGCCCGCCGGCTGGAGCAGGCGCTCGGGACTCCGGCGAAGATCTACTACAAGTACGAAGGGGTTTCCCCGGCCGGCTCGCACAAGCCGAACACCGCGATCCCCCAGGCTTATTACAACAAGCAGGCCGGCATCCGCCGCCTGGCTACCGAAACCGGCGCCGGGCAGTGGGGGAGCTCCCTGGCGCTGGCCTGCTCCATGTTCGGCCTGGAGTGCACCATCTACATGGTGAAGGTCTCCTGCACCCAGAAGCCGTATCGGAAAAGCATGATGCAGCTTTGGGGCGGCACCGTGATCCCGTCCCCCTCCGAGTTCACCAATGCGGGACGGACGATCCTCGCTCACGATCCCGATAACCTCGGGAGCCTTGGCATTGCCATCTCCGAGGCGGTGGAGGATGCGGCGACCCACGACGACACCAACTACGCGCTGGGGAGCGTGCTGAACCACGTCTGCCTGCACCAGACCGTCATCGGCCTGGAGGCGAAAGAGCAGCTTGCCATCGCCGGCGACTATCCCGACGTGGTCATTGCCTGCTGCGGCGGCGGTTCCAACTTCGCCGGCCTGAGCTTCCCGTTCATCGCCGACCGCGCCGCCGGCAAACAGGTCCGCTGCATCGCGGTCGAGCCCGCTTCCTGTCCGACCCTGACCAAGGGGGTCTACGCCTTCGATTACGGCGACACCGCCAAGCTCGCCCCGATCGCGATGATGTACACCTTGGGGCACGACTTCATGCCGCCGGGAATCCATGCCGGTGGGCTCCGCTACCACGGGGATTCGCCGCTGGTCTCCCAGCTCTACAACGCCGGGGTCATCGAGGCGAAGGCATACAAGCAGAACGCCTGCTTCGAAGGCGCCATCCTCTTTGCCCGCAGCGAAGGGATCGTTCCCGCGCCGGAGTCGTCCCACGCGCTGCGTTGCGCCATCGACGAGGCGGTCCTGGCCAAGGAAGAGGGGAAGGAAAAGACCATCCTGTTCGGGCTTTCCGGCCACGGGCAGCTCGACATGGGGGCCTACGACGCCTACCTTTCCGGTTCGCTCGAAGATTACGAGTACCCGGAGGCGAAGATCAAGGAAGCCCTCGAACGCCTGCCGAAGGTGCAGCTGTAAAGGATTACGGTTTTAAAAGAAGGATCTTAAGTCCCCCTTTAACAAAGGGGGACCTAGGGGGATTTGCTTCTGAGCCGCCCGCGTCAGGGTGTGACGTCTTGTCTAAAGAGAAAGTTGCCCCAATTAACCCCATCCTCACCCTGTCCCTCTTCTTGAAGGAGAGGGGGCAGGGTGGCAACTTACTCAGCAGGTTTAATATCTCAAAGGCAAATCCCCCCGGCCCCCCTTTGTCAAAGGGAGGAGCTTCAAGGAAGACAGGCCGCGTGGGGGCTCGCGGAGTATACAACGATGACAAGGGTAAAGATCTGCGGTATAACCAGTGCCTGCGATGCCCGATTGGCGGTTGAGGCCGGTGCCGACGCCATCGGGTTGATTTTTTTCGAGAAATCCCCCCGCAACGTGGACCTCGAACAGGCCGCGCGGATCGTGGCGGAACTCCCTCCATTCATCCAGACGGTCGGCCTTTTCGTCAATGCTCCCCTGGATTTTGTCAATGAAACGGCGGATCGGGTGGGATTGGACCTCGTCCAGTTGCACGGTGAGGAGACGCCGGAGTTCTGTGCCGCCGTGCGCCGCAGGGTGATGAAGGCCTTCCGGGTCAAGGGAGCCGAAAGCCTGGTGCCGATGCCGTCCTACCGGGTGGCCGGCTACGTGCTGGATGCCTATTCCCCCAATGCCCATGGTGGGACCGGCGAGAGATTCGATTGGGATCTGGCCGTTCAGGCCAAAAACTACGGGCCGATCGTGCTGGCGGGAGGACTCACCCCGGAGAACGTGGCCGATGCCGTGGCCCAGGTTGTGCCCTACGGCGTGGACGTTTCCAGCGGCGTCGAGCTCAGTCCGGGGAAAAAAGATCCGGAAAAGGTGAGGCAGTTTATCCTGCGAGCGAAAGGTTTGTAACCAATCCTCCCCCGACCGTCGCAAGCCGCGCTGCCGTGCGACCGGACAGGGGTACCGACCCAGGAAGGATCATGCTTAACTCTTTGGATTCCCTTTTTCCTGCGTCCCTTCTCCTTCAAGGTGTCGCGCGCGAAAGCGCGAGCTTGCGACGGACAGGGTGAGGATGGGGTTTATCGCGAGTCATAAGTATAGATTTGTTGAAGTATCTATGATGTAGAACCCAGAAGTTGAAGTTAAGTCACAAAAAAGAAAAGGAGTGAAAATGAAGATTATCGTGACCGATGAGGTGGCTCAGGAAGGCTTAGCTCTTTTGCACAGCGATCCCCGCGTGCAGCTTGATGTGAAGCTGGGACTGAAGAAGGAAGAACTCCTCTCTATCATCGGGGACTACGAAGTTATCATCACCCGAAGCGGCACGACGGTGGACAAAGATCTGCTCGACGCCGGCAAGAACCTCAAGATGGTGGCCCGCGCCGGCGTCGGTGTCGACAACGTCGACGTGGATTACGCCAGCGCCAAGGGCGTCATCGTGGTAAATGCCCCCTTCGGCAACACGAACAGCGCGGCTGAGCACACCATGGCGCTGCTCCTCTCTTTCTGCCGCAACGTCACCCAGGCCAACGGCTCCCTGAAAGGGGGCGCCTGGAAGCGTGCTCCCTTCACCGGCTATGAGCTCAAAGGGCGCACCGCCGGTGTCATCGGCCTGGGCAAGGTCGGTGGCCGCGTCGCCACCCGCCTCAAGGCCTTCGAGTGCGAAGTCCTCGCCTGCGACCCCTACATCGCCGAAAAACGGGCCCACGATCTGGGGGTCAAGCTGGTATCCCTGGACGAGTTGATCCGCGTCTGCGACATCATCACCGTCCATACCCCGCTCACCGACGAAACCCGCAACATGATCGGCAAGAACGAATTCGCCAAGATGAAGCAAGGCGTGATCATCATCAACTGCGCCCGCGGCGGGATCTACAACGAAGAGGCGACCATCGAGGCGCTGGATTCCGACAAAGTCATCGGCGCCGCCTTCGACGTCTGGAGCAAGGAGCCGCCCGACACCGACGTCCTCAAACGCCTGATCGGCCATCCGAAGATGGTGGTCACCCCGCACCTCGGCGCCAATACCTTCGAGGCCCAGGTGAACGTCGCCGTGGACGTCTCCAAGGAGATCATCCATTACCTCGACGAGCAGCCGATCGAAAACGCGATCAACATTCCGCGCTTCGATGCCTCGCTCATGGGGCAGATGCGGCCCTACCTCAACCTGGTCAACGTCCTTTCCGACTTCATCATCCAGTTGGCCGACACCAACCCGAACAAGATCACCTTCTCCTACACCGGTCAACTCGCCCAGCACGACTGCACCCCGATCACCGTCTGCGGTCTGGCTTCGTTGCTGAACAAGCGCGTTGAGCAGGAAGTGAATATGGTGAACGCCCAGCTCGTGGCGGACAACATGGGGATCGTGGTGGAAGAGGTCAAATCGACACAGTCCGAGGCGTTCTCCAACATGATCACCCTGACTATCGAAGGCCCGGGCGAGCGGCGTCTCATTTCCGGGACCCTCTTCGAAGGCGTGCCGCGCATCGTCAAGCTGCGCGACTACCAGATGGACTTCCGTCCCGAGGAGTACATGCTCCTTTTGGCCTATGCCGACCGTCCGGGCATGATCGGGAAGATCGGTACCATCCTGGGCACCCACGACATCAACATCGGCTCCATGAACCTGGGGCGCCGCGAGAAGAAGGGGGAGGCGATGGTCATCCTGTCGCTCGACTCCGAGGTCCCGGCGGATGTGGTCGAGGAGGCTCGCGCCGCCACCGATGCGACCTTCATCAAGCCGCTGCACCTGGTGACCGCGAAGTAGGATTACCTTTCCATGCCAAAATGAAAGCCCCGGCGTCATCCGACACCGGGGCTTTTTTACGACCGTATCCAGTAAACTCATCTCGACGGTAGATTCTGCGTCCCCTCCCCTTCAAGGGGAGGACAGGGTGAGGATGGGGTATCTGCCTCTCCTGAAGCGTGGATGGGGCTGTCTGGAGCGGAAAAATAACGGCTACAGCAGCACCATCATCGTAACCATCATCCCCACCATCAAAGCGCCGCCCCACCAGCCCCAATGTCCGCCGAACATGTGGCTCATGAAACCGTGCCCCTGGTGCTCATCCTTTTCCACTGAGGCCACGATCTCGTAGCGCAATCCCTCCGCCTGGCCAGGAGCGGCTATCTTCAATACCACCCGGTAATCCGACGGCTTCTCGAACTTCCAGGAATCCACGTACTCGCCTTCCAGCACATCGACCTTGCGCTTGATCACCGGTTCCTTGGCGTCCTTTTCATAAACCTCAAGGACGACAGCCTGGTCGGTGACGGGATGCCCATCCTTCTCGAGGCTCAATCGCAGGGTCGCTTCCTTGCCCGGCGTAAGTTGGTCCGGCGAGAGGTGCACGGTCGCCTTCACGCCGTTTTGGCTGAAGCTTTGTTCCATGGCAAAAGCGGTGGGGGGGAGGGTTAACAACGAAAAGAGGAGGGCCAGAATAAATTTCTTTTGCATGAGAAACCTGGTTTCTGGGTGGTGCGAGGCCCGAGGGCGCAGGAGGCGCCCTCAAAGCCTGCCGGTGGTCCTATTTCACGGGATACCAGAACTTGGCGCTCCCCTCTTTACCGTCTTTCAGTTTGAATTTCGACATGATGCCGTACTTGCCTTTTTGGGACAGGTCGAAGTCGGCGCCGAAGTGGTTCTGCATTCCCATGAGTTCCTTGGTCTGGATGCTCTTATCCGGTGCCTGGATCTTTACCAGGACCTGTCCTTGCGTCAGCGGCTGGCCCGTTTTCGCATCCTTGAACTCGACCATGACATGATGGGTTTCCATCATCCCCGGCTGACGTTCTTTCCAGGGAATGATCTTGAAGGTTGCTTTTACTCCGCTCACCACTTCCTCATGAGCTACGTTGCCGTGGTCCGCCATGCCATGGCTCCCATGGTCCATGTGCTCGTGATCCATGGCCTGGGCGGCAAGCGGGGCGGAAAAGGCGAGAGCTGCGGCGACGAGGACGATAAATTTGTTCATGCGGTTTCTCCTTTGAGCTGAAGTCTTCGCAGCTACCAAAGCATAGGGCGTACCAACTTGAAAAGCCCGTGATTTCGGTGGGTAGGGGGGTTAGGCTAGATGTGGGAGGAGAATATTCCACAATCCTTCGTAGCATATTCTTCGCTCATTACCGAAGGGGCCACCGGATGCGGATACGCCAATTCCGCAAAAAAAAGCTCCCCCCTGCCGGCTGGCGGGGGGAGCTTTTGACGTACTGGGTAAGGATGAGTACCGGGAGGCTATGCCAGTTTCCGCCCACCGCACTTTTTCAGCCGCTGGTGCGCGTCGAGAAGGATCTTCTCGGTGGTCTCCCAACAGATGCAGCTGTCGGTGATGGAGACGCCATAGGCAAGATTGGCGGGGTCTTTGAGCGGCTGGTTGCCGTCTTTCAGGTAGCTTTCGATCATCACCCCCGAAATGGAGCGGTTACCTTCCACAATCTGGTCCACCACGCTCTTCAGAACCTCCGGCTGGCGCCGGTAATCCTTTTCGGAGTTGCCGTGGCTGCAGTCGACCATGATGGTCGGGTTGAGCCCAGCCTTGGTGAGCATCTCCTCGGTATTCTTGATGTCTTCCGGGCTGTAGTTCGGCTTCTTCCCACCGCGCAGGACGACATGCACGTCGGGGTTGCCGTTGGTCTGGACGATGGAGGTAAGCCCTTCGCGGTTGATACCGAGGAAACTGTGCGAGTGAAGGGCCGCTTTCATCGCGTCCATGGCGATCTGGAGATTCCCGTCGGTGCCGTTTTTGAACCCGATCGGGAAGGAGAGGCCGCTGGCCATTTCCCGGTGGGTCTGCGACTCGGTGGTCCGGGCGCCGATGGCCCCCCAGGAGAGGTGGTCGGCCAGGTATTCGGGAGTAATCGGATCGAGCATCTCGGTCGCCACCGGAAGACCCATCCCGGTGACCTTGGAGAGCAGGCCGCGGGCGATGCCGAGTCCCTTGGAGATGAGGTGGGTGCCGTTCATATCCGGGTCGTTGATGAGACCTTTCCAGCCGACCGTGGTGCGCGGTTTTTCAAAATACACCCGCATGATCAAGAGAAGCTCTTCGGAGACCTGCTTCGAGAGCGCCGCAAGGCGTTCGGCGTATTCCAGCGCGCCTTTGGTGTCGTGGATGGAGCACGGGCCGACGACGACCATGATCCGCTTGTCCTGACCGTTAAGGATCTTGGTGATGGCTTCGCGGCTTTCGGTTACGCAGATGCTGGATTCGTCGGAAATGGGGAAAACCTGGCGGAGGTCGGTGGGGGCAATGATGGGGGTGATGCTTTTGATCTTAAGGTTGTTGGTCTTGATCACTCGTGACTCCCTCAGCTGGCGCTCGTAAAGCGGGCCTAATCTAGCGCGTTTAGGTGCGAGTGTCAAAGAAAATGCTGTTTTGATTATGCTAAATCGATTTCCTCCAGGCCAGTCTCCCCTCCAGCCAGCGAGAAAACGAGGTGAAGGCAAAGCAGACGATGAAGTAGACGGCAGCGATGAAGATAAAGATTTCGGTAGGGTAGGCCATGGTCCGGTTGTTGACTTGGGTCCCGACGTGGGTGATCTCGGAGACCCCCACGATAAAGGCGAGCGAGGTGTCCTTGATGAGGGAGACGAACTGGTTCACGAATGAGGGGATCATGTTGCGCATCCCCTGGGGCAGGACGATGTACAGCATGGCATGCCACGGTTTGAGGCCCGTCGACAGCGCGGCCTCAACCTGCCCTTTGGGGATGCCCTCGATCCCGGCGCGCACGATCTGTGACATGTAGGCGGAGGTGAAGATGGTAAGTGCCGCAATGACAGTCCGGCTTTCCGGCACCGGTTTGCCCAGGACGGCCGGAAGGAGAAAGTACATCCAGAAGATGACCATGAGCAGCGGCAGCCCGCGGACGGCGTTGATCAAGGCGTTGATCGGATAGCGGATGACGGCGATCCGGGAGAGGCTTAAAAGCCCGAGAATCAGCCCTCCGAAAAAGGAAAGGATGCAGGAGACCACGGCGAGATAGAGGGTCAGTCCCAGCCCGCCGAGCGGCCCGTTCGGGTAACGCCCGATCATGAAGTAGGTGAAGTTGTCCGCAATGACCTGGAAGTCCATGTCTGCTTTTGCTCCGTAGAACCGATAACGCCCTCGCCCTTCGGTAAAGGGTGGGGTGAGGGCAGGCGAGGGTGGGCTTTAGCCTCTTTGCGGGTTGAGAACCCGTCGGTTGTAAAACTCCATCGCCGCCGTGATGGTGACGGAAAGGGTGAGGTAAACCACCGTCGCGGCGGTGAACGCTTCGAACCCTTTGAAGGTGTAGCTTTCGACCTGGCGCGCCTGGTAGGTGATCTCCATGACCCCGATGGTCATGGCAAGCGACGAGTTCTTGACCAGGTTGAGGAACTGGTTCACCAGCGGCGGAACCGTGATGCGCACCGCCTGGGGCAGGATGATGTACTGCATGGAACGCAGGTACGAGAATCCGGCGCTGCGCGCGGCTTCCATCTGCTCCTTGGGGATGGACAGGATGCCGCTGCGGATGTCTTCGGCGATGAAGGCAGAGGTGTAGATGGTGAGGGCGAGGACGGCGGCGGCGAACTCGAAGTTGGTGTTGTTGAGCCAATCGTTGACGGCGGCCGGAAGGATCTTGTACGAGCCGAAATACCAGAAGAAGATCTGCACCAGCAGCGGGGTGTTCCGGAAAAACTCGAGGTAGGCGGAGGCGGCCCAGCGCAGCGGCGCAAAGTGGCTCATCTTGAGGACCGCGATGAGAAGCCCGATCAGAAAGGCGCCCACGATGCCGACGGCCGATATCTCCAGGGTCGTCTTGAGCCCGGAGACCAGCCAATCGAAATACTTACCCGAAGTGATGATCGACCAGTCGAAATGGTAATTGAGCACGAGTCACCTTATCTTTTGCTGCGCGACATCATTGTTCCGATCTGGAAAAAACCCATCCCGTCTGCCAGGGTAACCGTCCCCTCTAAAGGTGGGGGGACGCCGGCACGCTGCTCAAGGTGGCACTTGGCTGCAGGTGGCGCTTCTGCCCCCCTCCCGCGCGGGGAGGGGGAATTGGGGACGGAGATGGGGAAGTAACTATCCGGCCATCAGCCGCTACTATTTGTCGGCGGTGATCCTGAAGGTTCTCTGCAGATGGTAGGGCGTACCGGGGCCGAACCACTTGTCGAAGATTCTCTTGGCTTCGCCGCTTTTTTCCATTTCGAGGATCGTCTTGTTGACGAAGTTAACAAACTTGGTGTCGTCTTTGCGCATCCCGAGGCCGTACGGTTCTTCGGAGATCTGGACCTTCGGAATTTCGAATTGGGCCTTGTTCGGAGCCTTGGCGAGGATGCCGGCGAGGATCGCTTCGTCGGTGGTTACCGCGGCGACCTTACCCTGCTGCAGGGCCAAAAACGCCTGCGGGTAGTCGTCAAAAGAAAGGACCGTCGCACTGGGGATCGCCTTCTTCACGTTCTGCTCGGAGGTGGAACCCTTGGCGGTGCCGATTTTCTTCCCTTCCAAATCTCTCAGGCTCCGGACCGCTCCCTTGCGGGTGATGAATTTCTGGCCGGTGAAGAAGTAGGTGTGGGAAAAGGAGATCTGCTTGGCGCGCTCCGGATTTTTGGTCATCGTGGCGGCGATGATGTCGATGTTACCTTCGGTCAGCTGCGGCATCCGGGAGGCGGAGGTGACGGGTTTGAGCTCCAGTTTTGCGCCAAGCTTTTTGGCAATGGCTTTGACGAAATCGATGTCGTAGCCGACGATCTCACGGGTTTTCTCGTCAACGTAGCCAAACGGCGGGAGGGAGTCCTTCACTCCGGCCACAAGCACCTTTTTCTTTTTAACCTCGGCAAGCGTGTCCGCCGGCGGAGCAGCCATAGCCGCCTTCGCCGTAACTACCAAGGCAAGTCCCATCACTACCATAGCTGCAAGTTTCTTCATCATGCTTCCTCCTTTGGTGGGGTTGATACTGCATCTGCATGAAAATGCCTCCCTGGACAGGGGGCGAAACCGGGCACTGACTGGTACGTTTTGTGGTGATTCTTTTCACGAGTTATTGTTCAAGGTTCACCGATCACCGATCAGTGCTCATTCATTAATTAATGCATCGGCGACAGCAGCTGCTTCAGGAATTGTTTGGCCCGGTCGTGCTGCGGGTTCTTGAAGAACTCCTCCGGTTTGGCCTCTTCCAGTATCTGCCCATGGTCCATGAATACGATCCGGTCCGCAACCTCCCGGGCAAAACCCATCTCGTGCGTTACCACCACCATGGTCATCCCGGTTCCCGCCAAACCCTGCATGACGGCGAGGACCTCGCCGATCATCTCCGGATCCAGCGCGGAGGTTGGCTCGTCGAAAAGCATGATCTTCGGCTTCATCGCGAGCGCGCGGGCGATGGCGACGCGCTGCTGTTGGCCGCCGGAGAGCTCGGTCGGATAGGCGTCGCGCTTGATTGCCAGACCTACCCGTTCCAGAAGGGCCATTGCCTGCTCTTCGGCTTCTTTGGTCGGCGTTTTGCGGATCTTGGTAGGGGCGAGGGTGATGTTCCTGATAACGGAGAGATGCGGGTAGAGATTGAATTGCTGGAAGACGAAGCCGACCTCGGCGCGGAGCTTGTTCAGGTCGGTCTTCTTGTGGGAAAGGTCCATTCCGTCGACGATAAGGGTCCCCTGATCGATCGGTTCCAGGCGGTTGATGGTCCTGATGAGGGTCGATTTTCCGGACCCGGAAGGCCCGCACACGACCAACACCTCCCCCTTTTGCACGTGAAGATCTATTCCGTTCAGCACATGGAGGGCTTTGAACCACTTATGAACCCCCTGAAACTTGATCATGGAGCGCTCCTATGGGGAAAAATGTTCTCAATACTAGCACAGAGAAACCGACCTTGGGAGAAAAACCGCATTTTCTTGCAAAATGAAAAGGCGGCGCCGGAGAACATAGTACCCGGTGCCGCACTTGATTCAGAGGAAGGGAAAATGATGGGGGTTCAGACAGATTTGCGCCAGGCAAGTTGACGTATATGCCATGGCGAAAAGGGTGTGAAGGCAAAGGAAGGCAGGAAGTACACTACAGCAATGAAAATGAAGATCTCGCTACTGTTCAACCTTTTGGGCTGATGAGTCAAGGGTTTGCGATACCTCGTCGAAGGTTGCCGGCTGGGCACCGGCGGCGATCATTTCCTGGAAGGCGCGCTCCTCATCTCCCGGGGCCACGTTGACCGCTGCCACGGCGTCGGTGAGAAGCGTGATGGAAAATCCCAGCTTGATCGCCTCCATCACGCTCGCCTTCACGCAGTAATCGGTAGCGAGCCCGCCGACGTAGAGCCGGTCTACCGCCATTTGCTTGAGCAGCAGGGGAAGCGGGGTCCCGTTCTCGGTGGTGCCTTGGAGGGCGGAGTAGCCGTCGTCCCAGCGGGTGGCCCCTTTTGATATGACGATGGTTTCGGGGGGGAGGGTGAGGCGGGGATGGAAGGCGGCACCTTCGCTTTCCTTTACGCAATGGGGGGGCCAGGGCCCGCCGTGGGGCTTGAAGTGCGCGGAATCGGTGGGGTGCCAGTCCCGCGAGGCGAAGATGGGGGAGCCTTTGCGGTGGAAAAGCGCCAGGTAGCGGTTGAGAACCGGGACCACCCGGTCGCCATCGGTGACGGCGAGGGCGCCTCCCGGACAAAAATCGTTTTGGACATCTACGACGAGGAGTGCCGCTCTTCTTTTCGGCATGATCGTCTCCTTCCTCTGGGGATGTTCGGGCGGCCGGTGTGGCTCAGGGCGTGGCAAGGAGATGGCGCTTGACCTCCTCCATCAGCCTCAGCCGCAGGCGGTTCAGCCCCGAGCTGACCGACACTTTGTAGATGTGCGGGTTGACGAAGCGCAGCGACCCCTCGGGAAGCAGGTTGAGTTCCCGCGCCGCGTGGTCGGCGGACTCCTCCAGGGTCGGTGCTGGCTGGCACCGCTCTCCTCGGTCCATCACCACCGTCCTGGTATCGACCAAGCGTACGTCATGGGGAAGGCGCACGCGCTGCAGCGGGTTGGCCGGGTCGAAAACGACATCACCGGGTGCAATGGGCTCCCCCTCCAGGGCGATCACGTCCTGGACGAAGTTTCCGTGGGGATCCACCGCTCGCAGCACCTTTTTCCGATCGGGCAGGGTCGCCTTGGCGATGTCGCTGGTAACCTTGAGCTTCGGATTCTGACCGATCCGCACCAGCTTGTAGACCCCGCCGAGCGCTCCGCCCCCTTCGCCTGCGCAGGTGGCAAGCCGGGTGCCGACGCCGTAGATATCGATTCTGCTACCTTCCTCGCGGATCGAGTCGATCACGAACTCATCGATCTCATTGGAGGCGAGGATCTTGACCTCAGGGAATCCGGCGGCATCGAACATCTCGCGGGACTTGATGGATAAATAGGCAAGATCGCCCGAATCCAGCCGCACTCCGAACAGTTCGTATCCCTTTTCCCGCAGTTCCCGGGCGATCGTGATCGCGTTGGGGATGCCGCTTTTCAGCGTGTCGTAGGTATCGACCAGAAGGATGCAGTGTTCCGGGAATACTTGGGCATAGTTGCGAAAGGCGGTGAGTTCGTCGGGAAAGGCCATGATCCAGCTGTGCGCATGGGTCCCTTTAACCGGTATGCCGTACTTCATGCCGGCCAGGACGTTGCTCGTGCTGCGGACCCCGCCGATGAAGGCCGCGCGGGCTTCGGAGAGGCCTCCGTCGGGTCCGTGCGCCCGGCGCAGTCCGAATTCGAGTACGGCACTGCCGCGGGCCGCGTAGTTGATCCGGGCGGCTTTGGTGGCGACCAGGGTCTGAAAGTTGATGATGTTCAAAAGCGCGGTTTCGACGAACTGGGCCTCGGCGAGTCCACCCTCGACGGTCAGCAGCGGCTCGTTGCCAAAAACGACGCTCCCCTCAGCGGGGGCGGTGACTTTTCCCCGGAAGCGAAACGCTTCGAGATAGGAAAGAAATCTCGCGGGAAAGAGGTTCAGTCCCTGAAGGTAACTCAACTCCTCATCGTTGAAGCGGAGTTCCTCGAGGTACTGCAGGGCGGGTTCCAGACCGGCAAAAACGGCGTAGCCTCCCCGATAGGGATTGTGGCGGTAGAAAAGGTCAAAAACGGCGGGGACCTCGTGCATTGCATGCTCGAAATACCCCGCCACCATGGTCAGCTCATAGAGATCGGTAAGCAGCGGCGAATACCGCATCGTTTTCCCCCTAGTGGTTCTTGGCCTGCTCCATGGCGTGTAACAACTGCCGAGCCAGTTCGCCATCCATGTTCTTGAGCAGGGCGTACTCCTCCTGAGACCGGCTCGGCTGGTCGATGAAGAGAAAGGCCAGACCTCGCTTGTAATGGGCGTAGGCGTTGTCGGGCCAGATTTCCAGAAGCCGCCCGTAGGCCTCGATCGCTTCGGGGAAGTGACCGGCACGGAAGCAGACCTCCCCGAGGTTGGCATAGCCTTGGGCGAGGTTGGGGGAGAGCCGGACCGATTTTCTTAACGATTCCATCGATTTGTCGTAATCGCCAAGCACGGCCTGCATCGTACCCAGGTTCATCCAGGCAAAGGCATTGTCCGGTTCGATGGAGATAACCCTGCCGAAGGCGTGGGCGGCGTCATTGTACTTCCCCTCACTATTGAAGGCAAGGCCGGACTGGAACCAATCGTCCGCGTCACGAAATTCTTCCTGGTCCACGGGCGGCGTCGGGTTTTGTGGCGTGAAGGCCCCGGTAGTCAGGCTCGCCATGAGCGCCAGTAACAGATACTTTCCTTTTGCATGTCTCATACCGTTTTCCTCGCTGCTGTTTGGTTAATATTAACACATTAGAAAACAGTCAAGCGGGGGTCGGTACGGGTGTTTTTAGTGGCAGTTCTCCATGGGTTCTGATAGATAGGTGAGAAAGCCCGCGATCTGATGTCGTGCGCCGGGCTGGAGATACAAGCGAAGAGGTGGTTTGTGGAAAGACTTTTTATCGTTGGATTCGGTGCGATCGGCAGGCGGGTCGCCACCTTGGCTTTGGAAAACGGGTTGGCGGTCGATACTTTAGCGCGCAAGGAAGCAGCGTTACCCGGAGTGACCCACCACGTGGCGAACCTGGACCTTCCTGCAACCCTGGCGGATCTTCCGACGCGGCAAAGTTGCGTTATCTATCTCGCGCCCCCGCCGGGCGGTGGGCACGAAGAAACCCGAATGCGGAATTTCCTCGCCAGTATTGCCCGTGGTGCCGAGCCGGAAAAAATCATCTACATCAGCACGTCTGGGGTATACGGAGATTGCGGTACCGAGGTGGTCACCGAAGAGACCGCGCCCAACCCGGTGACCAGCAGGGGAAAACGGAGGTTGCACGGCGAACGCCAGGCGACTGCTTGGGGAAAAGAGCGGGGTGTTCCCGTGGTTGTTCTGAGGGTGACGGGGATTTACGCGCCCGACCGGCTTCCGGTCACCCAGTTGACAACCGGGCAGCCGGTGCTGCGCGAAGAGGAGGCGCTCCCGACCAACCGGATCCATGCCGATGATTTGGCGCGGGTCTGCCTGGCGGCGGCGGAAAAGGGGGAGCATGGGGACATTTTCAACGTAAGCGACGGGTCTCCCGGCACCATGACCGAATACTTCAACGCGGCCGCGGACCGGCTCGGGCTACCCCGCCCCCGTCAGGTTTCCCTTGAGGAGGCGCGTCAGGTAATGTCGCCGCTGATGATCTCGTATTTCTCCGAAGCGCGGATCGTCGATAACCGCCGGATGCTGACCAAGCTTGGCATTGACCTGCTCTATCCCAACCTCGAGGCGGGGTTGAAAAGTCCCAACTGAATCGATCGGTAGGATTTTCGGTAGAGGTGGAGGGGTGGGTTTTCTTCGACCGTCAAAAAACGGCCGCGAGCGGGTGATTGGGGCCGTTTTTTTGCTAATTTTTTGTGCAGTCTGCTATCGGTGTACGCAACTGCGCTAAAACAGGTGCCAAGGCGCTCCCTTTCCCACAGGGTTTTCCACAGTCATTGTGGAATAAGCGCCGCTCTGGGCAACCGTTGGCCCCTCTTGGTATCGCGAGCTCTCTTTTTTTTCCACTTCTGGATAAGATATTTTATCTTCGACATATTTTTGACGCCCAGGGGGGGCGCAAACAAAAAAATCCCGGCCGAAAAACGGTCGGGATTTTTTTATGAGGTGGCGTTAGACAGGGGCCCTTTCTACTAATCCGTCGGTGAGAATTTCGAGGAGGCCGGTGACCCGCTCTTTGACGACCGTGGCGCCGGTGAACTCCTTTGATCCTCCCTTTTTCAAGCGGTGGTGAGACCGCCTGGCGGATGAGACAAGTCGCTTTCCGCGTCGCCCCTGTTAACGCCGGTTATTTTTTTACCGCTCCGGAAATACCGTAAGAGGAGTTTGAAGTAGCTGACCGCGCTCTCAACATTCCCCAGGAGGTCGCTTCAGGCTTCCCTTTTGCCAGGTAAAGGGCTTGCACACCACGTCCGGACCCGGGGTCATTGGGGGAAAAGGGTAGTCAGGAACCCAACCGGTTTCTTACGGATATTTCCAGAGCTGCTCGTCTCCGAGTGATGGGTAGTCTAACAGACAAGGGTGCGGTGTCAAGCGTTGCTTTTAAAAAAAATTCGCGCAATGTGCTGTTTTTGCGCTATTTTCTCTCATTAGTGTGACGGCACCCCCGGCCCAATTAGCACTCGATCACGTGAACCGCACAGGATATGCAGGGGTCGTAGGCACGAACCAGCCGTTGCAGGGCCGCCGTCAACTCTCCTTTGTCTGCGTCCGGCATTTGTCGGGTCAGGTCGGACAGGTCTCGGGCCAGGGCGGCGTGGTTTAATGCGGTGGGGGTGATGACGTCAGCCGCGGTGCAGCGGCCATCGGCATCAAAGGCAAAGCTGTGGATGAGGGTGCCGCGGGGTGCCTCGCAGGCGGCACTTCCCGCGCCGGCACGCGGCTTCAGGGCCGGCGGCTCTTCTTGCTGCGGTCCCGTTTCCCAAAGGCGCTCCACGATATCCAGCGCCGCATCCACCGAATGGATCATTTCCACCACTTGCGCCGGGACGTTGCCCCAGATGTCGCAGCCGACGATCGACGGTTCCAGGGCGCGCAGGGCCTCCGCCGCGCGCGGCGACAGCATTGTTCCAAGATTCACCCGGGCGAGAGCCCCCACCGTCATTACCTTGCCCGATACCAGGGAGCGTTTGGCGAACGTCTCCGGCACCACCTCCTCGACGATCCGGCTCCGGTAGTCGGTGACCGGTACGACCGCCCCTTCCGTGCCGTGCAGCAGGGAACCGGAATACCACGTGGCATCGGGCCGTGCGGCGAGATAATCCGGCCGGGTGAGGCGCGGAAAAGGGGGAGGAAATGCGAATAGCTGCACCGCCTGGGCACACTCGGGAACTATCTCCTCCAGTGCATCCTTGAGCCTGCTCAACTCGCCGCGGGCGAGCGGCCTGCCGAGCCGCCCCAGCGCGAGGTTTATCGGGTGGATCAGTCTACCCCCCGCCGTTTCCTGCACCAGATTCGCCGCCTGTTTAATGGCCAAGCCGGCACGGAGCGTTTCCGGTGCCGCCTTGGCGAGGCCGGTGAGTCCGGTTACCCCCAAAAGGTCAGGGAGGACCAGAAAATAGAGGTGCAGGGCGTGGCTTTGGATCTGTCCGGCGTGTGCCATCAGCTCCCGGGTAAGCCGGGTCACCTGGCTCACCTCGATCCCCAGGGCGTTTTCGACGGCATGCAGGGCGGTCACGCGGTGGATCGTGGAACAGAGGGAACAGATCCGACAGATGATATCGGGAATCTCGACGAAGCTCTTTCCCTTCAGAAGCGCCTCGAACAGCCGTGGGGACTCGGTGAGAACCAGCTCCACCCGCGCCACCCGTCCCCCTTCGTAGACGAGCTGAATCATACCATGCCCTTCCACCCGGGTTAGGGGATGGATCTCAATCACGCTGCTCATAGTTCCACCCCGGCGTAAAGCGGCTCATCCTCCTGCGGATATCTTCGCGATCGAATCCCCTTTCCAGGAGCAACTCCATCTCCTGGGCCACGTTCGCCTGACTCACCGGTCCCCGGCACCCTTCGCAGACGATTCCGGTTGCCGGGCAGCGTGCGTTGCACCCCCCCTGGATGATCGGCCCAAGGCAGAGCTCGTCACGGTCCAGCAACAGGCAGCTGTTTTCCCGGCTGCGGCATTCCATGCAGACCGGATAGCAGGTCGTCGGCGGAAGGGTGCCGGCAAGGAGCGAGCCGAGCAGTGCGACCAAGTCGGTTTTTTCGGGGGGGCAGCCGGTGATCGAAAAATCGACCGCGACGAAGTTGGTAAAGGGTGCCGGTGGGATGAGATCCTTTTCCGGCTCCCTGCCGTAAACCGAGCGGAAAAGCTCGGCACGATCGCAGAGCTGGTTGTTCATGGCGGCGACCCCACCGAAGAGGGCACAGGTGCCAAAGGCGATCAGCAGTCGGCTCGCCCGGCGCAGGGCAAACAGGGTGGCCAGGTCCTGAGCCGTCGAAACCGCGCCTTCGATCAGGGCGGCATCGAAACGCTCGTCGTCACCGCCGCTGCTTTCCCCCAAAGGAAAGAACGAAACCTGGAAGCGGTCCAAGATGGTCGGGATCTCCCGTTCGCAGTTGAGGAAGGTCAGCTGACAGCCGGAACAGGCGGTCAGGCCGGCAATGGCGAGCTTCGGTTTTCGCTTCATAACGCCTCCGGAATCTGCCGCAGGACGCTGAGCGGGAAGACCGGTCCGTCCGTGCAGCAAAGAAGTTGTCCCACGGCGCAGTGGCAGCAGCGGCCGATCCCGCAGCACATCCTCCGCTCGAGGCTGAGCAGGATCCGCTCCGGTGCGACCCCGGCTTCTTCCAGCTCGCTGGCCAGGCAGCGGTACACGGCGGGAGGGCCGCAGACGGCGGCGTACGTCCGGTTCGCCTCGAAACGGAACCCCTTGAGCAGATCGGGGAGCAGCCCCACGGCGCATTCGACGTCTCCGGTGGGGCCTTGGGGGGCGAAGTCCACGGTGAGATACAGGCGCAATTTCCGGCGCAGCGCGAGCTCGGCAAGCTCGTCCCGAAAGAGCATGCTCCTGATCTCCTTGGCGCCGTAGAGCAGGGTGATCTCGCCGTACTCCTCGCGGTTGCGGACCAGGTAGTAAAGCAGCGAACGCAAGGGCGCGATCCCCAGCCCTCCCGCCAACAGCAAAACCGGACTCCCCTTCATCCGCTGCACGGGAAAGCCGACGCCGAAGGGACCGCGAACCCCGAGGCGGTTTCCCGGCACCAAGGCCTTCAGACGGTCGGTCACGTGCCCGACACGCCGGATGCAGAGCTCAATAATGCCGTTTTGGCGCGGCATGTCGGCCAGCGAGACCGGGATCTCCCCGGCGCCCGGTACGCTCAGTTGGATGAACTGTCCGGGGATATAGCTGGAAAGCCAACCGGTGGCCGATGGATCGGGGGCGATGCGGATCAGCGAGGTGTCGCCGGTCAGCTCCCGGCGCTCCATCAGGACCGCCGGCGCCGGAACGTGCACGGTAGCGCCATGGGGGGTCATGACACCTCTCCCGTGCCGGTCGCTTGGTCGCGCGTGGTGGCCGGCTCTGCGCCCCGATAGGTGACTTCCAGCACGTTGCGCAGGTCGATCCCAACCGGACAGGCCTTGGCGCACCGGCCGCACCCGACGCAGGACGTCACCCCCTGCAGGGGCGAAAAGCCACAGTACTTGTGCAGGAAGCGGTACCGGAGCCGGTCCAGCCGGGAGCGGCGGAAATCGCCCCCCGCGACTTCACCGTGCTTCTTGAACAGGCAGTTGTCCCACTCCCGGAGCCGGTTGCCCCCATGATCGAGGCTCGGATATTCGCGAACGTCGAAGCAGTAGCAGGTCGGACAGCAGGCCGAACAGGCGCCGCAGGAAAGACATATCCGGGCGTACTCCTCCCAGAGCGGGTTGTCGGAAAAACGGAGCTCCGGGTCCTGCGGCGTCGGCGGCGGGGCCAGGGGAACCAGCAGGGAAGGGAGGTGATCGCTAGACAGGAAGAGGCCGGTTCCCTCGCTCATGATCTTTTCTCCGCGCGGCGAATGCGGCGTGACCAGAAAGCCATTTTCGGCCTGGTCCAGGAACAGATCGACCGCGGCCGGCTGGGCCGGGTCGCAGTAACAGAAGTCATCCGGCTCGCAGGACAACCCCACCAGGGTGAGCCGCTCCCGCCGCCCCGCGTAATTGGGATCCGGGTCGTCGCCCAAAAATACCCGGTCCAGATAGGAAATTGCCTGCAGGTCACAGCGGTGCAGACCGAAGAGGACGAGATTCGGGGCAACGGGTGGCGCCGGTCGATAGCAGCCATCGTTCAGGGTGAGGATCGGGTCGCGGAAGGGGAGCAGGTACTTCTTGGGCGGGATGAGGGTGTGGCGGTACTTGAGTTCAAGATCGTCCGGCGATGTGATCGGTGCGAGTGCGGTGACACCGTTTTCCAGTACCGTCGGGCCATGCACCGTGCCGTAGGGCTCGAGGAGATTCAGGAATGCTTCCAGGTGCCCTTGTGGTAACCATGACATTCTCATGTGAACGACTCCTCTGAAAAGCCCGTAAAGTTTACCCATCGGCCGACGAATGTAAAGGGGAGGAGGCCGCGAGGGCAAAGGGACTCGAGGGATTCCCGTTGACTTACCGCAGCCAAGGTGTTACGTAGAGCGGACGCGCGGCTGACCAGTCTTTCCCGGTCCACACCAGCCCTGCCTGATACCACGGATTCCGCAATGAAAGAGTACGTAGATTTTCACTGTCACATCCTCCCCGCCCTCGACGACGGCGCCGTCGATCTTGCCGACTCCCTCGCCATCGCCCGGGCCCTGTCCGATTTCGGCTTCACCACGGTCCACTGCACGTCCCACCTCATAGCCGAGAGCTATTGCAATCTTCCGGCCCGGGTCACCCAGACCACCGAATCGCTGCAGACCAGACTCAGCGAGAGCGGCATCTCCTTGCGGCTGGTCCCCGGCTCCGAGCACCATCTCAATGCCGGGCTTTTCGACTACCTGGATGCACCACTCACGGTAGGCGGTTCTCGATGGATCCTCGTCGAGGCACCTTTCCGAAGCGATGCCGCTTCGATCCGCACCCTGATACCGCTGCTGCAGGAGCGCGGCCTGCAACCGCTCATCGCCCATCCGGAGCGCTGCAGCGTCTTCAATCCGCCCCCCCGGCGCAAATCGTTTTTCTTCAGGGGGCCGAAGGGCGTGCCCGATCCGGGGCTGTTCCAGGAACTCCGTGCCGCAGGGTGCCGCTTTCAGGGGAACCTCGGCAGTTTTGCCGGATGGTACGGACCGCAGGTGCGCCAGCGCGCCCTGGAAATTCTCGCCGAAGGGGGCTACAGCTGTCTGGGAAGCGACGCGCACCAGCCCGAGGGGCTGGCTGAGATGCTCCAGCAAGGTTACGCGGTACTGGCCGGTGCCATTGGCGCCTCGGCTGCCGATGCATTGCTGCGCGGGGAATTGCTCCAGCTCTCCTGAAAACTTCTGTGCCGGTACGCACCAGCAGCGGGACCGACTCAAACTAGCTGACGCACCGTCCCCCGGGCTCTTCCCGGACCCCTTCCTCTTCTTCTATTTCAAGGGTTTCCTACGGCAGCAATGCCGTTTCCCGCTCCCCGATCCCTTCCCCCCTGAAACACCTGCTCAACTCCTGCCCATCTGTTCAGCCGACGTTTGACTCTTCAATACCTTGAAATCACACCTTTCGGCTATCTTGCCGGCACCGTTTGCTTTCCGCGCAGCACACCTAGATCTGATTTCTATTTGCATTTGTAAACGCTAATGGTGGCCTGGATGCCAGACGTACTGCCCGTTCGGGGATTTTGGGCAGCGAGTCTTTTTTGTGGTCTCCATATTGAAGATAATGAGCTGACTCCAATGAATGATCCGGAGGTGGCTCATGCGACTCGGAACGTTGATGGCGATGGTGGCCGTGGTCGGGGCGGTGGTAACCGTTGGGCCGGCTCGTGCCGATGCCGGAGAAACGAGAATGTACCTGAAGTCGGGGTGGTTTTCGCTGCACGAGACCTTGGGCGGGAGCACGTTCGTCCGTGACGAAGGGTGGATGCATGGCGCGGGAGTGGCGCGAAAAGGGTCCCCCGGAGCCGGACTGGACCTGGAGGGATTACTCGAGGTATGGGGAGGTAACCTGTCTTATGACGGGCATGACTTGAGGAACACGGTCCCGATCAGGTCCCGCACCACCTACCTCGGTACCCGTGAGGAGGTCACGCTGGGCGTGCCGGTAGCGGTGGCGGCGACGCTAACGCTGGAGCCGTATCTCTCGGTGGGGCACAAGTTCTGGATCCGGACCCGGTCCGGTGAAGACTGGAACAGCATCTACGTGAAAGGGGGAGTGGAAGCGGTGTGGAAGGGGAAGAGCTGCTCGGTATTTGCCAAGGGGGGGCCGTTGCTCCCGGTCTACACGCGAAACCACGCCGACTTGAGCGACGCGGGGTACGGCGACGTGGTCACCTATCCCCGCTCCGCGGTGGGGGCCTTCGGGGAGCTTGGAATCCGGCACAGCCGGCTTTCGGTAAGTGTGGAATACGAGGGCTTTCGCTACGCACGGTCGCACAACGTCCCGATGCAGCCGAACGGTACTCCGCCAGGCGTTGCGGCGACCGCCTCGCAGGCATTCCAGCCGGAGACGAGTGTGGACTGGATCTCGCTCCGGCTGACCTACCATTTCTGACCTCAGGAAATGAGCGGCTGGACGACCAGGGCGAGGGTCAAAACGATCATCACCGCCACCGTGATCCAGGCGATCAGGTTGTACGTCTTCGAGTTGACGTGCTCCCCCATCAGTTCCGGCTTGTTGATCAGGATCAGCATGAAGATCAGGACAAAAGGAAGCAGCGCGCCGTTGACCACCTGCGAGATCAGCATGATGGCGACCAAGGGTGCGTTGGGAATCATGATGCAAAGTGCCCCAATCACGATCAGTCCGGTATAAAGCCACATGAATTGCGGAGCCGATTTGAAGTCGTGGTCCACGCCGGACTCCCACCCCATTGCCTCGCAGACGTAATAGGCGGTCGCCAGCGGCAGGATGGACGCCGCAAACAGAGAAGCGTTGGCGAGCCCTACCGCAAAGAGCGCCGAGGCGTATTTCCCCGCCAATGGCTGCAGGGCGACGGCGGCATCCTTGGCATCGTTGATCTGCACGTGGTGCACAAAGAGCGTTGCGCCGCAGGCGACGATGATGAAGAAAGCCACCAGGTCGGTGATGATGCAGCCGACGATGACGTCCAGCCTCGATGCCCCGTAGTCCTCGACGCGAATCCCCTTCTCCACCACGGCCGACTGGATGTAGAACTGCATCCACGGTGCGATGGTGGTGCCGACGATGCCAATCAGCATCATGAGGTAGGAAGGTTTGAAATCAAAGGATGGCGATACCGTCTCCACCATGATCTTCCCCCAGGGGGGATGAGCCAGGAACGCGGAAGCGATGTAGGTGAAATAGATGGTACAGGCAAAGAGAAAGACCTTTTCCACGAACCGATAGCTTCCCTTGACGATCAGCCACCAGACCAGAAAAGCCCCGATCGGAACCGAAATGTACTTGCTGACGCCGAACACCTCCATGGCGGAGGCCCAACCGGCGAACTCGGCTATGGTATTGCCGAGGTCGGCAAGGACCAGGAACAACATCAGGTAGGCCGTCGTCTTCACCCCGAAGTTCTCCCGGATCATATCCGCAAGCGATTTTCCCGACACAACCCCCATTCGGGCGCACATTTCCTGCACCACAATCAAGGCTACGGTGATCGGCAGCAGGGTCCAGAGCATGGAATAGCCGAACTGGGCTCCGGCTACGGAATAGGTGGCGATCCCGCCGGCGTCGTTGTCGACGTTGGCGGTGATGATCCCGGGCCCGATGACGGAGAGAAAGAGAAGTATGCTGCGCTTGTTGAGTCGTTTCATGGCTTTTCCTAGTACGCCGGGTGACGCTTGTGTTTCAGGGCCAGGGGGAGAAACCGTTCGAGAATGTCGTCGACGGTGACGATGCCGGCCATCTTCTTGTGCTCGTCAAGGACCGGGACCGCCACCAGGTTGTACTTGGCGATCACCTCCAGGATCTCTTCCGGCTCGGCATCCACTGGGACGGTCTTCAGGTTCTCGGTCATGACTTCCGCGACCGGGCAGACTTCGTCCTGGATCAAAAGCTCCTTCAACGAGACGACCCCGAGCGGGTGCTCGTTTTTGTCCAGGATGTAGGCGTAGTAAACGGAGTCGACCTCCGGCGCCTGAAGCCTCACCTCCTTAAGCGCCTGCCCCACCGTGAGTCCGGCCGGAATCGAGATGAAGTCGTTGTTCATCATCCCGCCCGCGCAGTCCTCCTCGTGCACCAGCAGTTCCTGGATCTCTTCCGCATCCTCAGGTTCCATCAGCCCCAAGAGTTCTTCCGCTTTCTCGACGGGAAGATCGCCCAGAACGTCGGCGGCCTCGTCCGGGGACATCTCCTCGAGAATGTCCGAGGCGCGCTCGCTGTCGAGTTCGGTGATGATCCGGGTACGCAGTTCCGGTTCGAGTTCGTGGATCGCCTCGCCGGCAGTCTCGTCGTCGAGGGAGTTGAGCACGGTATGGACGTTTTGGCGCGGGACCCGGGAGATGATGTGCGCCAGGTCGGCCGGATGCATCTCCGCCATGTTTTCCCGCGCCATGGTGAGGGTGAGCCGGGCCGCGTTGGGCTCCAGGTGCCCGACGAACTGCCAGCCGATCTCCCGCTCCGGGATGTCGCGCTGCACCAGGCTCCAGACCCGCTCGTAACCCATGCGGCGCAGCAGCCCCCGGAATCCGACGTCGACGGAAAACAGGCAGAGCGAGTTCTTATGGCGCCCCAGTTTCAGATCGTTCACCCGCACGACCTTGGCGCCGTTGACGTCGACGATCTGCTTGTCGAGGATGTCCCGCTTGACCCGGATCTCCCCCGGGGTCTCCCGGTAGCTGGTAAGTTCCGACTCCGAGCTTGCCACCGAAATGACCGCCGGGTTGAAGAGGACCACCTTGCTCCACTCCACGGCGTAGGTTGCCTTTCCCCGGCGCACCAGCACCTGGTTCACAATCGGGAACTCTTCGTCCGGGGTGATGGTGAGATCGCACACCTTCCCGAGAAGCTGTCCCTGGGTATTGGTCAGCCGTTTATCCAGGACCGCGCTCAAATACAGCTGCTGTGGGGTCATCATAGATACTCCTGCGGGTGCCGCCGAATGCGGACGCGCAAAGATGCCTCGGACCGAAGAGCGTTCGGTAAGGTGGCATCCTGATTAACGAGAGAGGGTGGAGATGCGGCGCGGGTAGGCCGCGGTTCCGCCCGGTGATTTCCCCTTGCCGGGGAAGCGACCGAAGCGGGAGAAGGGAAGGGTGCTTCGGGGGGCTAACCGAGGGGCGAGGGGGGATGATTATCTGCCATATGTAAGCTGCAACTATGACTGTCCAAAACGCTAAACTACCTCCGTGGTTGGTTCCGGAGAACGAAAAAGGCCGCGGGAATCCCACGGCCTGACGGTCGATCCGGATTCCCCACTCGTAGGTTTTCGGCAGTGCACAACGTAGGTTCGATAACCAGCTACCTTAGGTAAAGCCTTATGCCGACAATACCTGGTCTACCCATTGGCGTCTTTCGACATTTCTGGGCAGTAGCCTTTGTTCGTGCAAACGCCTCATGCTAACGAGGAATTTAATGAATTTTCTAACTTGTTGAACGGGCAGCGCTTTCTGCTGCCGCTCAAGTATGACCCATGCCTTTTACCAGATTTGGTGCCCGATGACAAGCGATTTCTCGGTTATTTCGCGGCCGAGATGCGCCAGTGACACGTTTTGTGTGTTTATGGCAACAAAAGCACAATCCACTAAAGTTTGCCGGGAACTCCGCCGAAAGGATCAGGATGATCCAAGGCGGACAACGGCGTCCGAGTGGAAGAGTCTTCAAATTTCACAACGAGGTGTTGGCGCATGGAAAAAAGCGGTATCTCCAGGTTCAGTGTTCTGCAGTTGGTTGTCTTTCTCACCGTCGTCTCGGTGGTCGGTCTGATCACCCTCTCTATCGGCTCCTTTTCGGTCATCAAACAAGTGAAGGTGACCGGTCCCATCTATCAGCAGATTGTCCAGGGAAAGGATCTGGTCGCCGATATCCTTCCGCCGCCGGAGTACGTGATCGAATCGTACCTGGTGGTGCTGGAGGCCGGACGGGAGACGGATTCCTCCAAAATCCCCCAGTACCTGGAACGGTTCAAGAAGTTGAAAGCCGACTTCGAGGAGCGGCACACCTACTGGCAGAAGGAACTTGCCGACGGGGAGATCAAGCAACTGATCGTCGAGGGTTCCTACCGTCCCGGCGAGGATTTCTACCAGACGGCCCTGAACGACTATTTCCCGGCGCTGCAGCAGGGGGACGCCGCCAAGGCCGGCGAGGCTTTCACCAAGCTGAGCGCCAGCTACGAGGCTCATCGGCAGCAGATCGACAAGCTGGTTACCGCAACCAACGCCCAAAACGACAAGATCGAGAAGGATTCGGGGCGGCTCCTGGGGACCATCACCATGGTTTTGCTGGTGCTCTGTGTTGCGGTTCTCGGCATCTGCATCGGGTTGAGCGGTTTTGTGATCAAGAGCATCACCAGCAGCATCCGCGCCTGCACTTCTATCACCGACCGGATCGCCCGGGGCGATCTGTCGGTCGAGGTGCCGGTCGAGGGGCGCGGCAGCGTCCGGGTCATGCTTGAGAGCCTTAAATCCATGGTGGAGACCTTCCGCTCCATCGTGACCCAGGTCGGAAGCACCTCTCAGATGTTGGTAGACACTTCCATAAACCTTTCCACCGCCTCCGAGCAGATCGCCGGCAACGCCGAGAACGTGGCGGCCGAATCGACCAGCATCGCCGCGGCCGGCGAGCAGATGGCTTCCACCTCCCACGAGATCTCCGACAGCTGCCACCATGCCGCCGAGAATTCCCGCTCCACCAGCGCTGCCGCCTCGGCCGGCGTGGAGGTCGTGGCCAATACCATTACGGTGATGCAGCAGATTGCCCAGCGGGTCCAGGGGCTTGCCTCCACGGTCGAGCTTCTCGGCAAGCGCAGCGACCAGATCGGTGAGATCATCGGGACCATCGAGGAGATCGCCGATCAGACCAACCTCCTTGCGCTGAACGCGGCCATCGAAGCGGCCCGGGCCGGGGAACAGGGGCGCGGCTTTGCCGTCGTTGCCGACGAGGTCCGCGCGCTGGCCGAAAGGACCACCCGCGCCACCCGGGAAATCGGCGACATGATCAAGGCGATCCAATCGGAGACCCGCGGGGTCGTGGGCGCGATGGAAGAGGGGGTGCGCGAGGTCCAAAGCGGCACCAGCGAGGCGGCACGTTCCAGCTCGGCCCTGAGGGACATCCTGGAACAGGTGAACGTCGTCTCCGGCCAGATCGCCCAGATCGCCTCATCGGCCGAGGAGCAGACCGCGACCACCGGCCTCATCAGCGGCAACATCCAGCAGATCACCACCTTGATTGTCGAGACCGCCCAGGGCTCGCACCGGTGTGCCGCGCAGGCGGGACAGCTGACCACCTGCGCCCGCGACCTGGAGCGGATCATCGGACAGTTCAAGATGGGGTAGAAATATCGGTTTTGTGCTTGGAAAAAGGCGGCCCTGCAGGAGAAGGGGACCGCCTTTTTCTGTAAGGGAGATTCGTCCGGTAGGAGCGGCATTGCTGCCGCGATTGAATCTCTTTGATAAGACCGGTCGCTCCCTACCCTGGGACCGTCATTCCATCGTAGTTACCGCCTTCGGCGGATCGCGCCAGGAATGGCGCTCCCACAGTAAAAAAATCGGTCTTCCGCCAGTTGTGGAAGCTCCGGGGGGGGGGGCGACTGCTGAAGAAACTGGCATTGCCGCAAATTCCGGCAGCGTCTGCCCCGGCCGCTTCCGCTTCAGCTCGCTGTATCGCTGGATTTATAACGCTACCCGGTCGCTGGAACGAATCCTGCTAGGACAGGACATCCAGGCCAAGGGGTGACCGGGACTTCCGGTCGTGGCGTTTTTTGGTGCCATCCCCGGAAATCCTTAGTACTATATGCGACTTCACGCCACTACCGTTGTTTTCGGCGCCGGGGTGCTGATACCGGCCTGATACCGGCGAGCGGCAGAGGTATTCATTACATCAAGGGGGCATAAACATGGGTAACTGTTTGAAACGTCTGATCCTCGGGGGGCTTCTCCTGTTGATGCTGGCTGCGCCGGCGCTGGCAGGGGAAATCAACGTGTCGGCCGCCGCGAGCCTCAAAGAGGCGCTCACCGAAATCGCCAATATCTACATGAAGCGCACCAGCGACGTGAAGGTGGTCTGCAACTTCGGCGCCTCGGGGCTGCTGGCGCAGCAGGTGCTGAACGGGGCGCCGACCGACATCTTCATTTCCGCCAACCTGGAGTGGATCGAATTTCTCAAGGCCAAGGGGGTGCTGGAGCCGCGCAGCATCCGCCCCTTCACCTTCAACGCCCTGGTGTTCGTTGCGGAGCCGTCCAAGAAGGTTGGCTCGCTCGAGGACCTGCTCAAACTGCAGAAGATCGCCATCGGCAGTCCGAAAAGCGTACCGGCCGGGGCCTATGCCATGGACGTGCTCAAGAAGGCGGGATTGGACCAGAAGCTGGGGAAAAGGCTGGTGCTTGCCAAGGACGTGCGGGAATGCCTTGCCTACGCCGAGCGGGGTGAGGTCGACGGCGCTTTCGTCTATCGCAGCGACGCGCTGCAGGCCCAGAAGGTTGCCATCGCCTTCACGGTTCCGCGCGGCAACGGGCCCCGTATCATCTATCCCGGCGCGATGACCGAGACCGGTTCCAAAAAGCAGGAGGCACTGGCATTCTATCGGTTCCTCCAGAGCGGGCCGGCCAAGGCCGTGCTGGCGAAGTACGGATTTTCCAAGAACTGACCACGCCCTTTTCATCGTACGGAACTGCCGTTGAGACTCCCCCTCCCGCCAGGGGAGGGGGGATAACCGGGCCTTTTCCCAGGGCACGGCTTGCCTTAAGAGGACGGAAACGCTCATGGAGTATCTCACCAGCACCGACTTTACTGCCATCAGGCTTTCGGTGAAGGTTGCGCTCGCCGCGACCTTGCTGAGTCTTCCGTTCGGCATCGGATTCGCCTACCTGACCTCCTTCTGCCGTTTCCGCGGGAAGCTCCTCCTTGAGGTACTGATCAACCTCCCGCTCACCCTGCCTCCGGTCGTCATCGGCTACCTGCTGCTCATCTCCCTCGGCACCCACGGCTGGCTCGCACCGCTTTTCAACCTGCTGGGGATCAAGCTGATCTTCACCTGGAAGGCGGCCGTCCTCGCCTCGGCACTGGTCGGGTTTCCCCTGCTGGTCCGATCCATCCGCATCGGGATGGAATCGCTCGACCCCCAGTTGATCAGCGCTTCGCGGACCCTGGGCGCCCGGCGCCTGGACATTCTCTGCACCGTCATCCTGCCGCTGTCGGTCCGGGGCATCTGCGCCGGGTCGTCGCTCATGTTTGCGCGCAGCCTCGGCGAGTTCGGCGCTACCATCATCGTCGCCGGGAACATCCCCGGTGTCACCCAGACCATCCCCCTGGCCATCTACGACTACACGAGCTCTCCCACCGGCCAGGGAACCGCGCTCTCCCTTTGCATCGTTTCGGTGGTCCTTTCCGTTCTGGTGCTGGGGATCCACGAAACGGTGGGGCGCAAGTTTACGAGGAGGGCGTGATGGAACTGCGGATGGCGGTAGACAAGCGCTTCCCCGGATTCGAACTGGCGACGGACTTTTCCGTCGCCGGGGGGCGGGTGGGGATCTTCGGGGTTTCCGGCAGCGGAAAGTCGACCCTGGTTTCCCTGCTGGCCGGCCTGAGCCATCCGGACCAGGGAGAGATCGTCCTGGACGGGGAATACCTTTTCAGCAGCAGCAAGCGGATCTCGGTGCCCCCGGAGCGCCGGCGCATCGCCATGGTTTTCCAAAACGCCTGCCTCTTTCCCCATCTGAGCGTGAAGGGGAATCTCCTCTACGGTTTCAAGCGCTGTACGCCGGGGCACCGGAAGATCGACCCGGACACCCTGATCGACGTGTTGAAGCTGGAACCGTTGCTGCAGCGGGGGGTGAATATGCTGTCGGGTGGGGAGAAACAGCGGGTGGCGCTGGGACGGGCGATCCTCGCCAACCCGAGGCTTTTGCTCATGGACGAGCCGCTCTCTGCGCTGGACGACTCGCACAAGCTGCAGATCATCGAGTACCTGCGCAGCGCCGGGGATCAGTTCGGGATTCCGTACCTTTTCATCTCCCACTCGCTTCTGGAGATCCGGTTGATGACCGATGAGGTGCTTGCGGTCGGCGGTGGAAGGATTCTGGGGCAGACGACTCCGGAGGAACTCGCCCGTCAGCGAATGGGGCGCAGCCAGGTCGGCTACATCAACCTCATCCGGGGAGATTTGGTACGGAGGCTGGGTGGAATGCAGGTCTACCGGTGGGGGGACGCCGAGCTTTTCGTTTCGACGGCGAGTCAGGAGGAAACCCCGCTCTTCGAGCTTTCCTCCCGGGACATCATCCTTTTCAAGAAACACCCTGAGGCGATCAGTGCCCGCAACCTTTTGCATTGCAAAGTGGTAGACACCTTCGCTTCGGGAAACAAGGTGGGGGTGGAGCTATCGGTCGGCGGCCAGCGGCTGATCGCCGAGGTGGTGGGGGAGGCGGCGGACGAACTTGCCATCCAGGCCCGGGCCGATATCTACGCGGTAATCAAGGCCTCGTCCTTCCGGACCCTTACCTGAAAAACGCTTACCTGGAACCCCTTCAGATCCCTTCCTCGATCCACGCCCCCCCGACAACCCGCTCGCCATCGTAAAGAACCACCGCCTGCCCCGGCGTCACCCCGTACTGGGGATCGACGAAATCCACCCGGAGCTTGCCGTCCGGCAGCAAGGCCGCCCGGCACGGCACCGGTTTCTGCCGATAGCGGATGCTGCAGGTCAGTTCCACCGCCTCCGCAGGAGCAACCGAGGTCCAGGTCGGGGTTGCGGCCACAAGGCCGGTGCGGCGCAGCTCCTCCCGCGGTCCCACGATCACCCGCGAGTGCTCCCGGTCCAGCCCGGTGACGTAGAGCGGCGCTTCCCAGGCGATGCCCAAACCGCGGCGCTGGCCGACGGTGTACTGGTGGATCCCCTTGTGGGTTCCGACCTTCACCCCGGCGCCGGTAACGATGTCTCCGGCGGAAGAGGGGATGCCGTTGGCCTCGAGGTAGCCGACGTAGTCGTTGTCGGGGATGAAGCAGATCTCCTGGCTTTCCTTCTTGGCGGCAACCGGGAGGTTGAAACGGGTGGCCAGTTCGCGCACCTGCGGCTTCTCCAATTCCCCTACCGGGAAAAGGATGCGCGAGAGCTGAGGCTGGCTCATCCCGAAGAGGAAGTAGGACTGGTCCTTGCCCGGGTCGAGCCCCTTGAGGAGCTGGTAGATCCCGTCCGGATCGCGGCGGATGCGGGCGTAGTGGCCGGTGGCCAGCGAATCGGCACCAAAGGAGTCGGCCATCTCCAGGAGGAGGCCGAACTTGATCCGCTCGTTGCACCGGGCGCAGGGATTGGGGGTCCGGCCGGCGGCGTACTCCTCCAGGAAGTTGTCCATCACCAGTTCCTTGAACCGGTCCCTCAGGTCGATGACTTCGAAGGGGATTCCCAGCCTTTTGGCAACCCGGCCGGCGTCGAGGACGTCGGTAAGGGAGCAGCAGGTCTTGCCGGTTGACGCCTGCGACTCGGGTCTTTCATAGAGCTGCATCGAAACGCCGATGACGTTGTATCCCTGTTCCTTCAATAACGCGGCGCTGACCGAGGAATCGACCCCCCCGCTCATTGCCATCAGTACGGTCTTTTTATCCATCTAGGTTCTCTTTGCTGGTGCGTGATACGAAAGACTCCGGATACCGGGCTCTCCAAAACATGAAGGCGCGAGGCTGTCAAAGCTCGCGCCGATGCTGATTAAACAATTAATGGGGGGCGGATGGCAAGGGGAAAGTGCGGAGGACCATGGCGCCGGGGGAATACCCTGGTTCAGCGGAGAAGTTGTTATCGCTGTGGGAGCGCCCTTCCCGACGCGATTGACCGCATCCGTGGCATCGCCTTCGGCGGATCGCGCCTGGAAAGGGGCTCCCACAGGGTAGGGCAGGCTCTCTTTCTGTTCAGAAAGAGTCGATCGCGCAGGAAGGTCGCTCCGGCAAAGGGGGGGCTTATTCTTCCCCTTTCTCCAAGGTCAGGACGTAGTAGCCGTCGGTCTCCTTGAGGCCGAGGAGCTTGTGCCCGTCGGCCTTCAGGCTGCGCGGCACGTTCTTTACCGGCTCCCCGTCGTCCAAGAGAAACTCCACCGTTTCCCCCGTCTCGATATCCTCGAGCGCCAGTTTTGCCTTTACGAAGTTGGTGGGGCAGGACACCCCTCTCAGATCGATCTGTTCCATATGTAGAGTCCTCGTTGTTTGGATGGATGAGGGGGCGCAGCATGCTGCGCCCCTCCGTTCGACTGAATTTCACCGCCCCAGTGGCATCTGGGTTTCGATCACCTGCGGCGGTATCGTAGCATCCAGCACGTATTCCGGGAAGTCCTTGCGGAGGTATTCCAGAAGCGAATCCGGGCCCTGCTGCAGGATGATGTCGCCCAGGCGGGTCCTCCCGGCGCCTTCCGCCTTTTCCTGGTACCAGGCGAGGACGGCGGCGATGAAGTCGACCACCTTTTCCTCGGGGAGAAACGTTGCGAACACCGTTCCGACCAGCGGACGGCGGCCCCACTTGCCGCCGATGCGGACCGTGTAGCCGCGCTTGGCGCTTTTCCAGGCCCCGGTGGGGCAGACCTTCACGCAGTCGCCGCAGTAGATGCATTTCTCCGGGGTGAACGCCGGCTTGTCACCGTCCATGGCAATGGCGCCTTCCACGCAGGACTTGGCGCACAGCCCGCAGGAGATGCACTCGGCCTCGGTCAGCTCCGGCCAGATGGCACCCTGGAAGCCGACGTCGTTGATTGCCGACTTGGGGCAGTCGAAGGGACAGCCGGCAAAGCCGACCTTGAACTTGTGGTGCCCGGTCGGGGTGCCAAAGAGGTGCTGGTCCACTTCCAGCGCAGACTTCTGGGTGTCGACCAGGCCGTTGGGGTTGTATTCGCAGCCGCCGCAGGCCGTCGGGACCCGGACCCGGGCGCCGCACGAGGCGACCTTCTGCTGCTCCTCGCCGAGTTCGGCGACCACCGCATCGAAATCGGCAAAGTTGATGTTGATCAGTTCGACCGATTGCCGGACCGAGAGGTGAACGTACCCCTGCCCGTATTTCTTGGCGACTTCGGCGATCTTACCCAGCCGCTCCACTGACAGCCGTCCGCCGGGAACCCTCAGCCGTACCGTAAAAAGATCCTTGCCGCGTTCCTTGATGAAACCGCCCGCCTTCAGGTTTTTCAGATCTATCTTTGCGTCTGCCACGTTTGCCGCTCCTCTATTGAATTCACTTAAAACAGTTCAATTTCCACCGGGGCAACGGTCCCTTCGGAGATGGTGAAGGCCTTGGCTACCGGTGTTTCCTGGTCCATGAGCGATACGATGAGATGCGCCACTCCCGGCGTCAGGGCCAGCCGGATGTCCTCTTGGGACGGGCGTGCCGGGGATTCGGGGTGGGAGTGGTAGATCACCAGCATCGACTGCTCCGCAGCCCGGAGTTCCTTCACCAGGGCGAACTGCTCCTTCGGGTCCATCATGAAATGCTCGTTGCTCTGGTCGGTGTTGGTCATGCGGTGATGACTGAGCACCTCGCTCCCCCGCCCGCCCAAGATGCCGCAGACCTCCAGCGGGAATCCCTCCCGGGCGTGCTCCAGCACCGCCTCGTGGATCTCTCTCGGTATCCGCAGCATGTCAGTGCCCCAGGTCGCAGACGGTCATCGCGTCGAGTTCGTCCTTCAGGGTCGTGATGGTCGGATGTTCCCCGCAGATCGGGCACTTCGGGTTCTTCCGGAAGGGGATTTCGCGGAAACGCATCCTCAGCGCGCTGTAGGTAAGGAGCCGTCCGGTAAGGAGGTCTCCCTGGCCGAGCAGGTACTTGATCGCCTCGGTCGCCTGGATCGTGCCGAGCACCCCCGGGAGCACCCCGATGACCCCGGCCTGGGAGCAGCTCGGGATGGCGTCCTTGGGGGGCGGTTCCGGGAAGATGCAGCGATAGCAGGGGGACTGCCCCGGGGCGACGGTCATGGTCTGCCCGTCGAACTGGAGGATGCCGCCGTGGGAGTACGGCTTGCCCCCCAGCACGCAGGCGTCGTTGATGAGGAACTTGGCGGCGAAGTTGTCGGTTCCGTCGATTACGAAGTCGTAGTCGGCGATCATGTCGGCGATGTTCGCTGCCGAGACCCACTCCTGGTAGGTCCGCACCTCGACGTCCGGGTTGATTGCCTGCATCTTCTCCTTCGCGGAGATGACCTTCGGTTTGCCGACGTCGGGAGTGAAATGGATCACCTGGCGCTGCAGGTTCGTGACGTCGACGTCGTCGGCGTCGGCGATGCCGATGGTGCCGACACCGGCAGCGGCCAGATAGAGGGCGATCGGTGAGCCGAGCCCGCCGGCACCGATGATGAGGACCTTTCCCTCCAAAAGCTTTTTCTGGCCTTTACCCCCCACTTCCTTCAACAGGATGTGGCGCGAGTAACGGTTGATCTGATCTTCGGTCAGCTTCACTACAGAGCCCCTCCGCCCATGAAATAAAGAAATTCCACCGTGTCCCCGTCCTGAACCGGGCTCGCCGCGAAGCTTTCCCGGTCGAGGATGTCGCCGTTCAGCTCGACGGTCACGTACTCCTTCTGGGAGACGTTGAGAAGGTCGAGCAGTTGTAGGACGGAGACATTTCCCTGCGCCTCGATGGTGGCCGATTTGCCATTTACCGTAAGGTTCATTTTTTTCTCCTGTTGCGGCTTCTGCGGAAGCGGCGGCAGCGCCGGCCATTTCCGGATCCCGGTTCCTGCGGCGCTACGTGGCATTGTCCGAAAACCGGGAGACCAGGAGGCCGCCCACCTTACCTCAAAGCCCCGATTTTGTCCACGCTCCGTGGCGCGCTGCATATAGAATTGCGGTTTTCGAATTGTCCCAGGATGAGGCGGTTGGTCGGGACAACCTCATCCTTTACTTGATGTCAGAGCTGGTCCAAGGCTGCAGCGAAGTCGGCGATGATGTCTTCGGCATCCTCGATCCCCGTGGAGACCCGTACCAGTTCCTCGCTGACTCCCATGAGCGCCTTCACCTCGGCGGTGTAGTCGGCGCAGATGGTGCTGGCCGGATGGATCACCAGGGTCTTGGTGTCGCCGATGTTGGCGAGGTTCTTGGCCAGCTTCAGGGCATTGATCACCCGGAACGCGCTGGCCCGGTCCTTGAGCCCGAAGGTGAGGAGCCCTCCGAAACGCCCGTTGAACTGCCGGTTGGCAACCGCGAAATAGGGAGAGTCCGGCAGGCCCGGGTAGTTCACCCAGCCGACCTTTTCGTGTCCTTTGAGGAAGGTCGCAAGCTTGAGGGCATTGGCGCAATGCCGCTCCATGCGCAGCGCCAGGGTTTCCAGCCCTTCCCCGTTGAGAAAGGCGTTGAAGGGTGCGGCGCAGGCACCGAGGTCCTTGTGGATCAGTTTGCGAACCCGTGCCGAGAAGGCGAAATTCCGGTACTTCTTGAAATACGGCTCGAAGTGGGGAAATTTCTCGCTCTGCCAGTTGAAGGTGCCGCAGTCGACGATCGCCCCGCCGATGGAGTTGGCGGTGCCGTTTATATATTTGCTGGTGGAATGGATGACGACGTCCGCGCCGAGGTACTTGGCCCGGGCGAGGTACGGGGTGGAGACGGTCGCATCGACCAGAAGCGGGATGCCGTGCTGTTTGGCGATGGCAGCGATCGCCGCGAGATCCGGGACGTCCATCTTCGGGTTGCCGATGGATTCGACGAAGATGAGCCGGGTGGCGGCGCTGATGCCGGCGGCGAGGGCGTCGAGATCGGTCGGGTCCACGAAGCGGGTCTTAACTCCGAAGTTGCCGAGGGTGTCTTTGAAAAGCGAGTAGGTCCCCCCGAACAGGGAGGATGAGGAGAGAATTTCGTCACCGGCACGCACGATCGCCATGACGGCGGTGGTGATGGCGGCCATGCCTGAGGCGGTGAGGATGGTGGAGATCCCGTCTTCGACGACCGTGAGGCGTTTCTCCAGGCTTTCCAGGGTGGGGTTCCCGATGCGGGTGTAGACCTGGCCTACCGCCCGGCCCCGGAAGATATCTTCCAGTTCTTCAGCGGTGTCGTAGGCAAATGCGGACGCCTGGACGATGGGAGGCTTGGTGGCGCCGGACGGGCCGGGGGCGGATCCCCCATGCACGAGCAGCGTATCGAGTTTCAGGCTTTGCCCCAGATTCCCCACAAACCCTCCTTCGCCGGATGGCGGTGTTTAAAAAAATAGCTGACCTGCAAACTGTGGTGCGACATTAGAGTAAAACTAGCTACGTTGTCAAGAAATAAAACCGATATCCATATTAAAAAGGTGTGCAATTGCGGGGCGTGTTTTCTGGGGGAATTGGTGATCGAGAGAGGGCTGCGGCGGGAGCATTGGAGCGGGGCGGTGCACCGGCCCCTGGTGATTGGTCGGTAAAGCACGGGCTTTCGGGGGGTGGAGAGAACTCCCTTGAGGGGAATTGGAAAAATATTCTTGACATCAACAGGGAACAAAGGTATCTACTAGACCATCAAGTCGGTAGGCTAATAGTTGTAAAGTCGCATTAAGGCCGGGCCGGCTTGACGGTATGATACCGGTCGCTATCCTAGACGGAGTTTTTCGCGGGCGACCCTGTTGTTACAACGGAGGGGTAATGAGTAAGAACGTCTTCCTGGCACTGTCACTGCTGTTGCTGTTGTTCCTTCCCACGCTGGTTCAAGCCAACGTCGAGTTGCTCAACGTCTCTTATGATCCCACCCGTGAGCTTTACCAGGACTTCAATAGGGCCTTCTCCCGTTACTGGAAAGCAAAGACCTCCCAGAGCATAACCATCCGACAGTCTCATGGCGGCTCCGGTAAGCAGGGAAGGGCGGTCATCGATGGACTCGCCGCCGATGTGGTGACGCTCGCGCTCGCCTATGACATCGACGAGATTGCCGATCAGGCCAGGCTGATCCCAAAGAACTGGCAAAAACGCCTCCCCAATAACAGTTCTCCCTACACCTCCACCATCGTCTTCCTGGTCCGCAAAGGGAACCCGAAAAAGATCCGGGACTGGGACGACCTGGTCCGCCCCGGCGTGAAGGTCATTACTCCCAACCCGAAGACCTCCGGCGGAGCGCGCTGGAACTACCTCGCCGCCTGGGCCTATGCCTTGAAACAGAAGGGGGGGAGCGAGGCCAAGGCGAGGGACTTCGTGACCAGGCTGTACCGCAACGTGCCGGTGCTCGATTCGGGAGCGCGCGGGGCCACCACCACCTTTGTCCAACGCGGACAGGGAGATGTGCTCCTGGCCTGGGAAAACGAGGCTTACCTTGCGGTGAACGAACTGGGGAAGGGGAGCTACGAGGTCGTGGTCCCGTCGCTCAGCATCCTGGCGGAGCCGCCGGTAACCGTGGTGGACAAGGTCGTGGATCGGAAGGGGACCCGGAAGGTCGCCGAAGAATACCTGAGATACCTGTACTCTGCCGAGGGGCAGGAGATTGCGGCACGCCATTACTACCGGCCGGTCGACAAGGCGGTGGCGGCCCGGTACGCCAGGAGGTTTCCGAAACTGACCCTGGTGACGGTCGATTCGGTTTTTGGTGGCTGGAAGCAGGCACAAAAGACCCACTTCTCCGACGGCGGGATTTTCGACCGAATCTACGGCGGCGGCAGGTAACGGACCAGGTATGAAAGCTATCGGGAAAAAACAATCGGTTCTGCCGGGATTCGGCCCTTCGCTGGGCTACACCGTCTTCTATCTGAGTTTCGTGGTGCTCATCCCGCTTTCGGCGCTGGTCTTCAAGACCGCCTCGCTCTCCTGGAGTGAGTTTCTCGCCGCGGTGACCGCGCCGCGGGTTCTGGCCTCCTATCGGGTGACGTTCGGCGCGTCCCTTTTGGCTGCCGCGGTGAACGGCATTTTCGGCGTGTTGGTTGCCTGGGTGCTGGTCCGCTACCGCTTTCCCGGCAAGAAGCTGATCGACGCACTGGTGGATCTCCCCTTTGCCCTGCCCACCGCCGTTGCCGGCATTACCCTTTCCAGCGTCTACGCCGCGAACGGCTGGGTGGGGCGCTACCTGGAGCCTCGCGGCGTCAAGGTTGCCTTCACGCCGCTGGGAATCCTCGTTGCCATGATCTTCATCGGACTTCCGTTTGTAGTCCGGACCGTTCAGCCGGTACTGGAGGAACTCGACCACGAGATCGAAGAGGCCGCCTCCTGCCTGGGGGCGAACCGGTGGCAGACCTTTCACCGGATCTTGTTCCCGACCATGCTCCCCGCGATCCTGACCGGGTTCGCCCTGGCCTTTGCCCGGGCGGTAGGGGAATACGGCTCGATCATCTTTATCGCCGGGAACATGCCGATGGTCTCCGAGATCACCCCGCTTTTGATCATCACCAAACTGGAGCAATACGACTACGCGGGAGCCACGGCGATCGCCTCGGTGATGCTGCTGGCCTCGTTTCTGTTGCTCCTGGCCATCAACCTGTTGCAGAAGTGGAGCCGCCGCCACGCCGAGCAGTGAGCAGTGAGCAATGGACTGCTCGCTCCGTTAGGTCCACCCCGTCCATTTCGTCCACCCAGTCCACCGGGCTTTTGAGCAAAGAGGTACCGATGCAACCAGCAACAACCCACAAAGCAACCGCTGCCAAGCGCAACGGCAGCGTCTCGGAGCCTGTCGCGGTGCGCTGGGTGCTCATCGCGGCGGCGCTTCTGTTCCTGGCGCTCTTTCTGCTGCTGCCGCTCGCCGCGGTCTTTTCCCAGGCCCTGGAAAAGGGGTGGGCGGCCTACCTGGAAGCGCTGCGCGACCCGGATACCATCTCCGCCATCAAGCTCACGCTCTTCACCGCCGTATGCTGCGTTCCGCTCAACCTCTTCTTCGGCATCGTCGCCGCGTGGCTGATCGCGAAGTTCAGCTTCCCGGGGAAGAGCTTCCTGGTCACCCTGATCGATCTGCCGTTCTCGGTCTCGCCCGTGGTATCGGGGCTTATCTACGTCCTCATCTTCGGACTGCAGGGGTGGCTGGGGCCGTGGCTCCAGGCCCACGACATCCGGATCATCTTCGCCGTCCCCGGTATCGTTTTGGCCACCCTGTTCGTTACCTTCCCGTTCGTGGCCCGCGAGCTGATCCCGCTCATGGAGTCCCAGGGGCGCGACGAGGAGGAGGCCGCGCTCACCCTCGGGGCGAGCGGGCTGCAGACCTTCTTCCGGGTTACCTTCCCCAATATCAAATGGGGGATCCTTTACGGGGTCATCCTCTGTAACGCTCGTGCCATGGGTGAGTTCGGGGCGGTCTCGGTCGTTTCCGGGCACGTACGCGGGGTGACTAATACCGTGCCGCTGCAGGTCGAGATCCTTTACAACGAATACAATTACGCCGCCGCCTTTGCGGTCGCCTCGATCCTCGCCCTCCTGGCGCTGGTGACCCTGGTGGTGAAAACGGTGGCGGAATGGAAAATTCAACAGAGTCTGGCCGGTCCGGACGACAAAAGGTAGAGAGATGAGCATTACCGTCAGTAACGTCAGCAAAAGCTTCGGTGATTTCCACGCGCTGAAGGGGATCGACCTGGAGGTCCCCTCCGGCGAACTGGTCGCCCTCCTCGGTCCCTCCGGCTGCGGCAAGACCACGCTTTTGCGCATCATTGCCGGGCTGGAAACCCCGGATACCGGAAACATCCTGTTCAACGGCGAGGAGGCGACCAACCGCCACGTGCGCGATCGCCAGGTCGGGTTCGTCTTCCAGCACTACGCCCTGTTTCGCCACATGACCGTCTTCGACAACATCGCCTTCGGGCTCACCGTGCGCCCCAAGAAGACCCGTCCCTCCAAGAAGGAGATCAGGGAGAAGGTTCATACCCTGCTTAAACTGATCCAGGTCGAACAGATGGCGGACCGCTATCCGGCCCAGCTTTCCGGCGGGCAGCGGCAGCGGGTGGCCCTGGCACGCGCCCTTGCGGTCGAGCCCCAGGTGCTGCTTTTGGATGAGCCGTTCGGTGCCCTGGACGCCAAGGTCCGCCTGGAGCTGCGTCGCTGGCTGCGCCGGCTGCACGACGAGATCCACGTCACTTCGGTCTTCGTCACCCATGACCAGGAAGAGGCGCTCGAGGTGGCGGACCGGATCGTGGTGATGAACCAGGGCAAGATCGAGCAGCAGGGGACCCCGTCGGAGGTCTACGACCGCCCGGCGACGCCGTTCGTCTTCGACTTTTTGGGTAACGTGAACCTGTTTCAGGGACGGGTGCACGAGGGGACCGCCAAGATGGGGGGGCTGGTGGTCGAAACCCCGGAGCACGCCGGCACCCGAAACGCCCCCGCGGTCGGCTACGTCCGCTCCCACGACATCGAAATCGAGCGGATTCCCTTCGACACCGCTTCCCTGGCGGCCCAGGTTCACGGCGTGGTGACGGTGGGGCCGTTGGTGCGGGTCGACCTGAAGCTTCCCGGCAACGTGGAGGGGATCGAGGTCGACCTTTCCCGCGACGTGGCGGACCGGCTCGACTTGAAGGTCGGCGAACTGGTGTATGCGCGCCCCCGGAAGGTCCGGGTGTTCACCGATGACTACGTAATCTGAGGCGGAAGCAGCCCCTGTTAGATACTGTATCGAATGGGTCAAGAATATAAATAAAAAACTTGACAACCACACCGGGTGAATATAAATATACCAGCATCGCACCTTTTCCTCGGCTCGAATTCCCTAGGCGCCGACTCAATATTGCATCATTCACCGTGAAAGGAGACTTACCGCATGTCACGCATCTATGAAGACAACTCGCAATCCATCGGCAACACTCCGCTGATCCGCCTGAATTTCGTAACCAAGGGTGCGCAGGCTACCGTCCTGGCCAAGGTCGAAGGGCGCAACGCCGCCTACTCGGTCAAGGACCGGATCGGGGCCAACATGATCTGGGATGCTGAGCAGCGCGGCATCCTGAAGCCGGGTATGGAGATCGTGGAGCCGACCAGCGGCAACACGGGCATCGCTCTCGCCTATGTCGCGGCGGCACGCGGCTACAAGCTCACCCTGACCATGCCGGAGACCATGAGCATCGAGCGACGCCGCGTCCTGGCCGCCCTCGGCGCCAACCTGATCCTCACCCCCGGTTCCGCCGGGATGAAGGGTGCGGTTTCCAAGGCGGAGGAACTTGCCGCTTCCGACCCGCAGCGTTACTTCCTTCCGCAGCAGTTCAAGAACCCGGCGAACCCCGCCATCCACGAGAAGACCACCGGTCCGGAGATCTGGGCCGACACCGACGGCGCCGTCGACGTGCTGGTCTCCGGAGTAGGGACCGGCGGGACCATCACCGGAATTTCCCGCTACATCAAAAAGGTCGCCGGGAAGAACATCATCTCGGTGGCGGTGGAGCCCAAGGAAAGCCCGGTGATCACCCAGAAACTCGCCGGCCAGGAACTCAAGCCCGGCCCGCACAAGATCCAGGGGATCGGGGCGGGCTTCATTCCCGAAACCCTTGACCTCTCCCTGGTGGACCGGGTGGAGCAGGTGGAGAGCAACGAGGCGATCGAGTTCGCCCGGCGCCTGACCAAGGAAGAGGGTCTTCTGGTCGGGATATCCAGTGGCGCGGCCGCGGCCGCGGCGGTGCGGTTGGCGAAACTGCCGGAGTTCGCCGGCAAGACCATCGTCGTGATCCTCCCCGACCTCGCGGAACGCTACCTCTCCACCGCGCTTTTTGAAGAGGCGTGACCCGTTTGACCTAGATCTGTGCTGGGAAAAAGCCCCGAACCCCGGGGCTTTTTTTTTGCTCTCAAATTCGGCCTTTGATTCGGCGCGTTAAGGTGGTTCTCATGCTATTTGTGCCGTAATGGTACTTTGGGCGGCCTGAATCCTGCATAATCCAGGAGCAGACCGGTGGTCCCCGCACGGTTTCTGGCTGAAAATCCGACAGTGCGGTCGGTGTGAGGACATGGCGGCTGCCGATGGCCGTCGAGGCACCAGCGGTGATTGCGGACCGGGCCCCTAAATTGCCAGGCATTTTTATATAGTCAAAAGGAGGACGATATGTTGGTTCAAGTCAACTGGACTAACAACAGCTACGACTACGTGCACGACTTCATGCTCGACAGCCTCATCGAAGCCGGTGTAGTCGCCCGATTTCTCCGTAGCTCCGGCTGGGTTACCGTTGGGGTCGATCCGATTCGCACCAGGAAGGTCGGCGCCAATCCCTACAACGGGACGGAGCGACGGGCGAGCAACTTCAGCAGCACGGAATAGTTCCTCCCTCCCGAGAGGGTCGAGCCTTTAGCTGTCGGTTTGGTTGACACTAACCGGTTCTGTGTCGGGTTTGGTTACAGTTTCATAATCAAGGGCGGGCCCCAAGGGGGGCTTGCCCTTTTTTTCGCCCCTGAACCTGATTTTCCCGGGTCCCGGTGCTTCTTTCCCCTCGCCGTGGGCGGAAAAGATCGGTTCTCCCGGGGTTTAGTTCCCGAAGGGCTGATAGCGTCGCCTAGTGCTCCTCAGGGAGGGGCCCGGTAAAGGAGGACAGTTCAGCTATTTCGCCGGTGGGTTCCGCCGGATTTCGTGTCGGTAGACTTGACAGTTGCGGAGACAGGTTTGACTAAACCACGTGAAAACAGATGGTTGGGTTTTGGGAATGGTCCTTGCTTAAGATGTGGGTAAGCAGGGTGATACTGCTATATCGCGAAGAAGCCGGCGCCGAAGCGGCCGGCCCACAGATATCTTCCGGAGGCATCTATGAAAAAGGCATTCCGCATTCTTACCGCACTTACCGTCCTCCTGCTGGGTGCAGTCTCCTGTCTCGCCTACGCCGACGTGATCAAGGGGGCAGCGCAGGTGCCGGCCTCGGTTGCCGATCCGGGGGTCATGGTGCTCTGCGGCACCGGGATGCTGGCATTGGCCATCTACCATAAGCGCCGCAACAACGGGTAGCCCTTGACACCGATCCTTTCGGTCCGGTAGCCGGTTCGTCAATTTCCGAACCGGCTATTTTTGTTTTCCCTCCACGATATCTTTTTCCCCTCACCGCGCCGGTCGGAGCTCAACCAATCCAGGGGCAACACGCTTTTTGGGTGCTGTTTCCTCCCCTCCGCCTGGTTTTCCCGCCTGTTCAGTTTCCCTTTAGCCCCCTGAAACGATTTCCCCATCTCTTGGCGGTACCGGCAGTCCCCTGGAGCCGGGTGATGCAAGAACCTTCAATGCAGGTAGAATAAGAAAACTCACATTAATGATTTGGGCGCGTGCCATGCGTGCCATGTGCTGACGGTATGGAGGGCAAAGGAGCTGAAACATGCTTAACGCCTTAACCGTCGACGTAGAGGACTACTTTCAGGTCAATGCCTTTAAACATCACGTGACGCGGGAGAGTTGGGAGTCTTACCCGCTTCGCGTCAACGACAACACCAGGCGGCTGCTGGATATCTTCGACGAGTATCAGGCACGGGCCACCTTCTTTATCCTGGGGTGGGTGGCTGAGCGTCTCCCTTCCCTGGTCCGGGAGATCGTCGCCAGGGGGCACGAGATCGGCAGCCATGGCTACGGTCACGAACTCCTCTTCGAGATCGGGATCGAAAAAGCCCGACAAGACATCAGGCGGGGACGCCTAGTCCTCGAGGATGTGGCGGGGGTGCCGATACGCGGCTACCGGGCGCCCAGCTACTCCATAACCGAGCGGTCGCTCTGGGGATTCGACATCCTGGCCGAAGAGGGATTCAGCTTCGATTCCAGCATTTTCCCCATCGTACATGATGTCTACGGGATGCCCAACGCACCGCGGTTTCCGTTCTCGGTGCACCGGCAGGGACGGGTGCTCCAGGAGTTTCCCTTGTCCACCCTGCCGATCCGGTTTCCCAACGGGATCTACCGGCTCCCGATCGCCGGAGGTGGATACCTGCGCCTGTTGCCGGTTTCGTTGATCGGACATGGCATCAAAAGGATCAACGGCGTCGAAAACGAGCCGGCCGTACTGTATCTTCACCCGTGGGAAATCGATCCACGGCAGCCGCGGATTCACGCTCCCTGGCGGTCCCGGTTCCGGCATTACCACAACCTCAACAAGATGGAGGCAAAACTGCGCTATCTCCTCGGGCGGTTCGAATTCGGGCCGATGGACCTGGTGCTGAAGGCACACTGGTCCGCGACCTCCCGGGTACCAACGATCGCTGTAGGGAGCCCGTTCCTCGGCATTGATCCGTCTTCCGGAGGGGCGTTAACACGGTGAGCTGACCGAGCCGTGGAAACGGCGGAGAACCGATAGTGAGGAAAAAGTGGGCGGCCGAGAGTGATCTCGGCCGTTTTTTTTAGTGCGCCCGGCAGGGCGCGCGGCGCACGAGCGCCCTCCATGGGCAAGGGGCGGTTGCTGACTCCGAGTCCCCGGACCTGAAGGTGACAATCGTCAGGAGGTGTGGCTGATAGGCGGCGGGTATAGGGATGAAAGGAAGAACTTCTGTCAGGACGGTACCGGCCCCACCCGGTACGGAAGTTAGAATTCCAGAAATAACGGGTAGAGGGAGGTCGCACTCCTCCTTATTGACCGACCTGCTTCTGATCGAACCGGATAAGGAACTGGAAAAGCGAGAACACAGGTTCTGCCGGTACGCCGCCGACGACTGCAATGTCTCGCGTAAATACTGCGGGGGGCGAATGGACGGAGCTTCTGGAGGGCTTTTTTCTGAGACTCAGCAGGAATAAATCTCTCTTACGATTGTTTTTGAGTAGAAAGTTTGATAAACGTTTACCTATTAAAAAAGTTTTCTGCCAGTAGGTGGCATCTTCTTCTGTTATGAAACTCCGCATTCTTCACGACATTTTTTGAAAGACCTAGAAAGTTGAGGATCACATGCAAGAGGTGGATGCCAGTATCCCTGAGATCTGCGCCGCACTGCTTAAGATCGAGTTCCTCTCGTTTCTCCCCGACGAGGAGTTGAACTGCCTGGCGGGCCAGTTCACGAGAGTCCGCTCTCCCAAGGGGACCGTCCTCTGCCGGGCCGGGGAGCGGGGGGACACCCTCTTCGTCATCGCCTCCGGGCTGGTCCGGGTTTCGGTCCAGGAGGGGGGGACGGAGACTCTCCTGGCCGAACTGAAACGAGGCGATTTCTTCGGCGAGTACGCCCTCCTTACCGGAGAACCGAGGAAGGCGACCGCGAAGGCGGTTCTTGACGTCGAGCTTTTCGTGCTCCGGAAGGAAGACTTCGAGACCCTCTTGTATAACCAGCCCAAGGTTGCCTATCACGTCAGTCGTATCGTCTCGTCGCGCAACCTGACCGGGGCGACCCAGCGGGAGCGGATCCCACCGCCCTGCTACTTCAGCATCATCCCCTCCAATGACGGCCTTGGGTGCTCCTCCTTCGTAATTCGACTGGCGCAGGTGGCCGCCTGCGAAACCCGCCAGCGCACCCTGGTGGTCGATTTTCCGGCGAGTGGCGGCGAATTGGTGCGCGAACTGGGGGGGGAGAGGATTCCCTGCCCGGACTCGCGCCTGATCGAGGAATTTTCCCGGGAGATCACCCGCCGACAGGTGGGTGACGCTTGGTACGGCACCGCCGACGGTGTCACGGTGTTCCAGCTCCCGGGCGAGGACCGCCGCCTCCTGCTCACCGACCTTTCCACCTCCCTCTCCGCACTTTTGGAACTGCTGAAGCACACCTTCTCCCTGGTGCTGCTCGTCCTCCCGCCCGAACTTACCCCGGTGAGCCGGCGCGTCCTGCAGCTCTCCGAAGGGGTGCTCTACCTCATTTCCAACCGGCCCGAAGAATTGGGCGCCGTGGAGGAAAAGCTCGCCCGGATCCGGGAGATCATCGAGCCTCACACCGTGCAGCTTAAGATCGGGACCAGCCACGTTCAGGCCGGCAAGGGGCTTTTCCGCTCCGAGATCCGCCAGAGGCTCAACCTCGGCGAGATGCCGCAGGTCTGGTGGAGCACGCAGGAGGAGAAGCGGGACCGGGTCGTCTGCGCACTGGCCCGGGAAATCTGCCGCCGGCGCGTCGGGGTCGTGCTCGGTTCGGGGGCATCCCGGGGCTGGGCCCACTTGGGCGTGCTTAGGGCGCTGGAGCGAAACGGCATCCCGATCGACCTCATCGCCGGCTGCAGCATCGGCGCGCTGATCGGCTCCCTCTACGCGAAGACCGGCTCGGCCGATGCCGCGATCGACCTTTGCCTGTCGTACTTTTCCACGCTGCGCCAGGTGAAGCGGAACATCTTCGACTACTGCATCACCGGCGGCGGCGTGCTGAAGGGACACCGGATCCTCACCGTGCTCCAGGAGATGCTCGACGGCGCCGATTTCTTCGATCTGAAGGTCCCGTTGAGCGTGATCGCGGTCGATATGGCGACCGGCCGGCAGGTGGTCCTCGACGAAGGGTCGGTAAGCCAGGCGGTACGGGCGAGCATCTCCAGCCCGGGGATCTTCCGCCCCTACCTGATGCAGGGGACCTGGTATACCGACGGCGCGCTGGTGAACCCCCTCCCGGTGGACGTCATCATCAACAAGGGGGCGAACTTCGTACTCGCCTCGGTGGTGGAAAAGGGGGTCGCCGAGGAGTGGCCCGGCGACGGCAGCCCCTCTCTGTTGAACACCCTTGCCCGCTCCTTCTCCATCATGTTCGCCCGCACCACCCGCGACCGGGCCGGCGGCGCCGACGTCACCATCTATCCGGAGGTGGCGGGCTATAGCTGGGGAGACTTCTATCAAGGAAAGGAACTGATCCAGAAGGGGGAGGAGGCGACCCTCAAAAGGATGGATGAGATCGAGCGCCTGATCCTGAGGGGCGAGCAGGAGGGACCATGGCAACCATCTGTTCCCTGATCCGGCAGGCGGCTGAGGCCCATTCGGAGCACCCCGCCGTGCGGCAGCGCCGGGCGGGTGGGTGGTGCGAGGTCTCTTATGGCGCCCTGTTCGAGGCGGTGGCCGAGGTAGGGACCGCCCTGGTCGAGCTCGGTCTGGGCTACGGGGAAAAGGTCGGCATCCTGCTCAACGCCGGTGCGTCGTGGATCATCGCCGACCTGGCAGTGTTGTGCGTTGGGGGGATCGATGTTCCCCGGGGGAGCGACTTCAGCCTCGAGGACCTCTCCTTCATCGCCAACCATGCCAATCTCGCCGCCGTGATCACCGACCTCCCTCCGGAGCCGATCGAGCGGCTCCGGGAGGCTGCGCCGACCCTGCGCTTCGTGGTTCGACTCGGCGACCCCGGCGGGGCGGGCGCGGCCGTTATCCCCTGGGGGCAGCTCCGGGAGTCGGGGCGCGCGCTGCTTGCGGCCGGGGACCGGCGCTTTTACCAGCGGCTGGATCAGATCGTCACCGGGGACATCGCGACCATCATCTACACCTCCGGCACCACCGGGCACCCCAAGGGGGTGATGCTCTCCCATGCCAACCTGATCAGCAACGTCACCGCGATCCGGGAGAACCTCCCGATCCATCCCCGGGAACGGTTTCTCTGCGTGCTCCCCCCGTACCACATGTTCGAGCGGACCGTCGAGTACCTCGCCCTGGCCTGCGGTGGGTGCCTCACGTTCACTGACAAGAACAATTTTCGCGGCGACCTCGCGGAGGTGCGCCCCAACATCGTCGCCGGGGTGCCCAGGTTGTGGGAGCTGCTTTATCAGGGGGTCGCCGACCGCCTCCGCCGGCACCGCTGGTCGGCTTTTCTGGAGATGCTCCTGGAGGGGAGCCGCCGTTTCCACCGGGCGGGACGCGGCGGTGCCGGTGCGGCGCGTCTGCTCGGCTTGGCGAGCTACCCGATGCACCTGCTTGCCGAACAGCTCATCTACAAGGCGGTACGGCAGGGATTGGGCAACGAGCTCCGCTTCGCGGTGAGCGGCGGCGGAATGCTGCCGGCCCACCTCGACGAGTTCTTCGCCGTGGCGGGGGTGACCCTGCTGAACGGGTACGGCCTCTCCGAGACTTCGCCGGTGCTGACCGTGCGGGTCCCCCACGACAACCCCATGGGAACGGTGGGTAAGCCGCTTCCGGGAACCGAACTGAAGATTGTCGGGGAAAATGGCATCGAGGTTCCGGCCGGACAGCCCGGGGTGGTCTGGGCGCGGGGTGGGCAGGTGATGCTTGGCTACTACAAGGACCCGGAGGCGACCGAACAGGTGCTCCGGGATGGATGGCTCAATACCGGGGATCTCGGGGTGCTGACCGAGGCGGGCGATCTGGTTATCGTCGGCCGGGCCAAGGATACCATCGTGCTGCGGGGTGGGGAAAACGTGGAGCCTGAGCCGATCGAGAACGCGCTCCTTTTGAGCCCGTACCTGATGCAGGTGATGGTGGTGGGTCAGGACCGGAAATACCTGGCGGCGCTCGTGGTGCCGGATCTTCCGGCGATCGAGGGGTACGCCCGGAAAAACGGCATCGATCTTCCCGCCGGGGACGCGGCGGCGCAGCACCCGGCGGTGGTGGCCCTGGTGAAAAGCGAGCTGGCGCGCCTGCACAATGGGAAGCCGACCACGAGGAATTACGAGAAAATCATCAGGTTCCGGATCATCGTCGAGCAGTGGACCCTGGCGAGTGGTCTGATGACCTTTACCCTCAAGAAGAAACGGCCGGCGATCGCGGCGGCCTGCCGGGAGGTCATCGAGGAAATGTACCGGGAGGGGTAGCGGGGCGGCATCGATCGCGCCATTGCCCCGGCCCCCCTTTCCGGTCGGTTACAGTCCCGCCGAATTGGTGTAGATCTCGTCGGTAAGTTCGGCGGCCCAGACGGAAACCTCCGCCGGGGTCCCGTGGAAGAGGGGGCGCGCCGCGGAGCATTCCCCTTCCAAGTGACAGTTAACCCGGTCCAGTGCCTGAACCAGGGTCCCCAGGGCGTCCTGGTCGGCGATGGTGTAGTCGAAGCAGGCGCTAAGAACATCATCGATCAGGGCGTTTCCCACCACGTCCCCCTGCAGCAACTGCGTCACCTCAAACAAACGGTAGTGTGCCCCTCTCATGCCGACCTCCTTCCTCTGTGACCCGCTAAATATTCCAGAGAAATAATTTGGTTGTTTTTGTGATCCGAATTGGTTAGTATGGTGCAAATGACTATATCAACGCGATAAATTGTCTGTCAAGGAATCTTTGTCGGGCGGCAAAAATATTTTTGAGGAATATTCATGGGCGAAGAATATGGCGAGGGAATCGGGGAGCGGATCCGCCAGGCGCGGCGGACCCTGGGGATGACGCAGCAGAAATTTGCCGCGTCGGTCGGTATCGGTCAGGGGTTTCTCAGCAATATCGAGGGCGGCAGGAAGCTTCCTTCCAAGACGCTGCTGATCGCCCTCATTCAGACCCACCGGCTCGACCCCGACTGGCTGATCGGCGGCGCCGGCATGGCAGCGGAGGGGGAGCGTGCCGCCCCTGGCGCCGCGCCTTCCGAGGGTGCCACGACGGTGAAGGCGCCCCTTTTGGCAAGGGTTCCGGAAGAACTTCCCCGCGGCGGCCTCCCCGCGCAGCAGTATGTAGCGGTCCCCAACCTTCCCGAGGGGTGCTATGCGATGATCTGCCACGGGAACTTCATGGCTCCCACGCTGCGCGACGGCGACCTGGTGATCCTGCGCCCCGACGGAGAGAAGAAGAGCGGGGATGTGGTCCTGGTGAACAACCTGTGGGGCGAGCCGATCCTGAGGCGCTACCGGATCAAGGACGAGGAAGTATATCTGACCGCCGACAACCCCGCCTATGCCCCGTTCCACCCCGATGATAAAACCCGAATCATCGGCGTCGTCGTGGACGTGTGGCGCAGGATACCGATGTGACCGCACCTGCAGGCTCGAGCCCCGGCACAAGAGGCGGTTCGGTCGGTATCTCCGGCGTTGGGTGGGGCTGATGACATTCCCGAGCCGGGCCGGAATAGGCTTCTTTTGCTCCGGCTAGAGACGGGACGGCGGTTGGGGGAGCGGGTTTATTCGGAGATGGAAGCTTCCCTCATGCTCCGGCAGAGGGATCGCGCGGCAGGGCGCCTGGGCGGAAACGCCGGGAACAACTCCCCTCGGCCGTCGAGTTTGCGGGTGGCGGTGGTTCAGCAGGTCGATAAGCTGCCCCTCGTTGGTGATGATCCTCCAGACGTCGTGGCGCTCCTTGGCGACCCGGGTCAGCAGGGTTTCCAGATCGATGTGGCAGGGCTGGCGCAAGCCATGGAATTCCACCAGGGGGCCGATCTTGTGGAAATGAACCCCGAGCCGGGATAAAAGGCGCAACAGTGCCGGTTCCATCACCGCTAAAAGATCGGTTACCCCCTGCATCGCGCTCATGTGGATGACCCCCTTGATCAGTCCCAGGGTGAGGCAGGGCATGAGGCTCTCCGGCACCGGGCTCGCCGCGAGGCACTGGTGCGCCGAGTGCATCGCGCTTTGCTGCAGGGTGCGCTGCCGGAATTCCTTGGAGATGGAGAAACGCGAGATCTCGGCACAGTTGGCGAACCGGCGCGCATCGGAAAACAGGGGAACGGTGCAAAGCCGCTGGAACGGAAAGCTTGCCCCCGGGCCATCCGGGTGCGGAAGAATCAGCCGTACCGTGCCGGCCACCAAACCGGTCGCTCGTTCGATGAGCAGCGAATGGGAAGAGCGAACATCGTACTCGTCCGACTCGCACTGGTTCGGGTGGTTCCTCGGGTCCTCGTAATTTCTCTCCTTGCAGTAGACCTGGAACCGGAGCCGGTAAGCGTGCTCTCGCAGCGTGGGGGTGTTTGCCGGAACGAGATCGAACCAATGGTCGAAGTTGTCCGCCGTCTGCAGTTGGTTTCTGACTGCGGTATTTCCAGGGTTTGCTTGCATGATTTTTTCTCTCCCAAGGGCGGCGCCGATGCCGTCGTGCTCTCGATAGCTTCCATGAGGGGACTGCTTGATCGTTCGGACGCGCGCAAATACAAAACAGCCGGGTGCCGGACCTTTCAAGGTGAAAGATAATTCGGCAACCCGGCTGTCTCAGAGAGATCCTATGGCTTTCCGCCCCACCCTCGCGAGTGGTTTAGTATTGTCGTTATCAGCCTAAGATTTAGAGACCGGAGCCTACATCAAAGAGCAAAGCAAGTACAGAAGAATTTATGCGTCCCGGTGGATGCGCGTCTTGTGTTTCGAGAGATTGTCGTTTAGCTGCGAGAGGATCTCCGTCGCCGCGCCGACGATGTGGTCGCTGCCGAAGCCGGCGTGCGCCATCTCCCGGTAGAACGACTTGGCGAGCATCTTGGAAAGCCGTTCCGGGTCGTGCGCCGCCGCCTCCTTGAGGACCTGATCCCCCTCCCGCGCGATCGCCATCTGTGCGTAGCGGGACCGGAGCAGGTTCTGCAGTTGAATCACCTGGATCGATTTTCCGGTGAGGATGGCGATGAACGAGGCGAGGTTCAGGTCGTCCCCCGAGAGCAGCCGCCCGTCCTCCGGAGTAGAGACGTTGAGCACTCCGATCACCTTTTCGGCGATGATGATCGGGACGCAGAGAAATCCCTTGTCCGGCGCATCGGGACGGCGCGCCTTGGGCAGAAACGGCGAGCTGCCGATGTCCTGGACCAGAAGCGGCTGCCCGGTAGCCGCGACGTGTCCGGCGATCCCCTCTTTCACCTTTACCGCCTCCTGCGAGGCCGACGCCGGAAGGTCGCCGTGCTTGGCGAAGATCCGTAGGGTGAACTCCCCGCCGGACTGGTCGTCCCGGAAGAGCATGATCGAGCAGGTCCGGCATTTGATGATGGCGGCCGCCTGATCCAGCAGTTCGGACAGGCATTGGTCCAGGCTTTGTTGCTGCTCAAGGAAGTTTGCCAGGCCGACCAGCTTGACGAACTGGTCCTGCTGGGCGTCTCGGCAGGTGCTCGGTTGCATCTTCATGTTGCCTCACTCTAGAGAATTAATTACCTAGCACTCAAAAACCCTGCTGCTGACTGTCTCAGGAGATATCAATGATAGCTTGAGTTTAAAAGCTGTCCAGGATTTTTGAAAAAGAAGGCTATCATAAATTCTTTTCAAGGTTGCGGGACCTGTAAAGCGTATGGTATAAGTTGGTCCATGTTTTACATCGCCTTGAAGATCATACTCTACGACAAACTGCGATCCTTTTTCACGCTGTTGGGGGTAGTCTTTGCCGTCAGTTTGATCTTCGCTCAGGTAGGGATCTACCAGGGGCTGATGGAGGCATCATCGGTCCTCATTGACCACACCGCCGGTGATATATGGGTCACCTCGAAGAACAGCAAGAACTTCGATTTCTGCCAGCCCTTCCCGGAATACTTTTATTACTCTGCGCTTCAGGTTCCCGGCGTGCAGTCGGTCGACAAGGCGATCATCGGTTGGGGGATGATCCGCCAGCAAAACGGCGGACAGGAGCAGGTCGAGATCATGGGGTACCAACCCGACCGCGGGGTGGGCGGCCCCTGGGACCTGAAAGAGGGGAGGCCCAGCGACGTGAAGAACGGCAACTTCATGATCGTCGATGAGTCCGCGGTGAAGCGGCTCGGTGCCTTCAAAGTCGGCGATTACCGCGACGTGATGGCGCGCCGGATCCAGATCATGGGGATTTCCCGCGGAGTGAAGTCATTCACCACCGCCCCCTACCTTTTCACTTCCTACTCTTTGGCCCAAGAGCTCGTCACTTACGTCGGCCACGACAACACCGTCTTTCTCATCATCAAGACCCTCCCCGGCTCCGACAAAGGGACGGTCATCCGCCTCCTCAGGGAGAAGCTCCCTGCCATGGACGTCCTCTCGAAGGAGGAGTTCAGTTCGAAGACTCGTCTTTACTGGACCATCGAGACCGGCGTTGGCTTCTCCTTTCTGTTGACGATCATGGTCAGCTTCTTCATCGGGATGCTCATTGTCGGGCAGACCATCTACAACTCCACCATCGAGCACATCAAGGAGTACGGGACCATGAAGGCGCTGGGCGCCTCAACGGCCGAGATTTCCCGGATCATAGTTTCGCAGGCGGCAATCAACGCCTTGGTCGGCTATTCGGTGAGCCTGCTGGTCACCCTGGCGTCGGTGAAAATGTATGAGGCGGGAGGGATGGTCATGGTGGTGAAGACATCGGTCAACCTCATCATCCTGCTTATGACCATGCTCATGTGTCTTTGCTCGGCATTCTACTCCATTAAGAAAATCAAGAACATCGATCCGGCGATCCTGTTCCGTGGGTGACTGCATGGTTCCTGTGGTGGCGAAAGAGCTGAGCAAGATCTATCGGGAGGGGAGCCTGGAGGTGACCGCGGTGGCTTCGGTGGACCTGGAGTTCCAGTCCGGCGAACTCATCGGGCTATTCGGCCCTTCCGGGAGCGGGAAGACCACCCTTCTCTCCATGCTGGGCTGCATGCTGAAGCCGACCGGGGGGACCCTCGAACTCTTCGGCCAAGACATCACCAGCCTCGACGAACGGGATCTCCCGGCGATCCGGAAGAAGTACATCTCCTTTATCTTCCAGGGGTTCAACCTCTTCCCGCCGCTCACGGTCTACGAAAACGTGATGCTGGTCATGAATCTGAAGCGGATCGATCCGATGGTGGCCGACCAGCGGGCCCGGGAACTCCTGGAGGCGGTCGGGCTCGGCAAGCGGATGAACTTTCTGCCGCGGGAGCTGTCCGGCGGGCAGCGCCAGCGCGTTGCCATCGCCCGTGCCCTGGCCGCTGATGCGCCGCTGATTCTCGCCGACGAGCCGACCGGCAACCTCGACCATGAAAACGGCCGAACGGTGATGGAAATGCTGAAGACACTTGCTTCGGAGCAGAACTGTTGCGTCGTGGTGGCCACCCACGACAACCGGATCAATGATCTTTTCGACCGTGTCGTCTGCATGGAAGACGGCCGGATGCTCCCGGAGAAACGGAAGGAAACATGAACAAGTCACGCGCACCTATTGTCTCGATGGTGGTTCTCGGCCTGGTCACCGTCTCGCTGGCCATTTTCGGCCCGAGGTTATTCCAAAAGAAGGCGCCCGTCGTCTCCGACTCTTCCAAAACAACGCCGCAGGAGCGTTCGTATTACGCGAAGGGGGTGGTGGAGAGTAGTCACGATCTCCTTTTGGGGAGCCAGGTAGCGGGGACCGTAAGCGAGCTCCTCGTGGTGGAGGGCGACCTGGTCAAGCAGGGACAGCTGATCGCACAGGTAGAGGCGGGCAAAGCTCGAGCCCAGATCCAGCGGGCGGAGGCGGTCTTGGCCGAGCGTAAGGACCAATTGGCCGAACGCCGGGCGGGAAACCGCCTCCAGGACATCCGCATGTCGGAAAACCTGACCCGCAGCCGCAAGGTGGTCTACGAGAAGGCGAAGACCGACTTCGAGCGCCAGCAGCGGCTTTACGCAAAGGACGCGACCACCAAGGCAGACGTCGACGCGATGGAAGAGAAGATGAAGGTTTCTCTGGAGCAGTACGAAGAGGCGCGCCAAAACGAGCTCAAGCAAAAGAGCGGGACCCGCAGCGAGGAAATCCAGCAAGCCGCTTCCCAAGTACGGTCGGCCGCTGCCGATCTGGCCTTTCTCCAGGCTCAGCTCAAGGATCACGAGATCCGGGCGCCGCGAGACGGCCTGATTACGGAGAAGCTGAAGGAGGCTGGGGAGACGGTCGAGCCGGGAATGCCGGTGGTTCGGCTGATCGATCCCCACGCGCTGCGGGTGCGGGCGGAATTGGAGGAATCCGACGTCGGCCGGGTCCGGGTAGGGCAGCCGGTCGAGGTAACCACCGATGCCGCGCCGGGGCAGGTCTATGTCGGAACGGTTTCCTCGGTGCTGCCGGCGGTAAAGAAAAAATCCCTCAAGACCTTCGACCCGCTGGCATCCTATGACATGAACAGTCAGGAGATCCGGATCAATCTCCAGGATACTTCCGGGCTCAAAAGCGGTATGACCGTCACGGTCAAGTTCAAAAGATGATGCGCTACCTCTGCATAGGTGCGAGCCTCTGTATGGTGGTTGCCGGGCTCCAACCCGCGTCCGGCGCTGAACTTTCGCTGGACGATTGCGTCTCCTGGGCGCTTGGCCGCAACAGCGGGCTCAAATCGGGCGAGATGTCCGTCGCTGCGGCGGCCCAGGGGGCTGCGGCAAGCCGGGCCGCGTTCTATCCTTCGTTGCGCCTCAAGGGGGAGTACGGTTTGATCGCTCCGCACGACCGGCTCATCATCAACGGAAACTCCTTCGCGCCGGGGGTACCTCCCCATGACGTGAACATCCCGATCGGCGACAACAACCGTTACGATGCGAGTCTGATCGTGCAGCAGCCCCTTTTCACGGGGGGGAACCTCACTCGATCCCTGGAGCGGGCCCGGTCGGAGGAGAGGGGGGCGCAGTATGCACTGGATCGGCAACGGAAGCTGATCACCCTCGAGGTGAAGCGCCTTTTCAATGAGGTGCTGAATGACCAGCTCCAGGAACGGGTCGTGCGTACGCTGCTGGAGGCGAAACGGGAGCGGCTCAGGGTCCTGAGAGAGCGCCAGACCGAAGGGTATGCCGAGCGGGAGGAGGTGCTCACCCAGGAGGCGGATCTTCTCTCCGCCGAAGCCGAGCTCACTCGTTGTGCCAACCGTACCGCCCTCGCCGTGAGCCGGTTGCGGCTTTTGATCCATTTCCCGAGCACGAGCGAATTCATCCTCAAGGGGAGGTCGCACCGGTTCAACCTGAATCTTTCCCTCGCCGATGCGGTAAGGGAGTCCGCCGCCAACCGGGAGGACCTCAAGGGGGCGCGGGAGAAGGTGATCCAGTCCGAGGCCGAGGTCGGGGTCACCCGCAGCTCGCTCTACCCGCAAAGCTCGCTGGTGGGAAGCTACACGGTGCAGAAGGAGACCAACATTCAGCGGCCTCAGTACTGGATGGTGATGGCTCAGCTCGACTGGCAGCTCTTCGACTGGGGGAAGACCCGCAAGACCGTGGAGCGGGCCGAAGCGATCCGCCGGGAGCAGAGCTATCAGCGGGAAGAACTGGAAAAGCAGGTGGCCCTGGAGACGGAGAGCTCCTGGCGCAACGTGCAGAACCGCCAAATGACCATCGACGCGGCGCGGAAGTGGGTAGCGGTGGCGGAGTCCCGCCTGGAGCAGCGGGTGAGCCGGTACCAGGAAGGGACGGCGAAATTCGCCGACCTTTTGGACGGTGAGGCGGAACTGATCCGTTCTTACGGGGACTACGTCGCGGCGCTCAATGACCTGGGAACCGACCTGGCCCAGCTCGAGGCCTCAGCGTCGATGACGGTCGATCCCTGGCTTGTCGAGGAGGAGGTCTACCAACTCGACCTCGATGCCCTGAGCCGGCGGCTGACGCGTCTGTCCCGGACCGTTGCTCCGGAGAAAAAGCCGGAACCGCCCGCACTGATCCCGGAAAAGAAAAAGCCGGAGGCACCCGCACTTGCCCCGGAAAAGAAAAAGCCGGAACCAACCTCGGGCCGGCCGCGTCCGGTGGATGGGGCGGCACGGTCGCCGCTCCCTTTAATGGATCCGGTGGCCGGTTCTCCCTTTCGCCCCCCGGTGACGGCTGCCCCGGAAAAGGGAGGCCGACCGCGCGTAGCTTCGCTTTTGGCCTTTTCCGCTCCCGCGGTTCCTATGCCAGGGGCGCCGCCACGGGGAACTGCGGTTGCCGCTCCCGTTGTCTCGGAGGGGGGTAGCGAGGAACTGCTGGAACGGCTGGTGGAGTCATCGGAGAAGTGATTAACCGGAAACGGGAGGAGCCTTGAACGCCGAAACCTATCTTAGAGATGCGTTTTCCCGCAACATCGGTCTCGTGAGCGAGGCCGAACAGGAAAAACTGCTCAAGGCCCGCGTCGCCGTGGCCGGGGCCGGCGGGGTAGGGGGACTGCATCTCCTTACCTTGGCGCGGCTGGGCCTTGGCAACTTCTCCATCGCCGACCTGGACACCTTCGACACGGTGAACATCAATCGCCAGTTCGGGGCGATGAGCTCGACGCTCGGCAAGCCCAAGGCGGAGGTCCTCGCCCAGATGGTGCAGGACATCAATCCCTACGCCGACGTCCGCGTTTTCGAGCACGGGGTAACCCTCGACAACCTGGACGCGTTCCTGGAGGGGGTGGATGTCTACGTCGACGGCATCGATTTCTTCGAGATCGAGATCCGCCGCGCCATTTTCCAGCGGTGCCGGGAGAAGGGGATCTATGCCATCACCTCGGCACCGCTCGGGTTCGGTGCGACGTTGCAGGTATTCTCCCCGACCGGGATGACCTTCGACGACTACTTCGGCATCGATGACGAGATGGATTTCGTGGAAAAGATAGCCTCTTTCGCCTCCGGGCTCGGGCCGCAGCCGTACCACATCCGCTACCTCGACCTTTCCAAGGTCAATTTCGCCAACCGTACCGGCCCGGCGGTTGCCCCGGCCTGCACCATGGCGGCTTCGCTCATCGCCACGGAAGTGGCTAAGATCGTTACCGGGAAGGGGACGGTCCTTGCTGCGCCGCATTACCTCCAGATCGACCTCCTGTTGGGAAAATTCAAGCGGGGTTTTCTCTTTATGGGGGGGAAAAACCCGCTGCAGAAACTCAAAAAGTGGCTGATCCTTCGGAAGGTGCGTCCCAACCCGGCAAGATGACGCGCCATAACCAACCAATTTTCCCGATACTCCCGCGAGCGGCCCGCTCCGGGCCGGAAAAGGAGCGCCCATGACCGAATCGGCAAGCATCAAGCAGCTCCTGGAAAGCGCTATCCTCGCCCCATCGGGCGACAACTGCCAGCCTTGGCACTTCGCCGTGACCGGCGCCCGAATCCGCCTCTACAACCTCCCCGAGAAGGACACCTCCGTCTACAACCATCGACAGAGTGCCTCCCTCGTCGCTCATGGCGCAGCTCTCGAAAATCTCACCATAGCGGCCTCCACCCAGGGGCTCCGGCCCAAGTTCTCCCTCTTTCCCGAACCGGCCGAGCCCAACCTCGTTGCCGATATCAACCTTGAGCCCATGTCGGGGTTGCCGGATCCCCTCTATGCGTTTTTGGAGGGCCGGGCCACCAATCGGAAACGCTACGACCGCTCCTACCAACTCAGCGGTGAAGAGCGCCGGCAGCTGTTGTCCTGCGCCTGTGAAGGAGTGGACGGCGTGGTGAGGATCTTCGAGGACCCTCGGGAGAAACAGACCCTGGCCCGCGCGATTTCCATCAACGACCGGATGGTCTTTGAAAACCGGGGGCTGCACGACTTTCTCTATGATCACATCCGGTGGGACAACGAGGAGGCGCTGCGGACCAGGGACGGGCTCGATTTCCAGACCCTCGAGTTATCCGCCATGGACGCCGTAGCCTTTCGCGCCTTCCGAAACTGGGCGCTGCTCCGACTGGCTACCCCCTTCGGGGTTACCCGCATCATCGGCAAGACCGCCGAGACCCTCGCGCTATCGTCGTCGGCGCTTGGTGCCGTCGTCATCGTCGGCAACGATCCCGCGGCATACGTAAACGCCGGGCGGCTATTCCAGCGGGTCTGGCTGGAGGCGACGCGCCTGGGGCTGAGTTTCCAGCCCACCGCCGGCATTGCGTTTCTGATCGGCCAGGTTGCGTCCGGTGCCGGCGGTGCCTTTTCGCCGGAGCAGGCTGCCCTGCTTAAAAGGTGCGGCGAAGAGGTGGGGGCTCTGGTTGGGGATCCTGCATCGAGCGCCTTCCTCCTGTTCCGGATCGGCCGTAGTGCGCCGCCGAGCGCCAGATCCCTCCGCATCCCGGTTGAGGTTGTGACGGGGTGAAACTTCGCCTCCGACGATCGGGGCGCTAAGGAGCGTCGTTTGGATACTGACTGCCGTGCTGCGGCGGACTCCCTGGTCAGTTCCGCTGCCGTGGCGGAGACGGGTGCGGGGGAAGCTGCCTCGAACTCAGCCGGTGGCAGTATCCTTGATGAATCAAATAAAAGCCGGCTACCGTAAACGGTACAGCCGGCTTTTTTATATCGGGCAAAAGGTGGATTAGGTGACTGCGTTGTGTACCGGAGGCGACCATTCACTGCGGTTGCCGTTGATGTCGTCCCTGACCCGAAGGACCATCTTTCATTGATGGTTCGTGGCTAAAAAAACGACATCGTTGGGAAGGATAAAAAAAGGGCGCCCTCGGAAGGGCGCCCCTTTATGCCTAGCTTTTGCGACTGATTATACAGAAGCTTTGCGCTTTTTGAAGATGGCGAGACCCATGAAGCCGGCACCAAGCAGGAGCATGGTGGAGGGCTCGGGAACGACCGCCATGTTGACCTGGCCGGAGCTGGCGACTTCCAGATTGACGCCGCCGGCGGTCGGGGTCACGCCGGTGATCAGGTTGTTGGTGTTCACCAAGCCCAAGGTCAGCCCAGAGAGGGAGGCGAAGTCGAGGTTGGTGGAGGTGTGGAACAGGCCAGCTACCACACTGTCGAACCGAGCAGTAAGGTTGGTGGTCCCGGTTTCACCGGCACCGCCCAGGTTCCCGTTGTCGTGACCGCCGGAAGGTGCAACGACGGAGAAAGTTGCCAGGACGTTGTCGTCGGCGGTGCCGGCAGTGCCGTCGTTGTCGAGGATCAGTTCGATGCTCCCGACGCCCGGGGTGAACGAATAGGTGAACCCGGTCGCGTCGAAGCCGGTCACTTTCCCTTGCAGCCCACTAGCCTGGAAGTAGAGGAACTGGTTGGAGGGGCCGAGGTTGATGTTGAACTGGTTGCTAATGGAGTTCCCTGGCTCGTGGATCCCTTTTACCACGCCGAGAACGGCGGTTTCCGTGAAGGATGCCCCGAGGGCCAGCGGCAGGGTCTGGAAGACCTGGCCGTTGCCGTCAATGGTGAGGCGATCGATGTTCGTGTAGGTCCCACCGCCATAAGCACTCAGGTCCATTTGCCAGGAATCCAAAATCACGTTTGCCATTGCAGAAGATGCTCCACAGAGGAGCAGACCTGCCAGTAATGCTACGATCCGTTTCTTCATTTTTCTCTCCTTTTCGATTGGAATTACAATTAACCGCCGTATTACGTGGTGCAAAAGGGTATCTGGACACGTTGACTTCTTTTGCGCTGTCAATCGGTATTGCTGTAGGGATGCTGATGCAGAACTCTTGACTGTCATAAAGCAAGGAGGGTGCCATCGCGTAACTTGCGGTTTCTTCTGTTCTTGAACAAGGATAGGGCAATCTGTAGTGCAATTTATGTAAGGAGAATCGACAATCGAAGTTGGGAAATTTTACAGACACCGGTGCTGGCTACGTCGCGGTCCGCGGTGGAGGTATCAAGACGTGAGATGGCGCCGGGGATCAGGGCGCAACCGACCAGAATCGTTTGCTTCCGCCGTTTGCGGTGGAATTCGGCGCTTTCGGTGCGAACCCTCCGAGAAGGGGGAGACGGGGGAAGCTTTTGGGTATGGCATTACGGGAGATTGCGTTTGCCGCGGTGAAGTGTCGGTGAGCCGACACCCCCGGGGAGGCGCGAGAGATAGCTCTTCCTTCCCGGCTTCGCGAGAGATACCCGAGGCTGTCGTTGATTGAAGACGTTTACCGGCTGCGCTTCAAGGTTTACTGCAACCGGGGGAGGGGGGGAGCCGCGTGAGGACCCACCCGAGTGGCCCGCTGGCTGCGCCTGGAAACAAATTAACCGTGGCGTGCGATTGGACGGGGATCGGGCTTGGCTAAGGAGCGGGGGGGGGCGTAGGGCGTTCCGGCGGTGGGGAAGGAGCCGGATATTTCTCTTTGGTCTCCTTCTTGCTGTGTGGTATCAAGGCCGTCTGTCCGGAAGGGCTACTAGATAGCGCTTGACTTCTTGATGAGCCCTGTCTAAAAATGGCGATGCCGACGGGAAACCGGTCCGCTGCCGCGGGGGCTACTTCATTACCTGTTTGGGGGGATACCAATGAGTGAATATTTCGATTTTAAGAAAGTCGAACTTGACGACCCCCTGATCGAGGAGGTTTACCGGCTCCGCTACAAGGTGTACTGCGACGAGTGGGGGTTCGAACGTCCGGAGGATCACCCCGAAGGGGTTGAAAAAGACGAGTACGACGACTATTCGCTGCACTATGTCGCGATCGCGAAGAGAGACGCCCAGGTGATCGGTACCATCCGACTAATTCTCGCCTCTCCGTATGGCTTTCCGATTGAGCAGCACTGCACCATCGACGTGGATCGTTCCCACATCGATCCCGGCTGCCTCGCCGAAGTCTCCCGCTTGGCCATCAGCAAGGACTACCGGCGCAGGGCATCGGACAATCTTCTGTACGAGGGTCACGAACTCCCCGATCAGGAGAGCCGGCGCCTTGCCATCGAAAGGCGCAAGGCCGACAACGAGATCGTTCTCGGTCTCTACATGTGCGTTTTCCGCGAATGCATGCAGCGCCCCGGGATCCACATCTACATGGCCATGGCCCGTGGGCTCCACCTGCTCCTCAAAAGAGTCGGTTTTTTCTTCGATCCTGCCGGCCCGGAAATCGACTATCACGGCCTGCGGGCTCCCTACCTCACCAGCTTCCAGTCCATCAGGGACCGTTTGGCCGAGGTCAATCCGGAATATGCCCGCCTCTGCGCGGGGGTGACCTCCGCCCATTAGGGCGCTGCCAAACTCAAGAGGCAACTTTCCTCCTCCTTCGCCCGGCTTTGGCAAAGCCGGGTCTTCTCCGAAAGCAGACCGCGGCAGGTGCCGTTTTCCTTCCTGCTTCGCTTGCCGGTTTGCTTCCCCTCTACTTCCTACTCCCTGCGGATGGGCGCTTTTGCGACCATGGTCGCTCGCCGGCCCACCTTTGCCTAGCAATCCATGCGCACGGCACAACCTTTTGCGGGGCATGCCTTCCGGCCGCCGCAGGGGCGGCGATCACCAGAAACTCCATTTCCCGGTCCAAAGGACATATCCTGCCAGGCTCAGGTTGGTGACGGCGTGGGCGAGAACGCATTGGGCGATGCTCCGGGTCCGGTAAAGGATCAGGCTGTAGATCGCTCCCGCCGCCATGCCCGCGATAATGAGATGATGTTCCAGACCGAAGAGTATCGTTGTCGCAATGAACGATCCCCAGCTGAAACTGCCGATGGGGACGGTTTCAAACTGGGCATTCAGCAGGTACCGCAGCAGGAAGGAACGCCAGAAAAGCTCCTCCATCAAGGGAACGACCAGAACCGCTCCCCCGACCCGGAAAAGCGTCATGATCACCCGGACCGGACCCTCTGGAAGCAGGGTCGGGTCGAAACCGCGCGGTGCCGCGTTCAGGGGGGTGGTCCAATCCATTGCCACCCAAAGGACGCACGTTGCCACTCCGATCAGGCAGATCGTGGCGGAGGTGCCGGCGCCGGCGAGGTCCTTCAGGTTGAACTCGGAATAATTCGCCCGGAACCGGAACAGAACCAGGGCGACCGCCAAAACCTTCAGCGGGTACAGATAAAAGAGGTCGGTCGGCACCAGATGAATGAGTCCCCGGTTCGCGAGCAGGGTCGCACCTTCGTCGACGGCAATGAACGCCATGAAAAGGGCAAATGGCGCAACCCGTGAGATAACCGCGTGATCGTGAGGTAGGTGTCGCAATTGGGCTCCTTGGCCGGCGGGATAGTGTCTATTGCTGTCGGAAAGGTTTACATGCGGCTTTTGGGTGTCGGAAATATTTACAGGAGTTCCCTGTGGCTCAACATGTTTGAGGGGCGCAGGAGCGTGTACCCCGATGGAAGAAGGGCGGGATGGGGGCTCGGCAAGCGCACCCGTCTCGCGCCGGGGGAACCGAATCCCGTGCGCCGGGATCGCGGAAAACTTCCCTTAAGCCCCTCCGCGGAATCGCGGAGCTGTCACGATTTCCGGATTAATGCCCTCGGTACAACGCGCCAGTGTGAAAAAAATTATTTATAGAAACTAATCAACGATCCCGTACCGGCCTTGAAAAGGCCTTTTTACGTTCACCCCGACGTCATTTCCACCAGTTCCCCCTGGTGATTTGGCGACATGCTCAACAAATCCTGCCAATCCTTTTTTTCATCTCTTGCTACCGCAAGGGGGGCTCCGTTCATCTGCAATGGTGGTGCCATCCGCCCAACAACGTCCCTTCCTGTTACTCCATCTTCACTGTCTCAGTGTAAAGAAAACCGACAATGATTCCTACGCGGGAACTGGACTTAGGGGCGAAGGATAGGTGCTGGCAACTATCTAAACCCTTTGCTGGTACTGTTTTCGCTTTCTCTCACCCTGGCGACAAGAGTAAAAAAGTTCGACACCCGATGCTGGTAAGGTTCTTGCTCTCATCAAAGACGACCGTTGTATTCTGTTCCGCCAATTCCCCGCTTTTCGCCAATCCTCACCCGGTGACGCTGTGACTTGGGGGACCCCCGGACCGTTCACCCGTCTCAGGATGTTTTTTGCGGTAAGTACTCAAGTCTTCAAGGAATAAGCCGATAGTAAACATTATTGCGGCACTTTCCCTAATTAAGTATGTCTTGTTCATCGGTTATGAAATCCTGCCCCTGAAGGGGCTCGCCGACGACCGGCTCCATTGCGATCCGCTTACCGATTTCTGGTGTTATTTGTTACCTTCCTCCGGGCATTTAACGTATCGCCGGGGGCAGAAAGGTGGAGCCGATTGTCGAAGAAGTTGCTTGATCATTAGCCGTTAGTCTGTTATTTTTCGAGGCTCTTAACCTTTTAAGATTTGAATAATTTGAAGAAGTTTATGTCCCATAGCGCTCCGGAGGGGACCATGAGAGTATGGTCGTTGCTTGTTTTGTTTGTGGTGCTTGTCAGTTTCGGATGTGGCAGCAAGAGCAAGGAGTCCCTTTATGCCGAGGGGGTCAAACAGCTGAAGGGGCACAACGCCTCAGCCGCGGTGGTCTTTTTCAAAAGTGCTCTGGAAAAGGATGGTAATTACATCGACGCCCGTTTCCAGCTCGGCAAGGCATTTGTCGACCTTGGCAAGCTGGACCAGGCCGAGAAGGAGTTCTCGAAGGTACTCAAGCAGGATCCTTCCCGCGATGAGGCCACCCTCGAGCTTGCCAAGGTGCTGAATCTGCTTGGCAAGGGGGACGAGGCGGGGCGTCTGGCGGACCAGTACCTGGCCAAGCACCCGGGGAGTTCGGAGGGCCTGGAGGCGAAAGGGATGGCCCTGGCCGATTCGAAGCAGTACGAAAAGGCTGAAGAGCTTTTGCGCCAGGCGGTCGCGGCTGCCCCGCAGCGCCACCAGGCGAAGTTCGCCCTGGCCTCCTTTTACATCTCTCTCGGCCGGAGCGCCGATGCCCGCGCCCTGCTCGATCAGGTCATGCAGGCCGATCCCCGGAACGTGCAGGCGCTGATGGCAATCGGCATCGTCGAAAGATTGGCGGGTGCCCCGGATCGTGCCATCGCTGCCTACCGGAAGATACTCCAGATCGACAAAGACAACTCCCAGGCCGAGTACCGGCTTGGTCTCGTCCTCTTGGAAAAAGGTGAGATCGACAAAGTCGACGGCATGGCCGACGGCCTCATGCGCCGCTTTCCCAAACGGGGGGAGGGATACCGGCTCAAAGGTATCGTCAGTTTCCAGAGGAAGAAGTACGCAGATGCCATCGCCTCGCTGCAGAACTCCATCAAGTTCGCTCCGACGGTGGAAGCCTACAACTACTTGGGCCTCTGTTATTTCAACAAAGGTGATCTGGAGAGCGCACTCAGCCAGTTTCGGCTCATTCTGGACCGGATACCCTCCTCGCGGCAGGCCCGCCTGATGATCGGGCAGATCCTGCTGTCCCAGAAACGGGTGGACGACGCCATTACCGAGATCAAGAGGGTGCTCGCCCAGGATGAGCACAACGCCATGGCGCATAACCTCCTGGGAAGTGCCTACATGCAACAGGGGCTCTTCGACGAGGGGATGCGCGAATTCACCCAGGCAACCAAGCTCGATCCGAAACTGGTCCCGGCCCATCTCAAGAAAGGGGCCTACTTCTTCAGCCGCGGTCAGCAACTTGCCGGGGAGAGCGAACTGGAGACCGCGGTGCACGCCGCTCCGGATGTCTTGAGCACCAGACTCCTGCTCGCCTCCTACTATCTGCGCCAAGGGAAGCGGGACCGGACCCTGGCCCTCTTGCAGTCGGGTCTCAATGGCAGCCGAGGCGATGCGCCGCTCTACAACGCCATTGCCCAAGTGCAGTTTCTCGGCGGCCAAAACGAGGATGGGGTGAAAAGCCTGGAACAGGCGAAGCGGGTCGACCCGAGCTTCGCCGGGAGCTACCGCAATCTGGCCACCTACTACGCCGCCCGGGGGGATTACGGCCGCGCCGCCAACGAGTTCGGGGTCCTGCTGCAGAAAGACCCGCGTAACGTCTCCGCCCTGCTGAGCCTCGGGGGGCTGAGCGAGATTCGCGGCAAGGATGAAGAGGCCGTGGGGTACTACCAGAAGGCGGTAGATATCGGTTCACCCGAAGCCTTCCTGGTCCTCGCCTCCTACTATCAGAAGAAGGGAAGTACCGAAAAGGCGCTCAAGGTGCTCGATAACGCTGCCAAGGCGGCGCCCCGATCCTTGGCGCCGCTTGAGGCCAAAGCGAAACTTCTTCTGGGCGCGAAAAAGTTCAAAGAGGCACTGAAGACGCTCGACGAGGTGGAACTCATCAACCAGGAGCAGGGGGTCGCTCTCAAGATCTCGGCGTATGTCGCGATGCGCAACTCCGGTGAGGCGGTAAACCAAGCGCGTCGCATGATCAGCAAATCTCCCACCTCCGCCAAGGGACACGTGGTCCTTGCTACGGTGTACGACGGTTTCCGCCAGGCGGATGCGGCGCTCTCCGAGGCGAAAGTCGCGGTGGCGACCGACCCTAAGAACGTGGAGGCGCGGTTGCTCTTGGGCCACTTTCAGGAGCAGCGCAAAGATTACGCAGGTGCCTTGGCCTCCTACCAGGACGCGCTCAAGCTGCAGCCGGACTCAGCTCCCGCTTTGTTCGCCCGCGCGTCGCTTTGGGACAATACCGGCAAGAAACGGGAGGCGGTCAACGGATACCGGGCTGTTCTGGAACGGGTTCCTACCTTCGTGCCGGCACTCAACAACCTGGCCTACCTCTACGCCGACGGTTACGGCAACCGAACCGAGGCGCTCAGACTTGCCTTGGATGCCTTCCGGTCCGCCCAGGGGGACCCGCGGATCATGGATACCCTGGGGTATGCCCTTTTGAAGAACGGACGCCGCGACGAGGCGGTCAAGATTTTGGAGAAGGCGGCTACCGTCCTCCCGAACGAGCCCAGTGTGCAGTATCACCTTGGGCTTGCCTACCGCGAGGCAGGCAACCGGCCCAAGGCGGTGCAGGCCCTGCAGAAATCGGCTTCGGCAGGTGGCAGCGACGGCCAAGCGGCCCGTGCCCTCCTGACGTCGATGAAATGATGCCGCCACCATGAATTTAGGGCTTTTCATAACCGTTTTCGTTGATGCCGTGCTGTCGCTGGCTGCCCTTTTGTGTGCCGGGGTGCTTCGCTTCCGCTGGTCCGGGATGGGTGACAGTTGGCTTACGGACCTGTCGCTCAAGTCGACCGCCATCTTCGTGGGCATCCTGATTTTCTCGTCCTACCTCATGGATATCTATGCGCTCGACCGGCGCTCCCGGAAATCGGAGATATTGACCTGCTGTTTGCAAGGTGGGGCCGCCGCCTTCTTCTTTCTTTCGGTGGTGTACTACGTCCATCCGACGGTGATGTTGGGTCGCGGTGTTTTTTTCCTTGCCTTGGGATTCTTCCTGGTGTTCCAGTTCTGCTGGCACGCCCTGGCCGGCAACGGCGGACCGGCTGCCCCGTTCTCCCGCCGGGTGCTGATCATGGGGACCGGCCCCTTGGCTCAACAGCTCGGTTCCTTGATCAGCGGGACTGATGGCGTCTTTACTCTGGCGGGGTACCTCGATTGCGAAGGGAGCGATGCCGTGCTCCCGGCTGAGCTTCTGGTCCCGCGGGAGCCCGACCTGTTGGCGACCGCGCGCAAGGTGCGCGCCGGGGTGCTGGTACCTGCCCTCGCTGAGCGCCGTGGGGTACTTCCCCTGCAGGAGATGATGCGCTGCAAGCTGAACGGGATCGAGGTCATTGACGCGCCGACCTTTTACGAGATGGTGCAGGGCAAACTCCTCCTGGAGGAAATGACCCCGAGCTGGATCATCTTCTCCGCCGGGTTCCGTCGCAATGCCCTCATCGACATTTATAAAAGGAGCGTCGATATTGTGCTCTCCCTGGTGGGGCTCCTGCTGAGTCTCCCCATCTTCCCCGTGGTTGCCCTGGCGATCAAGCTGGAGTCACCGGGGCCGGTCTTTTTCCGCCAGGTCCGGGTGGGGAGCGGAGAGAGGCCATTCATGCTCTACAAGTTCCGCTCCATGCGCAACGATGCCGAAAAAAACGGTGCGGTGTGGGCCGTCAAGAATGACGCCCGGGTGACTCGGGTCGGGAGGTTCCTCAGGAACTCCCGGATCGATGAGATCCCCCAGTTGTTCAACGTGCTCAGGGGGGACATGAGCTTCATCGGCCCCCGGCCGGAACGCCCTGAATTTGTCGAAAGCCTGAAAAAGGACATCTACTACTACTCGAAGCGGCACACCATCAAGCCCGGCCTGACCGGGTGGGCGCAGGTACGGTATCCCTACGGCGCCACCGTTGAGGATGCCATTGAGAAGCTCCGCTACGATCTTTACTACATCAAGAACCTGTCCTTCTTTCTGGATACCCAGATCATTTTCGAGACGGTCAAGGTGGTCCTGTTCGGACGCGGCGGGCGCTGAACCTTTGACCTCCTTACCACGAGGTAAAACTATGCGATCAAGATTTCTCTGGTGCCTCCTCTTGCTGCTGCTGGCGCTTCCCCACGCCGGTTTCGGCTCCGAATATGTTATTGGGGAAGGTGACACCCTCGACGTCGCCGTTTGGGGGGTGAAGGATCTCAGCTTCACCGTCAAGGTTCGTCCGGATGGCAAGATCACCGTCCCCGGCTTGGGAGAGGTTTCTGCCAGCGGCGTCACCCCGAACGCGCTGCAGAGCACCCTCGCCGTGAAGCTCAAAGAACTGGTCAAAAATCCGATGGTTACCGTCACGGTTAAGGAGATCACCAACAGCAAGGTGTACGTGTTCGGCTCCGGGGTGAAATCTACCGTCTATGACCTTTCCCGGCGTACGTCGCTTTTGCAGTTGTTGTGCGTCATCTCCGAGGTGAAGGGGGCCGACTTGAAGAAGGCCTACCTGTTGCGGGAGGGGAAGAAGCTCAACGTCGACTTCCACAAGCTCTTCATCGGCGGGGAAATCGATCAGGACCTCCAGTTACAGACCAACGACGCCCTTTTCCTCCCCCTGCTCCTGGACCGAAGCGTCTACGTCATGGGGGCGGTCAACACGCCCAAAGCGATCGAGTACCGCGAGGGGATGAAGGTCATGGAGGCGATTTTGGAAGCGGGCGGGTTCACCAAGTTCGCCGACGAGGATGACGTGGTAGTCCGGCGCAAGACGGCAGGCGAACCGATATCGCTGCCGGTGAAGGCAAAGCGGCTGTTCAAGAAGGGGGATCTCTCCCAGAACATCGAGCTCAAGGCTGGGGATTACATAATGGTCAAGGAGAGTTTCTTCTAGCGGTGGTGGCCGGGATCCGCGGTTTCCGGTGGCGATCGGGCACGGCTTCGGCCGATGCCGGTCGATTATGAGGTGTCCATGCAGCAGTCCGTAAATACCGATCTGAAGAAGTACCTGCAGTTGGTGGTGAGACGCAAGGAACTGTTCGTCGTGGTGGCGCTTTTGTTGACGACGGCCGTATTCGTCACGAGCTACCTGCTGCCGAAGAAATACGAATCGACGAGCACCGTCTTCATCGAGAAGAACGTGATCAGCGAGCTGGTGAAGGGGATCACCGTCACCCCTTCCATGGAGGACACCATCAACGTCCTCACCTACGCCATCACCAGCCGGACCCTCCTTACCAAGGTGGTGGACTCCTTGGACATGAACCTCGCGAAGAACGATACCGAGCACGAGGAACTGATCAAGACGCTGCAGATGAACACCAAGGTCAAGGTGAAGGACAAGAATCTCTTCACCATCTCCTTCACCGACAAGAACCCCCGCGTCGCCCGGGACTTCGTCAATACCCTGGTTCGCCTCTACATCGAGGAGAACATGTCGTCCAAGCGCGGGGAGTCCTACGACGCCACGAAGTTCCTTACCGAGCAGATCGACACCTTCAACAAGAAGCTCGAGAAGGCTGAGAGCGAGGTCAACGCCTATAAGCGGGAGAAGGGGGGGGTGATCTCGATCGACGAAGGGAAGCTCTTTCAGGAGATCAACACCGCCCAGCAGAAGCTCTACGACCTCGAACTCAGACGCCGGCAACTGGAAGGTATGCGGGGGGCGACCCGCCGGGCCAACGACCCGCTCCAGGTAAAGCTCGCCCAGCTCCAGAAGCACCTGGAGGAGCTCAGGGTTTCCTATACCGACAGTTACCCGGATGTAGTGAACGTCAAAAACGACATCGAGACCGTCAAGGAGCAGCTCAAACAGCGCCGCGGGGCCGAGGTGCAGGCGCTCGATCCGCAGGAGGTGGCGAAGATCGAGTCTGAGATCGGGGCCATCAAGGTGACCGAGGAGGGGCTGCACCGCTACATCGCGACCAACAAAAAGCTCCTCGAAACCATCCCGACCGCCAAGGCCGGTCTGGAAAAGTTGGAGCTGGAGCAGAAGAACCAGAAGAACATCTACGACCAGCTCTTCACCCGACAGAGCCAGTCCGAGGTCTCCAAACAGATGGAGGTGCAGGACAAATCGACGACCTTCCGGGTCGTCGACCCGGCGGTGCTGCCGATCAAGCCGGCAAGCCCGAACCGGCTCCGGCTGATGGCCCTCGGGATCGTCGGTGGCTTAGCCGGTGCCTTTGCGCTTCTCGTGCTCCTGGATCAGGCCGACCCCTCGATCAAGGGGGTCGAATCCGCCAAGGGGTTTGGAGTGCCGGTATTGGCCGTCATCCCGATGCTGCTCGATCCGAAGCTCGTTGCCATCCAGCAGAAGAGGTCGCGCCGGATCTTCGCGGGGGCGGCGGTCTACTTTCTGCTCCTGCTCGTCTTCCCCGCCCTGGAGCTGCTGGGGCTTCCCTACGTGGACCGGATGGTGGAAAGTATTTCCCCTTCCGCCATCGTGCAGGACGTTAAGGGGCACCTGCACCGCTAAGGCGGCGGGTGCTTCTTTCAGGAGTAATCGATGAGCAGAATCGAAAAGGCAATGGAGAAGGCTGCCCGCCTCAGGGAGCAGGATGTCGATGCGGTTCCGGCCGTCCCACCGCCCGCTGAGCGTGAAGCGCCGGCGGCGCCGCCGGTCTTCACCCCCCCCGAGCGGACCCTCACCCCGTCCCATCCTTTCCTGGTAAACCTTCTCGACCCGCGCTCCCCCGCGGCCGAAGAGTACCGCAAACTGAAGGGAACCCTGGTGAAGCTGACCAAGGGGGAGAAGTTCCGCAACACTCTCATGGTTACCAGCGCGGTCCCCAACGAGGGGAAGAGCCTTACCGCGCTCAACCTCGCCATCAGCCTGGCCCAGGAACTCGACTACACCGTGTTGCTGATCGACGGCGATCTGCGCCGCCCCTCCCTGCACCGGTACCTCGACGTTGAAGAGGGGCCCGGGCTGGGCGACGTGCTGCTCGGCGAGGCGGACATCCCGGAGACCCTGGTTGCCACCGGCATCGGCAAATTGTCGATCATGCGGGCCGGGCGCCCGGTGGAGAACCCGGCCGAGCTCTTCTCGTCCCAAAAGATGCGGGGACTGGTAGAGGAGATGAAAAACCGGTACCCGGATCGGTTCATCATCTTCGACACGCCGCCTCTGCTCCCGTTCGCCGAGACCCGTTCCCTGGCAAACCTCGTGGACGGGGTCCTCTTCGTCGTGATGGAGCGGCTCGCCTCCCAGGCGAACATCCGGGAGGGGATCGAGTCGCTCAAGGGTTGCCCCCTCCTGGGGATCGTCTACAACGCTGCCACGTTGGGCGAGAGTGACCATACCTACTATTACTACCGTGAATCGGGGCCGGAAAAGGCCAAGGCACGGCAGTAACGTCCGCGCCCGGATGCGCGCGGGCGGTGTAAGGGGTTTTGATGTACGAATCGTTTTTTCATCTGCGCAAAAAGCCTTTCGAGCTGGTGCCGGACCCGGAGTTCATCTTCCTCTCCCGGTCGCACCGCAAGGCGATCACCTATCTCGACTACGGGATCCAGGAACGCGCCGGGTTTATCCTCCTTACCGGCGATGTCGGCTCCGGGAAGACCACCCTGATCCGGGACCTGTTGAACAAAAAGTACGAGCGGATGGTGGTGGCCAAGATCTTCAACACCAGGGTCAGTTCGGACCAGCTCATCGCTTTGATCAACGAGGACTTCGGCCTGGACGTCGCGGGGAAGGACCGGATCTGTCTCATGCGGGAGTTGAACGACTTCCTTTTGGAGCAGTATGCCTTGGGGACCCGCCCTACGCTGATCATCGACGAGGCGCAGAATCTCTCTGCCGAGGTCCTGGAGGAGGTGCGGATGCTCTCCAATCTCGAGAGTGCCCAGAGCAAGCTGCTACAGATCGTCCTCGTCGGGCAGCCTGAACTGCGGGAAACCTTGGCCGCCCCGGAACTTTTGCAACTGCGCCAGAGGATCAGCATTAACTGCCACCTGAAGGCGCTCACCGCCGAGGAGGTTCGGGAGTACATCGTGCACCGGATGGAGGTGGCGGGAAACCGGGAAGCGCTGTCGTTTTCCCAGGGAACCCTCGAGGTCATCTACCGCTACAGTCGGGGCATCCCGCGCCTGGTGAACATCATCTGCGATTTCCTGATGCTGTCGGCCTTCGCGGAGGAGGTCCAGACCGTGTCTGACGAAATGGTGCATGAGGTGATCGGGGACCTCGACTTCGAGAACCACTTTTGGGGAACCACCTCCGCTGAACCGCTGGCAGGGCCGGGGGGGGGCGTCGCCGGGGAGTCCGACGGTGTCGCTGAGATTCGCCAAAGCGTGGCCCGAATCGAGGAGGAGTTCCACGCCCACGTGACCCGGAGCGAAAGCCAGGTGGCTGAGCTCAAGCGGAGCATGGTCTCGGTTGGGGCGGCCCTTGAGCGGCTCTCGCTTGCCATTGACGAGGGGCGTTCCGGCGGGGCGCCGAGTTTTCTGCGCCGCTTTACCGGCGCCGGTTCCGCCGGGAAATGAACGCTTTCAAGAGACAGCAATGGTGGCGACTGGCGGCGTTGCTGACCGCGCTTGGCTCCGTTGTTTTTCGGGCTTTCCCACTCTTTGCTGCCGATTTCGAGTGGCATCCCAAGGTGACCGCCAGCGAAGAGTACAACGACAACCTGTTTGAGGACTCGGTTAACAGGCGCACCGATTTTATCACCCGGATCCAGCCCGGGGCGGCTTTCCGTTTCCGCAACCCCTACCTTGCCAGTGAGGGCGGCTATACCTTCGACTACCGCAACTATGCCCGGGGCAGCCGCTCCGACGAGTACAATCACGCCGTGACACTGACCGGCCAGGTCGTTGGAGCGGAGAATTTCTTTTACGTTGATTTCAGCGAGAACCTCACCCGGGTCTCGCTTGACGTCACCCGGGACCGGACCCTCGAGAGCTCCTTCGCCAGCCAAACTGACCAGAACGCGGCGATCGTCTCCCCCTATTTCATCTGGAAGGTCGGGACCGGTGGGTCACTGAAGACCGGCTATCGCTACCTGGACACCCGCTACTGGTCCGCTGATGCCGTGGACCGGGTGTCACAGATCGCCTTCGCCGACTACAACCACCAGCTGACGCAGCGCCTCTCCCTGATCGCAGGTTACAGCTACAACCACGTCCGCTCCACCCAAGGAAGTTACGATCGGCACGATGTCTCCGCGGGGGGGAAGTACCAGCTTGGGGAGGGCTCATTTCTTTTCGGCTCCGCTGGGAACAGCTGGTTCGCCTTCCCGGGGAAAAACCTGTCGGAACCGTTCTGGAACGCCGGACTCACCTGGGGCCTTCCCCACGTCGTCACCACCTTGGAGACCAGGGTGCAGTACACCGATGACCCGCTCATCTTGGCTACCGAGCAGAAGAGCTACAGCGGCAAACTGGACTTTCCGTTGGACCGGGGGGCTTTGGGGGTCATGAGCACCTACACCGAGTACGTGCTGAGTGCAACCGGGACCCTGGACCGGCGCCAGCTCTCGGTCGGGGCGAACGCGCGCTACGATTTCACCTCCAAGTTCAACGCCTCGCTGAATGTCCTGGGGGATCGGCTGAGCCGCAAGACGCCGGAAGACTACCCCTACCACCTCGACGCCACGGCCCTCGTCTCCTACATCTGCAACCGAGACGTCACCCTTGCCCTGACCTACAGCTGGATCACCTACCGCTACGAGCTGAAAAGCGATAGTGGGGCCAAGGATATCAATCGCGTCGTGGCGGAAATCCGGAAGGTCTTCTAACCTCCGGCTGGGGAAGGAAAGGACATCGCATGGCAGCAATTTTCTGGCTGAGCTTGTTCCTGGTGGTCTATACGTATCTCGGCTATCCGCTGTGCCTGGCGCTTTTAGCGCGGTTCCGGTCCCATCCGGTGGCCAAGGGAGCCTACCAGCCGACGGTGTCGGTAGTATTTGCCGCCTGCAACGAGGAAGGCAACATCGTCCGTCGTCTCGAGAACCTGCTCGCCCAGGAGTACCCCAAGGAGAAGCTCGAGGTCATCGTGGTCTCCGATGGCTCCAAGGACCGGACCGCTGAGCTGGCCCGCGGCTTTGCCGGAAGAGGGGTGACGGTCGTCGAGTTGACCGAACGCTCCGGCAAGGCGGTCGCCCTGAATGCGGGGGTGGCCCGGGCTCGTGGGGAAGTGCTCCTGTTCTGCGACGCCCGGCAGAGCTTCGATCCCGAGGTGGTCCGGGAGCTCGGAGCCAACTTTGCCGATCCCCGGGTCGGCTGCGTCAGCGGGGAGCTCCTGCTGCTCAAAAAGGGGAGCTCCGGCATCCAGGTCGAGATGGGGGCCTACTGGAGCTACGAGAAGTGGATCCGGAAACGGGAAAGCGACACCGGTTCGGTAATCGGGGCGACCGGGGCCATCTTTGCGGTCCGCAGATCTCTGTTCCGGGACCTCCCCCACGGGACTCTCCTCGATGACGTCTTCACCCCGATGTCGGTAGTGCTCCAGGGGTACCGGGTGGTATTCGAGCCTGCGGCACGGGCGCGCGACCAGGTTTCGCAGGAAATTTCTCAGGAGTGGGTTCGCAAGGTGCGGACCCTGGCCGGGAACTGGCAGTTGATCGGCTTCATCCCGGGGCTGCTGAGCCCCGGCGAGAATCCCTGCTTCTGGAGGTTCCTCTCCCACAAGGTGCTCCGGCTGGTCGTTCCCGTCGCGCTTATTCTCCTGCTGGCGAGCGGGGCGCACCTCCCCGGCTTCTTTTATCAGGTTGCCACCTGGCTGCAGCTTGGTTTCTATCTCCTGGCCGCGCTCGGGGGGGCCTGGCCCGCCACGAGAAGCAATCGTATCGTGAACCTCTGCTACTTCTTCCTGGTGATGAACCTGGTGGCGGTGGCCGGATTTTGGCGCTGGGCCCGGGGGCAGTCCGCCTCGGTCTGGAAACCGGCCTATGTCAAGCCGGGGGAGTAATACACGGCGGCTCTGCCGCGGGTACAAGGTGGATATGTGATCAAGGGTCGCAACATACTGGTTTTCTCCGATGAGTGGGGGCGGCACCCCTTCAGTTGCCAGCACATCATGAAGTATTTCGTTCCCCACAACAACGTGACCTGGGTCACTCCGACGGGGATGCGCAATCCCACGCTGAGCTGGTACGACCTCAAACGAGCGGTTGAGAAACTCCGGGTGATGCTCGCCCCGGCTGGCCGAGCCGGAGAGGGCGACCCCGGCCGTCCCCGGTCGATCTCTCCTCTCACCATCCCCTACAGCCAGTTCGGCCTGATCCGGGCGCTCAACCGAAGGCTCGTACTGCGCGCCCTCCGCAAGCGAACCGCCAAAGGGGACCTCGATGACCCCATCGTCGTCTCCACCCTCCCGATTACCGCCGGCTACCTGAAGTCGTTCCGGGACCAGGCTGCCGTCTACTATTGCGTGGACGACTTCGTCAACTGGCCCGGCATCGACGGTGAACTCATGCGGCGCCTGGAAGATCAGATGATCGACGATGCCGATGTCTTCATCGTGACCTCGGACGAGCTTGCCCGCATCAAGAGCCGCGCGGGGAAGCGGGCCATCGTGATTCCCCACGGGGTGGATGTGGAACATTTCGCCGAGGCGACGAGCAACGGAGCCCTCCAGGGGATCCGCCCGCCGATCATCGGTTTCTTCGGGGCGATCAGCCCCTGGCTGGACCTGGACCTTTTGCACCGGATGGCAAAGGCGCGTCCGGAGTGGTCGCTCGTCTTCATTGGCCCCTGCGACACCGACGTCTCCCGCTTCGACGGGATGGACAACGTACACTTTTTGGGAAAGGTTCCCTACCAGGAGCTCCCTCGCTACGCGGTCCAGTTCCAGGTGGGGATCATCCCTTTCCTGGTGAACGACCTCACCGTGAGCGTGAACCCCTTGAAACTCCTGGAGTACCTCGCCTGTGGCCTCCCGGTCGTCTCCACCGATCTCCCCGAGGTTCGGAAATTCGCCGATAAGGTACGGATCGCCCACGGGGCGGAGGCCTTCATTGCCCAGGTCGAAGCGGCGCTCGCCGAGGGGACCGAGACGGGTCCGGCACGGCGCGCCGTCGCCCGCGGCTACTCCTGGGAGGCGATCGCCGAGACCTTCAGCGCCGCCATCGAGGGGGCTTTCGGGGGGGACCGGTGAGGAGACGGGTCCTGATCGCCATCGATACCCTGCAGATCGGTGGGCCGGGGAAGGGACTGCTCCAGTTTTTGCGCTGTGGGGGGATGGAGCTTTGCGACCCGGTGCTCTTGGGCTTTCCCCGAGTCGGCATCGCGCGGTGGCCCTTCGGGGAGGCGGTGCGGCAGAGCGCGGTGAAGTTCGAGGCGATCACCCAGAGAGGTCCTTTCGACCTCAGCACCATCCCCAAGGCGCACGCGGTGATCAAGAAGCACCGGATCGAGATCCTGCAGTCGCACGGGTACAAGGCGCACCTGGTCTTCTTCTTTTTGAAGCGGCTCACCGGCCTCCCCTGGGTCGCCTACGTTCACGGCGACACCGCCGAGAACTGGAAAATCAAGCTGTACAACCGGCTGGAGAAGGCCCTGCTGCGCTTCGCCGACCGGGTCGTGGTGGTCTCGGACCAGCTGAAGAGCAAGCTCGACCCGAAGCTCGTCGACAGCAACCGCGTCCGCACCATTAAAAATGCGATCGAACCGCCTCCCCCCCGGTCCCCCTCGACCGATATTCGCTCCGCCTGGGGCCTCGGCACCGACGACCTTGCCGTGGCGGTGGTCGGCCGTTTCAGCCCCGAAAAGGGGCAGCTGGTGTTCATCGAAGCGTTGGCCCTGGTGAGGGAGCGGCTGAAAAACGTCAAGGGGCTGCTGATCGGCGACGGCCAGGACAAAGAGCTTCTTCAGGCGCGGGCCCGGGAGCTCGGGGTGGAGGATGCGCTGGTCTTCACCGGCTTTCAGTCCGACGTTGCCCCCTACTATGATGCCGCTGACCTCGTCGTCCTCCCTTCCTTCAGCGAGGGGATGCCGAACGTGGCGCTCGAGGCGATGATGTTTGGCAAGCCGGTCGTCGCTTCCCGGGTGGGTGGTGTTCCCGAGGTGGTTGTCGACGGCGTCACCGGCCGGCTGGTCCCGGCGCGGGACCCGCGCCGGCTTGCCGAGGCGATCCTTGCCGTGCTCGCCGACCCCAGGCTCTGCGCCGAGTACGGGCAGGCCGGGAAAAAGCGGGTTCTCGAGGAATTCGACCCCTACCGGCGCGCCGAGCAGATGACCGCGGTGTACGCCCAGTTATGAGGAAAGCCGCACGGACCCGTGCTCATTATTGTGAGGATGCTGATGTCGTTTACTGACCTCGCCACCAAGATCAGGCGGCGCGAAACACCTTTTTACGATTTCCTCTATCGCTGCGGAAAGAGGGTCAATTCGCTAAATATGCCGGCGTTCAAGCCGTTGTACCGGTTTCTCTATGCTGAAAGGGCGACGCGTCGGTCCCTTTGGCACTGGTGCAAGCAGTTTTTCTACTACACCCCCATGTTCAAGTCCCGCTGCGTCCAAGTGGGGAAGAACCTCCGCCTGATGCTTGGGATTCCCGCGATCCAGGGCAACCTCCGGTTCATCATCGGTGACAACGTGACCATCCACGGGGTTGCCACCTTCAGCGGCGCAAAGGTCTTCGACGAGCCGAAGCTGATTGTCGGGGACAACACCCACCTTGGCTACCAACTGTCGATCTCCGTGGGACGCGACGTCACCATCGGGAAGAACGTCCTGATCGCGAACCGGGTCACCATCCTGAGCTACGACGGGCACCCCTCCGATCCTGCCAAACGTCATCTTCCGGCGCCTCCCGAAAGCAGTCGGCCGATCACCATCGGGGACAACGTCTGGATCGGCGCCAATAGCGTCATCCTCAAAGGGGTGATCATCGGCGACGGCTCGATCGTCGCGACCGGGAGCGTGGTGACTTCGAAGGTGCCGCCCAACAGCATCGCGGTAGGAAATCCGGCACGGGTTTTCCCGCTGATGTTAGACCACAGCGCCTGATGCACGGGCCCCAACAAAATGCACCGGCCACCATCACTGGAGAAGTTGCTATGAAGCAAGAAGATGCGATAGGCGTCGTTGGGCTCGGTCGCATGGGATGGCCGCTTTGCGAAAACCTCCGGGACCACGGTCATCGGGTGGTCGGGTATGACCTGGACGCGGCGAACCGCAACCGGCTGGCAACGGGCGGGATGGAGGCCGTGGGCTCCCTGGACGACCTCTGCGCGCGGCTCGCATCCCCGCGGCACATCATCTTGATGGTCCCTGCCGGTGCGCCGGTGGACGCGGTCCTGGCCGAGTTGCTCCCCCTGCTGGCCGCCGGCGACGTGGTGATTGATGCGGGGAACTCCCACTACGGGGACTCGCTGCGTCGGGGAGCCTCCCTTTCGGAAAAAGGGGTCGGCTTCCTGGACGTCGGCATGAGCGGGGGGATGAGCGGTGCCCGCCACGGCGCCTGCCTGACCATAGGTGGGGAACGGCGGCTCTTCGAGCAGGCGGAGCACCTCTTCCGGGACATCGCCTGCGAGAAGGGGTACCTGTACGTCGGCCCTTCCGGGTGGGGGCATTTGGTGAAGACGATCCACAACGGGATCGAGTACGGTTTTCTGCAGGCCATCGCCGAGGGGCTGGCCACGATCCAGGCCGTCGCCGACGAGAAGGGGGACGCCATCGACTTGGTCCGCCTGTGCGAGGTTTGGGGACACGGCAGCATCATTACCTCGCGGCTTCTGAACGACACCGTGGAGGCGCTCAAGCTGCTGCGGGAGGTCGAGGTGCCTGGGAAGGTCGGCGGAGGGGAGACCGGACGCTGGGCCCAGGAGATAGCCAAGGCCCACCAGACCCCCGTCCCGGTCCTGACCGCCTCGCTCGACCAACGCCTTCGCTCGCAGGAGGTGCCGGACTTCTCAGGCAAGATCATTGCGGCGATCCGCAATGTGTTCGGAGGCCATAGTTTCGGTTCATGACCCCACTCACGTTTGACCAAAAAGATCTGGTCCTCGCGGTTGATATCGGGACCAGTGGTTGCCGGGCTGCCCTGTTCAACGATCAGGGGGAGGTGTTGCGCTCGGTTGAGGCGTTCTACAGCTACTCCTGCGCGGGGGGGAGCGGGTTCGCCGAGCAGGACCCGGAGGAGATCCTGGGGGCCTTCATCGACGTCGTGGAGCGGGCCGGAGCCGGTTGCGACGACGCCATCGCCACGGTCGTCGTCGACTCGGTGCTCCATAGCCTCGTGCTCGTAGGAGACGACGGCGTTCCTCTCACCCCGCTCTCGATTTGGGCGGACACGCGCGCGACCGACCAGTGCGCCTCCTTGCGCCTGCAGTTCCAACGGCAGCAGTGGCACCGCAAAACCGGCTGTCCGCTGGCGCCCACGTACCCGCTGGCCCGGCTCCTGTGGTACCGGGACCGGCAGCCCGATCTGTTTGGCCGCTTCGCCAAGGCGCTCTCCGTCAAGTCCTTCATCTTCCACCGGTTATTCGGCCTTTGCGTGGAAGACTACGCTCTCGCCTCGGCCTCGGGGCTTTTCAACCTCAAGACTCATTCCTGGGACGGTGACATCCTCGCCGCGCTGGGGATGCCGATCGAAAGGCTTCCCGAACCGGTCCCCGTCGAATACCGGCTGCCGGTGCCCGCCGTCGGCCCGCGGACCGCCGCCCGGCTCCCTTGGGGTGCGGCTTGGGTAGTCGGCGGGGGGGATGGTCCGATGGCCCACTTGGGGAGTGCCGGCTATCGCAGCAGCATCGCGAGCCTTACCCTTGGCACGAGTTGCGCCGTCCGGCTCCCTGCGTCGGTCGACTCCGCAGGGAACGATCCCGCGGTCTGGACCTACCTTCTGGACCGGGATCGGTTCATTTCCGGGATCGCCTCCAACAACGGCGGGAACGTGGTCGACTGGTATCTGAGCCTGTTTCGCCTGACGGCGGACTGGCCTACGCTTGACGTGCTGCTGAGGGAGTGCCCCTTCGACGGGTCACTCCTTTTTTTCCCCTACCTTTTCGCTGAGCGTCACCTGGAGGACGGTGCCTCCCCCCCCTCCGGATTCCTCGGCGTTGGCCCCGGGCACCCCGCGATCCAGCTGATGCGGGCCGTCGTGGAAGGTGTGGTGTTCCATGCGGTTCACCTGGTCGACCGGCTTGCCGGCGGGCGGCCGCTGGAAGGGGTGGCCCTTTCCGGGAGCCTCACCGATCTTACGTTGGTACGGGAGATCGTCGCTGAACTCATGGGGGTCCCCGTGCTGGCCGCACCGGACCGGCTGGCGCCGCTGCGGGGGTCGGTCGTATCTCTGGGAACCAGGGGGGCGCTCCCTTCACTTCCCATGACGCGTCCGCGGGGAGGGTACGGGCAGAAGTATGCCGACTGGCTCGATCACCTCGGCGCACGGCGCGGGAAGCCCCGCCGGGAGGGTCTGCGTGCTTAACGTCGTCTTCATCATTTACGATCTGGAACGCGGCGGCCCGGAGATGAGGCTTTTGAGCTTCGCCCGCCACCTTCCCCGGGACATCCGAATGCATGTCCTGGTTACCAGCAGCCAGGTTTCCATGCTGGAGGAGTTTCGGCAGTGCGGGGTGCCGGTCACCGTCATTCACATCGACAGACCATGGCTGGAGCCGGGGAAGCTTCGGCAGGTAGCCGACTACTGTAAAGCCGTGTCGGCTGACGTCATCAACATCTTCGACCTGAAAGGGCTGATCATTGCGGGGTATCTGAAACTGCACGGTGTGAAGACCCCGACCGTGTACAACCACGTGAACTCCCTGCAGATGCTCGGTGCATTCAAGCACGCAGCGGTCAAGGCGCTCTTCCGGTTCACCGACTATTTCATCTGCAATTCGGACTACTCGAAGAAACAGATCGACTCCTACATCGACCCGGGAAGAATCCATGTTGTCTACAACGGCGTAGACGTTCAGAAGTTCTCCTTGGACCTCGCGGTGAAAAATCGCGTGCGAGAGGAGTTGGGGGTGCCCGGCCCTTGCACCCTGCTGGGGATCGTTGCCAACCTCAGGAGAGAGAAAAACCCCGATTTTCTGATCGATTCGTTCCACCGGCTGTCCCGACGACACGACGCTGTGAAGCTCCTTTGCGTCGGTGGGGGGGCGCTTCTCGACCATGCCAAGGAGAAGGTGAGAAGCCTCGGCATGGAGGAGCGGGTCCTCTTCACCGGCTACACGAAGGACGTTGCGACCTACCTGCAGGCGATCGACATCATGGTGCTCACCTCGATCTCGGAGGGCTTTCCCACGGTAATCCTCGAGGCGATGAGCATGGGGATACCGGTCATCTCCTCGAACGTCGGTGGGTGCCCCGAGATCGTCCGATCCGGCGTCAACGGGATCCTGTTCGACGTCAACAACGCCGACGGCTTCGTCGAGGCCGTCGAGTCGGTGCTGAACGATCGGGATCGGTACCGCTCCCTTTCCGCCGAAGCGATTGGTACGGTCAGGAGCTCGTTCACGATCGAAACCATGATTGCCGGGTATACCCGGTGCTACCGAGAGTTCGCCAACGTCGCCGGATCTCGCTCACAAATGCTGGATCTTAGAGGTACCGACTTATCTGATGAGTAATCAACATACGCTGAATGTGCTGTTTACGATTGACACGGAATTATGGCCGCATTCGCCGTCCTGGCGGGAGGATCGGCTGTGCGACGATTACGCACGTGACATCCAGGGGACGACGGCAAGTGGCGATTTCGGCATCGGCTATCAACTCGACACCTTCCGGGAACACGGTCTCAAGGCGGTTTTCTTCGTGGAGAGCCTTTTTGCCAGCGTGACCGGGATCGAGCACCTGCAGCAAACCTGCCGCCAGATCATCGAAGCGGGGCAGGAAGTGCAGTTGCACCTGCACCCGGAATGGGTGGAGCATGGTTCCGCCCCGGAGATCGCCGGTAAGGGAAAGTTCCTGTGGCAGTTTCCCCGTGAGGAGCAGGAGGTGCTGCTGCGTGTCGCGCTGGAAAACCTCGGGCGCTGCGGGGTCACCTCGCCGAACGCCTTCCGTGCCGGCAACTACGGCGCTGACAACGATACGATCCGCGCCCTCCACGACTTGGGCATCGTCTTTGACAGCAGTTACAACTACCCCTTTCTGGGGACGCAGTGCGGCATCGAGACGGAAAAATGGCTGCTCCAGCCGGAGGACCTTTTCGGGGTGCGCGAGGTGCCGATATCGTTTTTCTCGGACTACCCCGGACACTACCGGCACATGCAGCTTTGCGCCTGCTCGGCCGCAGAGATGGAAGGGCTTTTAATGGAGGCGTGGCGTCGCGGATGCCACTGCATTGTCATCGTCTCCCACAGCTTCGAATTGATCCGGCGCAACCGCAGGCCCGCGGTCCCCAATCCGCTGGTGATCGACCGCTTCCAAAAGCTCTGCCGGTTCCTGACTGCCCATGGCGACAAGTTCCGTACCGTGCACTTCTCGGAACTGCCGGAAAGGCTCCCCACCGACCTGGGAGCGGGAATCGCCGAACCTCTCAAGTCCACCCTCGGCTCCACCGCCGTCCGGCTGTTGCAGCAGTCGCTTAACCGGTTGAAATAGGGATCGCCGTGCTCTACTCGGGACTCATACTGTTCGTTTTCCTGATGATCATCCGCCCCCAGGACTTCGTCTATGGATTGATGGGGCAGCCCCTGGTCTTCGTGACGATGGGTTTGGTCCTCGTGGCCTGGCTGCTGAGCGGCGTGGAGAAGGCTCCTTTCAAGACCGCTCAGGACAAATACTGTTTCATGCTGATGACCCTGATGGTTATTTCGACGGTCCCGACCCTGTGGACGGAGCTTGTCGTCACCACCTTCAGCGATACCTCAAAGCTTGTGCTGATTTACCTCTTCATCGTCACCATCGTCGACACGGAGGAGCGGTTTCGCAGCATTACCTGGATCATCATGCTCCTCATGACCGCCGTAGCCGGCATGGGGGTCCTGCAGTACTACGGCTACGACATCGTCGGCACCGGAATGCAGTTTGCTGCCGACAAGGGAATCTGGCAGATCCGTGGCGTCGGCAACTTCGATAACCCCAATGACCTTGCCTACTCCGTAGTGCTCGTGGTCCCCTTCTCCGTCGGGATGCTCCTGCGGGGTGGGGGGCTGCAGAAGGCGGCGAGCCTCGTCATGCTCGCCATTGCCGTCTACTGCATCGTCCTCACCGGATCGCGGGGGGGGCAGCTTGCGCTCGTGTTCAGTCTGACCGCCTTCCTGTACTTTTGGGTGACGAACCCGCGCCTAAAAAAGATGACCGCATATATCGGCCTGGTTGGGGTCTTGGCGGCATTCTCGGTGCAGACCAGCGACTATCGAAATGACGAGTCGTCGATGGGGAGGGTCGAGGCGTGGGACCGGGGGATGGAGCTTCTGACCTCCCATCCACTTTTAGGGGTAGGAAAGGGGCAGTTCCGCGAATACCACAAGCGCGACACTCACAACTCGTACGTTCGGGCTGGTTCCGAACTCGGGATCCTCGGGCTGTACGCGTTTTTGGGCACCCTCTTTTACTCCGTCTTCAACGCGGCCGCGCTTCTGAAGTCGGAGGAGTTTGAGCGGCTCAAACCGTATGTCCTGGGGATCATCTCCTTTTTCGGCGGTTTCGCGGTGGCCTCGATTTTCTCCACCCGGACCTATGACATCGTCTTTTTGACCGTCGTTGCCTTGAGTAGTGCTGTTTGCCGGATCGCCTCCCGGGATCCTCGGATCGGCGACGGCAGGTTCACCTGCGACCTTTGGAATCGGCGCGTGGCTGGCCTCACCGTCGGCGCCTTGTTTATTTGGAAACTCTTTCTCATACAGGTGTGGTAGGGATATGATCACGTTACTGTTCCTGGCGGCATTTGCCGTCTGCGCCGCCGTCATCTGGATCGGTGCCGAAAAGAAGGGGCTCACCTATTGGCTTCCGGCTGACCTCCTGCGTACGCTTCGCCTGGCGAGGACGGCCCGGCACCGGCAGGTCACCCACCTGATGTTCGCTTTCGTCGACCATTTCGAGCCTGGCAACCGCAAGGCGGGGCCCGAGAAGCAGGCTGAGCGGGTTGCTGCCTGGATCAACGACTACCCGAAGCTCGCCGGGGCGCACCGGGACTCGGACGGGATCCCTCCCCAGCACACCTTTTTCTTCCCCCCCCACTATGATACGCAGGACCATCTGGAGCGGCTGGTGGGCCTGTGCGCCCAAGGGTACGGGGAGATCGAAATGCATCTGCACCACGATCGTGGTACGGGGCCATGGCCCGACGACGAGGAGTCGTTGCGTCGCAAGATCATAGATTGCCGGGAGAGTTTCGCTCGCCTGGGGGTCTTCTGCCTGCCCGACGGGCGGAAAACCTTCTCCTTCATTCACGGGGACTGGGCGCTGGCAAATTCCCGGAAGGGTGGGGCGCACTGCGGCGTCAACGATGAGCTTACCCTCCTGGAGGAGGCGGGGTGCTACGCTGATTTCACCTTTCCGGTCTCCAACGAATCCCAGCCGGCGCTCGCCAACACTATCTTCTACGCCCGAAGCGGCAAGGAGCGTCCCAAGGGGTATGACGCCACTGCGGTCCCGTTGCGGGCTGGAAGGAAGCCGGCGCCGGGGCTCCTCCTGATTCAAGGGGTGATTGGCCTGCGCTGGAAATCGCGCACCCATTCGTTGCGCCCCAGCATCGAACAGTCCAACATCTGCGCGATCGACTCCCCTACGCCGCAAAGGATCGACTACTGGGTAAACAAGCGGATCCATGTCCCGGGGCGCCCGGACTGGATTTTCGTGAAGGTACACTGCCACGGTTCGCGCGAGGAGGACCGGGATGCGCTCATCGGCCGGACCGCCGACGCCATGTACCACTATCTGGAGAGCGCCTATAACGACGGGGAAAGGTACCGGCTTCACTACGTGTCCGCCCGCGAGATGTACAACATCGTCAAGGCCGCCGAAGACGGCAAGCAAGGGAACCCCCACCAGTACCGGGATTACCTGGTCCCGCGCTACGTATACCTCCCCGACCGGGAAAACCAGGAAGGACGGAGGTAATGTCGCTGAAAAGGCTGGTCAAAATGACCTCCACCTACATGATGGGAGAGGTTCTCATCATGGCGGGGGGCTTCATCTCCTTTCCCATCTTCACCCGGATCCTCTCCAAGAGCGATTACGGCGCAATGAACCTCATCGCCATCACGCTCTCCTTCGTCGAGGCGCTGTCGACCGTGGGGCTGCGCCACGCTTCCCAGCGTTTCTACCCGGAGTACACGGAGCGGGGGCTTTTCGCGGAGTTCTACGCCACCATCATGCGGAACTCGGTCAAGTTCGGGCTCCTCGGCACGCTCGGGACCCTCGCCGTGAGCGTGTTCCTTGCGAAGCTCGACCTGCTTCCTGCCGGCACGAGCACCCTTTTCGCGGTCGCGTCGCTGCTCATCTTCATCCGGATCGTTTCGAAGATCACCGGCTGCCTGTTCCGCATTCGGAACCAGGCCCGGACCTACACCGTCTTTGCGGTGGGAGAGAAGTATCTCGGTATGCTCCTTTCCGTCGCGTTCGTGGCGTACCTCTCGAAAGGGCTTTTCGGCTACTACTGGGGACTTTTGCTCGGGGAGGGGGTGACTCTCGCGCTGTACCTCGCCTTTCTGCTACGCGAATTCGGCTTGCCGAGGAGGGCGAGTTCCGCCGCGCTTTTCAAAGAGATGAGCGGCTACGGCATCCCCATGGTGCTCTCCGGGTTCGCCGGGATCATCCTTACCATGGGGGACCGCTACCTGATCGGCTACTTCCTGGGAACCGAGGCGGTTGCCGTCTACAGCGTTCCTTACAACCTCTGTTCCTACATCACCGGCATCCTGATCACCGGGTTCGAATACGCCTTCGTGCCGCTGATCATGACGGAGTGGGCCCGGCCGGGACACGGGGAGACTGACCGCCAGGTGCAAGAGGCGATCAAAATGTACTGCCTGGTGGCCCTGCCGGTCATCTGCGGGGTGATCGCTCTCGGCAGGGAGTTCATCGCGCTCATCGCTTCGAAGCAGTACCTCGTCTCCACCGACATACTCCCGTACGTCATCACCGGTGAGATGCTCAAAGGGCTTTTGACCCCGTTCATCATCGGTCTGCAGTTTCACAAAAATACGGTGGTGATGACCAAAATTACCTGGGGGGTCGCCATCCTGAACATCCTGCTGAACCTGCTCCTGATCCCGCGGCTCGCCCTGATCGGTTCGGCCCTGGCGACCCTGATCAGCTACGTGGTACTCCTGGCCGCTGGCGCCTACGCCTCGGGCCGACTGTATCGGGTTGCGGTGCCGACGATGGCTATCCTGCGCTACCTGGGATGTTCCCTTGGCATGTCCGGCTTCCTGGTGGTGGCGAAGACGCGCGTTCCCGCGGCGGGGCTGGTTCCCCTCGTTTTGGGCGCGGCGCTGGTCTTCGCCCTCCTTGTTTTGTTGCTGGACCGGGAGATCAGGAGCCGGGTCCCCGGCCTGGGCAAGGGGGTGTCCCATGGCTGAGGCTTTTCCCCTGGTCAGCGTCGTGATCCCGTGCTACAACTCGGCGCGCTTCATTGCCCAGGCGGTGGAGAGCGTGCTGGGGCAAAAGTACCCGAACCTCGAGCTGATCGTGGTCGATGACGGTTCGACCGACGACACCGAGCGGGTGCTGGAGGCCTACCGTGGCCGACTTACCTACCTCCGCCAGCCCAACGCCGGTCCGGCGGCCGCCCGCAACCGAGGCATTGCGCAGGCGCGGGGGGAATATGTCGCTTTTTTGGACGCCGATGATCTCTGGCTTCCCGAAAAAACCGCACAACAGGTGGCGCGGATTCACGGCGAGCAGGCCATCGGCCTGGTTTACGGCCGGTTCGCCAACTTCAGCAACGAGTCGGGTGAGCTGCTCTCGGTCTTACCGGAGGTGACCCCTTCGGGAGCGCTGTTCGACCAGATCCTGCAAAAGAGCTTCATCGCGCTCCCCAGTGTCCTGGTCCGAAGGGAGGTGCTGGCAGAGGTAGGGGGGTTCGACGAGGAACTGCTTACCGCCGAGGACACGAACCTCTGGCTCAAGATCGCCCGGCGGCATCGGATCGAAGCGGTGCCGGAAATCGTGTTCCACCGTCGCTTGCACGGGGACAACCTCTCCGACCGGGTCGACATCCGGGTCGGCACCCTGGAAAATCTCGACCGCATCGTCGGGCTTTTCCCGGAAACAGCTCCGGACCGCTACCCGCCGATGCAGGTTGCCTATCGGGTGCGTGGCGAGGCGATGGCGACGGATCTCTTCTGCGGCGGCCAGTACGCGCAGTGCCACCGGGTCTGCGGCGAGCTTCTCGGCAAGGGGGTATCCAGTCCCCGGATTTACCGCTATTACCTCGCTACCTTCCTCTCCGCTTCTCTTCTGGCAGGAATGAAGGGGATTTTGAAACGGCTGAAAGGGTATAGATGATGAACCGACCAGACATCTCGATTGTGATCCCGGTCTACAACCGGGCTGAGGAACTGAGGCGCTGCATCGCCTCGATCCTGCCGCAGCGCAACAGCTCCTTCGAAATCATCGTCGCCGATGACGCCAGCACGGATTTCGACTATCAGACCCTCCGCACCCTTTCCCCCTGCATTTCGGTTCTCACGGCCAAGGTGAACTCGGGGCCGGCATACCTGCGCAATCTTGCCATCAATGCCGCCCGTGGCACCTACATCCTTTTTCTCGATAGCGACACCTGCCTGCCATCGACGGACACGTTGCGCCATCTCCTCGACTTTTTCGCCAGCAAGCCGAAGACGGGGACCGTGGGGGGCGAGGTACGGGTCTACGAAAACGACCCCTCCCGGGTTTACGGACGGCTCATCGCCGGGGACGGGAGCAGCAAGGAGACCTTCGTGCGCAACGCCGAGCACTGCCAGGGGCAAACCGATTTCCTTGCCACCTGCTGCTGCATGGTCCCGGCCGAGCTCGCCCGCAAGGTCGGAGGTTTCGACCCCTACTACGTCTTCGGGAGCGAGGACAAGGACTTCGGATACAAGATCATCAAGCTCGGGTTCCGCAACTACGTGAGTGCCGACTGCGCGGTCGAACATTACCACAGCCCGAAGGGACGCAACGCCAACGAGACGTACCTGTACCAGTTCACCCGGCTCCGTTTCGCCTTCAAGCACTTTTCAACCGCAGAGTCGCTCCTGATCGGCCTGAAGTGCCTGCTGCATTTCTTCATCTTCTATCTGTTCCTTCCCTTCAAGCTTGCCTACTTCACCTTTTCCCGGCGGACCATCGTGAAGGAACACCTGCTCGGGGGATACCTAATCCTGAAGGCCCTAACCACCTGCGTCGCCACCTACCGCGAGATCCGCAGCTCGGTCAACATCGATTTCCTGAAGGCCGAAGAAATGGAGCGGTATCTTAGCTGGCGCAAGAGGAGAAAATGAAATGGCGGCTCTGATCAAGAAAATGGCCAAAGGCCTCTACCGGAACCTCCCCGGCCCGATCCGGGCACAGATCGTGGAAGGGTTCGTTCGCCGCAAGCTGCGGCGGATCAAACTCCTTCAGTCCCCGACTGCCCTTATCTTCTTCATCACCGCGCGTTGCAACAACCGGTGCGCCCATTGTTTCTACTGGCAGGACCTGAACGCTTCCTGCGATGAGCTCTCCCTGGAGGAGATCGGGACCGTGGCATCGACGCTGCGCCACCCGGTGCACCTTTCCCTGACCGGCGGCGAGCCCTTTCTGCGCAACGACGTCGGGGAAATCGCCCGGCTGTTCGTCGAGCGGAATCGCTGCCGCAATCTCGCCCTGGCGACCAACGGCTACCTCACCGAGCGCATCGTCGCCACCTGCCGGGAAATCCTCCATCTCCCCCTGGACACCCTGTCGGTGCAGGTCTCCCTGGATGGCCTGGAGGAGACCCATAACGAGATCCGGGGGGTCCGGGACGGGTATCGAAGGGCAGTGGAGACGATCCAGGCCCTGCAGCAGCTCTCCCGGGAGGAGCCCAGGTTTTCCGTCGCGGTCTCGATCACCATCCAAAAGCGCAACCTGGACGAGGTGCTCCCGCTCACCGAACGGCTGGTCGAACTCGGGGTGCCGATTCGCTACGCCCTGGTCCGCGGACAGCATTTCGGCACCTATGGGCTCCCGCCGGAAGCCGCCAACGACATCGACCCGCTGGAGGGCGAGGCGGCGGTCGTGGACCTCAACCGGCTGGAGGGGCTTTTCGGCGAGATCGGTGCGAGGAACGCCGCCGCACCCTACCGGTTCTGGAGCGAGCGGCAGCAGGAGAAGATTCGGATCTCCCTGGCGATGATGGCGCGCAAGGAGCGCCAGCTACCCTGCTATGCCGGCAAGGTGGACGGCGTCATTTATGCCAACGGTGACGTGGCACTTTGCGAGCTCACCAAGCCGGTTGGCAACCTCAGGGAGCACGGACTCGATGTGGCCAGGCTTTGGAGCTCGGAGCCGGCGCAGGCGATGCGGGCCCGGATCAGGAACTGCTTCTGCATCCACGGCTGCAACCTCACCACGAGCATGACCTTCGATCCCAAGGTCGTGCAAGGCGTGCTGGACGAGCATGCGCGGTAGGTGTTTCCGCCACCGTGCTGCAGCCAGGTGGTGGGGCTCATCGAACCGGCCCGAGTTTTTTTCTTGGGGTGAAGCCGACCTGGGTACCGGGCAACCCCTGGCCTCGGCTGTCGAGTTTGGTGTCAGCATGATTCGGCTGGTCTTGCGGAGGGTCTTTGGGGCGGAAGGGGTGGGGGTGCTGGTACTCGTCCTGATCTGCCTTGGGGGCGCAGGGGCCGGGGCGACGGGAACCGAGCGACTGCGGGACAACGCCATCGTCATTCTCGGTGGCAGCTACCAGGAGCGGGTTGGCCTGGCGGGACAGCTCTTTCATGCGGGAAGGGCGCCGCTCGTCGTGGTTGCCGACGACGGGGTCCGGAGAGGATGGTCGCAACGGTATCAGCGCAACCTCTACTCAGTCGAGCGAATCCGGGAGGCGCTGGTGCGCCTCGGAGTGCCTCCCGGCGCCATCGTCGCGCTTCCCTACTACAAAAGCGGCACCGTCTGGGACGCGCTCGCCGTCCGGAAGTACCTCCTCGCGCATCGCATCACTCACGCCATCATAGTCACCTCCGACTATCACGCTCGCCGGGCCGCCTGGATTTTGCGCCGGGTTCTCCCCCCGGAAATCACCTTCAGTATCGCCCCCGCCCGGACCCTGCACGACCGTTTTTTCCTCCCGGCCACTGAACTTCTCAAATCGATCTACTACTACGGCAGATACGGGCTGTTCCCGCTACCGCACCTGCCGGAGTGAGCAGTCCGGCGGTCCCCGGCTGATTTACGGGCAGGGGACTTGATTGAGGTTGAGCGGGTTGCTCGCACGCCCCGCACTCACGTTCCCCGCCGCATCACGTGCGAAGGCAAAGAGAGTGGTTACCCCGCTTGCGATCGGCTGGTAGCTCGTGAGGGAGGGTTGCCAGGTACAGCCGTTGGCGCTGTTGGTCGTCTGGATGCAGTAGGCGGTCACTGCGACATCGTCGGTTGCGGCGATGGCCACCGGAATGGCTGCTGACGCGTTGGGGGTGAGATAGACGGTGAAGTCCGTGACTACGGGGGGGGTGGTGTCGGTCGCCGTGAGCGCCCCGATGCCATAGCCATTGGCAAGCTCACTGGTGGTAGGGCGGGTCACGCCATCCCGGTCTTTCCAGGACTCGGTTGCCCCCAGAACCCCCAGGGCGCGGAGGTCCCCACCGGAGGAGAGGGCTCGGTTGCCCGGCGCCGGGTGATAAGTTGCATCCAGGTAAGGGTGGACGTTGAAGAGGGCGTGGGAGTCCACCGGGGTCGGGATGTTCGCTGAGAACCAGGAGAACCCCATGTTGTAGTACTGGTTGTAATCCATCGCCAGTCCTACTTCATTCATGAGGGGGGGGGAGTAATCTCCGTCCTTGTCCTTCACGTAGTAGGCCCGCCCAGGAATGCCGAAGTTCGTTATCGGCACCGTGTCGTTGAAGAAAAGGTTGTTGAAGAACCGTTCGTTTTTGCACAGATGGTTGTGCTCTCCCATGGTGTTGCTGGGAAACCCGTTGTACCCGTCGGTCCACAGCTTGTAAAGGCTCTGGGTCCCCCCTCCGTTTACCACCGTGTTGTTGTACCAGGTGACGTTGTACCCGTTCCTGCTGGAGAGCGGAGGATCGCAGTTGATTACGATGTTACCCCGTACCGTGACGTTTCTTGCTTCCGCCAATACCTCCGGCTGATAGGTGGTGGCATGGGCATACATCGTACCCGTGGGGGAGGGCATGATCTCGTTGTCGGCATCGGTCTCGGAGAGGATCCGGCTGTTGAGGCCTGGGATCTCGGAGGGAGTGTACCGGATGTTGTACCACTCCATGTTTTCCCCGATTTCTATGCCGGCAAAAGGCGCGACCATGTTCTCTATCCTGTTGTTCTCGAAGAGGATGTTCGCCGACCCACCCTTGGCGAAAAAGCCCAGATGCGGGCTGGGATTTGGCGGGGTGAGGTCGTCGTGCATCCAGTTGTTGCGGACGATCCCACCGTAGATCCCGTTCATCTGCATGGTGGAGTGCCCGGCGGGAGTAGTCGATACGTTATACATGTTGTTGTTCTCGACCAGGACGTTGTTGCCGTGACCGGTTTTCACCGCGTCCATTTTGCAGTCGTGGATGTAGTTGTTGCGGATGATCAGGTTGTCGATCCCGTTCGCGTTGTACAGCCGGGTGCCGTATCCCCCCCAGTTGCCGTACGAAAGGGCGGGGTCATATGAGCCGTAGGTGTCACCGTCGGCTTGAATCCCGATGAGGGAGCAGTTGCGGACCTCCAGTCCGTCGATGACGATGTTTGGATAGGCGACGTAGATGCAGCTTGCCGCTTGGTTGCTGCCGTCGATGATGGCGCTCAGCGGTGTCGGATACGAAGTTATGGTGATCGGATTGCCGGCGGTGCCCCCATGCACCGGGGTCACCACCCCCGTGCAGTGGTCAGTACAGCGGGAGGCGACGAAATCCTTTCCGTATACTCCGGCCATCAGCCTTATGGTATCGCCCGGTTGGGCGGCCCTCAGGGCGGAACTCACGTTGCGAAACGGAGTGGACAGGGAGCCGTTTCCGAAAGGGGAGGGGCGGGTTGCCGTCACATAGAGGTCGCTTCCCCACGCGGGGATCGACAAGAACAATACGGCCATCACGGTTGTTATAAATCTCATGTTGTTCTCCCTGCGTCCTAGTACGGTTGGGCAACCTTCCACGGGTTGGCTGAAATGGCGGCGACTTCTGCGGGGGAGAGTGCCCGGTTATACAGAAGGGTGAAGCCGACACTGCCGTTTAACCCGTAGTAGGTGGTGTTCGAGGAATCCCGATGGTAGGAGCCGATGGAAAAGGTCCCTTTGTAGGGGGGGGGAGCACCCAGCGTCGAAGCATAGAAAAGCGCACCGTTGCGGTAGATGCTGACACTGGTCCCCGACACCACCGTCGCCAGGGTGTAGTTCCCCGGGGGGAGGCGGTAGGCAGCTGAGTTGGTCTCGGTGCCGTTCCACCCCCATCGCATCCGGTAATAGTTGCCGCCGCCGTCTCCGCTTACTCCCAGCCCTATCGCCGGCAAGCCGGAGCCATACACCGACCAGAACTCCATGTCCTCGTAAGGCGCCAGTGGTTGGACCGTCACGTTCTGCACCACGGTGAAGGCGCTGTTATTCGGGAAAAACCCAGCCGGCGAGGAAAGGTGGCCATAGACAGTACCGCTCACCCCATGACTGAAAGCCATCCCTGCCGGGACCCAGACCGGCGCAGTGCTCCCCGCATCCAGGAACTGCAGGTCCCCGTTGGGCACCAGAGAGTGCGCAATGGCGCCGGTGCCTTCATTGAGGAGCCAGCAGCCGAACAGGCCGGCAACGGACCAGTCGCCGTCGGTGCGCAACGCGGTTCCGAAGGGGGGCTTGGTGGTCCAATCCCGGAGAGCCCCGGTTCCGCTCACCGCGGCCGAAACCGAGGCGATGCCCGATGCCGATGCGGTGAGGATTTCGCCGGTAGTCCCGGGAACGGTCGGGGCAAAGGCGACCGTACTGGTGCAACTTCCCCCCGCCGCCAGGGTTCCGCTGCAGGTCGTGGAAAGCAGGGTGAACGGAGGGGTGAGCCCCCCTTGGGTCACGCCCGTGGCGGCCGTCTGCCCGGAGTTGGAGATGGTGATGGTGAGGTTCTGACTTTTGCCGGTGGAAACGTTGCTGAAGGCGAGCGTAGTGGGGGAGTAGGCAAGGGCTGGTGGAGTCGGGGGAGCCGTGGCAGTCCAGCAAACTGGAGGAACCGTAGCGGCTTGTGCCTCCTCAGGGGCTCCCTCAAATAGGCACAACCCCAAGGTTAACGCCGCAAGATAAACGAATCTGCCTAGTGTCCCCATAAACTCTCCTGTCAATAGGTTCGATGCTGCCAACATCTGCCGGCTGGGCTAGAGCTCTTTGCTGCAAGAGGGAATCTGCCGGCCGGGTTTTTCGTACTGTAAATAGGTGCCGCGAAAAAAACAACGAAAAAACGTTTAGTTATGGCTCATTGGGGGGAGGTTGGGTTGCGGGGCTACCTGTGAGGGGATGCTGGGGTGGCAGGGCGAGCGGATGCCCGGGGCCGGGCTTGGGTGCGAAACTGCAACCCTGCCGGGACCCGGGGAACGTCAGTGGTCATGACTGCTGGAGGTCACCGCGGTGCGGCAGTGAGAGCCCCGATGGTGTACCCCTGGGACAGCTCAAGAGGCGTCGGCCTGGTGACACCGTCCCGATCCTGCCAGGTCTCCGTCGGACCTAAAATCTTCAGCGCCCGGAGGTTGCCACCGGCATGAAGGGCGCGGCTGCCACGGAGAGGCCGGTACCCGGGATCGAGCAGCGGGTTCACGTTAAAAAGGGAATGTTGGTCCACCTTGGTCGGGATGTGGGCGGAGAACCAGGAATACCCCATGTTGTAGTAGAGGTTGTAGTCCATGGCGAGCCCTTCCTCGTTGTACCGGGGCGCCGCGTAGTCTCCGTCCTTGTCCTTCACGTAGTAAGCCCGCCCTTTCACCCCGAGGTCCTGCATCGCGACCCGGTCGTTGAGAAAGAGGTTGTTGAAGAACTTCAGGTTCTTGCAGAGGTGGCTGTGCTCCCCCTTCGTGTTGCTGGGAAAGCCGTTGTAGCCATCGGTCCACAGCTTGTAGAGCGCCTGGCTCCCCCCTCCGTTGATGATCGTGTTGTTGTACCACTTGACGTTGTACCCGTTACGGCTGGAAAGCGGGGGATCACAGTTCACCACGATGTTTCCGCGGACCGTGATGTTCCTCGCCTGTGCCAGGACTTCGGGTTGATAGGTGGGGGCATGGGCATACTTCGGCCCGGTGGGGGAGGGCATGATCTCGTTGTCGGCATCGGTCTGGGACAGGATGCGGTCGTTCAGGCCCGGGATCTTGGCCGGGGTGTACCGGGTGTTGTACCACTCCATGTTGTCCCCGATCTCGATCCCGGCATACGGGGGGACCATGTTCTCGACGATGTTGTTCTCAAAGACGATGTTTTCGGATCCCCCCTTCATGAAGAATCCGATATGGGGATTGGGGTTTTGTGGCGTGGCGTCGTCGTGCATCCAGTTGTTGCGGACGACCCCTCCGTAGATGCCGTTCATCTGCATGGTGGAATGTCCGGCCCTGGTGGTCGAGACCCGGTACATGTTGTTGTTCTCGACGCGGACGTTGTTTCCGTGCCCCGTTTTCACCGCGTCCATCTTGCAGTCGTGGATGTAGTTGTTGCGGATGACGAGGTTGTCGATGCCGTTGGCGTTGTAGAGCCTGGTTCCGTACCCCCCCCAGTTGCCGTAGGCTTGGGCGGGGTCGTAGCTCCCGTAGGTGTCGCCGTCCGCCTGGACCCCCATCATGCCGCAGTTCCTGATCTCAAGCCCGTCGATGACGATATTGGGGTAACCGACATAGACACAGCTTACCGCTTGGTTGCCCCCGTCGATGACCGCACTTAAAGGAGATGGGTAGGAAGTAATCGTGATCGGGTTTCCGGGGGTCCCTCCGTGGGGGGGATTCACGATGCCGTTGCAGTTGGAAGTGCAGCGGGCGCGAACGTACTCTTTCCCATGAACGCCGGGCATCAACCTGATGGTGTCCCCCGGGCGTGCAGCTTTCAGCGCCGAGGCGAGGTCGCGGAAGGGGGCCTCCAGGGAGCCGTCGCCGGAAGGCGCGGGGCGGGTGGCCGTCACGAAGATGTCGCCACCGCAGCAGGGTGTTGCAACGCCGAGGCAACAGAGGATGGCAAAGAGAGCCCGCATGGCTTCAGCTCCGTACTTCTTAGTGTCGCGAGGTCGTGGGGCGGGGCGTCAACTCATCTTCCGCGCCACGACGTTGAGGGAAAAAGGAGTGCACGAGTCGTCCTCGATGCCCAGACTGTAAGGATGGGCCACCCGAAAATGCTGTTTTCCGACCAGCTTGCAACCGCAACCGGCCAGCAGCTTGCTGAGGCTTTCGTAGGTAAAGACGGTCTGATGACGGAATTGCGGGGGGAGGTCTAAGGCGAAGAGCCCGTTTATCCACCCGTTTTGCGCCGGAAGATTCCACCCGGAGGGATCCAGAATCACCCTCCAGGAGATTGCCTGGAAATACGGGACGCACAGGACGAGGTAACCGCCAGCCTTAAGGACCCGGGTCCATTCCGAGAACACCTCGGGTACCTCCCCGGGGGGGAAGTGCTCCAGGACGTGGCTGGCCCTTACCAGGTCCCACTCGTCGTCCCCGGAAAAGGTCAGCCTCCTGACGTCGCAGACGATGTCCGGATGGCGCTCTTCAAGGACGTCCACGTTCACGTAGGTCGGAATCGGCCGGAACGAGGAGCCGAGATTCAACTTCTTCGCGGAGCGAGCGACCTCGGGGGGGAGGACGTCCCTGCGGAACCGGTTCAACAGGGGCTGGACCCGGTCGTAGCCCCGTACCTTGGAAAGGAACACCCCTTCAACTGCGGCCATCAACCCTCGCATTGGAACCTCCTCAGACAGTCATTGTTGCTGGTCCGATGGAATCTGCCATATACGACGCTTCGATTGTCCGAGCGGAAACCTGAACCAGTCAGTCACTCTTCGACTGCTACGTCCATTTCGGGGGGCGATAATACTGCTCTAATAATAAAAAGGCAATAATTTATTCGGTTCGCCTCGGCCGAACTGCTTCAGGTGCCAGTTCGCGGGCTCCTGCGTGGCGCTTTGTGGTCATGGTTACCGCTGCGCTGCCGCACCGCGGGATTGGGAATCCCGAGCGGCTCCGGGGGCACGTTGGACCGGCAGCGCTCCAATATCGACCCCTCCGTAACCGGCGCCGGCAAGTGCCCGGTTCCTTGGGGTAAAGCCGGCCCGCACGTAACCGAGCAGGTCGGGTATGAGCGAAGCTGGATTCGTTTTGATCCTAGCCAGCGCTGCATCGACCGTCCCCATTCCACCGAGGCTGGAATCCCACGCTGCCAGATTCCTTTTGGGATCTACGAACTGCGGATCCGCCACAATGTCATGGGTGCCGGGACGGGAGCCGTAGGCGAGGTTCAAATAGCCGTAGGTGCGGCTTGGGTGGAGTCCGTTGCCGTCATAGACATCTCCCGAAGCGAGGTTGAAGCCTGCGTTGTAGTCAGCATCGATGACGTCGACGGCGACGATGCCGAAGGCGCTGGTCCGATCACAGGGGACCGGGAAGGGGGAGGCCACGGTGAGGGTGGAGTCGGTATTGCCTGAAATGGTCCTGCTCTGGCCCGCGTTGGCCCCCGCGAGGATGACGAGTTTAAAGGTCCCGTTCTTGCTGAAAAAGTCAGGCTTCCATCCCGCCCCGCTTTTGGTCAGGGAATAGCGGTCGGAGCTTTGGTTTGACGCATATATCCTGGCACCACCGTAAACAAAGACACCGTTGCTGCTTCTTACGTGATATCCCTTGCGGGCTTTGGTGCCCCAGGAAAGGTTGTTCCGGAAATATCCCATCCCGCTGTGCGGTTTATTCCCCTCCTGCATCGTGGCTCCCTGCACCCCGGTCGCAACGGTATTGTTGTAGGCGTTCAACGTGCGGTTGGGGTCGTCGTGGAGGTAGGTGTAGAGGGTCCCGGAGCCGCCGCCTGACGCAGGCTCGGGGAGGACGATGTTGCCGAAGATGTTCATGGTGTAGGGAATGGGGACGGGGAGCACTGATGCGAATACGCAGTCACCGTCGTCATCCTTTCCACCCGACTCGAATATGTTCCCCTTGACGTTGATCGGGCGGGAACTCTCCGTGCTCATCGCGGCGAGGAAGTGTGGGTTGTCAGCGCTCACATAGAAATAGTTGTTTTCGATCGTTCCGGAGCCGTTGATGCTTACCACATCGTTATTGAAGGTGGTGTAGGCAAAATTGTTGCTAAACGAAGTGAAGTCCCTTGTGGAGGTGGTTGTGCCGGTGTCGGCGACAAATGCAGGTCGGCCGTCCTGGTACCGGCTGCTGAAAAAATTGCCGTCGATGGTCCACCCCCCGATGCCGGCCCCGTTGGAGGCGATCCAGACGGGACGGTCGAATACGTTGCCGGCCAGGATCCTTCCCGTTCCCTGCGCCGGAGCAGCATGTCCACTGACTTTAAGGTTTTCCCGGTAGGCGTCGTTTCCGGTGAAGGTGTTGTTGGTGAAAATGAAGTTTGAGGTAGCGGTCAGGTTGCTGACGAGGATCCGTGCCGACCGCGTGAAGGTGCAATGGTCAATGACGTAGCTCCCGGTTCCTCCGGTCTGGAAAATATCGAGGGAGGCGGCGTTGGGGGAGCCGCTCAGGTCGGTCAGGTCCGCGTAGTGCAGGTCGATCTGCCCGCGTGGGTTGCCACCCCCGAAGTGGATGTTCCAGTTTCCTGAACCGGCAGCTTTGCCCATCGATACGTGGGAGTTAGCGTTGCCGTTCGCCACCAGGACACCTGTCGTCTGCGGAGTGATGCTCAGCACCGGACGCCCCTGAATTGTGGAGGAGTCCATGACAAGGGCCGACCCGGGGTCGAAAGTGAGTTTTCGGGCGTCCGCGATGACGATGTCCCCATGGCTGGTAAGGGTTACGCCGCCGCTCACGGTGCAGTTTCCGTTGCAGGTCAACGCGGTGCCGACATGGCCCGTCTCACCGATGGTGGTATTGGTGTCCACCCGCACCGTGACCTGCGGGGAGACCACGGCGTTGTCCCCCTCCCCGGGGACCACCCCGCCTTGCCAAGTGGCAGGGGCAGACCAGTTGTAGGTGCCGGCAGCCGTCACCGTGGCGATCGTGCGCGACGCGGCCTGCACCGGAACCAGCACCAGCACCAGCAGGGCAATCACTATGATCTGTCTCATGCCGTCCTCCACAGGGCCGGTTGCTCAATCAAGGGGCGTCCGCGTTTTCTGAACCCTTGCGTTAATCCCATTGATGGAGGTCTGATCCTCACGTACGGCGGGACATGATTCTGCATTCAGTACCGGCGCGTGAGTGCCAAGGGTGCCGAGCCGCCAGGACGCCGCCGGGCGATGGCAATGATGCCGCCAGATAGAGAAAAGATCAAGCATAATAAATAGAAACTAAGTTACCGGCCTCATCTGCAAACATACATCAGGCCGATTTAGTTCTAGCCAAGTAAGTAAAGATGCACCTTGTACAAAGAAGTTTCTTGATTACTGGCTGAAGTAAAGGTAAATTGGCGACGCTGATGCTTTAAGAATTGAACCGGTGTTTTGGGGCCGGTTTGCTGTGACTGTCACCAATGAAGAAATAGTCATAATTCACTTGGGGGAGGCACGTCGTTCTGAGGTCGCCCCGGAGGCGTTGGTGCCTTTCACTTCACTCGAATACCTGATATTCCTGCCGTTGCTATTTCTGGTGCATCACCTGTCCCGCGGCAGGATGCGTTGGGGCGGCCTGCTGGCGGCGAGCTACGGATTCTACCTTGACGCAGGGGCAAGCTACCTGGTGGTCGTTCTGGCTTTCGTGACGTTACTTTCCTACGTCTGCGGGCTTCAGGTCGGACCTGCCGGGAATCGACCGCGTTTTTTCCTTCTTATCGGTATTGTCGGCAATATCGCGGTCCTGGTTGGGATGAAGTACCTTCCGTTTTTATGGGAATGCGTCTCGTCACTGCCGTCTTTCATCCCGGTGGCGAAGCTGAGCGCTCCCCCGCTGCTGGTATCGGTCGGTGTCTCCTTCTTCGTTTTCCAGGCGATCGGTTACCTCGTCGCCGTGTATCTGGAAAATGAGGATCCGGAACGCCACCTGGGCATATTCGCCCTCACCCTGGCGTTTTTCCCAAAGCTGCTCCAGGGTCCGATCGAAAAAAGCAGCGACCTCGCCGTACAGTTCCGTCAAAGTTATCGCTTTGATTACCTCGACATCCGTTCCGGGATGACCCTCTTTCTCTGGGGGGCGTTCAAGAAGGTCGTCATCGCGGATCGGCTCGCGCTCTTCGTGGATGCCGTGTACGCGAGGCCGACGGCATACGCGGGGATTTCCCTGGTCTTCGCCACGGTGCTGTACGCGTTTCAGCTCTACCTTGACTTTTCCGGTTACACGGACATGGCCCTCGGCTCGGCGCGGCTTTTCAATATCCGGCTCTCCCAGAATTTTGACCGTCCCTATCTTGCCACTTCGGTGGGGGATTTCTGGCGGCGCTGGCACATGACCTTCTCCCGGTGGATCCTCGCCAACCTTTTCCAGCCGCTGCAGATGAGATGGCGGTATTGGGGAAAGTGGGGAACGGCGCTGGCCCTGATGGTGACCTTTCTGGTATCCGGCATTTGGCACGGCGCAGCCTGGGGCTTCATTGCCTGGGGGGGTATCCACGGAATCTACCTTTCCTGTTCCGTCATCTGGAGTCCTTACCGCAGGAGACTTTACCGCTGGCTGGGGATCGAGAAGGCTTGGTGGCTGCGACTTTGGCAGGTCTGCGTCACTTTCCTCCTCGTCTCCTTTGCCTGGATTTTCTTCCGGGCCGGGACCTTGGAGAAGGGATGGTACATCGCGACCCATCTTTTTACCCCCGGTCCCCTGCCGGCTGCGAACTGGGGGGAGTTGGTCGAGACGTACCTACTGGCTGGCCAGTCCATCTGGGATTTCTACCTCGCTGCCGTCTTACTGGCTGCTTTGGGGGGCATCAGCTTCTTCTGTGCGCGGCGAGGCTGGTCTTCACTTCCTGATGCCATAGAGGCTGCCCCTGGCTGGGTTCGGTGGGGGACCTGCTACGCCATCACCCTCTGCCTCGTTTTTGCGGGAATCTTCGGCAATGCAACCTTCATCTACTTCCAGTTCTGAAAAAGGCGGGCGGGGGCTGGACCGGATCCTTCTCAGGGGAGTGCTCTTCTTGGCCGGCGGGATCCTGCTCCTCATCCCGCTTTGCCGAATTTCCCTGCGAGCGGACCGAAGCGCCCTTTTGTCGAGCGTCTTCCGCATGAGCCGGGATACGACTGTGGTGGCGGCCGGTGATTCCCACACCGAGACCTCCATTTGCCCGGACCTCCTGAGGGGAGTGGTGAACATTTCCCGCAGTGCGGAAAGCTACTTCTACACCTACTACAAGTTAAAGCATTTCCTGGCGCTGAACCCGCAGGTAAAGACGGTACTGCTCGGATATTCCCCGCACAACCTGGCGAACCACGATGTGCAGTTTCGGACCGACCAGTTGAACCAATGGAAGGAGTATTTCATCCTCCTGGATCCGCCGGCCCGCCGGCAGGTCGCATCTTTTCGGCTCCCCTACCTTGTGGCGTTCCTGCAGGCGGAATATGGGGCTCCTTTCCGTCTGGTCCAGAATCCCATCCTGATGAAGTACCTGTTTCGGAAACCCTTGAACAGGATGGATTTTCCCTTCAACGGGGACTACAAGCCGTTGACCGGCTCTTTTGTCGACCATGACAAGGTGGACCAAAGAGTTGCGGAACATTTTCTGGCTCGGGAGCAGTACCTGGGAACCTCTGCGTTCCAGGCGAGGTATCTGGAACGGATCGCCGAGCTGTGCAGCGAAAAAGGGATCCGGCTGGTGCTGGTCAGTACGCCGGTGACTGCGGGCTATTTCCGGGGGATTCCGCGCCAAGCACGTGCCGATGCCGACCAAGTCGCGAGCAGGGTCCTGAAGAGGTTTCCCACGTTCCGGTTCTGTAACCTGGAGGCTTTGCCGGTGCCGACGGAGGGATTCTACGACCCCAACCACGTTAACCGGATCGGTGCGCGCATCGTGTCGGAGCGGCTGCTGGCTCTGCACCCCGATCTCTTCCCGGAGATGCGGAAAACGCCGGGGATGGACGGTGGCAGTTAACGTCTGTTTCTCGGGGGACGAGTACGAGCCGGCGTCGTTTTACATTTGGCCGGCGCGCTACCCACGGGCCCGGAAGCACCGCCCGACCACCCTATGGTGGAGGTCGGGCACCGGTAGATTCGTTAGGCACTCTGGTGCCGTGTGCTGAGGTAGTTAGATTCGAGCTTTCGTCCAGCTCCGCGGAGGTAATTTGTCCCGATGACCTTTTCTGAGTCGTTGAAACAGTACAAGCTCCAGTTTGGCGCTCTGCTGCTGCTCCTGGCGGCGCTTTACCGCCTGGTCGTACCGGACATGGTGGTGCAGTGGTATCAGGATGAGAACTATTCCCACGGATTCGTCGTCCCCCTCATCGCCGGCTACTTCGCGTACCTGCGGCGTGAAGAGATCCTTGGGGCCGAGGTGGCCCCGTGGTGGCCCGGGCTGGGGCTCGTCCTGGCGGGGCTTCTGGAGCTTTTAATCGGGTGGCTGGGGACGGAATACTTCAGCATGAGGATCTCCATCGTCGTCGTCCTTGCCGGGCTGACCCTCTTCTTCTTCGGGAAACAACTGTTCCGGCTCATGCTGCTGCCGCTTGGCTACCTGCTGTTCATGATTCCCCTGCCGTACCTCGTTTATGACTCCGTTGCTTTTCCGCTCAAGCTTTTCGTGACCAAGGTGTCCATCGCCTTTCTCCAGGCGGTGGGGGTCGTGGTCATGCGTGAGGGAAACATCATCATCCTACCCTCCACCACCCTTGAGGTCGCCGACGCCTGCAGCGGGATTCGCTCACTCATCTCATTGCTCGCCATAGGAGTCGCCTACGCCTTTTACCTCCCGATGTCGGGATGGCGGAGACTCCTCCTGGTGGCTTGCTCGATTCCGATTGCGGTATTCGCCAACGCCTGCCGCGTCATCGGGACCGGATTTCTGGCGCAGTACTGGGGAAGCAGAGCCGCCGAAGGTTTCTTCCACGAGTTTGCGGGGCTGGCCGTTTTCGGCGTGGCTATGGTTCTGATGCTGTCCTTGGGGACGTTACTTGCGCGGGGGCGAAAAGGGTGATCGACAAAATCCATTTTTTTTGTGTGTTCTTGGTGCTCCTGGCCGTCGGGCTGTACATGAACCTGCATCGCGACCTGACCGTGCCGACCGCCGCCCAGCTCGCTACCTTTCCGGTGAACCTCAATGGGTGGCGGGTGGAGGGGGAGTTTGCCATCTCCGATGAAGTGCAAAAGGTTTTGCGGGCGACCGACGTTCTTTCTCGCGCGTATATCGATCCGCAGGGAAAGAGGGTTGCCGTTTACGTGGGCTACCACGCAGGTGGGAAGGACAGCGGGGAGATCCACTCGCCCAAACATTGTCTCCCGGGAAGTGGGTGGTTGGAGATGTCATCGGTTCGGCGGCAGTTGGATCTCCCGCAAGGGAAACTCAACCTGGTGCAGGCGATCTACCGGAAGGGGGAGAGTAGCGAGATGTTCCTCTACTGGTTTCAGGTGAGGGACAAGAGCATTTCCGATGAATTCTCCCTGAAAGTGGCGGAGATCGTCAATTCGGTGTTGTACCAGCGTCGGGATGCTTCCTTCATTCGGGTCTCGGTTCCCTTCGAGGGGGATGAAAGACAGGCGCAGCGCACCGCTGAGCGTTTCATCACCGACGTTCTCCCCACCCTGCGGCAGTTCCTCCCCGGCTAGAACCTGCCCCACGCCTGCCGTCTCCCGGCACCGCGACGGATGGCTCCCGTTTCCCGATCCCGTTTCCCGATCCCGTTTCCCGATCCCGTTTCCCGATCCGGCCTCCCGATCCGGCCTCCCGATCCGGCCTCCCCCGGCCGGATCGCCTCTCCCCCAACCTTCCCCGCGTAGCTGAAGCTCCTGTCTCAATCCCCGCTGCTCTCCTGACATGCTCCGTCTCCGGTGGTAACCTTACGGGTCTTGACCTTGCTGGGGGCGCACCGGATGACTCGTGCCGGGAGGGGAGCGTCATGAAAATCCTGCACCTGATCGACAGTGGCGGCATGTATGGGGCGGAAACCATGCTCCTCGGCCTGATGGCGGAACAGCTCCGTCTTGGCCTTCACCCGATCCTCGGGAGCATCGCCCCACCGGGGTATCCCGAGAAGCCGGTCGAGGCGGAGGCGCGCCGGCGGGGCCTGACGGTAGTCCCGTTTCGGATGGTTCCGGGACCCAACCCGGCCGGGGCCTTAGCGATCCTTTCCTTTGCCTGGCGGGAGCGGGTGCAGATCCTCCATTCGCACGGCTACAAGGGGGACATCCTGTTCGGTTTCCTCCCCCGGTGGCTGCGCCGGCTCCCTTTGGTCTCCACCCTGCACGGCTGGACCGGAAACGGGCAGGCGCGGGGCCGGCTCGCGCTCTACGAGTGGCTCCACGGGGTGGTGCTGTCTCGGGTTGAGCGGGTGGTCGTGGTGAACCGGCCCATGCAGGAGCACCCGCGGCTTAAGCAGCGCCGGGTCCGGGTGGAGGTGGTCCCTAACGGTATCGCCGAGCCGGCACCAGCCCGGGAGGCGTTGGACCCTGCCTTGGTTTCCTTTTGCGCCGCCGGTTTCGTCATCGGAGCGATCGGGAGGCTGTCGCCGGAGAAGGGCTTTGATCTTTTGCTGGAGGCGGTGGCGGGACTGGTCGCGGAAGGACGGGACCTCCGCCTGGTCGTGGTGGGGGAGGGGGAGCTTCGGGGCGAACTGACCCGGAAGGCGCGCGAACTGGGTCTGGAGGGACGATTCCTGCTTCCCGGTTTTATCCCCGACGGACGCCGCTGCTTGGCTCTTTTTCACCTCTTCGCGATCTCTTCGTCGACCGAAGGTCTGCCGATGACCCTTTTGGAGGCGATGCAGGCAAGGGTGCCGGTGGTGGCGACTGGGGTCGGAGGGATACCCGAAGCGCTCGGGGAGGGGGCCTGCGGGGTGGTGACCGAGGTGTCGGCAGGTGCGTTGCGACAAGGGATACGCGAGGTCATCGACCACCTCGATGCCGCTGCGGAGCGGGCACACCGGGCCCAGCTCAGGGTGGCCGAGCATTATTCCAGTCGGGCGATGGCGGCTCGCTACCTGGAGATCTACCGTCGGGCGGTAAGATGATCCTTGGGGCACCTCGCCCCGACCGGCACCGTTGCCGGTTCCTTCCGGTTACCTCCGACCGCGCTCCGGAACCCGTTGCCGATAACTGCGCAGCAAGGTTGTTACCACTCTCCAATAACTTGGTCATTCCTTGATATTTTCCACCCGTCAGTAAAAGGGCCTTTGCCGACCATCACAACGTCAGCAAAGGCCATTTCTCCATTTGCGTACCTGACCCGGACCCTTCGGTATCCTCGAAGGTCCTTTTCCCTGCCCGTCTGTCCGCATCAGCGAACCGATTTTTTCCCGTGCTGGTATGGTTTGGCCCCAAACCGGTCTCGTTTCCTGGAATGCCGTACCGGTCGTTAGCACAACCAGTATGCCTTTCCTTGAGACCGGTAGGGCTTGCTCGGAGACCGGTATAGCTCCCATGGAGCCTGATACGGTTTCCCTCGCCACTGGATGAGCGGGTTAGAATACCGGTAAAGTTTGGGGGCAAAACCGTACAGCTGCGGACCACGCCGGTACGGGTTTCGTCCCAACCGGTATGGCGGTAGCGATGGTGAAATAGTTCCGGGAGCAGGCAATACCTGCCATGGTGTCGACCGGTATGGTTTCTTCGGAAGGCGGCACGGCTTGTCTCGAAACCGGAAAGGTTTCTCGCGAGGTCGGTAAAGCCTCTGACGAAAGAGGTATGGCCTGGTGGCAATCCATACCAAACCCGGCCACGACCGGGATTTTTATCCGGAGGGAAAGGTTGAAGGGGAGGGTGGGAGGAGCTGCGGGGAGGGGGCCTGAAAGACGAACGCGGCGGCATCTAGGTAGGGATGCCGCCGCGCCGACGGTTGGTCAGGTGATGATGAGCTCGACTACCGGCGACCAGCGACCGGCGAGTCCGTCCTCGTGATATCGTGCCCGAAAATAGACCCGCGTAGCGGGGGTGAGTCCCTTCTTTTCGATCTTGGACCTGTTGAAGATCCCCAGGCTGTTCCAATTCGATTCCACAAGCGGATCCCCGGTCGTCATCTGCACCTCGATGCTGGCATGTTGTTTTGCCCGTTTCACGATTACCAAGGCGCATCCGGTCGCGCCTCGCTTGGCGGAAGTTTCCGGTACCAAGTCCAAAAGACTTTTAACCGCCTTCGGGGGGCCTTTCTGTTTCAACTGGTAGCTGGCATTGAGCAGGAGGCTCGGGTCGTTCCGGTGCAGGGATAAAAGGACGATGTGGCCGGCGTTTTTGATAAGCGCCTGTTTCCCCACGGCCATTAAGGTCTTCTGCTCGATGAGCCGATCCCGATCCCGGCCCAAGGCGGCAATGCGGGCAACCTCTAGCCCGTCGGCGATCTCCCTGAGACCTGAGGCCTTGGTCACGTATTCGGGGAGTTCCCCCTGAAACGCCGGGTGCGTTTCAGCCTTTTCCGCCGCGTGGTGGATGGTGGCAATGAGGTCGTTGACCGATAAGTCGTCGATGCCTGAAGTATCGTAGGGGTCTGGAAACGTTGCCATGATTTCACCTCCAGTTAGCTCGATGATCCGATGCTTGGCGATATGTTGGCAAATTTTAATTTGGCATTCGGGCAAGTCAACACCTGCCCCCCTACTTTTTCCGAGCGGGGTGTCTTCCGAACGCTGAGACCACGTAAGGCAAATGAAAAGCCGCGGACCCGAAGAGCCTCTGGTGAAATACCTCACCTCGGAGTCTTGGCGTTCCCGCGGCTTCGCGTTGAACGAACTCTCAGATCCTACTTATGCGGCGGCGAGCTTGCGGTCGATGTCGGCGAGGAGATCACCGACGCTGCGCTGCTTGAGGAGCTCTTTTTGCTGGAAGCGGATGTTGAATTTCGCCTCGATGGTAGTGATCAGGTTGACGTGGGAAAGGGAGTCCCACCCGTCGACGTCGGCGGCGGTCATCTCGGGGTGGATCTGGATCGTGTCGTCGTCAAATACCATGCAGAAGATTTCGTTGAGTTTTTCCATCGTGGACATGTCTTAGATCTCCAATGTCGAAGTGTCGCCGGGATCTTCACCCAGGTAGCGGGCTTTGAGGACCCGGCGCATGATTTTGCCGCTCTTGTTTTTCGGAATGCTGTCGCAGAAGACGATCTCCTGCGGCGTGGCGATGCTGGAAGCACGGTTGGAGACGTGGAGCCGGATCTTGATCTCCAGGTCGCGGTCGGGCTGATAGCGCTCGTGCAGTTGCACGAAGGCAACCACCTTCTCAAACAGAAGCTCGTCCGGGGCGCCGATCACGCCGGACTCAGCGACTTCCTCGATTTCCAGAAGGGCGCTTTCCACCTCGAAGGGGCTGATGAGGTGGCCGGCGGTGTTGATGACATCGTCGCTTCGCCCCATGAACCAGTAGTAGCCGTCAGGGTCCCGGCGGGCGGTGTCTCCGGTGTAGTACCAGCCGTTTTTGAACTTGGATTGGTAGGCGGACTCGTTGTTGAGGTAGGTGACGAACATCGAAGGCCACCCCGCCTTTACGCAGAGACTTCCCTGCTCCCCGTCGGGGAGCGGGGTCCCGGCGTCGTCCAGGATGGCCGGCTCGATGCCGGTAAACGGCTTCCCCATCGATCCGGGGCGCACCTCGATGCCGGGGCGGTTGGTGATCATGATCGCGCCGGTTTCGGTCTGGAACCAGGTGTCATAGATGTCGTGATCGAGCACCCGGCGCGACCATTGGATGACTTCAGGGTTGAGCGGCTCGCCGACGCTGTAGATGCGCCGCAGCGTCGACAGGTCGGCGGAGGTGAAGACCTGCTCCTCCTCGCGCATCAACATGCGCAGCGCGGTGGGGGCCGAATACCAGACCGTCACCTTTTCCCGGGCGATCAGGTCCATCCAGGCCTGGGCGTCGTATCCGCCGCCGTAGTGGAGCTGGGTGATTCCCAGGCTCCAGGGGCCGATGATGCCGTACGAGGTCCCGGTCACCCACCCCTGGTCGGCGGTGCACCAGTAGAGATCGTCGTCTTTGAGCCCCAAGACGTCCCGTGCGGTCGCCTGCTGGCTGGCGAGGCTCCCGTGCCGGTGCAGCACCCCTTTGGGCTTGCCGGTGGAGCCGGAGGTATAGTGCAGGACCGAGGGGGTGTCCGGGGTAGTGTCGGCGACCTGGAACTCGGCGGAGGCCTCCGCCATGATCCGGGTGTAGCTGACCACCCCCTGGGCCGGGTCGTCGTCGCCATCGACCAGGATCACCAGGCGCAGGTCGGGCAGGCGCTCCCGGACCCGGGCCAACTTCTTGTAAAGGCTCTTTCTGGTCACGATCCCGACCGCCTTCGAATCGCCCAGCCGGTCCAACAGGGCGTCTTCGCCGAAGTTGGAGAAGAGGGTGCCGCAGATGGCCTGAAGCTTCAGCGTGCCGAGAAAGGAAAAGAACTGTTCCGGCATCTTGGGCAGGAAGGTGAAGACGACCTCGCCGGGGGCTACCCCCAAGCTGGTCAGCGCGTTGGCGAAGCGGTTGGAGTGGGCCTCGAGATCGGCGAAGCTGTAATCGGTGCGGTTGCCGTGAAGGTCGACCCACCGCATGGCGGTCTTGTCGGCGCGACCCTGCTGGCACTGTTCGAGGGTGCAGGCGAGCGCAATGTTGTGGCTCTTCATTGGTGAGTCCCTCCTGGATCAGCGGTACCGTAATTTCTGACGACTGCTCCCGCACGGCTATCACGAACTGTCCGTCGTGAACGCCGCCAATACCACATTTGTTGGAAACTTGTCAACCGAAAGGCATTTCCCCCTCCGGCACGGTTCCCGGAAATCGCACTTCCCGCTGTCGCCTTCCCCCGTTCAGTTTCCCCGCCGATCCACGGCATATTCGCCCAAACTCATCCCCCAAGGCCACGCCGATCTCTTTTGCGGGACGGATCCGACCTCTTGCGTCCGTGCTTCTCTCCCGAGGTACCGGTGGTAGAATGACGCAGTGTTAAAAGGATATAATCTTCTCCCGGTGCAGGAGGTTCATATGATGCTGCGTAGTGTTAGTACCGACACCGACCCCGGCTCGTGGGATGCCTTCGTATCCGGCCACCCCCTTGCCACCGGTTATCATCGCTACGGCTGGAAGGAGGTCATTGTCGAGGCGTTCGGACACGTCCCTTATTTTCTGTCCGCCTGCGACGAGGTGGGGGGAATTCAGGGGGTGCTCCCCCTGATTCACATGAAAAGCGTCCTCTTCGGTAATTTCCTGGTATCGGTCCCCTTCGTGAACTACGGCGGGCTGCTTTGCAACTCCACCGCCGCGGCAGAGGCCCTTCTGGCCAAGGCGGAACGGTTGCGCTGCGAGCTGGGTGCCGACCACGTGGAGCTGCGCCATCTCGGCGCGCAGGTTCCCGGACTGCCGACCCGCCAGCACAAGGTCACCATGCTCCTGACCCTTGCCGACGATGCGGAACGGCAGTGGCAGACGTTCAACTGCAAATTGCGCAATCAGATCCGCAAGGCCCAGAAGTGCGGGCTGGAATGCATCTCGGGGGGGCTGGAACTGCTCGACGAGTTCTACGCGGTTTTCGCCCGCAACATGCGCGACCTCGGGACCCCGGTTTATTCCCGGGACTTCTTCCGCAGGGTTTTGGCGGCCTTTCCCGAGGAGACCCGGGTGTTCGTGGTCCGCTCCGGGGCGGCCGCGGTGGGGGGAGGGATCGCCTTCTGGTTCCGCACTACCGTCGAGGTCCCCTGGGCCTCGTCGATCTCCAGCTACCGAACCATGTGCCCTAACGACCTGCTGTACTGGGAGGTGATCCGGTTTGCCATCGACCGCGGCTTTCGCACCCTCGATTTCGGACGATCGACCCCCGGCGAGGGGACCTACCATTTCAAGAAGCAATGGGGCGCGGAGCCCGTGCCTTTGAACTGGCAGTATCTTTTCCCGGACGGCACCCCCTTTCCCGAACTTAACCCCAAAAACCCGAAGTTCCGCCTGGCGGTAAGGCTCTGGAAACAACTGCCGCTGGTACTCACCAACCTGATCGGCCCGCGCCTGGTGCGCAACATCCCGTAGCGCCCGTTAAACACCAACCATTTCAATCAGGAGAATCGACCATGGCACTTATGGAAACACTCACTCAGGTATTCCGGCTGGTTTTTGATGACACCACCCTCCACATCCATCCCGAGACGACCGCCAACGACATCGACGGCTGGGACTCGCTCACCCACATCAACCTGATCACGGCGATCGAGGCCGAGTTCCGGATCCGCTTCACCCAGACCGAACTGCTTGCTGCCAAAAATGTCGCCGACCTGCTCGCCACCATCGAGAGCAAACTCGCTCCGTCGGCGTGATCGGACCTCCAAGTTAGGGATTTTCTTGACCTGCGGATTGTCTTAACCTGAACCCCCTAATTAAATACCGGCTTCGGCCTTTGCGGTACCCCCGCGATCCACCGCGCAGGAAAACTGCCGGGGGATCTTTTTGTGCGTTTTTTCAGCCTGTTATTGCCTTGGAGGGGGAAGTTGGTGTATTGTGACGCCTGCTTATTTAAAGTGATTCAGCAGGATGCCGATACGTTTGACATGATTCATGAGCTGTTTGCCGGTTCTCGCAGGGCCGGAACTTAACTAACGGAGGGAAGATATGGTTTCAAAGCGCGTTATCTCCGTCATCGGACTCGGCTATGTCGGGCTGCCGGTGGCGGTTGCTTTTGGAAAGGTGCGCCGCACCGTAGGTTTTGACATCAACGCCACCCGGATCGCGGAACTCAAGGATGGCCACGACCGGACCGGCGAGGTCGCCCGCGAGGATCTGCTGAGCGCCGATATCCTCTTTACCAACAGCATCGATGAGCTCAAACGCGCCGATTTCCATATCGTCGCCGTTCCCACCCCGATCGACGACGCCAACCAGCCGGACCTCACCCTCATGTACCGCGCCTCCGAAACCGTCGGCAAGGCGCTCAAAAAGGGGGACATCGTCGTCTACGAGTCGACCGTTTACCCCGGCGTGACCGAGGAGGAGTGCCTCCCGATCCTGGAGAAGGTCTCCGGTCTCAAGGGCGGGGTCGATTTCACCGTCGGCTACAGCCCGGAACGGATCAACCCCGGCGACAAGGAGCACACCTTCACCAAGATCAAGAAGGTCGTCTCCGGCCAGGACGATGAGACCCTGGAGATCGTCGCCGACGTCTACTCCTCGGTGGTCACCGCCGGGGTGCATCGCGCGCCGAGCATCAAGGTGGCCGAGGCGGCGAAGGTCATCGAGAACACCCAGCGTGACCTCAACATCGCGCTCATGAACGAGCTTGCCCTCATTTTCGACCGGATGGGTATCGACACCAGCGCCGTCCTCACGGCGGCCGGCACCAAGTGGAACTTCCTCAAATTCACCCCCGGGCTCGTCGGCGGACACTGCATCGGGGTCGATCCCTACTACCTCACCCACAAGGCGGAGAAGCTCGGCTACATCCCGCAGGTGATCCTCGCCGGAAGGCGGATCAACGACGGCATGGGGAAATTCGTCGCCCAGCGCGCGGTAAAGGAGATCATCCATTCCGGGCATCAGGTGCTCGGCTGCCGGGTAACCGTCTTGGGGCTCACCTTCAAGGAGGACTGCCCGGATCTGCGCAACTCCAAGGTCATCGACATCATCAACGAGCTTTTGGACTACGGAATCGAGGTTCAGGTCTGCGACCCGCTGGCCGATGCCAATGAGGCGCGCCACGAGTACGGGATCGACCTCGTTCCGCAAAAGGACCTGAAGCCGGCGGTTGCGGTGATCGCCGCGGTGGCTCATGCGCAGTACCGCCGGATGTCGCCGGGCGAATTGACCGCGTTGATGACCGAACGGCCGGTTCTCGTCGACGTGAAGGGCGTTTACGACCGGGATGCGCTGCAGGGGCACGGCATCCGTGTCTGGAACCTGTAACATGGCCGGTCATATCGACGCAATCAAGGAGAACCTGGTCCGGGAGCCGCGCACCTGGCTCGTTACCGGCGTCGCCGGGTTCATCGGCTCCAACCTGCTTGAGGCGCTCCTCGAGCTGGACCAGCGGGTGGTCGGGCTGGACAACTTCTCCACCGGGAAACCGGAAAACCTGGCCGAGGTTGCCGCGACGGTGACCCCCGAGCGCTGGGCGCGCTTTGCCTTTGTCGAGGGGGACATCCGGAACCTGGAGACCTGCCGCACGGTCTGCTCCGGTGCCGATTTCGTGCTGCACGAGGCTGCGCTCGGATCGGTCCCCCGTTCGCTGGAGGACCCGATCCGCAGCAACGACAGCAACGTCACCGGCTTTTTGAACCTGCTGGTTGCCGCCCGCGATGCCGGGGTGAAGCGTTTTGTCTACGCCGCGAGCAGCTCCACCTACGGCGACCATCCCGGCCTGCCCAAGGTGGAGGACCGGATCGGCAAGCCGCTCTCCCCCTATGCGGTGACCAAGTACGTGAACGAACTCTACGCCGAGGTCTTCGCCTCGGCCTACGGGATGCAGAACGTGGGACTGCGGTACTTCAACGTCTTCGGCCCGCGCCAGGATCCCGACGGCGCCTATGCGGCGGTCATTCCGCGCTGGATCAAGGCGCTGATCACCGGCGTGCCGGTCCGCATCAACGGGACCGGCGAGACCAGCCGGGACTTCTGTTACGTCCAAAACGTGGTCCAGATGAATCTCCTGGCGGCAACCACGGCCGATCCGGCAGCGGTGAACCAGGTGTACAACGTGGCGGTGAACGCCCGGACCTCGCTCAATGAGCTCTACGACCTGCTGTGCGGGAAGCTGACGCCGCATTTCCCCGCCCTTCGGGGGCGCCGCCCCGAGTACGGCGACTTCCGCAAGGGGGACGTCCTGCATTCCCAGGCGGACATTTCCAAGGCGGCACGGCTGCTCGGCTATCAGCCGACGCATACCATCGATCAGGGACTGGACCAGGCGCTGCAATGGTACATCAACGCCCTGGGCGGGAAGTAACGGAGAAACGTCATTGGTAGTTACGCTGATTTCCATCATCGTGCTTTTGGCCTTCTCGGTCCAGGCGGTGCTGCGCAAACGCAACCACACGGGGCTCTACCTTACCGCGCCGCTGTTCATGACCGCGCTGCTCGAACTCTTCGACCTCTGTGCCCTCACCGGGGTCGTTCCTTCCGTCCCCTGGAAGAATTTGAGCGGCGTCGTCGAGGGGGTCCTCCCGCACCTGTGGCTGGTCTGCAGCCTCACCTACGCCCGGGCCGAGGCTCCCGGCGGGCTCGGCTGGCGCCTCAAGGGGTTCATCGGGGCGGCCTCGCTCCTTTGCCTGGTGCCGCTGCTCTTTCCGGCGGGAGCCATCTATTACGCCCCCGATTTTCCGGCGGAACGGCTGCTGTTTCTCTCCAACGTAGGCTTCATCTATTACGTGGTGATCATGGTGATCCTGGTCGCCGCGCTGATCAACCTCGAGCACACCCTGACCTACGCGGGGCCCGAGGCGCTCTGGCGTGTCAAGCTCGATCTCGTCGCTTTGGGCAGCATGCTCGCGGTGATGATCTTCTATTACAGCCACGCCCTGCTGTACCGCACCATCAACATGGAATACGTGCCGCTGCGCTCGGTCATGTTCGTCGTGGCGGTGGGGATGATGACCTACTCCCGGACCCACTGGAGGGGAGGGGCCCGTATCACCGTTTCGCGTACCGTGGCGTACCGTTCGGTGACCTTTGCCGTGGTCGCGCTTTACCTCATCCTGCTCGGGGGACTCGGCGAGGGGATGCGGCACTTCGGGCCGCTCTTTCCGAGGGTGGTTACCGTCTCGCTTGCTTTCCTGCTCGGGATGGGGCTCTTGATGGTGCTCCTTTCCCCCCGGGTCATGCGGGAGGTAAAGGTTTACCTGCACAAGAACTTCTACCAGAGCAAGTTCGACTACCGGGCTCAATGGCTGAGCCTCACCGAGCGGCTCGCCACCTTTGACAGCGAAAACGACCTCATGAAAAAGGTGCTCGTGGCCTACTGCGACACCTTCGGCGTCAAGGGGGGAGGGCTCTTCCTGCACCAGCCCGGCTGTGGCTGGTATTGCGCCACGTCGGTTCGCGAGATGGAATCGGTGCACGAGATCCTGCCCGAGGACAACCTGCTGGTCGCCTACCTTAAGGACCGGCGCTGGGTCTTTTTCCGCCAGGACGATAATCCCGCGATTCTGGCCGAAAGCGGGGAGTTTCTCGACCGGCACCGGATCTCCTTCGTGATCCCGCTTTTTGCCGCCGACTCGTTCATCGGATTCATCGTCTTGGGGGAACTGGTGGCCCCGGACGAATCGTTCCGTTACGAGGATTTCGACCTGATGAAGACGATGGCCCGGCAGGCGTCGCTCGCCATCCAGCACCAGCACCTCTCCCAGGAGCTGACCCAGGCAAAATCCCTGGAGGCGGTGGGAAACCTCGCCACCTTCGTGGTGCACGACCTGAAAAATCAGCTGGCGACGGTCTCCCTGATCGTGGAGAACGCCCGCCAGCACATCCACAACCCCGAGTTCCAGCAGGACCTGCTGGTCTCGTTGGGAAACACCGTGGAAAAGATGCAGCGCCTGATCGGCAGGCTCAGAAACCTCGGCGAGAGCGAGTTCTTCGCCCTCAAGTCGGTCGACCTTCTGGAGCTCTGCCGCAAGTGCGCCAAGGTGATGGGGGAGGGGGTCGCCGTCAACGGCACCTCCCAGTTCGTTCCGGTGGACGAGGGTGAGATCCAGAAAGTGGTGCTGAACCTGATCATTAACGGCATCGAGGCTTCCCAGGGGGCACGTGATGTGCAAGTTGAAGTCGGGTTCCAGAAGGCCCCCTTCATCCGGGTCTCCGACCACGGGTGCGGCATGTCTCCCGCTTTTTTGCGCACCCAGCTCTTCATGCCGTTTCAGACCACCAAGAAAAAAGGTCTCGGGATCGGACTGTACCAGTGCCGCCAGATTGTCGAGGCGCACGGTGGCCGGATCGAGGTGAAAAGCGTGGAAGGGAAGGGGTCCGACTTCACCATCTGGTTTCCCCCGCCCGAGCCCGGCGCCGCTGGGCTTGCGGCAGTAGCCTAGGAGGATTTTCGTGAACAGACTGCTCATAGTAGACGACGACCAGGACATCCGGCAGCAGCTCAAATGGGGGCTGGGGCAGGATTTCACCCTCCATCTTGCCGGCGACGCCGATGAGGCGATCCATCTTTTCCGCAACGAGAAGCCGTCGGTGGTGGTGCTCGACCTCGGCCTTCCCCCGCAGGTCGAAACCTCCGAGGTGGGATTCCAGCTTCTGGAACAGATGCTCGAGATCGAGCCGCTGACCAAGGTGATCATGCTCACCGGCAACAACGAGCGGGAAAACGCCCTGCGCGCCCTGCGCATGGGAGCCTGCGACTTCTATGCAAAGCCTCCGGTCCTGAGCGAACTGAAAGTGATCATCTCGCGGGCCTTCCACCTGGCCGAGATCGACCGGCAGAACCGGAGCCTGCAGCAGGAGGGGGAGGCGCCGGAAGAGACCTGGGGGATGATCGGGAACTCCCCGGAAATGCGCGAGGTTTTCGCCACCATCCGGAAGGTGGCCGCATCCAACGCGCCGGTTTTGATCACCGGGGAAAGCGGCACCGGGAAGGAACTCGTGGCCGGTGCGGTCCACCAGGCGAGTCTGCGGCGCAAGGGGCCGTTCGTGCCGATCAACTGCGGTGCGATCCCGGAGAACCTCCTGGAATCTGAGCTGTTCGGCCATGAGCGGGGTGCCTTTACCGGCGCCCATGCCGCCGTCTCCGGTAAACTATCCCTCGCCCACAAGGGGACCCTTTTCCTGGACGAGATCGGCGAGTTGCCGGTCAATCTGCAGGTGAAGCTCCTCCGTTTCCTGCAGGAGGGGACCGTCCAGCGGGTCGGCGGGCGGGATGTGATTTCCATCGATGCCCGTACCACCTGCGCCACCAACGTCGACATCCCCAAGGCGATCCAGGAGGGGAGGTTCCGGGAGGATCTCTACTACCGGATCGGTGTGATCAACATCAAGCTGCCACCGCTTCGGGAGCGCGGGGACGACGTCCTGCACATTGCCGACAATTTCATCCGGCACTACGCCCGGGAGAACAACAAGAAAAACGTCCGGTTCTCTCCGGCCGGTCTGAACTTCCTCAAGAAGCATCCCTGGCCCGGCAACGTCCGGGAACTGCGCAATCGGGTGCAACGGGCGGTGATCATGTGCGAGGGGACGACCATCGGGCCGCTGGATCTGGGCTGTGACGCGCTGCCGGCCGAGGCGCCCGAACCGCAAAAGCTGAAGCTCTCGCTGCGCGAGGCGCGCGAGAATGTGGAGCGGGAGATGATCAAGGCCGCCATCGAGCGGCAATCGGGGAACATCCTGAAGGCGGCCGAGGAGTTGGGCGTGAGCCGTCCGACGCTCTACGACCTGATGAAGAAGCTTTCCATTAACCCGAACGGGTAGTGCAACCAAGGTAAAGGGAGGCCGCAGCGGCTCTTCTTTTTTGCCCGATGCATTAAGCACAACGATTTGGACGGTACGATAGGTATCCTGAAAAGGGGAGCAGTTCTGCTCCCCTTTTCCTATCAAAACGGGTAGGTTGTGGTGTTCTGACCTGTGGGTGGATCTTGGTGTCTGTAAGAATTTTCGACATGTCTGAGATCCTTCCCGCCGGCAAACGAACTTAAAACCCTAAAATTCAAGGCTATTGGCGGATTGGAGTTTGCATTAACTGTCAGGATTTTCGACATTCATTATTTTACCCATAATCTCTTTCTCGTGATTACACGTAGTTGCGTGCTTGGCACCTTCCTTGCTGGTCGTGGGTACCCGATGCATTTTTTGTTGATAAGGAGTGGCGATGAAAACGATAAAAAGCTTGATCCTGGGAGCCCTCCTTATGGGCGCCACCTCAGCCCATGCACTTAGCCTCGATTACAATACGGTTATCTCAGGGGCGATACCGGACGGGACGCTACCTTGGTTGACCGCCACCTTTTCGGATGTGACCCAAAAGGTGAATGGCGTTAATACCAACGGCGTACTCATGGTGTTACGAGCACCAGGGCTCACCGGGTCCTCCGATTTCGTGACGGAATGGGATTTCAACTCGAAACTGAGTACCCTGGCCGGATTGCAGCATGTCGACACCCTGACCGGAACCCAGTTGAAAAGCTTTGCTGCCGGCAGCGATATCGTTCATGGCGGTACAGGGGCTCTGTTTGACATGGACTTCATCTTCTGCTCATCGGCTTCCCAATCGAAGCGTTTCGACGGTGGCGATATCGCCTCGGTCTTCCTGTATGGGGTGAACGGGCTCACCGCCGACAGCTTCAACGCGTACAGTGACCCGATCGACAAGGCCTATCTTTCGGAGGCACACATCCAGGGGATTACCAACCTTACCGGTAGTTCAACCTGGGTCATCCCCGGTGAAGACAATGGCAGCGGTGGCGGCGGTGGGACCCCGGTAGTTCCCGAGCCGGGTACGGCACTACTGCTCGGTGCTGGCATGGCTGGACTCGCCTTGTACCGCCGGACGAGAAAGTAAAACAGAGCAATAAGCAGCAAAGAGGGGGAGCACGACGTGCTCCCCCTCTTTGCTTTGCACCCGGAAGGGCGCATGGCGCATCTCAGAAGCTATCCCGAAACTCCTACCGGTGGCACGGTAATGTCCGGGGATTTTCCTTTCGGGTGCGGTGGCTCGATGCCGCTGGCAGGTTCGGGATTGGCGCCCTCTGCCGCGGGTGTCGGAAAAATTTTCACCAACGCTGAAACCAGAAAGGGGAGCTCAAAGCTCCCCTTTCTGCTTATGTGTTCAGGTTGTGGCTGACCGGCCCTTGCGGCCGGACTGCGGTTGCTAACGGTTTACCGCGATCGAGGTGCTTCCCTGGTTACCTGCGGCATCGTAGGCGATTATCTGGAGGGTATGCGGGCCGGTGGCAACTTTCTGCAGGTTCCAGTTATAGTTCAAGGCATTGGAGGTGGAAGTGCTCTTGAGGACACCGTCGATGTAAAGCTCCATTCGGGTCACGCCCACGTTGTCGCTGCTGCTGGATTTAACCACGGTCGACTTGAGTCCGGAGAGGGATGATCCATTGCCGGGGGAGGTAAACCAAGCCGTAGGCGCCGCCAAATCCTGCCCGTTGCTGACGTTTACCGTGATGGTACTGGTGCCGATATTTCCGGCAGCGTCATATCCCATCGCTTCCAGGGTGTGGCTCCCGTTGGTCAGCTGGGTGGTATCGATGAGATAGGTGTACGGACTTGAGGTGTCGGTTCCCACGAGGTTGCCGTCGCTGTAGAGCTCCACCTTGGTGACCCCGACGTCGTCAGTGGCCGAAACAGTCACCGTGGCCGAACCGGACAGGGACGCCCCGGTCAAGGGTGAGCCGAAGGAGACGGTCGGTGCATTGGTATCGGTATGCGGAACGTAGGTCTGGGCTGCCGATAAGGTTTTCGCTAGGTTGATCCTTCCGTAGCCGAAGGACTGGTCAAAGCCGGGGGTCCCGAGGTCATCGGCGTTCTGGATCAAAAGCGCCTTCACGTCCTGATTGCTGAGGGCTGGATTGACCGAAAGGGCCAGGGCCGCTGCACCCGCGGCCAGCGGGGATGAAAACGAGGTTCCCTGCCAAGCACCGTAGCCACCGCCGTTGTTGGTGGTGTAAATGTACGAACCCGGGGCGGAAAGGGTGATCCAGGAACCATAATTGGAAAAGCTGGAGAGATTATCGTTCTGGTCGGTCGAGGAGACGGCGATTGCATTGGTGCAGGCAGCAGGGTAGTAGGGGGTGGAGGTGCTGTTGTTCATGGCACTCACGAAGACGAGTGCCCCCTTGTTCCAGGCATAATTTACCGCGTTTTGCAGCGTGGAGGAGGCGCTGGAGCCGCCGATGCTGACGTTGATGATTCTGACTCCATGATCTACTGCGAACGTGATGCCGTTGGCGATGTTGCTGTAACTGGCGCTGTCGTTGGCGTCGAGCACGACGATGGGCATGATCGGGTTCTGCCAGGCCACACCTGCGACGCCGATCCCGTTGTTACCGGTTGCGGCCGCGGTTCCGGCGACCGCCGTTCCGTGCCCCAGGACGTCGTGGGTGTCGGTAGTGCTGTTCAGGAAGTTGTACCCGGTGATGAGCCTGCTGGAAAGGTCGGGATGGGTCGGATCGACCCCCGAATCTACGATAGCGATCGGGACCGAGGCCGAGCCGGTAGTGATATCCCAACCGGTGGGAGCGGAGATCTTCGGCAGGTGCCACTGAGAAGGGTAGGAAAGGTCGTTGGGAACGCCGCCGCCGCTGGCCAGGAAGTTTTCTTCCACGAATTTCACGTGCGTGTTCTTCGCAAGTGCGCTCTTAATCTGTGCCAAAGCCTGGGGAGGAACCTTGATTCTCTTCACGTGGATGGCGTTGATGTCTTCCACCACCGTGGCTCCATGGCCGCGAACGACATTTTCGGCATCCGCCTGGGAGACGCCGCCCACGAACTGAACCAGGAGCTCGTCCTCGAGGTAATCTGCTTTGGCCGAGGGGGGCGCTGCGGAGGCTGCGTTTGCGCCGAGGCCGATGGCAATGAGGGTGAAGGTTGCTGCGGCGAGGGATGCGAGGTTTGGTTTGCGGGTTGAAAAGGTCACGGGTCCACCTCCGAAATCTTGTTTCCGGCCAATAAAAACAGGGCACCGGAGAATCAGAGGGAGGTGGTCCCTGTTTCTTCGGCAACCCGGCTGTCCTTCCATCTCTGGGTAGGACCCGTGGCTTTGTGTCCCCCGGTCTCCCGAGGTTTACCTTTATCGGAAACAGCTTGTAATTAGAGCACGTCACATGGTGACACCCTTTTTATTCAAATTCGATGCCAACAACGCTACTATGGTGCCGACTTGGGCAAGTTACTAAAAGTAAATGTTAATTCGGAGGAACGCGGCTGCCGGGGCCGGAGGGACTCTGTTGCAGGATTTGAACATCTCAAGCCCCTTGAAGCCGCTTGCTGGGCTTCTTCCGCCGTCTTGTGCCGGATCTGAACAAGTTCATACTTTGCGCAGCGGGCGAATGTATTTTTGAGTTGCGGAAAAAGAGCGCGGCTGGTTTTGCATCCATACCACTTTTTAAAAAAAGCCCCGTAGCTGGCGTGGTTAGTGCCGGTTACGGGGCTTTGTTCATCGCGGGGCCGCCGTGGGCGCCCCCGGTGGTCCCTAGTTCAACGGGCAGCCGAGGTTGTTGTAGCCGTCCAGCTGGGTGGCCAGGGCGTCGTAGTTTCCGGTGACGACGGCGTTCACTACCGCTGCCTTGATCTGTGCCACGGTGAGCGGAAACCCGGAGATCCGGCCGTCTTCCGCGTTCAAAAGAGCCGCTGCGGCCTGCCGGGCCAGGTTCTCCACTCCGCCCCCCCCAAGGTTGAGGGCCTGGAGCAGGGTGATGTCCGGGGTGAAGGCATTGGTCCCGAAAACGCTGTCGAAGTTGTCCGTGGTATGGCTTGCGCTGGGCCAGTTGGCGGTGTGGGTTTTCCAGTATCCCAGCGAACACCCCTTGCCGCAGGTCGGGGTCGGGAGCTTGTAGAAACCGAAGTCGACGGTCAGGTCCGAAGCCCGGTTGTCCGCGAGCGTCACCGTCGACGGGGTCGGATTGCTGTCGGCGGCCCGGCTGTTCCCCTGAAGGGTGGGGGACGGGGTGAACCCGGCCGGGGTCAGCACCGTCACCGTGTAGGTCCCGGCACAGAGGCCCGAGAACTGGTAGTGACCATCGGCATCGGTGATGGAGCTCATGCCGTTACTGAGCTTCACCGTCACTCCCGCCAGCCCCGGCTCCTTGCATTCCTGGATCCCGTTCTTGTTGAGATCGTTCCAGACGTAGTTCCCGATCACGCCGGTGCAGGTGGGCGCCGGGGTCTTGTAGAACCCGAAGTCGATGTTCTGTACCGAACTGGAACTCGCGGTGAGGGTCACCTTGGCCGGGCTCCCCTTGCTGTCCTTCGCGGTGTTGCCTCCCTGGCCGGTCGGGGACGCGGTGTAGCCGGCGGGAGTGGCGACGGTGATGGTGTAGTCGCCGGCGCAAAGGCCGGTGAACTGGTAATGGCCCGTGGCGTCGGTGGAGGTCTGGTCGCCGTTGCTGAGCAGGACTGTGATCCCGGCCAGCCCCGACTCGGTGCTGTCCTGGACGCCGTTCATGTTGGTATCGTTCCAGATGTAGTCACCGATCTTGCCGGTGCAGGCGATACTCGGCTTGGCGAGTCCGAAATCGGCCGACAGGTTGCTCGCGCTGTCGGAGGTGAGGTTCACCGTCACCGAGGTCGGGGTGGTTGCGCTCCAGCCGCAGGGAGGGCTTACCTTGACCGTGTAGCTTCCCTGGCAAAGACCGGTGAACTGGTAGTGTCCGGTCGCGTCGGTGTAGGCGCTCTTCCCGTTGCTCAGGGTGACCTTCACCTTGGCGATTCCTGCTTCGCCGCCGTTTTGGGCGCCGTTTTTGTTGACGTCGTTCCATACGAAGTCGCCGATGACCCCGGTGCACTGCTGGGGCGGCGTGGTGTCGCCGCAGTGGGTCGGTCCCCCCGGCAACGTGCCGCTGTTGTAGGCGTCGAGAGTGCCGGTGAGGGTACTCGTCGTGGCGGTGTCCAGCGAGCCGGAGCCGACCGGCGGGACCACGAGGGCGCCGATCATGGCATCGGCGCTGGTGATCGCCTGTTGGATCGTCGTGGGTACCATGGTGCCGTTGGCGACGTTCAGCTTGGCCGCGATCAGCTGGTGGGCAAGGGCGATCACTCCGTTACCCGACACCGGCGTGTTAAAAATGGCCAGGAGCTGGGTCTGGGAATAGGAGACGCTTCCCAGCTTGAGGGTGCTTACCGGCCAGTTGCCGGGGTGGTTTTTCCAGTACCCCTGGGTGAAGGTGCAGGTCTTGGTATTGCAGACCACCCAGGCGTCGTCGCTGTCGGAAACCTTGTTACCCAGTACATCCTGCCCGATGACCGTGGCGGTGTTGACGAAAGACTGGGTGCAGTACTTGGTAGGCAGGGCCAGCTGGGGAATCTGGTCGGCGGTCAGGGTGACCGATGCGCCGGCGGCAAGGTTCCCCACTGAGTAACCGGTCACCCCTACCGTCGGGTCGGTCACCGTCACGCCGGTGAGGTCGGTCTGGCCGCAGTTGGTTACCAGGAACCGGTAGGCCAGCGGGGACTGGCGGACGTGGCCTTGGTAGTACTCCCCGGCGTCATAGGTGTCGTCATTGTCGTCATCGTCCTTGTCGACGTCCTGGATGTACGCCTCGTCGGAGTCGTCGTGGGAGATGCCGAGCTTCAGCTTCTTGAGGAGATCGAGGATCCCTCCCTGGGAAAGGGTGCCGTTGGCGAGCTTGGAGAGGAAGTCGTCACCGCTGTCGGTGGTCTTGGTGGTGATCCCCATCGTGGCGCCGGTTTCCTCGGTGTCCGCATCCAGCCAGACCGGGACGCAGGTCGGTGCCGCCGGGATCTTGCAGTAGTCGTCCTTGTTGTCGTCGCTGTTGCAATAGCCGTGGTCGCAGTCGGACTTGGAGCAATGGGTCCCCTTCGATTCGGAACTGCCGCAGTGGGACTGCTTCAGGGTGACCTCATGACAGTAGCTGAGCTTGGTCTGGTAGGTATTGGCGCAGTAGCTTTGATCGCAGTCGCTGCGCTTGCAGTAGTCGTCCTTGGTTTCGTCGGTCTTGCAGTGCTTGTCCTTGGAGCCGGTGACGGTGCAGGTGGTGCTGACCTGCTTCTTGATGCTGACGCAGGCCTGGGCGTTGACGCCGCAGGTCGCGTTGGAATTGGCCGAGACGGCACTGGCACTGAGGGAGCCGGATGCGGTGCAGCTGATGGTGTCGGTCGAGGTTCCCGACGTCGGAACGTAGCTCCCGGTCAAGGTGGCGCTGGCACCCGGTGCCAGGGTCGTCGGCACCCCGGTCAGAACCGCGCCCTGGCTGTCGGTGCAGTTAAAGCCGGCAAGCGATTCGTTGCCGGTGTTGGTGAGCAGGCCGCTGATGCCGATCGGCTGTCCGGGGGCCGAAGCGTTGCTGCAGGATTCGGTCAGCGTCAGCGACGGGGCGGTCAGTACCTGGCAGGTGGCGCTCGAGGTGCCGGTCACCGCGGTCGCGTTGGTGATCCCGTAGCCAGAGCAGGTTACCATGTCGGTGGAGGGGCTGAGGGACGTGACGTAGCCGCCGGTCATGGTGGCGCTGGCACCCGGTGCCAGGGAGGTCGGCACGTTGGTCAGGCTACCTCCTTTGCTGTCACTGCAGACGATCCCGGTGATGGTGTCGTTGCCGGTGTTGCTGATCACCGCGCTGATGCCGATCGGCAGTCCCGGTGCGCCGGCGTTGGCGCAGCTGTCGTTGATGGTCCAGGTCACCTTGGTGTCGATCCCGCAGGTGGCACTGGAATTTGCCGAGACCGAAGCGCTGTTGATGGCGCCGGTGGCGCTGCAGGTGACGGTATCGCTGGAGTTGCTGCCGGTCGGGATGTAGCTCCCGGTGATCGGGGCGCTGGCCCCCGGGGCCAGGGTGGCCGGAACACCGGCGAAGACCGCCCCTTTGCTGTCGGTGCAGCTCAAGCCGGAGAGCGGTTCGTTGCCGGTGTTGGTGATCACGCCGGTCAGAGTGATCGCCTGTCCCGGTGCGGCAGCGTTGCTGCACGACTCGCTCACCGTGAAGACGGGCTTGGTATCGATGCCGCAGGTGGCGCTGGAGTTGGCCGAGACCGAAGCGCTGTTGATGCCGCCGGTGGCACTGCAGGTGATGGTATCGCTGGAGTTGCTCCCGGTCGGGACGTAGCTCCCGGTGATCGGGGCGGAGGCCCCCGGGGCGAGGGTCGCCGGGATGCCGGCAAGGACCGCTCCCTTGCTGTCGCTGCAGCTGAAGCCGCTCAAGGTTTCGTTGCCGGTGTTGGCAATGACGCCGGTCAGGGTGATCGGCTGTCCCGGCGCGGGGGCGTTGCTGCACGACTCGCTCACCGTGAAGGCGGGCTTGGTATCGATGCCGCAGGTGGCGCTGGAGTTGGCCGAGACGGAAGCGCTGTTGATGGCTCCGGTGGCACTGCAGGTGATGGTATCGCTGGAGTTGCTCCCGGTCGGGACGTAGCTCCCGGTGATCGGGGCGGAAGCTCCCGGGGCGAGGGTGGCCGGGATGCCGGCAAGGACCGCCCCTTTGCTGTCGGTGCAACTGAAGCCGTTCAAGGTTTCGTTGCCGGTGTTGGCAATGACGCCGGTCAGGGTGATCGGCTGTCCCGGTGCGGGGGCGTTGCTGCACGACTCGCTCACCGTGAAGGCGGGCTTGGTAACGATGCCGCAGGTGGCGTTGGCGTTTGCCGAGACGGTGACGCTGTTGATGGCGCCGGTAGCGCTGCAGCTGATGGTGTCACCGGAGTTGCTCCCGGTCGGGACGTAGCTGCCGCTGATCGAGGCGGCGCTGCCCGGAGCGAGGGTGGCCGGCACACCGGTGATGGCGGCGCCTTTGCTGTCCGTGCAGCTGAAGCCGGTGAGGGTTTCGTTGCCGGTGTTGGTGATGGTGCCGGTCAAGGTGATCGGCTGTCCCGGAGCCGGCGCGTTGCTGCAGGATTCCGTCACCGTGAAGGCGGGGGCCGTCTTGATGCTGCAGGTGGTCGAAGCGTTGGCGCTGACGACGAGGTTGTCCATCCCCCCCTTCGCGGAGCAAGTGACGATGTCGGTGGAATTGCTCCCGGTCGGGACGTAGCTTGCGCTGATCGAGGCGGTGGCGCCCGGGGCCAGGGTTGCCGGCACCCCGGCGATCACCGTGCCCTTGCTGTCGGTGCAGGTTACGTCGGTGAGGAGTTCGTTGCCGCTATTGGCGACCAGGCCGGTCAGGGTGATGGGCTGCCCCGGGGCCGGGGCATCGCCGCAGTAAGCCGTGACGCTGATTGCCGGGGTGGCGATGACGTTGCAGGTAGCCTGGCTGGTCGCCGTGATGGATACCTGGCTGCCGTTGCCGGTTGCCGAGCAGTTGACCGCGCTGGAGGAAGGGGTCCCGGTCGGGGTGTAGCTGCCGGTGATGGTTGCCGAGGCCCCGACGTCGAGGGTTCCCGGGGTGCCCGAAATGGCGCTCTCCGGCGTGCTGGTGCAGGTAATGCTGGTCAGAGCCTCGCTGCCGGTGTTGGTCAAGACGGCGGAGAAGGCGATCGGCCCCGATCCGGTTGCATCGGTACAGGTTTCTGCTAAAGACATGTACGGCCCGGCAAGGGTCCCGATGGTCCCCTTGGCGTTTCCCTGGAACCCGGCCGCGAAGGAGCCGTTGAACGTGGAGCTCTCGCTGGTCAGGGTGACCCCGATGTCCTTACCGGTGAAGGCGGATTTCAGGGTCCCATCGGTGGTGGAGAAACGGAAGTCAAAGGTGTCGGTCGTGGTGGTGCTGTTGAAAAAGCCGAAGGCCGTGGGCTTGCCGGTGAGGAGCGTGCCGGTGTAGGTTTGTCCCCCGGCCACGACGGTCCCGATGACCGTGATGTTGTCTCCCGCCACATTGGGGATGAGCTTCCCCGTAGCGTCCAGGTGGACGGTGATGCTGAGACTTTTGGTGCCGTTGACCAGAACCGGCGTCGCGGTCGACGAGGCACGGTAGGAGAGCGGGGCCGCGGTGACGGTGAGTACCCCGGTAGTGCCGTCGTAACTGTAGGTGGTTGCCGGAGTGACGCTGCCGATGTTGTAGCTGATCTGCGGATATCCAGGCTGCACGCCCAACAAAGCAGCAAACGCGGTTCCCGTAAATGCCGTTACTATGGTTGCCGCGAAAAGAAGCGCGAGCGAATTGAATTTCAATGCCATGGTAGTTTCCCTCTGGTTGCCCGGCACATCCAGGGCACGATTCCGCCATTCTGGGTGAGCGACCCCGGACAGCGTGGTGCGCATGCGGTGCAGCGCCGGACTCAGCCTCTACGGGTGCTTTTGCGCAGCCGGGCGAGGAACAGGCCGGCGCCGCCGAAGAGCAGCAGGGTCACGGTACCCGGTTCGGGAACCGGTGCCGGGTGGGTGTCGGAGACGGCATCGCTGAACTCGTAATTGTTGAAACTGGCGCCGAAACCATCGGTGGCGAGATCGAAGCCGCTGTTGCCGAGAATCACGAGTACCTGGGAGCCGAAATCGTCTTTGAGCGATCCGCCGACGTTGTTGAAAAGAAACTGCATCACGGGATCGTTCTTGTCATAGCCGAGGGCGATCAGGTTGCCGGTAAGAAGCGGCGTGGACGGGTCGTTGATGTTTTCGATATCGAGACTGCCCGAGGAAAAGACGCCGCTGTGTGAGATGGCGGCGGTAAGGCTGAAGCTGGAGAGGAAATAGGCGTCGGTAAGCGAGCTGCTGTCGCTGCTCTTCTGATAGGTGTTGACGTACCCGTTGGCGGTGAAGGTGCTGCTGCCGTAGTCGTAGCCGACTCCGATGAAGGCGCTGTTGAGGTCGGGGAAGTAGGTGTACGGGACATTGATCTGCGTCGCGCCGGCCGGGACGGCCGCAAAAGTTGCCGCCAAAAGGGCGATGAAAAGCAGGAGCATCCTGAGGCAACGGCGGGTATGGTTCAGTGTCATGATAATTCCTCCCTCTTTTTCGATCTGATTGATTACGTATCGATAGCTATGAAAGATCTATTGCTGGCCTACCAGCCGATGCCGGCAACGGCGATGGAATTGCTGGTGAAGTCCTGCAGCATACTCCCCTGGTAACCGGAGAAGGTGAGTATGACCTTCAGGACCGGGCCGAACTGGGATGCCAGCGCCCCATCAGTGGTGGCGAACTGGAATTCGATGGGCCCGCCTGCCTCGCCCAAACCGTGGGCTTGGAGGGTGCCGTTGAGCAGGAGCCCCGGTGCCACGCTCAGTGAAGGGACCTCGCCGTTGATGGTCAGGGTTCCCGAGGTCACGTTGCCGTCGTTGTCGATGGTCGCGGTGATGGTGAAGGTGCCGTTGACGATGGTGGCGGGAGCCGTGGAACCGTTGGTGATCTGTTCGGCGTACCCCTGGGCGGTAAACGACTTGCTGGCGGCAACGTAGTTCACGTCAATGAAATCGGCGACCAGGTTCGGTGTCGTCTGCAGGCTCAGGTCCAGGGGCGCGGCATCGGCATTGCCGGCTGAATTGACCGCCACGAGAGCCATCACGACTGCCAATGCACGAACCAGTATGCGTGCCTGACGGATGAATCGGGACATGTTGAGTACCTCCAGGGTGCGGCTATCGTACCAGTTGTTTCGGCTGGTTCGCCGAAGATGCGTAAGCGGAGCGTCTTTGGGCGTAGGTTAGTGACATCGTTTGAGCAAGGATGGTGCCATGAAGGGGAATGCCGAGATTGCAATAGTTGCCATCGCTTTTATCGTTGAGCAGGTGGGAAATGTGTAAGGAGTATCGACAGCCGTTATGGAAACTTTTACAGTGCGGGCTACGTCAAATCACGGAGAATGACCCATGCTCATCATCGTGGAATCCCCAACCAAGGCCAAGAAGATCGCCGCCTTACTCAAGACACGCACCATCTCCACCGTCGGGCACTTCAAAGACCTCCCCGAGACGGTCCTCGGAGTCGATCTCGCCAGTTACGAACCGACTTTCGTGTACCTCCCGAAAAAAGAAAAGCTCCCCGGCGAACTGCGCCAGGCGGCTCGCGGGGAGCAGGTATTTCTTGCCGGTGACCCGGACCGGGAGGGTTACGCGATCAGCACCCACATCTTCGAGGAGGTTCGGGAGGTTGCGGCATCCTGCCTGCGGCTGGAGATCTTCGAGGTGACCGAGCGGGGGTTGCGGGATTCCCTGGCGAAGGCGGTTCCCTTCGAAACTACCAACCACGGGCTCTATGATGCCTACCTCGGGCGCCGAATCGGGGACCGGCTGGTCGGTTACCTGCTTTCCCCCCTGGCGAGCCGCGCGCTGGGAGGTTCCTACAGCGTCGGACGGGTGCAGTCGCCGGCGGTGCGCCTGGTGGTCGATCGGGAGCGGGAAATTCGCCGCTTCGTTGCGACCCCCTATTGGGTGCTCGCCATCGAACTGGAGAAGGACGGGACCCGCTTTACCGCACGGCATCTGCGGGGGAAGTTCGAAGACCAGAGTGAAGCCGCGGCCCTTGCCGCCCTGGTTGCCAAGGAGAGCCATGCCCTGGCCGAAAAGGTCGAACTGAAGGAGGTGCGGCAGTTTCCCAAGCCCCCCTTTACCACCGTGGACCTTCAGGCGGCCGCCGCAGCGCGGCTCAAGATGACTCCCGAGCAAACCATGCGGCTGGCGCAGGGACTGTTCGACCACGGTCTCATCACCTATCACCGCACCGACTCGGTCCGTATGTCCGACGAATTCATCGAGGAACTCCGCAGGTTCTTAACCGCCGCGCTGGGCGCGGCCTACCTTCCGGAAAAGCCGCACCGGTACAGCTCGAAGAACACGCAGGCGGACGCTCACGAAGGCATCCGTCCCACCCACCTGCACCACGGCAACGAGATCGGGTCCCTGATCGGTGGGGAAGGGCTCGGTCCGGAACACGCCCGCCTCTACGAGCTCATTTTCCGCCGGGCGGTAGCCAGCCAGATGGCTGCCGCTCGCTACGACGCGACGGCGCTTCTGTTTGACGTGGTCGGCGAAAAATTCCGGGCCAACGGGCGGGTACTCACCTTCGACGGGTTCCTGAAGGTCTACCAGGAGGCGGAGGAGGAAAAGGAGCGCAAGGGTGAAGAGGAACCGGTCCAGCTCCTCCCGCCGGTGGCCGTGGGGGAACGGGTCCGCAAGGAAAGGGAGCTCCTGGACGAGAAGAAGACCAAGCCTCCCGGCCGCTTCACCTTCGGAACGCTGGTAAAAGAGCTGGAGCGGTTGGAGATCGGCCGCCCCTCCACCTACGCCGCCATAACCCGCAACATTTCGGAGCGCGGCTACGTCCGGGAGGAAAAGGGGAAGGTGGTGCCGCTTCCCCCGGGGGAAAGCCTGGTTGATTACTTGAGGGAAAAGCACCCTTGGGTGATCGACTACGAATTGACCCGCCGGATGGAAGGGTTTCTCGACCTGGTGGTGGAGAAGAAGGAGACCTGGCAGCGCTTCTGCAAGGGGGTGCACGGCAAGATGGAATATGCCGCTCCGGTACCGCGCGGGGCGGCCGGTGCTCCGACGCAGCGCCAGTTGGCTTTCGCCGCAAAGCTGGCGCAACAGCGCGGGGAAGCCATTCCGGAGACGGTCTTGAAGAGCGGCAAAGAGCTTTCGGCGTGGATCAAGCAGGCGGTGGGCGAAAAGCCACCCTCTCGCAGGAAGGCAGCCGGAACAGGGGCCGCCGAGGGAAAAGGTGGCGAAGGGGCGGCTGGGAGAAAAGGTACCGAAGGGGCGGCCGGGGGAGCCCGGCGAAAAGCCGTGCGTAAAGCAGGAGCCGCGGGTGCGGCTAGACCGGGCGGCGGTCCTGCTCGCACTACGCCGGCCGCCTCCACCGCGACGGAAGGCGGCACCGGGATCGGCTCCTGTCCGGCCTGCGGCAGCACGGTGGTCGAATCGGATAAGGGATTCGGCTGCGCTGCGCGCTGCGGCTTCATGCTCTGGAAGGACCGGCTTTCGCGCTGGAAAAAGGAGATCACCGCACCCTTGGCGGCTGATCTTTTGCGGGGCGGACCGGTTAGCCTGAAGGATCTCGTCTCCGCAAAGCACGACGGCAAGAAGTTCCATGCCCGTGGCATCCTGGAGCAGGACCCGAAGTACGGCTGGACCATCCGGCTCATCTTCAAGGATGACCCCCACTCCGGAAACAGCGCGTCTTGAGCGGCCTCGGTGTAGACTGCTGGTAGTTTTCGCCCTGATCATCGCCGAGTGCAAGCGGGCTGCGGTCGGTGCTGGGCTTTTGCCACCAAGTCGTTACCCGGTCCTTGCCTGCCACCGAGGAGGTGAAGTCGGGTGGATCGGTTCCCATGCCCTCGATGTGCAGCAATGAAAAAGGCGCCATCCGTGAACCGGAGGCGCCTTTCTTGTTGCTGTTCAACCTGTTGGTTGCCCGTCTCAGCAGGCACGGCAGAATCTTTACTCCGCACTCCCCGAGGAGTGCCCGTTGCCGTTACATCGGGGTCCCTTCTTCATGTCCGAATTCGGACCGCTGTCTTTCCCTTTCTTCGCTAATTGCTTCTTTGCCCCGACGCATGGCCGATGTCATCGCCATCCGTTTCTCGCTGAGGGCTCTTTTGCCGCTTTCATAGGTTTCGCTGAGTTTGTTCTGGGCATCGCTGGCATAATCTTTCACCTTGGTGAAGGAATCATCGGCCATGTCGGAAATCTGCCCGCGCAGCTCCCGTCCCGATTTCGGTGCCGTCAGCAGCGTAATCCCCGTTCCTACCGCCGTTCCGGCCAGAAACGAATAGAGGAGCCCTTTGTTTTTCTTTTTAAGGTATCCCATGACTTACCTCCCTTTGCGATCGACCGCCTGGAGATCTGCTGGCGTAAGCCCCGCCTGCCGTGGCACCTGGAACCGGTCGATTCTCTGAATTAATTATAACACCTTACCTTTTTGCCGGTCATGCACTACCCCCCTCTGTTGCTGGGGGGAGTGCATGACCGGAGCATTCTCCTCGTGACCGTTGTGGCAGGTAAGGGCGTCGTCGCCACGCCCGCCGGAGCGCCGGCCGCTAGGCCGCGATCAGTTGTTGGGAACGAAGATGATGTCCCGGAAGTAGTTGGTGTTCTGCCAGGACGCCGACGGCATCGCGCCGGAGGTCGTCGCGTAAAGGCCGCTTCCTACGTAGGTGTGGAGGTTTCCATTCACGATTGCCGCGGCAAAGCCGTTGGTCTGCTCGGCATAGTAGTGGTCCGAGCTGTTCGAGACCGCCACGATGTAGTCGGTATTCGCCGCAATAGATACCCGAGTGGGGAGGGTGAAGCTGGTCCATCCTGCCGTTCCTGCGGTGACGTCCCAGGTAAAAGGCCCCGCTACCACGGTAGCGTCGCTTCTGCGCCAGATCCGGACCGTGTGGGTGCCCCCCTCGATCCCGTTAGTGTAGATACGCACCTGGGTGATCTGTCCCGGCGTGTCAGTAAAGAAACGGGTCCCCAGTTCATAGGTGTCGTCGTTTTCGTAGAGGGTTGGGACTTGGCTGGTGAAGATCGTCTGGTTCTGCTGGCTGCCTCCGCCTCCGCTGCCGGCCTCGGCCGCGATTTGCTGGAAGACCGCCTTGGCCGCCTGGTAGCGAGCCTGCGCCGCGGCGAGGTCATTGACGAAATATCCGGCCCAAGCTCCGCCCGGAGAGGTCTTTTGCAGCAGGTTGTCCATCCACTGGACGTAGTAGTTGGCGTCGTCGGCACTGACCCGGATCGGAGCTCCGCCGACGATGACGAATACCGCACCGGTATGGAGTACGTGGCCAGCCGAGCTCATCCGCCGGGCGGCGAGCCAGCCGCTTTGGGTGAAATCAACGCTGGCAGTGAGGGTGGCCGCAGTGCCTTTTGCAACCGAGGCGTCCTTGGATGCCACAACGACCCCATTTTGCACCAGCTCGATGGTGCCGGATAGGCCGGTGATTGCGCTCCAGGTGACCGTTACCGGGACGGTACCGGCCGAGGGGAGGGCGATTTCATCGCCCGGGGTGGCGGTGCTGTTCACCTTGAGGTCCAGAAACTCATTATGGCCGTTGCGGGAGATCACGGTTCTCCCTTGGGCGATCCCGTTGATCCAACTGCGGTAATCGGTGTTCTGGCCGGTCTGCACGTACGTGAGCAGTGACCCGAGATCAGCGCCCGGCTGGTCGCAAGGATGGTCGGTCCCCGCTGCGAAACCGGGGCGGAAGCCGCAGTTGAGCAAACGGTAATAGGCCTGGATCGCCGCTTCGGGATACCGGTCCGGCAAGGGATAGTTGATATTGACCACATCTTCTTCGATGAAGTCGGCGGTCCCCAGGGCGACTTCTACGGGATACTCGATGGGACCGCAGCAGTTAAGGGTTTGCGGGATGGAGCCATCCAGATTCTGCAGGTGCGCATACCCGGCGATGCCGCCCTGCTGGTGTGCCCAGGCGATGATCGGGTAAGTGTATTCCTGCCAGATCTGGTACGCGTCCGAGAGGCCGAGCGCCAGGATGTGGCCTCCCAGTGCCTGGTGCGGGTACTGCGTGTAGGTGGCGTCCCAGTGCCATTCCGCATCCCAGTGGACGGTCCGCCCCGGGGTGGAGACCGGATCATCCTGCCCGTTCACCAACGGGAGGTCGGTTACCGGGTTCTGGACCTCTCCGTTTCCCATGTCGGCGAGCAGGGAGATGAAGGCCAGGTTTTGCGCGCCCATGCCCAGATACAGACTGGATACTGATTCCGGGCTGCCGCCGCAACTGCGGTGTACGTGGGGGTCACCGGCCAGCCATCCGGACGGCTCCGGAACGGTCGAGGCGATCGTGATGGTGACGGTGTCGCTGCGGCTGGTGGAGACGTTGCCGGCGGCATCCTTGGCCCAGGCGTAAAGCGTCTTGCTGCCGGCCGAGGTGAAGGCATAGGATCCCGGGGCGCTGGAAGACCACCCGCTGGCGGTCGCTGAGGGCTTGGTGGAACTTTCGGTGACCAGATAGCCGGTGACCGCGACATTGTCGGTGGCGGTAAAGGCGGTGATGGCAACGGTCAGGCTGGTCGAGGTTGATGGGATGGTAAATGCCGTGACGTTCGGTGCGGTGGTGTCGGCGGTCACGGTGACCGTCGCGCTGCGGCTGGCGGAGACGTTGCCGGCGGCATCCTTCGCCCAGGCATAGAGAGTCTTGCTGCCGGTCGTCGTGAAGGTATAGGAGCCCGGGGCGGCGGAGGACCACCCGGTGGCGGTAGCCGATGGCTTGGTGGCACTTTCCGTTACCAGATAGCCGGTGACCGCGACGTTGTCGGTGGCGGTAAAGGTGGTGACGGCAACGGTCAGGGTCGTAGCCGTTGAGGGCACGGAAAATGCGGTAATGGTTGGTGCCGTGGTATCGGCAATCGTCACGGTTACCGAGGCGCTGCGGCTGGTGGAGACGTTGCCGGCGGCGTCCTTGGCCCAGGCGTAAAGGGTTTTTGTTCCCGCGGTCGAGAAGGTATAGGAGGCCGGTGCCGCGGCGCTCCATCCGGTGGCGGTTGCCGATGGAGCCGTGGCGCTCTCGGTGACCAGGTAGCCGGTAACCGCTAGGTTGTCGGTTGCGGTAAAGGTGGAGATGGGGACGGTAAGCGACGAGGAGGTCGTCGGGACGCTGAAGGCGGTTACGGTGGGGGCCGTCGTGTCCGCAGTAGCCGGGGTGAACACCAGATCGACCCAGTAGTTCGAGCTTTGCCACCCCTGATTGGGGAACTTGCTGGAGGAGCCGTAGGCGTAGACCCCGTTGTAGCCGGAAACACCGTCCGCCGGGGCGTGGAGGGGAGCTGCGTCGACCCCTTTTCCCGAGAAGTAGCCGATGTCATCGCTGTAGTGGCCGCTGTTGGTGTGGTAGGAGACGACGTAATAGGTATTGGCGGCGATGCTTACCGCAGTGGAAAGATTGACCTGCTGCCAACCGGATGCGGTCTCGCCGGAGAACGTTGCGGTGGCCAGTCGGGTGCCGGAAGCGTTCCAGACGTTCCCGACATGGGTTCCGGTGTTGTTTTTTGCCTTGTAAAAGCGGATGGCGGTAATGGTTCCGGCCGTGTCGGACTTGAATTTTATGCCCAGTTCGACTGCGCTGTCCGGACCTGAGTCGGTCATCGTTGGTACCGTGCTGGCCGACCAGAGGCTGTACGTTGCGGCCTCGGAGGCTTTGGTTACCACGATGAGTGCCGCCCAGATGATAACAGCTACTGCCGTCGTTAAACTCGCTCTTCTCATGGCTACTCTCCTGAAAGCAATGGTGGTTCGGCGCTGATGGGTGCGCCACGCCGTGAAACGTGGAACTTCCTGAAATTCACCTCCGTTGGGATCGCCACCTTCGCGGACACCTTTCCCCTGGCGTGACGTCCGGGGCCGGAAGGCGGCTGCTTGCGAGACTTCAGATTTTCACGAGGAAACTGGTTCGGTGGGATGGGCACCAGGAGATCAGGGGGAGGGGAGGGACGAGCCCCTGATTCTCAAGGGGCCGACACTTTTCAACATGGTACACCGGCACTGGCGGGAGGTCCGGCGCGGACGAAATTAATTTACGCAGCTGCAGTTCTTATCTTCACAGGACCAGTGTGATCCTCCCGAGAGCCCCCAACTATTCCGCCGCAACCGGCCCCATTTTTTTCGGGTACACCCGCCTTACCCCAGCCAGCGGCTGGCCGGCAGGACGATCGCATTGGAGACGAGGTAGCTGGTGAGGACCCAGGTGGCTTCGCTCCCACCTGGGTAGGCAGCCATCCGGAATATTTAGAAGAGACTCGATCGCGACAGGAATGTCGCTCCTACACGACCTCCCCAACGACCTGCCTCAAATGGATTCGCGGCAACTTGTCCACGCTTGGACCCAAAAGGAGTTGACAACACCCCTCCCTCAATGCAATATAAGGCTATTAAATTGATGGATTAATAAAATATGATCTCCAAAAAGACAAAATACGGGTTGAAAGCGCTGATTTACCTCGCCAAGCACTACGAGGAGGGGCCGATCCTGATTGCGGACCTCGCCCGAGAAGAGGCGATTCCCAAGAAGTTCCTGGAAGCGATCCTGCTTGCTCTCAAGAACAACGGCATCCTCCATAGCAAGAAGGGGAAAGGGGGCGGTTATTATCTGGGACGCCCCCCCAAGGCGATCACCTTCGGCCAGGCGATCCGGGTGATGGAAGGACCACTGGCGCCGGTTCCCTGCGTCAGCGAGACCTCCTATGCCAAGTGCACCGAATGCGGCAGCGAGGAGACCTGCGGCATCCGCGCCGTTATGAAGGAAGTCCGCGACGCGATGGCCAACATCCTCGACAACACCACCCTGGCCGATGTCCTCGAGAAGATCGAGAACGCCGAGGAAGCGCAGAAGGGGATTTTGAATTTCTGTATCTGAACTGTCGCCTCCTTCGTCGGGAGGAGGCAGTTGTTGCGGAATAAAGAGGTTTGATTCCGAAGGGTGGAGCAGCCGCGGCTGTTCCACCCTTCATTGTTGCAGGAGCTTTTGACGTGCGTGTTGCAATCAATGGTTTGGGCAGGATCGGGAGGACCTTTCTGCGGGCCGCGCTGCGGGGAGGGGAGCTGGAAATTGTCGCGATAAACGAACCGGCGGGTATTGAAACGGCGGCCCACCTGGTGAAATACGATTCGAGCCACGGGACTTATCCGGGCGAAATCCGGACCGACGGCGACTTTTTGGTGGTTGACGGCAAGCGGATTCACGTCCTCGGGGAAACCGAGCCGGCGGCGCTGCCTTGGGCGCGCGAGAGAATCGACGTAGTTGTCGAGGCTGCCGGGCGTTTCACCTCCCGCGGGAAGGCCGCGGCGCACCTTGCCGCCGGAGCCAAGCGGGTGGTGATTTCCGCTCCGTCCCCCGATCCGGACATCACCATCGTGATGGGGGTAAACGACCGGGATTACCGCGCCGACCTCCATCACATCATCTCCAACGCTTCCTGCACCACGAATTGCCTGGCGCCGATGCTCAAGGTGCTCGACGAGAAATTCGGGATACGGAAGACCCTGATGACCACGGTGCATCCCTATACCAACAACCAGCAACTGCACGACGGGCCGCACGCGGACCTGCGCCGGGGGCGGGCGGCGGCGCTTTCGATCGTCCCTACTACGACCACCGCCATCCAGGCCGTTTTGTGGGTGATGCCGCAGTTGACCGGACGCATCGATGGGATGGCGATCCGGGTTCCGACCGCCAACGTCGCCAATATCGACCTTGTGGCCGAGTTGGCCCGGGAGGTCGATGTCGAGGCACTCAACGCGGCATTCCGGGAGTCGGCGGAAGGAGAGCTGCAGGGGATTCTCGCGGTTTGCGCGGATGAACTGGTCTCTATGGACTACCGGGGGAACCCGCTTTCCGCGATCGTGGACCTTCCGGCGACCCAGGTTGTCGACGGGAAGCTCGCGCGGATTCTGGCTTGGTATGACAACGAGGCGGGATATTCGAATCGGTTGGTCGATCTGGTGAAGATGATCGGGAGGGAAGGATAAGCGGCATTTAAAAGGCGGCAGGTTCTTTTACGGTAGGAGCGGCATTCCTGCCGCGATCAAGTCTGTTCCAATAAGCACGGTAGTTGCCTACCCTGTGGGAACGCCTTTCCAGGCGCGATTAACCGTGGTTACCGCCTTGGGCGGATCGCGCCTGGAAAGGCGCCCCCACAGTTAAAAGTCGTCCTCCAAAAGTTTTACAAGTGGCATTCCTGCCGCAGTCAACAAGCTGAAATCACGACGGGACGTCGTTCCTAAAGCTAACCTATTTTTACATCCTTCCGTTTCGTTCATCCCTGATTCAGTATTTTCAGCGCCGACATCACCAGGAAGAGGATCCCGTCTTCCAGGGCCGAGTCATTGAAGTTGAACCGGTTGCTGTGCAACTGGCTGCATCCCTCTCCCATGCCGAGGAAGAACATCGCTCCCGGACAGCGGTCCGTGTAGTAAGAGAAATCCTCGGCTCCCATCGACGGCTGGGGCAGATCCAGCCAACGCTCCTTCCCAAGGTGCGTCTCCACCACCTCACGGCAGGCAGCTACCACCGCGACATTGTTGATCGTCGGCAAGTAGGGTCGGTCATAATCCAACTGGTATGACGCCCCCGCCGCCTCGCATTGAAACTTCACCGTCTCTTCGAAAAGCTCCGGCAGTTTAGCTCCGGTTTCCCTGGTCAGATAGCGCACCGATCCCTGGAGCAGAACTTCCTCCGGGATGACGTTGGCGTTCGAGCCCCCCTCGATGGCGCAGACCGTGATGACGACCGGCTCCAGCGCCCCGATCCGCCGGGAAGGCAGCTCGTACAGACTTGAGATCACCTTCGTTGCAGTCAGGATCGGGTCGACGGCGCATTCGGGTCGGGACCCGTGTCCGCCTTTGCCGCGGATGGAAATGGTGAAGATATCCGCCGCGGCCATCATGGTACCGGTGCGGGAACTGATGGTACCGAGGGGGTATCCCGGCCAGGCATGCAGTGCCAGGACCGCGTCCGGCTTGGGAGTGTCGAGCGCGCCGGCGGCAACGAGATCTTTTCCCGCCGCGACGTTCTCCTCGCCGGGCTGAAAGACGCAGCGCACCGACCCCGGCAGCTGCTCATTCAGTGCCGCCAGGACCAGCGTAGCGCCGATCAGCATTGCCGTGTGACCATCGTGGCCGCAGGCATGCATGATGCCGTCCGCAACCGACTGGTAGGGGAGGTCGGTCATCTCCTTGATCGGAAGCGCGTCGATGTCGGCGCGCAGGGTGACGTTGCGGTCCGTTCCGTTGCCCCGGATCATGGCGACGACGTCCGTCTCCAGAAACGGCGGCAGGAGGTCGATACCGGGTGCCGTCAGTTGTTCCCGGATGAACCGCGACGTGGCGTACTCCTGGAGCGCCAGCTCGGGATGGGTGTGCAGATGCTGGCGCATCGACGCCACCGCCGGCAAGATCCTCTGGATTTCTTTCTTGATCGCCTGAACGCTCAATTTCATCGGATTATTCCTTATTCGCCTGCCCAGGCGGTTTTTTCCCTTCAGCCAGAGTCAGTTACCAATACTATAAAGAGGATTCGGAGTAAACCGTCAATGAGAGAATCCGCTCCTGGTTAAGGATCTTTGCTGAGCTGGAGCTTGGAAAGGAATCCCGTTCCCAACGGTGGACCTTGAAAGCGAGGATAAAGAAATGGTGGATTGGTCGGGGAAGTGCATTCGCGGTATCGCTTGATGGCGAGGGCATTCCGGATGGCGCACTTCGTGTGGGGACGCCGTTTTCCCGGCTCCTTCTCTGTGTCTGCTTCATGTTGTTACGCCATTTAGCGGCTGATCCAAAATTAGAACTCTTGACATATTTCTTTTTTCTGTCATTTTGCGGCTGAAATTTCCCCTTTTCTGTCGAGAACGTCATGCGCCGCTTGCTCAATTCTTACCTGTCAATGCTATTGGTCGTACTGGTCATGCTATCGGTGAGCGGGCTGTTCCGGAGTGCGTGCGCCTTTGACCTGTGCGGCGACAGCACGGCAAAGCCTTCTTTCTCGGTGGAATCCTCCCGTCACATCGACCAGAAACACTGTCCTTCCTGCCCCACCCATCATGGCGACCCATCGGAAGGTGACGACTGTAGTTGTCACTGTGACTGCCCCTGCAATGCTCCCCTCATTACCGTAGCCGTTGTCATCTCGTGTCAGCAGCCGGTAAGCGAACTCTCTGTTTTCGAACCATTCCAAGCCATCCCTGAAGTCTATCTCCCCACTGCAGTACCACCTCACATTCTCGCCTAAACAGTTCCTCTCTCAAAATTCGATCAAATACACATTGCCTTGCCGGGAGTAGTGCGTCCTGAGGAAGCCATGCGCACTCCTGCGGCTGCTGCTTCGCTCTTCGCTGAAGGTGCGACATAGCTGCTGGACGACCATTTTTACGGTGGAAGGGGGATTCCTCGCGCGATCAACCGCAACGGTGATTACCGCCTTCGGCGGATCGCGCCTGGAAAGGCGCTCCCACAGGGTAAGGGGCAGCTTGCTACAGGGTAAGGATCTGCCCTGCTACAGGGTAAGGAGCTGCATTCCGCAGGGTAAGGAGCTGCATTTCTTATTCAAAGAGAGCCGATCGCGACAAGAATGTCGCACCTACCCGCTGTGGCAACTGCGTCATTGAAATGTCGCACCAACCCGCTGTGGCAACTGCGTTATTGATTGAGCGGACTCAATGATCCGCTGGTTTCATCACATTGGAGGTTTGTCTTGTTTGAAAAAAACCACCTGGTCAGGAAGCTTCTCTGCTTCCTGTTGATCTGTTCTTTTGCCGGGGCGGGTACCGCTTTCGCGGAACCAAAAGTGTTCACCCTTTCCCAGGCGGAAGACTTTTCCCTGCGCAACAATCCCGAGTTGCTGGCCCTGCGCGCCGAGCAGGGGGTGCGCCAGGCCGCGGAAATCCGTGCCGGCCTCTATGCAAACCCGGTCCTCGAACTTGAGGGGACCACCGGGAAACTCACCGGGAGCAGCACCGAAAACGGCTTTTCCATCGGCATTTCCCAACAGATCCCGCTTTTCGGGAAGCGGGAAAAAAGGGTCGCGGTCGCGGAAAAGGAACGGCAGGGCTTTGACCAGCAGCTCCGCAATGCAGAGCGGGTCCTGGTCGCACAGGTCCGTGAGGCATTTTACGGTCTGCTCCTGGCCCAGACCACGGTCGCCGTTGCGGAACAAAACCTCGCCCTGAGCAATCGCCTGCTCGAAGTCGCCCGGCAGCGTTTCGCCGAGGGGGACATCCCGGAACTGGAGGTGAACCTTGCCCGGGTCGAGGTCGCCCGCAGCGAGGAACGGAAAAGTCGTGCCGAGCGGGAAGTCGATCCGGCACGCCAGCGCCTCCTCGCTCTTTTGGGACTTCCTGCGGCCGAGCCGGTCGGTTTTTCCGGTTCGCTTACCTATGCCGGGGCGTGGCAGGACCTGGCTGCCCTGAAGCGTCAGGCGCTCGCCAGACGGACCGATCTCAAAGCCCTGTCGCTGGAAACGGCCAAGGGGGATGCCGAGGTAACCCTGGCCGAGGCGGAACGTTATCCCGACTTGACGCTGGGAATCAGCTACCAGCGGGAGAACACCGGATTCGAGATCGGCGGAGCCCAGGGGATGAACCGGGACAACCTCATTTCGCTGAAGCTTTCCGTTCCCCTCCCCATTTTCGACAATAACCGGGCCGGCATCATGGAAGCGCGGGCCCGCCGGTCGGCTGCGGAGAGCCGGTATCGCTCCGGACGGCAAACCGTGGAACGCGACGTCGAGGTGGCGTTTTCCGCGCTCCGGTCGGCGGAGCGTTCGGTCAGTTTGAACCGCGAGGTAGTCCTGCCGCAACTGGAAGAGAATCTCAAGCTCACCGAGGAGGCCTACCGCCTGGGCGAGGTGGGAATCCTTTCGGTGTTGGAGGAACAGCGGAAGTTTTACGAGGTAACCCAGGGATATCTCGCGGCGCAGCACGAACTGCAGACCGCGGTGGTCCGTCTGGAAAGTGCGGTCGGTGGGACGGTCTCTTCGGAGTCTCAAGGAGGAATCAAGTGATAAGGAAAAGTGTGGTTTGCGGCGGAGTCGCCGTTTTGGCCCTGGTCGGGGCCTTTGGTTACCGGTTCACCCACCTGCCCGGCAAGGGGGAAGCCCGTGCCGAGCGGACCGAGGAGCCCGGGAAGAAGGAGCCCAAGGCCGATGGTGCCGGCGCCCGTGAGGTGGTCAAAACGGTCCGGATGGAGGCCGAGGTCCAGAAAAAGGCGGGCGTGGTGGTGGCCCGCGCGGTTCGGAACGAAATGGCCGGCACCTTAACCGCAACCGGCAAGATCGCCCCTGATGGCGAACGGTTGACCCACGTGGCGCCGCCCCTTTCCGGCAGGATCGTCTGGGCCGGGGTGGGGCAGGGACAAACGGTTGGGAAGGGGACGGTGCTTGCCCGGCTGGAGAGTGTGGAGGTGGCGGAGTCGATGAACCGCTACCGCCAGTCCAGGGCAAAGCTTGCCCTGGCGGAGAAGAACCTGGAGCGGGTCAAGGCCCTGGTGGAGAAAAAGATCGCCGCGCGCAAGGAGATCTTCCAGGTGGAAAACGAATGCCGCAGCGCCAGCGCCGAGGTTGCCGGCGACGAGCAGCGGCTCCTGCTGTATGGGGTAGGCAGACACGATCTCGCTGCCCCACCGGAGAAAAAGATCCTGCTTCCGGTCCGGACTCTTTTGGGCGGCGTAGTGACCGAAAAGCATGCCACCGTGGGGGAGCTTGCCGACCCGTCCAAAAGCCTTTTCACCGTGGCCGATCTCGGCACCGTCTGGGTGCTCGTGGATATCAACGAGAAGGACCTGGCACGCGTGAAGCAAGGACAAAGCGCCGTGGTGCGGGTGGGGGCTTATCCGGACCGGAAGTTCCGCGGGCGGATCACCCAACTCGCCGACCTGGTCGACGAGGCGACCCGGACCGTGAAGGCGCGGGTGGAGGTGCCCAATCCGGGGCGCAAGCTCAAGCCGGAGATGTTTGCGACGGTGGAGCTCGCTCTCCCTGCGGCCGGACCGCCGGTCCTGGCGGTTCCGGAGGAGGCGCTGGTCGAGTTGGAAGGGAAGAAGGTCCTCTTCGTCAGCAGGGACGGCACCGATTTCCTGCCGCGGCCGGTCATGACCGGTGCCGTTTCCGGCGGGTACGTCGAGATCACCGCCGGTCTGGCGGAAGGGGAACTGTATGCCCAAAAAGGTGGCTTCGTCCTGAAGTCCGAGCTCAAAAAGGGCGAGCTGGGGGAGGAATAGCATGATCGACCGCATCCTCCGCTTTGCATTGGAACAGCGCCTCCTGGTCCTGATGGCGACCGCGCTGCTCATCGGCACCGGCATCTGGGCGATGAAAAAGCTCCCGGTGGACGCCTTTCCCGACGTCACCAACGTGCAGGTGCAGATCCTCACCCAGGCCGGGGGGATGGCGCCGACCGAGGTGGAGCAGTTGGTGACCTTCCCGCTGGAGACCACTTTGGGGGGACTTCCCCGGCTGCATGAGGTCCGCTCCGTTTCCAAGATCGGCTTATCCGTTATCACCGTCGTCTTCGAGGACGGCGCCGACATCTACTTTGCCCGGCAGCAAGTCTTCGAACGCCTCCAGCAGGCGCGGGACCGTCTCCCCAAGGGGCTGGAACCACAGCTTGGCCCGGTGACCACCGGACTCGGCGAGATCTACCAGTACATCGTCCAGGGAAAGCTCGACGTGCGGGAGCTTCGGGCGATCCAGGACTGGGTGATCCGTCCCATGCTGCGCACCGTCCCCGGCGTCACCGACGTCAACTCCTTCGGCGGGGAGGTCAAGCAGTACCAGGTGCAGGTCGATCCGGGCAAGCTGAAGAGCCTGGGGCTTACCCTGCGCAACGTCTACGAGGCGGTCGAGCAGAACAACACCGCCACCGGCGCCGGCTATATCGAGCACCGCCAGGAGCAGTACATGGTGCGTGGGGTGGGGCTTGCCAAGGGGGTCGAGGACCTGAAGCGGATCGTGGTGACCGCACGGGGGGGAACCCCGGTCCGCCTGGACGAGGTGGCCGAGCTCAGGATCGGCAGCGAGCCGCGCCAGGGGGCGACCACGACCGACGGCAACGGCGAGGCGGTCGCCGGCATCGTTTTGATGCTGAAAGGGGCGTCGAGCAAGGAAGTCGTCGCCGGGGTGAAGGAGAAGGTGCAGGTCATCCAAAAGGCGCTTCCTCCCGGGGTGAAGCTGGTGCCGTACTACGACCGGACCGAACTGGTTGAAAAGACCATCGCCACGGTCCGCACCAACCTGATCGAGGGGGGACTCCTGGTGGTCGCCGTCCTCTTCTATTTCCTGGGAAACCTGCGCGGCGCCGTCATCGTCGCCGTCACCATCCCGCTGTCCATGCTCTTCTCCTTCCTGGGGATGCAATGGCTCGGGCTGTCGGCAAACCTGATGACGCTCGGGGCGATCGACTTCGGCATGATCGTCGACGGCAGCGTGGTGATGGTCGAGAACACGGTCCGGCACCTCTCCGAGCGCAAGGAGGGGGAGGGGACCCGCCATACCATATACAACTCGGCCCGCGAGGTGGCGCGACCCATCCTGTTCGGGGTTCTGATCATCATCGTGGTCTACCTCCCCATCGTCACCTTGACCGACATGGAAGGGAAGATGTTTTCCCCGATGGCGTTCACGGTCGGGTTTGCGCTCCTCGGATCGCTGCTCCTTACCATGACCCTGGTGCCGACCCTCTGCTCCTTTTTCCTGCGCGGCAAGGTCGAGGAAAAGGACCCGAAGCTGCTGCGCCTGGCGCGCGAAGCCTATCTCCCTTTTTTGGCGCGGACCCTGCCGCACCCCAAGCGCACCCTGGGCGTCACGGCGGTGCTGCTCGGCTTTTCGCTGCTGCTGGTTCCGCTCCTGGGAAAAGAGTTCCTCCCGGTCCTCGACGAAGGGGCGGTCGCCATCCAGTCCTTCCGGCTCCCGTCGGTTTCCCTAACCGACTCGGTCCGCAGCGGCGCCCTGGTGGAAAAGGCGCTCCTTTCCTTCCCCGAGGTCGAGAAGGTGGTGAGCCGGGCCGGGCGGGCGGAGATCGCCAACGACCCGATGGGGGTGGAGGTTTCCGACATCTTCGTGAGCCTCAAGCCGCGCGGTGACTGGAAGAGCGCTGGCGACAAGGAAGAACTCGTGGAAAAGATGCGGAAACGGCTGGAGAACGTCCCGGGGATGTCCTACTCCTTCAGCCAGCCGATCGCGATGCGGGTGGACGAGCTGGTATCCGGGGTGAAATCCCAGGTGGCGGTGAAGCTCTTCGGCGAGGACATGGAGCTCCTCAAAACAAAAGGGGAGGAGATCTCCAAGGTGCTGGAAAAGCAGGCCGGGGCGGCGGACGTCATGACCGAGAAGGTGTCCGGTCTGGCCTACCTGCAGGTCGAGGTGGACCGGGAGGCGATCTCCCGCTACGGGATCAACGTCGCCGACGTGCGCGAGGTTCTGGAGATCGCGGTCGGCGGCAAGCAGGCCTCGGAGATGTTCGAGGGGCAGAAGCGCTTCGCGATTGCTTTGCGTTTTCCGGAGCAGATGGTGAACAGCCCGGACAAGATCGGGGAGATCCTGATCGCGGCACCGGGGGGGGCTCGGGTGCCCCTCAAGCAGCTGGCCCGGATCTATACCGAGGAGGGGCCAGCCCAGATCTCCCGCGAAAACGGTTCGCGGCGGATCGTCGTGGAGTGCAACGTGACCGGACGCGACTTGGGCGGGTTCGTCGCCGATGCGCAGCGGGCGATCGAGGCGAAGGTGAAGCTTCCTCCCGGCTACTACCTGGTCTGGGGGGGGCAGTTCGAGAACCAGCAGCGCGCCATGGCGCGGCTGGCGGTGATCCTCCCGATCTGCCTGTCGCTCATCTTTATCCTGCTCTTCTCGACCTTCGGGTCGGTGCGGCAGGCGGTGCTGATCATCCTGAACGTCCCCTTTGCCCTCATCGGCGGGATCATGGCGCTATTTCTTCGGGGGCTGCCGCTCTCGGTGTCGGGAGCGATCGGCTTCATCGCGCTCTTCGGGGTGGCCGTGTTGAACGGCATCGTCATGGTCGCCTGTTTCAACAAGCTCCGGCAGGAGGGGCGCTCGCTGGACGAGGCGATTCTCGCCGGCGCCGGCATCCGGCTGCGCCCGGTCCTGATGACCGCTTTGGTCGCGTCGCTGGGGTTCATTCCCATGGCGCTCTCGCACGGCACCGGCGCCGAGGTGCAGCGGCCGTTGGCCACCGTCGTCATCGGCGGCCTGGTTACCTCGACCCTGCTCACGTTGGTGGTGCTGCCTATTTTTTACCGCTGGTGGGAAACCAGATCGGAAATTGCCCGTACGGGAGATACCTTGCAATAGGTGAAAGGAGAATGTTATGAAAAAGTCGATGGCACTGATGGTTATGGCGGCGGTTCTTGGTATGGGCGGGTGCACCGGCCCGGCTTCCCTCACCCACTCCGCCAAGCTCTCCACGGTACCGGCCTGCTACCAGGACGAGACCGAGCAAAACGTCGCGATCCCGCAAGGGTACGCGGAGCTGCGGGTGGTTTCCTCGCTGAAAACCCACCTCCCCGGGGAATTCGGCCTGGACGACAACGGCCACGGGTTGCCGCACTATCAACTCGCGGTGAGCATCGGGGAGCAGACGACCTTGTTGCAGGGGGAACTGCTGCAGGAAAAAGGGAGCTACGGCTTTTTCCGCAATGCCGAGTCGGGCGAGGGGATGCGCTACCGCTTTGGAAAGCGGCTGCGGGTCAAGGCGGGAACCCACAAACTGGTGGTCGGGCTTCCCGGGGACGACATAAACATAGAAAAGGAGATTTCCCTGGCCGAGAAGAGCCGGAACACCCTGGTGCTCGAACCGGTTTACCGGCTCACCGCGCGGGCGCAGCGGATCGGGTTCTACGGCGAGAGTAGCTTTAATGAAGGTATCAAGGGCTTTAAACTTGTTTTAAATGGTGAGGCGTTATAAACTCAGGGTCCCGGTTTGCCCCTGGGGGGGGAGACCCCGTGGGCGCCAGACCGTAGGATAAGGCCGCGTCGAAGCGGTGCCGCGCTTCAGCTGCGGATAGGATTCCAACTTCTGTGGGAGCGCCATTCCTGGCGCGAAATGGGACATTCGCGCCAGGAATGGCGCTCCCACAGGGTGTTTTGCCGGCAGCTGCCTCTGGGCTGACCTCACGGTCGAAACCGGAGGTCGCGCAGATCCGACCGGGAAAGGAGTGCTCATGATTCGCGACGCCGTGCCCGAAGATGCCGCGGCCATCTGCCGCATTTATAACCCTTACATCGAGCAGACGGTCATCACGTTTGAGACGGAGCCGCTCAGCGTGGAGAAGATGGCGGCCCGGATCGAGAGCTACCGCGCGCATTATCCCTGGCTGGTCGCCGAGGAAAATGGTGCGGTGGTCGGCTATGCCTACGCTGCCAAGTGGCGGGAGCGCCGCGCCTACCGCTTTGCGGTGGAGAGCAGCGTATATATTGACCAGTCGGCGCAGGGGCGCGGTCTTGGGGTGCTTCTCTACCAGGAACTGTTCGTCCGGCTGGCGGCGATGAAGATCCACGCCGTCCTGGCTTGCATCTCACTCCCCAACCCGGCGAGCATTGCCCTGCACGAAAAGCTCGGCTTTGCCAAGGCGGCTCACTTCACCGAAGTCGGCTGGAAGTTCGACCGGTGGATCGACGTGGGGTATTGGCAGAAACTGCTGGGGCAATGAGCAGAGAGCAAGCTGTAGGGTCAATCTTCATATGATCGCCTCTGGTATCGGAAGAGGGTGCCCGAAAAAGGGGGGGAGATGCTTCGTGGCGCTTCCCCTCACCCCGACCCTTTCCCGGAGGGAGAGGAAGATAATTCATCAGAAGTGCAGGCTTTACATACTAACGACCGCAGGAGGCTGGGAACTGAAATGACACATGGCAACAAGCTTGATTACGGCACCTTCGAGGCTACCAAGGCGCGCAGCGCCGCGCTGGAACAGGACCTGAAGATTAATCCCCAGAAATACCGCGTCCTGACCGGGGACCGCCCGACCGGCGCCCTCCACATCGGGCACCTCTTCGGCTCGCTCCACAACCGGGTCCGCCTGCAGAACCTCGGGGTTCCCATCTACATCGTCATCGCGGACTACCAGGTGCTGACCGACCGCGACATGTTCGACCAGATCTCCCAGAACGTCCATCAGCTGACCCTCGATTACCTTGCCGCCGGCCTGGACCCCAAATCCGGCCATACCTTCATCTTCCCGCACAGCCATGTCCCGGAACTGAACCAGCTGCTTCTTCCGTTTCTGACCCTGGTCACCCAGGCGGAACTGGACCGCAACCCGACGGTTAAAGAGGAGATCCAGGCGGCGGGGCAGAAGCGGATCAACGCCGGCATGTACATCTACCCGGTGCACCAGGCGGCCGACATCCTCTCGGTCAAAGGGAACATCGTCCCGGTCGGCAAGGACCAGCTGCCGCACCTCGAACTCTCCCGTGTCATCGCCCGCCGCTTCAACGAGCGTTTCGCCGGAAACACTCCGGTCTTCCCCGAACCGCACCCGTTGTTGAGCGAGGCCCCGGTCATCCTCGGTCTGGACGGCTCGCAGAAGATGAGCAAGAGCCGCAACAACGCCATCATGCTTTCGGCAACCGAGGACGAGACCGCCGCCCTCATCAAGCGGGCCAAAACCGACGCCGACCGCACCATCACCTACGACCAGACCAACCGCCCCGAACTCGCGAATCTCCTGCTCCTCTGCTCGCTCTGCACCGGGCGTGCTCCCGAGGCCATCGCGGATGAGATCGGCGACGGCGGGAGCAGCAAGCTGAAGGGGTATCTCACCGAATCCCTTAACGAATACCTTCGCCCGCTGCGCGAGCGGCGTCGGGAACTCGCGAAGGATCCGGAGATTGTGAAAAACGTGTTGAGGGATGGAATTTCTGCCGCACGCGCCGTCGCGCAAGATACACTTAGCGAGGTCCGAAGGGTGATGAATATGGAAATCTGAGCCAAGGAGGTTCCCCCGTCATGAAAGTGATCGCGGTCAACGGCAGCCCGAGGAAGCAGTGGAATACGGCACTTCTCCTTGAAAAAGCTTTGGAGGGCGCCGCCGCGAGAGGAGCCGAGACGGAGATCATTCATCTCTACGATCTCAACTTCAAGGGGTGCATGAGCTGCTTCGCCTGCAAGACCCGGGGCGGGCCGAGCTACGGCAGGTGCGGATACGACGATGATCTGACACCGATCCTCAAGAAGATCGAGGACGCCGACGCCCTGATCATCGGTTCCCCGATCTACTTCGGCAACGTGACTGGCGAACTGCATTCCTTCCTGGAGCGGCTCCTCTTCCCGTACGGGACGTACACCGAGCCGCCCCAGAGCCTCTTCCCGAGAAAGATAAACACCGCGATCATCTACACGATGAACATGAGGAAGGAACAGGCGCGGGAATTGGGCTATTTCCAGCAACTGAGCGGGCATGAGCGGACCCTGGAAGAATGGTTTGGCGCTTCCGAGTCCCTCTACAGTTTCGACACCTACCAATTCGACGATTACAACCGGGTGGTGGCCGACCGGTTCGACCCGGGCAAGAAGGCCAAGCGGCGCGAGCACATCTTCCCGCTCGACCTGCAAAACGCGTTTGACCTGGGGAGCCGGCTGATCGCGGAACCGTGCTCGCCTTGAGGGGCTGGATGGGTTTGGGAATGGATAAGTAAAGGGGGACTGGCACCTGCGGAGCCAGTCCCCTTCTTCGCTTCGCAGCGGCTCTTCATCGGGTTGGCAGGTAAAGGATATGGAACCGGAAAGCTCCAAGTACGCGCGGATTTATCATGTGGTATCCCTGATACCGCCGGGGCGGGTCGCCACCTACGGGCAGGTGGCACTCCTGGCCGGGCTTCCGGGGCGGGCGCGACTGGTCGGGCATGTTTTGAGTGCCAGCACCGACCGCTCGTTACCCTGGTTCCGGGTGGTCAACGCTTCCGGGGGAATCAGCATCCGCTCCGGTGCCATCTCTTCGGACACCGAACAGCGGTTGCGGCTGGAACATGAGGGGGTGGTGTTCGACGCGCACGGGCGGCTTTCGCTGGAGCGTTACCGGTGGCGGCCGGAGCCGGGGGAATTTTAAACGTAGGGAATCCGGGAGGGGTGGCCATCAACCGTAGGGGCGCAGCATGCTGTCATGCTGCGCCCTTTTTGCGTCTGGGGCAGGGGAAATCGAGGGGGGCGAAACGGTTGGTCGGGCTGATGGGCGCAGCATGCTGCACCCCTACCGTCAGGTGGTGCGGTTGCCGGGGGGCGGGGCTAAACGGAAGCTCTGTCGCGACGCCGGGGGAGCGGCTTCACCAAGTCCCTCTCCCGGAGGGCGAACGTGGAGCACATCAGTTCAGGTGGAGTAATCCCACCAGTTCCGCGATCTCCGGCGTGCGCAGCGAATAGCGGACCCGGGTTCCTTCCCGGTGGGAAACCAGGATCCCGCTTTGCTTCATCACCTTGAGATGCTGGGACACGATTGCCTGGGGCAGGTCGAGACACTCCCAGATCTGCATCACGCAGGCCGATTCCCGGGCCAGCCCCGCGGCGATCCGCAGCCGTATCGGGTGCCCCAGGGCTCGGAGCAGCAGCGCGCCTTCCTGAAGTTTCTTTTCCATGTCGGGTGTCAGTTTCCTTTTCAAAGCGACTTCCCCCTTTTCCGGCTGAAAGCCATTCCTCTAATCGAGGATCACATCCTGAATAACGCTGTAGGAGCGCCATTCCCTGGCGCGAATAAACCGGTGCTGCTGCCCCCCTGTTGGAGCGGAATTCCTGCCGCGATTGCCAGCACTGATCGCGACAAGAATGTCGCTCTTTTCGAGATGCCGACGGTTTTACCTTTTACTGTGGGAGCAACATGTTTACATCCTGGTGCGTGCGAAGAAGCGACATTCCATCGCGACAGGAATGTCGCTCCGACAGGGGTTCTGCTTTACCGCTCGATCGGGAAACCGTTGCGGTACCAGCCTACGATGCCGTCGGTCATGTGATAGACGTCGCGAAAGCCCTTTTCCACGAGCATCGCGGCAGCGGATGCCGAACGGGCGCCGACCGCACAGTAGACGACAACCGGCCGGTTTTTCGGTACGGAGTTAAGCCGCGCTCCCAACTCGCTGAGCGGGATCAGCACGGCACCATGCAAATGGGCCTGGCGGTACTCGTCCGGGGTGCGGACGTCCAGAAGGAATGCGTCCTTCTTCTGGGCAAGGAAGGTCTTTACCTGCGGCGAGGTGAGGTTTTTCACCCCGGCGGCAAAGGTGCTCATCGGAATCAACAACAGTAACGACACTACAACCAGGCTTCTTCTCAACATCGATGCTCCTCGTTTTCTCTTCTTTTATTTGCAGCAGGTGGCTTTGGGCTGTTTGGGAACCCCGGCTTTCTCCAGAAAGGTCATCATCGGGCACCAGTTGGTGAATCCGGACTGGAACAGGTTGAGGCCGACAAAGGCGGTGAACCAGAGCCAGTTCGGACTGTGAAAATGGGCCAGGGCCAGGGACAGCAGGGTGAAAAATCCGGCGATGAGACGCAAAAGTCGATCGATATACATGGTGGAACTCCTCTCTATTTGGGCAGCTCGGTTACATCACGGAAACCCATCCTCACCCGGTTCCTCTCCTTGAAGGAGTGGGGACGCCAAGAGCGAGGGATTTGTCTGTCTACTTAGTTATGCCGGTGGCAGGGCAGCCTTTTTCCAGCAGAAGCTCCGCTACTTTGCCGGCTACGCGGCCGGTCAGGTCGGCGCAGCCACCTTTGCCGTTGGCGGTGATCACCTTGCAGCAGGTGGCCCGATACTGCGTCTTGAACCAATGGTGCAGATCCTTGGTAAGGACCGCGGCGCCCTTGCGGTCGCCGTTCATGACCACGCCGAAAGCCATGGATCCCCCGGCCACCGCGCCGCAGAGGCATCCGGCGCCGGAGCCGCCGCCGAACCCGCCGGCCAAAAGCACCACTTCCTCGGGGACCTGGGGGGCGAACGCTGTCTTCACCGCGCTCAGGACCGCCTCCGCACAATGCATCTTGCCGGAACGGTATTTACCCTCGGCATCGGCCGCCACCTTGTCGGCGACCCCCTCGACTTCAACAGTTGCTTCTTTCTTCATCCAGAACATGCTGACTCCTCTTCTATTGGGGTTTCTATCTATGAAGGTTTGTACTGCCTGCTGTTTATTTCCTCACCCCGGCCCTCTACCAGAGGGAAAGGGGGATTAGGCGACCGGTTTCCGGTGCTTTTCCTTCCACGATTCCACCAGGTAGTACAGGATGGGGATGGTGATACGGGAGAGGGTGGTCGAGGCGATCTCGCCGCACATCATGGCGATGGCAAGCCCCTGGAAGATCGGATCGAAGAGGATCACGAAACTGCCGACAACGACTGCGGCAGCGGTGAGCAGCATCGGGCGGAAACGGACCGCGCCGGCGTCGATGATCGCCTCGTCCAGAGGCATTCCTTCGCGGCGGCGCAGTTCGGCGAAGTCGATCAGGATGATCGAGTTCCGGACGATGATGCCGGCCAGGGCGATGAAGCCGATCATGCTGGTTGCGGTGAAGAAGGCGCCCATCAGCGCGTGACCCGGGAGGATGCCGATCAGGGTGAGCGGAATCGGCGCCATGATGACCAGCGGGGTGGTGAAGTCTTTGAACCAGGCAACTACCAGGACGTAGATCAATACCATGACCGCGCCGAAAGCGGCGCCCAGGTCGCGGAAGACCTCGTAGGTGATGTGCCACTCGCCGTCCCACTTGATTCCCGGACGGGTCTCGTCCCAGGGCTGGCTCGCGGCGCGCTGCTCGATGTGGTACCCGCCGGCAAGCGGGATCTTGTCGATCTCCTTCTGCATCTTGAGGATCGCGTAAACCGGTGCCTCGATCACTCCGGCAACGTCGCCGGTGACATAGACTACGCTTTTCAGGTTCTTCCGGTAAAGCGATTTTTCCTCGATCCCGGGCACCACCCGGACCAGCTGGGAAAGCGGTACGTTGCCGTGGGGACCGGTGACGTAGATGGACGAGAGCGATGCGATGTCGCTGCGGCGCGGCTCGGGGAGGCGCAGGTTGATGTAGACCGGCTCCTTCTCGCGCGGGTCGTGCATCAGCCCGGCGGGGACCCCGCCTACCGCGAGCTGCAGGGTCTGCACCACGTCGGCGGTGCTGATCCCTGAAAGGGCTGCCTTCTCGCGGTCCACCTCGAAGCGGACGTTGGGCTGATCATCTTCCTGATACCAGTCGGCATCCACGACGCCGGGGGTCTTCATGAAGATCTCCTTGACCTTGCGGGCGATCTCGACCCGGCTTGCCTGGTCCGGCCCGTAAACCTCGGTCACCAGGGTGGAGAGGACCGGCGGCCCCGGCGGGATCTCGGCAACCTTCAGGCGCGCGCCGTAGCGGTCGGCAACCGCCTTGAGGGCGGGACGGATCCGGCGGGCGATGTCGTGGGACTGGTCGTGGCGCTTGTCCTTGGGCACCAGGTTCACCTGGATTTCGGCGACGTTCGCCCCCTTGCGCAGGTAGTAATGGCGCACCAGCCCGTTGAAGTTGAAGGGCGAGCTGGTCCCGACGTAGCTTTGGAAGTCGGTCACCTCGGGAACCCGGCGCAGCACGTCGCCCATCTCGGCCACCATCCGGGCGTTCTGCTCCAGGGTGACCCCCTCCGGCGCGTCGACGATGAGTTGGAGCTCGCTCTTGTTGTCGAAGGGGAGCATCTTGACGGTGACTGCCTTGAAGTAGATGAGCGAACAGGAGAGAAGCAGGAGCAGCACCACCAGGGCCAGGAAACCGTTACGGACCGGCTTCTTGTGCAGCAGGGCGCCCATGATCTTCCGGTAGAACTCGGTCATCCTGGATTCTTCCGGCTCGGCCGCGCTCCCGAAGTGGGACTCACCCTTCATGAAGCGGTAGGCAAAGTACGGGGTCACGATGAAGGCGATCAAGAGCGAGAAGATCATCGCCATCGAGGCGCCGACCGGGATCGGCCGCATGTAGGGGCCCATCAGCCCGCCCACGAAGCCCATCGGCAGGATACTGCCGATGACGGCGAGGGTGGCGAGCATGGTCGGGTTGCCGATCTCGTCGACGGCACGAATTGCAGCCTCCAAAGGCTTTAGGCGCGTAGTGGTGAAGTAGCGGTGGATGTTTTCCACCACGACGATGGCGTCGTCCACCAAGATGCCGATGGAGAAGATCAGCGCGAAGAGGGTGATCCGGTTCAGCGTGTAGCCGATCCGGTTGAAGATGAACATGGTCAGCGCCAGGGTCACCGGGATCGCGATGGCGGCGACCGCGCCGGCGCGCCATCCCATGAAGATGGCGATCAGGATGGTGACCGAGATGGCGGCCAGGAACATGTGGAACAAAAGTTCGTTGTTCTTTTCCTTGGCGGTCTCACCGTAGTTGCGGGTGACCGTGATCTGCATGTCGGCAGGAATGATCTTTCCCTTGGCGAATTCCACCCGCTGCATCAGGTCTTCAGCAACCCAGGTCGCGTTAGCCCCCTTGCGCTTGGCGACCGCGATGGTGACGGCGGGATGATCCCCGGCGCCCCCCTTGAGCCCTTTTTCGGCCGCGGCCGGGCCCAGCCCGAAAAAGACGTAGTCGGAGGGGTCCTGCACCCCGTCGGAGACATCGGCTACGTCTTCCAGGTAGACCGGGCTCCCCCCCTTGACGCCGACCACCAGCCGCTTGATCCCCTGCGGGCTGTCCAAAAGGGTCCCGGCGTTCAGGGTGTATTCCTTGTTGCCGGAGGCGTAGTTCCCGGCCTGGCGGGCGTAATTGCCTTTCTGCAGCGCCCCCGTCACCTCCAGGGGGGATATGCTGAGCGCCGCCAGCTTGGTCGGGTCGAGCCGCACCTTGAGCTCCCGGGAGAGTCCCCCCTTGATCTCGGTGTCGCCCACGTTGTCCGATTTCTTCAGCTCGTCGCAGAGCTCCCGGGCCACCCGGCGCAAGGCAAAGTGGTCGTAGCGCTCGGACCAGAGGGTAAGGGTGAGGATCGGGACGTCGTCGATCGACTTGGGGACCACCAGCGGGTCCCCGGCGCCGTGGGGAAGGATGCCGCGGTTGCTCATGACCTTGTTGTAGAGCTTGACCAGCGACTCTTCCATGTTCTGCCCGACCAAGAACCGAACGGTGACGATCCCCATGCCGGGACGGCTCGCGGAGTAGACGTACTCCACCCCTTTGATCTCCCAGATCTTCTTCTCCAACGGGGACACTACCCGCTCTTCGACTTCCTTGGGTGAGGAGCCGGGGAGGGGGAGGTAGACGTCGACCATGGGGACGACGATCTGGGGCTCCTCCTCGCGCGGCGTGGCGATGATGGCGTAGAGCCCGAGGAGCAGCGACGCCGCCACGATGAGCGGGGTGAGCTTGGAGTCTATGAAGGCGCGGGCGATTCTCCCGGCAAATCCGAGGTTGTTCATGGTATCTCTCCGTTGCCCCGATTACTCGACTTTCGCCCCGTCGGTCACTTTTTCCGCCCCGGCGGTAACCACGCGGTCTCCCGAGGTAAGTCCGGAGATGACCTCGACGCGGTCGCCCAGGGGCCGGCCGACCTTGATCAGCCGCATGCGGGCGATGCCGTCCTTGCCCACGGCCCAGACCGAGGTGAGGGCGCCGCGCTCGACGACGGCGCGGGCGGGAACGGCGATAGCGGGACGGGCCCCGGTGCGGAAAAGGGCCTTGCCGTAGCTGCCGGAGCGCAGCCCCTTGGCGGCGAGGTCCAGCTTGACCAGGAAGGTCCGGGTCGACGGATCGACGGTCGGTACCACCTCGGCGATGCGCGCCGCGGCCGGTCCCTGCTCCAGGGTGAGATCCACCTTGTCGCCCGGCTTCACCTTGCCGAGGAGCGATTCCGGGGCGGCCACCTCCAGCCGGTAGCCGTCCTCCCCCTCGATGGTGAGAAGCGGGGTTCCCGGGAAGACCGTCTGTCCCGGTTCGGCCTGCCTGGCGACCACCAGTCCGGAAACCGGTGCGGTGACCTGGCCGTAGCCGGCGACGGCGCCGGCGGATTTGGCCGACTGGCGGGCCTGGTCCAGGCGTGCTTTGGCGCGGGCGACCCCCTGTTCGGTAACTTCGCGTTCGGTCTGGCGTTCCTCGAATTCCTGGCGGGTTACCGCTTGATCGTTGTAGAGCTTGTTGAACCTTTGGAAGGTGGCCTCGGCGAGCTTCTTGCGCGCCTTGGCCTCTTCGAGACCGCGCTCGGCTTCCTCGATGCCGGATGCCGCACCCGCCGCGGCGGCACCGGCTTCGGCCGCCTCGATCCGGACCAGGAGCTTGCCGCGGCCGACCCGGTCGCCTTCCTTGACCAGAACCGCAGTGACACTCCCCGGAATGCGCGCCGAAACGACCGCGGCGGTCCTTGCCTTTACCGTTCCCACCGCCTCGATGGTGTCGGGGAAGGATTCCTCGGTTACCGCGGCAACCGTCGCTCCCTGGACCACCGGAGCAACCGGTTTGGCGACCTCGGCCTCTTTTTTGCCGCAGCCCAAGGTGGTGGCCAATACCACGGCGACCGCAGCAGCCAGCAGGCTGATGCGTCCGTTGACTCTGCCGAAGGGGGATATTCCGGAAGGAGCGGCATGACTGGCATTACTGGCTGAGGAGCTTTTCTTGTGGGGGAGCGCCTTTCCAGGCGCGATCCGCCGAAGGCGGTACGTTAGGTTCGGATCAATCGCGCCTGGAAAGGCGCTCCCACAGGGTTTCCTATTGTGGGCCGGCTCCTGGATCATATTGCTGCCGTTCGTAGCTTGGAACGTCGTCTTCATCGCATAACCTCCTGCAGAAATACTCCCGCCGCAAAATAGACTTCCGCGTTCGCCGCTGCGTAACCGTTTTCGGCCTCGACCAGGGAGGCGCGGGACCGGTTCAGCGCCGCTTCGGAGTCCATCAGTTCAACCATCTGGGAAAGCCCGTTTTCAAAGCGTTTGGCGATCAGCCGCATGCTCTCTTCCGCAGCCGCGACCGCTTTGCGTGCCGATTCCAAGCGCTGCGCGCTTTCCTGGCGGCGTAAAAGGCTCTCGCTCACCTGCAGCGACACCTCCCGGCGCGCGTCTTCCAGTCGGGCCGCCGCGGCGCTGCGGGCGTTGCTGGCCCGCTGTTTGTCGTGCGATCTGCGGTTTCCCTCGAAGATCTCCCAGCGCAGGTTCACCCCGATGCTCCAGGAGTCGTGGTCCCAGCCGAGAGGCACGTCGCGGTCGTTGATCTGGTAGGAGGCGCCGGCGTAGACGGTCGGAAAGTAGGCATCCCGGGCCTGGCGCAGGGAGAGGTCACCTTTTTCCACCTGTTTTTCCCCACCCTTGAGGTCCTGCCGCCGTGCCAGGGCCAGGTTCACCAGGTCCGGCTCGGTGAGCGGAGAAGGGGCGAGGGTAGGGGGCTCGACGATATCCAGGGCGGAGCCGGTCGGCCCTCCCACCACGAGGTTCAGTCTCAGGCGCGCCACCTGGAGATCGTTTTTAGCCGCGATCTGGCGCTGTTCCGCCTCGGCGAGTTCGGTCTCGGCCCGCAGCCGGTCCGATTTCAGCCCGACCCCGTCCTTTTGCCGAACCTCGGAGAGCCGGAGGTGTTCCCGTGCGTCGGCAACGGCCTGCTCGGCGATCTGGTGCATGGCGCGGGCCCGGCGCACCTCGAGGTAGGCCTGGTAGACGCGGAAGGCAATCTGCTCCCGGCCCATTTCCACCGAGGCGGTGGCCGCTTCGGCGTCCTTGGCGGCAAGCGCCACCGAGGTGCCGATGCTGCGGTCCCACAGCGGCTGGTCCAGGGTGACGGCGGTGTGGAAATCGCCGCGCGCCGAGGGATTGTTCAGGGTGGCGGGATTGAAGTCTCCGGCGCCGATCCGCCCCTCGTCCAGTTTCATCATGAAGACCCGGCTGGGGGAGTTGGTAAGGGCGGCGCCGGTTTCCAGGTTGAGGTGCGGCAGGTACCGGCCGCGTCCGGCGGCGACGGTCTGCTGGGCGGCCTGCTCGTCGAAGCGCGCGGCTTTGAGGGTGTTGTTGTCGGTCAAGGCGCGTTTGACCGCTTCGCGGACCGTCACAGTCTCGCCTGCGGCCAGTACGGTGCAGGGAAATAGCGCTGCGGCAAGGATCAGGACCAGCTTCTTCACGTCGGTTCTCCTCGTGTGGTTTCTTATCCGGAAACCGCCTGTGGCGGTGGGCCTGCTGTTTTTCCCTCCGCTGCGGGAGGGAGGGGTTTGCGGTTGCCTCGGCTGGTCGGCTCGGGTGGAAGTTTGAAATTATAATCTGGGAAGGTATATATATTGAAAAGAGAATATTGTCAATCTGCTATTTTTGGTTTTCTTCCAAGGACCTGAAATTACATGGCATTCGCCGGTTTGTCCCGAATCTCGCCGCTGGGCGGAAAAAGGGACCTCCGATTTTACCCGGAGGTTGATTTTCATGAGAGGATCTCCCTTGCCTTACTCTTGCAAATGGAATAACATCCCGGGCATGGCAAAAATCCGGACTCAATACTACGGTCTGGCGCTGCTCGTGTCCCTGTTGCTCGCCCTCTCTATTTTTTCGGCTGGCATGCGCGTCCCGGACTTGGGTCGTCCCTACCGTCCCAAGCCCCTGCAGCGGGCCGTTCTCGAAAAAGAAGAGACGGTTCGGGAATCAGGCGTGAGGGGGGTGGTGGTGCCGGTCGCCGTTCTCCCCGTGGCACCCGGATTGGATCCCCGGCAACTCATCTCCCTCGTGGTTGTCGTGCTGGTGTTCTCCTCCCCCACGTTCCTCGTCCGTCCTCCCCGGACTTCGCGGGCACCTCCTTGTTGTTGATGCTGCCGGCTTTCTAACATCAACTAGGCTTTTCAACTCATCACAAGGAGATGCTTGAATGAAGATCAATAACCGTCGTATCGTACCCGCTGTACTGCTCGGAATGCTTGCTTTTACCGGTTGCGCGAAGCAGGGGTTGGTGAAAAACGATCAGCCGATCGCGCCGGCCGCCGTTGTCACCCCGGATGCCAAGAGCGCCAAGGCGGACGCGGCCAACGCCCAAAATCGTGCCGCCATTACCCCAGAGAACATCGTCGTCTCCCAGCCGGCGGTGGTGCCGGTTGCCGGTGAAGGGCAGAAAGGGGCCAACGGCGACGCGGTCGGCGCGGCCAACCTGCAGCATGGCCTGAGCAGCATCTATTTCGGGTTCGACTCCGCGAGCCTCGATCAACAGGCACGCCAGAAGCTGACCGAAGACCTCGAGGTCCTGAAGCACAACTCGCAGAAGAAGGTCCGGATCGAGGGGTACTGCGACGAGCGCGGCTCCGATGAGTACAATCTGGCCCTTGGTGAACGTAGGGCTCAGGCTGCGGCCAAATACCTGGCCGCCCTCGGGGTGTCGTCCAAGCAGCTGACCACGATCAGCTACGGCAACGAAAAGCCGGCGGATCCGGGGCACGACGAAGCGGCGTGGTCCAAAAACCGCCGCGACGAGTTCGTGCTGGTTCCGTAAGCGTCGTAGGTCGCGTTGCGGGACGAAACGCGACGCTTCCGCCCTGTGCCAATCGTTGTGTTTCGATGAACCCGTTCAACGCAATCCTCTGAGTAAACGACAAAAAAAGGTGAGGCCCGATTCAGGCCTCACCTTTTTTATTCACTGCCGGCAAGCGTTGACACCGATAGTTGGTATGGATGCAAACGGTGACTTTGACATAAATTTGCGGGTTCTTTCGGGCTGCTGCTTGCAACACAATTTCGCAACGGTATATTCCTTAAGTCTCTTTCACCGCAGGTACCTCATTGTCCGCACGATGATCTTTGCTGGCCTGTGACAGACAGTCGGTCTGCTCTGATTCAGTTTCTTGACTTGAATGGAGATCGCTTCTTTTACTGACTTCACTGCATAGGAGGGGGTAGATGGTAATTTTCGTTATCGTTCTTGCCTGTCTCTGGGGCCTCATCGCCATCATCGCCTTGATCAAACGGCACTGAAAGCTACTCACCCGTCCTGCCTCACCTCCCGCTCAACATATCTATTTCGTCCAATCAATCGAGCAGCTTCTTCCCGTACCCCTTCAACATCAGAGAGTTGGTCACCACCGAAACCGAGGAGAGGGCCATGGCCAGTCCGGCCCACTCCGGCGGGAGCAGTTTTCCTGTCAGGGGAAAGAGAACCCCAGCGGCGACCGGAATGCCGACCACGTTGTAGATCAAGGCCCAAAAGAGGTTCTGCTTGATCTTCGCCAGGGTTGCGCGCCCCAGCCGGATCGCCCGTTCGACGTCGAGCAGATCGTTGCGGACCAGGATCACGTCTCCGGTTTCCTTGGCGACGTCGGTACCCGAGCCGATGGCGATGCCGATGTCGGCCTGGGCGAGCGCCGGGGCATCGTTGATGCCGTCGCCCACCATCGCCACCTTCAGGCCCCGCGCCTGGAATTTGCGCACCACCTCGATCTTGTCCTGGGGCAGGACCTCCCAGGCCGTCTCGTCAATCCCCACCTCGCGCGCCACCGTCTGCGCCACGAGCCGATTGTCCCCGGTGACCATGAAGGTCTTGAGTCCCAGCCCCTGCAGGCGCCGGATCGCCTCCTTGGTCGTTTCCTTGAGCACGTCGGCCAGCGCGATGATGCCGATCACCCGCCCGGCCAGCGCCACCACCATGGTCGTTTTCCCCGCGCCGGCCAATCGCGCCAGATGCCCCGCCAGTTCCCCCATGGCGATCCCGTGCTTTTCGATCAGCCGGCGGTTGCCGACCAGCAGCGGTGCGCCGAGGTAGTCGCAGGAGATGCCGTGCCCGCTCTCCTCGTGGTAGCCCGAGACCTCGAAGATCTCCACCCCTTCGGCCCTGGCCCGCGCCACCACCGCCTGGGCCAGCGGATGCAGGGACGGCGCTTCTCCGGAGCCGGCAATGGCAAGGATTTCCTTTTCCGTGTAGGGGCGTGCCGCAACGACATCGGTAACTTCCGGCGTTCCCTTGGTCAGGGTCCCGGTCTTGTCGAAGCCGATCGCCTCGATCTTCGAGATGCCTTCGAGAACCGCCGCGGACTTGAAAAGCATGCCGCGGTTCAGCCCTACCCCGGATCCGACCATGACCGCGGTCGGGGTCGCCAGTCCCAAGGCGCAGGGGCAGGCGATGACCAGCACGGCGATGGCGGCCGTGAAGGCGAAGACGAAGCTGCTGTCAAGGGCGAAGTACCAGATCACGAAGGTAATCGCGGCCAAAACGACCACGGTCGGGACGAAGTAGGCGGATATGGTGTCGGCCAGCCGCTGGATCGGGGGCTTCACCCCTTGCGCCTCGGCGACCAGCTTCACGATCCCGGAAAGGACGGTGTCCTTGCCGGTCTTCAGTACCCGGACCCGGATGCTGCCGGAGCGGTTGATGGTCGCGCCGATCACCTGGGCTCCCGGCCCCTTTTCCACCGGGATCGGCTCGCCGGTCAGCATGGATTCGTCGATGCTGGCCTCGCCGTCCACGATCTCACCGTCCAACGGAATCCGCTCCCCGGGCTTCACCAGCACCAGATCGCCGACCTGCACCTGGGAGGCGGGGACCTCCCGCTCGACGCCGTCGACCAGCAGCCGCGCCTTGTCCGCCTGCAACTCCAGGAGCCGCTTCAGCGCCTGCCCGGCGCGCCCTTTTGCTTTGGCTTCCAGGTACTTCCCGAAGCGGACGAAGGTGATCAGGATGGCCGAGGCGTCGAAAAAGGTCGGACCGGCGAAGAAAAGGTCCGGGAAGGTGGTGCAGACGCTGTAGCCATAGGCGGCGCTGATCCCGAGCGCGACCAGGACGTCCATGTTGGCGGAGCCGTTTCGGAACGCGTGGTAGGCGCCGCGGTAGAAGGTCAATCCGGCGGAGAACTGGACCGCGGTCGCCAGGGCGAACATCACGTACATCCAAAACGGGGTCATCGGTAGCCAGAACATGATCGGCATGATCGGCAGCGAGAGGACGGCGCTGAAAATAAGCCAGTTCCGTTGCCGCGCCGCCGCGCTGTCCTGCTCCTCGCCGTGGCGGTCTTCCAGCGGAATGTAGCCGGCTTTCCTTACCTCCTCGAAGATCCGGTCCCGGTCGACCCGTCCGGGTTGATAGACCGCGGTCACCGTCTCCTGGGCGAAATTCACCGAAACGCTGTCGATGCCGGCGACGTTGCCGAGCTTCTTTTCGATGGTGAGGGCGCAGTTGGCGCAGCTCATCCCGCTCACCTTGAACTGGGCCGTGACCGGAGCCCCGGCCTCACCGGCCGGCGCCGCCTCGGGGGGGGTGGTTGGCGGCTGGGGCGGAGGAGCAACCGCCGCATCCGCTTTCGGCTCGGGCGCGGTCAGCGCATAGCCCGCCGCCACGATCCGGGCGCCGATGTCCTCCAGCTCGGGTGCGTCCGGCGCCCGATGGAAGCTCGCCTTCTTTTCCTCCAGGGAAACGTGGACGTGGTCGATCCCCGGCAGGCCTTCCAGGAGGTCGGTGACCTTTTTCACGCATTTCATGCAGCTCATGCCGTAAACCGGGAGCTCACAACGTTCCGCCTGGAGCTTACGGGGGGAGCGTGCGAAACCCGCCGCTACGATGGCGGCGCCGATTTCGTCCAAGGTCGGTGCCTCGGGGGTGCGGGTGAACGTTGCCTTCTTCTCCTCCAGGGAGACCTGCACCGCATCGATACCCGGCAGGGCGTACAGAAGGTCGGTGACCTTCTGTACGCAGTGGTGGCAGTCCATCCCGTAGACGGGAAGCTCGCAGCGCTCGGGTTCGGCGCTGGGCGGCGTCAGGGAATATCCGGCCTCCACGATCTTGCGCCTCACCTCATCCACCGGGAGGCCGTCCGCCTTCCGGCTGAAGAACGCCTTGTTGTTTTCAAGCGATACCTGCACCTGTTCGATTCCCGGCAGGGACTCGAGGAGTTCGGTCACCCGTTTCACGCATTTCTGGCAGTGCATGCCGTAAACGGGAAGTTCGCAGGATTGCCGATCTTGCTTGCCGGCCACATCAGTCATGGATTGATCTCCTGAACGGACCGGGGATAACGGTCCGCAGTTACCTTGGCAAAGGGGAGGGGAGGTTTACTTGATCAGCTTGAAAATGGTCGTGATGACCTCATCCACGACCTGGTCCCCGCCCGATTTCAACTGCTCGGTGACGCAGGATTTCATGTGCTTTTCCAGGAGCAGTTTCGCCACCCCATGCAAGGCGGACTCGACCGAGGCGACCTGGTGAAGGATGTCGTCGCAGTAAACCTGGCGCTCGATCATCCCCTTGATGCCGCGCACCTGACCTTCGATCCGGTTCATCCGGTTCACGAGGTCACGAACCGTCTTCTCGTCATGGTTGCTTTTGCGGACCCCTTCGGATTTGCTGCCGCAGGTGGGACACGAATCGTCTTTGCTCATCGGACGCTCCTTTGCTTTATAGTCTGATTATACCCTACCCCCCTATCCTAAATTCTGTCAAGTTCGATCTTCATGGAGTTGGCGAGGTGGTTTTGGTAGATCCGGTATCTCACGGTAGGATGGGGGGGCGCCAGTCTCTTCCCGGGACCCCACCCGTCATAGGGGGGAGAAAAGGCAGGGTGGACGGAAGGGAAGGAAGATTATATTTACTTAATTTTTTAACGTTAGTATGATCTAACTGTGGTTTGGCCTTAGGGCTCATTCTTGCAGCGTAGAAAGGAAAGGAGAAGGTTATGGGAAGATTGCTTCGAATCGCAGCGGTGATTCTCAACCTCGGGTTGGTGGCCGCCATCAGCGGCTGCGCCCACACCACGAAGAGCGAAACCGCCGGTCAGTACGTCGATGATTCAGTGATCACCAGCAAGGTAAAAGGGGAGATATTCCGGGAACCTGGACTTAAATCCCTCCAAATCAACGTGAAGACCTACCAAGGCGTGGTGCAGTTGAGCGGTTTCGTTGACTCGACAGATTCGGCCCGCAAAGCCGGGGACATCGCCCGCTCGGTCCAAGGGGTACGGGAAGTTCGCAACGACCTGGTGGTGAAGTAAAGCCCTCGGGCGAATTGGTGAAAATGGGTCCTGGAAGCCGGTCTTCTAGGACCCGTTTTTCTAGGCAATGATGGTCGGAGAGGGATTTGGGACTGTCAGAGGGGGAGGTCGACATGGAAAACGTTGCCGATTACGTGGCGCATCTTTCGGCCCAGCTCTACGAGTGGGACCAGCGGCTGGCGCGGCTTCGAGAACGGGCCGAACTGGTTCCGGCTCAGGCACGGCTTAATTTCTTCAGCGACATCGAGCTTTTGGAGCTGCGCCGGAAAGTGGCGGGGCAACTAATCCGGGAGATCGATGCAGCCGGTGGCGAGGCGGCCGAGGACGAGCGCCGTGCGTTGGAGCGGATCTGGGCCGACCTGCGGGGCTCGTTGCAGAACCTGGACGTCAAAATCGGATGAGGAGGTGGCCTCATATATGCCGTTGCTGCATGTAGTGCTGATACTAATCGTCGTGGGAGTCCTGCTGGGGCTGGTTAACCGCCTGATCCCGATGGAAGGATCGATCAAGTCGATCCTAAACGCCGTGGTGGTGATCGCGGTGGTGGTGTGGCTGCTGAGGATATTCGGACTTCTGGACGAGCTTCGGAGATTCCACCTCAGGTAGCAAAGGAGACACGAAAATGATCTGGACCATAGTCGTTTTACTTTTCATCCTGTGGCTGGTTGGGCTGGTTACCAGTTACACACTGGGCGGATTCATTCACATATTGCTGGTTCTCGCCGTCATCATTGCGGTGGTGAACCTGTTGTCGGGACGCAGGGCATTGTAGCTCTCCGACCGAGTTTTCCACCAGGGGAGGGGGCCATCCCTCGCCCCTGAATAACTGATCGAAACTAAGCCCCCTCCGGAAAGAAGGGGGCTTAGTTTTTTGTGTATTCAGCGTTTGGGGAAAGGGCCGGCGGCTTGGGAACCTCCCCTTGGAGGTGTTACTTCTTGAGGAGCTCGATTTCCAGGGCGATGGTGACTTCCTCGCCGACAGCTACCCCGCCGGTTTCCAGGGCGGCATTCCAGGTCAGGCCGTAGTCCTTGCGGTTGATCTTGGTAGTGGCGGAAGCGCCCCGCTTGATGTTACCCCACGGATCCTTGAAGGCCTTGGTCGGGCCTTCCACGTCGAGGACCGCTTCGCGGGTTACGCCATGGATGGTCAGGAAGCCGTAGACCTTGAGGTGGTTGGCGCCGGCTTTTTTCACTTTTTTGGAGACGAAGGTAATGGTCGGGTACTTCGCGACGTCGAAGAATTCGGCGCTCTTGAGGTGCTCGTCACGCTTGGTGACCCCGGTGGTGATGGAGGCGGTGTCGATGGTGACGTTCACCTTGGACTTTGCCAGGTCCTGGTCGTCGATTTCCACGTTGCCGGAGTACTTGGCGAATTCACCCTTTACGTTGGAAACCATCATGTGGCGTACTTTGAAGCCGACGTTGGAGTGGTCGGTGTCGATGGCCCAGGTGCCGGCAGAGGCGAAGGTGGGCAGGGCGAGGGTGATGATGGCGGCGAGGGATTTAACTAAGGTTTTCATGGTCTCTCTCCTTGTAGGAATGATTTGTCTGTCGTTGATTTGAAGTGCGATAGTTGAATGTTTAACTAGTAGGTCAAAAAAACTGGCTTCTGCTACACCCCCTTTTTCTGCTGCAAACCGAGCTTGCGGCAAAGCCGCCCGAGTTCTTCCTGCTCCGCTTCGGTAAGTACCGACATCTGTTCCGTGATCGCTGCGGCGTGGTTGGGAAACACCTCGCTGATGAGTGCCTGTCCCGCTTCGGTCAGGTGGATCGTGAAGTAGCGGCGATCCTGAGGATCGCGCTCCCGGCGCACCAGCCCCCGCTTTTCGAGGTTGTCGATGACCATCGTGATGTTGCCGGTGCTTTTGCGGATCTTCTGGGCGATATCCCTTTGGCACAAGGGGCCCAGGTAGTAGATCGACTCGAGCACGTCGAACTGGCTGATGGTCAGCTCCGCCTTCGGAAGGTGCGCGGTGACCCGGGTGGTGACCGAGTCGGAGGCCCGCATCAGCTTGATGTAGGTATCCAGCGCCCGGCGCGTCTTTTCGTCTCCCTGATAACTGCTTCCCATGTTGTTCACCCTCAAATAGTTTAAAGTTAAACTATCAAGAGCGAATGGATCTGTCAACGAAAAAAAATAGGGGAACTTGGGGGGCGTCGAAGATGCGTTGGGGGCGGCGGATAAAGGGCTGTGGGGGCGCCATTCCTGGCGCGAACCGCCGCAGGCGGTGACCGTGATGGCGACTGATCGTGGCTGGAAAGGCGCTCCCACAGGGAGGTACCTTGCCCGGTTCGGGCGTTCCGGCTGCGACATTGGGGAATGCGGATCAGCGAAACGAAGCGGCTTAAAGGAGGGGGGCGTCGCGCCGGTCTTCGGCGCGACCGGGCCGAACTTATCCTTGCTGTTGCTTCAGGTAGGCGGCGAACTCCATGTCCATCTTCCCGATGTGCTGGAGCAGCCACGTGGTAAGGGTCTTGTTGGTCATGATCACCAGGGAAAGGGTCGCGCCCTCGTCCCGGAAGGAGCGTTCCAGCTTTTCGACGTCCTTGATGAACGCTACGTGCAGCTGTTTGTGTTCCGGATAAAGCGGGTAATGGCTGCGAAACTGCAGCTTTTCCTCCGCCGTGAAATGCTCCACGACGTACTCGCGGAGAAAGCCCAGCAGCTGAAGCACTTCTTCCTTGCCGCGTCCATCGCTGCAAGCGGTGAACAGGCGGTCGAACCGCGCAAACAGCTCCTTGTGCTGATTGTCGATCTCCTCAACGCCGGTTGCCAGACTTTCGTCCCACGAGATTCTCATTGCCAATCCTCATCCTTCCCTTGATGTGATGAGCGGAGCCGGATTTCCCCTCGATTAAGTTTTTCCCGTCGTCCGGCGTTGCGGGTCAGGGGGGAAAATTACCATTTCTGGATTCATTGTGCAACTGCTGCAAATGGGTCCTAAAAAAATATATTGCAATTTCAAGCGGTTCTCTGCCACGATCACGCGGATACCTTTTATTGCCGCCAGGATGTGTAACAATACCTGGCGACCAAGTTCGCTGTACCAGTTAGGCTTGGCTAATCAAATAATTCTTCACTGATTGCTTTTGGAGTCGATGAGATCCTGTAGTGTCTCCGGACGCACCCAGTCCTGCGACTCGCAATGCCAGAAAGGAGTCATGATGATTCAAAAGAGAAAGAAGAAGATCATTCACAGTCCCGGGCTCACCGACCTCCCACCCCTCTCCATGGATGTTCCCGCCCTGATGGATGATTTTCGCCATCACTATACCTATCATCTCGGGCGGGACCGGTACTGCCGCTCCGTCGATTATCACTATACGGCGCTGGCCCTTACCATCCGGGAGCGCCTGATGGAGCGCTGGAAGAGCACCCGCTACGCCCACCTCGAAGCCGATACCAAGACCGGCTACTACCTTTCCCTGGAATTCCTCATGGGGCGGGCCCTGGGCAACGCGATGCTCAACCTCGGCATCACTGACGCCGCCTCCCAGGCGCTCTACAACCTCGGGATCAACCTCGAGGACCTGGCCGAGGCCGAGATCGATGCCGGGCTCGGCAACGGCGGCCTCGGCAGGCTTGCCGCCTGCTTTCTCGACAGTTGCGCCGCCCTGCAGCTGCCGGTCATGGGGTACGGCATCCGTTACGAGTACGGGATGTTCCGGCAGCGGATCGAGGACGGCCGGCAGGTCGAGGAACCGGACCACTGGCTGCGCAACGGGTATCCCTGGGAGGTGGAGCGCCCGGAATTCACCCAGAAGGTCCGCTTCGGCGGCCATACCCAGGTCTATCGCACCGACGACGGGAATCTCCGCTACCGCCTGGTTGACACCCACGATATCCTGGCGGTCCCCTACGACATCCCGGTACCCGGTTACCGCAACAACACGGTGAACACGCTCCGGCTTTGGAAGGCGACCGCGACCGACGTCTTCGACCTGCACGAATTCAACGCCGGCAGTTACACCGAATCGGTCGCCATGAAAAACGCGGCCGAGAACATCACCATGGTCCTCTATCCCAACGACGCGAGCGAAAACGGGAAGGAGCTCCGGCTGCGCCAGCAGTACTTCCTGGCCTCGGCGAGCCTCCAGGACGTGGTCGCGCGCTGGAAAGTCATGAAGAAGGGGGATTTCAGCGGGTTTGCCGAAAAGAACTGCTTCCAGCTCAACGACACCCACCCCAGCTGCGCCGTGCCGGAACTGATGCGGATCCTGATGGACGAGCAGGGGATGGGCTGGGACGAGGCGTGGAGCATTACCACCCGATGCATGGCCTACACCAATCACACCCTGCTCCCCGAGGCCCTGGAGAAATGGTCGCTGCCGCTGTTTCAGCAGCTTTTGCCCCGCATCCTGGAGATCATCCTGGAGATCAACGCTCGCTTTCTGGCCGAGGTCTCGGTCCGCTGGCCCGGCGACAACAACAAGCTGCGCCAGCTCTCCATCATCGAGGAGGGGCCGGTGCCCCAGGTCCGCATGGCCTACCTCGCCATCGTCGGGAGCTTCTCGGTCAACGGGGTCGCCGTCCTGCACTCCCGTCTGCTGTCCCAGGGGCTTTTCCGCGATTTCTACGACATGTGGCCGGATAAGTTCAACAACAAGACCAACGGCGTGACCCCGCGGCGCTGGCTCGCCTGGTGCAATCCCGGGCTCAGCTCGCTCATCACCGAGAAGATCGGGGACGGGTGGGTCGCCGACCTGCAGCAGATCGAGGGGCTCTTGCCTCATGCCGAAGACCCGGAGTTCCGCAGTCGTTGGCACGCCGTAAAGCGCGCCAACAAGGAGCGTCTCGCTGCCGTGGTCGCGGAGAAGTGCGGGGTGAATTTCAACCCGGACGCCCTCTTCGACGTCCAGGTGAAGCGGATCCATGAATACAAGCGGCAGCTGCTCAACGTGCTGCATGTCATCCATCTTTACGACCGGATCAAGCGGGGCGACGTCTCCGACTGGACCAACCGTTGCGTCCTGATCGGCGGCAAGGCCGCTCCGGGCTACTTCATGGCGAAGCTGATCATCAAGCTGATCAACAACGTCGCCAACGTGGTCAACGAGGACCCGGACGTCGGCGACCTCCTCAAGGTCGCCTTTGCCGCCAACTACCGCGTTTCCGCGATGGAAGTCATCTGTGCCGGCACCGACCTTTCCGAACAGATCTCAACCGCCGGGAAAGAAGCGTCCGGCACCGGCAACATGAAATTCATGATGAACGGCGCCATCACCATCGGGACGCTCGACGGCGCGAACATCGAGATCCGGCAGGAGGTGGGGGACGACAACTTCTTCATGTTCGGGCTGACCGCACGCGAGGTGGAGGACCGGCGCCGCAGCTACGATCCGGCCTCGATCGTTGCCGCCGACCCGGATCTGCGGCGGGTGATGAACCTCATGGAAAGCGGTCACTTCAACATGTTCGAAACCGGGATCTTCGACCCGATCGTCAATGCGATCTATTCGCCCAGTGATCCCTGGATGGTCGCCGCCGATTTCCGCAGCTTCGTCGAGGCGCAGAAGCGGGCGGGCAAGGTCTACCTGGACCGCGAGGCCTGGACCCGGATGAGCATCGTGAACACCGCACGCAGCGGGAAGTTTTCGACCGACCGGACCATCAATGAATACAACGATGACATCTGGCATCTGACCCCGGTGCCGGTGAAGTTCCCATAAGGCTTCGATCTTCGGATGCAAAAGCAGGCGCGCCAGACTTAGGATCTGGCGAGTTCGCCCAAAGGATTGGACGGCCGGTGCCGGTCGGAGCGGCATTCCTGCCGCGATTATCCGTCGCAGCTTGGTGTGGAATGCCCCTCCGGCAAGTTGGGGCTGTTCTCATTAATCTCTCAAGTTCTCGAAATTGTATGCCGATACATACCGTAGTTAGCGAGCCGGCGGCAGATTCCTGCCGAACCGAGTCGCGAGATGTTCGCACTCAAGGAAACAGTGAAGGCGGGAGGGAAATATGTCCAAAGCGATTGTTGCGTATAAAGGTGACGGCCAGCACGAGTTGATCCAACTGGTCAGTTTCAACCTGGGGGCGGAAGAGTACGCCGTCGAGGTGTTGAAAGTCCGGGAGATCATCCGGATGACGGCGATCACCCATGTCCCGAACACCTCGCACGGGGTCGAGGGGATCATCAACCTGCGCGGGAAGGTGATTCCGATCATCTCGCTGCGGAGCCGGTTCGGGATGATGCCCGCCGACTACGACCACCACACCCGGATCATGGTGATGGACATCGACGGCAAGCTGATGGGGTTCGTCGTGGACGGGGTATCGGAGGTGATCCGGATCTCCAGTGCCGAGATCCAGCCGCCGCCCGACATGGTGGGAGGCGCCGACCAGGACTTCATCAGCGGCGTCATCCAGCACGGCGACCATCTCCTGTTATTGCTGCAACTGGACAAGATGTTCGCCGGAGACGACAGCTTCAACTTCGACGAGCTGTCCATGTAGCAATGCACCATCGACAATGGACCACTGACAATTAAAAGCAGGAACGTCCCAACGAAAGGGCGGAGGAGCCAACGGCACCCCCGCCCTATTTGTTCGTCCTCCCCTCAAGAGGCCCCGTTCTTAAGGTCCGCCCTGGGAACGCACTGCCCGTGCTCCCTCGTTCCCAAGGTCAACCTGGGGAACGCAATATCCTCAAAGCCCCAGCATTGATAATGGCGGCAGGTGTCGCGTTTCGTCCCTCAATACGACCTACCCTGTATTTGTTCATTGCTCATTGCCCCAGCTTTTCCTCAAACACCTGCAACGCATCTCTCAGCGTTCCTTCCAGATCATCGCCGTACACGGTGAAGTAGAGATAGTTCCCGGAATAGTGGTGCCAGTTCAGGTCCTCTACCTGCAGCGGTGCCAGGTAGCGTTCCATCTTTTCGTACGGATAGAAGGGGTCCCCGTTGGGCCAGGTCCGCCGCAACTTGTTCACCTGGGTCTCAGTCAACGGGATCCGGTACCGTATGGAAACAACCTCTGCCTTCATAGTTTGCTCTCCCCTTTTTCTATCCTGCCTGCTCGCCGCTAAGAGCAAATATCGGTGTATTAAGCCCATTCTTTCACAGTTGCGCAACATTTTACACTTCCGTAACGGATTCTACACATTTCACCGGTAATTAACTGGGGCAGTAATCGCACGGAGTTATTACATGCAAACGATTCTGCTGATTGAAGACGAGAAAGATCTGGCCGGCTTGGTCACCTTCAACCTGGAAAAGGAAGGATACCGGACCCTGGTCGCCTTCGACGGCCTGGAAGGGTTGGAGATGGCGCGCCAGCACCTCCCGGACCTGGTGCTCCTGGACCTGATGCTCCCCGGGATGCTCGGTACCGAGGTCTGCAAGTTTCTGAAGAAGACCGAGAAGACCGCGCACATCCCGGTGATCATGACCACGGCCAAGGGTGAGGAGATCGACAAGGTGGTCGGCTTTGAAGTCGGGGCCGACGACTACGTGGTGAAGCCCTTCTCCATGCGGGAACTGCTGCTGCGGGTCAAGGCGGTGCTGCGCCGCAGCGCGACCGAAAACGAGGGGGGGACCACCGTCCGGGTCGGCCCGATCACCATCGACACCGCCCGCCACCTCGTCGTCATCAACGGCGAGGAAGTCACCTTCACCAGCACCGAGTTCAAATTGCTGCAGACCCTGGTGAAGCGAATGGGCAGAGTGCAGAGCCGGGACGTTTTGCTCAAGGATGTCTGGGGCTACAACTACGTGGAAGATACCCGGACCGTGGACACTCATATCACCAGGCTGCGCATGAAGATGGGCGAGGCCGGCGACATGATCAAGACGGTACGCGGTTTCGGTTACAAACTCGAAGCTCGGTAGTCAATCCGGTTCGTCAAAGATGACGGACACAACAACACAGGAGGAGTACATGTTCAAGTCGCTGAAAAAGACACTTTCCGCCCTGGCGCTGGTCGCCGTTGCGGCCACCGCGGTTCCGGCCTCGGCCGAGGTCCTGGTAAACGGGGCGGGAGCCACCTTCCCGTATCCGCTGTATTCCAAGTGGTTCAGCGAGTACGCCAAGGTCGATTCCAGCGTCAAGTTCAACTACCAGTCGATCGGCAGCGGCGGCGGCATCAAGCAGATCACCGCGCAGACCGTCGACTTCGGCGCCAGCGACAAGTTTCTCTCCGATGAGGAACTCAAAGCGGCACCGGGCAAGCTGATCCACATCCCCACCGTCATGGGCGCGGTCGTCGTGACCTACAACGTCCCGGGCGTCGCCAAGGGGCTCAAGCTTAACTCCGAGGACGTGGCCAACATCTTCCTTGGCAAGATCACCATGTGGAACGACCGGCGGATTGCCGATGACAACCCCGGCGTGCACCTCCCGGCCAAACCGATCGTCGTCGTGCACCGTTCCGACGGGAGCGGCACCACCAGCATCTTCACCGACTACCTGACCGGCGTGAACCAGGAATGGGCCGCGCGGGTAGGGAAGGGGACCTCGGTCAAGTGGCCGGTCGGCCTTGGCGGCAAAGGCAACGAGGGTGTGGCCGGCCAGATCAGGACCACCCCGTACTCCATCGGCTACGTCGAGCTCGCTTACGCCTTTGAGAACAAGCTCCCCTACGCCTCGCTGAAAAACAAGGCCGGCGTCTTCGTCGAGCCGTCCATCAAGTCCACCTCCGCTGCCGCGGCCGGGGCCGCCAAGCACATGCCGGCGGACTACCGCATCTCCCTGGTGAACCAGCCGGGCAAGGACGCCTACCCGGTCGTCGGCTTCACCTGGCTTTTGGTCTACGAGCACTCCAAGGACCCGGTCAAGGGCAAGAAACTGGTCGAGTTTCTGAACTGGAGCCTGCACAAAGGTCAGCACATGGCCGCACCGCTTCTCTACGCTCCCCTTCCGGAGAACGTGAAGAAGATGGTCGAGAAGACCGTGAAGAACATCAAGTAAAACCACGGCAATAAGCGTCAGCATGACAAAAAGCCCGGCCAGGCGAAAAAACTGGTCGGGCTTTCTTTATCTGGGGATTGATGCCATCTCGGTGTGCCGATGCCAATCTCGCTGTGGGAGCGCCTTTCCCGGCGCGAATACCACAACCGTTGTCGCCGCCTCTGGCGGTTCGCGCCAGGAATGCCGCTCCCACAGAAAAAGGTAAATCTGCGTCAGGTACACACGGAGCGATATTTGTGTTGCGATCTGGGGTTCCTGATCGCGGCAGGAATGCCGCTCCAGGATGGATAAAGCGGCTCATAGCCAAGGCGGTCCATGAGTGACGAAGGCGGATACTTGCCTCGAAGTGGCAGAAGGGCAGAACCCTGAAACCGCACCAAATGGCCCTGCATGCAAAAAAAGTCTTGCACCGTGAAATTGGCTATGTTATAAGCAGGGTTCTTGACACGGGGTGTAGCGCAGCCTGGCTAGCGCACCTGCCTTGGGAGCAGGGGGTCGGAGGTTCGAATCCTCTCACCCCGACCACGTTTAAGAAAGAACCTGCGCCTGTAGCTCAGTTGGATAGAGCAACGGCCTTCTAAGCCGTAGGTCAGAGGTTCGAACCCTCTCAGGCGTGCCAACAATTTAATATGGTGGATATGGTGAAGCGGTTAACACATACGACTGTGACTCGTACATACGTGGGTTCAAATCCCACTATCCACCCCAATTAAAACAAGACCCCGTGTAAGCGGGGTTTGTTGTTTCTGGCCTCCGAGCGAGAGTGGCGAAATTGGCAGACGCACCAGACTTAGGATCTGGCACCGCAAGGTATAGGGGTTCAAGTCCCCTCTCTCGCACCACAAAATAATTTGACTACCTCCAGACTGATCCACTAAGCCCCGATATTCGGGGCTTTTTTGTTTTTGGGGCGTCGGGTTCTGTCAGGTGGTATCGGTTGGAGTCGGTGGTTGGCGCCATGCCCGAGAAATAATGGTTGACACCGATGGTGGAAACGGGATAGAAAGCTACTAAAACGATGGAGAAGCTAGATGATCTCGAAAAAGACGAAATACGGGCTGAAGGCTTTGATCTACCTGGCACGCCAATACGATCGCGGTCCGATTCTGATCGCGGATCTCGCGCGTGAGGAGAACATCCCCAAAAAGTTTCTCGAGGCGATCCTCCTACTGCTCAAGAACGACGGTATCTTGCAGAGCCGGAAAGGGAAGGGGGGCGGCTACTATCTCGGCAGAGACCCCAAGCGCATCACCATGGGGCAGGCAATTCGCGTCATGGAAGGGCCTCTGGCACCGGTCCCTTGTGTCAGCGAAACAGCATATGCCGAATGCCCCGAATGCGGCAATGAAGAAACCTGCGGCATCAGGCTGGTAATGAAAGACGTGCGGGAAGCCATGGCAGCCATCCTCGACGGCACGACGCTCTATGATGTGCTTGCTAAGATCGACGCTGCTGAAGAATCGCAAAAGGGAATCCTGAATTTCTGTATCTAACAGGCCCAAGGGCATCGAGATGGTCGCTTATTCCCGCGTGAAGGCGAGAGCTCTTTTTTTGTAACGATAGTATAGTAAAACCATAGGGTAAAAATACTAAAACCGGCAGTCGATTGCCTAAACGCCTGTCCGCATGAAAGTCCTGAGGTGGCGACACCTGGTTATAACAATGGAGGGGAGCTATGGCCGCACAGCATTTGGTTGTAGTAGGGAAAAGCGGAGTCGGCAAATCGACTACGGCGGCCAACTTGGCCGCCGCACTAGCCGATGCTGGCAAAAGAGTCGTGCTGATCGGCTACGATACCCGGTGGAACACTACTGCGACACTGCGCGGGGACAATTTGTTGGCGCCGATCCCCCATTGGAATGGGGAGGGGGCGGTTCCATTCTATGCCAGGGGGTTCCGCTCGAGTCTCTGCATTGAAGCCGGTGATCTGACAATTGAAGGTGAGGCCGTGGGGGCCACAGAACTGCTGCGGAATCCCTTGGTCCGCGAATATGACCCTGATTACGTGATCCATGACGTCTCTTGGGAACCGGCGGCTTCCTTTGTCCTGCCCGCTGCTGCCGAAGGGGTCATCCGCGTTCTGGCCGTTACCTCGGCCGACATGGGTGCCATACACGCGGTGAATGAGCTTTTTGCCTGGCTGAACACGGTTTCCGCCACGGATTGCCGTTTCGGCGGGGTGGTCGTTAACAACCTGTCCGGACCACTCTATGAATCCATTGTGTCGGACTTTGCAAATCTGACCGGCGCGACGGTCGCTGCCAGCGTTACCCATTCGCTCATGGTATCGGTGAGTGACTTCTACAACCAGACGCTCATCGAGGCCGCGCCCAGCAGTCACGTCACCTACGCCTACCGAAAGGTCGCCCGGACCGTCCTTGATGATTTAGAACTGCGTCGCCCTGCGTTTCTCGATACGGTTGCCTTGAAAGAATGGGCGGTTAAGTGGGGAGAGATTATCACCGAACTGGAAACGGGCTTAGTTCGGGACGGTTCCAATATCTGACCGTCGGCAAAAAATGGTTGACGAGGAGAATCAGATCGGTTATTAGTCTAGTTAGCTTGTAGAAAAAATATTTATATACCCTTGGGGCTCCCGCCTCGAGGCTCAAAATAAGAACGACAGGTTGACCAGACACACTGGAGGCCAGGGACATTTTTTAAATCCCTGGCCTCTTTTTTTTCGATGCCCAACCTATTCTCAACCAGGTGCGGCCGGATACGTTCGCCGAGCTCAGGCGAAAGCAATTGCAGATCGGGTACGTTGAAAGACTGGGGAGATGAGGATGGCAACCGGTTCAGTAATCATTCGAAAAAAGGAAGATTCAATAGCCGCGACAGTGCGGCGGATCATCGAGATGCTCGGGGAGCTTCGTTTCGGCTCGATCACGGTCGTCGTGCAGGAAGGAAAGGTTTTGCAGATCGACAAGACCGAAAAATTCAGAATCGGCCCCGGCCGCTAGAAAAGGAGATGCAGATGTCTGGTAAGAAAGTCAAAACCATCGCGATTTACGGCAAGGGGGGAATCGGCAAGTCGACGACCACCTCCAACATTACCGCGGCACTGTCGGTGCTCGGGCTCAAGGTCATGCAGATCGGCTGCGACCCCAAGAGCGACTCGACCACGACCCTGCGCGGCGGCGGGTACATCCCGACTATCCTCGACACCCTGCGCGAGAAGAAGACGGTCAAGGCGAACGAGATCATCTTCGAGGGGTTCAACGGCATCTATTGCGTCGAGGCGGGCGGTCCGGCTCCCGGGGTCGGCTGCGCCGGGCGCGGCATCATCACCTCGGTCGAGCTTTTAAAGCAGCTTCGGGTCTTCGAGGAACTGGACCTTGACGTGGTCGTCTATGACGTTCTGGGCGACGTCGTCTGCGGCGGCTTCGCGGTTCCGGTGCGCGAGGGGATCGCCGA
>NZ_JAEMHM010000030.1 GCF_016458275.1 Geomesophilobacter sediminis
TCAAGAAAAAAATGACTGTACTGAACAACTTTTTTAAAGCAAAAAGCTAACCGGACAACACTGCCTAAATCCCCCTTCGCAAAGGGGGACTGCATCGGATTTTATGCCGAATCATCAGCGGGCGGACCGTCACCCCACCGTCTCCTGGAATTCCCGCACCGCATCCTCCAAACGGGCGTAGAGCCGCGGCAAATCGTCCATTGCTCCCGCCTTTCCCAACGCCTCCATCTCCGCGGCGATGGCGCGGATGCGCAGCGCCCCCATGCTCGCCGAGGCCCCCTTGATGCTGTGGGAATGCCGGGTGACCGCCTCGCAATCCCCCTGCTGCAGGGCCGGCCCGAGCTGTCCCATCAGATCCCCGGTGCTCCCCACGAATTTCTTCAGAAACATCTCGACGTACGACTCCTCGCCGCCGATCCGCTGCAGAAATCCGGCCCGGTCGAAGACCGGATCCTCGGCGGGGGCATCGGGGACCGGCACCGGTGCCGGCTCCGCGGCGCGCTCCGCAGCCCCGGGCTCGGCAGCGACGGTCACCCGCCGCTCCGGAATCCACCGGTCGAGCACCGCGCGCAGGTGGTGCAGTTCAAACGGCTTGGTGACGTAGTCGTCCATGCCCGCGTCGAGGCAGCGCTCCCGGTCGCCGGCGATGGCGTTGGCGGTAAGGGCGACGATCGGGATGCGGCGCTCCCCGCCCGCTTCCTGATCCCGGATCTGCCGGGTGGCGGTGAACCCGTCCATCTCGGGCATCATGCAGTCCATGAAAATCAGGTCGTGGCGGCCGCGGGCCCAGGCCTCCAGGGCCAGGGCCCCGTTTACCGCCAGCTCCACCCGGCAGCCGAGGGTGGCGAGCATCAGCCGCGCCACGTCCTGGTTCACCGGGTTGTCTTCGGCGACCAGGACATCGGCATCGTACTTCACCTTGGAGAGTTCGGCGGCGGGCGATGCCGGCTCCGGGGCGCCGGAGAGGACCCGCGCCAGCGAGCGGCAGAGCACCCCCTCGTTGACCGGCTTGGACAGGTACTCCGCCACCCCGGCTTCCCGCGCGCTCCGCAGGTCACCGGGCCCTACCGCCGAGGTGAGCAGAATCAGCGGGAGCGCCGCAAGAGGAGCTTCGTTCTTGATGGCCCGGGTCAGCTCAATCCCGTCCATCTCCGGCATCTGCAGGTCCAAAAGCGCCACCGCAAAAGGATCCCTCCCCTCGGCAGCAATGCGAAGCAGTTCCAGGGCCCGCGGCGCGCTTTCGGCAAGCTCCGGGCGCATCCCGAACGAGACCGTCTGGCGCGCCAGGACCGAGCGGTTGGTTTCGTTGTCGTCGACGATGAGGATGCGCCTCCCATCCAGGTGGACCTTGAGCTGGGGCGGCAGATAGGCTGCCGGCGCGGCGTCTTTGAGCAGGCGGGCGGTGATCCAGAAGGTGGAGCCTCGACCCGGCTCGCTCCGCAAACCGAGTTCCCCCCCCATCAGGGTGGCCAGCTGCCGCACGATGGCGAGCCCCAGCCCGGTACCGCCGTACTTGCGGGTGGTGGAGTAGTCGGCCTGGGTGAAACTGTCGAAGATGCGCCGTTGCGCCTCCGGGGCAATGCCGATGCCGGTGTCGCGGACCGCAAAGCGGAGCACCGCCTCGCTCTCGTGTTCCTCCTGGAGCGAGACGTGGAGGACCACCTCCCCCCGCTCGGTGAACTTCACCGCGTTGCCCACCAGGTTCACCAGGACCTGGCGCAGGCGGAGCTGGTCGCCGTCCACCCAGTACGGCACCCCCCCCTCGACCAGGCAGACCAGCTCGATCCCCTTGTTGTGCGCCGGCTCGGCAAAGAGCTCCATGACCTCGGCGAACAGCGAGTTCAGGTCGAAGCGCGCCACCTCCAGCTCCATGCGCCCGGCCTCGATCTTGGAGAAGTCGAGGATGTCGTTGATGATGGAGAGCAGCGACTCCCCGGAGCTTCGGACCGCCTCGGCGAAGCGCCGCTGCTCCCCGGCGATGTCCGTGTTGAGCAGCAGGCTGACCATCCCGAGAACCCCGTTCATCGGAGTCCGGATCTCGTGGCTCATGTTGGCAAGGAACTGGCTCTTGGCGAGGCTCGCGGCCTCCGCCGCCTCCTTGGCCAGCTGCAGGCTCTCGACGGTAACCGAAAGCTCGTCGTTGGTGGTCGAAAGCTCCGCGGTCCGCTGCTGGACCACCGCCTCCAGCTCCTCCCGGTGCGCTTCCAGCTTCTGGTCGCGGGACTGGATCTGCCCCAGCATCGCGTTGAAGCCGTCGATGAGGGAGCCGAGTTCGTCGTCGCCGCGTTTCTCGGCGCGCAGGGCGTAGTTCTTCTGGTCCGAGACCTCCTTCATGACCTCGGCGAGGTGGAGGATCGGCTCCGAGATCACCCGTTGCAGCCGCGAGGCGATGAGAACAACCAGGGCAAGGGTGGTGGCCAGGACGAGGACGACCAAGCCGAACACCCGCACCAGGGTATCCCAGAGCTGCTCCACGTCGGACTGGATCACGATGGTCCCGATCTGCTGCCCGTCCAGGACGATCGGGGCCACCCCGAAAAGCTGCGCGTTGAGCGCCCAGGGGGAGCGGGCCTCCCGGACCAGGCGGTCCAGCCGCTTGCGGTCCACGGAGTATTCCCCCTCCGGCGTGGAGAGGTAGGCCAGACGCGTGTCGTCCACCCCTTTGGCAAGATACGATGCCAGCGGGGAACCGTCGTTGGGCAGGACGAAGGCGGCCACGATGCCGCGGTGGCTGCGCAGGCCGGAAAGGGTCTCCGAGGCGGCGGCGCGGTCGTTGAAGGCTACCGCGGCCGCCGTGTTGTTCCCGAGGATCTGGGCCAGGGCCGCCAGTTCCTCCCCCGCCTCCTTGCGGTGGGTATAGACCTCGTTCGCGACGAAGGCGAGCGAGGCGAGTCCCATCCCCGCCACGTTGGTGAGCACGAGGATCGCCATCAGCTTGCGGCGTATGGAAAGGTTTCGAAACAGGCGGGTCATCATCCCCGGCTCCTTGCTATTCGATGACGTTGCGCGCAAGCTTCAGCAGCTGTGAGCTGATGCGCAGCCGGGCCCGGTTGGCGGCCCCGGCGTTGATGTCGAAAACGATCCGGCTTTGGGCGGAGACCAGCGAGATCATCCCGCCGGCCTGGCAGAACCCGTCCAGATCGGAGACGGTGAGGATCCGGGCGTTCTGCACCCCCTTCAGGATGTGGACCACCCGCGACTTCTCCGATTCCGCGATGAAGAGCACGTCGCAATCCCGGACTTCCTCCACGCGTCGGAAATGGACCACCACCACCCGGCGCCCCTTGGCCGTCTTCCCCTTGATCTGGTCCAGCGCCTCTCCGAACGGGTCCTTGCCGAGGATGCCGAAGGTGATGGTCGAAGGGGTGCCGACCCCTTCCCCCGCCGGCCACTCCACGAACTTCATGAAGTTGTAGATGAAGGCCGCCTTCACCTGGTACTCGCGCACCGAGCCCCCCTCCGCGGCGCAGGAGCGGACCGGTGGCCCCCAGAGGGTCAAAGCCCCCAGCAGCAGGAGAAACGCGCCGCAACAAAGGGCACGGGGTCCGGCACCGGGGCGGGTTGCTATGTGAGGGTGCCGCAGCGGCATCGGCGATCCTTAAAAGAGGTACTGCAGCTTGACCCTGAAGGTCCGGCCGTCCTGGGTAATCCGGTCCGGCCCGGTGGGGACATTGTTGACGAGATAGACGTTGTTGAAGCTCGGGGTCGTGTAGTGCCGGTCCAACAGGTTGTAGACCGAGGCGGAAAGCTCGAGCCCCGGCACGATCCCCCGCGAAAAAAGGGTGAGGTTCGTGATGAAATAGCCACCGGTGCTGCTTCCGGGAGTGACGGTGAGACGGCTTGCCGAGTACTGCTCCTCGACCCCGGCAAAGAGGATTTCGCGGTACAGCGGCGCCGTCAGGTTCAACTTGGCGAGGTGCCGCGGCGAGTTGGTCAGGGTCGCGCCGGTCCGGGCGTCCTCGGCCCGCTGCCAGGTGTAGCTCCCACGCGCCTGGTACCCCCCGTCCCACTTTCCTTCCAGCTCCGCCTCGATGCCGCGGGCGTCGACGGAGTCGACGTTCTGGTACTGGCTCATACCGCCCCCGATATCGACCTGGGTAATCAGGTCCTGGATGCGGTAATAGAAGGCGGAAAGGGAGCTTTGCAGGTGCTCCTGGAAATACTGCTCGTACACCGCCTCGTAGGTGCGGATCTTTTCCGGCTTCAGCCCGGGATTCGCCTTCCCGCTCACCTGGTCTTCATAGTAGAGCTCGAAGGCGTTGGGGGCGCGGAAGGCCTCGCCGTAGAGGAGCTTGCCGACACTGCCGGGGATCGGCTCGTAGATCAGGCCCACCCGCGGGTTCCAGGAGCCGCCGAAGGTATCGTAGTGGTCGTGCCGGACCCCGGCGGACAGGATCAGGTTACGCAAAAGCTGCAGGTCGTCCTGGAGATACAGGGCCCAGATGGTGGAGCTCCGGGAGTCGTCGAGAACCTTGCGGTAAGGGTTCACGTCGTAATTCTCCTGGCGCTGCTGCACGTTGTCCCGGAACTCCCCCCCCAGGCTCAGCTTCATCCGCTCCAGAAAGCTCCTCGTGTACTGAACTTCCGTCCCCCACCAGGTACCCCGGGAAACGTCGCGGTTGGGGACCAAAAGCGGCGGTTGGGTCGGGTCCGCGGTGTTGTCCGGGTTGTTCTGATCGAAGAGGTAATTCCCTTGGTAGTAGTAATGGTCGAAAAAGAGCCGGGCGGTGAGCTGCCCCTGGTCCGGCAGGTTGTGCACGAACTTCAGGTCGAAAAAGCCGTGGGCGTCGGTGGTCTCGGTCCCGGGGACGCCGAAAACGGTGCCGAAGGAGGCGGTCGGGATCTGCTTGGTCCGGGTGGCGTAGGCTCCCATCAGGGTGAAGTCGCGCCAGGAACCCTTGGCGAAGAGCTGGCAGTTGCGGTCGCCGTCGAGGTCGACGGCGGTTCCGTCGTGCAGGGCCGGTCGGTCGAAGGACTTGAAGAACAGGCGCTGCGGACCGTCGCTGTGCATGACGCTTGCGGAGAGGAGGAGGTCGAGGCCGTTGGCGAACTCCTTGCCGTAACTTGCCCGGCCGTTGTAGGTGGCGAAACGCCCCGCGGCCGCGGCCGTCTCCGCGCCCTGAAGATCGCTCCCCTGGCGGGTGATGACGTTGATGACGCCGAAAAAGGCGTTGGTGCCGTAGAGGGAGGAGCCAGGCCCGCGGATCACCTCGATCCGGTCGATGAGGTCGAGATCGAGGGGGAACTCGGTGCCGATCGGCGCGGTGTCGAAGATGTTGTCGTTGATCCGGTGCCCGTCCACCAGCATCAGGACCCGGGAGTTGTAGTCGCCGGGGCGGCCGAAGCCGCGGATACCGAGGAAATGGTAGTTCCGGTCGTAGGTGATGTAGAGGCCGCGGACGCTGTTGAGCGCGTCAGCCAGGGTGCGGTACCCGTAACGCCTGATGTCTTCGGCGGTGACGATGCTTACCGAGGCCGGGGCCTCGGTCACCTTCTGCTCGTACTTCGAGGCGCCGATGACGGTCGGAACCTCGACCTCCATCAGCTGCTCCAGGGTCATCTCGGTCAGGTCCTGGTTCGCTTCCGCAACAGGTACCGCGGCTTGGGCCCGGGACGCGGATAAAAGCAGCATCAGGGCAAGAGCGAGGCGGGTCTTGCGCAGCACGGGGGAAATTAGGACCGTCAACCGGCACGGCAGGGATGCCATGGAGAACCTCGATACCAAGCCAGGAAATCGCTCCGCCACGAACGGGGAGACCAAGTTCCTCTTCGGCGCAAGGGGCCGTGACTTGAGCCAATTCATGAACTTCAATGATCTTTAGTCTCATTTGCCATCCGGAACCGACGAAAAAAAGGGCCCGGTGGTGACCGGGCCCTTCCCTGCCGTGCTGCCGCTGCCGGGAATCTACTATTGCGCGTACTGCTTGAGTACGTCGTGCAACCGGATGATCTCCGGGCTCCGCTTGGCGACTTTCCCCGAGAGGATGTCGCGAGGAGGCATCTTCTTGCCGTAGAAGGTGGCGTTGGCCCCCTTGTCGATCAAAAGCCCCGCCCCTTCCAGGGAGACCCCGGCAAAAAGGCCGCGGCTGCGGGAATAGGAAAGAATCTCGGAGCGCAGCGTCACGTCGGTCGCCGCTTCCGCGCTGCGGCCGACCGGTCCGGCGGCGACCGCGGCATCGGCCCCCAGCGTCACCTTACCCTTCAGGATCCCTTCGAGGCTCTGGGCCGATTTCAGGACCAGGATGATGTCGGTCGCGTCGGCGCCGATCTGCCACCCGACGCTCCCCCCCACGAGCTTGACGAAGACCGGATCGCTCCAGCGACCGCTTTCGTCGCGGGCCACCAGGATGCCGGTGCCGTATCGGCCGCCGACCACGAAGGCCGCCTTGAGCACCCCGGGGAAGATCACCAGCCCGTGGGCATCGTGCAGCAGGGCCGGTGGAATCCCCTTCTCCGGTATGCTCATGATCTCCTTGAGCACGATTGCCGAATTATCGATCTCCCGCACCTGCTTGCTCTCGGCCCAGGCCTGGGTTCCCGCCAAGGCCGCGATCAAAAGCCCCACTGCCGCAAAAACCATCCGCCACCTTTTCATGTTGGACCTCCTCTATCTCGTTTGGTTGATAACCGGCCGGGACCGGGTCACCGACGGTGCCGGTAGCGTCCCCCCTGGTCGCCGAGAATGAAACCGGTAAGGGCGCCGGCGGCACCCCCGAGGGCCGCCCCGACGGCGGGGCTCCCCCCGACCACCCCTCCGACGAGCGCCCCGCCAGCCGCACCGATGGCGCCGCCGCTCAGGGTGCTCTGCTGCTGGCGTGACATTCCGGCGCACCCGCTCATTAAAGCAAGCGCAGCAACCAGGACTCCGTTGCGTAGTAGTCTCATGATTCCTCCCCGCGCCATCCATCCTCAGCCGGACCATTTCCTCCCTCACCTTGAAGCGCGAAGCGGGAGGAACAGCCAGCGGAAGGTATGGACGCTCATGATCTCGCGAAATCGGCCGCAGCGCGGCTCCCTTTGGCGTTGCTAACGCTCCAACGGCTCGTTCGCCACCCCGGTTCTCAGCTTCGGACGCACCATCTGCGACCAGATGACCCGCATGACCGGGAGGTCCAGCTCCTCGGGGTGGTCCTTGTAGAAGTCGTTCACGCTCTGGACGATGCCGTTCATCGGCTCGCCACGCAGCCCCTCCGCGAGTTTGCTCACAAACCCCGCCCGCTTCAGTTCCGGATGCTTCAGCTCCACGTTCTGCTCGATCGTTACCACATGTCCCACCCCCCAAACGAAGGCGATCTTCGCCTCGGGGGTCATGGTCTGCCAGATGTCGCCGGTCAGGACCGGCATCTCGTTGGGGTTGGCGGAGTGCACCTCCCCACCGTTCGGCCACGCCGGCGCCTGCCACCCCAGAAGGCCGAGCAGAACCGTCACCGCGATACAGCAGCATCTGATCTTGCATCCGTTCATGGGGCACCTCCAGTTTTTTATTAAAAAAAGCACACCATTTGATAGCACGGCGCGCCCTGCTGTCAATGAATAGCTCGGTAAGCTACCGGACGCCCAAAAGCAACCCTAATTAGAATTACCATTCATATCCTGCCCTTACCGGCGCCACGGCACGTTGCCGTGGCAGTGCCGGCAACGTCTCAGACCTCAGCATGCCGTTGACACCGCTGAAACATCCAGTATTTTTTTAATCTGTTTTTTCAAATGAATCGGCTTGAAAAAGGCGGTGGACACATGAAGACGACACAGTGGCAACTGCCGTTCGGGGCGACCCCGCGGGAAGACGGGGGGACCTTCTTCCGCGTCTGGGCGCCGCGGGCGGAACACGTTGCCGTGCGGGTCGTGACCGGTAAGAGCTATCCGTTGGAAAGCGAGGTCGGGGGGTATTTCAGCGGCCATCTTCCCGAGGTAGCCGTCGGCGACCGCTACCTGTACGTCATCGACGGTGCCGCCGAGTTTCCCGACCCGGCCTCGCGCTTCCAGCCGATGGGGGTCCACGACGCTTCGCAGGTGGTGGATCCGGGTGTCTATCCCTGGCAGGACCAGCAATGGCACGGGCTCCCCCTGGAGGAGTACCTCATCTATGAGTTGCACGTCGGCACCTTCACCACCGAGGGGACCTTCTCCGCCGTCATCCCCCACCTCGACTACCTCCTCGAACTCGGCGTGACCGCGGTGGAACTGATGCCGGTGTCCCAGTACCCCGGCGCCCGAAACTGGGGCTACGACGGAGTCTTTCCCTTCGCCCCGCAAAACAGCTACGGCGGACCGGACGAGCTCAAGCAGCTGGTGGACGCCTGCCACGCCAGGGGGCTCGCCGTCGTCCTCGACGTCGTCTACAACCACCTCGGCCCCGAGGGGAACCACCTCTCCAGTTTCGGACCCTACTTCACCGACAGATATAAGACCCCGTGGGGGGCGGCGCTCAACTTCGACGGGCCCGACAGCGACCCGGTGAAGGAGTTCTTCCGGCAAAACGCGCTGTACTGGCTCAACGAATTCCACCTGGACGCGCTCAGGCTCGACGCAGTTGACTGGATCTACGACATGAGCGCGAGCCATTTCCTGCAGGAGCTCGCGGCAGAGGTGCACCGCCAGCGGGTGGCGCAGGGGCGCTGGACCTACCTCTTCGCGGAGAACGACACCAACGACCCGAGGCTTTTGCGCCCTCCGGCGCTGGGAGGATACGGGCTCGATGCCCAGTGGTGCGACAACTTCCACCATGCCCTGCGCACCCTCCTCACCCGGGAGACCACCGGCTACTACGAGGATTTCGGGAGGTTCGAGCAGCTGGTGAAGGCCTACCGGGAAGCCTTCGTCTATACCGGCGACTACTCCCGGTACCGCAGGAAAAGGCATGGGAGCCCGGCGACCGATCGTCCCACCTCCCAGTTCGTCGTCTTCGCCCAAAACCACGACCAGGTCGGCAACCGCACCTGCGGAGACCGGTTGAGCGAAAACCAGCCGATGGAAAAGCTTCTCCTGGCCGCGGCGACCGTCCTGCTCTCCCCCTACCTCCCGCTGCTCTTCATGGGTGAGGAGTATGCGGAGCGGGCTCCCTTTCACTACTTCATCGACCACTCGGACCCGGAGCTGATCGAGGCGGTCCGCAAGGGAAAGGCGGAGGAGCATGCCTCGGGGATCTGCGAAGGGGCCATACCCGACCCCGCCGCCCTTTCCACCTACCTGGACTCCAAGATCAACCTGGAGTTGCGCCGTGAGGGGGAGCACGCCCTGGTCTACGGGTTCTACCGGCAGCTCATCGAACTGCGCAAGCGGATCCCGGCCTTCAAGGTGTTCACCCGCGAGGAGATCGAGGTGACGAGTTTCGCTGAGAAGCGCTGCTTCGCCGTCTTCCGTCAAGCGGGGGAAAGCGCTGCGCTTTGCCTGTTCAGCTTCGCCAACCTCCGCGAGGAACTCACCCTCCCGGTGCCGGGAGCGCTGGAGAAGGTGATCGATTCGTCGGAATCCAAATGGCGCGGTTCCGGGGAGGCAGCGCCGCCACGCCTTACCCGCAGCGAGAGCGCCACCATCGTCGTCAACCCGTTCAGCGTGCTGGTCTACGCCGGCACCATTTAGGAGAACTTCCATGGAACAGGAAAAGCAGCGCTACCTCTGCGTACACGGACACTTCTACCAGCCCCCCCGTGAGAACCCGTGGCTGGAATCGATCGAGGTGCAGGATTCGGCACACCCCTACCACGACTGGAACGAGCGCATCACCGCGGAAAGCTACGCCCCCAACGCCGCCTCCCGCATCCAGGACGGGGAGGGACGGCTGGTCGACATCGTCAGCAACTACGCGAAGATGAGCTTCAACTTCGGCCCCACCGTTCTCTCCTGGATGGCGGGATGCCAGCCGGAGGTGTACCGCGCGATCCTTGATGCGGACCAGACCTCCATCAAATGGCGCGGCGGCCACGGTGCAGCCCTGGCCCAGGTCTACAACCACATCATCATGCCGCTGGCGAGCAGCCGCGACAAAAGAACCCAGGTGATCTGGGGGCTCAAGGACTTCGTCTCCCGCTACCAGCGCTTTCCCGAGGCGATGTGGCTCGCCGAGACCGCGGTGGACATCGAGAGCCTCGAGTGCCTGGCCGAGCAGGGGATCAAGTACACGATTCTCGCGCCGCACCAGGCGAGGCAGTACCGCCAGATGGGAAGCGAGGAGTGGCTGGAGAACGCGGGCGAGACCGCGATCGACCCGACCCGCGCCTACCTCTGCCACCTCCCGTCCGGGCGCTCCATCAGCCTCTTTTTCTACGACGGTCCGATCTCGCAGGCGCTCGCTTTCGAAAACCTCCTCTCCTCCGGTGACCTTTTGACCGGACGGCTTTTGGGGGGCTTTTCCGACCTGCGGGAGGGGCCGCAGCTGGTGAACATCGCCACCGACGGGGAAACCTACGGGCACCACCAGAAGTTCGGCGACATGGCCCTGGCCGCCGCCTTCCACCACATCGAACTCGCCAACGAGGCCCGCATCACCAACTACGGCGAATTCCTCGCCGCGTTCCCCGCCGCCTACGAGGTACGCATCCGGGAACGGACCTCCTGGAGCTGCGCCCACGGCGTGGAGCGCTGGAACAGCGACTGCGGCTGCAACTCGGGAGGGTTCCCGGGATGGAACCAGGCCTGGCGCGGCCCGCTGCGGGCGGCGCTCGACTGGCTCCGCGACCGGCTGGCGCACTTCTACGAGAGAAAGGGCAAGGAATACCTCAAAGATCCGTGGCTGGCCCGGGACGACTACATCGAGGTGATCCTGGACCGCTCTCCCGAGAACGTCGACGCCTTTTTGGAGCGGCACGCGACCCACAAGCTGAGCGAACCGGAAATCGTCACCGTGTTGAAGCTCCTCGAACTGCAGCGGCACACCCTGCTCATGTACACGAGCTGCGGCTGGTTCTTCGACGAGCTCTCCGGGGTGGAAACGGTCCAGGTGATCCACTACGCCGGACGCGCTCTGCAACTGGCGGAGGGGATGATCGAGAAGGGTGTCGAGGAGGGGTTCCAGGAGCGGCTTGCCGCCGCCAAATGCAACTACGCCGAGTTTCGGGACGGAGCCTACCTGTATGAGAAGTTCGTGCTCCGCACCCGGGTCGATCTCTCCAACGTCGGCATCCACTACGCCTTCAGCTCCCTGTTCGAAAACTACGGCGACGTCACCGACATCTTCTCCTACCGCGTCGAAAAGCTCGACTACACCCGGTTTCTCGCCGACGAGGCGTCGATCGCGATGGGACGGGTCCGGGTCACCTCCAACATCACCCGCGACCACGGGAGCTTCTTCTTCTGCGTGGTCCGCATCGGCAACCACGACTTCAAGGGGGGGATCGCCGTGGAGGCGGACGCGGTGCACTACGCGGAGATGAAGGAGGAGATCCTCCCCGCCTACGACCGGGGTCTCTACACGGACCTCATCGAGCTCATCGACAAGCACCTGGGCTCCCACGACGCTTCGCTCGCCGACCTCTTCACCGATGAAAAAAGGAAGATCCTGAACGAGATCATCAACCAGAACCTCCAGGAGTTCGGCACCTCCTACGAGGAGCTCTTCGAGAAAAACCGCCCCCTGATGGCGTACATCCAGGAGACCGGCCTTCCGGTCCCCAAGCAGTTCCTGGTGGTCGCACAACCGGCGCTCAACGCGGCCCTGATCAAGAAGCTCACCGAGGAGGAGATCGACCTGGACGCCGCCCAGCGGATCATCGGCCACATCAAGAGCTGGAAGATCGGGATGGAGCTTCCCGACACCGAATTCGCCATGCGGCACCACCTGGAAGCGCAGATGCGCGCCTTCGCCGAAGATCCGGAGGACCGCAAACGCCTGGACCGGTTGATCACCCTCTTGAACCTGCTGCGCGAGGTGCCGCTCGACGTGATCCTCTGGCAGGTTCAGAACGACTACTACGAGATGGCGAAAAAGGTCTATCCGGACTTCGCCGCCCGGGCCAAGCGGGGCGACGAGGAGGCGCCGGCCTGGGTGACGGGATTCCGGCAACTGGGGCAGATGCTCAACTTCAACCTGGACTCCGTGCTGCCGCAGGATTAGGGGGACGCGATGGACCAAGAGGCGCTGCCGGGGACGCGGATACCAACCGCCACCTACCGGCTCCAGTTCAACAGCGGGTTCCGGTTCAGCCAGGCCCAGGAGATCGTCTCCTACCTCCATGACCTCGGGATCAGCGACCTTTACTGCTCCTCGTACGTCGCCGCCAAGGAGGGGAGCATCCACGGCTACGACGTGGTGAACCAGACCGTTTTCAACCGGGAGATCGGGACCGAGGAGGATTTCGCCCGGCTGTCGGGAGAGCTTGAAGGCCGCGGCATGGGGCAGATCCTCGACTTCGTCCCCAACCACATGTGCGTCGAAAGCCCGGATAACATCTGGTGGATGGACGTCCTGGAAAACGGCCCGAGCTCCCTGTACGCCACCTTCTTCGACATCGACTGGCAGCCGGTCAAAAAGGAGCTCACCGACAAGGTCCTCCTCCCCCTGCTTGGGGACCAGTACGGCCGGGTGCTGGAGCGGGGCGAGCTGAGCCTCCTCTACAAGGACGGGGCCTTCTTCGTGAACGCGGCGTCGCTGGACATACCGCTCGACCCCAAGAGCTGCCTCCTGATCCTGACCCACCGGCTCGACACCCTGAAGGAGCAGTTCGCCCCGGAGGACCCGACCCTCACCGAGCTTTTGAGCATCGTCACGGCGCTGCAGCATCTCCCCGGGTTCACCGAGCGGGACCCGGAAAAGCAGCAAGAGCGCCACCGCGAGAAGGAGATCATCAAGAAACGCCTGGCGCAGCTTTGCCAGGATGCCCCGCCGATCCGGTCGTTTCTGGAGGAGAACCTGGCCGAGTTCAACGGGGTGAAAGGGGAGCCGCGCAGCTTCGACCGGCTCGATGCGCTCCTTTTGGAGCAACCCTACCGGCTCTCCTACTGGCGGGTCGCCACCGAGGAGATCAACTACCGGCGCTTCTTCGACATCAATTCCCTGGCCGCCATCCGGATGGAGGACAAGGCCGTCTTCGACAAGACCCACGTCCTTTTGTTCCGACTGATCCGGGAGGGGAAGGTGACCGGGATCCGGATCGACCACGTGGACGGCCTGTACGATCCGTACCGCTACCTGCACGCGCTGCAGAAGGGGTGCCTGGGGCAGCGGCTGCCGGGGCTCCCCGCACCGGAGGAGCCGGAGTGGGCGGAACGGGTCTCCGCCGAGTACGACATACGGCTGGCCGGCAATCCGGCCTTTCGCCCCTTTTACATCGTCTGCGAAAAGATCCTGATGAAGGGGGAGCAGCTCCCCGAAGAATGGCCGGTCTACGGGACCACCGGCTACGACTTCATGAACCAGCTGAACGGGATCTTCATCGACTCGGAAAACGCCCGGGCCTTCGACCGCATCTACTACCGGTTCGTGCGCGGCACCGAGGAATTCCAGGAGGTCATGTACCGGAAGAAGAAGCTGGTCATGGAGGTCTCCCTCTCCGGCGAGGCGAACATGCTCGGGCACCAGTTGAACAACATCTCCGAGCGGGACCGGCTGACCCGCGACTTCACCCTCAACAGCCTCACCCGGGCCATCATCGAGGTCATCGCCTGCTTTCCCGTCTACCGGACCTACCTCAACTCCGGGGAGGTGCGCGACAAGGACAACCAGTACATCGAGAGCGCGGTCTCCAAGGCACGCCGGAAAAACCCGGCGATGAACGCCTCGATCTTCGATTTTCTCCGCTCGGTGCTGCTCCTCAAATATCCCGACTACGCGAGCGAGGAGGACCGGCGCAACTGGTTCAACTTCGCGATGCGCTTCCAGCAGATCACCGGCCCGGTGATGGCCAAGGGGCTGGAGGACACCACCTTCTATGTCTACAACCGGCTCCTGTCGCTCAACGAGGTCGGCGGTGCCCCGGGGCGATTCGGGACCACCCGCGAAGCCTTCCACGGCCAGAACCTGGAGCGGGTCAAGAACTTCCCCCACACCCTGCTCGCCACCGCCACCCACGACACCAAGCGGGGCGAGGACGTCCGGCCCCGGATCGACGCCCTTTCCGAACTCCCGGACCGGTGGCACCGCGCCCTGGTGCGCTGGCGGGCGGTCAACCGGAAGAAGGGGGGGAGCTTCGAAAACCAGCCGGTCCCCGACGGCAACGAGGAGTACCTCTTCTACCAGACTCTGCTCGGGGCCTGGCCGCACGGCGAGATCGATCCGCAGACCTACGATACCTTCTGCGGCCGCATCCGGGAGTACCTGATCAAGGCGCTGCGGGAGGCCAAGGTCAACACGAGCTGGGTGAGCCCGAACCAGGGGTACGAGGAGGCGGTGCTTGCCTTCGTGAACGAGGTGCTCGCCCCGGACCCGGACAACGTCTTTTTGAAGGAATTCGCCCCGCTGCAGCGGGAGGTCGCCCACTACGGGATGTTCAGCTCGCTCAGCCAGGTGCTTTTGAAGATGACGTCCCCGGGGGTCCCGGACTTCTACCAGGGGTGCGAGCTGTGGGACTTGAGCCTCGTCGACCCGGACAACCGGCGCCAGGTCGATTACGCGGCGCGGGTCCGGGCGCTCTCCCGGCTCAAGGAACGGGAGGCCCAGGTCGGCGCGCGGGAGCTTTTCCGCGAACTCATGGAGGAGCGCGAAAACGGCATGATCAAGCTCTACCTGATCTATCGCTGCCTCAACTTCCGGCGCGGGCAGGCGGAACTTTTCCGGGATGGAGACTACCATCCGCTGGAGGCGCGGGGCGCCAAGGCGCGCCATGTGGTCTCCTTTGCCCGCGGAGCCGGGCGAAAGCGGGTCATCGTGGCGGCGCCGCGACTGGTGGCGACGCTTCTGGGCCGGCCGGACCGGCTCCCGGTGGGGGACGAGGTCTGGGGGGACACCTTCCTCCCCCTGCCGCACGGGATCGGGGCGCGCTACCGCAACGTGCTGACCGACGAGGAGCTCCTCGCCGAAGAGCGCCACGGCGCCCTGGGGATGCCGCTGGGGCATCTTTTTCAGGAATTGCCGGTGGCAGTGCTTTTCAATGAACCATGATCGATGATCGACAACCGGCCGGCAGGTCGTGTTGAGGACAAAGCGCGATTTATCGGGCAGGGGAGTGGTCTTGAGCAAGGCGGTGGATTTTCCAGCGCCGCTTTTATTTTCAATGGCAATCGCGTAACGGGGGACCCCCATGAAAGACGACCTTGGCACCGCACGACGAGAAGAACCGCGCCCCTGCCGGCAGGACAGCTCGCTTCTCTCCGCCCAATGCATCGTCCCCCCGTCCTCGGGACGGGTGGTCATCGAGGCGATCTGGCCCCAAGTCGGGTGCGGACGTTTTCCGGTAAAAAGGGTGGCCGGCGAGGAACTCACCGTGCAGGCGGACGTCTTCTGCGACGGGCACGACGAGGTGGGAGCGCTCCTTTTGTTCCGCCGCAGAGACTCCGAGCAGTGGCAGGAGCGCCTGATGCGGCGCCAGGAGGACGACCGGTGGGAGGGAAATTTTTCCCTTCCCGATACCGGCGCCTATATCTATACGGTCGCCGGCTGGGTGAACCACTACCGCACCTGGCAGAAGTCGCTCCAGAAAAAGCACCAGGCGGGGCAGGACGTCCGGGTGGAGATCGCCATCGGGGCCAAGCTGATCCGCTCCGCCGCGGAAACCGCGCTGGGCGATGACGCGGTCCGGCTCCATTTCCTGGCCCAGACCCTGGAGCAGGAGCACAACCGCGACCGGGCCGTCGAACTCGGGCTCGATCAGGAAATCGCCCGTTTCATCGACGAGCACTCGGGGCGCCCGTTTCTGGTCCGCTACCACCAGGAGTTCGAGGTCCAGGTGGACCGGGACAAGGCGCTCTTCAGCAGCTGGTACGAGCTCTTCCCCCGTTCCTGCAGCGCCGATCCCGGGCGCCACGGCACCTTCACGGACGTCGCGAAGCTCCTTCCCGATCTTGCGGAACTCGGTTTCGACGTCCTCTACCTCCCCCCGATCCATCCGATCGGGACGACCAAAAGGAAGGGGAAGAACAACGCCGTTGTCGCCGAACCGGGGGATCCCGGCTCCCCGTGGGCCATCGGCGCGCCGGTGGGGGGACACAAGGCGGTGCATCCGGAGCTCGGGACCCTGGACGATTTCCGGGACCTGGTGAGCCAGGCGCAGCGCCACGGCATCGAGATCGCCCTCGACATCGCCTTCCAGTGCTCGCCGGACCACCCCTACCTGAAGAGCCATCCGGAGTGGTTCCTGTGGCGTCCGGACGGTACCGTGCAGCACGCCGAGAACCCGCCCAAAAAGTACGAGGACATCATCCCCTTCCATTTCGAAAACCCGAACTGGAAGGAGCTTTGGGAAGAGCTGAAAAGCGTGATCCTCTTCTGGGTCGAGCAGGGGGTCCGCATCTTCCGGATCGACAACCCCCACACCAAGCCGCTTCCTTTCTGGGAGTGGCTCCTTTGCGAGGTGAAGAAGTCCTGCCCGGAGGTCCTGTTCCTCTCCGAGGCGTTCACCCGGCACAAGGTCATGTACCGCCTGGCCAAGCTCGGCTTCAGCCAGTCCTATACCTACTTCTCCTGGAGAAACAGCAAGGCGGAGCTGACCGCGTACGTCGATGAGCTCGTGCACGGCGAGGTGCGGGAATTTCTGCGCCCCAATTTCTGGCCCAATACGCCGGACATCCTCCCGGAGCCGCTGCAGTACGGCGGCCGCGCGGCGTTCATGATCCGCTTCATCCTCGCCGCTACCCTCTCCTCAAGCTACGGCATCTACGGCCCGGTCTTCGAGCTCTGCGTGGGCGAGGCGGTGGAGGGGAGCGAGGAGTACCTGCATGCGGAGAAGTACGAGGTCCGGGCCTGGGACCGCGACGCCCCCGGGAACATCCGCCGGCTGGTGGCGCAGGTGAACCGGATCCGGCGCGAAAACGAGGCGCTGCAGGATACCTTCAACGTCCGTTTCCACCACTGCACCGACGACAACGTCGTCTTCTTCGGTAAAAGCAGCCGCGACGGCTCCAACGTCATCCTGATCGCGGTCAGCCTCGACCCGTTTCGCCCCCACCAGACCGAGGTGCGGGTGCCGATCGAGGACCTCGGGATCCCCCCCGGGGCTCCCTACCCGGTGCACGACCTCCTCTCGGAGGAAAAGTTCATCTGGGAAGGGGACTGGAACCGGATCGAACTGGATCCCGCCGCCCTTCCGGCCCGCATCCTCAAGATCCGCCCCCGGCTGCGCAAAGAGGTCGATTTCGACTATTACCTATAAGCGAGGCCGCCATGCCGATGAGGAACCAGGAAAACCTGCTCTGGTACAAGGACGCCATCATCTACGAAGTCCACATCCGGAGCTTTTGCGACTCAAACGGCGACGGGATCGGGGACTTCCGGGGGCTTTTGAGCAAGCTCCCCTACCTGCGCGACCTGGGGATCACCGCCATCTGGGTCCTCCCCTTCTACCCCTCGCCGCTCAAGGACGACGGCTACGACATCGCCGACTACATGAACATCCATCCGGACTACGGCACCCTGCGCGACTTCCAGGATTTTCTGCGCGGGGCGCACCGGCTGGGGATGCGGGTCATCACCGAGCTGGTCTTGAACCACACGTCGGACCAGCATCCCTGGTTTCAAAGGGCCCGCCGGGCCCCCCCCGGCTCCGCCTGGCGCAAGTTCTACGTCTGGAGCGACACCCAGGAGCGCTACGCCGACGCCCGGATCATCTTCAAGGACTTCGAGACCTCCAACTGGTCCCGCGACCCGATCGCGAAGTCGTACTACTGGCACCGCTTCTACGCGCACCAGCCCGACCTGAACTACGACAATCCCAAGGTGCACCAGGCGATGTTCAAGGTGATCGATTTCTGGCTCGGGATGGGGGTGGACGGGCTGCGCCTGGACGCCGTCCCGTACCTCTACGAGCGGGAGGGGACCAACTGCGAGAACCTCCCCGAGACCTACGCCTTCTTGAAGAAGCTGCGCGCCTACGTCGAGGAGCGCTACCCGGGGCGGATGCTTTTGGCCGAGGCGAACCAGTGGCCCGAGGACGCCGCCTCCTATTTCGGGGCGGGGGACGCCTGCCAGATGGCCTTCCATTTCCCGCTCATGCCCCGCATGTTCATGGCGGTGCAGATGGAGGACTCCTTCCCGATCGTGAACATCATGCAGCAGACCCCGGCGATCCCCCAGCCGTGCCAGTGGGCCCTGTTTCTGCGCAACCACGACGAGCTCACCCTGGAGATGGTGACCGACGAGGAGCGGGACTACATGTACGGAATCTACGCCAAGGACCCGCGGGCGCGGATCAACCTCGGCATCCGGCGCCGGCTCGCGCCCCTCATGGGGAACGACCGGCGCAAGATCGAGCTGATGAACGTGCTGCTCTTCTGCATGCCGGGTACCCCGATCATCTACTACGGCGACGAGATCGGCATGGGGGACAACTACTATCTCGGCGACCGCAACGGGGTCAGGACCCCGATGCAGTGGTCCCCGGACCGGAACGCCGGCTTTTCGGCGACCAACCCGCAACGGCTCTACCTCCCGGTGATCATCGATCCCGAGTACCACTACGAGGCGCTCAACGTCGAGAACCAGGCGAAGAACCCCTCCTCGCTTTTGTGGTGGATGAAGCGGATGATCGACCTGCGCAAGCGGTACAAGGCGTTCGGCTGGGGGACCCTGGAAATGGTGCCGCTGGAGAACCCGAAGATCCTCGCCCTGGCGCGCCGTTTCGAGGACCAGCTCATCCTGGTGGTGATCAACCTCTCCCGCTTCCCCCAGTTCGTGGAGATCAACAACCCGCGCCTGACCGGCTACGTCCCGGAAGAGATGCTCGGCCACACCCGGTTCCCCGCCATCAAGGAGTCCCCCTACGTGATCATCTTCGGCCCCTACGACTACTATCTCCTCCTGATGCGCCCCGCCGAGGATCTGACCGCCCACACCACCGAGCTCTCGGCGGCCGAGTTCAGCGTCGCCGGGAGCTGGGAAGCGGTCTTGAAAGGAAAGGCGCTGGCCCAGCTCGAACAGGCGATCCTGCCCGCCTATCTGAGAAAGGTCCGCTGGTTCCAGGGGAAAGGGCGCATCATCGGCCGGACCGCCATCCGGGAAACCATCCCGCTCCCCATCGACGGAGGGACCGTCTTCATCCTCTTCATCGAGGTGGTCTACAGCCAGGGGGTGACGGAGACCTATCTCCTCCCCCTGCACCATCTGCCGGAGAGCGAGGCGGAGGCGCTGATCAAGGACGCCCCAGGCGCGGTTCTCGCCCACCTCAAGGTGGACGACAGGCCCGGGATCCTCTACGACGGGCTGTACCACGCCGATTTCCGGGAGGCGCTCTTCGATATGGTGACCCGCAGGAAAGGGCGCAGCCGCGGACGGCTGGTGGGGGTTCCGGCCCAGGCGCTGCCGCGGCTTCTGGCCCAGGCCAGGGCACCACTCCCCTCTCAGGTGGTCAAGGCGGAGCAGAGCAACAACGCGGTCCTCTACGACAAGAGCTTCTTCCTGAAACTCTACCGGCGCCTGGAGGAGGGGGTGCATCCCGAGACCGAGATCGGGCGGTTTCTCACCGACCGCTGCAACTTCGACCACGTGGCCCCCCTGGCCGGAACCCTGGAATACCAGCGTCCCGGCGCGGAGCCGATGTCGATCGCCCTGCTCCAGGGGTTCGTTCCCAACCAGGGGGACGCCTGGACCTTCACCCTGAGCGAGATCGCGCAGTTTCTGGACCGGGTGCTGGCGCACCGGGCCGAGAGCCGCATGACCATCCCCCCCGTCCCGGTCGCGGCCTCCCCCGCCTTCAACGACCTGATCGGGGGGGTATATCCGGAGATGGTGGCGCTTTTAGGGCGGCGGACCGCGGAGTTCCACCTCGCCCTCGCCTCCCGCGGCGACGATCCCGCCTTCGCTCCGGAGGCATTTTCCCTCTTGTATCAGCGCTCCGTCTTCCAGTCGCTGCGCAGCCGGGCCAAGCGGGTCCTCGACCTCGCGCGCAAAAACCTCCTCTCGGTGAGCGAGGAGGTGCGCCCCGACCTGGAGCACCTGCTGGAACTGGAACCGCAGATCCTCGCCGCCCTGCAGCGTTTCACCGACCACAAGTTCTCCGCCTGGAAGACCCGCACCCACGGCGACTTCCATTTGGGACAGGTCCTTTTTACCGGCAACGACTTCTTCCTGATCGACTTCGAGGGGGAGCCGTCCAAGACCCTTTCCGGGCGTCGCATCAAGCTCTCACCGCTGCGTGACGTGGCCGGGATGATCCGCTCCTTCCACTACGCATCCGTCGCCGTAATCATCCAGAACAGCCACCTGCGCGAGGAGGACCGCCCCTTCCTCGAACCGTGGGCGGAGGCCTGGAGCCGGCACCATGCCGCGCTTTTCGTCGAGGCCTACCTGAAGCATCTGGGGGATTCGCCGCTGATCCCCAAGGCGCCCGAGGACCTCGACACGATGCTCGACACCTTCCTTCTGGAGAAGGCACTCTACGAACTGGGCTATGAGCTCAACAACCGGCCCGACTGGGTCGAGATCCCGCTGCACGGCATCTTCGAGCTGGTCGCCAAGGCGAGCCCGAAAGGGCCCCCGGGAGAGAAAGGAGAGAAACCATGATCAGCGCTAGGAGGTGGCTTGAAGGAAAAGGATGCCCGGGGACCGGGAAGGAGCCGACGGCAGGCAAAACCGCGCCGGTCCAGACCGGTACCGGTAAAGAGCCCCCCGGCGGCCGCCGCGGCCGGGTCGGCGCCTTGATCTGGCTGCTGCTCGCTGCAATCGTCGCCGGCTCGCTCTCCGGCTGTGTTTGGGCCGTCGACGGGGACGAAGGACGCGACTACGACCACCGGGACCAGCGCGACTTCCGGGACCGGGATCATGATCGAGACCGCGAACACGACCGGGACCACGGCCGGGATAACGACTGGTACCGGGGAAGGTGAATCAGTGATCGGCAGTCGGTGAACCGTAATCAATGGACGTGTGACAAAGCCCGTTTCGGCTGGAACGGGCTTTGTCGTTTTTGGACGGCCGAGTCACGACCGAGACAGAGGGCCTCAGATTGGTTGACACAATGGCTCCTATGACTTGTCGCGATGACGCCTATGTCATGATGCAGCCTCATTTTTCAGTCATAAGGACGGTTCGGTAATGAAATTTCCTCATTTGTTCTACTGGATTTTACTATCAAAGGTGATAGTGTTCATGAGGCATCTGTGAATCAAAATTCACCAATACTAAAATAAGTGTCGAATTTTCGACACCTTAAGCCGCCGAGACGAACCGATCCAGGGCAATAAATCACAAACGGTCATTAAAAGTCGCTTTCATCGCAATAGAACAGATCTGATCCAACGGCTGGATTCGACAAACCCCAATGGGGAGAGAAAGGGGGATAGAACTGCGGTAGGTGTCATCGTTTTGCTCGAACCCGGCTCCATCTGAAACATGTAATGGACGGTTATATCGGAGGCGAACATGAAGACACGAGAACTCTTGCCGCCGGAATTGCAAGCCGGAGGCATCACACGCAGGGACTTCCTGAAGTTCTGTTCCGTCATGGCGGTCGGCATGGGCCTGCCCTTGGGTGCGGGGGTCAAAATGGCCGAAGCGATCGCGAACCCGAGGCGCCCCCCGGTGATCTGGCTCTCCTTCCAGGAGTGCACCGGCTGCGTCGAATCGCTGCTGAGGTCCAACCACCCGACCATCGAGCACCTCATCCTCGACCTCATCTCCCTCGACTACTCCGAGACCTTGAGCGCCGCCGCCGGCCACCAGGCCGAGGCCGCTAAGAACAAATCCATCACCGAAAACCGGGGCAAGTTCATCCTGGTCGTCGACGGCGCCATTCCCACCAAGGACCAGGGGATCTACTGCAAGATCGCCGGCAAGACGGCGCTCTCGATACTCCAGGAGACCGCCCCCTACGCCGCCGCAGTGGTCGCCATGGGGTCGTGCGCCTCGTGGGGCGGGGTCGCCGCGGCGGGGAGCAACCCGACCGGTGCCAAGGGCGTTCCCGAGATCCTGAACAAGACCAAGGTCGTCAGCATCCCCGGCTGCCCCCCCAACCCCTACAACCTCCTATCCACGCTCATCTACTACATCACCTACAACCGCCTCCCGGAACTGGACGAGAAGGGGCGGCCCAAGTTCGCCTACAGCCGGCTCATCCACGAAAACTGCGAGCGGCGTCCGCATTTCGACGCCGGCCGGTTCGCGACCCAGTTCGGCGACGACATGCACCGCAAGGGGGCCTGTCTCTACAAACTCGGCTGCAAGGGGCCGGAAACCTACGCCAACTGCCCCTCGGTCCTCTTCGGCGAGACCGGTGCCGGCACCTGGCCGGTCGGTATCGGCCACCCCTGCTTCGGCTGCACCGAGAAGGGGGTCGGCTTCGCCGAGCCGCTGCACCAGATGGCCAACGTGAAAGGGCTCACCCCGCCGGTCTTTTTCGGCGAGGCCTTCCCCAACAAACCCGGGATCTCCCCCGGCATCAAGGCGCTTGCTGCCGGCTCGGCCGGGATGGCCATCGGCGTGGGCGGCACCGCCATGCTGACCGGGCTGAAACGCAAGGACGATGACAAGGGGGACCAGGACCGAAACGACGGCAGCAAGGGGGTGTAGCCATGACGGTCAGCAGAAGGAAATTTCTGAAAATCGTCGCCAGCTCGGGAGGCGCCCTGGTCGCCTCCGGCGTCCCCCTGGCTCCCCAGGCCCAGGCGCGGGTGTCGACCGTACTCCCCCCCCAGGCGACCGGCCTGCTCTACGATGCGACCTTGTGCGTCGGGTGCAAGGCCTGCATGGTCAACTGCAAGACCCAAAACAGCGTCCCCGGCGGCGCCCTCTACAAGAGCGGGTGGCCGATGCCCCCCTACGAGAACGGGGACATCAAGCTCAACAACGGGATCTGGGACGCCCCGCGCGAGCTCTCCGGCAAGACGCTCAACATCATCAAGGTCTACAAAAACGGCAGCGCCGAGGTGAAGGACCGCGCCATCAACGGCTACGCCTTCTTCAAGCAGCAGTGCCTCCACTGCGTCTCCCCGGCCTGCGTTTCGGTCTGCCCCGCCGGCGCCTTCCGCAAGGACCCGGTCAACGGCGCGGTCTACTACCTCGCCGACCGCTGCATCGGCTGCCGCTACTGCCAGCTCGCCTGCCCCTTCGGCGTCCCGCGCTACGAGTGGGACTCGGCCTGGCCGGAGGTGAGAAAGTGCCAGCTCTGCCGGCACCGCCAGGCGGAAGGAAAGATCGCCGCCTGCGCCGAAGCCTGCCCTACCGGCGCGACCATCTTCGGCAAGGTCCTCGACCTGCGCGAGGAGGCGAAACGGCGCCAGGCGCTCCGCCCGGGCGACGAGTACCCGTTCCCGATCCAGAAGGTCGGCGCGCGGGAAACCACCCTGCGTCCGATCGCCCACTACACCGACGGGATCTACGGTCTGGTCGAAGCGGGGGGGACGCAGAACCTCATGCTCTCCGGGGTCCCCTTCGAGCTCTTGGGGTTTGGGAGGAACATCGCCAAGTACGATCTGCCGCGTCTTACCTGGGCCTACATCGCCAAGATCCCCTGGGTTTTCCTCGGCGTCTTTGTCGGTGGCACCGCCATATACAAGATGACCCACCGCAACGATAAGGAGGGTTAGCCATGATCGACATGACACGGTTTGCGGGACAGAAGTGCGGCACCCTCCTGAACAAGCTCCTGGACGACTCCATCAGCGAACACCTGGGGATCAAGCTCGTCACCCCCTTGACGGTGGTGCTGGTGTTCCTGCTCCTGCTGTCGGTGCCGGTGGCGGGCTACCGGCTCCTCTTCGGGATCGGCGCGGCGAGCAACCTCAACGACAGCTGGCCCTGGGGGCTCTGGATCGGCTTCGACGTCCTGGGGGGGGTCGCCATGGCGGCCGGCGCCTTCATGATCGCCGGGGCGGTCTACATCCTCAACCTGAAGAAGTACAAGTGCATCGCCCGGGCCGCGATCCTGAACGCCTTCTTCGGCTACCTCCTGGCGGCCATCTCCATCACCCTCGACGTCGGGCGTTCCTTCGTCATCTGGCACCCGCTGGTGATGTGGCAGGTGAACTCGGTCATGTTCATCGTCGCGCTGCACCTCGTGCTGTACCTCTCCACGCTGGCCACCGAATCGAGCCCGATGGTGCTGGAAAAGATCGGGTGGGAGCGGGGGCTGAACGCGGTGCACCGGATCATGGTGGGAGCGGTCATGTTCGGGGTGGCCCTCTCCCTTTTGCACCAGTCCTCACTGGGCGCGAACTACCTGATCGTACCGGGGAAACTCTCCCCGCTTTGGTACAACAAGCAGCTCCCCTACATGTTCCTGGTCTCCGCCCTGATGATGGGCTTCTCCATGGTGAGCTTCGAGACCATCCTCACCAGCAAGGTCTTCAAGCATGACGTTCCCCATGACGTCCTGGTGGGGCTTTCCAAGGGGATCCTCTACACCGGGACCTTCTATTTCTTCTTCAAGATGTACGAACTGCTCACCGGCCCAGGCCTTGCGCTCGTTTTCGACGACAACCTCGAGGGGATGATGTGGCTCATCGAGATGGCGGTGGGGGTGGTGCTCCCGGTGTTCCTCCTCGCGCTCCCCAGCGTGCGCCGCGACAAGGAGAAGATGTTCGCCGCGGACATACTGGTCGTCTTCGGGGTGCTCTTCAACCGGCTCAACGTCAGCATCTTCGGCGTGGCGCGCTACGCGACCCGGGCCGGCGGCGACTATTTCCCCTCGATCATGGAGTTCACCCTCACCATCGGCATGATCGCCTTTGCCGTCCTTGGGTTCAAGCTCTGCGCCAAGTACCTGCCCCTCTTTCCGGACCACCAGGAATCGGCCCATCCTCCGGGAACGGCCTCCGCTGCAGCGCCGCGCGCGCCGGAGTAGGGGACTGGCTCGGAAGGTACCGGTCCCCCGGCGCTTCCGCAAGACAACGGGCTTCTTATCAATGTCATAGAAGGAGGAGATCATGGCCACGCGAATCAGCATCGATCCGGTCACCCGGATCGAGGGGCATTTGAAGATAGATTGCGAGGTTGACGGCGGCAGGGTTACCAAGGCCTGGTCGTCGGGGCAGATGTGGCGGGGGATCGAGGTCATCCTGAAGGGGAAGGACCCGCGGGAGGCTTGGCTCTATACCCAGCGGATCTGCGGCGTCTGCACCACGGTCCACGCCATCGCCTCGGTCCGCTCGGTGGAAAACGCGCTGAACCTGGAGGTCCCCAGAAACGCCCAGTACCTGCGCAACATCATGATCGCGGCGCACGCGATCCAGGACCACATCGTGCACTTCTACCACCTCTCCGCGCTGGACTGGGTGGACGTCACCTCGGCGCTCAAGGCGGACCCGAAGAAGACCGCGGCCTTGGCCCAGAACATCTCCAACTGGCCGATGAACAGCGCGCAGGCCTTCACCGACGCCCAGGACAAGATCAAGGCGACGGTGGACAGCGGCCAGCTCGGGATCTTCACCAACGGCTACTGGGGGCACCCGGCGATGAAGCTTCCCCCCGAGGTGAACCTCCTCGCCGTGACCCACTACCTCCAGGCGCTCGACATCCAGAGAAAGGCGAACATGATCGTCTCCATCCTGGGTGGCAAGACGCCGCACATCCAGAACCTGGCCGTGGGCGGGGTGGCGAACCCGATCAATACCGACTCCCCCTCCACCCTGACCGTGGAGCGGCTCTACTACCTGAAGACCCTGATCGACGAGCTGGGGAGCTTCGTGGAGGAGGTCTACTTCCAGGACGTCTGCGCCATCGCCGCCCACTATCCCGACTGGACCAACTACGGCGCCGGGGTGACCGACTACCTCTCCGTCCCCGAGTTCCCGGTCGATGCCGCCGGGACCGTCTTCGATCATCCGGGGGGCTTTCTCCCCGGCGGCGACCTGAGCAGTTTCCATCAGATCAAGAACATGAAAGACGGCTTCGTCCGGGACGGCATCCAGGAATCGGTGAAACACGCCTGGTACCAGGGCGATGCGAGCCGTCCCCCCTGGGAGGGGGAGACCGAGCCCCACTACACCGACTTCCAGGACCACGGCAAGTACTCCTGGGTCAAGGCACCGACCTTCCAGGGGAAACCGGCGCAGGTAGGGCCTTTGGCGAACGTCCTCTGCATGTACGCCGCGGGGCACGCCCGGACCCGCCGCTACACCGACCGCGCCCTTTCGGCCATCGGGACCATGGTGGGGGGCGAAGTCCCGATCAAGGCGCTCCATTCGACCTTGGGGCGCCACGCGGCGCGCGCGGTGCGGACCGCCGTTTTGAAGGACACCCTGAAGGACCAATGGCAGTACCTGATGGAAAGCATCGGCAACGGTGACAACCGGACCTTCAACCCGCCCGAATTCCCGAAGGGGGAACGCAAGGGGGTGGGGTTCCACGAGGCGCCGCGCGGCGTGCTGTCGCACTGGATCGTGATCAAGGACGGGAAGATCAAGAACTACCAGGCGGTGGTTCCGTCCACCTGGAACGCCAGTCCCCGCAACGGACAGGACGTTCCGGGGCCGTACGAGGCATCGCTCATCGGCACCCCGGTCGCCGATCCGGAAAAACCGCTCGAGGTGTTGCGCACCGTCCACTCCTTCGACCCCTGCCTCGCCTGCGCGGTGCACATGATCGACCCGCAACAGAAGGAACTGGTACGGATTCGGGTGAGATAACCCGGACATCTTCGCCGCCCTGAGACGCAAAAGGCCCCGCCGAACCCGGCGGGGCCTTTTTGCATTCATGTGGTCGAACGGTCGCTGGATGGATTCTCCATCAGATCGGCTCGGGCGCGGCTTATCCGGCGGGAGCGTCTTTCCCCCGGCTCCCCGCCCGCCTCCGCGTTGACAAAGAAAAGGCTATCCCTTATAAGTAATGCTCTTCAGGAGGCTGACTATGGCTGAAACCTCGGAAAACCAGCTCGAAAAACGCATCAAGGACCGGATCCGGAAGGAGGGGAAGATCACCTTCGCCTCGTACATGGAGATGGCCCTCTACGAACCGGAGCTCGGCTACTATACCTCCCCCGGCCGCAAGGTCGGCGCCGAGGGGGATTTTTACACCAGCATGAACGTCCACGGCGCCTTCGGTCGCCTGGTCGCCCGGGAGATCTGCCGTTTCTGGGAGATCCTCGGCTCCCCGGACACCTTCACCGTCGCGGAGGCGGGAGCCGGCGGCGGACAGCTCGCCCAGGACATCCTCGACGCGATCGTGGAGTTCAGCCCCGCGCTCTACGAGCGGCTCACCTACCGGCTCATCGAGAAGGAGCCCTCCCTCAAGGAGGTGCAGGTGATGCGGCTCGCCAGCCACCGCGAGAAGCTCGCCTGGAGCGCGCCGGAGGACCTCGGCTCGGAGAAACTCCGCTTCACCGGCTGCCTCATCTCCAACGAACTCTTCGACGCGATGCCGGTCCACCTGGTGGAGATGACCAAGGATGGGCTCAAGGAGGTTTTCGTCGGGGAAAACGAGGGCGCCTTGGCCGAGTACCTCGAGCCCCCTTCCACCCCGGATCTGGCGGCGCACCTCGAGAAATACCACGTGCAGCTCTACCCGGGGCAGCGCGGGGAGATCAACCTGGTGGCGCCGCAGTGGGTGGCCGGGGTGGCGGCTTCGCTGGAGCGCGGTTTCGTCCTGACCGTGGACTACGGCTACCAGACCGAAGAGCTCTACGCGCCGCACCGCAAGGAGGGGACCCTCCTTTGCTATCACAAGCACACCACCGGGGAGGATCCCTACCTCCTGGTCGGCGAGCAGGACATCACCACCCACATCAACTTCTCGCAGCTGATGCAGGCCGGCGAGGAGGTGGGACTGAAAACCGTATGGTATGGCGAGCAGTACCGCTTCCTGCTGGGGGTGGGACTGATGGAAGAGCTGATGCGGCTGGAGGCGATGGCCGAGACCGAGGAAGAGAAGCTCAAGCACCGGCTCGCCCTGAAGAAGCTCATGCTTCCCGAAGGGGGGATGGGTGACACCTTCAAGGTGCTGATCCAGGCCAAGGAAGTGGATAATCCCCAGCTTCTTTGCATGCGCAAGTGGGGGAACCTCTTTTGACCGAGCTGTTGCCGAGCTTTGCCAGGATCCGCGCGATCGTGTTCGACCTCGACGGGACCCTCTACCAAAGCGACCAGCTTGGTGAGGAGGTCAATCTCGCTGCCTGCCGCTACGCCGCCGACCTGCAGGACGTGTCCGTCGAGGAGGGGTTTACCCGGATCGAGTCGGAAAGGATCCGCCAGAAGGAATCCGGCGGCACCCTTTCCAAGGCGATCGAAGCGCTGGGGGGAACGCTCCAGGAACTGCACCAGCGGCTGAGCGACGAGGTGCATCCCGAGGGGGTGCTCGCCCCCGACCCGCGGGTGCTCAAGCTCCTGCAGGACCTCGGCGCGCGCTACGAACTGGTGATCTACACCAACAACAACCGCGCCCTCTCCGCCCGGATCATGAAGGAGATCGGGGTCTACGGGATGTTCGCCCGGACCTACACCATCCAGGACTTCTGGCGCCCCAAGCCGGACCGCGACGCGCTCAGCACCATCCTCAAGGAGATCGGACACCCTCCGGAAGAGGTCCTCTTCGTGGGGGACCGCTACGACGTCGATCTCAGGCTCCCCCGGGAGCTCGGCTGCCCGGTGCTGGAGTCGCAGACCATCGAGGAACTGCTGCAACTGCGGGAACTCTGCAAATAAACCAACAGGGGGGCGGGCACATTAAAAAGTGCCTGTCCCCTTTTCATTTAAAGGGGTAGCATTAAAGAAGCCGATCGTTGTTTGAACCGGTTCGCGCTTAATGCTCAGCAGGACCATTACCTCCCTCCACTTCAAGAAGAGGGTGGTGATTAAGAGGGAGGATCCGCCATGACGACTCGCACCGAAAAGGACACGATGGGGAACGTCGAGGTCCCCGCCGATGCTTACTATGGAGCCCAGACCCAGCGGGCGCGCACCAACTTCCCCATCTCGGGCCTCAAGCCCCACCCGGCGCTGGTCCGCGCCACCATCCGCATCAAGAAATGCGCCGCGAAGGCGAACCTCGCCACCGGCCGGCTCGACGCCGCCGTCGGCAAGGCGATCGTGCAGGCGGCCGACGAAGCGCTCTCCGGCGCTTTCGCCGATCATTTCGTGGTCGATCCGTTCCAGGCCGGCGCCGGCACGTCGCATAACATGAACGTGAACGAGGTGCTCGCCAACCGCGCCGAGGAGATCCTGGGCGGGGAACGCGGCAGCTACCGCAGGGTGAACCCCAACGACCACGTCAACATGGCCCAGTCCACCAACGACGTCTTCCCGACCGCGATGCGGCTGGCGGCACTGGAGATGATCCGGCTCCTGAAAACGGAAGTGGAAGGGGTGGTCGGGGCGCTGCGGAAAAAGGGGACGGAGTTTGACGGCATCCTGAAGTCGGGGCGGACCCACCTGCAGGACGCGGTGCCGATCCGGCTCGGCCAGGAGTTTGCCGCCTATGCCCTGGCCGTCGAAAAGAACCTGGCCGGGATCGAACGGGGGGTGCCGCAACTGGCCGAACTGGGGATCGGCGGCACCGCGGTCGGCACCGGCTTGAACGCCGAACCGGCCTACATCGACCTCGTGGTTAAGGAACTCGCCGCCGAAACGGGGCTGCCGCTGGTGCGCGGCGCCAACCTCGTCGAGCGGATGCAGAACATGGACCCCTTCGTCGCCTTGAGCTCGAGCCTCAAGGGGCTCGCCGTCAACCTCACCCGGATCGCCAACGACCTGCGGCTCCTCTCCGCCGGGCCCCGCACCGGCTTCCACGAGATCAACCTCCCCGACCTGCAGCCCGGCTCCTCGATCATGCCGGGGAAGGTGAACCCGGTGATGGCGGAGGTGACCGACATGGTCTCCTTCCAGGTGATCGGCTGCGATCTCGCCGTCACCATGGCCGCCCAGGCGGGACAGATGGAGCTCAACGTGATGATGCCGGTCATCGCCTACAACATCCTCTTCGCGATGGAGATCCTGAAGAACTGCCTGCACCAGCTCACCACCCTCTGCCTGGAGGGGATCACCGCCAACGAAGAGCGCTGCCGTTTTTTCCTGGAACAGTCGGTGGGGCTCGCCACCGTGCTCGCCCCCCGCATCGGCTACGCGGCGGCGGCCGAGGTCGCCAAAGAATCGGCCCAAACCGGGAAAAGCATCCGGAGCGTGATCCTGAAAAAGGGGCTCTTGACCGATGCGGAACTGGACCAGGTACTGGCGCCGCTGCCGCTCACCTCGCCGGGAGTACATTGATCGGGGCTTTTTTTCCTTTACTTTTTCCCTCGGGATTTTTAATCTTTGATTCGGAACCGCAATCCTATAGAATAAGACAGCAGTTCAGCCCAAGAAGACACGGAGAGTATCATGATTGAAGAAGTAAAAAAGGTACTGGAAACCATCCGGCCGGCCCTGCAGGCCGACGGCGGCGACGTTGATCTTGTTGAAGTTACCGATGACGGCGTCGTCAAGGTGAAACTGGTTGGTGCATGCGGCCACTGCCCCATGTCCACCATGACCCTTAAGATGGGGATCGAGCGTACCCTCAAGGATAAGGTGCCCGGCGTTAAGGAAGTCGTTTCCGTCTAACCCGCCCCTTAACCCCGCTTGTGTGACACCGGAAGCGCGGAGGTCTGTTGTTCCTCCGCGCTTCTGATGTTCTTCGCGCCCTCCTTCAAGCTGCACGCTTACCATAAATGCCTATGACCAGCGCGCGCCGAAAAAGAAAGAAGCTGCTCTTCCACTCCCAGAGGTTCTTTGACCTTTTCAAGAGGAATACGGAAGCGACCTCGTTTCTTGACAATCGCGCGACGCTGTTTCGTCATGGATTCCAGTTCTTTCCGGCCCTTCTGGATGCGATTTACCGCGCCCAGGTGAGCGTCTGTCTCGAGTTCTACATGATCTGCGACGACGAGACGGGGCGCGCCGTCGCGGAAGCCCTCCTGGACGCGGCACACCGGGGAGTGCGGGTCTACTTCCTCTACGACTACATCGGCTGTTTCGATACCCCCGCCGCCTTTTTCAAGCGGCTGAGCAAAGGGGGGGTGCACTGCGCATCGTTCAATCCCCCGCCGTTTCGTTGGGGGCTCTCCTGGCTCGACAAGCGCAACCACCGCAAGGTGGCGATCATCGACAGCTGGTGCGCCTTCACCGGCGGGCTCAACATCGGCAACGCCTACTCCGGCTGCGGCGAGCCGTTCAAGAGATGGCGCGACGTCGGGATCCAGATCGAAGGGCTGGCGGCGCTCGAGCTGCAGCGGCTTTTCTGCCAGAGTTGGGAGGCCGAGGTCGGCAAGGCGCCCAACTGCGGGGTTCCGGGGAGCGCCCCGGAGAGTTTCGGCGATGCCAAGGTGATGATCATCAGCGGCGGGCCGCACCACAAGCGCTCCTTCATCCGCAGCGCCTTCCGGGTCGCCATGGCCGGGGCCTCCGAGAGCATCACCATCGCCAACCCCTATTTCGTTCCGGGCCCGCGGGTAATCCGCTCCATGCTGCGTGCCGCCGGCCGCGGGGTGCGGGTGCGGCTCCTCCTGCCGCTCAAAAACGACGTGCCGCTGGTCCGGCTGGTGAGCCGGACCTACTACGCGCAGCTTTTGCGGTGCGGGATCGAGATTTACGAGCTGAGCGCCGCGGTGCTGCACGCCAAGGTGCTCCTGGTCGACGACTCCTGGGCCATGGTCGGCTCGGCGAACATGGATCAGCGCAGCTTCCACCGCAACTACGAGTTGAACGTGGTGGTGGACAGCCACGATTTCGGGCAGCAGGTCGCCGAGATGCTGGAAGCGGACCTGAGCGGCGCGCGCCGCATCGCCCTGCACGAACACGAGCGGCGCGGCTGGCCGGTCCGCTTGCTGGAGCGCCTCTGCACCCCGGTCAGCTGGTTTCTGTGACATAGTGGGCCGCGCTTCCCTCACCCACCCCTCTCCCGGCGGGAGAGGGCGCATCGGTTTTACAAGGTATTGAAGGAAAACGAGCGCCTGGATCACGCCGGCAGGTACGCCATGCCTCACTGATCCAGGCGCCATTGTTGTTTAAGTCACCACTCCCGGAGCAGTTAATGATCGACAAGGAAGTTCTCAGGCGGCTGGAATTCGACCGCATCCTCGAAACGGTCGCCGCATTTGCCCACTGCGAGGCGTCGCACGCCGAAGCGCTCGCCATCGTCCCCCTTACCGACCGCGCCCGGGTCGAGCGCCGCTTCGGGCTGGTGGACGAGATCCGTCGCCTCTCCCGGATGGGAATCGCGCTGAAGCTCGACCTCTTTGCGGACATCACCCCCCAGTTGAGCAAGGTGCGCCCGCTCGGCGCGGTCCTCTCCCCGATCGAGCTCGCGCACTTCATCCCGACCCTGCGGGTGATGGCGACGGTCTCCCGGCAGATCGCCTTCAGAAACGACACCCCGCTCTTGCAAGAAGACGCCGGCATGATCACCGGCTTCGCCGATATCTTAAACCCGCTCGAACACACGGTGAATTCGGAAGGCGAGATCCTCGACACCGCCTCGCGGCTGCTCGCCGACATCCGGGGGCGCAAGCGCGGTCTCACCACGCGGATCCATCGCCGCCTGGAGGAGATCGTCCGGGAGCGGCACACCGCCATTTTCCTGCAGGCCGAGTTCATCACCCAGCGCTCCGGCCGCTGGGTCATCCCGGTCCGCATGGACTCCAAGGGGATGGTCCCCGGCGTGGTGCACGATGTCTCCAACTCCGGCGAGACCGCGTTCATGGAACCGCTCGAGATCATCCACCTAGCCAACGAGCTGGAAAACCTGGTCGCCGACGAGCGTGCCGAGGAGATCCGGATCGTCCGGCAGATCTGCGACTGGATCCGCGAGGACGCCGAGCCGATGCTGCAGCAGTTCCGGGCGCTGGTAAACCTCGACCTCCTCAACTGCATCGCGCTCTTCTCGGACCGGCTCACCTGCGAGACCCCGCTCCTCGCCGATACGCCGCGGGTATCGCTCAAAGAGGCCCGGCACCCGATCCTGACCCTGATGGGGAAAGAGGTGGTGCCGCTCGACCTGGAACTTGCCGAAGCTGACCGCGTCATGGTCGTGACCGGCCCCAACACCGGCGGGAAGACCATCGCCATCAAGAACGTCGGGATCCTCACCCTCATGGCGCAAAGCGGGATGCCGATCCCCGCCTCCCCCGACTCGGTCCTCCCCTTCGTCGAGCACATCCTGGTCGACATCGGCGACGAGCAGTCGATCGAGGAAAGCCTCTCCACCTTTTCGGCGCACATCTCCAAGATCGCCTCGATCCTGGAAGGGGCGAACCGCTCCACGCTGGTCCTCCTGGACGAGCTCGGCACCGGCACCGAGCCGGGACAGGGCGCGGCCATCGCCTGCGCGGTACTGAAGGAACTCAAGGACAAGGGCGCCCTCGTGGTGGCCACCACCCACCTCACCGAGATCATCGGGTTCGTGCAGCGGGAGCCGGGGATGGTGAACGCCGCCATGGCGTTCGACCGGGAGCAGCTCTCCCCGCTGTACCGGCTCACCCAGGGCGAGCCTGGTGAATCGCACGCCCTGGAAATCGCCCGGCGCTACGGACTGCCGGAGCGGGTGGTCGAGTTTGCCCGCAGCATGGTCGGCACCATGCAGGCGGACTTCCACCTGCTGCTGCGCGATCTCAAGGAAAAGAGCGCCCAATGGGACCGCAAGCTCGACGAGCTCGCCTGTCGCGAGGAAGCCGTGGTCCGCAACGAGCAGAGCCTGAAGGAAAAGCAGGCCCGGACCGACGCGATCCTGAAAGGGGCCAAGGAAAAGGGGCTGCAGGAGGCCCAGGAGATCATCCGCAAGGCGCGCCGCGAAGTAGCCGCCATCATGGAAGAGGCGCGCAAGGAAAAGGCGCGCGAAGCCAGAGCGCTGCTGGACCAAGCCGCGGTGCAGGTCGAGGAGCAGTTGGCCGAGCTGCAGCCGGAACGGGAGCTGCCGCCGGCGAAGGTGGAGGCCGGTGAGCTGGTCTTTGTCAAACCGCTCAACACCGATGCGCGGATCGTGTCGGTCGATCCCCGGGGCGAGCGGGTCCGGGTGCGGGCGGGGAGCATGGAACTGGAGGTTGCGGTCGATGCCCTTTCCAAGGCGCGCGGTGGCAAGGAGAGGGCGCCGGCCCCCCGCCCGAGGAAGAAATTGCCGCAGCAGGAAGAGCGTAACGAGCCGAAGGCCGAGATCCTGCTGCTCGGGATGCGGGTCGAGGAAGCGTTGGAACAGCTGGAGCCATTTTTAAACCACGCCTCGGTGGACCGGATGCGGGAAGTCCGGGTGGTGCACGGCAAGGGGACCGGGGCACTCATGAGGGGGGTACGCGAATTCCTGGAAGGACACCCGCTGATCGACTCCTACCGCACCGGGGAACGGTACGAGGGGGGCGACGGGGTAACGATCGTCACCATGAAGCAGTAGAGCGGCAAAGAAGCCACTTCGCAGCACCGAGGATTAAAGCCATGATCATCTCCATGATTGCCGCGATGTCCGAGAACAGGGTCATCGGGAGCGGGGGGAAACTCCCCTGGAACATCCCCGCCGATATGGCACGCTTCAAGGCGCTCACCATGGGTCATGTCGTGGTAATGGGGCGCAAGACCTTCGAAAGCATCGGCCATCCCCTGCCCGGGCGCACCAACATCGTCCTCTCCCGCTCCAAGACGGCCATCGAGGGGTGCGTGGTCGCAGGGAGCCTGGAGGAAGCTATCAACGCCGCGGACGGGGAGGAAGAGCTTTTCATCCTGGGGGGTGCGAACGTCTTCCGGGAAGCGCTCCCCCTGGCCCACCGGATCTACCTCACCATCGTCCACCAGAACCTTGACGGAGACGTCTTCTTCCCCGAGCTCCCCGACACCTTCCTGGAAATCCGCCGGGAGGCGCTTCCCGGCACCACCCCGGCCTGCAGCTTTACCATCCAGGAGAAGGTGGAACCGCTGCCGCTCAGCGGAGATGCCGACGCACTGGTGCGAAAGGGGCAGGCCGCCCTCAAGCGCGAGCTTCATTACCTCGCCCGCAGCTGTTTCCAACAGGCCTCGGCCCTCCGTGAGACCCCGGAAACCTCATCCTTTCTGGCCTTTTGCATGGTCAAGAGCAGCGGAGACATCCCGGCCGCGCTCGACCTCGCCCGGGGGGCCGTCGAGCAGGAACCGCACAACCCGCTCCTCTACCTCAACCTCGGCCGGGTCCAGATCCTCGCAGGGCAAAAGGAGGCGGCCCTCGACACCTTCCGGCGCGGGATCAAGGCCGGCGGCGGGGCCGAGCTCATCGCGGAACTCGAACGCTACGGCACCCGACGGCCGCCGCCGATAAAGTCGCTTTCCCGCGGGCATTTCCTCAACAAGTACCTCGGCATCCTGCTCTACCGGCTCGGGCTGCGCTAGGCTCATGAGGCGTTGACTCGGCTCGGCGCAAGTGCTAGTTTCAACCGATGCGCAAAGCCGAAGCCGATGCCATAATCCTGCGCCTTACCGACTACGGGGAGGCGGACCGGATCGTTTCCTTCTTCACCCTGCAGCACGGGCGGATCTCCGGCATCGCGCGCGGGGCGAAGAAGAGCCACAAGCGCTTCGGCGGCGCCCTCGAAGCCTTCGCCTATCTGAACCTCCAGCTCAACCTCGGTCCCGGCCTCGCCACGGTCACCAGCACCGACATCGTCAGTATCTTTCCGGCCATCCGCAAGGAGCTCCCCAAAATCGGCTATGCCGCCTACGCCTGCGAACTCGTGGAGCGGCTCACCCCGGAAGGAGAAGAAAGCCCCCGCCTGTTTCGGCTGTTGCTGCGCTACCTGGAGTGGCTCGACCAGGCTCCCCCCTCCCCTTCCGACCGGCGCTTCTTCGCCGTCAACCTCCTCAAGATCCTCGGCTACCAGCCGGAGCTGGACGGGATGGGGATCTCCGACGCGACGGCGCTGCTTTTGGAGCGAGCCATGCAGACCGGGCGCTTCGGAGCGGTCGTCTTCCCGGAGGCTGCGCTCAAGGAAGCGGATTCCCTGCTTGATCCCGCCATCGCCATCCACCTGGAACGCCCACTGAAGTCCCTCGCCTTTCTGTCCATGACCGGGGAGTAGGCCAACCCGGTGCTCTTCCTCGTTCCCAAGCTCCACCTTCGGGATGCACTGATAGTCAAAGCCCCAGCTTTGTATAAAGCCTTCACCAAGCGGAACTTGGGAACGAGATGCTGAATCTATCAGGTCGAATCTTTTTCAAAGGGGGAAGTCCAAGTAGTCGTTGTCAATTGCACCGCGTTAAGGTACTATTCGGCGCTTAAGCAACAGTAGTTTTAGAGGTTTTGCATGTCTGATCAAAGAAAAATGCCCCCCCAGAGCCTCGAGGCCGAGATGTCCATCCTCGGCGGCATTCTCGTCGATAACGAGGCGATCAACCGCGCCCTCGAGATTCTCCGCCCGGACGATCTGTACCGCGAGAACCACCGCAAGATCTTCCGCTCCATGATCGAGCTCAGCGAACGCAACGAACCGTGCGACCTCATCACGCTGACCACCATCCTGAAGCGGAAAGGGGAGCTGGAGGAGGTGGGCGGGGGCGCCTATCTCGCCACCCTGGTCGACTACGTCCCGATGGCGGCGAACATCGCCTACTACTGCAAGATCGTCAAAGAAAAGGCCATCACCAGAAAGCTGATCACCGCCGCCACCGACATCGTCACCAAGGGTTTCGAGGACAAGGTCGATGTCGACGAGCTCCTCGACGGCGCCCAGAAGGCGATCTTCGAGATCTCCGAAAACAAGATCAAGCCGGCGTACTACCAGGTCTGCGACGTTCTCAAAGACACGATGAAGAACATCGAGCTCCTGTACGAGAAAAAGGAGCAGATCACCGGGGTGCCGACCGGTTACATCGACCTCGACAAGATGACCGCGGGCTTCCATGCCGGCGACCTCGTCATCATCGCGGGGCGTCCGGCGATGGGGAAGACCACCTTCGCCCTCAACGTGGCCCAGTACGTGGCGGTCGAGGCGCAGAAGCGCCGTCCCGCCGCGATCTTCTCCCTGGAGATGAGTAAGGAGCAGCTGGTGGAGCGGCTCCTGTGCTCCCTGGCCCGCGTCGACCTCGGCCGGCTCAAAACCGGGCACCTCTTGGAAAACGACTGGCCCAAGCTCGCCAAGGCGGCGGGCGGTCTGCACGACGCCAAGATCTTCCTCGACGACACCCCTTCCATCACGGTCATGGAGCTGCGCGCCAAGGCCCGGCGCCTCAAGGCGGAACACGACATCGGCCTGATCATGATCGACTACCTCCAGCTCATGCGCGGCGGTGCGAACTCGGAGTCGCGTCAGCAGGAGATCTCGGAGATCTCGCGATCGCTCAAAGGCCTTGCCAAGGAGCTCGAGATCCCGGTCCTCGCCCTCTCCCAGCTCAACCGCGGTCTGGAACAGCGCACCGACAAGCGGCCGATGATGAGCGACCTCAGGGAATCGGGAGCTATCGAGCAGGACGCCGACATCATCATGTTCGTCTACCGCGGCGAGGTCTACGACAAGGAGAACGAGGACCTGAAGGGAAAGGCGGAGATCATCATCGGAAAGCACAGGAGCGGTCCGACCGGCATCGTCGACCTCGTGTTCAAGGGCGAGTACACCCGGTTCGAGAATGCGGCGCGGGAAGAACACTAAAAGCAATGGACAATTGACAATTTACAATTGACAATGTTCACATAGCGAACGCATTCATCTGTACCTAAAGAGCTACTCTTGTAGAGCACATTGACATAGGCCCTCCACTCCCCCCTCTTGACATAGGGGGGCTGGGCTTGTCTGCCGTAGCTTCAGGGTAGGCTGAGGGAATTTGCTTTTCAGGTTTTCCCTTTCATGACATGAACGAAAACCTTATAGGCAAATCCCCAAAATTCCCCTTTTTCAAAGGCGGGACTTGATCGGCCTTACGGACGCAGCATGCTGCGCCCCTACATTGCGAAGACGGCATAATCCTTCGTTGAGAAAACGACATCGTCTCATAGCTCAAACATGCTTTACCGGCTTTAACTACGGCGGAAACGCCAGAACCAATACCATCGTTGTCAATTGTCAATTATCCATTGTCGATTGAGAAGAAAGGATCTGAAATGACTCGTTACCATGCATTACGGGAGGTGCCTGCTGCGGCAGGTTTCGGTAAAAACGACGTGCTGTTTCTTTGCGGCGAACTGTTCGGCCGCGGCTATGCCAACGGCATCGTCGAAGAGGCCCGCGCCAAGGGGATGACCATCATCGGGAGCACGGTCGGCCGGCGTGACTCCGACGGCACGCTGCGCCCGCTCAACGCGGATGAACTCGCCGCCGCCGAAGAGCTCCTCGGGGCCAAGATCATCAACATCCCGCTGGAAGCCGGTTTCGACATGGAGCCGGGCAAAGACGGCGTCACCCCGGTCGACCGGCTCAAGGGCGTCAAGCCCGACGACTGGGCCAGCGTTTCCCTCCCTGCCGACGAGATCGAATTCTCGCGGAAGGCCGGCGCGGCGCGTTTCCAGGAAAACCTGGGCCAGGTGGTGGCCCAGCTCCAGGGAATGATCCCGGCGGGCGCCAGGGTGCTTTGCGTCCATACCATGGCCGGCGGCATTCCCCGCGCCCGCGTCTTCATGCCGCTGCTCAACAAGATCTTCAAAGGCCAGGGCGACCGCTTTGTTTCTTCCGAAGCCTTCTGGAAATCGGATCTCGGCAAGCTCTGCGATGTCAGCTTCAATGAAGTCACCGCCGACACCTTCGGCTACCTGATCGACGCCACCGCATCGCTGCGCGAGAAATTCACCGTCAGCTACGCGGCCTACGGCTACCACGGCTGCGAGGTGCTCATCAACGGCGCCTACACCTGGCAGTCCTACACCCCGTACCTCCAGGGATGGGCCAAGATCCGGCTGGAGGATGTCGCTCTGGCCGCCTGGGAAAAAGGGGTGAAGGCCACCGTTTTCAACTGCCCGGAAATCCAGACCAACTCCAGCGCCCTTTTCCTGGGCGTGGAAAACTCCCTCTACCCGCTGCTCAGTTCCCTGCAGCAGGAAGGGGAGCAGGAGACCGCCAAGGAGTGCGCCAAGCTCCTGAAGGAAGGGGAGACCATCGAGAAGGTGCTCGCCAAAGCCAACGAGTATCTCTCCAATCCGCTGGTCACCGCCACCCGTGATCTCGCCACCTGGCCGCAGCACAACTCCCGCGAGCAGCAGGATTACATGCTGGCCAGCTCGGCCGAGCTTCTGGCGATGAACGAGAACCAGAAGGACATCGTCTGCGCCGTCCTTTCCCGCGCGGTATTCGAAGGGGTCGGCAAGCTGATGATCAATGCGTCCTACGCTCCGAAGGCGCCGCTCTACTGGCTCAACCACGACGTCATCGCCAAGTGCCTGGCGAAGAAGGGGTAATTGGTTAGCACTGTGACAGAAGGGCAAGCATCACTATAAATAGGTGCAGTGCAGCAGATTGAAGTAGGGTAGCAAATGACAAAAAAGCCCCCGTTCCGCAAGGAATGGGGGCTTTTGTTCATTAATTACTAAAGTTAACGCATCAGCTGCCGATCATTAGAAACTCCGGAGTCAGGAATTACCTTACGCAATCGAGATCGTGAGGTAGGAGGCAGTAATGCACAAGGTTTTGCTGGTAGATGACGTCAGCATGTTCGTCGAGCTGCAGAGAAGCTATCTGGAACCGTCGGATCTCAAGATACTCACCGCATACAACGGGCTGGAGGCCCTCGAGGTCTGCCGCAGCGAACGGCCGGAGCTCGTCTTCATGGACCTCCACATGCCGGTCATGGACGGCGCCGCCGTCTGTGCCGCGGTGAAAAAAGACCCGAACCTGGCCGACACCCGCATCGTCATGATCACCTCGGAAACCAAAACTGGTGATCATTCCGTCTGCTACAATGCGGGCTGCGACGATCTGCTCACCAAACCCCTGGACCGGAAAATCTTCCTGGAGACGGCGCGGCGCTTTCTCCCCAAGGTGGAACGGCGCAACCGCCGGGTAGGCTGCCGCATCCGTGCCGCCTACCGCGCCAGCGGTACCTCGCACTCGGGGTTAATCATGGACGTAAGCCGCGAAGGGCTCTACCTCTCCACCAACTGCGCCGTCGAGGAAGGGACCCAGCTCGACCTGGTTTTCGCCCTGCCGGAGCCGCATACCGCCATCATCCAGACCCGCGGCGAGGTCGCCTGGATCAACTTCCCCGAAGACCGTAAGAAACCGAGCCTTCCCCAGGGATTCGGCCTGAGGATCGTAAAGATCGACCCCGAATCGAGTGCCAGCCTCGCCCGCTTCGTGGAACAGCCCAGTCCGTTTATCGAACCAATTTGGAAAGCTTCTTGAACGCTTCGGTCCCGGCGACCCGCAGCAGCTGAAAGAGCACGCTCTCGGTCGAGGTGATCACCGCCCCGGCACCGGCAAGCGCCGTCACCGCGGTAATCCAGTTCTCCTTGCGGCGGCTCATCACCGCGTCGCTCACCAGGTGCACCACGTAACCTTCCGCCAGCAGTTCCAGTGCCGTCTGCAGCACGCAGACGTGCGTCTCCATCCCCACCAGGATCACCTGCCGCCGCCCCGATGCCGCAAGCTGCTCCATGAAACCATCGCCGCCGCAGCAGCTGAAGGTCATCTTCTCCAGCGCCGGAGCCGGGAGCTTTTCCTTGAGTTCCGGGAGGGTTTCACCAAGCCCCTTGACATACTGCTCGGTGGCAATGGTCGGAATGCCGAGTTCCGCAGCGGCGTCGAGGAGGATCGAGATGTTCTTGGTCAGCTTCGCCAGGACCTCCGGGTCCATCGCCCGGCAGAGCTTCTCCTGCACATCGATCACCACCAGCTGCGCACTTCCCCTCTCCAGAAAAAACTTGTCCAGTAGCGACATGATCCACTCCTTAGCTGAAATAGTTAATAGAATCCCTCTCCCGGCGGGAGAGGGTGGCCAAAGGCCGGGTGAGGGGTGCAAATCAGCGAGTGGAGCTTCCCTCACCCCAACCCTCTCCCGGCGGGAGAGGGAGTAACGTATCAGGCCTGCTTCACCACCTCGATGCCGAGTTCGGTGATCTTCTTCCTCAGGGTGTTCCGGTTGATGCCGAGGATGTCGGCGGCGCGCACCTGGTTGCCGCGGGTTTTCTCCAGCACGAAGCGGATCAGCGGACGCTCGACCTGCTCCAGGACCATCGAATAGACGTCCCCGCTCTCCATACGTTCCATGTTGGAAAAGCTGCCGCGCAGTTTCAGGTCGACGATCCCCTCCAGGGAGAGTTCCTCACCCTTGCCATCCGCCCCCTTGCTGGTCAGTCCGGGGAAGTCCCCGGCGACAAGCAGCGGGTCCGGCGAAAGGATCACGGCGCGCTTGATGGTGTTCTCCAGCTCGCGGATGTTGCCGGGCCAGTTGTACCCGGTCAGGAGCTTGATCGCCTCGGCGGAGCAGCGCTTGTTCGGCACTTCGAGCTCGGCGCAGATCTTGGCCAGGAAATACTCGACAAGCAGCGGCACGTCTTCGCGACGCTCCCTCAGGGGAACCAGGTTGATCGGGATGACGTTGAGGCGATAGAAGAGGTCCTCGCGGAATGCCTTCTTGCGCACGCTTTCTTCCAGGTCCTGGTTGGTCGCGGCCACGATCCGGACGTCGACCGGAATGCTCTGGTTGCCGCCGGTCCGGGTGACCTCCTTTTCCTGGAGCACGCGGAGGATCTTGGCCTGCAGATCGATCGGCATGTCACCGATCTCGTCCAAAAAGATGGTCCCGCCGTTGGCCTGCTCGAACTTGCCGAGCTTGCGCTCGGAGGCCCCGGTGAAGGAGCCCTTCTCGAAGCCGAAAAGTTCGCTCTCCAGGAGTTCCTTCGGGATGGCGGCGCAGTTGAGCGGGATGAAGGGCTTGCCCAGCCGCCGCGAGTTGTAATGAATGGCGCGGGCGATCAGTTCCTTGCCGGTCCCGGACTCCCCCTGGATGAGGACGGTCACGTCGCTGGGTGCCACCTTGCCGATGGTCTTGTACACGTCGCGCATCGCCGGCGAGTTGCCGATGATGGTCTTTTCCAGCTGGTAGCGGTCCTTGAGCTCCTCCTTGAGAAGGGTGACCTGGCAGGACATGTCCCGGGCGCGGCTGACCTTTTCCACCACCGCGTCGATCACGCTCAGGTCGAAGGGTTTGGTGAGGTAGTCGTAGGCGCCCCGCTTCATAGCCTCGACCGCATTTTTCATGCTGGCCTCGGCGGTCATGATGACGACGAAAAGGTCGGCGCGCTCCTCCTTGACCTTGTCCAAAAGTTCCAGGCCGGAGAGCCCGGGCATCTTGATGTCGAGCAGGGCGAGGTCGTAGGAGTTCGCCTTGATCATGCGCAGGGCCTCGTCTCCGTCACGGGCGAGGTCGGTGTTGAAACCTTTCTTTCTCAGGGCCTTGGAAAGGACCCAGCGCATGCTCTCTTCGTCGTCGGCGACCAAAATGTTCTGTATTGACATGTCTACTCCTAAAGCGGGGTCGGGGGTCGGGGGGCAGGGGTCGGGGGAGCGTCGTTGGTCTCCTGGTCCCGTGGATCCTTCCGTCCGTTAGGTCCCTTCGTTATGCGGTGTCCAAGGTCCGCGCCGGCACCGCGTGCCTACCTGCGGTCTTGGCTCCCATTATCTTCCAATTATTGAATTAGTGGCAGTGTTACCGTGAAGACCGTGCCGCGGGAGCGGTCCGACTCGACGCGGATCATGCCGCGGTGCTCGGAGACGATCTTCTGGCAGATGGCCAGCCCCAGACCGGTTCCCTTGGTCTTGGTGGTGAAAAACGGCGTGAACAGGTGATCGATGACATCTTCGGGAATGCCGGGGCCGTTATCGGCCACCTCGATGGCGACCATCCGGGCGCGCCGCTCACCGATCGGGGTCATGCTGTAGTCGGAGAGGACCTTGCTGGTCACCTTCACGACCCCATCTTCCCCCACCGCCTCGATGGCATTGCGGATCAGGTTCAGGAAAAGCTGGGTGAGCAGGGCTTCGTCGGCCAGGATGGGCGGGATGCTCGGATCGAAGTACTGCTGGATGACGATCTTCTTCCCGTCGCTGGCGCGCTTTTGCAAAAGGACGATGTCGGAGAGGACCCGGTGCAGGTTCACCTTGCCGAGCTTCAGGCGACCGGGGGAGGCCAGGGCCAAAAGCTCCTCGACGATGACGTTCACCCGCTGAACTTCCTTCAGCATGACCCGCACGTACTCGCGCAGGTCCTCGTTGTCCGGAAATTCCATCTCCAGGAGCTGCGCCGCCCCCTTGATCCCGCCGAGCGGGTTCTTGATCTCGTGGGCAAGGCCGGCGGCCAGCGCCCCCAGCGAGGAGAGGCGGTCCGCCTGGCGCACCGCCTCCTCCAGCTCGCGCACCTTGGTCAGGTCCCGCAACAAGACGATGGTCCCGATCCGCTCTCCGGCGGCACGCAAAAGAGGCGACGTCGATACGCCGACCGGGGTCAGCCGGCCGCCGCGCTTGAGGACGACGGTCTCGTGGTCCGAAACCGACATGCCGGTGGCAGCGGTCTTTTCCACCAGTTCCAAAAGCGCCGTCTCGCTGCGGAAGATGTCGCTGAAGCGTGCCCCTTTCGCCTGACGCCGCGACACCGAGGCGATCTCCTCGGCAGCGGGGTTAACCAGGGTGACCATGCCGCTGTTATCCAGGACAATGACGCCGTCCCCGACGCTGTCGATCACGTTGGCATAGTACGCTTCCATAAGGTCATCCACGAAAGAATCCCTCCATTGCGGCCTTGAGTGCCGACCAATCCTCGACCCGGTTCACCTCGGCGCGAAACTGGGCCGCGCCGGGTATCCCCTTGGTGTACCAGCAAAGATGCTTGCGCATTTCGCGCAGGGCCACCCGTTCCCCGACCTCGGCGGCCAAAAGGTCCATGTGGCGCAGGGAAACCGCCAGGCGTTCCTCCCGGCAGGGCGGCGCCGGGGTTTCCCCGGCCAAAAGGGCGAGCGCCTCGCGGAAGATCCAGGGGTTCCCCATGGCGCCGCGCGCGATCATCACCGCGTCGCAGCCGGTCTCCTCCAGCATCGCCACCACGTCGGCCGCGCTGAAGAGGTCCCCGCTCCCGATGACCGGAATGGAAAGGGCCTTTTTGAGAAGGCCGATCTTGGACCAGTCGGCGTGTCCCTCGAACATCTGGGCCCGGCTTCTCGGGTGGAGCGTCACCGCGTCGCACCCCTCTTCCTGGGCGATCCTGCCGATCTCGAGATAGACGTCGTCGCCGCAGACCCAACCGGTGCGGATCTTGATGGTGAGCGGCAGCCGGGTTGCGGCCCGCACGCTGCGCACGATCGCCGCGATCCTGGCCGGGTCCTTCAGGAGCGCGCTGCCGGCCCCGGTCCCGACGACCTTGCGGACCGGGCAGCCCATGTTGATGTCGATCAGCTCACCGTACCCCTCCACCAGCCGGGCCGCTTCGGCGAGCATTTCCGGATCGTCGCCGAAAAGCTGCAGCCCGAGGGGGCGGTCCTGCGGGTCCCCCTTGAGAAGATCGAAGCTTTTCTGCCCTTCCCGGGTGAGCCCGTTCACGCTGACCATTTCGGTGAAGGTGAGGGAAGCGCCGCAGTCACGGGCCAAAAGCCGCATCGGGAGGTTGGTGACGCCGGCCATGGGCGCGAGAAGTACGCGATTTTTCAATACTAAGGAGCCGATGGCTACCGTTTTCTGCATACGATCATGGTTCCTATTCTGCTTAAAAATTGGGCATTCTACCGAGAGGGGGTGGAAAAGGCAAGGGGTTTTTCGTAAGGAGAAACGGTGGGGGCGAAATAGTCTTTTTCGTAAGTTTCCTTGAAAGTTCGCGGTGTTCCAAAAAGGGACAGTGACGACCGAGTAAGCAACCGGCTTACGCTGCAGGAGCGACATGCTTGTCGCGCTGACCAACAGACGAAACCTGAGGGAGCGCCTTTCCCGGCGCGAACCACCAGAGGCGGTGACAGCGGTTGCAGAAAATCGCGGCAGCAATGTCGCTCCTGCCGGAGATTCCTCCCGTATCGCCTATCCCAGCAGCCGCTCGATTCCCTCGAGCCCTTCCAGGGCACCGCAGGAAAGGCCCAAGTGCGGGGCATGGATCTGGGGCTCGCGTGGGTTGATCCGGACCACCCGGGCCTGCGGCAGGGCGCCGAGGCGCTCGCTCATCGCGCGGATGGTCGGGACGGCTAACCCAGCACCGAGTTCGACCACCACGATGCGCCGTCCTTCGCGCTCGGCGATGAACTCCCGGAAGGCATCCTGCTGGCGCTCGGTCCGGTCGCTGATCCAGCTGTAGTCGCCGAACATGAGGATATTGGGGCGGGCGACGCCGCGGCAGCCCGGGCAACGCGGGACGTCCTTGGAGCGCATGGTGGCGGTGTCGATCCGGAAGGTCTCCCGGTTGTCCCAGATGTTGCGGCTGCACGGCTCGATGCATTGCAAATGGTGGATGGAACCGTGCACTTCGAGGATGGCATCCTCGGAAAAGCCCGCCTTCTGAAACTGGCCGTCGACGTTCGAGGTCACCACGAAGGCATCGAGCTTGTAGCGCTCGATCCAGGAGCGGAGCAGGGCGAAGCCCCGGTGCGGAACGGTATCGCGGTAGAGGTTGGTGCGGTGGCCGTAGAAGCCCCAGCCGAAGGCGGGATCGCGCTCGAAGTGCTCCGGATTGGCGGCGTCCACGAAGCTGAGGCGGAGCTTCTCGTAAGGGGGATAGGCCTTCCAGAACCCTTGGTCGCCGCGAAAGTCCGGAAGCCCGGAATCAACCCCCATGCCGGCGCCGGCGGTGACGATCAGGACCTCGGCGGAGCGAAGCGCCTCGGCTGCTGCGGTAAAGTCGGGCATCGTATCCTCCACTCAGCGGTTCGCGGGCGTCCGATCCGACCGATCCGTCCGATCGCCGCCCGCACCAGTTACTGCTTCACGGTTACCAGCACCGGTTTCAGCACCCGCACGAGTTCCGCGGGATCCATGAAAACCAGAAAGCCACGGTGGCCGCCGTTGATGTAGATGCGCGGCAGATCCAGGATGGTCTTTTCCAGGTAAACCGGCATCTGCTTCCGGGTCCCGAACGGGGAAGTTCCCCCTACCATGTAGCCGGAATGCTTGTTCGCGACGTCCGGCGCACACGGGGTCACCGTTTTGGCCCCGATGCTGCGGGCCAGCTCCTTGGTCGACACCTGCTCGTCGCCGTGCATCAGGATAACCAGCGGGTTTCTCCGCTCGTCTTCCATGATCAGGGTCTTGATCACACTGTGTTCCGGCACGCCCAGCTCGCGCGACGACACGGCCGTCCCACCCCGCTCCTCATAGGTATAGTGATGCTCCTCATAGGCTACCCCGGACTGTCTCAGAACCCGGATCGCCGCAGTTACCGGCGCCTTTACCTTTGCCATCGTCTCTCCTTCAGACAATTACCGCTACGTATACGCTTTAATAAGACGAAAAGAGTCTTGCCAGCAGAAGTCATTAAGGCTAATGTATTTACCATGTCTTTTCCAGGGGTACAACAACGATAGAAAGGCCAGGCCCTCCTATGGAAGCAGCAGCCAAAGTGCTGATTATGGATGACGATGAGATGGTCCGCTTCGTCGCCGGCGAAACGCTGAAACGCTACGGTTTCGACGTGGAGTTCGCCGTGGACGGCCAGGAAGCGGTTAACCTGTACCGCGAGCGTTTCGAGCAAGGCATCCGTTTCGTCGCCGTCATCCTGGACCTCAACATCCCCGGTGCCATGGGGGGTGAAGAGGCCATGCAGAAGCTCCTGGAAATCGATCCCACCGCCCGGGGGTACGTCTCCAGCGGCCGCACCGACGACCCGGTGATGCTCAACTACCGCGATTACGGGTTCAGCGGCACCATCGAAAAGCCGTATTTCTACCTGAACAAGCAACTGATGGAAGAGTTCACCAAGGAACTCGCTGGAAACGCCTAGCAATGCCCCTGCAAAATTACCTGACGCTCCTGGAAAGGGTTGATGCCCTCTGCGCCCGGACCGCCACCCAATTCGCCGACCACATCACCTGCCGTCCCGGATGCGATTCCTGCTGCCGCCACCTCTCCATTTCCGCGGTTGAAGCCGCCGCACTAGTCCACGCGCTGCGCGAACTCCCCGAAGAGCAGGCCGCCTTGGTTCGGGAGCAGGCGCAAGCGGCCGATGCATCCTCCCCCTGTCCACTGCTCCACGACGGCCTCTGCCTCATCTACCATGCCCGCCCCATCATCTGCCGCACCCATGGGCTGCCGCTGCTGATCCGCCAGGACGGCGCCGCCCGGGTCGACTTCTGCCCAGACAATTTCCAAGGGATCGACCGCATTCCCGGAAGCGCCGTTTTGGACCTGGAAAGGCTGAACGAGATGCTTGCCGCGATCAACGCGCTCTACCTGCAGCAATGCCCGGGACCGGAGCGGATTCATATGGCGCAGTGCCTGCGGCACTCCGGTTGACTTTTGCTGCAGCAGCAGGTATATGACGTGAGTTCAAAACGGCGTCCCCACGGGCGCCACTGGCGTAACTGTTTAATTTCGGGGGAACCGCATGAAGCTTAGTTACAAAACGTCCGGGAGCTGCGCTTCCCGGATCGACATCGAGATTGAAAACGGCGTGATCGCCAGCACCTCCTTCATCGAGGGATGCGCGGGCAACACCCAGGCGGTGGCCGCACTGGTTCGCGGCATGGCCGTCACCGATGCCATCTCGAGGTTGAAGGGGATTGCCTGCCAAGGCTCCACCTCGTGCCCGGATCAACTGGCGCGTGCCCTGGAGCAGGCATTGGCCGGCACCGAGGGATGACCGGATAACCTGAGATTCCGGGAGTTTCTGGAGGTAGGGGCGCAGCGTGCTGCGTCCCTACCTCCGTTTTGAGCCTTGCACATTGCCGAGGGACCGGCAGCTGCGGTGCCAGTCTCCGCTAAGAGGAGGAAATGAAATGGAAGTGTTCGGTGGATTCATGATGATGCTGTCCATCATCGGCTTTTTCCTGGCCGTGATCTGGTTCATCCTCCCGTTTGTCATTCTCAATATGAAAGGGAAACTGGACCGGACCCTGGAGCTGGTCGAGAGCATCGACCAGAGGCTTGCGGCAGTGGAGCTGCGGCTCAAGGAGCAGGAAGCGCGGACGGGGGAGCCGATACCGAGCGATACAGAGGCAACGTCGCCAGAATTGCCCTAAGAGGCAAGGTTGCTTACCCTGTGGGAGCGCCATTCCTGGCGCGATAACCTTTGGGCGATTCGCGCCAGGAATGGCGCTCCCACACGGGAGTGGCGCCCTCGTGACGACCAATCGGCGGTCGGGGCGTCCGGCCGTTAAAGACGGGTCGCGCCAGCCATTCAGCTTGCAAAACCGGGCGGTTTTCATTATAGTGACAGGCCGTACCATACGCAGGGTTTATAGAAAAAGTTAATCTAACGGACAGATTTTCGGAGGATAGGATGGGTTTACTGGAGGGGAAAAAAGCCCTTATTTTCGGGGTTGCCAACGATAAAAGCATCGCCTGGGCAACCGCGGAAGCGTACCGCAAGGAAGGAGCCGACGTTGCGCTCGCCTACGCCAATGAGGCGGTCGCCAAAAGGGTCATCCCTCTCGGGGAGAGCATCGGCGCAAGCCTCATCCTTCCCTGCGACGTGCGCAGCGACGAGGACATCGCGACCCTCTTCGCCAAGATCAAGGATGCCTGGGGCGGGATCGACATCCTGGTCCACTCGGTCGCCTTCGCCAACAAGGACGAGCTCAAGGGGTCCTTTCTCAATACCACCCGTGAAGGGTTCGCCATGGCCATGGACATCAGCGCGTACTCGCTCATCGCCATGGCCAAGGAAGCGGCCCCCCTCATGGAAGGGCGCAACGGAAGCATCATCGCCATGACCTACTACGGGTCGACCAAGGTGTTCCCCAACTACAACGTCATGGGGGTTGCCAAGGCGGCTCTCGAGGCAAGTGTCCGCTACCTCGCCGAGGCCATGGGCCCGGAAGGGACCCGCGTCAACGCCATCTCCGCCGGACCGCTGCGCACCCTCGCGTCCGCCGGGGTCGGCGGCTTCAACCAGATCGCCGGCTTTGTCGCCGGCAAGGCTCCGCTGCGGCGCAACATCAGCCAGGAAGAGGTCGCCGGCGCGGCAGTCTATCTCGCCAGCCCCCTTTCCAGCGGGGTAACCGGCGAGGTCCACTTCGTCGACAGCGGTTACAACATCATCGGGATGTAACAGCCCAACGTCGGAGGCGGCACATTAAACAGCCACATGGCAATCTGACAGGACTCAAGCCGAACCAGGTAAAGCGACTGGAACGGCTCTACCGCCGCCGGATAAACCCCAACGAGGTGGTTTCCCTGGAGGTGGCGCGGGAAGTTACCGACATCTCGCTGGAAATCCGGCGCCAGATCGGTCTGCTCATCAACCGGATCGGCGAGATCGCCTACGTGATCGTCGGGGACGAACGCGCCCTGCTCATCCCGAATCTCGCCGACTACCCCCTCGGCAAGCGCCTTCTGCGCGGGCTGCGCCTGGTGCACACCCACCTCAAGGGCGAACCCCTTACCGACGACGACCTGACCGACCTCTCCCTTTTGCGACTGGACCAGATCGCCGCGCTGCAACTTACCCAGCATCCGGACCGCTTCTCCATCCAGACCGCCCACCTGATTCCGCCGCGCCCCAACGGGCTCCCCTACCAGGTCGAGCCTTCGGTCCCCTTCCCCCGCTTCACCCTGGAGTTCCGCTCTTTCATGGAAACCCTCGAGGAGTCGCTGATCCGCGGGTTGGAAGAGGGGAAAGCCGTCACCACCGGCGTGGAACGCGGCATCCTGATTTCGGTGACCCGGAGTACCCCCGAAGAGGCCGACGATTCCATGGAGGAGCTCAAGGAGCTCGCCCGCACCGCGGGAGTCGGCGTTTTGGACACCGTGATCCAGCGCCCCAAGGAATTCAACCCGCGCTTTCTCCTGGGTGAAGGGAAACTGCGCGAGGTGGTGATCAAGGCGCTCCAGCTCGGGGCGACCATGCTCGTCTTCGACCAGGAGCTCTCCCCGGCCCAGGTCCGCTCCATCTCCGAGCTGACCGAGCTCAAGGTCATCGACCGCAGCCAGCTCATCCTCGACATCTTCGCCCGCCGGGCGGTCACTCAGGACGGCAAGGTGCAGGTGGAACTCGCCCAGCTCAAATACCTGCTGCCGCGCCTGATCGGGCGCGGCGTCCAGATGTCCCGGCTCATGGGGGGGATCGGGGGGCGCGGCCCGGGCGAAACCAAACTCGAGGTCGACCGGCGCCGGATCCGGGACCGGATCGCCCACCTGGAACGCGAGCTGAAGGAGCTTTCCAACGGCCGCTACCAGCGCCGCCAGAAGCGGGTGAAGGCGGGAATTCCCATCGTCTCCATCGTCGGCTATACCAACGCCGGCAAGTCGACCCTTTTGAACACGATGACCAAGAGCGAGGTCTTCACTGAAAACCTCCTCTTTGCTACCCTCGATACCTCCTCGCGGCGGCTCCGCTTCCCGCGGGACCACGAGGTAATCATCACCGACACGGTCGGCTTCATCCGCAGTCTGCCGAAGTCGCTGATGGGCGCCTTCAAGGCGACCCTGGAAGAGCTCAAGGACGCCGACCTCCTGATCCACCTCGTCGACTGCGCCAACCCGCGCTTCGAGGAGCAGATCGGCCAGGTCGACGCGATTCTCGCCGAGCTTGATCTCGCCAACAAGCCGCGGCTCCTCGTTTTCAACAAGACCGATCTCCTCCCGGAGATGAAGAAAAACAACATGCTTTCTTTCATGAAGGTGCGGCAGGTGGGACGGAAGTTGGGGGCGATCAGCGTGAGCGCCAACGACCGCAAAAGTCTCGAACCGCTCCTGAAGGAGCTGCAGCAACGGTTCTGGCAGGACGTGCCGGACTATGGCGCCCAACTTCCCGAAGAGGAAGAAAACGGGACGCCGGAAGGGTAACGTACGCCGCATGACCAGCCAGTTCAACACCCTCTATGCCCTCGATCTCCTTGGGACGGCCGCCTTTGCGGCGTCCGGAGCTTTGGCCGCAGTCCGCAAGAAGATGGACCTCTTCGGGGTCATCGTGCTCGGCATCGTCACCGCCACCGGCGGCGGGGTGCTGCGCGATCTCCTTTTGGGAGACGCTCCCCCATTCTGCTTCAAAAACGAGCTCTATCTCTACCTCGCTGTCATCACCTCCATCATCGTCTTTCTGTCACCCCGGCGCTTCGAACGGATGGGGCGCGCCATGCTGTTTTTGGACGCCCTCGGGCTAGGGACCTTCCTGGTGATCGGGACTTCCAAGGCACTCGCCTTCCATCTGGGCTTCGCGGGCTCCGTGATCATGGGGGTCATGACCGGCACCTTCGGCGGGCTGATCCGCGACACCCTGAGCAACGAGATCCCCCTCATCCTGCAGCGCGAGATCTACGCCTCGGCCTGCGTGGTCGGCGGGGCCTGCTTCTATTTCCTCAACGACACCTTCGTTCCCCCGGCGATCAACCTCACCGTCTCCGCGCTGGTGGTGATCCTGATCCGCGGCGCCGCCATCGCCAAGGGATGGCATCTGCCGCGGGCGTAAGCCCGTTCAACGTTCAACGTTCAACGTTCAGAGTTCACAGCCACTCAGATGCAGAAAGGGCGCCGCGGGGCGCCCTTTTTCGGTTTTCTGAGCTTGCGTGTTGTAGGAGCGACATTCCTGTCGCGATCCGCCGGAAGCGGTAACTGCCGCTGCGGTTAATCGCGCCTGGAAAGGCGCGCCCACAGGGTTGGCACCGGCTCACTACCTACCGGAATCAAACCTTACGGTGCCGCGGGGTCCTTCGCTAGGATGGCGATCTCTAGCGCGCTGCAGACTTAAGCTGTGGGAGCATCTTTCCAGGCGCGAATAACCGGGCTGGGATCGCGACAGGAATGTCGCTCCTACATGGCAGGGGGCGCCTTCACCCTCAGCTCCGGCTATTCCTCCCCCTTCCCTCTCCGCCGCTGCATCTTCTGCCACAAGCGCCATTCCGGCAAGGCGATCTGATCGCGCCGCATCGAGCCGATCGGGATCCCCATCTCCACCGGCAGCGACTCGCTCTTCTTGATCCCCAGAAGCTGGCTGGGATAGATGCTCCGGTAGCCGACGATCAAAAAGCTCACCATGCAGGCCAGCGCCGCGTGGGGACCGATGGCCGGTCCGAAGAGCTCCATCGCCATCACCGAGGCGGCGATGGGGGTGTTGGCCGCCCCGGCCAGGACCGCAACCATGCCGATCGCGGAAAAGAGCGCCAGGTAACGGACGTCGACCAGCTGCGCGAACAGGTTCCCGGCTCCGGTGCCGATGACGAAGATCGGCGTGACCACCCCGCCGCTCCCGCCGCAGCCCAGGGTTACCGAGGTGGCGATGCTCTTCCAGAAGAAGGTGCCCAGGGGGAGCGCGGCCCCGCGCCATCCCTCGTCGAGCGACTGGATCCCCAGCCCCAGATACCTCGGCGAGACCCAGGCCCCGATGGCAACCATGAGCGCCCCACCAAGTGCGGCGCGGAGCGTCTTGCTGCCGACCCGGTCGAAGCTCTTATGGGTCCAGGTGGCCGCCTCGATGAAGAAGATCGCCACCAGTCCGCACCAAAGGCCGAGCGCCACTACCTCGAAGATGCTCCACCCGTTCACCTGCGGCGGCACGATAACCGGAACCCGAGGATACTGCCCGCCCAAGAGGGTGGCCACGTGGAAGCCGACGATACCCGCCACAAACGAAGGGAAGAGCACCTCGTAGAGCATCTGGCCCAGCACCAGCACCTCGATACCGAAGAGTGCCCCTGCTATGGGGGTTCCGAATACCGTGGCAAAACCGGCGCTGATGCCGCAGATCACGATCTTGCGCCGATCCTGATCCTTCAGGCGGAGCATGGTCGCAAAGGAGGACGCGAGCGCGGCACCGATCTGGGCGCACGGTCCTTCCTTCCCCGCCGAACCTCCGCCGGCCAGGGTGATGACGGTCGCCACGAGCTTCACCGGAACGACCTTCAAGGCGATCCTCCCCATCCGCGTGTGTACCGCCTCGATGACCTTCTCGGTACCGTGCCCGGCCGCCTCCGGCGCCAGCCAGGCCACCAGGAGCGCACTTACCGCAAGAGTCGCGGGAAGGAAATGGAAGTAACCCGGATAGCGGCCGACCTGACTCGAGGCCCAGGCCAGCGACCGCAAAAAGACGGTAGTGCCCGCGCCGACGAGGCATCCCACTCCGGCGGCGTACACCGCCCACTTGACCACGCTGGCGAAAAGCGTCAGCTCTTCGTAGACCTTTCTTTTCATCGACTCCCCGCTCTTTGGACACTAAAAAGCCTGGGAAGGGGGCGTCAGCCCCTTTCCAGGCCGTGGAAATCGCGCTCGCGAGTCGCGATCCCCGTGTTACTGGATCACGAAGTCGTCGCGGCGGTTTTTGGCCCAGGCCGCCTCGTCGTGACCGGGATCCAACGGTTTCTCCTTGCCGTAGCTGATCACGGAAAGCCGCTCCGCCGGAATGCCGAGAGTAACCAGGTACTTCTTGGCTTCCCGCGCCCGCTCCTCGCCGAGAGCGAGGTTGTAGTCGTCCGAACCACGCTCGTCGCAATTCCCCGCGATCTGGACTTTGGCGTTGGCCGCCTTTTTCAGGACCTCCAGGTTTTTGGTCAGGATGTCCCGATCTTCCTTGGTGAGGGCATAGGAGTCAAACGCGAAGTAGATCCGTTGCAGGTCCGTCTTCAGTGCGTCCGCGCTCTTGGCACCCTGGGCACCATTCCCGTTGTCGGCAACCACCGGTTGCGCCTGAACCGGAGCTGGTGCCGCCGCGGTGTTTTGCGCCGGCGCCGGATTCGCTGCAGCTTTGGTCTCGGGCACGATCGCCGGTTTCGTTGCCGCCGCAGCGGACGGGGCAATCGGCTCGTCCTTCTTGACCATCCCCTGCTTCGAACAACCTGCGGCCAGCACCAACGCACCGATCAGCACCAGGTTAACGACTTTCCCTCTCATAGCTAACTTCCCCCTTGTTGGATTTATCCAGGTAATGTGAACGGCCTGGGCCTTCACTTGCGTAGCAATGATTTGAATACGAACTAAATCGCTTGTCAAGAGTTTTCATTAGCGATAGGATCGCGAGGCATCTCCGCCGCAGCTACGGGTTTCATGGCTGGTACCAGAAAAATGTTTTTTGATATCAGCAGGTATGTGCTAAGGATGAGAAAAGCGGGGCAGGCAGAGAATTCCTGGCCGTCGGAGGAAGCGATGAAAAAAACCAGTAAAGGGACCGTGGTTGCCGAGATTATCGACAACCTGCGGCGTGTATTCCAGGCGGTAAACGAATACTCCAAGAAGGCGGAAAAGGAGACCGGGCTGACCGGGCCCCAGCTCTGGGCCATCAAGGTGATCGCGGATTCCGCTCCGATCAAGGTCTCCGAGCTGGCGCGCCGCATGTACCTGCACCCGGCGACGGTGGTCGGGATCGTGGACCGTTTGGAAGGACGCGGACTGGTATCGCGCACCCGTTCCCAGGAAGACCGGCGGGTCGTCGATGTGGAATTGACCGAACAGGGGAAGGAACTGGTGGCGCAATCCCCGGAAGTGGCCCAAGGGATGCTGGTGCGCGGGCTGGAAACCCTGGAAAGACCGCAGTTGATGCGGATGGCAGCGGACCTGGAGCAACTGGTCGCCATCCTCGGGGCCCAGGAACTCCCCCCCAAGCTCCTTCTCTCACCGGAGGTCAACCTCCCCGCCGAAGAAGAGTAGCCCAGGGACTCCGATTGCGCGCTCGATTGCCGCTGTCCTGCTGCGAAAACATATCGAGCGCCTCGGTCATCGCATCGACGACCATCTCTTTGCCGATTACGCCGACAATGTCGGAGGACGAGTCCGCAGGGGCTCTCACAATCGCGACCACCGCCGTTTCTTCCGATCGCATGGTACCCAGAATCTGAAGCAGCGTCGCATCCCGGGATGCTGTGCTGAATCGCCTCCGGAGCAGCTCCCCAGCCGTGGAGCCGCTCTGGTTTCCTGCCAGGGCGGCAAGGGCCGAAACCCGCGACTCAACTGCCACAGTCCCCTCCTCACCCTCGATGACAAACCAGCGCGCCTTGCGCTCATCCCGTACCAGTGCAGCGAACTCCGTCACCGGCGTCTCGGTCGGCACCGTCAAAAGAGCCGTATCCATGATCGTTTCCGCCCGTTTCATCTCGTGCACGTTGGCGTGCATCCCTTCCGGGAGATACTGTCCCCGCCGAGTCAGCTTCAGCGTATAGATGCTGTCCCGCGAGAAGAAGGTCCGCACCCCGTAGCTCATGGCAACGGTCATCACCAGAGGAATGACGACGCTGTAGTCGTAGGTCATCTCCAGGATCATCACGATGGCGGTGATTGGCGCCGCCGTGCTGGCGCCGACGAGGCCGGCCATGCCGGCGACGGCAAACGCGGGTGGGCTGATATCGAGCCCCGGTAAAACGCGGTGCAGGAAGAGAACGTACCCCCCGCCCAAGGTGGCCCCCAGGAACAACGCCGGGGAAAAAACGCCCCCGGAAGCGCCGGAACCAAGGGAGAGCGAGGTGGCAAGGAGTTTCAACGCAAATAGCAGGATCAGGAATCCGGCCTGCGGCATGGTCCCCAGCAGCACGTCCTGGATGGTGGCATAGCCGACGCCTTCGATGTGGTAATGCCCGGTGGTCCGAAAGAGCAGGTAGAGGACCAGCCCCAAAAGCAGCATTCCGGTGCCGTGGCGCAGGTAGGGATGCCCCGTCGCTTTCCAGCTGGCTAATCGGCATGTACGGCTGGATGGCGGTCGCGGTTTTTGCCATTTTCGGCGCGGAAATCCCGAAAACGTCCCCGATTTTCTGGTTCATGATGCAGATTGCCATGTGGTTCGGATTCGCCACCTCATACCCGGTGAACTGGTGGCTATTGAAGCGGGGGCTCAAAGAAAAGATGTGACCGTTGCCGAGATCAGTGCCGTCACTTGGCTATCTTCAGCTCGTTTTTGAGTTTCATCTTGCGATGGACGCTTTTGGCAATCTCTTCTGCTCGATTTCGCTCCGCAGCCGATTTGACGGTCCCGCTCAAGACAACCTCCTCCTTGGTCCCCTCCACCGTCACCTGCTGAAAAGCCGGTCCTGCCTGCCGCAACGCATCCTGCACCCGCATCGCGGTTACCTTGTTGTCGAGCAGCGGCCCTTCGTGGGTAGGCTCGGGCTTGTTCTGCGGCTCCTGCCCTCCCTTGGGTTCGACCACCTTCTCGATCTCCTTGGTCGCCTCTTTCTTGAAAAAAGAGCAGCCGCCCACCAGGCCGGCAATGAGCAGGGGCACCAGCAGCTTGCGCAGCCCGCGGGTCGCTTTCATTTTCTTGCCTTCCTTTCCGCGGCCGGGACCGGCGGGGGATGACCGCCGACCAGCGGGAGGGGGATTTCCGGAAACCAGCGCAGCCAGGATTCTTCCGCCTTGTCGTAGAGCCGGAACGCCGCCCCGTCGTGGGCTTCGGGCTGATTGGCGTCCGGGGTGGCAAAGCCGATGCCGCCGGTCAGCAGGGTGCGGGCGGACTGCGCCGTGATGTCGATCCCCCCGAGACCGACGCTGATGTTGACGCCACCGGCATTCCAGAACTTGGAGTTCATCCGGACCAGCGGAGCATACTTTCGGTCGATGTTGAGGAAGATCCGCACCGTCTGCGCCGTCGGCCCCAACTCGGCCTGGTGGACCTCGCCCACCTGGATCCCGTGATAGGTCACCGGCGAGTGCTCCTTGACCGAGCCGAGCTTCTCGGCCAGGAGCACGACCCGGCGCCCCGGCTCCTCCTTCTGGGTCGCCGGTGCCTCGGGGACGCCACGGAATTCCGTCTGACGCTTTCCTTTTCCCGGCTCCACCGTGAGGTACGCGCCCCCCATGATTGTCTGCAGACCGGTTATCTCGTTAAGACCGATCCGCGCCCGTTCGACCCAGAAGATGGAACCCTCACGGGCCAAGCTGTCAGTACCCTGGTCCAGCGCGACGGTAACCTTTACCATCCGCGTGTCGGGCGTCAGCTCGATCTCCTTCACTTTGCCGACCTGCACACCTCGAAATTTCATCTGGGACTTCCCCTGCTGCAGCCCCACCGCGTTATCGAAATAGATGTGCAGCGTCGGCCCCTTCCGGATCACGTCCGCATAGACGATCCACCCGGCAATGAGTATCGCTCCCAACGGAATCAGCCAGAAGAGATAGCGTCTCCAATTTCTGCGCACCTCGGCCCTGGGCAATTTTTCGCCCGGGTGCGTCCCTTCCCCGGTGCCGTTCATGGTTTCTCCTCCGTATCCCAAAGCAGACGCGTGTCGAAGGTGATGGTGGCACAGATGGTGAGGACAACAACGGCGGCAAAAGAGAAAACCCCGGCCCCCGGATGGACCGTGGCCACCTCACCCAGCTCCGCGATCGACACCAGCATGGCCAGCAGGGTCACCTCCAGCATGTTCCACGGATCGATGATCTTGATGATCTTGTAGACCCAGGCGCGAAGCCTCTTCCAGCGCGGCCAGGGAAGGGTCAAAGAAAGGAAAAGCAGGCCGAGTATCTTCAGCGCCGGAGAAAGGATGCTGGTGGTAAAGACAAGGCTCCCGACAAAGTAGTTTCCCTGTTCAAAGAGTCCCATGATCCCCTGGAAGATGGTGGTGTCCTCTTCCATGCCCCAGTAGTCGGTCTGCACGATGGGAAAGAGATTGGCCGGGAAGTAGAGGATGAGCGCGGCGAGGGCGAGGCAGAAGGTGCGGGTGCGGCTGTCCGGCTTGCGCCGGTGGATGACGAATTGGCAGCGGGGGCAGATGGCGCGGGTGCCTTCCGGAAGGACGGCGTCCATCCGCTGCACGAGTCCGCAGGTTTGACAGGAGACGATCTGTTCCATGGGGCACCTCGCGAGGATCAGGCACGGGAAACGAGGCGGGCAAAACGGCAGTAGGTCAATGGTTACAGCAGGTTCCGACGCAAAAACATTGGCAAAGTGTACGATCCGGCTTGGGCGTGTCAACTGCACTGCATGACCTTTTTCACATCCTTCTCACCATGGGAAGGCACCCTCACCGGAAGGCACCGGCGCCCTGGTTCAATCATCGCGTGGCTCAATCAAGCGGTTGAGTCGGCACCCCTCGGCGCCCCTCCCGCAGGTATTCCTGCTCACCAGACTGGTGTCCCTGCTCACCACTCCGGTATCCCTGCTCACCACTCCGGTACCCTTGCTCACCACTCCGGTATCCCTGCTCACCACTCCGGTACCCTTCTTCACCACTCCGGTACCCTTCTTCACCACTCCGGTACCCTTCTTCACCACTCCGGTACCCTTGTTCACCACTCCGGTACCCTTGTTCACCACTCCGGTACCCCTGTTCACCACTCCGGTACCCCTGTTCACCACTCCGGTACCCCTGTTCACCACTCCGGTATCCCTGCTCACCACTCCGGTATCCCTGCTCACCACTCCGGTATCCCTGCTCACCACTCCGGTATCCCTGCTCACCACTCCGGTGCCCTTGCTCACCACTCCGGTACCCCTGGGCGTGTAAAGGATTTTGTGTAAATGCCCCATCGGCTACATAACGGGCATTCTTCCCTCGTAAATGATTGAGAACT
>NZ_JAEMHM010000031.1 GCF_016458275.1 Geomesophilobacter sediminis
CAGGGCCGATGGTACTGCATGGGTAACTGTGTGGGAGAGTAGGTCGCCGCAGGGAATTTATTTGAAAGGCCCACCTGACATATGCGTCGGGTGGGCCTTTTGCTTTTGGGGCCGCGACGCATCACTTGCCAGCCTCGCCGATATCCTCGTTACTGATGTTTCCCGCCTTTTTGCCTAGCATTTCTCTGCGCTTTTTTGACCTGCATCAAAATCGGCCAGACCATCTTCCTCTATCTTGGTTGGACCGTAACTGATTACCGAGAGAGAGGGATATGTCATGGCTGGTTTGATTGAAGAATTAAAACAGGAGCACGCGTTTATCACTTCTTTGCTGGATCGGGCGCGCGATTCCAGTATCTCCAGTGCGGAAGCCCACCGCCTCCTCATGTCGGCACAAGATGCATTGCTCGCCCACCTGAAGAAGGAAGACCTTCAACTGTACCCGGTGCTTAAAAAGGCCGCCCTGGAAAATCATGCCATCAAGGGGACCGTCGACTTCTACATGCAAGACATGGAGGAGATCAGCAACGACGCAGCCAGTTTCTTTGAGACCTACTCACGCGACGACTCGCCCATTGACATTGAATTCGCCCGGGCCTTCGGGAAACTCTTTGCAACCTTCGTCAGAAGAATTCGCAGTGAAGAGATGACGCTATACAAAATCTACGAGAAGTTGAATCCCTGACCGGGATAGTAGCAAGGGAGCGCCAGTGTCGGAACAGAAGAAAACCAGACCTCGATAACCTCAAGACCGGAGACTTTATTTAAGAGCAGGGCAAGGACCTGTTCACCGTTCGGCTGCGGGTGGCGGAGGGATGACTTGATGCGGCGCGGATAAAGCATATCGCCGACGGTGCCTTGAAATACGGCATACCTAGCATCCACCTTGTACCTGGTCGATGAACGCAGAAAAGCGGCGCCATGCGTAGATGGCGCCGCTTTTCGTTTCCACGCAGGACAGGGTGGTGAGGCCGTTTACGGATGACCCAACGGTCCGATGTCAGTGGCGAGTGGGCCGGGCATGTGCCGAGTTCCTCCGCGCATAGAAGAACCAGGTCGCTGCGATGCCGGTGGCAGAGAAGGCAGCAGGTGCGCCCGGCGAAGATTGGATTGGGAGCTGGTTTATCTGTTGACACCCGGGGGACGCTCGGTGTAAGAAAGTGGGGATTTTCATAAATACCTGTTGGAAAAGGACTCCAAGGCATGATCAAGATCGATTTCGAGAAGATGGGTGGATTAATTCCGGCGGTCATCCAGGACTACGAGAACGGCGAAGTGCTGATGGTCGCGTTCATGGACCAGAAGACGCTGGACCTGACCCTCCGGGACGGGAAGACCTGGTTCTTCAGCCGCACCCGCAACAAGTACTGGATGAAAGGTGAGGAGTCCGGGAATACCCAGGACGTCGTCGAGGTTCTTACCGACTGCGATGCGGACACCGTCGTCATCAAGGTCAAGCAGAACGGTCCCGCTGCCTGCCATACCGGCAACCGCAGCTGCTTCTATGTGAAGTGGGAAGACGGCCAGTGGGTCGAACATTCCAACCCGCTCTTCGATCCCAATGAGGTCTACAAGAAGTAAGGGGTGGGTGGTTTCATTGCTAATTTCTTTTTGAGGGGACTATTCAATGGAGAATCTTCTGAAATTGGGCATTCCGAAAGGGAGCCTTGAGGGCGCGACGGTCGACCTGTTCAAGAAGGCCGGCTGGCAGATCAACATTTCCTCCCGCAGCTATTTCCCCACCATCGACGACGATGAGATCAAATGCTCTTTGATGCGTCCGCAGGAGATGGCCAAATACGTCGAGCGCGGCACCGTCGACGTCGGCATCGCCGGCCGCGACTGGGTCCGGGAAAACGACTCCGACGTCTTCGAGCTGTGCGAGATGGTGTACTCGAAGGTTTCCCGCCGCCCGGCGCGCTGGGTCCTGGTGGTGAACAAGGATTCCAAGGTACAAAAGCCGGAAGACCTGGCCGGAGCCACCATTTCCACCGAGCTGGTCGGCTTCACCAAGCGCTACTTTGCCGAGCGCAACATCCCGGTTAACGTGGAATTCTCCTGGGGGGCCACCGAGGCCAAGGTGGTCGAGGGACTGTGCGACGCCATCGTCGAGGTGACCGAAACCGGGTCCACCATCAAGGCCAACGGGCTGCGCATCGTCTGCGAGCTGATGGAGTCGGTTCCGGTCATGGTCGTCAACAAACAGGCTTGGCAGGACCCGTTCAAGAAGGCGAAGATCGAGCAGATCGCGACCCTGCTTCAGTCGGCACTGCGGGCCGAAGGGATGGTCGGGCTCAAAATGAACGCACCCGGTGACAAGGTCAAGGCGATTACCGAGATCCTCCCGAGCCTCAACCTACCGACGGTTTCCAACCTCTACAACTCGGATTGGGTTTCCATCGAGAGCATCCTGCACGAGAAAGAGGTGCGCCAGATCGTGCCGGAGCTGCTCAAGCACGGCGCGCAGGGGATCGTGGAGTATTCGCTGAATAAGATTATCTAGGTGATAGAGGGCAAACCCCATCCTCACCCTGGCCGTCGCAATCCGTGCTCTCGCACGCGACCCTTGAAGGGGAGGGGACGCAGGGGGTGAAGTCTCCCTTACCTGAGGGGGGATCAAAGGTCTGAGGGGTAATCCGCACAAAAAAAGAAGGCCCGGCAGTTTTGCCGGGCCTTTTGCATTGCATGGTCGCAACATCCGGGGGATCAGTGCAGCGCTGCTACCCCCCAGCCCTCAAGTTCCTGCAGCACCTGATTCGCCAAGGGCTCGACCTGGGCCGCGACGGCCGGGGTCAGCTCCATCGACATCTCGATCGACTCCGGCTGCACTCCCAGAAGCACCATTTCCTCAGGCGCCTCCCCCACCAACGACGCTACGGTCAACAAGTCCTTCAGCCCCATCTGGTGCGGCGAGACCTTGGTTTCCAGGGCCAGGGGGATTTCCTCGCCGTAGAGGCGCACCAGGGTTCCCGGCGCCGCACCGGTTTCCACCGCATCCACCACCAACAGCTTTTCCGCGGCCCCGATCTGGGGGAGCAGGTCGAGCCCCAGCGTGCCGCCGTCCAGAAGGGTTACCTCATCCGGAAACCGGCAGGTCTGCTGCAGATGCTGCACCACCCGCACCCCGACCCCGTCGTCGCTCATCACCAGGTTTCCGATCCCCAATACCAGTATTTTCACACTAGTCCTTCTTGTGCACCGGTTTGTAACCGCCGAAGATGCTCGACATCACCCCGCCGCGCTCCTTGATGTCCATCAGCCAGGCACTGTACACGTGGTGGATGGCGAAGGCAATGAGGAACCACATGATCAGGTGGTGGGTCATCCGCACTCCCTGGTTGGTGAAGATGTGCAGCACCGGCCCGAAGATGTGGTGCAAAAAGCCGTGCGGCGCATGTTCGCTGTAAAGGGCGAAGCCGGTGATGATCATGACGATGTAGAGCAGAAAGACCACCGAGTAGGCGAGCCCCGCCAGCGCGTTGTGACCGATGGTATAGGGCGCCCGCTTGCTGACGAAGGTGTAGTAGTTGAAGACGTTGTACATGTCCTGGCGCCCCTTCTTGTTGCGCCAAGGAAAGAACTCGCGCCAGGAGGCCTGTTCGTTGCCGACGAAGGACCAGTAGATCCGGCTGACCACGCTGACGGCAAAGGCATACCCGGCGACGAAGTGGGTGAAGCGGACCCATCCCATGGTGAACTCGTCGGTAACGAGCGCGACGCTCTTCGGCGCACCGATGAAAAGGCCGGTCAGCGACAGGGTGACGATGGAAAGGGCGATCACCCAGTGGGTCACCCGTACCGGGACCTCCCAGATGTACTTTTCGTAGAGATCGGCCATGGCCTCCTCCTAGCGTACGTTGATCTTCACCATCTCGTTGCCGGTCGCATCCATGACATGGACCGCGCAGGCGAGACAGGGATCGAAGGAGTGAATGGTCCTCAGGATTTCCAATGGTTTGTTGGGGTCGGCGAGCGGGGTCCCCACCAGCGCCGCCTCGTACGGCCCCCGAAGTCCCTTCGCGTCGCGCGGCGACGCGTTCCAGGTGGAGGGGACCACCGCCTGGTAGTTCAGGATCTTGCCGTTTTCGATCTTGATCCAGTGGCCGAGCGCACCGCGGGGCGCCTCGTGCCAGCCGTACCCCTTGGCGTACTGCGGCCAGCTCGCCGGGTCCCATTTGGCGCCGTTGTGCACCTTGGTGTCACCCTTGCCGATGTTGTCGATGAGCTGGTCGAGCCACTTGGGCGTCTGCTGCGCGATGAGCAGGCAATCGATGCCGCGCGCCGCGGTCCGCCCCAGGGTGGAGAAGAGGACCTCGGGGCCGACGTTGAGCTGCTTGAGCACGCCGTTCACCGCGCCCTGCACCTCCTTGTGCCCCGAGGCATAGGCGACCAGGAGCCTCGCCAGGGGACCGACCTCCATCGGCTGGTCCAGGTAGCGCGGCGCCTTGACCCAGGAGTACTGGCGGTCGACGTTGAGGTTCTTGTAGGGGGGCGTGGGGCCGGTGTAGAGCTTCTGGGATTCCCCCTCCCAGGGATGAAGTCCCTTGCCGGTGGCCGGCTTGGAGTACTGGTACCAGGAGTGGTCCACGTACTCGGTGACCTTGTCCTGTTCGACCGGCATCACCTTGGTCAGGTCCTTGTTGACGATCACCCCGGCCGGGAACCACGGCTTGCCGCTCACCGGGTCCGGGAACTCGCCGTAGGACAGGTAGTTGCCGACCCCGCCGCCGATCCCGCCCCATTCCTTGTAGAAGGAGGCGACCGCGATCAGGTCCGGGATGTAGACCTTCTCCACGAAGACCTGCGCCTTGGCGAGGAGCTGCTTGATCTGCGCGAGCTTGTCCGCGTTGAGCGCGTTTTGGGAGTCCAAGTCGATCGGGATCGCCATCCCCCCCACCAGGAAGGTCTGCGGGTGCGGGTTCTTGCTCCCCAGGATCGCGTGGACCTTGATGACGTCCTTTTGCCACTCCAGGGCCTCCAGGTAGTGGGCGGTCGCCATCAGGTTCGCCTCGGGAGGAAGCTTGTAGGCCGGGTGCCCCCAGTAGGCGTTGGCGAAGGGGCCGAGCCTCCCTTTCGCGACGAAGGCCTTGAGCTTGTCCTGCACCCCCTTGAAATAGGTGGGGGAGTTGAGCGGCCAGTCCGAGATCGAGGCCGCGAGCGCCGCGGTCTTGGTGGGGTCGGCCTTGAGGGCCGAGGTGATGTCGACCCAGTCCAGGGCGTGCAGGTGGTAGAAGTGGATGACGTGGTCCTGGACGTTTTGGATCCCCATGATGATGTTGCGGATCAGCTGGGCGTTGGGGGGGACCTTGATGTCGAGTGCGTTCTCCACGCAGCGGATCGAGGCGATGGAATGGACGGTGGTGCAGACGCCGCAGAAGCGCTGGGTGAAGTACCAGGCGTCGCGCGGGTCGCGCCCCTTGAGGATGGTCTCGATGCCGCGGAACATGGTGGAGCTGCTCCAGGCGTCGGAGACCCGGCCTCCGTTCACCTCCGCCTCGATGCGGAGGTGTCCTTCGATTCGGGTGATGGGGTCAACTACGATCCTCGTCATCTATTTCTCCTCCTTCGACGTGTCGGCGTCACTCTTGCCGCGGAAGGCGCTCACCACGCCGTGGACGGCGAAGGCCGCGGCGGTGCCGGCTGCGACCCCGATGCCGATCGAGTCGGCGGTGTGCTCGATGCCGAAGCCCGGGACGTTCGGGAGTCTCTGGTACAAGGGGGTCATGGTGTCCCAGAAGCCGGGCTGCGAGCAGCCGGCGCAGCCGTGGCCGGCGGCCACCGGCCAGGAGGTCTTCTGGTTGAAGCGCTGGGTCGGGCAGTTGTGGAAGGTCTCCGGCCCCTTGCACCCCATCTTGTAGAGGCAGTAGCCGACCTTGTGACCGTCGTCCCCCCAGCGTTCCACGTACTGGCCGGCGTCGAAGTGCGGGCGCCGTTCGCAGTTGTCGTGGATCCGTTTGCCGTAGGCGAAAAGGGGTCGCCCCTGGTCGTCGGTGGCGGGGAGCTTGCCGAAGGTGAGGAAATAGACCACGGCGGCGGTGAGGTTGTCGGCGTTCAAGGGGCAGCCGGGGAGGTTCAGCACGGTGGCCCCGGGGACCGCCTCGCGAACCCCGACCGCTCCGGTAGGGTTGGGCGATGCGGCGGGAAGCCCGCCGAAGCTCGCGCAGGTGCCGACGGCGATGGTGGCGAGCGCGTTGCCGCAGACCTCGCGCGCGGTATCGACCGCGGTGCGCCCGGCGACGCAGCAGTAGATGCCGTCGTCTTTGAGGGGGATCGATCCCTCGACCACGGCGAGGTACTTCCCTTTCTGTTCCTTGACCACCTTGGCGAGCGCCTCCTCCGCCTGGAAGCCGGCCGCAGCCATCACCGTCTCATGGTAGTCGACCGAGAGGATGTCCAGGATCAGCTCGGCCACGGTCGGGTGTTCGGCACGCAACAGCGCCTCGGTGTCGGCCGCGCAGTCCTGGTACTCGAGCCAGACCAGGGTCGGGCGCTTGACCTCGTCGAGCGCCTGGGCGATCTTCGGGGCGAAGGTGACCGGCAGCGCCAGCGCCGCCGACATCGTGGTGCAGAACTTGAGGAAGTCGCGGCGCGAAACGCCTCTCTCCTCGAGAAGACGCGAAAGGCTCGGCCCCTCCTCGTCACATCCCCCCAACTCCTTGCGCAGTTTACCCATCGAAAGAACCTCCCTGCAGTGGAAAGATCGCCCTCCTGCTCCATGGGGCCGGGGGCGGAGCATGTGGAACTAATTAATTTGAATAACCGCGTTTTACTACTTATGTGCGCGTTGTCAAGGAAATCTTTCGTAAGGTGCAAAAAAAGGAGGGGCTCCCGCTTTGGGTCCCCTCCTTCGGTAACGATAAAAGGTGAAACGTTGTTTGTAGTTACTTCGTTTCGACGATTTCGCAGTCGTCTTCCGGCCAGCTGTCCAAGCTGCCGTCCGTCAGCTCCACCTGCACGGTGTCCCCCTCGATGGTGCAGCCGAAACTCAGGCCGACTTCGCCTGTCTGGCGGTTGCGGACCTGGAGCCTTTCGTCCCTGCGCTCCGTTCTGTCGCAGATTTCTGAGTGGACTGGTTTCATGGCGTCCCTCCTGAGTAACCTGAGTATGCGAACTTAATCTGTTAAACCCATTTGTTATCCTAATGATACCAACCACACCGCCATTGTGCAACAGGGCGTGCTAGAGGACCGTGGCGACCTCCGGGGTCACGTTCGCCTTGAACTGCTCGAAGTTCTTGCGGAACATCTCGACCAGCCGCTGCGCCGCGGCATCGTAGGCGCTCTTGTCGGCCCAGGCGTTTCTCGGGCTGAGGACTTCCTGGGGGACCCCCGGGCAGGCCATCGGGATGTTGAGCCCGAACACCGGGTCGGTCTGGTACTCGGCGGCGGCGAGCGTGCCGTCGAGCGCCGCGTTGACCAGGGCCCGGCTGTAGCCGATCTTCATCCGGCTCCCCACGCCGGGGCCGCCGCCGCTCCAGCCGGTGTTGACCAGCCAGCAGTGGACCTGGTGCTTGGAGATCTTCTCGCCCAAAAGCTGCGCGTAGACCGAGGGGCGCAGCGCCATGAAGGGGGCCCCGAAGCAGGTGGAAAAGGTCGCCTGCGGCTCGGTGACCCCCGCCTCGGTCCCGGCCACCTTGGCGGTATAGCCGGAGAGGAAGTGGTACATCGCCTGGTCCGGGGTGAGCTTTGCGATCGGCGGCAGCACGCCGAAGGCGTCGCAGGTAAGCATGATCACGTGGTTCGGGTGGCTGCCGAGCCCTTCCCGGATGATGTTCGGGATGTGGGTGAGCGGATAGGAGGCCCGGGTGTTCTCGGTGAAGGAGGCGTCGTCAAGGTCGATCCGGCGCGAGATGGTGTCGATGGCGACGTTTTCCAGGATGGTCCCGAACTTGCGGGTGCACTCGTAGATCTCCGGCTCGGACTCCCTGGAGAGGTTGATTACCTTGGCGTAGCACCCCCCCTCGAAGTTAAACACCCCCCGGTCGTCCCAGCCGTGCTCGTCGTCCCCGATGAGCCTGCGGTTCGGTGCGGCGGAAAGGGTCGTCTTGCCGGTGCCGGAAAGGCCGAAGAATACGGCGACCTCGCCGCTTTCCGAGGCGTTGGCCGAGCAGTGCATCGACATCACCTTCTTTTGCGGCAGCAGATAGTTGAGCACGGTGAAGATGGACTTCTTGATCTCGCCGGCGTAGCTCGTGCCGCCGATGATCACCATCTTGCGGGCGAAGTTTAAGATGATGAAGGCCTCGGAGTTGGTGCCGTCGCTCTTCGGGATGGCGTGAAAGCTCGGCAGGTCGATGACGGTGAACTCAGGCTGGTGCGTCTCCAGCTCCTCCGGAGTGGCCCGGACGAACATGTTGCGGGCGAACAGGGAGTGCCAGGCCCGCTCGGTGATGACCCGGACCTGGAGCCGGTGTTCCGGGCTTGCCCCCGCGTAGCAGTCCTGGACGAAGAGGTCGCGCCCCTGCATGTAGTGGGTCATCCGGTCGTAGAGGGCGTCGAATTTTTCCGGAGAAAAGGCGCGGTTCACCTTGCCCCAGTTCACCCAGTCCCGGCTGCTCGGCTCGTCCACGATGAACTTTTCGTTGGCGGCGCGGCCGGTGTAGTGGCCGGTCTTCACGGTGAGTGCCCCCAGGTGGGAGATCAGCCCCTCGCCGCGCCGGACTACCTGCTCGTACAGCACGGCAGTGGGCGGGGTCCAGTAGATCAGGTTTGCGTTGTGGATGCCGTGCCCCTCTAATCCGGTACCCCTGGTAATCTCATTGAGTTTCACTGGTGCTCCTCCTCATAAGAAATGAATGCAACAAGACTTAAACAGATACCAGATCGTGGGAGGTTGGCAACGGCAAAAGAACGGAACTTAGGGGCTAGGTGCGCGGGGACGCTCTCTATTAGTAAGTGCACCGGTGCTTACCCTGTGGGAGCGCCTTTCCAGGCGCGAACCACCGCATCCGTTGTCCCGGCTCCGGCGGATCGCGCCTGGAATGGCGCTTCCACATAAAAAGGTGCCTCCCGTCCGTCAGAGGGAGGAACGGGGACCTTGAGGAGCAATTGCCAAAAAAAAGGCCCCGGTGCGGTCACCGGGGCCCCAGCGGGCGCGAAGCCCGTCATCGAATGATCAGAAATTAGTCGTTGTAGCCGTCTTCATCCGGGGTCGGGATGTGCTGCTCCCAGTGCTCCGGAGAACGCCACAGGCCGGAGAGGATCAGCTCGCGGATGTGGAGGAACTCCTTGGGCAGACGGTCGAAGAGCTTAACGAAAAGTTCCTCGTGGGAGATGATCTCCTCTTTCCAGACATCGCGGTCGATGGACATCATGTCGGAGAACTTCTCGCGGCTCATGTCCAGACCGGTCCAGTCGATGTCCTCGTAGCGCGGCATCCAGCCCAGCGGGCTCTCGGTGGCGCAGGCCCGGCCGTGGACGCGCTCGACGATCCACTTCAGCACGCGCATGTTTTCGCCGAAACCCGGCCAGATGAACTTCCCGTTGGCGTCTTTGCGGAACCAGTTGACGCTGAAGATGCGCGGGGGGTTCGGGTTGGAACGGCCGACCTGGAGCCAGTGCGCGAAGTAGTCCGCCATGTGGTAGCCGGTGAACGGGAGCATCGCGAACGGGTCGCGGCGGACGTTGCCGATCGCGCCGACCGCAGCCGCGGTGGTCTCCGAGCCCATGGTTGCGGCGAGGTAGACGCCGTAGCTCCAGTTGAAGGACTGGTAGATCAGCGGGACGACGTTGGAGCGGCGGCCGCCGAAGATGAACGCCTCCATCGGCACCCCTTTCGGGTCTTCCCAGGCCGGGTCGATGCAGGGAACCTGGCTGGCCGGCGCGGTGAAGCGGGAGTTGGGGTGCGCGGCGACGCGGCCGCAGTCCGGGGTCCAGGCGTTACCCTGCCAGTCGGTGAGCTGTGCCGGCGGGGTGTCGGTCATCCCTTCCCACCAGACGTCGCCGTCCGGGGTGAGCGCCACGTTGGTGAAGATGGTGTTCTTGGCGCAGGAGGCCATGGCGTTCGGGTTGGACTTGGCGGAGGTGCCGGGGGCGACGCCGAAGAGACCGTTTTCCGGGTTGATCGCGTAGTATTTGCCGTCTGCGTTGGGCTTGATCCAGGCGATGTCGTCGCCGATGGTGGTAACCTTCCACCCCTTCTCGCGGAAGGCCGGCGGCGGCACGATCATGGCGAAGTTGGTCTTGCCGCAGGCGCTCGGGAAGGCGGCGCCGACGTAGGTCTTTTCACCTTCCGGGGACTCGACGCCGAGGATCAGCATGTGCTCGGCCAGCCACCCCTCGTCGTTGGCGATCTTGGAGGCGATGCGCAGCGCGAGGCACTTCTTGCCCAAAAGGGCGTTCCCGCCGTAGCCGGAGCCGTAGGACCAGATGGAGCGCTCCTCGGGGAAGTGGACGATGTACTTCTCCTTGTTGCACGGCCAGGCCACGTCCTTCTGACCCGGGGCGAGCGGTGCGCCGACCGAGTGGAGGCAGGGGACGAACTCGCCGTTTTCGCCGAGGATGTCGACGACGGCCTTGCCCATGCGGGTCATGATCTTCATGTTTACGGCAACGTAAGCGGAGTCGGAAATCTCGACGCCGATCTTGGCGATGTCGGAGCCCAAGGGGCCCATGCTGAAGGGAATGACGTACATGGTGCGCCCCTTCATGGAACCCTTGAAGAGGCCGGTCAGCGTTTTCTTCATTTCTTTCGGCGGTACCCAGTTGTTGGTGGGGCCCGCATCGTGCTTGGAGATGCTGCAGATGAAGGTGCGGTCCTCGACGCGCGCGACGTCGCCGGGGTCGGACCAGGCGAGGTAGCTGTTGGGACGCTTTTCGGGGTTCAGTTTACGGAAGGTGCCGGACTGGACCAGCTGATTGCAGAGGCGGTCATATTCCTCTTGGGATCCGTCGCACCAGTACACGTTGTCGGGCTCGCACAGCTGGGTTACTTCTTCGACCCATTTCAGGAGCTGCTTGTTTTTCACCTCATAACTCATCTTCATTCCCTCCTTGTGTAGTAACCATTATTAAATGAATCAGGGTCCCGGGAACTCCCGGAAAAGCCCTATGGTTTCTCGAACAATCGATGCTGCAGGGTTCCCGGCTCCCGGTTTTGGGAAGACCGGGTATAGAGACGGCCGTGACAAATTAATTAAAATGTGAAGCAGTTAATGTTTGGCAAAATAGCACGATCATGCGGTAATGCCAAGGGGTAAATCGCCGGGGCCCCAAATTGACACCCCGGCAAGCTGTGGTAGACTCTCGCCCGCTTCCCCGCCGCTCGGGGCGGCCATTCGGATATGGCGGCATTGCCGGCATCAGCACTTACAGGAGGGCGTCCATGGAACCTTACATCTGCACCGTCTGCCAGTACGTTTACGATCCCCAGGTCGGCGATCCCGACAACGGGATTCCCCCCGGCACGCCGTTCGCCGATCTCCCCGACGACTGGGTCTGTCCGGTCTGCGGCGCCGGCAAGGAAGTCTTCGAGCCGGAATGAGCCCCACAGCTAAAAAGGGGGGGATTGCTCCCCCCCTTGCAGCCTACTGCTGCTTGAGTACCGTCTCGATTGCCCCGGTGATTTCCTTCACGTCCTCCAGAGTCATATCCCCCATGTGTGCCACGCGGAATGTTTTCCCCTTGAGTTTGCCGTATCCGTCATCGAAGGCGTAGCCCTTCTCTCCCAGCGCTTTTTTCAATTGGGCCAGGTCCACCCCGGCGTCGTTGGTGGCGCAGGTGAGGGTGACCGAGCGGTACCCTTCCGCCGGGAAGAGGCCGAAGCCGCGTTCGGTGGCCCAGGCGCGCACGAACTGCGCCATTTCCTGGTGCCGCCGCCACCGGTTTTCCAGCCCTTCGGTGAACATCCGGTCCAGCTGCAGATCCATCGCGTAAATGAGCGAGATGCAGGGGGTGGAGGGGGTATTGTCCTTTTCGTCCGCCGCGGCGAACTCCAAAAAGTCGAAGTAGTAGCCGCGCCCCGGAACGCCCTTGGCGCGCTCCAGCGCTTTGGGGGTCGCGGTGAAGACCGCGAGGCCCGGGGGGAGGGCGAACGCCTTCTGGACGCCGAAGACGCAGCAGTCGATGCCGAGCTCGCCGACCGGAATGTTAAGTGCGCTCATCGAGGAGACCGTGTCGATGATGGAGACGACGTCCGGGTATTTCTTCAGGACCTGCGCGATCTCGGGCAGAGGCGACATCACCCCCGTCGAGGTCTCGTTGTGGATCAGCGTGATGGCGTCGTACTTGCCGGTGGCCAGGGTGGCGTCGACCAGCTCCGGGGTGATCGCCTCGCCCCAGGGGACCTTGATGGCGTCCGCTTCCTTGCCGCAGCTCACCGTGACGTTGTGCCACTTGTCGGAGAACGCGCCGTTGCAGAAGTTGGCGCAGCGCTTGGCGACCAGGTTTCGCACCGCGCCCTCCATGGCGCCGAACGCGCTGGAGGTGGAGAGGAAAACGCGGTCCTGGGTGGCCAGGAGCTGTTTCAGCTTATCGGTGACCCCTTTGTGGAGTTTGGCGTATTCCGGCATGCGATGGCCGATCATGGGGGTCCCCATCGCCTTGAGGATCTCCGGGGCGACCTCGACCGGGCCGGGGATGAACAGCTTCTTGTGCATGTTGCGATGCTCCATTCGATATCGTAGTGGTTCGTTCCGGCGGCGGGGTGCCCCTGCCGCAGAGAAGGTCGAAATTAGCAGATCAATGCGCTTTTTACAAGGAAAGAGAGTCGATCATCGATATTTCTTCATGGAGTTAAATGCAGAAAAACGCGGGTTTATGTTAAGCAAACAAAAAAATCCCCCCATCCCGGCCACGGGATGAGGGGTAAGGAGAAGATGCCCATGTAGTTTGAGCATCGGCAACTCCCCCATCCCCGGTCGGAATCGGGGATGAAAGGGGGCTGCGCCTTGGCGGAGATCGGCCGAAGGTGTGCCTCCGAACCTCTCTCCCGACGGTGGACCAGCCTATGTGCCCACCGCTTCTTTCAGGCGGTCCGCGTCAGGAGTTCACCGCGGGGCCACCATTTTGGGAAAGCTCTTCTTTGTCGATTGTCAACGGTCCGTCGCCACGTGCCTTATTATCCCCCTTCCATCTTCCCAACGCTACCGATTCGACCGCTGCGGCCAGCCCGAAGCTGAAGACGCTGACCACGAGCGGCACCCCGTGGGTGCCGAGGAGATCGTACAGGAACACTTTCACCCCCCCGACCAGGGTGAGCAGGATGGCGATGTTGCGCAGCTCCTTTTTGCCGAGGAAAAAGCCGGCGAGCATGAGGGCGGCGGCGCTGGTATTGATGATCACCGACTGGCTGCAGCGGAAGGCGTTGGGGACTTCGGCGGCGGTGACGGTCAGGGTCAGCACCTGCAGGGCGGCGATCCGCGCGGTGATGAAACCGCTCGCCAGCGCGGCCATCAACAAGGCCACCGCGCTGAAATCACCCCGGTCGTAACGGGAAAAGAAAGATGCCTCCGGCGGGGCCCATTCCCGGCACCACTGGTAGTGGTACAGACAGATCACGGCGAGCAGGCCGGCCGGCAGCGCGTTCACCAGGTCGGCGGCCGCCGCGGGGTTGAAGTAGACCCCGGCCGAAAGGGCGGCGACCGTGTACAGCTGCAGCAGGTAGGAGGTCGCCCGCACCCCGCCGTTTTTCCATTTCCGGGAAAGCAGGGCCAGGAAAAATCCCCCCACCGACAGCACCGGCAGCGACAGGAGAAAGTACCCGCTGGCAAAGGGGAGGGCGGCGGCGCTGAGCGCGGCGCCGGCAAAGGCGAAACTGTTGGTCCCGGGAGCCCCGGCCCGGTTGCGCCCGACCAGCCATCCGGTCGTCGCCAGGTGTCCGACCGCCAGGATCAGGCCGAGAAAGCCGACCGGCTGGGTGGTGCCCCACCAGCAATGGCTGACGTAAGCCGCGGCGCTGAAAGCCCAGAGGGCGTTTAAGGTCGGCAGCGCGAAATCGAAACGGGTGATCCTTTCCCGCCGGACGATGCCGGTAAAGGCAAGGCCCAGGTAGAGCAGGGTGAAGGCGGCCAGGGCCGGTAAAAACCACTGCTGGCCGAGCTCCGGTGCGACCGGGGTGTGGGCCAGAAGGTTCATCCCGAGCCGGACCGCCCACAACTGCATCATGGCCATGGTCACCGCGAGCACGATCCAGCGCAGCCACGAGCAGCTCTTGAGCTCGGCGGCGAAGTACCCGAGGATGTTCGCGGCGAACAGGATCAGGGACAGGTACGGGAAAAAGGGGTGCGGATAGTCGATGGCGGCGCCGGCCAGGCACATCCCCAGGATCCCGAGCGAGACGGGGAGGAGCTTCTTGTGCCGGTAGCTCACCCAGGCCATCCCGCCCCCGGTCGCGATCAGGGTGAGATAGGCGGGGACCAGCGGCAGCGAGGCGAAGCGCTGGTGCGTCTCCACGACGATGGTGGCCATGAGGACCGCGCCCGAGGCGGCGAAGATCGGCGCCAGCGGGCTCTGTTTTTCGTAGCGGTACGCCCCGATCAGCATCAGCGCGGCCGCATACCCCATTCCCAAGCCGGAGCCGACCAGGGTGTTGATGAGGTTGTTGTCGGTGACCGTACGCAGGATGAGGGCGATCACCAGCAGAAAGCAGAGCGTGGAAAGGCGGGTGAGCAGGTGCGCCTTCCCGGCCCAGTTGAGGAGTTCCTCCGAGACATCCTCCGGTTCGTCCAAAAGCGACCCCCCGGCAGCCGGCACCGCCGGGAGGGGGGGGGCACCGAAGCTGCCGGTGCCATCCGTTGCGGCAGCCGCGGCGGGAGCGGTGGCGGGAGTCGGTGCGGCAACCCCCGCTGCCGTAGTCAAGGTGACCCCTTCCAGGCGCGCCAAGCGATCTCTCAGGACCGAGAGCTCGGCGGAAAGCTCTTCGACCCGTTGTTCCAATGAAGCCTTCTCTGTCATGACTTCCTCCCGATGAAAAAGCGACAGCCAGCTAGATGCTCAAGAGCGTCCTTCTTGCTGTGATAACCGCACCTCCTTCATTGCATTGTTACGGGACAGGCTTCCCTGGCGCCGGATCCCCCTCTCCTTCAAGGGGAGGAGGCCATCCGGGTTGTTCATTGACCATTGACTAATGCGTGTCCTTGAACACCGGCATCACCTTGTTCAGGACGTAGAAGATGCAAAACGGCACCACGGCGACCAGCAGGGCGCCGCAGAGCCCCTCCTTGAAGGTCTCCATGTCGTGCGGGACGATCGGGAGGTGGTAATGCATGAAGCCCGACAGCGAGGAGGAGAAGGCCTGGCCGCCGATGACGACGTTCCAGCGCATCATGAACACCCCGAGGAGCACCAGCATCGTCCCGAGGACCGCGCGCCGGATGGTCAGCCGGGGCATCAGGAAGAGGATGAAGGGGACCAGGTTCCCCATCCCGTACTGGATCACGAAGATGTTCACGAAGTCCCGCTCGTAGATGACCCGGCGCAGGATGTCCCACGACTTCATCGCCGTGTAGCCGCGGAAGATGAGGTCGAGCAGCTCCAGGGTGATCGCCGCGACCAGGAACATCACCAGGTAGCGGCTGGTCATGGTGACCACGTCGATCTCGGCGCTTTTCAGCTCCTCGTGGCTGGGGAGCTCCGGGTACTGCTTCTGCCGGTGGGCGGCCAGGATCTTCCGGACCTCCATGGTGACGATGTAGGTGAGGATGCAAAGGGCGATGCCCGAGACGACCGCCGAACAGATGAAGATCACCGGCATGAGCGGCGTCATCCAGAGCGCGTTCGCCTTGACCGAACCGAAGATGAATCCGGCGTAGCCGTGCAAGAAGCAGGCGACCGGGATGCCGGCCGCGGCAAGCTTCTTCACCGCCCGCTCGTCGGCTTCCAGGGCCTCGTGGCTGATGTCCTCGGCGCCCAGCGTGAGCGCGGTGAACAGGAGGTGCAAGAGATGCTCGCTGAAGCTTCGGTCCGCGATCGCGCGCAGCCGCAACGCGGTCTCCACGAAGTGCTTCCGGTAGACGAACCAGAGCTCGGAGGCGACGATCATGCCGTAGGTGGTGAAGACGATGCCGAAGGCGGCGATCGCCGAGGTGAAGTGCGGGGTCATCATGACCTCGATGCCGCGCTGGGGCTGCTGCAGGTGGAGCATCAACGGGAGCATCGCCACCGGGAGCAGGGCGAAGGAGAAAACGAGCGAGAAACGGGCGATCCCCTTGAGCGCCTTCACGTTGAAGACGTGGTAGAGCGAAGAGAGGACGAAGGCCCCGGCCACGAGGCCGGTCATGAACGGGTACATCACGATCTGGATGGTCCAGTAGATGTACTCGTTGGGGTAGGTGAAAAACTCCTTGAGGGTCCAGGCTTCTCCGTGCACCATGGCTATTTCACCTCCTTGGTGAGCCCCAGGTAGAAGACCTGCGGCGTCGTGCCGTACTCTTCTTTAAGGACGTTCACCCGCTCGGTCGTGATGATCTTGGTGACCGGATCCTCGGGGTCGCGGATGTTGCCGATGCGGCGGGCACCGAAGGCGCAGGCCTCGACGCAGGCGGTCTTCATCCCCTGGCTGATGCGGTGGTAGCAGAAGTTGCACTTCTCCGCCGTGTGATACACCGGGTGGAAAAAGCGGACCCCGTACGGGCATCCCATGACGCAGTAGCCGCAACCGATGCACCACTTCCGGTCCACCAGCACCACCCCGTCCTCGGTCTGGTAGGTGGCGCCGACCGGGCAGACCTGGACGCAGGGGGGATTGTCGCACTGGTTGCAGAGCTTGGGGACGAAGAACGCTTTGGAGATCTCCTCGTTCTTGATCTCCTGGAACTTCCCCTCCCCGATGTCGATGGCCCGGTTTTCGAAACCGTCGCGCCCCCCCTTGGGGGAGTCAATGTGGGTCTTGCCGTCCTTGGTGACGACGTAGCGCTCGACCCAGGTGCGGGTTACGTTGGCGTCGTAGGGGATCTCGTTCTCGGTCTTGCACCCCTTCACACAGAAGCCGCAGCCGACGCACTTCTCGGTGTCCACCAAAAATACCCAGCGCACCTTCTTGCCGTCCCCCTTCTCGGCCAGTAGTCTCTTCGGGTCGAAGAGCTCGAAGGCCGATAGCGGAAGGGCCAGCCCCCCGATCATCAACAGCGATTTCTTACAGAAGCTTCTGCGCGTGATCATGGTGCCCCTCCTTTCTCGGGTCATGCGGCCAGTGGCAGGTGACGCACTCCAATCCGGGGTTGTGCGTTTTCGGGTCGATGCCGCGGATCTTGCCCCTCCCGCTGGTCGGGTATTCCAGTCGGAAATGGCAACGGGCGCAGAGTTCCCGGGTGCGGTCGATGTTGAGCGCCTTCGGGTCTTCGGGATGCGCCAGGGCGGGGCCGTGGCAGTTCTCGCAGGCGATGTTCGCGTGCGGAGACTGCTTGATCTCGTCGTACTTGTCCCGATGGCACTTCTTGCAGTACTCGGTGGTGCGGTACTTGACGGTCACCTTCTGCCACTCCCCCTCGTTGCTGGGGCGGTGCCAGCCGTACATGTACCCGCGCGGGCCGATCCCGAAATCCGGTGGCACCACGATCTTTCGCACCACAAGAATCGTGGCGACGACGAATAGGACCACGTAGAGCGGTCGCCAGACATGACTCTTCACGATTACCCTCCTTCCTGGAAATGAACGAAAAACGGACGGATTTGGTCTTTAATGAATTATAAAACGTTGTTCCAAGATATAGCAGCGCGGCTCTTCAATGCAAGAAGAAAGTAGCGATATTACGATAAAGTAAGCGAAGAAACGTGTTTTGTATAAGTGTTTTCTCAGCCGAAAAATTTTTTTGACAAATGCGCAACACGCATAGTAAACTACCGCGTTTTTGAAACTCATTAAGGAGAGAAGAATGCCAGTAAGAAAGTACGCCGGTTACGCCTGGAACCTGATCAGCCTCACCGGGATGGTGCTCGCCATCACGGCGACCGGCCTGATCATCGCCTTCCTGTCCTACGAAGAGATTACCGGGGTGGAGAAGCCCTACCTGGGGCTCTTGACCTACTTCGCATTCCCCGGGATGCTCATCGCCGGACTGCTGCTGGTGCCGCTGGGCGCCTTCCTGGTCCGGGAAAAGCGGCGCAAGGCGGCGGGCGACATTCCGCCTTACCCGACGGTGGACTTCAACGAGCCGCACAAACGGCACCTGCTTATCTTCTTCGTCCTTGCCAGCATCATGTTCGTGCTGGTGGTCGGGATCGCCTCCCTTAAGGGATACGAGTTCACCGAGTCGACCACCTTCTGCGGCGAGCTCTGCCACACCGTCATGACCCCGGAGCACACCGCCTGGAGCAACTCCCCGCACGCCAAGGTCAAGTGCGTCGAGTGCCACGTCGGCCCCGGCGCCGCCTGGTACGTCAAGGCGAAGATCTCCGGTATGCGCCAGCTCTACGCGGTCGCCTTCCACACCTATCCGACCCCGATCGAGACCCCGATCGAGAATCTGCGTCCGGCCCGCGATACCTGCGAGCACTGCCACTGGCCGGAGAAATTCTACGCGGGGCGTCAGAAGGTCTTCTATCACTACGCACCGAACGAGCAGAACACCCCGCGTGAGATCAACATGCTGATCAACATCGGGGGCGTGCCCAAGACCAACCATGCCAAGGGGATCCACTGGCACATCGGCCAGGAGCTGACCTACGTCGCTACCGACCGCAAGCGGATCAACATCCCCTACATCCAGGTCAAAGAGAAAGACGGCAGCATCACCGAGTACGTCGACACCGAGAAGCCGCTCACCAAGGCCGAGATCGAAAAGTCCAAGAAGCGGGTCATGGACTGCACCGACTGCCACAACCGCCCGACCCACATCTACCGCGCTCCGGGCGTGGAGATGGACGAGTGCTTCGTCTCCGGCCGCATCGACTCCTCGCTGCCGTACATGAAGAAGGTTGCCGTCGAGATCCTGACCCGTCCCTACAAGACCGCCGAAGAAGCCAAGGCGACCATCGCCAAGGATCTGCCGGGCTACTACGCGAAGAACTACCCGGCCATCGCCTCCCAGAAGGCGAAGCAGATCGAGGCCGCCGTGGCTCAGATCCAGGACATCTACGTCCGTAACTTCTTCCCCGAGATGAAGGTCTCCTGGAACACCTACCCGAACTACATCGGCCACTTCTACACCCCGGGCTGCTTCCGCTGCCACGACGGCAAGCACAAGAACGCCGCGGGCAAGGTGATCTCCAAGGACTGCAACATGTGCCACACCCTGCTCAGCCAGAAGCAGGAGAACATCCCGGCCGGCACGCAGCCCAAAGAGTTCGTCCACCCGGTCGACATCGGCAACGAGATCGTGAAGACCAACTGCAGCGACTGCCATGCCGCCGGCGGGCAGGACGTTCCGGGTGGGGAAACCCACGGGGGCGAGAAGAAGGAATAATCGCCCCGCAGTAAATGGCAGGTAAAGCAAAAGCCCCTCCGGTTTTCCGGAGGGGCTTTTCTTATGGGGATATTCCCGCAAGCGTCGAAGGCGAACCTTGGCGTCCCCTCCCCTTCAAGGTCGCGCGCGACCGAGCGAGCCCGCGACGGACAGGGTGAGGATGGGGTTCATGATGTGCCACCCGAAAGGCAAATCCCCCCCATCCACACCTTTGCCCAAGGGGGGGATCGAGGCTGGACGTTCTTTGGAGGACCCAATTCCATTTCTCGCCGGAATGCCTGTCAAAAACCGGTGTTGGATCGGCGGAAAAAACTCCTAAAGAATCCGTATCCTTTACCGATAATGAAGACTGTATCCGGCGTAGCAGGCAGGGGCGCCGTTTCCAACGAGGAGGAGAGAGACATGGCCATCGAATCAATCGCTGAAACGACGCAGTTCCTGACTTTCCGGCTCGCCGAGGAGCTTTTCGCGCTGGACATCGGCAAGGTGCGGGAGGTCCTTGACTTCACCACCATCACCAAGGTACCCCAGACTCCCGACTACATGCGCGGGGTGATCAACCTGCGGGGGAGCGTGGTCCCCGTCGTGGACCTACGCCTCAAGTTCGGCATGGCCAGCGGCGAGCAGACCGTCAACACCTGCGTCATCATCGTCGAAGTGGAGATGGATGGCGAGAAGGTCGTCATGGGGGCGATGGCGGACGCGGTCCAGGAGGTCCTCGACCTCGAACCGGACCAGATCGAGCCGCCGCCCCGCATCGGCACCAAGCTGAACACCGACTTCATCACCGGGATGGGAAAACACAACGACCAGTTCATCATCATCCTGGACATCGACCGGGTCTTCTCGGTCGACGAGCTGCTACTCGTGGAACGCGAAGCGGCCGCAGTGAACGGCTGATCCGCAGCCGCAGCCAGCAACCAAGAAAGGGTGTCCCGACCGGGGCACCCTTTCTTGCGTCAGGAAAGGCACCACACAACAACCTTGTAACTTTTTCACAACGATGTTATACACACAGCCACTGCAGGACCGTTAGGAGATTGTCATGTTGATCAAGGCTTCAGAGGTGGCCGAGCTGCTCACGACCGACGAGCAGACGGTAATCAAGTGGGTGAGAAAAGAGAAACTGCCGGCGACGCTGGTCCGGGGGAGCTACCGGATCAACCGGGTCGACCTTCTGGAATGGGCAACCGAACACGGCATCACCGTCCCTCCCGAGCTCTTCGCCGCCGCCGAGGCGGACATCCACTATCCCACCCTCACCGAGGCCCTGACCGCCGGCGGCATCCACTGCAACGTGCAGGGGACGGACAAGCTCTCGGTGCTCAAAAACGTGGTCTCCCTCCTGAAGCTCCCGCCGCAAATGGATCCGGACTTTCTCCTGCAGGTCCTGCTGGCCCGCGAGGCGCTCGGCACGACCGCGGTGGGACGCGGCATCGCCATCCCGCACGTGCGCAACCCGATCCTGTTGCAGAACAAGCCGGAACCGGCCATCACCCTCTGCTTCCTCGCCAATCCCATCGACTTCGGGGCGCTCGATGGCGAGCCGGTGCGGATTCTCTTTCTGCTCACCAGCCCCACGGTCAAGGTGCACCTGCACCTCCTCTCCAAGCTCAGCTACGCGCTCCATGACGAGGAGTTCCGGGGCGTGCTCGGCAGGGCCTGTGATCCGGAGGGGATACTGGGGGCGGCCCAGCGCTTCGACCAGCCAAAGAGGAAATAGCCATGAACCTTCCGGGTGAGGCATCGATCGCGTTCATGCTCCTCGCCTTGGCCCCGCTTTTCCAGGGGATCTCGGGAATTCCGCTCCTTTTGCGCAAGGGATCGCCGGGCGCCCAGCGCCTCGGGGTCCTGCTGCTGGTTGTCGGTTCGCTCTGCGGCTTAACCGGCGCCGTCTTGAACCTCCTTGCCCCCCACAGCGAACGGTACGTCCTTTCCTGGGGACTTCCCTTCGGTCCGGGGGAGCTGGGGGTCGACCCGCTCACCGCCCTGTTTCTGCTCCCGGTATGCCTGGTCACCGGCTGCAGCGCCGTCTACGGGCTGGGCTACCACCCCGCTTTCCGCCACGGCGGCCGCGCCACGAAACTCGCCTTTTTCTACGGCCTGCTGGCCGCATCCCTGGTCCTGCTCCTCCTGGCCCGAAACGGGGTCCTCTTCCTGATTGCCTGGGAGGTCATGGCGCTCGCCGCCTTTTTCGCCCTTACCACCGACGACGACAACCCCGAGGTGCGCGACGCCGGCACCCTCTACCTGATCACGGCGCACCTGGGCTCGTTGGCCCTTTTCGCCCTGTTCTCGCTGCTGCAGCATGCTACCGGCAGCCAGGTCTTCCCCGCCTCCGGCACCCTCTCCGCGCAAGGCGCCCTCGCCACCGCGATCTTTGCGACCGGACTCATCGGCTTTGGTCTGAAGGCCGGCGTGATGCCGCTCCACATCTGGCTCCCGTCCGCTCATGCCAACGCCCCCAGCCACGTCTCCGCGGTCCTCTCCGGCGTCGTCCTCAAGACCGGAATCTACGGCCTGGTACGGGTCTTCTCCCTGTTTCACGCCATACCGCTTTGGTGGGGGATGACGGTATTGGTCCTCGGCGTCGTCTCGGCGATTCTCGGGGTCGCTTTCGCCCTCGGGCAGCACGACCTGAAGCGGCTCCTCGCCTATCACAGCATCGAGAACATCGGGATCATCATGATGGGGCTGGGACTCGCCCTGGTCGGGATGAGCCGCGGCAACCTGCCGCTGGTGGCATTGGGGCTCGCCGGGGGGCTGCTCCACGTGGTGAACCACGCCATCTTCAAGGCGCTCCTCTTCCTTGCCGCCGGGTCGGTGATCCATGCCGCCGGGACCCGGGAGATCGAGGTGATGGGCGGGGTAGGGCGGCACCAGCCGAAAACCGCGATCCTGTTCCTCGTCGGCGCGGTTGCCATCTGCGGCCTGCCGCCGCTGAACGGTTTCGTCAGCGAGCTTTTGGTGTACGTCGGCTCTTTTTCCGCTTTGCATCTGGACGACCTCGCCGGGACCGTCGCGTCTTTGGCGGCGCCGGCGCTGGCGCTGGTCGGGGGGCTTGCCGTCGCCTGCTTCGTCAAGGTCTACGGCATCGTTTTCCTGGGGATGCCGCGCTCCCCGGAGCATCAAGCGCTCCACGAATCCCCCGCGTCGATGCTCGCCCCTGCCGCGGTGCTGGCCCTTTGCTGTGTCGGCATCGGCCTTTATCCCGGCGGCATCGCCCCGGCCCTGACTGCGGCCGGCGGAGTGCTGGCCACGACTGCCACGGTGCCGGCGGTGGCCAGTATCATCCCGTTCTCCCTGGTTTCGCTGGTGGCGGTGCTCCTGCTCGTCCTCGCTGCCTCGCTGTTCCTTTGGCTTTATTTCCGGCGGGTGGCACGACAACTGCCGACCGCGACCTCGGTTACCTGGGGGTGCGGGTACCCCCGGCCCACCCCCCGCATGCAATACAGCGCCTCGTCCTTTGCCGACACCCTGGTCAGCTGGTTCAGTCCGGTCCTGCGACCGCAGGTGCACAAAAAAGGGGTGCAGGGGATCTTCCCGGGCCCGGCGTCCTACGAGGGGCACGTCCCCGAGACGGTGCTCGAGAAGGGATACCTCCCGTTTCTGGAGTATCTCTACGAAAAGAGCACGCCGCTGCGGCACCTGCAGCACGGCAAGTTGAATATCTACATCTTCTATACCTTCATCACGTTGGTGGTCTTGATGAGCCTGACCATGGGGTGAGGGGGGATGGGGGAGTTGCCGATCCAGCTGGGGGAGCGTCTTTCCCCTCGTTTTCTTCTTTACCGCCTGCGGCGGTTCGCGCCGGGAACGGCACTCCCACCGGGTAGGGCAGGTTTTTCTGCTTCAGGATGTGGTGCATCTGGCAGGGAATCCATCGCGACCAGAATGTCGCTCCTGCCGGGGTAAGGGGACCGGCACCTGGCGGAGCCAGTCCCCCTGGCGCCTCTGCCTGGTAATGCCGCGTTAAACGAAATGGAACGCTTTTTTACCCCGATGTCGTTTTTTTGAAAAACCCTGTTGTTTCTAAGAGTTGTTTGTGATAGGTACTGAAGATCCTGCTTTCCGGCCCCGCCCGGAGGCAAATTCACTTCAAGCAATAAAAGAGGATTCATGGCCGTTCTCGACGACATCCTGAAGGCAAACCAGAGCTTCATCCGCCCAGGCAAGTTCGCCCCGCTGCCCAAAAATCCCCAGAAACAGATTGCCATCTTCACCTGCATGGACACCCGCCTGGTCGACTTTCTGGAACCGGCGATGGGAATCCAGCGCGGGGAAGCAAAAGTCATCAAGAACGCCGGCAACACGGTCATCGACCCCAACGGGGGGGTGATCCGGTCGCTGGTTGCCGCCATCTTCATGCTCGGCGTGGAGGAGGTGCTCGTGGTCGGCCACAAGGACTGCGGCATGTCCTCGGTCGATGCGCCGTCGCTCAAGGCGCAGATGATCGAGCGCGGCATCGATCCGCAGGCGATCGAGACCCTGGTGCCGGACCTGGCCCAGTGGCTGGGGGCCTTCGACCACCCCGAGGAAAACGTGGAGCGGGTGGTCAGCGTGATCCGGCAGTCCCCCCTCATCCCCAAAAACGTTCCGATCCACGGACTTATCTTCTGCCCCACCGACGGGCACCTGGAAGTTGTAGTGGAGGGCTACCAGCAGTGTAAATAAATAAAGCGCTCCGCCCCTCGTTCCGGAGGATGTCTGGAGGGGGCGGGGCGTCCACAACCTAACATAGAAAGGCATGTGATGTTGCAGGATGTGATGCGGGACCCTTTTGTTCGGGTATTTCTCGCAGTAGTGTTAACCGCCTTTTCGGGGATTCCCGGGCTTTTCCTCCGGAAAGGGCCGACCGGGCAGCGACTGGCTACCTTATGCGCTCTCGCTGCATCTGCCTTGGCGCTCCCCGCAATTCTCGCCGCGCTTTTGGCTGGAGAGCACGCCGCGTACCTGGTCCGCTGGACCCTTCCCTTCGGGCCCTGCGAGCTCCTCCTCGACCCCCTGGCGCTCTTCTTCCTGATCCCGATCTTCCTCGTCTTCCCCCTGGGTTCCCTTTACGCAAACGGATACTGGCCCAACGCCTCCCACCCCACCACCCAACCCCCGGTCACCTTCTTCTACGGCCTGCTGGCCGCCGCCATGGCGCTCGTCGTGATCGCCAGAAACGGCGCGCTCTTCCTGATGGCCTGGGAGGTGATGGCGCTATCCGGATACTTCCTCTTGATCTGCGAGCACCGGCATCGGGAGGTCCGTGCCGCCGGAACCCTCTACCTGATCGCGAGCCACATCGGGGTCGCCGCGCTCTTTGCCCTCTTTTCGCTTTTGGCAAGCCGCGTCGGGAGCTTCGTCCTCCCCGGGGCGGGGGCTTTGCACCTCGATCCGTCCGCCGCTTTTCCGTTCTACCTCCTGGCGCTGATCGGCTTCGGCTCCAAGGCCGGCCTGATGCCGCTGCACATCTGGCTCCCGTCGGCCCACGCGAACGCCCCGAGTCACGTCTCGGCGCTTCTATCCGGCGTGATGCTCAAGATGGGGATCTACGGGCTGCTCCGGGTGACCACCTTCTTCCCGGAACGACCGCTCTGGCTCGGGGCGGTACTCCTTTCGGCCGGCATCGTCTCGGCCATCCTCGGCATCTCGCTCGCCGCCGCGCAGAAGGACCTGAAACGGCTCCTCGCCTACAGCTCGATCGAGAACCTCGGCATCGTGGCGGCCGCACTCGGCTCGGCCTTCATCGGCGAGGCGACCGGCAATCCCCGGCTCGCCTTCCTGGCCCTGACCGGCGGGCTCTTCCACATCCTGAACCACAGCCTCTTCAAGCCGCTCCTGTTCTTCAGCGCCGGCTCCGTGATGCACGCCACCGGGACCCGCGATCTGGACCTCATGGGGGGGCTCGCCAGGAAGATGCCCAAAAGCGCGCTCCTCAGCGCGGTCGGCGTGGTCGCCATCTGCGGCCTTCCCCCGGGTAACGGCTTCGTCAGCGAGTTCTTCATCTACCTCGGCTGGCTGAGCGAGGCGACCGCGCCCTTCCCCATCCTGGCGCTGGCCGCGCCGCTTTTGGCCCTGGTCGGCGGGATCGCGGTTATCAGCTTCGTGAAGCTTTTCGGCGCCGCCTTCCTGGGCGCCCCCCGCTCCGAAGGTGCGGAACACGGCCACGAATCCCCCGCATCGATGCTGGTCCCCATGGGGCTTCTTGCCCTGCTCTGCCTTCTGGGGGGCGTGCTTCCCCAGGGCTTTCTCGCCCTGACCCGGCCGGTCCTGGCCACCCTGGCGCCGTCCGCTCCTGGGTACCGGCTCCCGGTTTCCCCGCTTTGGTTCACCGCGGCGGCCCTGGCGCTCCTGCTCCTGGGGAGCGTCATCGCCCTCTTCCTGAAGGGGCGCACGGCGGGGCACGCGTCGCACGGCCCGACCTGGGGGTGCGGATATATCGCACCGACCACCAGGATGGAATACACCGGCACCGCCTTCTCCGGGATCTTCACCACCCTGTGGGGGGGAATCGTCCGGACCACCGTGACCGGCGCCAAGGTCACCGGCTTTCCTCCCGCCCCGGCCCGGGTGAGCTACACCCCGCGCGAGATCATCCTGGAGCGGGTGGTCGGCCCGCTTTTCAAGCTCTGCGACCAGGGGTTCTCGCTGCTGCGCCGGATGCAGCACGGGGAGGTGCAGGTCTACATCCTCTATATCTTTGTCACCCTGGTGCTGCTTTTGATCTGGGTTCGCTGAGGAGACACTATGGCTGATATGCTGCTCCATTTCCTGCTGGTTCTGGTCATGCCCCCCCTGCTGCTCGGGGTGATCGGCAAGACCAAGGCCGCCTTCGCCGGAAGGGTGGGGGCTCCCTACCTGCAGCCGTACTACGACCTGGCCCGACTGTTCCGCAAGGGGGTGGTGATTTCCGACACCACCACCTGGGTCTTCAAGGCCGGTCCGGTGATCACCCTGGCGGCGACCATGATCGCGGCCCTTTTGATCCCGTTCGGCAAGCACGCCGCCCCGATCTCCTTCGACGGCGACATGGTCCTTTTCGCCTATCTCTTCGCCTTGGGGCGCTTCTTCACCACGAGCGCCGCGCTCGACACCGGGTCGAGCTTCGAGGGGATGGGATCGGCCCGCGAGGTGACCTTCTCCTGCCTGGCCGAGCCGACGCTCTTCTTCGCCCTGATCACCCTGACCCGGCTTTCCGGTTCCCTGTCGCTCACCCCGATGCTCAACTACGTGACCCTGCCGCTTTGGGCCGACACCGGGGCGGCGCTGCTCCTCATGCTGGCCGGGATCTTCGTGGTGCTGCTGGCCGAGAACTCCCGCATCCCGTTCGACGATCCCAACACCCACCTGGAGCTCACCATGATCCACGAGGTGATGGTGCTCGACCACAGCGGCCCGTACTTCGGCGCGATCCTCTACGGGGCCTCGGTGAAGCTCTTCCTGCTCGGGGCGCTCTTCGTGAACCTCGCCATCCCCTTTTCCAGCGGCAACACCTACCTCGACTGGCTCCTCTTCGTTGCCTGCATGGTGGCGCTTGCCGTTTCCATCGGGGTGGTCGAGTCGGTCATGGCCCGCCTGAGGCTGATCCGCGTGCCGCAGCTTTTGGTGGCGGCGATGATCCTGACCGCTTTCTCCCTCGTCCTGGTTGTGAGGTGACCCGATGACTTCCCTGACCGACCAGCTCCTGGTCCTCTGTCTGCTTTTGAATTTCGCCGTGGTCGGCACCAGCCGGCTCGGCTTCTCGGTCCGCGCGGTTGCCGCCCAGGGGGTGATCCTCGGCGTGCTCCCGGCCCTGGTCCACCCCTTCACGCTGCACTTGGCCGCCATCGTGGTCGGCATCATCGCGGTGAAGGGGGTCGCGATCCCGCTCTTCATCGGCAAGGCGATCCGCAAGGCCGAGATCCAGCGCGAGTTCGAGCCCTTCATCGGCTACATCCCCTCGCTGGTGCTCGGGGCCATCTTCACCGCGCTCGCCTTCGTCTTCGCCGAAAAGCTGCCGCTCGCGCCGGAGCACGAGGGGCTCCTCTTCGTTCCCGCGTCGATCGCCACCCTCATGTGCGGCTTCCTGATCCTGATGGGGCGTCGCAAGGCGATTTCCCAGGTCATCGGCTACCTCCTTTTGGAAAACGGGATCTTCGTCTTCGGCCTGCTCCTTGCCGAGGCGATGCCGGCGATGGTGGAGGCGGGGGCGCTTTTGGACCTCCTGGTCGGCATCTTCGTCATGGGGATCGTCATCAACCACATCAGCCGGGAGTTCTCTTCCCTGGATACCTCGCGCCTGAGCGCGCTGCGGGAGGACTAGAGCATGCTGTGGGCCTTCGTCATACTGCCGCTTCTCGGCGCCGCCCTCGCCTGGGGCATCCCCGACAACCGCAAGCGGACCTTCGTGCTCCCGCTGTTTGCCGTGCTGCACCTGGTCTTCAGCCTGTACCTGGTGGCGGAGACCCCGCCGGCCTCGCCACACGGCTGGTTCCTCCTCGACGCGCTGGGTAAACTGAACCTCCTCTGCAACGCGGTCCTCTTCACGGTCTGCGCCTTCTACGCGGTGGGATATCTCAACTACCGGCGCAAACGTAACAACCGCACCCTCTGCACCGCGCTGCTCATCTGCCTGAGCGCGATGACCCTGGTCGCCATCTCGCAGCACCTGGGGATGCTCTGGATCGCGCTCGAGGCGACCACCCTCACCATGGCGCCCCTCATCTATTTCAACCGCAACGCCCGCTCCATCGAGGCGACCTGGAAGTACCTCCTCATCTGCTCGGTCGGGATCGCCATCGCGCTCCTCGGCCTGTTCTTCCTGGCTTACTCGACGATCGTGGCCAAGCAGGAGATCTCGCTTTTGTTGAGCGCCCTGGTGCGCGACGCCGCCAGGCTCCACGCCGGCTGGCGCCACGCCGCCTTCATTTTCCTGTTGGTCGGCTTCGGCTCCAAGATGGGGCTCGCCCCGCTGCATACCTGGAAGCCCGACGCCTACGGCGAGGCCCCCGGCCTGGTCGGCGCCCTTCTGGCCGGAGGGCTGGTGAACTGCGCCCTCCTGTCGCTGTTGCGGGTCTACCAGGTCGCCGCCGCCTCCACCGAAGGGCCGCTCTTCCGCGAGGTACTTCTCGGGATGGGGCTTCTTTCCATGGCTTTCGCCGCGGTCTTCATGGCCCGGCAAAGCGACTTCAAGAGGATGCTCGCCTATTCCTCGGTCGAGCACGTCGGCATTATCGCCGTGGCGCTCGGGCTGGGGCGCGGCGCCCTCTTCGGTGCCCTCTTGCACATGGTGAACAACGCCCTGACCAAGGGGGTCCTCTTCCTTTCCTGCGGCAACATCCACCGCGCCTACAACAGCAAGAGCACCCAGGTCGTCCGGGGGGCGCTGCGCCGCACCCCCTGGTCCGGCGCGCTTTTCCTGGCCGCCTTTCTCGCCATCACCGGGTCGCCACCCTTTGCCCCCTTCGTCAGCGAGTTTTCCATCGTGAGCTCGGCCTTTCTGCAGGGAAGCCCCTGGACCGGCGGGATCTTCCTGCTTTTCCTGGCGATCATCTTCATCGGGATGGCGTTGACGGTGATCCCGGTGGTCCTGGGGGAGATCCCCGAAGACATCGCCAAGACCCCGTACCGCGACACGATCCACACCGTGCTCCCCCCGCTGGTGCTGATGGCCGCAATCCTGGTGCTGGGATTGTGGCTCCCCGACCCGCTGCAGGAGCTGATCCGGCAGGCGGCCGGGCTTTTGGGAGGTGAGCGATGAGCGCCACGCTCTGCCTGACCCAAAACGGCAACGCCATCCGCCGCGCCGACATTCCGCTCCTCTCCCCGGACCGGTTCCAGGAGAACCTGGTCGAGGCGCTGGACAGCGGCTGGCGGGTGGTCTCCTACTTCGGCGTCCCGGAAGGGGGAGAACTCTTCCTCCACGCGGTGCTTTCCTCGAAGAAGGAGGGGACCCTCGGCGTGGTGGCTACCTCGCTGGAAGGAAAGCGATCGTTCCCGTCGCTTACCCCCTGCGCGCCGCAGGTGCACCTCTTTGAACGCGAGATCGCCGAGGAGTACGGGGTGACCTTCGAGGGGCACCCCTGGCCCAAGCCGGTCCGCTTCCAGGGACCGCTGACCTCTCCCGGTGGGCCGCAGCACAAGCCGGTGCCGATCGGGGTGATGGATTTCTACCGGGTGGAAGGAAGCGAGATCCACGAGGTTGCGGTCGGCCCGGTGCACGCCGGGATCATCGAACCGGGGCACTTCCGCTTCCAGTGCCACGGCGAGGAGGTCCTGCACCTGGAGATCTCGCTCGGCTACCAGCACCGCGGCCTGGAACGCCGCCTGGTCGGCAAGCCGTCCGGGCTCATGCTCAAGCAGATGGAGACCATTGCCGGGGATACCACCATCGGCCACACCCTCTGCTATGCCATGGTGATCGAGGGGCTGGCCGGGGCGCGGGTACCGGCCCGGGGGCACGTGATCCGCGGCATCGCCATGGAGCTCGAGCGGCTGGCCAACCATACCGGCGACCTCGGCGCCATCTCCGGCGACGTCGGGTATCTCCCCACCGCGTCGTTTTGCGGGAGGATCCGCGGCGACTTTTTGAACCTCACCGCGGAAATCTGCGGCAGCCGCTTTGGCCGTTCGCTCGTGGTGCCGGGCGGGGTGAATTTCGATCTGACGTCCGAGATGGCGGCCAAGCTGACCGAGCGGCTGCGCGCCGCCGGCAAGGACCTGGCCGGGGCGGTCCAGCTGTTGTGGGACACCCCGTCGGTCATGGCGCGTCTGGAAGGTACCGGGACGGTGAGCGACCTGGTCGCCGCCGAGATCGGGCTGGTGGGCCCGGCGGCGCGAGCCTGCGGGCTGAACCGGGACATCCGGCGCGACCACCCGTTCGGGATCTACAGCATGAGCCAGATCCCGGTGGTCACGGCCCGTACCGGCGACGTCTACGCACGGACCCTGGTCCGCTGGCTGGAGGCGGAGAAGTCGCTGGAGTTCATCGAGGAGCAGCTGCACCAGCTTCCCGGAGTGTCGGTCCGCGAACCGGTCGGGGCCCCCGCACCGGAGAGCCTTGCCGTGGCGCTCACCGAAGGGTGGCGCGGCGAGGTCTGCCACGTGGCCCTCACCGACCATGCCGGGGCCATCTCCCGCTACAAGGTGACCGACCCGTCCTTCCACAACTGGACCGGGCTTTCCCTGGCGCTGCGCGGGGTGCAGATCTCCGACTTCCCGCTCTGCAACAAGAGTTTCAACCTTTCTTACTGCGGGTTCGATCTCTAGTCGCACAAGGGACCGAGCCGACTGATCGGTCCGATTTGACAGAAATTGCTGAGGTAACGTCTATGATCAAGGCGATCCTGGCCCGGATGCAGCAGGGGCACCGGACCACTAAATTTCCCGACCAGCCGATGACGCTCCCGGAGCGCTTTCGGGGCTACCCCGTGCTGAAGGGGAGCAACTGCCCCCCTTCGTGCCAGCTCTGCAAGGAAGTCTGCCCGGTCGGCGCGATCGGCACCGAGCCGCTTACCGTCGACATGGGGAAATGCCTCTTCTGTACCGAATGCCTGGAAGCCTGCCCGCACGGCGGCGTCTCCTACGGCAACGACGCCCGTCTGGCAACCCGCAAGCGCGAGGACCTGGTGGTCGTCGAGGGTGGGGAGCGGCAGATGGCTTATGCCCTGGAGCGCAAGATGCTTTCCCTCTTCGGTCGCTCCCTCAAGTTCCGCTCGGTCGTGGCGGGAGGGTGCAACGCCTGCGAGGCCGACACCAACGTCCTCTCCACCATCGGCTGGGATCTCGGGCGCTTCGGCATCCAGTTCGTCGCGAGTCCCCGGCACGCCGACGGGCTCTGGGTCACCGGGCCGGTGACCGAGAACATGCGCGAGGCGCTGATGCTCACCTACGAGGCGATCCCGGCCCCCAAGCTCGTGGTTGCCTGCGGCGCCTGCTCCATCAGCGGCGGCCCCTTCTTCGATTCGTCCGAGGTGCACAACGGGGTGGAAAAGTTTCTCCCGGTGGACCTCTACATCCCCGGCTGTCCGCCGCATCCGCTCACCATCCTGGACGGCCTGCTCCGGCTGGTGGACCGGATCAAGGAATAATCTCCTTTTCATAGGATTTGCAAAAGCTCGCGGCAGGAATGCCGCTCCTACCGGGTAAGCGCCTGGCCTGTAGGAGCGGCATTCCTGCCGCGATTTTTTTTTGCTCTCTGCCGACAGTTCGCGGAGGGGGGCCTCTGCCCGCCGCGTATTATAGATAGATCCTCCGACTCCCCCCTTTGTGAAGGGGCTGGGGGGGATTTGTCTTTCCCATCCTGATCGCAGGAAACCGCGCAAGACATCGTGCCCGGAAGGGCGCTCCCACCAAAAGCAGGCCCTCACCCTGCGACGTCCACCCTTTGTCAGTTGATTAGATATGCCTCATCGCTATACTTGGTCCGTTTTTCCCCATAATTCCTTACTCACAAGGAGTCGGACCATGGCTGACAGACAGAAGACGGTAGGCATTCTGACCGGCGGCGGCGATGTCCCGGGGCTCAACCCCGCTCTCAAGACTTTGGTGAACCGCGCGGCGGAAAGCGGCTACCGCGTGGTCGGCATCCGGCGCGGCTGGGGCGGGCTTCTCAACTACAACGTGGATGATCCCCAGGCGGGGGATGGGGTGGTGATGCAGCTCGACCGGCAGAAGGTGCGGACGGTGGATCGCTCCGGGGGCACCTTTCTCCACACCAGCCGGACCAACCCGGGCAAGGTGGCCAACGCGGAGGTGCCGGAATTTCTCCGTTCCAACGAGTACGATCCCGGCGCGAAGCTAAGCCACGACTTCACCCGGCACGTCCTCGCCAACCTGGAGCGCCTGGAGATCGACGCCCTGATCCCGATCGGCGGCGACGACACGCTGAGCTACGCCGAGCGGTTGCACCGGGAAGGGTTTCCGGTAGTGGCGATACCCAAGACCATGGATAACGACGTCTACGGGACCGACTACTGCATCGGCTTTTCCACCGCGGTCACCCGCAGCATCAACTTCATCCACAACCTCCGCACCAGCGCCGGCTCGCACGAGCGGATCGCGGTGGTGGAACTTTTCGGTCGCAACTCCGGCGAGACCTCCCTGGTATCGGCCTATCTTTCCGGCGTGGACCGGGCGCTGATTTCCGAGGTCCCCTTCGACGTGGAAAAGCTCGCCTTCCTCCTGCAAGAGGACAAGAAGGACAATCCCAGCAACTACGCCATGGTGACCGTCTCCGAGGGGGCCTCGCTCATCGGCGGGCAGATCGTCGAGTACGGCCAGGAGGATGCCTACGGGCACCGCAAGCTGGGCGGGATCGGGGTCGTGGTGAGCGAAGCGATCAAGAACCTGACCGGCTCCCACATCATCTACCAGCCCCTCTCCTACCTGATGCGCAGCGGCGCCCCCGACTCCCTCGACCTCATGGTCGCCTTCAACTACGCGAACATGGCGATGGACCTCGTCGCCGAAGGGATGTCCGGGCGGATGGTCGCCCTGCAAGGCGGGACCTACACCCACATCCCGATCAGTTCGATCATGCAAGGGCAGAAGCGGGTCGACGTGGCCGAGCTCTACGACTCGGAAGAGTACCGGCCCAAGGTCCGCCACGTACTGGGCAAGCCGATGTTCCTCTACTGACAAGGTCCGTTCCCCCTAGCCCCGGTTTCCCCTGACCGCCGGAGGCGTAATGCACCGCGCCGACATATCCAAACATTTCCGCTGGATCGGCAGCTTGACGCCACGGGCGATCACCACCGCCTACGCCGTCACCAGCTGTTCCTGGCTCATCTGGGCGCGCATCGCCATCGGCTGGGTTTCCGGACGGAACCCCCGGTTGCACAGCTTACTCGACCTCTACCTGGAACTGCTCGGGCTCCTGGTTACCTCCGTCATCGTCTATGTCCTTTGCAGTCGTCTGGAAAAACGCCACGTTCTGAGTGAGACGCGGCTGAGGGAGGAGGCGTCCCGCGATGTCCTGACCGGGCTTTTCAACCGCGGCGCCTTCGACGAGTTCCTGTTCCAGTCGCTGGGTCACGCAGAGCGCCATCAGGAGGCGCTGGCCGTGATGCTGCTCGACCTGGACGGGTTCAAGGGTGTCAACGACCGGTTCGGCCATCCCGGGGGGGATGAACTCCTGCGCGAGGTCGGGCAGCGTCTTTCCGACTGCTGCGCCCGCTACGGCGACGACGTCGTCGCCCGCATGGGTGGGGACGAATTTGCCGTGCTGCAGCGGGCGCCGCGCCTTCCGGACGCCCCGCGGATCGTAGCGGAAAGGATGCTGGCTGCCCTCGCCAAGCCGTTTCTTTTGGCCGGGGAGCGGGTTTCGATCAGCGGCAGTATCGGGATCGCCATTTTCCCGGAAGACGCTACCGACCAGGACCGTCTGCTCAAGTACGCCGACCTCGCCCTCTACAAAGCGAAGGAACAGGGGCGTGCCACCTATTGTTTCTATGGGGAAGAGTGGGATGGGGCGGGAGACGAACGGGCTCAGCTGGAGCAGGCGCTGGCCCGGGCGCTGGAGCAGGACGAACTGTTCCTGGTCTACCAGCCCAAGCTCGATACCGCGAACATGCGGATGGTGGGGGTGGAGGCCCTGATCCGCTGGCACCACCCCCATCTGGGCGAGCTGACCGCGGGGAGTTTCGTGCCGTTGGCGGAAAAGGCCGGCCTGATCTGGCCGCTTACCCAGTGGGTGCTCAAGGCCGCGTGCCGCCAGGCAGCGAGCTGGTACCGCGATGCGGGCTGCGACGTCAACGTGGCGGTGAATATGTCCCCGTCGGTCTTCGCTCACACCGATCTGGAGATGGTGATCGAGGATGCGCTGCACCAAAGCGGGCTTCCGCCGGATCGGCTGACGCTGGAGATCACCGAGGAATCCCTCATGGTGTACGAAGAGAAGGCGCGCCAGGTGCTGGACCGGCTGACCCGCATGGGGGTGAACCTGCAGATCGACGACTTCGGAACCGGCTATTCCTCCCTCGCATCGCTGCGGCAGTTCCACTTCCAGGCGCTCAAGATCGACCGCTCTTTTGTTACCGACGTGGTTACTTCCTCCGACGATGCGGCCATCGCCACCACCATCATGTTCATGTCCAAATGTCTCGATATGGACGCGATCGCCGAAGGGGTCGAGTCCGAGGCCCAGATGGATTTCCTCACCTCCATCGATTGCCGTCTCATGCAGGGTTACTATTTCGCCCGTCCCCTGACCGCCGAAGCGGTCACCGCCTTCATCGAAAAGCTGGATGACCAGAGAGAAGCGCAGGCGAGTTCACCGCCGGCGGTGAACCCTGAGGAGGATAGCCCGGAGGGGGAGGAGTGACCCCGGAAGCATCCCGGGGTGGGGCGACGATGACCCTGCGGCAGCGCCGTTCCCGGCGCGGATGAAAAAGCCGATCGCGCTGAAAACGGCGCATCGAGCCAAGGCCGGGACCCTCTCGACTGGTGCGGCGAGATCGTATATATTGGGTCATTCTTTGCGTGCCTCTGTAACCTCTGCGGTGCGCTTTTGTTTTTCCGAGGGTAGCCATGATCGAAATCGACGGCAGCGAGGGGGAAGGGGGCGGACAGATGCTCCGCACCGCCATATCCCTTTCCTGCATTACCGGAAAGCCGTTCCGCATCTTTCACATCCGTGCCGGCCGGGAAAAGCCGGGGCTGAAGCGCCAGCACCAAGTCGCGGTGCAGGCGGCGGCGCGGCTTTGCGGGGCGGAAGTCGTCGGCGACGGCCTCGGCTCCACGGATCTCACCTTCGCTCCCGGCCCGGTGGTCCCCGGCGATTACTCCTTCGACATCGGCACCGCCGGTTCCACCACCATGGTGCTGCAGACCCTCATCCCCCCGCTTCTCTTCGCTTCCGGCCCCAGCCGCCTCTATCTCTTCGGGGGAACCCACGTCCCGTTCAGTCCGAGTTGGGAATTCCTTGCCGAGGTCTACCTCCCGACGCTGGAAGGGCTGGGCATCAATGTCGCTGCCCAGATGGACCGCGTCGGCTTTTATCCGAAAGGTGGCGGCAAGGTGCGGGCCGCGGTACGGCCGCTCCAGGAACTCAAACCGCTAGTCGTAGCCAAGCGTGGTGAACTGGTGCGGATCACCGGATACAGTGCCGTGGCCAACCTGTCCCGCAGCATCGCCGAGCGGCAGGCGGCGGCCGCGGTTGCGCTGTTGCGGGATAAGCTGGGCACCAAGACGCCGATCCGGATCGAGGTGCGGGAAATCCCTTCCTACAGCCCGGGTACCTTCATCTTCTTAAAGGCGGAATATCGTAGCGCGGTGGCGGGATTCTCCGCGCTGGGGGTACGGGGCAAACCGGCCGAAACGGTGGGCTCCGAGGCCGCCGCCGAACTGCTGACCCACCACGGAAGCAGCATGCCGGTGGATCCGCGCCTGGCGGACCAACTGGTCCTTTTTCTGGCCCAGGCTGCCGGCCCCTCTGCCTTCGGGACCTCCCGGGTCAGCAACCACCTGGAGACGAACCTCACGGTGGCGCAGCACTTCCTGGAATTCGAGGCGTCGGTGTCGGGGAAAAAGGACGAACCGGGGCTGGTGAGGATCGTGCCGAAGAAATAAGGCCCAAAGGGAGGTCTTGATTTGGTATGGGCAGGGGTGAAGCAAGATGCCCCTGTCTCGGCGCCCCTTTTGAAAAAGGGGGACTTAACACACTCCTGAATCCCGGAAATTCCAAATAGAAGAGGGGCGCAGCCTGAAGCTGCGCCCCTCTTTTGTTTCATCAGCCGTGCCGCCGGCGGCCTGCCGGCGCTCAGTACCGTTCAAACGCGGTGTCGATGAAGGGTTCCTTTTCGACCATGTTGAAATCGACGCCGCCCCCTTTCTGGAGCCCGGTTGCCGCCGCGACAGCAGGCATCCGTACCACGACCTCTTTGGTCCGCATCGGGATCTGTTTGGTCGCCGGGCGCCTCTTCTCCGGAGCCGGTTCATCGATCTTGAAGAAATCTACCGTTGCCTGCAGCTGCTCGGCCTGGGAGGCGAGTTCCTCGGCGGTGGATGCCATCTCCTCGGCTGCACCGGCATTTTGCTGAATGACCTGGTCCAGCTGCAGGATCGCCTTGTTGATCTGCTCCGCCCCGGTATCCTGCTCGCGGCACGCCGCGGAAATCTCCTGCACCAGCTCCGCCGTCTTCCTGATGTCCGGAACCAGTTTCTCCAGGAGGTCCCCGGCGTTTTCGGCCACCTGCACGCTGGAGGTGGAGAGCTCGCCGATCTCTCCGGCGGCCTTCTGGCTCCGCTCGGCGAGCTTGCGCACTTCGGCGGCGACGACCGCAAAACCTTTGCCGTGCTCCCCGGCCCGCGCCGCCTCGATGGCGGCGTTCAGTGCCAGGAGGTTGGTCTGCCGGGCGATCTCCTCGATGATATGGGTCTTCGACGCGATCTCTTTCATGGCGGCAACCGATTCGGAGACCGCCTTGCCGCTTTGAATGGCGTCGCTGGCCGATTTGACCGCGATCCGCTCGGTCTGTTGCGAATTGTCCGCGTTCTGCCGGATGTTCGAGGTCATCTCCTCCATGGAAGAGGATGCCTCCTCGGCTGCCGCCGCCTGTTCGCTGGCTCCCTGCGACATGGTCTCGGAGGTGTTGCTGAGCTCCTGGCTTCCCGCGGTGACGTTGTTGGCCGCAGCTTTAACCTCCGTCACCACCTCGGTGAGGTTTTTCACCATCAGGGAGAGCGCCTGCATCAGCTCGTCGTGTTCGGAGCGGAGCTTGACCTCGACCATCAGGTTCCCTCCCGCGATCTCCTTGGCCAGGGCGGTTGCCTTGTTCATCGCCTCGATCAGCAGGTTCAGGTTGTTCTTGATCTCGTTGAAGTCGCCGTAATAGGTCTCGGAGATCTTCGCGGGGATGTCCCCTTTGGAGATCCGGTCCACGTACTGGGCGGTGACGTCGATCGGTTTCACGAAGGCCTCGATGAGCCGGTTGACCCCGGCCAGCAGTTCTCCCCATGCCCCCGGGAACTCCGCGGCGTGCCCCCTGACCTGCAGTTTTCCCTCCTGGACCGATTGGATCAGCAGGTTCGTCTCGCCGGCAATCTCCTTGATCTGGGCGATCATGGTGACGAGGTTCTTGCTCATGACGTCACGGTCGGACTTGGGCACGACCTCCACGGTGAGGTCACCTTTGGCGACCCTTTCCGCAGCCAGCGAGGCATCCCGGATATTGGCGGCCATGTTGCGGAACGAGTCGGCCAGCTGACCGATCTCGTCCTTGGAGGCCACCTCGATCTGGACCTCGACGTCGCCCAGGGCGAGCTTGTCGGCACATCCGGCCAGTTGGGAAACCGGCCGGCTGATGCTGCGGGTGATCAGGAGCGCGATCACGCCGCCGAGGATCAGCGCGATGGTGGCGATCATGCCGACCATCAGGCGGGCCCGGGACGAAAGTTTGGCCGCCGCCTCATAGCTCGTGTTGATCCCCGCCTCCTGGTATTTCACCAGTTCGTTGAATGCGGCGAAGATTTTTGCGTCCAGGGGCGCCGCGCTCTTCTCGAAGTACTGTGCCGCGCGGCTGTTGTTGCCGCCGTTGGCCAGCTCGATGACGTCGTTGTTCGCCTTGCGGGCGTTGTCCAGCGCCTGTTTCGCCTGGGCGATCAGCTCCTTCCCCTTGTCGGTGTCCTCGAGCTTCTCCAGTTTCTCCATCGCCCCCTTGTATTGCTGGCGCGCCGCATCGATTTTTCCGTTCTCTTCCTTGCGGGCGTCGGCGTCGGAGACGATGATCAGGTTCTGGATACTGGAGATGATGTTGGTGACTGATTTCGAGCTGTCGTTGGCAAGCCGGATCTTCGTGTAGCTCGACTGGACGATCCGGTCGAGATCCGAATTCATTCTCGTCATTCCGAACATGCCGATTGCACTGATTGAAAGGAGGAAAAGCAGAATCAATCCGAACCCTAGCCCCAGCCGTGTCCCGATCTTCAAATCCTGTAATCTCATAGCACCCTCCCGGGCTCCTCTGTGGTTGTTGCGTCTTTTATAAAACAGTCAAGGTTGACGTTGACGTCAATGGTTTGATGTCGCTAATGATAGTTGTGTGAGTTCAACCACGACTCTTATCGTAACTTCGGTGACATAACTTTAGTGATTTGACAAAAATTTTCACAATCGTAACAAAGTCAACGATTCCTTACGGATCCGTAATAACAGACTGATATGACCCGAAAAAACATTCAGCTTCCTGTATGCCTGTCGGCTGTTTTGGTATGGTCCATTCCGCGCTTTCACCTCCGCTCCGTCGTTCTTGACTTTTTTGATCGCCATGAAAGAATTGGCGATCTGTAATTAACGAATGCACTTCAATTAAAAGGAGCGTGCGGCGATGAAAACAAAACACTCGATTCCTGTAGTTGCCTGTTTGGTGGCCGCCGGGTTGGTCCTGGCCGCTTCCCCTTCCTGGACCGACCAGCGGGAGCAACGGAGCAACCCACCTCCGCGGATGCGGGATGCGGTCCAGGATTTCCAGACGCCGCGCGAAGTGCCGCGGACCCGAACCGAGCAGCAGCTCTCTGATCACGATCGTTCGAACGAATTCAATGCCACGATGGCCCAACCGTCGTCCGAGGCCTTCGCCCAGCAGCCGGACCAGGGGAAGGTGCTCGGTTTCGAGTTCTACCGTGACCCCTTGGATGCGAAACGCCCGATGACGACCTTCGCCGAGGTCTACAACAAGGACGTCTCCGACAAGCCGCGGGTGATGGCCGCCCAGCGTGCCCTCCTGGAAAAACGCTATGACCTCACCCCGCGCTTCTCCAGCACCGCGCGGATGAGCCGCGGCAAGCCGGTTCCGGTGGGCCCGACGGCCCGCCTGCAAGGGGTCTCCTGGGAGCAGCTTGCTTCCATGCCGTGGGACCAGATCAAGGCACAGAACCTGTTCCCGTACCCGCCGCTGCCGCACCCCAAGCAGGCTACCGGCGGGCAGGTCTTCCCGGACATCCAGATCAAGATGTTCCCGAGGCTGCAGCGCTTCGACGTGGATTACGACCTTCCCGAAGCATTCATCCCGGAATTCCCTCCCGCCATCTTCCTGCAAAGCCGCCCGGAGCTGGGTGACGTCTCGCGCGGCGAGGTCGTCTCCATCAACAACTTCGAGCGCCTGTTCAAGGAGATCCTGACCCCGGTGCAACTGGACGGGCTGCGCATGCTGCTCACCCCGCTCCCCCAGGAGGAGTTCAACGCGACCGACGACCGCAAGAGCGCCGCGCCGAGCCAGGGGGTGGCCTGCTTGGACTGCCACGTCAACGGCCACACCACGGCGCAGTTTCACCTGAGCCCGGACATCCGCCCCCAGGAGCGGCGCTTCCGGCTCGACACGGTGAGCCTCCGCGGGATGTACAACCAGCAGATCCACTCCTCCAAGCGGAGCCTCCGCTCCGTCGAAGACTTCACCGAGTTCGAGGACCGTACGGCCTACTTCAACGGCGACCACATCCATGCCGCGAAGAAGGGGCTCATCCAGCTGGACCGGGTCCGGGTCTCCCACATGGCCCAGATGCAGAACATGTTCGATTTCCCCCCCGCTCCGAAACTCGACCCCGCCGGACGGCTGTACCGCAACCTGGCGACACCGGCGGAACTTGCCGGAGAAGAGATCTTCTACGGCAAGGGGCGCTGCGTGCAGTGTCATATGCCGCCGAGCTTCATGGATCAGCAGATGCACGACCTGAAGCTGGAGCGGCTCACCCGCGAACCGGGCGACGGTCCGATCAAGACCTTCACCCTGCGCGGCATCAAGGACAGCCCCCCCTACCTGCATGACGGCCGCTGCTTCACCTTGGAGGACACCGTGGAGTTCTTCAACATCGTGCTGAACCTGCAGCTCACCCGCGAGGAGAAATCCAACCTCGTCTCCTTCATGCAGGTGCTGTAGGAGCGTAAAGGGGAGGCCGGTGAACGGTAAACGCCCCGCACCCGGAAAGGGGAGCGGGGCGTTTTTATTGTCGGCAGCGAACTGGAATAAGCGAGGCAATATCTGTGTCAGCACGCCAGCACGGAGGGGCGGTTCTGTCAGATGCGGCAGGCATGGACCGGAGAGCCGGATGCAGTGCCACCTCTGCCAAAGTAAAAAAGAAGCGTATACTCTATCTGGGCTTGCCATTACCAGTCAGGGAGGGGGGAGAGGGCGGACTCTTTAGCAGCGGTTGCGGTGGCAGGGAGAGCAGATGGTCGAATGGGCCGATCCAATGTAACGATTTCCAATTCTTGAGAGAAGGAGGACAAACATGTCGGGATTATCGCTCTATGCAACCATTGAAAAGAGACTGGAAACGTTGACCGAACTCAGCCGTCGCAACCAGGCGGCCTTGCCTGTTGTCGGCGAGCCCATCCGTCCGACCGTCACCATTTCCCGGGAATTCGGCTGTGAAGGGTTTGCCGTCGCCGAAAAAGTGCAGTCCCTGATCCACGCCCGGACCGGTACGGTCTGGGGGCTCATGGACAAAGCCATTGTGGAGAAGTTCTCCGAGGACCGGGAGCACACCCTGGAGGTACTGAAAAACCTCGGCGAGAAAAACCCCTTCCTGGACGACATGATGTCCACGCTGCTGACTGCCTGGAAGAGCGACAAGGATTATTACCAGCTTTTGTGCAACCAGATCGTCCCCTTTGCCCGCGGCGGCCATGTCATCATCGTCGGGCTGGGGGCCGGGATCCTCACCCAGGGGCTCCCCAACTGCTACCACTTCCGGATCGTGGCGCCGATGGAGTTCCGGATCCGGTCGGTCGCCCAGCGCCATGACCTATCTGTTGCCGAAGCGGAAAAGCTGATCCAGAAAAACCAGAAGCAGCGGATTGCCTTCATCAACGAGTTTCTCAATCGCGACATCGCCGACCCGCTTTACTACAGCATCGTCTTCAACCGGGCATACAATACCATCGACGAGATTGCCGAGATGATCTGCTACCGGGTCCTTGCTGACCAGAAAAAGGAAGAATAGACGCAAGCGGTTACCCCGCCGCGGCGAACGCGGCGGCACCCTCCGGCCGAAACCGCCTCCATCTCAGTGGGAGGCGGTTTCGGCCTTTCTTTTTGGGTTGCTGCACTGGTGCCTGAAGCGACGTAGGGTGGGCACGGGCCGACGCGGAGGAGGGGACGGTGGGCAGAGGGCGGCCCACCCTACGGCCTGGGGCAGGGCTGGTACGGATGTCTGGCGGACTGGTGAGCAGGGGTACGGGCCTGTAAAATCCTTTGTGTAAATGGCCAATTTCGGTTAGAACCCACTCGACAGGAGGGAGCCGATGGCCAGTGT
>NZ_JAEMHM010000032.1 GCF_016458275.1 Geomesophilobacter sediminis
CGAGATCGAAAAGAAACACCCGCTTAAGAAACAAGCGACGTAAAGCAAAAACCTAACCGGACAACGCTGGGATTTAGGGGGATTTGCTTTTGAGGTTCCGTCTTCCGGTGTTCATCCGAAAACCTCAGAACCACCCTCCCCCCGCCCTCCTTTGATAAAGGGGTGAGTTATTAGCTCCATCCCGGAACGACTAGAACTCGAACAGCAGCCCACCCAGCGTGCTCACCCCGCCCAGGTTCACCGTCCCGCTCGGGACGGTATCGGCCACGGCACGCAGATACTTCCCTTCCACGAAGAAGTAGGTGTGTTGCAAGCCGACTTCCTTCGCTGCACTTTTCGCCGCATCCGGATCGATCCGATCGAGCAGGAACTGCAGCCCGGCACGGGCATGAAAGCCGTTGGTCGAGCCTCGGTTCTCCGGCGACCCGGTCGCGTTTTGCCGATAGAAAAGACGCGTGTAGCCGCCGCCGGCATAGGGAACCAGCCACTGTTTCTCGTCGAACACGCCCCGAAACAGCACAAAAAGATCCAGCGGGACGATCTCCATCCGCGCCGTGTCGCCGGTGACGACCGGAGTGCTGCCGGTACTCTGGGCGGCGGTCCCTTTTCCAGAGGCGTGCATGTAGCTTGCTTCCAGCCCGACCTCGACGTTACGGGTCACCTTGTAAGCGAGAGCCGCGCCGAACTCGCTGGTGTAGTTCTGGCCGTAGAACGTGGACCACTGCCCCGCATCGGGAAAGAAGGCGCCCCCTTTGAATTCAAGCGACCAGTGGGGACGGGAAGCCGGGGCCTCCGCCGCAAAGGCGGGCGCGCTCAAGAGCAGCAGCACGATAGCAAGGATAAGTTTTCTCATCGCACACCTCCCCACCGCACCGCGGCCCTTCTTCGGAACAACACCGTTGTTGCCAGTAACAGCAGGGCAAGCACGGCGACCTTGGTGACGGAGGACGTGGCGGTCAGGAAGATGGCTCCCACGACCAGCGGGAAAAGGAGCACGCGCACCAGCGGTTTCCACACCGGGTGCTGGTTCAGGTAGTGCGCCCCGATCGGTCCGTAATGGTAGTACCAGTTGACGAAAGCCCGTCCCGGTCCGTTGGTCATCAGGTAGCGGTCCCTGAAGTCGCGCAGCGCCTGCACCTGCCAAGCGGAGTAGAACCCGTAGGCAGCGGTGGCGATGAAGCACCCCTCCCCTTTCAGATAGGGATAGGCGACGGAGGTGGAAGGCATCTGCGACACCGAAGCGGAAAGCAGACTCATGACTGAGTTGCCGATAGGAGCGGAGACCTCCGCCGAAAGGGGCCCCTCGGAGCCATCAGCAGCCAAGGCACCGACGGCAAAAAAGTAGGCATTCTGCGCTTTGGCGATGACTCTCACGAAATAGGTCGCTCCATTGGTCAAGTTGGGGATGGTGAACGTCTGCACGTTCGCAACCTCTTTAAAAGTAGTCGGCAGCGACGCATCGGTGAAATCCGCGCCTTCATTCCAATACACCAGATAGTTCGTGGCCCCGGCAACCGCGGTCCAATGTACGATGAGCGCCCCATTGGCAGGTGTGATACTGGTTATAGTCGGAGGGGCCAGCGAAGTGACTGTTGTCGGGGTTAAGTTCTGAAGCGTAAAGCTACTGGAACTCTGCCCAGAAATATCCTGAGAACTGGTATAGCTGCCGGAAGCGGTACCGTAATGGACGCGGTAAGCGGTAACCAGATTGCTAGTGAGTGCGGTCCAGGTCAGGGTCACCGAAAAGGTCGTATCGACTTGTTGAGTTGCAGTTGCACTAACGCCAGAAACCTGGGGGATGTTGAGTTCTGCAGCCGGGCCCCCGTACGCGCCCATATCGGAGATAGTCTGATCAGGATTTTTGATGGTTGGATCACCGGCATGAATCGCTGGGGAGCCGGGCTGCAGGTGGAAGTCCTTTCCCGGGTCAACAAATTGGGGGTCAGAGGAAGTCGAGTTGTTGGGAATGTTCGACGCATCGAGCTGGCTGATAGGGATGCCAGCATTGGCTTTCGGATTAAAGAGGTTATATAAGACACTCGGAGCCGATTCTGAACCGGCAATGGCAGGAGTATTGGATGAAAAGATGTTGTTCTTAATTGCAATACTGGCGGTTGTGTTTATTGCCGTTCCGTTCAGATAAAAAGTGTTGTTGGTTATGGTTGTAGAGGCACTCGCATTTTGGATCGCAGTACTGCTGCTGCCAACTTTGAAGACGTTATTGCTGATGGTAGTGCCAGTTACACTACTGCTGATAGAAATCCCGGTTCCCGTGATGAAGGTGAAACGGCGTATCGTGATATTGGAGGTGTTGCCGGAAATAGTGAAAGTAACTCCAGACGAACTGCCGCTGGTGACAATAGTATCTTTAGTACTGGTTCCCTCGATGACTACACTACTCATCCCCTTCCCACCGGTTTTGGAGTCATCGATCAACACAGCGCCGGTATACTGGTTAGTCGCGTCTGCCGCGACCTCAATCAGAAAATCACCGGGGCTGACAGAGCTTGCACGGACCGAGGCTACGTGGTCAATGGCCTGCTGAATGGTGGTGAAGTGGTTGGAGTCACCGGAATTTGCCGTGTGCGAGACGGTCAGGGTGGTGGTTGCCCGTGCCGCCCCCGGAACCGCAACAGAAGCCAGAACTACGAAGATTGCCACCAGTATGATGTGGGTTCGTTTCAACATACCCCTCCCGTCCGCCATCGCCCGCGAAAGCGAGGGCGCTGCCCAGAAATGATCCGCGCATGATATCCGTTTACGTTTTCATTGGCGAGCGTTTTTTGGACGAAAAAGGCAGCCCCGCGGGGCTGCCTTTTTCTTTCCCTATTCTTATATATGCGGTCCCGATTACTCCTGGGACTTTTTCTTCTTCTTGCCTTTCTTGGCCTTGCCCTTGCTGGATTTGGCCTTGGTAGCCTTTTCCTTCTTCGACTTCCCTTTCTTGCCTTTCAGCTTCTTGCCGTGCTTCCCTTTTTGGCTGCGGTAGTGGCGCGGCTCCGGAGAAAGCTCGTCACGGATGTTGCTCAAAAGGACCGTCGGCTCCTCCAACTCCGGATCGGCCTTCTTGGCCGCCTCAAGCGATGCCTTCGCCTCCTCGATCTTGCCGCTCTTCATCTGGACCCGCCCCATGGCATTGAGCGCCTTGGCATGGTCCGGCTTGAGCTTGACCGCTTCCTGGTACTGCTCGGTGGCGGCATCGTAGTTCTTCTGGAACTCGTAGACCAGGCCAAGCTTGTAATGGGCGTTCGGATCTTCCGGAGTGAGCTCTACCCCTTCCTTGAGCAGCTTCGCCAGCTCGTCGTAATTCTTGTTCTTCACGTAGATCGAGGTGAGCGCGGTGCGGGCGTCCGCGTCGTCCTTCTTGAGACGCAGCACCTCGCGGTATTCCGCGGCGGCCTCGTCGCTCATATTCCTTTTGCGCTGCAGCGCAGCGAGTTCCTGGTGCGCCTCCAGCGAGTCGTGGTCGAGCTTGATCGCGGCGGCATAGGCCTCGGTGGCGGCGGGAAGGTCTTTGGCGTTCACGTAGCTGCGCGCCAGCTTGAGCTGGATCCCCGCGTCGGCGGGACGGCGCTTGATCAGTTCGCGGTACTGCTCCAGCGCCTGCTGGAAGCTGCCCCGCAGGGTGTAGATCTCGGCGAGCCGCTCACGGGCATCGTCGTTTTCCGGCGTGGTGGTGAGGACCTGGCGGTACTCAACGACCGCTTCGTCGAGAAGCGCCTTGCGCTCGTAGATGGTGCCCAGGCTGTAGTGGAGCTGCGCGTTGTCCGCCCCGTGCCGGATTGCCTCGCGGTAGGCGGCGATCGACTCGTCGTCGCGTCCGGCCGCCGTCAGCGCATCGCCCAAATGCTGCAGCGCCACGGTGTCGCCCGGTTTCTCGGCCAGCCGGAGCCGGTACTCGTTGATCGCCTTCTCGTAATTCTTGGCGGCGCTGGCTTCATCCCCCAGCGCGATATGGTTCACCTTGGATTCCGGCTCCGGCTTGGTGGTCTCACCCGCCAGGCGGAGCTGGTATTCCATATTCTTCTTGTCCCCCTTGCGGGAGTAGCCATCGGCCAGGAGCCGGTGCACCGTCTTGTTCCCGGGATCGGCCTGTTCCGCCTGCTTCAGCTCGGTGACGGCCTGATCGGTCTCGCCGCGGGACATGAGAATCGCACCCAGGCCGAGGCGCGCCTTGGCGTCGCCGGGGGCGATCACCAGCGCCTTGCGGTACTCGTCCTCGGCCTTCTGCTTCTGCCCGGAGGCGTCGTAGACCGCGGCCAGCTCGCGGTGCAGCACTGCGTTTTCCGGGAAGGCGTTGATCGCCTCGCCGAAATGATAAATGGAGAGGGTGTAGAGCTTGCGCTCGGCGAAGATGCGCCCGAGCCCCTCGTTGTAACGGGGATCGCCGCTTTTGAGCCCGGCGGTCAGTTCGACGGTCGCTTCGTCGGGAGCCCCCTTCTGGAGATGCAGCAGACCGAGGTTGCCGCTCGCCTGGTAGAACGAGGGGTCGAGCCGCAGCGCTTCCTTGTACTCGGAGATCGCCTTGTCGACGCTGCCGGCCCGCTCCAGTTGGACCCCTTTGAGGTAGTGCCCGGCAGGACCGCTCGGGCAAAGTTCCATCACCCGGGTCTCGGTCTCTTTCTGCTTCTGCTCGGAGGAGTTGCCGGAAAGCTGGTTGATCAGGCTCTTAGCTTCTTTGCAGCCGTCGGAGGAGGGGAACCAGGTGAAGCCTGTGGCAAAGAGGGTCACGGCCAGTAGTGCTGCCAGGGTCGTGCGTTTCTTCATGTAGGGTCCTTTTCGATTGATGGGAGACGCACGGCGGCATCCGACCGGCGCGGTTGGCAGGCGGTCGGCCGAGGTCGATGAGAAGAATAACCGCAATAGTTTCCACGGGTTATTCCTCCGATTCCGATAAATACGGCTCGGGCGGATGGCGGATTATACACAGCCGGGTTCAAAAGTTCAAACAATAAGAGAGAATCTTCAATAATGGCGGCCGTTTGCACGGGTTGTGCACAATTTGCCGGTGCCGTCGCGGTTGGGCGCGAGGTACCGGGCACCGCGGTTGAAGGGAGACCAGGCAGCAGCCCGGCCCCGGATGCCCCCCATTGGGGCAGCCTCCTCTACCCCCTCCCCACCCTCGCGGCCGGGGCGGGGAACGGCTCCGGCACTGCCGAAGGTTAAAGCGGATTACCTTGACTTTCATGATAAAGATGGTTAAATCATCCAGACCTTTCGTCCGGGGAACCCGCACAGGCGCAGCAGCAGCGCTTCTGCCTGAAGCGGGCTTTTTTAATTAAACCGGCGAGCTGAACACCAAGGGGAAACGATGGCGGTAATTCCGAAGGAACCGTTGGAGTGGCTGACCTTGTTCCGGCAACAGATGGACGAGATCTTCCGCTTCCTGTCGTCACTGGAAGGAAGGGAAGGGTTCGCCGCCGAAAAGGAGAGCGCGCCCCTCGTTGACATCTACGAGACCGCCGCCGGGTTCGTGGTCGAGGCGGAACTCCCGGGATGCCTGGAGGCGGATATCTCCCTGAGCATCTGCTGCTCCACGCTGGTCATCGAAGGGATCAAGAAAGAGGAGCCGCGCTCCGGAGTCAACTACATCTGTCTGGAGCGCCGTTTCGGGCGCTTCTGCCGAGCGGTGGAGATCCCCCCCTCGGTCGACCTCGACAAGGTGAAGGCCCGCTACCACAAGGGGCTGCTGACGGTCCATCTCCCCTGGCTCGAGAACCGGCGGAGGCACATCAGAAAGATTCCGATTGAGCAATAAGGAGAGGTCGATGGAAAAGCAGGAAAGCGAAGAGCTAAACATACCGGAAGTTCTCCCGCTGCTCCCGGTTCGGGACGTGGTCGTGTATCCCTACATGATCCTCCCCCTGTTCGTAGGGCGCGAGATTTCCATTAACGCCGTGGATTATGCCCTCTCCAAGGACCGGATGATCTTCCTCGCCACCCAGAAGGAAGTCGGCGACGAGGACCCCAAGCCGGAAGCGATCTACGAGATCGGGACCGTGGCGATGATCATGCGCATGCTGAAGCTCCCCGACGGCCGGGTGAAGATCCTGGTGCAGGGGCTCACCAAAGCGCGCATCTCGGAGTACGTAGCGGAAAAGCCGTTCTTTTCGGTGCGCATCGAGCGGATCGTGGAGCCGGCGGCCCAGGAGACCACCCTCGAGGCCGAGGCGCTGATCCGGACCGTCAAAGAGGAACTCGCGAAGATCGTGGCGCTGGGCAAAGCGGTCTCTCCCGAGGTCATGGTCATCGTGGACAACATGCAGGACCCGGGGAGCCTCGCCGATCTCGTGGCGAGCAACATCGGCCTTAAGGTCGAGGAGGCCCAGGGGCTTTTGGAGATCACCGACCCTCTGGAGCGTCTGAAACGGGTCAACGACTTCCTGAACAAGGAAAGCGAGCTCCTCAACATGCAGGCGCGGATCCAGTCCGCCGCCAAGGAGGAGATGGGCAAGAGCCAGCGCGAATACTATCTCCGGGAGCAGCTGCGCGCCATCCAGCAGGAACTCGGCGAGACCGACGCCCGAAGCGAGGAGATCGCCGAGCTCAGGAAGAATATCGAGAGCGCCAAGATGCCTCCCGTCGTGGAGAAGGAGGCGTTCAAGCAGCTAAGCCGGCTGGAGCAGATGCATCCGGACGCCGCCGAGGCCGGGATGCTGCGCACCTACCTCGACTGGCTGGTGGAGATCCCCTGGGGCAAGGCCACCAAGGACGCCCTGGAGATCACCCGCGCCCAGGAGATCCTCGACGAGGACCACTACTACCTGCACAAGATCAAGGAGCGCATCCTCGAGTTCCTCGCGGTGCGCAAGCTGAAGAAGAAGATGAAAGGCCCGATCCTCTGCTTCGTCGGCCCCCCGGGGGTCGGCAAGACCAGTCTGGGCAAGTCGATCGCCCGCGCCATGGGAAGAAAGTTCGTCCGCATCTCGCTGGGCGGCGTGCGCGACGAGGCGGAGATCCGCGGCCACCGGCGCACCTACGTCGGCGCGCTGCCGGGGCGCATCATCCAGGGGCTCAAGCAGGCCGGCTCCAACAACCCGGTCTTCATGCTCGACGAGCTCGACAAGCTCGGCTCCGACTTCAGGGGCGATCCCTCTTCGGCGCTTTTGGAGGTGCTCGATCCCGAGCAGAACAACAGCTTCTCGGACCACTACATCAACCTCCCCTTCTCGCTGGCGAACGTCATGTTCATCGCCACGGCGAACCAGATCGACACCGTGCCGGGGCCTTTGCGCGACCGCATGGAGGTGATCACCCTCGCCGGCTACACCGAGGAGGAGAAGCTGGAGATCACCAAGCGCTACCTGGTGCCGCGCCAGATCAAGGAAAACGGCATCACCGACCAGGACATCGTCTTTTCGGACGAGGCGATCCGCACCGTCATCTCCAAGTACACCCGCGAGGCCGGCTTGCGTAACCTGGAGCGCGAGATCGGGAGCATCTGCCGCAAGGTGGCGCGCAAGGTCGCCGAAGGGGCGAAGAAGCAGTTCGTCATCACTGCGGGCAACGTCTCGAAATTCCTCGGTCCGCCGAAGTTCCTCCGCGAGGAGGAGATGGAGAAGAACGAAGTCGGCGTGGTGACCGGCCTGGCCTGGACCCCGGTCGGCGGCGAGGTGCTTTTCGTCGAAGCGACCGTGGCGAAGGGAAAGGGGATGCTCACCCTCACCGGGCAGTTGGGTGACGTGATGAAGGAGTCGGTGCAGGCGGCCCTGTCCTACATCCGTTCCCGCGGCGCCGACCTGAAGCTCCCCGACGACTTCTACCCGAACACCGACATCCACGTCCACGTCCCGGCCGGCGCCATCCCCAAGGACGGCCCCTCGGCCGGCATCACCATGGCGACCGCACTGGTCTCGGCGCTGACCCGGACCCCGGTGCGCAAGGACGTCGCCATGACCGGCGAGATCACCCTGCGCGGCAAGGTGCTCCCGATCGGCGGCCTGAAGGAGAAGATCCTCGCCGCCGCCCGGCTCGGGGTGAAGACGGTCATCATCCCGGTCCAGAACAAGAAGGACCTGGAGGACGTGCCCAAGAGCATCCTCAAGAAGCTCAAGATCGTGACCGCCGCGAGCCTCGACGAGGTCCTCCCGGTCGCCCTGGAAAAATATCCCCCCGCCTCCGAGCCCCCGCCGGCGCCGATCAAGCCTGCCAAGGCCAAGGCACCGGTGCACCGGGTCAAGCGTCCCGCCGCCGCGGCCGGTAAAAGGGTCACTACCGGAGCCAAAGCGTGAAACTTGCGGAGGTCGGCGAATTCGGCCTGATCCGCCGGATCGCCGAAAAGATACCGGCCCACCGCAGCGTCGTCCTCGGCATCGGGGACGACGCTGCGGGCATCCTTCCCTCAGCCGGCTGCATCACCCTCATCACCTCGGACATGCTGCTGGAGGGGGTCCACTTCGACCTCTCCTTCAGCGATCCCATCTCCCTGGGACGCAAATCCCTCGCGGTCAACCTCTCCGACCTCGCCGCGATGGGGGCGCTCCCCCGGCAGTTCCTCCTCTCCCTGGGTCTTCCCCGCAGCATCGAAGTCGAGTTCATCGACCGGTTCATGGAAGGGGTCCTTGCCACCGCGCGGAGCTACGGCGCCATCCTGGTCGGCGGCGACACCTGCGCCTCGAAAAGCGGCCTAGTCATCTCCATTACCGCCCTCGGCGAACAGCGGCCGGAGCGCGTCCTGAAGCGAAGCGCGGCGCGGGTCGGGGATCTGGTATTCGTAACGGGTACCCTGGGGGATGCGGCGGCGGGATTGGAGCTTTTGCAGCGTGGGGTCAGGGAGGGAAGGCTGGTGGACCGGCAGCTCGCGCCGGAGCCCCGGGTTGCGGCCGGCGCCGCCTTGGCCGACGCGGGATTCGTCCACGCCATGATCGACGTAAGCGACGGGCTCGTTTCCGACCTCGGGCACATCTGCGAGCTTTCCGGAGTCGGGGCCAAGGTCGAGGTCGAGCTGCTCCCGCTTTCCGAGGAATACCGCCGCGTCTGCGGCGCCGATCCGTACCCGCTCGCCCTTTCCGGGGGCGAGGACTACGAACTTCTCTTCACCGCCGCGCCGGGCCAGGAAAAGAACGTCCTGGCGCTCATGCAGCGCCTGGGGCTGCAGACCTCGATCATCGGGGAGATCACCGATGGCAAAGGGGTCGAGCTCTTCCGGCCGGACGGCTCCCCGTACTCCCCCGCCAAATCAGGATTCGACCACTTCGGCTAGACCGACGGCTCGGTCACGATCCGGATCGCCACCTTGCGGTCCCGCGGCCCGTCGAACTCGCAGAAGTACACCGCCTGCCAGGTTCCCAACAGCAGTTTCCCCTTGTCGATGAAGAGCCTCAGCGAGCTTCCCATGATGGAGGCCTTGACGTGCGCCGCCGCATTTCCTTCGGCGTGGGTGAAGTACGGCGAGTTGTGCGGCACCGCCCGGTCCAGAAAGGAGATGATGTCCCGCTTGACCGCCGGGTCGGCCCCCTCGTTCACGGTGAGTCCCGCGGTGGTGTGCATCACGAAGAGATCGCAGCAGCCGCTGGCAACCCGCAGGTTGTCGATCATCTCCTCGATCCGCTCCGTGATGTCGATCATCTCCGACCGTTCCCGGCTCTTCAGGTTCAGATAGCGCACCATGGTAGGCCTCCTTGGTTGTTCCCCTCGCCCGGTCCGACCGGTCCCGGCGGGGAAGACTCCAGCATTAAATCGGCATAAGATAAACCAGCCACCGCCTGCGAACCCGCGCTGCGTGCGGCTTCACCACCACCCCGGGCAGGGTTGAAAAAAAAGGCGATCTGTGCTCTAATCGCAGGCTGTGCAAGAGTCGGTTTACATAGGGCTCGGCGCCAATCTCGGCGACCGGGAACTCGCCCTGCTCAGGGCGGTTGCGGAGCTCGGCAAGCTCCCAAACACCCGGATCACCGCCCTTTCCCCGTTCTACGAAACGGAGCCGGTCGGCGTGACCGACCAGCCCAAGTTCTTAAACGCAGCCGCCCGACTCGCGACGGCGCTCCCCCCCTTGGAACTGCTCGATTGTCTCAAAAAGATCGAGGTCGAAGTCTTCGGACGCAAACCCTCCGGCAAGTGGGGGCCGCGCAGCATGGACCTCGACATTCTCATCTATGGCGACGAGGTCGTCTCCGAAGAGCGGCTCACGATTCCGCACCCGCGGCTTCACGAGCGGCGCTTCGTGCTCAAGCCTCTTTGCGACATCGCCCCGGACCTGCGGCACCCGGTCCAGGGAAAGACGGTGACCGAACTTCTCGCGGCGCTTCCCGCCGGCGGGAACGTGACACGGGTTTAGGAGCACGCGATGCGGATACTGATCTGGATTCTCCTCGGGTACCTCGTCTACCGGATGCTCCGCGCCAAGCGCACTCCGGAGCTCCCCAAGGAAGACACGGCCACCGAAACCTTCCAGGACCCGGTCTGCGGCGTCTTCATACCGGAATCCGACGCGGTGGTCGGACGCCTCGATGGAAAGAAAATCCATTTCTGCTCCATGGCCTGCCTGGAGCGCTACCAGAAAGAACTGGCAAACGACAACAAAAACAACACGCGGAGGGAAGAATGAAGTTTTTTATCGATACGGCCGACGTAAAGGAAATTCGGGCGGCAAACGAGCTGGGCCTGGTGGATGGCGTTACGACCAACCCGTCTCTGATCGCCAAGAGCGGCCGGCGCTTTGAAGATGTCATCAAGGAAATCACCGAGATCGTCGACGGCCCGATTTCCGCGGAGGTCATCTCGCTCGAGCACGACGGCATGATCGCCGAGGCGACCGAACTCGCCAAGATCCACAAGAACATCGTGATCAAGCTCCCGATGACCGCCGAAGGGCTCAAGGCCACCAAGACCCTGACCGCGCGCGGCATCAAGACCAACGTCACCTTGATCTTCTCTCCGATGCAGGCGCTGCTCGCCGCCAAGGCGGGCGCCACCTACGTCTCCCCGTTCGTCGGCCGCCTGGACGACATCGCCCAGGACGGGATGGGGATCATCGAAGAGATCCGCGCCATCTTCGACAACTACGGCTACACCGCCGAGATCATCGTCGCCTCGATCCGCAACCCGATCCACGTGCAGAACTCCGCACTCATCGGGGCCGACGTCGCCACGATCCCCTACTCGGTCATGCTGCAGCTCGCCAAGCACCCGCTCACCGACGCGGGGATCAAGAAGTTCCTGGAAGACTGGGAGAAGGTTCCCAAGTAAGCTAAAACCGGCAACGGCGCCGTTCGGGGGCGGGTCATGCGACCCGCCCCCCTGTTTTTGGCGCAGAATGTTTACGGCAGGATTCTAAGTCCCCCTGTGAAAAGGGGGGACATAGGGGGATTTGCCTTTACAAGAACCGTTACGGCAATCCCCCCGCCCCCTTCGCAAAGGGGGGAGCAAGCGGGCGAATCAGTTGTCGGCGGCTCTTCGGCGCTGCAGCTTTACGTATACCGCGATGATCGCCGCGCAGCCGACCAGCACCACGACGAGCGCGTGATGCGAGTACTGCATGATCAGCTCCTGGTTGCTTCCGATGAAGTAGCCGATCCCGGTCAGCACGGTCACCCAGATGCCGGCACCAAGCAGGGTGTAGAGGGTGAACTTCACGTGGTTCATCCCGGCCAGCCCCGCGGGGAGCGAGATCAGGTGCCGCACCACCGGCAAAAGCCTCCCGACGAAGGTCGAGATCTCCCCGTGGCGCAGGAAGAAGCTTTCCACCTTGGCGAACTTCGCCTCGGTAATGAAGACGTACTTGCCGTATTTCAAAAGCAGCGGCCGCCCCAGGTAACGGGCGGTGAAATAGTTGGCATAGGCTCCGATGAGGCTTCCGAGCGTACCGCAGAGGATCGCCAAAGGCGCGCTCATCGATCCCTGCTGCGCCAGGTAGCCTGCCGGCGGCATGACCAGTTCACTCGGTATCGGGATCACCGAACTCTCCATCGCCATCAGGATGAAGATCCCGGGGTACCCCATGGCCATGATGGTCTGTACCAGCCAGTCGATTGCAGCGTGCATGTAATGCTTCTCCTTTATGGCATGTGATACGGGTCGCAATCTTATACGGCTTTTCCAAAAAAAACGACTAATTTAATCCGGGGACAGGAAAATGAAACAGCAAACCTACGTCATCGGTCATAGAAATCCCGATACCGACTCCGTCGCCTCGGCGCTCGCCTATGCCGAGTTCAAACGGCTCGCCGGAGAAGATAACGTAACCGCCGCCATGGCCGGTTCCCTCAACCCGCAGACCAAGTGGGTCCTGGAACGGCTCGGCGTAACTCCGCCGCTCTACTTGGCCGACGTGCACCCGAAGGTCCGCGACGTCGTGGTCCGCACCCCGGTCACCGTGGCGGCCACCGATCCGCTGATGAAGGCGCTCCAGCTCTTCCACCACAACGGAATCCGCATCCTGCCGGTCGTCGACACGGCCGGCGCCCCCGTCGGCGTCATCCCGCTGATCAAGATCGCCGACCGCTTCCTGCGCACCGGCCCCGACTCGCTCCGGGTCGTCAGCGCCTCGCTCGATTCGCTCGCTGCCTGCCTCGAAGGGAACTTCCTCGCCGGACAGGCGTCGCTGCAGGTCGAGCAGCTCCGGCTGGTGGTGGGGGCGATGAACGAAACCTCCTTTGCCACCCGGCTCACCGGGTTCCCCGCCGAAAGCCTCGTCGTCATCACGGGGGACCGCCCCTCGATCCACCGTGCCGCCATCGCGCACGGGGTGCGGCTTTTGGTGGTGACCGGCGGTCTCTCCGCCGAGCCTGAGGTGGTCGAGCTCGCCAAGGAGAAGGGAGTCGCCGTCCTCTCCACGCCGCTCGACACCGCCGCCGCGCTGTCGCTGGCGCGCCTGGCCACCCTGGCCGGCGAGCTGGCCGATCCGCATTTCGAAAGCGTCGGCGTCGGCGAACCGCTGGGCCGGCTGCGCCAGAAGCTGAAGAGCTCCGGCGAAGCAGCCGTTCTCGCCCTGGAGGACGACGGGGCCCTGGCCGGGGTCGCTACCAAGTCGACCCTCTTCGCGCCGATCCCGTATTCCCTGATCCTGGTCGACCACAACGAACTGGTCCAGGCCGTTCCGGGCGCCGAGGAGCTGGAGATCCTGGAAGTGATCGACCACCACAAGCTCGGCAATCCCCCGACCTCCTACCCGATCAAGTTCGTGACCGCGCCGGTGGGGAGCACCTGCACCCTGGTCGCCACCCTGTATCGCGACCGCGGCCTCACCCCGGACGCCACTACCGCTTCGCTCCTCTTAGCCGGCGTCCTTTCCGACACCGTCATCCTCAAGTCCCCCACCACCTCCGAGCGCGACCGCGCCACGGTGGAGTGGCTCGCCGGGCTGGCCGGGCTCGACTGGCAGAAGTTCGGCGCCGAGATCTTCGCCGCCTCAGGTGCCCTTTCCGGCTACGGTGGACCGCTGCAGATCGTCCGGTCCGACTTCAAACACTTCAGCCAGGGTGACCTCACCTTCGGCGTCGGTCAGGTCGAGGTGTTCGGTTTCGACGAGTTCCACGCCATGAAAGCCGACCTGCGCCAGGCGCTGGCCTCGGTCCGGGCGGGGGACAAGCTGGAAATGGCCGGCCTCATGGTCACCGACATCGCCACCGAATGCACCCTTTTCCTCGTGGACGGCGGTGCCGAATATTCCAAGCACATGGGGTACCCCCGCGTCGAGCCGCAGCTCTACGAGATGCAGGGGGTTATGTCCCGTAAGAAGCAGTTGGTGCCGCACCTGATCAAGGTGCTCGGAGCGCTCTGATGACCAATGGGTTTCTGAAAAGGGTCCGCGAGGAGGTGCTGGTCGGCGACGGCGCGATCGGCACCATGCTCTATGCCAAGGGGGTGGCGCTCGAGGCGAACTTCGAGCACCTGAACCTGGTGCGCCCCTCGCTGGTGCGGGAGCTGCACCGCGAATACCTGGACGCCGGGGCCCAGGTCATCGAGACCAACACCTTCGGCGCCAACTTCGTCAAGCTCTCCGCCATCGGGCTCGGTTCCAAGGTCGCCGAGATCAACCGCCAGGGCGCGGCCCTGGCCCGGGAGGCCGCCCGCGGCCGGGATGCCTTCGTCGCCGGCTCCGTGGGCCCCTTGGGGCGCGGCAAGGCGGAACTCGCCGCAGGTTCCGAGCTCGACTGCTTTCGTGCCCAGGCGAGCGCGCTCGCCGAGGGGGGGGTCGATCTCCTGATCCTGGAAACATTCGCCGATTTGGACGAGCTTCTCTTCGCGCTGCAGGCGGCGCGGGAAACCGGGCTCCCGGTGGTGGCGAACCTTGCCTACGGCGAGGGGGCCAAACTCACCGGGGGAATCGAAGCCGAGGCCGCCGCCGCGCGCCTTGCCGCGGCCGGGGCCGATCTGGTCGGCGCCAACTGCGGCGCCGGTCCGCTGGAACTGCTCAAGACCCTGAAGCGGATCGCCACGGTCACCGATCTTCCCCTGGCCGCCTATCCCAACAGCGGTTTCCCCGAATACGTCGACGGCCGGTACATCTACCGCGCCACCCCGGAATACTTCGCCGGGATGGCCGCCGAGATGGCCGCCGCGGGAGCCTGCCTCATCGGCGGCTGCTGCGGGACGACTCCTGATCACGTCCGCAGCATTGCCGCCGCGTTGCGGGGGCTCAAGCCGGCCCCCCGGACCGTAGTGCAACCGTCCGCCCAGGCGGAAACCGGCACCGGAACGGGTGCGGCCGCGGCCGGGTTCCTCGCCGACTGGGGCAAGCGCAAGGTGGTGACCGTGGAACTCGACCCGCCCAAGGGGCTCGACTGCTCCGGTGTCATTGCCGGAAGCCGCGCGCTCAAGGACGCCGGCGCCGATGCCATTAACCTGGCGGAAAACCCGCTCGCCCGGGTGCGGATGGGGAACATCGCCCTCGCCTCGCTGATCCGCCGCGAGGTGGATATCGAGGTGATCGCCCACATCACCTGCCGGGACCGAAACCTCCTCGGGCTGCAGTCCGACCTGATGGGCGCGAGTCTTTTGGGGGTCAGCGCCATCCTTGCCGTTACCGGCGACCCGGCGAGCCTCGGCGACGATGCCGCCGCTTCCTCGGTCTACGACCTCAACTCCTTTACTCTGATCAAGCTTTTAAGCGACCTGAACCGCGGGGTGAACGCACTGGGGAACCCGATCGGCGAGGGTACCGGATTTACCATCGGCGCGGCTTTCAACCCGAACGGCCAAAAGATGGACGTGCAGGTGCAGCGGCTGGAAAAGAAGGTCGCCAACGGCGCGACCTTCGTACAGACCCAGCCGATCTACGATCTGCAGCGGCTCGACCTCATGCTGGAGCAGACCGCCCACCTGGATATTCCCATCCTCCCCGGCGTTTTGCCCCTGGTGAGCGGGCGCAACGCCGAGTTTCTCCACAACGAGGTCCCGGGCATCGTCATCCCCGAGGCTATCCGGGCCCGGATGGCCGGGAAGACCGGGGATGAAGGGGTGCAGGAAGGACTTGCCATCGCGAGAGAGTTCATCGAGGCGGCCTTCGACCGGGTGGGGGGTTTCTACCTCATCCCCCCCTTCGGCAAGTACCGGATCGCCGCCGAGCTGGTGCGATTTATCAAGGAAAGAGGTGCGCGGTAGGAGCACGTCAGTGCCCTCCCCCCAACCCTCTCCCGGAGGGAGAGGGCGCTCCTAAAACAAGGCAGGGTTTGAACTCCCCCTGTGAAAAAGCGGGATTTAGGGGGATTTGGTTTCGGCCCCCTTTGTCAAAGAGAGAAGTACGTCGCCGGATTGCTATGAAATTGACCTTCGTCATTTCCAGGACCTGAGTAAGGAGTCATCATGCCGAAGAAGGACATTGTGGAGAAAGGCGCCATCCTGCAGCGCGACCGGGAGACCTACGCGATCGCTCCGCACACGCCGGGCGGGTTCGTCGACACCGCCACCCTGAGAAGGATCTGCGACGTCGCCGACAAATACCAGATCCCGGCGATAAAGCTCACCTCGGCCCAGCGGATCGCGCTTTTGGGGATCCGGGAAGAGGAGATCGACGCGATCTGGGCCGAACTGGACCAGCGGCACGGGGCTCCGATCGGCCTTTGCGTGCGCAGCGTCAAGATCTGCCCCGGCACCGAGTTCTGCAAGCGCGCGGTCCAGGATTCGGTCTCGCTCGGCCTGAAGGTCGACGCCCTCTACCACTCGATGCCGCTCCCCAACAAGGCTAAGTTCGGCATTTCCGGCTGCCTCCTTTCCTGCTCGGAGACCCACACCAAGGACATCGGCATGGCCGGCACCGCCAAGGGGTGGCGCATCATGGTGGGAGGCAACGGCGGCCCGAAACCCCGCCTGGCGGACATCCTCATCGACAACGTCCCCGACGAGGAAACGGTATTGGAAATCGTGGCCAAGGTGGTGGATTTCTACAAGAACTACCCGAACAACGAGCTGCGCCTGGGCCGCATCATCGACGCGATGGGCATCGAGGCCTTCCGCACCGCGGTTCTGGGTGATGGCAAATAAGATGGACATGCTGATTTTGAAGAAAATGGCAGGAGGCGCGGATGGCGCTTATTGAAGACGCCCAGTTCACCAGGATCAAGAACCGGGTCGGCAAGGCGATCGCCGACTACGACCTGATCTCCGAGGGAGATCGAATCGCGGTCGCCGTTTCGGGAGGGAAGGATTCCTACACGCTGCTCCACATGCTGGACACGCTGCGGCGGCGCGCCCCGGTGAAGTACGAGCTGATGGCGATCAACATCGACTCCGGCTATCCCGGGTTCCGCGCCGACATCATCGAGGACCACCTGAAGGAGCAGGGCTTCGCGTACCACATCGAGAAGACCGACCACTACGGGATCATCTCGGAGAAGCGCCGCCCCAACTCATCCTACTGCTCGATCTGCGCCCGGCTCAAGCGGGGCGCGCTCTATGGCCTGGCGCAGCAGTTCGGCTGCAACAAGATCGCCCTCGGCCACCACATGGACGACTTCATCGAGACCCTGCTGTTGAACCAGTTCTTCGTCGGGTCGCTCAAGGCGATGGCGCCGAGCATGCTGGCGGACAACGGCGTCACCACCGTGATCCGCCCCCTGGTTTACGTCCCGGAAAGCGAGATCATCCCGTTTTCGCGCAACAACCGCTTCCCGGTCGTCTGCTGCCGGTGCCCGGTCTGCGGCAAGGCCGATTTGCAGCGCAAACGGATGAAGGAGTTGCTGGCGGATTTGGAGCGGGAAAACCCGGTGGTGAAGAAGAGCCTTTTGAAGGCCCTTTCCAACGTACATCCGCGCCACCTGATGGACAAAGGGCTGACCAGGATTCCCTCCTGACGCAGATCGTTGATGATGTCTTTGACGGTTATATAGCCACAGTAGACGACGATCCCCAGCCCGCATACCACCATCGGTTCCATATCCATGCCCTCCTGTCATTTTCGATGATTGGAGCATAGCATGGGACAGCGACAGAATAAGTCGCATCATCCGTGTGGGTTCCCCAGGTGGTTCTTGGGAACCAGATCGAAAGGTTCTTCCTGGTAATCCTTCTCACCCCGCCCCTCTCCCGAAGGGAGAGGGAGGACCAAAGGTAACCCAATGCCAAACCAGAAAACCCAGCCGGTCCGGATCGCCGTCCAGTGGGCGTTCCTCCTTTTCTCCCTTTACCTCGGCTTCGCCTTCTACCGCTTCGTGCTCCACTTCCGCAGCGGCGGCGCCACCGCGTTCGTCTCCCGCCCGGACGGCGTGGAGGCCTTTCTCCCGATCTCGGCCCTGGTCAGCCTGAAGGCGTGGCTGGTCTCGGGCGAGATCAACTCCATCCATCCCGCCGGACTGGTGATCTTTCTCACCATATTGCTCCTCTCCCTGGTTTTGAAGCGGGCCTTCTGTTCCTGGATCTGCCCCGTCGCCACCGTCAGCGAAGTCATGTGGAAGCTCGGGCAGAAGGCGCTGAAAAGGAACTTCCAGTTTCCGCGCTACCTCGACCTGGCGTTGCGCGGGGTGAAGTTCCTGCTCCTTTTCTTCTTCCTCTTCACCGTGGTCGGCGGCATGTCGGGGCTGGCGCTGCAGGCGTTCATCCTCTCGGACTACAACAAGATGGCCGACGTGAAGATGCTGGATTTCTTCCTCAACCTCTCCGGCACCGGACTCATCGTCATCGGCACCTTGCTGGTTCTCTCCGTTTTCTTCCGCAATCCGTTTTGCCGTTTCATCTGCCCGTACGGCGCGCTGCTCGGGCTTCTTTCCCGCCTGTCGCCGGTGAAGGTGGAACGGGTCGCCTCCGCCTGCATCTCCTGCGGCGGCTGTAACCGCGCCTGCCCCTCCCATCTGGACGTGATGCAGAGCACCCGGGTCGGCTCGGAGGAGTGCATCGGCTGCCTGCGCTGTGTGGACAACTGCCCGAAACCCGAGGCGCTGCAGTTGCGGCTCAAAGGGGGAAAGATCGTGGGGGGGATGGTGTTCGCGGCGCTGGTGGTGGTGCTGTTCGTAGGCGGATCGCTGGTGGGACGGGCGACCGGGCACTGGCACACGTCGATGGACAGGGCCGAGTACCAGCGGCTCTTCACCCTGCCGGAGATACCGCACCTTTGATCCAGGTGAAGCCCGGGCCTACCTGGTAGGAGCGACATTCCGGTCGCGATTTGACTCCTTCATATAAGCAAGGCAGCTGCCCACCCGGTGGGAGCGCCTTTCCTGGCGAGATAGCGGCTGTCAGCAACCCCATCCTCACCCTGTCCCTCCCCTTGAAGGGGAGGGAACGCCACGCGGTACCCTCCCCCAATGCCGCGCCTGCGCCAATTGGCAACAGTTCTCCGCTGAAACGACTCCGGCCGGGCGGGTGATCCCGTCCGGCCGAAAAAAAACGGGGGCGCTAACGCCCCCGTACCTTGCCAGTCATCAGTTTGGGCTGGGCGGAAGCCGTCAGGCTTCCTCTTCCTCGCCAAGAGCAATCTCCCGGTAGGCCCGATCCTCTTCAAAGCGCTTGGTCTGAGCCTGCTGTTTCTCCAGGTCGGACTTGCACTTGACACAGTGACGTGCGAAAGGAACGATTTTTAATCTTCCCATGGGAATTTCTTCCTCGCACTCTTCGCAGATCCCGTATTCACCCTCTTCAAGCCTTAAAAGCGCCTCATCAATGTTTCTGAGTTTCTCCCTTTCTCTGTCTCCAAGAAGAAGTCCTAACTCTCTGTCACGTTCACTGGACGCTTGATCGTAGATGTCACCGCTAGGTTCATTCACGGGCAAGTCAGAGCCCGATTTCATTGCTTTGTTAATTTCTTGAAGAGTTTCTTCCTTCATCTTCAAGAGCATTGATTTTAGTTCTTCCGGCTTTTCTGTCATGTAAAATTCACTCCGTATAATATCTGTGCCAAAAAGCGACGTAATGATACAGCAATAAAAAGGGCTGTCAAGCTAAAAGCCCCCTAGTCTATGATCTCCCCGATAAGGTCGTAATCAGACGAATCGGTGATCTTTAATCGAACGATTTCGCCTACATTGGCATTACCCGCCGTGATGTAAACCTGACCGTCCACATCCGGCGCCTGGCGCGAGCAGCGCCCCTTGAGCAGGAGTTCGGTCTCCTCTGAGTATCCCTCGACCAGCACCTCTTCCTCGGTGTCGACGAGGCTGCGGTTGTGCTTGAAGGAGACGCGCGCCTGGGTGCGCATCAGCTTCTTGTGGCGTTCCCGCTTGATCCGTTCCGAGACCTGGTCCGGCATCTCCGCCGCCGGGGTCCCCTCCTCCCGGGAATAACAGAAGACACCCAGCCGATCGAAGCGGGTCTCTTCCACGAACTGCAAAAGCTTTTTGAAGTCGTCGTTGGTCTCACCGGGAAAGCCGACGATGAGCGAGGTGCGGATCGCGATGTCCGGGATCTCGCTGCGCAGCTTCCCGATCAGGGTCCGGATCTGTTCCTCGCCGCTGCGCCGCTTCATCCTCTTCAGGATCGGGTCGCTGATGTGCTGGATCGGCAGGTCGAGGTACTTGCAGACCTTAGGCTCGGTCTTGATCAGCTCGATCAGCGAATCGGTGACCCCGTCCGGGTAGGCGTAGAGGAGGCGAATCCACTTGAGGCCGTCCAGCTTCGCCAGCTCCCGCACCAGGTTCTCGAGGCTCACGCCGTCGGAGAGATCGCGCCCGTAGGCGGTGATGTCCTGGGCGATGAGGTTGAGTTCCTTCACCCCGTTTTTGACCAGGGCACGCGCCTCGGCGAGCAGGCTATCCAGGGAGCGCGACCGCATCGCGCCGCGCAGGGACGGGATGACGCAGTAGGCGCAGTTGTTGGAGCACCCCTCGGCGATTTTCAGGTAGGCCGTATAGTACGGGGACGAAGGGAGCCGCGGCAGGTCGTCGTTGTAGACGAAGTTGGGGTCGCCGGTATAGCAGAGCTGTTCCGAGGTTCCCTTCTTCTCCGCGACGATCTCGGCGATCCGGGGATAGTCCCCGGTCCCCACGAAGATGTCGACCTCCGGGAGTTCCTTGGCGAGTTCCTGCTGGTAGCGCTGCGGAAGGCAGCCGGTGACGATGAGGAGCTGACAGCGGGCGTCGTGCTTGCGGTCGGCGAGGTCCAGGATGGTGTCGATGCTCTCCTGTTTCGCCTCTTTGATGAAGGAGCAGGTGTTGACGATGATGATATCCGCTTCGGTCTCATCGGTTGTGACCTCGTACCCCACGTTGGTGAGGTAGCCGAGCATGACCTCCGCGTCCACCAGGTTCTTCGGACAGCCCAGGCTAACCAGGCTTACTTTTTCCTTGGTCATAAACCCCTTGGTTACTCTTGAGTTAGAAGTCGGCACCGGGGGGGGCAGGCACCGCGCGGTGCCGGCCCCTCCTGGTACGTTAGCTTCTGAAGTTGACGAACTGCATCTCCACGTCGAGATCCTTCGCCTTGAGGAGCTTGATCACTTCCTGCAGGTCGTCGATGTTCTTGCCGGTCACCCGGACCTGATCGTCCTGGATCTGGCTCTGGACCTTGAGCTTGGACTCCTTGATCACCTGGCCGATATCCTTGGCCTTCTCCTTGGAAATCCCCTGCTGGATGGTCACGATCTGGCGGATCATCGAGCCGGAGGCGGGCTCGGCCTTGCCGAAGGTCAGTGCCTTCGGGGAAATCCCGCGCTTGAAGAACTTGGACTGCAGGATGTCGGCAATCGCCTTGAGCCTCATGTCGTCGTCGGCCAGGATCTTGATCGAGTCCTTCTCCAGGGTCACCTCGCTTTTGGAGCCCTTGAAGTCGTAACGCTGGCTGATTTCCTTGATGGTCTGGTTGACCGCATTGTCAACCTCCTGCATGTCCACCTTGGAAACGATATCGAATGACGGCATTGGGTACCCCCTTACAAAGTAATGTGCATCCCCTATAGCATTCCCCCTACCCTGGCGGGCGGAGCAAAATTTTTACCGTTTGATCACTTCCACGCCGGAGGGGACCTTGAATTCAAACTTGCTGCTGGAGATCCCCTTGTTGGTCTTCACGTTGCTGTACTCGATCCGGGTGATGTTGCCGACCTGGTCGGTCATGACCGAAGAGACGATCGGGAACGGGTAGCTCGGACGCCCGTGAGCGACGAACTTCTCGACCGCGTCGCCGCTGATGGTGAGCTGCAGCTTGGCGATGGCCGGGTTCTTCTGCTTCGGGGTGAGCTCGATGATGTAGTTCCCCTTCTTGTCCTTCTGCTCCGCGGCGAACTTGGCGTTGAAGTCGCGGGAGACGTGCCCCATCCCGGTGAGGTAGTTCAGGGCGACCGATTTCCCCCCCTCGAAGAGCTGGGCCATGCTCATCACCATCACCTGCTTGTTCTCCGGCAGGTAATACCAGACCTGTTTCCCGTTGCTCACGATCTGCTGCTTGGGACGGTCGTAGTTGAAGCGGAACAGGGCATTGGAACCGCTTCCCTTTTTGATGTAGAGCTCCCCGCCCCCCTTCTGCTCACGCTTGACCGAGCTGATGGTGGTCTTCTGGCTGAAAGCAGCCTGGACGTCGTTGAGGGTGCCGTACCCTTCCTCGAGGGTCTTCACCACCTGGTTCAGGTCGGCGGCGAATGCGGAGGTGGCGGCAAAGGCGAACAGGGAAACAGCGAGGCTCAGCGTTTTCAGCAGTTTCATTGGATTACCTCTCTCAAAAATTCATAAAGGCGACAGTGTTGGTGTCGCCTCCGGATTACTCCCGATCACCCCCCAAAAGGGGGTACCGCTGCATTGACCGGTCATTCTGCCATAAGTCGATTTTCGGTGCAACCCCATTTTCCCGGGCCTCTGCCGCAACGCGGTATACGTAAGTTGCGGCAGGAAATGAACCTTTTTCGCCCCTCTACATCAGCGTCGCCAGGTCGAGCACCGGGACGATCTCGCCGTCGCCCAGGATGGCGCCCCCGGCCACGCCGGCGACCTTGCCCAACGGCCTCCCGAGCGGTTTGATGTAGAGCTCGTGCTGCCCCAAAAGCTCGTCGACCACGAGCCCGAGCTGCCGACCCTTCACCTCGGTGACGAACACCGGCAAAAAGCCGCGCGGGAAACGCCCCAGCGGGAGCCCGAGGATCCGGTTCAGGCTCAAAACCGGAACCGGTTCGTCGCCGAGATAGAAGACCTGGCGCCCGCTTTCGCTGCGGATCTGCTCGCGGCGCAGCTCCACGCTGCGCTGCACCGCGCTCACCGGGACCGCCCCCTTGAATTTCCCGCAGCGCACCAGGAGCGCGTGCACCGTGGCGATGGTCATCGGCAGGCGCAGGGTGAACCGGCTGCCGCTTCCCACCTGCGAGTCGATGGCGAGGATGCCGCCCAGCCGGCGGATGGTGCTGTTGACCGCATCCATGCCGACCCCGCGCCCCGACACCTCGGTCACCTTCCCCGCGGTGGAGAAGCCGGGAATGACCGAAAGCATGAGCGCCTGGCGCGGCGAGAGCATCGCCCCCTCGTCGGGATCGATGAGCCCCTTCTTGACCGCCGAGGCGATCATCTTGGCCGGGTCCATGCCGCGCCCGTCGTCGGTCACCAGGATGACGACCTGGTCGCGGTCGCGGGTGACGGAAAGCGTCACCGTGCCGCGCTCCGGTTTCCCCAGGCTTTGGCGCTCCTCGGCCGGCTCCAGGCCGTGGTCGACCGCGTTTTTGAGGATGTGGTTCAGCGGCTCGCCCAGCTGCTCCAGGACCCCGCGGTCCAGGCCGATTTCCCGCCCCTCGATCACGAAGTCGGCCTGCTTGCCGCTTTTGCGGGAGACGTCGCGCACCGAGCGCTCCAGCCTCGGGCAGATGGCGTCAAACGGCATGAGCCGGACCCGGGCCACCTCATCCTGCAGGCTGCGCAACAGGCGGTTGGTCTCGGTCAGCGCCTCGTCCAGCCTGGAGGAGCTCACCTCGCGGGCGAGGCTCAGCAGGCGCTGCTTGTTGGTGAGGAGCTCCCCGGTCAGGTTCGCCAGGTGGTCCAGAAGTTCCGTCCTGACCCGGACCGTCGCCGGTTCGAATCCGGCCTCGGCAGGCGTTTCCCGCAGCGCTTCCCGTGCCGGCTCGGCAGGCGCGCCTACCTCCGGTTCGGGTGCCGGCTCGGGCGCCTTCGGTGCGGTGGCCTGTCCGGGGGAGTAGGAGGAAAGGCGCAGGGGAAGGTCTTCCGGGCCGCGCAGCGGGCGCTCCGCCTCCAGGTCCTGCATCATACCCTCGAGGAGGTCCGCCCCTTCCAAAAGGAGATCGCCGATGCCCCGGTCAAAGGAAAGCGCGCCGTCGCGAACCCGGACCATCAGGTCTTCCATGGAGTGCGCCAGCGCGACGATCGGCTCGAACTCCATGCTGAGCGCCATCCCTTTCAGCGAGTGGGCGGCACGGAACAGGGCGTCGACCTCGGGCTTCCCGCCGGCACCGGAGTCCAGGGCGACCACGCAGCGGCCCATCTCCTCGAGGTACTCCCGCGATTCGGCAAGAAACAGCGCGCGGTACTGGGACATGTCCATAGTCATTACTTGATTCCTCGGACCGATCGCTCGGATCAGAGCGATCGGTCGGATCCGTCGGATCGGGTACCTCTATGCTAGGGCTCCGCGGCCAGTTGGCTTTCCACCTCTTCCAAAAGCCCCTCCAACCGCAACAGGGTCATGGTGCCGAAATCGGTGTTGAGCGTGGCGGTCTCCCAGTGCCGCTCCCCTTCTGCCACCACCTCCACCGCCTCCTCCGGGACGATCGCCTTCACCTCGTCCACCCACAGCGCCAGGGCCGCAAGCTTGGGATCCAGCACCAGGAGTTTCCCGTCGTTTCGGCCGAGACTCCCGATGAAGGCGGCGAAATCGAGAATCGCGGTCAGGTTGCCGTGATAGTTCATCAGCCCCAGGATGGCTTCCGGCACCCGGGGGAGGGGAAAGAGGTCGGCCCGCTCCCGGACCTCGACCACCTCGCCCAGCCCCAGGGCGAACCCTTCGCCCCCGGCGGTGAAAAGGAGATACCGGCGCTCCATCAGACCCCCGGCTCCGACTCAGGGGGGGGCACCACGTCCGTCGCCTCGACCGGCGGCTCGTCGCTCAGCCGGAAACGCTCCACCGAGCGCAAAAGCTCCCCGGCCAGTTGCGTCAGCTCCTGCGCGGCCTGCGCCATCTCCTGCATCGCCATCGACTGCTCTTCGGTCGCGGCCGACACCTGTTCCGTGGCGGCGGCGTTGTCCTCGGCCACCCGGGCGATCTCGTCGACCATGGAGACCATCTTTTCGGCGCCGGTGTTCTGCATCACCGACAGATCGGCGATGGAATTGGCCTTGCGCTCGGTCTCGACGACGGTGGCGACGATCTTGTTGAAGGACTCGATGGTGGTGTCGATGTTGCGCTTGCCTCCGGCGATGCTGCGCGAGCTCTCGGCAATGGTTTCCTGAAGGCGCTGGCTCCCCTGCTTCACGATGTCGATGGTCTCGACGATCTCGGTCGCCGATTTCGAACTGTTGTCGGCGAGCTTTCTCACTTCCTCGGCCACGACCGCGAACCCCTTGCCGTAGTCGCCGGCGCGGGCCGCCTCGATGGAGGCGTTCAAGGCGAGGAGGTTGGTCTGGCGCGCCATCTCCACGATGAAGTCCGCCATCTTGCCCACCTGCTGCAGCTTGGCGTTGAGCTGGGCGAACTCCTTCCCGATCAAGCCGACCCCGTCGAAAAAGCTCTTCATCCGCTCCAGCGAATCGTTGGCGATCTCGCCGCCGCGCTGGGCGGTCTGGCTCGTCTCCCGGGCCGCCGTGGCGGTCTCCTTGGCCCGGCGGGCGATGATGTCCACCGAAACCGCCATCTCGTGGATCACCTTGGAGCAGCGGGTAACCATCTCCGACTGGGTCTCCGCGCCGCGGGAAATCTGCTCCACCGCCTGGGCCACCTCGATCGAGGAGACGTTCACCTCCTGGGCCGAGGTGGAAAGGCCGCGCGACGAGAGCGAGACCTTCTCCGAGGTGCCGCGGATCTGCTGGACCAGCACCTGGAGGCTTTCCATCATCCGGTTGATCGAGACGGCGAGGTCCCGGGTCTCGTCGGGGAATCGGGTGGGGGGGAGCTCGGCGCTGCCGGTGAGGTCACCGTCGCTGATCGCCTCGGCAGAGGCCTTCAACCGGGAGATGTTCCGGGTGAAGCTCTTGGAGAAGAAGGAGCCGAGGATGAGCCCCAAGGTCAGGGCGACCACGTAGGAGAGCACGTGGGTGACCTCCGGCGGGTAGCCGAGCTTGTCGACCCACTGCGGAACGAAGGCCACGGCGGCAACGACGGCGAGGAATCCGAGGATGAACTTGTACCCGATCTGGATGTACATGGAGGCTCCTTTCCAGGGGCGGTCATTGGTCTATTTCCGGCTCTGCCCGGCCCAGCCGCAGCTGCGACAGGACCACCCGTTCCGTATCGGCGGGACGGGCGAAAACATGAGAAAACTCTGGCTCCGAAGGCGGCACATTATCTTATCGCACCTCCCCCCTCACAGCACCCGGTAGATCCGCTCCGTGCTCGAGATCGGCTCGAAAAGCCGGCGCGTCGGTCCCACCAGCGTCTCGGCCTTCCCCAGGACCAGCACCCCGCCCGCCCCCAAGGCGCGGGCAAAGCCGGCGATGATCTCCTGCTGCCGTTCCCGCTCGAAGTAGATCAGCACGTTACGGCACAGGATCAGGTCGCTTGGGACGAAACGCTCGGAATGGTGCAGGTCCAGTTCCTGAAACTGCACCAGGGAGCGGATCTCATCCCTGAGCCGAAAGCGCTCCCCCTCCGGGGTGAACCAGCGCCGCAGCTGCTCCTCGCTCACCTCCCCCAGCCGCTCCGGACCGTAACTCCCTTGGGCGGCCCGGACCAGGGTGGCCGCATCGATGTCGGTGCCGACGATGCTCACCGGGCGGCGCACCAGGTCCGCGCGGAAGTTCTCCCGCAGGATGAGCGCGAGGCTGTACGGCTCTTCGCCGGTCGCACAGCCGGAACTCCAGATGGTGATCGGCCCGGGACGGCGGGCGAAAAGCTCCGGAAGCACCGCCTCGCGCAGCAGGGCGAAAACGGAGGGGTTGCGGAAGAAATGGGAGACGTGAATGGTGAGGACCGCCACGAGGCGTTCCAGTTCGGCCGGCGAGTCGTTCAGCAGCGCCAGGTAGCTCTCGGGTGACGGGGAAAAGGTGGCCTGGATCCGGATGTTGATGCGCCGCTTGACGCACTTGTCCTTGTAGCTCGTCAGGGTGAAGCCGTAGCACGCCTGGAGCAGGCGCGCGATGGCCTGGAAGGTCTCCGGCGCGATCTCCGGGTTGATCTCCCGGAAGACCGACGGGCGCTGAACGGTCCGCCGGAGGGGGCGAGATGGGGAGGTCATACGGTTTCTCCGCTTGGGTTACGGATGCCGCAGGTCAAAAAGCAGAAAAGCCCCGCGGGCGGGGCTTTTCCGGTTCCATGCTACGCCGATTTGAGGTAGGCGTCGATTTTTTCGGTGAGGGTGCGGTAGATGCGCCGCACCTCGTCCTCGTCCCGCTCCAGCAGGGTCACCCGGAAGCCGAGGAGGTCGGTGTTGAACGAGGAGAGCGGCACCACGCAGATCCCGGTGTTGGCCAGGACGTAGTAGACGAACCGCTTGTCCAGCGAGACGCCGGGGGCGTTCACGATCCCCTCGACCAGCTCCTGGAGCTCCGGTTTCTCGATCGGGAGGCTCTGCCGGTCGTTCAGGACCCCCTTGCGGAAGGAGACCGCCATGTAGAAGGCGCCGTTGGTCCGGTTCACCGCGAGCCCCGGGATCTCCTTGAGCGCCTGGTAGGTGATGTTGCTCGCCTTCTCGTAGCGCGCGATCCGCTCCTTGAGGTACGTGGGATACTCCGGGTGCTGCATGAGCGCCGGAATGCAGCGCTGCGGCAGCGTCGTCGAGCAGACCTCGTTCATCTTGGAGGAGAGGATGGAGTTGATGTACTTCTTGAAGCGCGGGTCCTTCTCGCCGTTGTAGACCTCGATCCAGCCGCAGCGGGAGCCGGGCCAGGGGACTTCCTTGGAGATCCCCTTGAGGGCGATGGCCGGGACGTCGCCGATCACCTCGCAGATGGGGACGCTCACCTCGCCGTTGTAGACGATGTTGCTGTAGACCTCGTCGGCGATGATGAAGAGGTCGTACTGCTTGGCGATGGCGACGATCTTCTCCAGGACGGCACGCGGGTAGACCATCCCGGTCGGGTTGTCCGGGTTGATGATCATGATCCCGGAGATCTGCGGGTTGTACTTGACGTGGCACTCCAGGTCTTCCATGTCCGGGTACCAGTTGTCCTCCGGCTTGAGCCGGTAGCAGACCGGGACCGCGTTCGCGTGGCCGGCTTCCCCGATGGAATGGGTGGTGTAGGTCGGCGACGGCATCAGGATCCGGCTCTCCGGACGGAGGTTGCCGTACACCTTGGCGATGGCGTCACCTAAACCGTTGAAGAAGATGATGTCGTCCGGGGTGATCTGCGCCCCCCCCAGCTTGTTGGTCATCTCGCAGATGAACTGGCGGGTCTCCAGCACCCCGCGGGTCGGGCAGTAGCCGTAGGTGTCGTTCTCCATCACCTCTTTGGCCACGATCTCCTTCATCCAGGCGGGGATGTCCTCGCCCTTCACGATGGGGTCACCGATGTTCTCCCAGTTGATCTTCACCCCGAAACTCTGCACCTTCTCGGCGACCGTCACGATGTTCCGGATCTCGTAGCTCAGCTCTCCCGCGCCGGGAGCGACTATCTCGTTGCGCATGTATTCCCCCGTTGGATATATTCAGATCTCTCTGAAGTTCTCAGTTTTGGCTCTTGGATGCAAAAAGGCCGTGGGAACCCCCACGGCCTTCAGTATCATATCTGTCTCTGAATAAGCAGTGGCGGCCCCGATCAGGTTGCGGCCGCTGCTGCCAGCTCGTGGCCCAGGCCACGGATGTACAGAGTCTCGTTTAACATGCCGGTTGAGATAGCATGAACTGCCGGTGGAGTCAACGCTTTTTCTTTCAGCGCAGCGGCGGGAGCGGGACGATGGTGAGCCGCCGGTCACCGTCGCGCCAGCGAAACCAGCCGGAGGGACGCTCGCTGCGCGCCCACTCCCCCGCCACCTCGGCCACCCGGACCGTCTGTCCCGGCACCAGGCTTACCGACCCCTTCCCCTCGCCCGGCGTCGGGGAGAGGAGATACAAACCCCTTTTCAGCCCGCCGTAAAGCCGCACCGAGCGCCCCGGAAGGTACTCCTCCCAGGAGCAAAGCTCCCAGGAGCGCTTGAGCTCGACCCATCCCTCGCGCCCCGCCTCGTCGTAGGCGAGCCGGACCCACTCCCCCTTGCGGGCGTCGGCCGCGACCGCGACCTCTCCCCCCTCGGCGGCGAGCGCCGGAATCCGCTCCGCGGAGAGCTCGCCGACCCGCTGCACCCCCGGTTCGGCATAGAGGACCAGGAGATCCCCCCGCCCCAAAACGACGACGCCGAAGCCGCTGTAGGGGCGCGGCTTCGGCGGTGCGGCAAAGGCGACGGTGCAGCTAAGCAGGAGGATCAGGGTGAAAAAAAGCGTCCTACGTGAAGAGGGCACGCAGTTTCTCCAGGTACACCCGCCCTTCGTGGAACCCCTCTTCCGGCGCCCAGGGGGCGAGCTCCTGCGGGGCAAGCGGCTGGTAGGGGCCGGCCTTGGCTTCGAAAAAGACGGTTCCCGGCTCCAGGCTCACCGCGCTGTGGAAGACGCCGTGCCGGATGTCGGCGGCGACTGCCCCCCGGCCGGCGGTCAGCTTCACGCTCTCCATGATCTCGCCTTCGTCGTTGAAGGTGACCACCCCGAGGGTGCCGCGCAGCAGGACGAACGCCTCGTCCTTGTCCTGGCTCAGGTGCCGGTGCGGCCGGATGTAGGAGTCGGGCTCGATGGCGTTCAGGAGCCGGTGGCAGCGGGAGTCGTCCGCCGTGTGGAGGTTGTGGTTCTTCCGGAGCCTCGGCGCGAGCCGCGCCTGCTCGGAAAGGCGGTCCAAAAGCTCCTGATCGATGATCTCCATGAGCGGCCTCCTTACCCTTCCACCAGGGCGAACTCGTTGCCGTCGGGGTCGGCTACCACCGCCATCTTTCCCCAGGGAGTCCGCTCCAGCGGCTCGGTGAAGTGTGCCCCCTTCTCCACCAGGGCGGTGCAGAGGGCGTCCAGCCCGGTGACGTTCAAGGTGACGCCGGTATGACGGCCGACCAGCTTCTGCGCCGCCTCGTGCAGGGCGAGCGCCACCCCGAGCTTGGTCTCGGACCCGGGGAGAAATTCCATCATCGTTTCCGATTCCTGGGCGATGGGGAGCCCGAGCAGGTCCTTGTAGAAACGGCGCGCGGCCTGGAAATCCCGAACGAATACGACGATGTTTTTAATTTTTTCTACCATATTGACCGCCTTAATGATATGTTGTGACAGCTTTCTAATAGATAGCAGAGAGTAGCAGAGTGGCTGTGGACTGGCAAGGGTAATCTCCGGCGGCAAAGGTGTCGCGCCGGGAGCGGGGGCGGAATGAGTTCGTTTCAGCCGAGGAAGGTTTACATCGCCTCGTCCTTCATGGGGCCGGTCGGACGCTATACCGGAAAGGAGCGGGAAAAGCTCTCCTTTCTGGAGATGGCGGCCAAGGCGTCGGAGCTCTTCTCCACCGGGAAGGTCCGCCGCTCCGACGTAAACGCGGTCGTGGTCGGGTGCCAGAACCCGGTCGCCTTCTCCGGGGTGGACAACACCGCGGCGAAGATCGCCGGGGTGCTCGGCATCTCCGGCGCCAAGTCGGTCCTCATCGACACCGCCTCCTCGTCCGGGGCCTCGGCCCTGGAATACGCCTACCTGCAGATCGCCTCGGGGCGCTGCGACCACGTCCTCGCCCTGGGAATCCAGAAGATGAGCGACGTCTCCACCGCCGCCGCCACCCGCATCGTCGCGGGGGTGATCGACCGGGAGGAAGGGGAATTCGGCCTCACCATGCCGGCCTGCGGCGCGCTGGTCGCCGGGGCGCTCATGAACCGGCTGAAACTCGACATCGACGAGTGGACCGCCTTCTCCGCGCTGCTGACCCAGCGGGCGCACCGCTTCGCCGCCCAGAACCCCGACGCCCACCTGAACTTCGAGATCCCGCTGGAGCAGTACTACCGCGAGATCGTCAACGGCAAAAACTACCGCTACTGGTATCCGCTGCGCTACCACGACTTCTGTCCGATGTCGGACGGGGTCGCCGGGGTCCTTTTGAGCGCCCTGCCGCACGAGGTGATGGTTTCCGGGGTGGGGAGCGCCACCGACATCCCGACCATCGCCGACCGCCCCTATTTCCACTCCTTTCCGGCCACGGTGCGCGCCGCCTCCGAGGCATACGCCATGGCGGAGATCAAGAACATCACCGACTTTGCCGGCCGCATCCACGTCAACATGCACGATCCGTTCAACGGGTTCGGGCCGATCAACATGGTCGACCTGGGCTTCGTGCCGCGGCGCCGGATCGTGGAAGCCCTTTTGAACGACGAGTTGACCGGACCGGACGGCGCCTTCCCGACCAACCTCACCGGCGGGCTCAAGGGGCGCGGCCATCCGCTCGGGGCGACCGGGATGATCCAGATCGTGGAGAACCACAAGCTGATCCAGGAGGGGCGCTTCGACCTGGGGCTCGCCCACTCCATCGGCGGGCCGATCAACAACAACGTGGTGACCTTGATCGAGCGGACCGGCCACTACCGGGCCCGGCCCCACGCCGCGGTCTCGCCGTGGGGGCTCCCGCCGCTGGGGCAGATGAAGCCCAAGGAAGCGAACGTCGCGAGCCTCCTGGCCTCCGGCACCGAGACCGAAGGGCGCTACGTCGCCGCCACCACCCGTTTCGATTACAAGACCGGGCTCCCCGAGGGGGTCATCGTCATCGTATCCTGCGCCTTCTCGGGCAAAAGGTATCCGTTTCTTTTCGGACTCGGCCCGGAGAGCTACGAGCTGGTCCAGGGGCTCGCCCCCGGGGACCGGATCACGTTGGAGCGAAGCGGCGAGGATATCCTGGTGAACCGGATGCCGGTGCGGCGTTTTTATCAGCGCACCGTGGATGGCGTCCTGGAGCTCGCCGGCAACGGATGGAAGCGCCTGACCGGCGCCGTTTGACAGATTGCCGTTGACAGGTCCGCTCCGCCAGTATAATAAAGCGGCTTGTTATGTAATTGAGGGAAGTTGCGCCTTGCCGAGCCCGATCTACCGATCTCTGCGCAACTCCATGACGCACCCCGTTTCCGGGACGCGGTGCTTGAACTAGTGGTGGGTTGCCTTTGTCGTATGCCTTGATCAAAAGAGTGAGCACCATCGCCCTACCGGCGGCACTTCTGGTTGCGACTCAGATGAGTCTCAGGCAAATCCCTCTGCTATCCCCGGTGCAGCGGGAGCTGGTGTTCCTTTCCCCCTATCTCGCCCTTGCCGTCGGACTCGGTTTGAGCCTCGCCTTCAACCGCGGCCGCGTCTTCTTCGCCCTGCTTCTTCTCGGGCTGTTCCACCTGGTTACCCGGCACTACCTGCTCATCGGCGCCACCGGCTACACCCCGAGCGCCATCTACCACTGCTTCTGTTTCCTGCTCCCGATCAACCTCCTGCTCCTCTCCTTCATGGCCGAGCGCGGTATTTTCACCCATGCCGGCCGGCTCCGCATGAGCTTCATCGCGATACAGCTGATCGCGGTCTACTGGATCGTCCGCTTCCGGGTCGACTACAGCGCCGTTCCGGAGCTGCTTTCCCATCCCATCGTGAAGAGCCCTTTTCTGGAAGGGTTGGGGCTCCCCCAGCCGGCGGTGGTCCTTTTCGTGGTGGCCGGGGTGCTGATTGCGGTCCGCGTGCTCAAGCGCTGCTCCCCGATCGAGGTGGCGCTGTTCGGCACCCTGATCGCCATCGGGATCTCCTGCGACCGGATCGCCGCCGACTTCACCCCGACCCTGTTCACGGCCGCGGCCGCGGTGCTTTTGAGCATCGGGGTGCTGCAGGACTCGCACTCGATGGCGTTCACCGACGAGTTGACCGCGCTGCCGTCCCGGCGCGCCCTGAACGAGCAGATCATGGGGCTCGGGCGGCGCTACGTCGTCGCGATGATCGACGTCGACCACTTCAAGGGGTTCAACGACACGTACGGCCATGACGTGGGGGATCAGGTACTGAAACTGGTGGGGGCGAAGATCCGTCTTACCAAGGGGGGCGGGAAGGCGTACCGCTACGGGGGGGAGGAATTCACCATCATCTTTCCCGGCAAGACTGTGGGCGAAGTGCTTCCCCACCTGGAAGAGCTGCGCGAGACGATCCAGGATTACCAGCTGAAGCTTCGGGGCAAGGACCGTCCCCAGGAAGAGGAGACCGGCCGGAAGCGTCGTTCCGAGGCCGGCGGGAGCGCCGAAACCGTCTCGGTGACGGTGAGCATCGGGGTCGCCGCCTCCGGCGACCAGCGGACCGCCCCGGAGGAAGCCCTGCGCATGGCCGACAAGGCGCTCTACCAGGCCAAGAAACGCGGGCGGAACCAGGTTGCCGTACACAGATAAAGAACAATGAGACCATAAAAAGCCAGAGGGGTCGCGGCCTTTCATTGTCTTATTGTCTTATTGTCTTATTGTCTTATTGTCTTATTGTCTTATTGTCTTATTGTCTTATTGTCTTATTGTCATATTGTCTTATTGTCTTATTGTCTCATTGTCTCATTGCCTGCTGAACCCCATCCACCACGTTAGCAGACGCTTGAGCCTTGGCGTCAGGCGGCTTCTGTTGTAGAGGTCGGCGAGCTTCTTGATCGCCTCGGCCTGGGTCGGATACGGATGGATCGTGTTCCCGATCGTCCCCAGCCCCTTCCCCGCCACCATCGCCAGGGTCAGCTCGCTGATCATCTCCCCCGCATGGCGCGCCACCACCGTAGCTCCCAGGATCCGGTCGCTCCCCTTAACCAGGTGCACCCGGGCAAAACCGCTTTCCTCGCCGTCCAAAACCGCACGGTCCACCTCGGACAACGGCACCGTCAAGGTGGTCACCTCGAGCCCCCGCTCCCGCGCCTCCTTTTCGTACATACCGACGTGGGCGATCTCCGGGTCGGTGTAGGTGCACCACGGCACGGTGAGCGCCGTATGCTTTTTCCTCCCGAAAAAGAGCGCGTTGGCGATCACGATCCGCGCCTGGGCGTCGGCCAGGTGGGTGAACTTGTATCCCGAGCAGATGTCTCCCGCGGCAAAGACCCGCGGATTGCTGGTACGCAGGTTCTCGTTCACCTTCACCCCGTCCCGGTCGAACTCGATCCCCGCCCGCTCCAGTTCCAGCCCCTCGATATTGGGCACCCTCCCCGCGCCGACCAGGATGGCATCCACCGAAAGTTCCTCGGTTCCCTGCGCCCCGGAAAGCCGCAGGCGCCGCTCCGCCCCGTGCCGGGTCACCGCGTCGATCTTTCGCCCCAGCCGCAGCCCGATCCCCTCCCCCTCAACTACCGCACGCAGAAGTTCCGCAGCGTCGAGGTCCTCGCGGTGCAGCAGCCGGTCGCCCCGGTCGATGACGGTGACCCGGCTCCCGAAGCGGGCAAAAGCCTGGGCAAGCTCGCAGCCGATCGGTCCGGCGCCGATGACGGCAAGCCGCGCCGGGAGCTCGGTCAGGGAAAAGACCGTCTCGTTGGTGAGATACCCCGCCTCGGCCAGCCCGGGCACCGGCGGCGCGGCGGCCCTCCCGCCCGCACACAGGGCCGCCCGAAAGAACGGCAGCACCGCCCCGCCGACCTCGATCCGGTCCGGCCCGGCAAAACACGCCGAGCCGAAAAAGACGTCCACCCCGAGCTGGTCGCGAAAGCGGCGGGCGGAATCGTGGCCGCTGATTCCGGCCCGCAGCCGCCGCATCCGCTCCATGGCCTGCCCGAAGTCCACCGCGAGCCCCTCGGTCCCGGAGACCCCGAAGCGGCCGCTGGTCCGAGCGTCGTGGAAGGCGCGGGAGGCACGGATGATCCCCTTGGACGGTACGCAGCCGACGTTGAGACAATCGCCACCGAGATCGCCCCGCTCGACGAGGGCCACCTTGGCCCCGAGTCCGGCGGCACCCGCGGCGCAAACCAGTCCGGCGGTTCCGCCGCCGATCACCACCAGGTTGTAACGGGGGGCGGGGACCGGGTTGGTCCACTCCCCGGGATGGACGTTTTCGGCCAGGGTGCGGTTTGCTTCGGTATCCGGTTTCATGACGCTCCCCCGAAAAAGTTGCGCCGGTCGGCCCGCGGTACCATTACCGCGGCTTTGGGCCCTGCAAAGGACGAGTCATTATGCCATCGGCCCGATGGCTGTCAATGCAACGGGCTGGACTACCCTCCCACTGTCTCGGTGGCCCCGATTGCGCCAGCGGAATGCTCAGAGAGCCGGTCCTTCGCCCATTATATGCTATATGCGCCGGACACGGTGTGGGGAACCGACGGAGATTGCTGTCTTTGTCAATCATTAACCAAAACCAATAACAGCCTTGATGAAAATTATCTGAGACTAAGGTCTGGACTTTGTCACACAGCAAAGTAAAGTTCAATGTGACATTACCCATCAATCTGGTTTCTGCCACACCCATCCCTTGGCAGTGCCTGTAACACCTGCAGCAGATAGCAAACTTCACCGGTCGAGCGAGGAGCATCATGACTGAATCCTCCGATACCGTTTGCCGACAGCGATCTGCCACCCAGGAAGGCTTTCTCCTGGCCCTGCTCTGCCTGGGCGCGTTTCTGGGGAATTGGTGCCCGATCCACGTCGTCCTGAACGTGGAGATCCTGACCGGATCGATCTTCGTCATGCTGGCGATCGGGCGGTTCGGGATGGGGGGCGCCGCCCTGGCCGGAGCCATCGCCGCAACGGCCACCATCTTCACTTGGGGACACCCCTTTTCCGCCATCGTGCTCTTCCTGGAGGCCCTTGCCGTCGCGCTTTGCAAGCGGCGCCGCTGGGGAAACCTGGTCCTCGCCGACACCGTCTTCTGGATCGTGGCGGGGATGCCGCTCATCTTCCTGTTCTACGGCGGCGTGCTTCGCTCCCCCCCCCATATCACCCTCCTCATCGCCCTGAAGGAATCGGTCAACGGGCTGCTCAACGCCCTCCTGGCCACGGCCATCCTGTATGGGCAGCTGCTGATGCGAAACCGGACCCCTTTCCCCCAAAACGCCATCCCGCTGCGCGAGATCATCTTCACCGCACTGGTCGCCATTACCATCCTCCCGTCGATTGGGGAACTGTTCCATGAAATGATCGAGAACGTGGACGACGCCGAGGCGGAGATGAACAGCCAGGTCACCATCGTGGCAACCAACGCCGACCGGCTTTTAGGGGCCGCCGCCGCATCCAGCATGCAAGGGGTGATTGCCCTGGCCCAGTTGGTGCGTGTTCCGGAGCACCAAAGCCGCAGCCAACTGCAGCACGAGGTGGAGACCCTCAAACTCGGGATCCCGAGCCTTTTGCTCATGGCCGCCTTCGACCGCAACGGCACCTGCATGGCCCGGGCCCCGGCCGCCGTTCCCTCAACCGATCCCCTGGTTACCGGCTGCACCGCTTCGGCCGCCGAACTCACCCAGTTGCAGCGAACCCTCCAGCCCCTGGTCGGCGGGACGGCCAGGGTGGGGGGTGCGGCGAGCGGCGCGGTGGTCCCGGTCTTCGCCCCGATCGTCATCAACGGAAGCTACCGCGGGTACTGCGCCGGCGCGGTCAACCTCGATGTCTTTTCCATGCGCCTGGGCACCCTGCTCAACCAGCCGCGGACCGAGATCAGCGTGGTCGACCGCCGCGGCTCTGTCGTCGTGAGCACCGGGAAGCGCTTTCGTCCCCGCGAGCGATTCGTCTGGCCCGAAAGCAACGGGGCCCGCTATGCCCGGCAGGGAGGCTACCACCTGCAGGATCAGACCCCGGGGAGCGCGCGGATCATGGCGCGGGGAGCGGAAAAGGTGATGGTGCGGGAAATCCCGGCTTCGGCCCGGACCCCGTGGCACATCGTGGTGGAACGCCCGCTCGCGCCGCTGGTGACGGAGGTGGCCGAGAAGATCAACGACCAGCTCCTCCTGCTTTGGGGGACGACGCTGCTGATCCTTCCGGTGTCCCGGGTCCTGAGCCGTCTCCTCTCCAACTCGCTGGGCCGCCTGGAGCAGACCGCGGCGGCGATTCCGGCCCGCCTGGGCCAGGGGATCAGCGACTGGCCGGGCTCCCGGATTCGCGAGGTCCAGAGCCTGAGCACCCACATCCAGGTGGTGGCCGATGCCCTCACCGCCACCTTCCGCGAAGTCACCGCCCTGAACCAGACCCTGGAGCAGCGGATCGAGGAGCGGACTTCGGAGTTGCGCGCCAGTTCGGAGCGACTCCAGAACCTCTCCTTGCAGGTCCCCGGGGCCTTTTTCCAGTTCCAGCTCTTCCCGGACGGCCGTTCCACCTTCCCCTACGTGAGCCGGGCCATCGAGGAGCTCTACGAAGTGACGCCGGAGGAGCTCGCCCGGGACGGTTCCCGGCTTTTGAAACTGATCCATCCCGACGACCTCCCCGGGTATCTCGCCTCGGTGGAGGAATCCCGTCATTCGGGACGTCCCTGGCAGCACGAGTTCCGCGTGGTACTCCCGGCCCAGGGGGTGCGCTGGCGCCTCGGCAGCGCGCGCCCCCAGCAGCAGGACGACGGCAGCATCCTCTGGCACGGCTTTATCACCGATGTCAGCGACCGTAAGTTCATCGAGCAGGAGCTCGCCGAAAGCGAACTGCGCTACCGCAACATCATCGAATCCTCCCCCAACCTGATTGTGATCCAGGAAAAGGGGAAAATCGTGTTCGTCAACCCGGCGGCGGTCCGCAAGCTCGGCGCGCGCTCCGCCGACGATCTGCTCGGCACCCCCCTCCTGGCCCGGCTCCACCCCCAGGACCGGGAGATCTCCCGACAGCGGGTCGAGAAGGTGCAACGAGAGCAGATATCGGTCCCGCCCCGCGAGCTGAGGCTCCTGCGCCTGGACGGGGACGTGACCATCGTCGAAGCGGTGATGATGCCGATCCAGCAGCAGGGGCGCCCCGCGGTCCTGTCGATCGCCGTCGACGTCACGGCGCGCAAGCGGGCCGAGGAGCTTCTCTACCAGCAAACGACCCTTTTGGAGGAGGAAGTCCACGAGCGGCAGCGGGCGGAGCAGGCCCTGGCCCAAAAGCAAATGCAGCTCGCCGTCTTGAACTGCTCCCTGGAGAAGCGGGTGGCCGAGGAGCTGGCGAAGAGCCGGGAAAAGGACCAGATCCTCATTTCCCAAAGCAGGATGGCGGCGATGGGGGAGATGATCGGCAACATCGCCCACCAGTGGCGCCAGCCGCTCAACGCGCTCGACCTGCTGATCGCCAACATGGCGGACGCCTACCACTTTGGCGAGATGGACGAGGCATACCTGGAAAAGGCGACGGCGGAGGGGAACCGGCTGATCCAGAAGATGTCCTCCACCATCAACGACTTCCGGAATTTCTTCCGCCCCGACCGCGAGGTGGTGGCCTTCTCGGCCGCCCAGCAGATCCGCGAGGCGATCTCGCTGGTCGAGTCGAGCTTCGGCAACGACCAGATCCGGATCCAGGTGCAGGGGGTCCCCGACCTGAGGCTGGCCGGGTTTCCGAACCAGTTCTCCCAGGTGCTGCTCAACCTTCTCACCAATGCCAAGGAGGCGATCAAGGGGCGGGGAGAGGGTGCCGGAGATATCGTCATCTCCTTGCAGATGGATGGGGGAAAAGGGTGCATCACGGTGCGCGACAGCGGGGGTGGCATCCCGGATGCGGTCCTGCCCCGCATCTTCGAGCCCTACTTCTCCACGAAACAGGGAGGGACCGGCATCGGGCTGTACATGTCCAAAATGATCATCGAACGCAACATGAACGGAAACCTGAGGGCAAGAAACGTAGCGGGCGGAGCGGAATTCGCCGTCTTCGCCCCGCTAGCCGGGGAGAGCGCCAATGGATCGAACGCATGACCAGGAGTTTCTGAAGACGCTTACCGTGCTTTACGTGGAAGACGATGAAGACGTACGACGCCAGCTGGAGGTTTTCCTGAAGCGGCGCGTCGGGAAGGTCATCCCGGCGGGAAACGGGACCCAAGGGGTGGCCGCCTTCCGCGCCCACCAGATCGATCTCGTGGTGACCGACATCCTGATGCCGGAGATGAACGGCCTGGAGATGGTGCGCCAGATCCGCGAGCTCGACGGGAACGTCCCGGTCATCGTGACCACCGCCTTCGAGCAGACCGAGTACCTGCTGGACTCCATAGATTTGGGAGTCAACGGTTACGTGGTGAAGCCGATCGGCACCGAAAAGCTGAGCAACCGCCTTCTGGAATGCGCGCACCGGCTCTACCTCGAAGAGCAGCAGCGGCTGGCGGCCACGGTCTATCGCTGCAGCCCCGAGGCAATCCTGGTGACCGACCGGTCCAACCGCATCGTATCGGTCAACGACGCCTTCTGCCGGATCACCGGATACGCGGCCGACGAGGTCATCGGTAAAAACCCGCACCTTCTTTCGTCCGGGGAACAGGAGCCATCCTTCTACCAGGCCATGTGGGAGGAAATCAGCACCAAGCGTTCCTGGCAAGGGGAGTTGGTGAACCGGCGCCAGGACGGGACCCACTTCCCGGCCAGGCTTTCCATCACCTGCGTCAACGACCCGGCGGGCGAGATCACCCACCACGTCGGGATCCTGTCCGACATCACCGAGCGCAAAAGAGCCGAGGAGCAGATCCGCCATCTCGCCATGCACGACGCGCTGACCGGCCTCCCCAACCGCAGTCTGCTCACCGCCCGGTTCGAGCTGGCGCTGGCCGCGGCGCAGCGCTACGGTCGGCAACTGGCGATCCTGTTCATCGATCTGGACAATTTCAAGGCGATCAACGACCACCTCGGCCACCAGGCCGGCGACCTGGTATTGCAGGAGATCGGGCAGCGGCTGCTCGGCCTGGTGCGGGCGAGCGACACGGTGAGCCGGCTGGGGGGTGACGAGTTCATCATCGTGATCAACGGGGTGCGGGAGGAAGTGGACGCGATCCGGACTGCGGAAAAGGTGGTCGATACGGTACGCAGCGAATTCGTCGTCGATGCGGTTCGGGTCCAGGTTTCCCCCAGCATCGGGGTGGCCCTCTACCCCCGGGACGGGAGCACCATGGAGACCCTGATCCGCCAGGCCGACGCGGCGATGTACCGGCACAAACAAGAAAAGAGGGAATCGCTAATCTGCGCCGATTCCCCCTTTGATTCTCTGGGTTGAGGTCGGCTAAAGAAACAACGGGGGGGCGGAAATGGCTGCTGGGGGGGAAAATCAAACGCCCCAGGTAGCACCTGAAGCGTTTGTGAGGATGGTGGGCCGCGTTGGGATCGAACCAACGACCTGATGATTAAGAGTCAACTGCTCTACCAACTGAGCTAGCGGCCCGAAAAACACGAGTATTGTGTGGAGGTTATCCTGCCCCTCCCGACGGGTGAGTATCTATATAGCAAAAGCGGCCGGTTCGTTCAAGAAAAAAGTATCGTATTTTACGCTTACCTCTATTGTTTTTCCCAATACAAATACCTCAGAATACCATCAACCGGCTTAGCTCCCTGGTGTCCCTTAGGGCCTTAAAAAGGCTTCCCCAAAAGTTGCCACTGCACAAAGCAAAAGGGACCAGCTCTTTCGAGCTGGTCCCTTCATTTTTTAGTGCCGCGACTTCACTCTGGCGGTTCAGAAATATTCGACGGTCAGCAGCGGGGCGCGGCTGGTGGCGAGTTCCTCGATCTCGATCAACCCCGGGGTAACCGGACCGAGATCCTCCAGGATCCGGACCTGGAAGCGGGACAGGCCGCGCCGCTGCGCCTCTTGCATGAGCGGAGTCACGTCGACCGCCACATGATGCAGCAGGTCGCTCTGTGCGATGGGGGGCACGATGGTCGTGGAAGCGAGCGGCAGCTGCTGGTTCCGGTCGAAGTCGCTGGCGACCAGCGGCTGCGGGTAGGAGACCAGGTCGATCCGGATGGGAATAGTGGTGAACAGCGGCTGGGGGGTGATGTTGTCGATGAAGATGTCGAGGGTGGCGGAGACGATGACGGCGTCGGCGGGAACGGTGCCCAGGGAAAAGTCGAGAAAGGCACGGTACTCGGTGAGGGTGGACGGGTCGATCCCGGCCAGAACAGTGGCGGTGTCGGTTCCGCTGAAGCTGAAGACGCCGCCGGAGCTAAGGGCAATGTCCTGGTCGCGGGTGGGGTCGCTGAGAATCTGGGTGACGACGGTCGAAGGGCCGCTGCTGCCACCACAGCCCCCAACGGTGATTGCCAGTAACAGGATCAGGAGAGCCCAGCCGATCCTTTTCATGGCTGCCTCCTTTGATTATGAGATTTGATTCCGGATAACTTTAATCTTACCACCGGCAGCAGGTGATGTCGGCGCGAAAGCAGAAAAGACCAAAAGGACACCTGATGTAGCCGATGGGGCATTTACAAAATCCTTTACACGCCCCCTGATGACATCGATGTGTGTCTTTCTGCCAGGTGGTCCCCTTAGCTTCGCAGGTGGTCCCCTTAGCTTCGCAGATGGTCCCCTTAGTTTCGCAGAGGGTCCCCTTAGTTTCGCAGAGGGTCTCCTTAGTTTCGCAGAGGGCCTCCTTAGTTTCGCAGAGGGTCTCCTTAGTTTCGCAGAGGGTCTCCTTAGTTTCGCAGAGGGTCTCCTTAGTTTCGCAGAGGG